>NZ_JACHNC010000001.1:5142500-6449424 GCF_014205215.1 Actinoplanes lobatus
CCAGGGCCAGGCTAATCCGCCCTGGGTGAGTCGGGGCCTAAGGCGAGGCCGAGAGGCGTAGTCGATGGATAACGGGTTGATATTCCCGTACCCGCAAAAGAGCGCCCAAGACGAACCTCACTGTACTAACTACTTGAAGTGCCGGCGGTCTTCGGACCAAAAAGCATGGAGACTAGGAACTTGGTGGGTAGTAGTTTAGCGATGGGGTGACGCAGGAAGGTAGATGATCCCGGCCGGTGGTTGTGCCGGGGTAAGCGTGTAGGCCGGTGTGTAGGCAAATCCGCACACCATGAGGCTGAGACGTGATGCCGAGCCGTTCTGGTGAAGTCATTGATCCTATGCTGCCGAGAAAAGCCTCTAGCGATGTTCTGAGCGGCCCGTACCCCAAACCGACACAGGTGGTCAGGTAGAGAATACCGAGGCGACGGGTGAACTGTGGTTAAGGAACTCGGCAAATTGCCCCCGTAACTTAGGGAGAAGGGGGGCCGGACGCGTGAAGCCCCTTGCGGGTGGAGCGTGGTATGGCCGCAGAGAGCAGGGGGAAGCGACTGTTTACTAAAAACACAGGTCCATGCCAAGTCGTAAGACGATGTATATGGACTGACGCCTGCCCGGTGCTGGAACGTTAAGGGGACCTGTTAGCTCTTCGGGGCGAAGCGGAGAACTTAAGCGCCAGTAAACGGCGGTGGTAACTATAACCATCCTAAGGTAGCGAAATTCCTTGTCGGGTAAGTTCCGACCTGCACGAATGGCGTAACGACTTCCCCACTGTCTCAACCACAGGCCCGGCGAAATTGCAGTACGAGTAAAGATGCTCGTTACGCGCGGCAGGACGGAAAGACCCCGGGACCTTTACTATAGCTTGACATTGGTATCTGAATTTAATTGTGTAGGATAGGTGGGAGACTGTGAAGCTCGGACGCCAGTTCGGGTGGAGTCATTGTTGAAATACCACTCTGTTGGGTTTGGGTATCTAACTTGCGGCCCTGATCGGGTCGAGGGACAGTGTCTGGTGGGTAGTTTAACTGGGGCGGTTGCCTCCTAAAGGGTAACGGAGGCGCCCAAAGGTTCCCTCAGCCTGGTTGGCAATCAGGTGTTGAGTGTAAGTGCACAAGGGAGCTTGACTGTGAGACTGACGGGTCGAGCAGGGACGAAAGTCGGGACTAGTGATCCGGCACTTGCGTGTGGAAGCGGTGTCGCTCAACGGATAAAAGGTACCCCGGGGATAACAGGCTGATCTTCCCCAAGAGTCCATATCGACGGGATGGTTTGGCACCTCGATGTCGGCTCGTCGCATCCTGGGGCTGTAGCAGGTCCCAAGGGTTGGGCTGTTCGCCCATTAAAGCGGTACGCGAGCTGGGTTTAGAACGTCGTGAGACAGTTCGGTCCCTATCCGCCGTGCGCGTTGGATACTTGAGAAGGGCTGTCCCTAGTACGAGAGGACCGGGACGGACGAACCTCTGGTGTGCCAGTTGTTCCGCCAGGAGCATGGCTGGTTGGCTACGTTCGGAAGGGATAACCGCTGAAAGCATCTAAGCGGGAAGCCTGCTTCGAGATGAGGTATCCCACCACCTTTGAGTGGGTAAGGCTCCCAGCTAGACTACTGGGTTGATAGGCCGGAGATGTAAGCACGGTAACGTGTTGAGTTGACCGGTACTAATAGGCCGAGGGCTTAACCACCCTAAACATTTTACTTGCGTCCACTGTGTGATTCACAGCAAACGAACAACCACCCCGGGAGAAGTCTTGGGTTGCTGGTTTGTTCCACGCTGATGGCTGTTTCGGTGGTCATAGCGGAGGGGAAACGCCCGGTTACATTCCGAACCCGGTAGCTAAGCCCTCCAGCGCCGATGGTACTGCACTCGGGAGGGTGTGGGAGAGTAGGACGCCGCCGGACTCAACGTGATAGAAAGGCCCACCCCAGACGGGGTGGGCCTTTCTTTTTGCCCTTTTTTCGGTGACGGAAGGCTCACGCCCGGCGGGCGCTGCACGGCTGGGACGGTGCAGCGCCTCGCGGCGACCTCCCGGAACGGGGGTGGTGCGTTTGAGGGCGGGGACTTTCGTACCGGAAATGGGTCTTCTTCAAACGTCGGATCTGGAGCATCATCGGCCGGGGTGCGGTTCGGGAACATGACCAGGGCCAGGCCGGCGGCGGCGAGCAGCAAGCCGGCACCGCCGAACCTCGTGCTCGGGGCGGGCGGGGCGGTCCCCTGAAACTTGGCATGATCCTCAAGCGGGTGCTCGCGACCGGAGCGGTCTCCGGGATCGGAGACTCCGGCGACGGTTGCGGTGGCGGCTACCGGCTCACGACCGGCGACCGCAGTGCGCGGCTCCACTTCAAGGGCATGGCCGCGGTCAGCGCCTCCTGGGGGACCGAGACCGTGGAGGGCATCGGGTTCAACAGCAGCTACGCCGAGGTGCTGGAGGCGTACCCTGACTTCGCGATGGCTTTTGGTGGAAATGCGGAGTTCACGTATGGCGCCTGGGAACAGGGACGCCACCTACCACATCCGGGTGCAGAAGGACCTGGTGGACCGCATCGACCTGGAGATGAGAGGCGAAGCCTGCTGCTAGGTGGCGGCGCTGTGGGCGTACCCCGAAAAGGTCCTTCTTGACAGGAGCGTGCTGTTTTCGGCATAGAGGGGGTACGCAAGCCGACCATGAAGGAGGGGCGATGCGGATCAGTGACATTCTCCGGGTGAAGGGTGGACAGGTCGTCACGGTGAATCCGGATGCTACGACCGAACGGCTGTTGGGCGTTCTGGCGGAGCACCGGATCGGGGCGGCGGTGGTGTCGCGAGATGGTGTGGTGGTCGACGGCATCGTCAGTGAGCGGGACGTGGTGCGGGCCCTCGCGGCTCGTGGCGCGACCGTGCTGACGGAGCCGGTGAGTGCGATCGCGACCACGCAGGTGCGGACGGTGACGCCGGATTCGCGGTTGGAGGACGTCGAGCGGTTGATGACCGAGCGGCGGTTCCGGCATGTTCCGGTGGTGGTGGACGGGGTGCTGCGCGGGGTGGTCAGCATCGGGGACGTGGTCAAGAACCGGATCGACGAGTTGGAGACCGAGCGGAGTGAGCTGGCCGGGTACATCACCGGCGAGCGGTAGACGCGAAGACGCCACCGCCCGAACGTGGGCGGTGGCGTCTTTTCGTGTGGATCAGCGGTGCAGCAGCGAGGCCAGCCGGCCCCGGGCGCCGGCCGCTTTCGCGGCCCGGCGCCGGCGCAGGAAGACGGCCGCCGCCGCCGCGCCGGCCAGCGCGAGAACGGTTACCGTCGTCGACTTCGGATTCCGGCGGGCCGCCTGGCCTGCGGCGGTCGCCTTGGTCCGGGCCGTGGTGACGGCCTGACGGGTGCGGGAGGGGGAGTCGGCGGTGCCGTTCCCGGAGATGGAGTCGACGCTCTCGGGCGCGTCACCGTACGTGATCTGGTTCGTGGTCATCGCTCACCTCTCTGTGGACATATGCCCGATGGAGATTCGCCTCGGCTCGGCTTCTGGATGGGTTTGCCCCGTCGAAACCTGAAACCAACATGGATTCACGCTCCAGGACCGACGCTAATCGGACAGTACGTCCGGCGTTGTCCGAGAACCGACACAACCTGGGGTCAGCTGCGAGACTCGGCAGACTCCTCCGGTTCCGCGGGAGAGTCGGCGGGCTCGTCCGAATCGTCGACGGCAGCCGTCGAGGAGGCGTAGACGGTGGCGGTGTTGGCGGAGCCGTAGATCACCGGGACCGCGACGGTGGTGGTCCGGGCGAAGTACTCGGCCATCGCCTCGGCGTCCTCGTCGTCGTCCTCCTCGGCGACCTCCACGTACGCATGCTGGGTGACCCCGGGCGGCGCCACGTCGTCGGCGTCCGAGACCAGCCGGTCGCGGGTCAGCGGCTCGTGGTGCGGGGCGATCCCGGTCGGCTGGGTACGCGCGTGCGGCACCAGGGCGCCGGCGCTCTTGGGCACGTTGACCAGCACCGGGCTGACGTTGTCGTGCACCACCTCGGCCAGCTCGTCGAGGGCCCGGCGGACCGACTCCCGGCTGGTCCGGGCGAAGTCGCCGACCAGCAGGATGTGGTCGCTGAGCGCGGCCAGAGCGATCGCGTCGGAGGCGCTGAGCACCGCCGTCGAGTCGAGGACGATCACGTCGGCGTGCTTCTGGACGGCGTGCAGCACCCGGGCCAGCTGCCCACTGTCGAGCAGGTCGACGTGTTCGCCCTCCTCGCGCCGGCCGGCCGGGATGACGTACAGGCCGGGCACGGACGTCTCCTCGAGGACCTCCTCGACTCCCGCCTCGCCGTCGAGCAGGGTGGTGAGGCCGTACTCGCCGGAGATCCCGAAGACGTGGTGCAGCTGCGGGTGGCGCAGGTCGGCGTCGACCAGGATCACCGAGCGCCCGGCCTGGGCCAGGGTGACGGCCAGGTTGGCGGCCGTGGTGGTCCGGCCCTGCCGGTCGCCGGGGCTGGTCACCAGGACGGTGGTGGCGGCGGGCGGCCGCAGCGACGGCCGCAGTGACGGCTGCAGGCGGGTGCGCAGGTAGCGGTACGACTCGGCGGCCGGCGAGGTGGGATCGCGCAGCACCACCGGGGCGCCGATCGTGGTGCCGGCCGGGCGCTTGTAGCGGGGCACGGTGGCCAGCACCGGCACACCGGTGAGCCGCTCGTAGTCGTCACGGCCGCGGATCAGGCCACGGGTGCGGGAGCGCAGCAGCGCGGTGCCGGCGCCGAGCAGCAGTCCGGCCGCGAGACCGGCGGCCAGGTCGGGGCCGAGCGGGCGGGTCACCGGCTCGTCCGGGAGGCTGGGCTCGCTGAGCACGGTCGCGCCGGTCGGGCCGGTGGAGCGGTAGTTCACGTACGCCTCGACGAGGGCCCGTGCGCGGATCCGGGCGCTGAAGCGGTTGTCCGCGGTGTAGACGAAGCGGAGAACGTTCGCGTCCGGGGTGACCTCGATGGTGAGGTCCTCCAGGAAGGACGCCTTGTCGGCGCCGACCCGGGCCGCGGCCGGGAGCACGACCGCGTCGGAGAGTGCGACGGCACGCTCCGTGCCGACATCCGGGGTGACCGGTGTGAGGATGGGCGCGGTGGCCGGTGCGGCGCTCGGGCCCACGGTCGCCGGGGCCCCGGCGGTGAGGCGGGCCTCGACCAGGACCGTCGCCTCGGACTCGTAGCCGGATGGCGCCGACTGGTTCAGGCCGTAGGCGGCAGCGAGTGCCGCTGTCGTCACCACCAGTGTCCATGGACCGTATCGGCGCAATAGTCGCGCGGATCGTCCGTAGGTCGTCATCGCGGCAGTCCCTCCCCGTTCTCGGATCTCAAGCCGGAGATTCTTCCACCGACCGATCACTTTCCGCGTCGATCATTACGGCGATTTCCGTCTCGTTGTTACGGCCGGTGAGCGCCGATTCCACCCCGAAAGCGGCGGGCTGTTGCCCGGTATGAGCATTCCGTTTCGCCCGGCGTCGTATGGGATTAAGAGACTGCTCGCCCCTATTTGCCCGTCGTGTCATCCCCTGATCCGCACGCCCGCACCCGCCATTAACGCGGCGCCCGGATGGTACGCAGCATGACGCGCATCGATCGCCGTTACTTCGTGCTCGGCGGGTTGACCGCCGCCGGATCGCTCGTCCTGCCCTCCTCCGCCCTCGCCGCCGTCCCCAACCCGTTCCAGCTCGGTGTCGCCTCCGGGGACCCGGCCACCACCAGCGTGGTGCTGTGGACCCGGCTCGCCGTGAAACCGCTCAACGCCGACGGGCACGGCGGCATGGGCCGCGCCGACGTCCCGGTGCAGTGGCAGGTCGCCACGACCGCCGGATTCGCCAAGGTGGTCGCCTCCGGCACGGCGACCGCCCGGTACGAGGACGCGCACGCGATCCACGTGGTGGCCCGCGGGCTGAAACCGGGAACCGTCTACTACTACCGGTTCCGGGCGCGCGGGCACATCTCGCAGGTGGGCCGGACCCGGACCGCCCCCGCGAGCGGCACGTTCGGGCCGGACCTGCGGATCGCGGTGGCGTCCTGCGCCAACTACGAGTCGGGGTACTACACGGCGTACCGGCGGATGGCTGAGGACCGGCCCGATCTGGTGCTGTTCCTGGGCGACTACATCTACGAGGAGAGCCGGTCGCCGGGGCGGGTGCGGACACACGCCGGTGGGGAGACGGTGACGCTGGCCGACTACCGGCGGCGGTACGCCCAGTACCGGACGGACCCGGATCTACGGGCCGCCCATGCCGCCGCGCCGTGGATCGTGGTGCCGGACGACCACGAGGTGGAGAACAACTACGCGAAGCTGACGCGCGCCAACAACCGGCCGGTGCTCAGCGCGTCGAAGTGGCGGGCCCGGCAGGCGGCCGCGTACCGGGCGTACTACGAGAACATGCCGCTGCGGTCGGCGACCTTCCAGCGGCGGGTGCACTGGGGGCGGCTGGCCACCTTCCACATGCTCGACACCCGGCGGTTCCGCGACGACCAGGCGTGCGGGGACTGGTGGAAGGTGTGCGACGCGGCGGATCTGCCCGGCCGTACGATCACCGGCGCCGCCCAGGAGAAGTGGCTGCTCGACGGGCTCGCCCGCCATGACGGCACCTGGGACGTGCTCGGGCAGCAGGTGTTCTTCGCCCAGTTCGCCGACGAGGACGGCGGCGCCAACATGGACGCCTGGGACGGCTACCGGGCCGCCCGGGACCGGCTCCAGCGCGGCTGGCTGGCCCGTGGGGTGCGCAATCCGCTGGTGCTCACCGGGGACGTGCACGCGGCGTTCGCCAACGATCTGAAACTGGACTACCGGGATCCCGGGTCGGCGACCATCGGGACCGAGCTGATCTGTACGTCGATCAGCTCGAACGGGGACGGCACGCCGCTCACCGAGATCCCGTTCGCCCGCGTGAACCCGCATCTGCGGTACTTCTCCGAGCGGCGCGGCTACACGCTCGTGACGCTCGGGCGGGACCGGGCGCGGGCGGACTTCCGTACCCTCCCGGTGGTGACCCGGCGGGGAGCGCGCGTCGCCACGCACGCCTCCTTCGTCACCGAGGCGGGGCGCCCGGGTCTGCGCCGGCTGTGACGGGGGCGCGGGCGGCACGGGTGAGGAACCGCAGGAGGGGGCGCAGTTCCGCGGGGACCGTGGGCTCGGCCACGGTCGCGCGCCAGTGCCGCCCGCCGCATTCGACGGCCAGCTGGTAACGGGTCAGGTCGGCCCGGCAGGCCGCGCCGATCTCCGCGCTCACCCGGGTCAGGTCCAGGTCCTGGATGAGGCGGCGCAGCTCGCGGGCCTGGTCGAGGGGGAGGGTCGCGGAGTCGAGCACCACGCGCAGTGAGCGGTCCGTGAATCCGCCGGTGCGCCGGAGCTCGGCTCGTATGTGGGAGGTCACGTCTGAAGAGCGTGGCATCGATCCGACACGACGGCTGTCAGATCATGGCCAGAGGGGAGTGTCGATTCTCGGTCAGCCCTCCGGGCGGCCCAGCCGCCAGTAGCCCATGAACGCGACGGCGCGCCGGTCCACCCCGCACTCCGACACGAGGTGGCGGCGCAACGTCTTGATCACCGCGGCCTCCCCGGCCAGCCAGGCGTAGAAGCCGTCCGGCGTGGCCGTGGACGCCTCCGGCACCTCCCACAGCACATCGTGGTCCACGTCCACGTCCTCCAGCTCGGCCGGGGCGGCCGGGGCCGTGCAGTCGGCGAGCAGCCGGGCGGCGGCCGCGCGCACCGCCGGGATCAGCTTCACCCCGTGTGCCTCGCCGTCGCGGGGGAGCCAGGTCACCGTGAACCCGGCCGGCGCGGCGACCGCCAGGTGGTCGCCCGTCGCCGGCACCTCCAGCAGCGCCTCACCGACCGCGTCGGACGGCAGGGCGGACAGGATCGAGCAGATCGCCGGGGTCGCGGTCTCGTCGCCGACCAGCAGGATCCGGCGGGTGGCGGCCGGCGGGTGGAAGTCGATGCCGCCGGTCACGTCCGGGAAGTCGGCGTTCGGGCCGATGATCACCATGGCCGAGCCGGGGACCGCGTCGACCGCCCAGCGGGAGGCCGGGCCGTTCACCCCGTGCAGCACCATGTCGACGTCGATCTCGCGCTCGGCGGCGCGGACGGCGCGGACCGTGTAGGTCCGGATCGGGTTGCGCCGCTCTTCCGGCAGGTCGCGCCACCGTGTGTACCAGTCGAGACCGGTCGGCAGGTGCTCGTGACCGCCCCCGGGCAGCGGCAGGATCAGCTTGATCCGCTGGTCCCAGCCGTTGTCGGCGAACCGCTCCAGGTCGTCGCCGGTGAATGTCACCCGCAGGAAGTTCGGGCTCAGCCGGGTGAGCCGGGTGACCCGGGCCGTGAAGAACCGGAACGGGAGCGCCTCGGTGGGCACGACGGTCTGGGTCACGAAAGCCTCCCGCGTCTCATTAGGTAACCCTAACCTAACCGCCCCGAAGATCGCACCACCGGCCCACCCGCTCCTGTACCGCAACGCCGGTTGTCCGCGGAACCGGCCGTCCGCCGCCGATCGGACTGGTCCCAGCGACAAGGAGGAGACATGCCACAGCCCACGACCACCCAACTCACGTTCAGCGACGCGGGCGTGCCGTGGGCCGTCGAGGATTGGTCCGCCGCCCTCCACCCGCCCACCGTGCTCGTCGTCGACGACGACGAGAGCATCCGCGACCTGATCAGCGTCAAGCTGCAGGCCGCCGGGTACCACACCCTGGAGGCCGGCGACGGCCACGCCGCGATGGCCCTCGCCGTCAACGAGCGACCCCACCTGATCCTGCTCGACATCACCATGCCGGGCCTCGACGGGATCGGCTTCTGCTACCAGCTGCACTCGTCGCCGCAGACCGCGGACATCCCGGTGATCATCGTCAGCAGCCACGGCACGCCGTCCGACGTCGACCTCGGGCGCATCGTCGGCGCCGAGGACTACGTGGTCAAGCCCTTCTCCCCGGCCGACCTCCTGCGCCGGGTCCAGCGCCTGCTTCCTCCCGGCGACTGAAGAAACCCTATTTGTACGCCTACCCGTCCCGCCGTGGGCGACCCGCGAGGCGGGTGGGCGGTGCGGGCCGTGCCGCGCCCGCCGGGCGTGAGCGGGTGGTCGCGGTCTTCTCAGCGGGCGCCGTGTACGAGGGCGATGCTGCACCGGGCGCGATGCAGCAGGTGCCGGCCCACTGACGGGCGCAGCGCCACCCGCAGGACCCGGCGCACCCGGGCCCCGGCCACCACCAGCTGTGCGCCGGCGGCCGCCTCGGCCAGCACCTCGCCCGGGGCGCCGACCATGATCTCGGTGCTCACCGGCACGCCCGGGAAGCGGCGCCGCCAGCAGTCCACCACCGCCTGCAAACGGCGGCGCTCGGTGGCCACCGCGCACAGGTTGGCGTCGGAGAGCAGGTCACGGCCGGCCGGCACCGGCCAGCCGTGCACCGCGCGCACCGGGACTCCCCGGACCGCGGCCTGCTCGAAGGCGAACCCGAGGACCAGGCCGGCGGAGGGGGAGTCGTCCACCCCGGCCACCACCGGATCGGTGTCCCGGGGTTCACCGCGGACCACCACGACCGGGCAGCGGGCGTGCGTGCCGACCGAGGCGCTGGTGGAGCCGAGCAGCGCCCGGACGGCCGAGTGGCGGGGCCCGCCGACCACCACGAGGGCGGCCTCGGCGCTGCGCTGGGCCAGGGCCACCGCCGCGGTGCCGTGCTCGACCCGGGTGGTCAGCCGGACGCCGGGGTGGGTGACGGCGGCGGCCTCGATCGCCCGGGCCAGCATCTCGCCGACCGCGTCGTCGGTGTCGGCGTCGGGGTAGACGGCGGCGGCCGGCATCATCGCGGCGGCGGGGACGTAACTCGGCCACTCGTAGGCGTACAGCAGCTCCACCGTGGCATCGGTGCGCTCGGCCGCGTCCAGCGCCCAGCGGGCGGCCTTGCGCGCGTCGCACGACCCGTCATAGCCCACGACGATCCTCTGAGTGGCCACGGCGCCGCCTCCCTGTGCTTCCTCCCCTGATCGTGGTGGGTCCGGTTCAGTTCTTCAATACCGTGAGCACGGCTTCGGCCACACCGGTCGACGAGGCCGGGTTCTGGCCGGTGACCAGGCGGCCGTCGGTGACGACGTGCGGCTGCCAGTCGGCGGCGCCGGTGTGCTTCGCGCCGAGCTCCTCGAGGCGGCTCTGCAGCGGGAACGGGACCACCTCGGTGAGGCCCACCGCGTTCTCCTCGGCGTCGGTGAACGCCGCGATGTTCTTCCCGGCGACCAGCGGGGTGCCGTCGGAGAGGGTGAGGCCGACCAGGGCGGCCGGGCCGTGGCAGACGGCGGCCACCACGCCGCCGCGCTCGTACAGGTCCCGGGCGAAGGTGTTCAGATGCGGGTCGGTGGGGAAGTCCCACATGGCGCCGTGGCCGCCGGCGAACAGGACGGCGTCGTAGCCGGACGGGTCGACGTCGGCGAAGCGCGGGGTGTCCGTCAGGTCGACCCGCTCGGTGAAGTCGCGCTGCACCGGGTCGGACAGGTCGGCGCCGTCGACCGGCGGTTCGCCGCCGGCCACCGAGGCGAACTCGACGGCGTACCCGGCTTCGGTGAAGACCCGCCACGGGTGTGCGGCCTCGGGCAGGTAGTAGCCGGTGGAGCGGAGCCCGCCCAGGTCGCCGTGACTGGTCAGGCCGATGAGGATCTTGTTTGTTGCGGTCATGTCCCTAACCATGCCTCGGGGCAGCCATCGGAAACCAAGAGAAACAGTTTTGGCAGCCATAGGAATACTGATGGCATGCTGGATCTGCTGCACACGTTCCTGGCGGTCTACCGGGCCGGCACGCTGACCCGGGCGGCCGAGAGTCTCGGGCTGTCCCAGCCGACCGTGACGGCGCAGCTGCGCGGCCTGGAGTCGCGGATCGGGCAGCCGCTGTTCGTGCGCGGGGCTCGCGGGGTCACCCCGACCGCCGCCGCCGACGACCTGGCCCGCCGGCTGGACGGGCCGATGGACACGCTCGCCGGGGTGGTCGGCGGGCTGCTCGGCACACCCGGTCCGGCCGGGCGGACCCTGCATCTGGGCGGGCCGGCCGAGCTGATGACGGCCCGGGTGCTGCCGTCACTGGCCGGCACGTTCGAGGCCGGGGTGAGCGTCCGGGTCCGGCTCGGGCTGGCCGACGACCTGCTGGCCGAGCTGTCCGACGGGCGGCTCGACCTGGTGGTCAGCGCGGTCCGCCCGCGCCGCGCCGGCATCCACGCCGAGCCCCTGTACGACGAGGAGTTCACGCTGGTCGCGGCGCCGCTGTTCCTGAGCGCCCGGGACCGCGCCGACGTGCACGAGCTGCCGCTGCTGGCCTACGCCGAGGAGCTGCCGATCGTGCGCCGCTGGTGGCGGCATGTCCTCGGCGGGCCACCGCCCCGGCGGGCCGTCCTGGTCGTTCCGGATCTGCGGGCGCTGCGCGCGGCCGCGGTCGCCGGGATCGGCGCCACCGTGCTGCCCCGCTACCTGGTGGCCGACGATCTCACCGACGGCACGCTGACCGAGGTCATGCCCACCGACGATCCGCCGATCAACACGCTCTACCTGGCCACCCGCGCGGCGACCCGGGATGAGCCGCACATCGCCCGGGCCCGGGCGGCGCTGCTCAGCCAGGCCCGTCTCTGGTGACCGTCCCGCCGCCGGTGAGGGCGGCCTTCCCGCCGCTGGTCAGGATGCCGGTGATCCAGGGTTCGACGATCTCGCCGAGCAGGGCGGTCAGCGCGGTGGCAGCGCCGGGGGAGAGCGGGGCGAACGCGCCCGAGTTGACGGCCTCGACCGCGGAGGCGGCCCGATCGGCCAGTTCGCGGCCGGCCGGGGTGGGGCAGAGCCAGACCCGCCGCCGGTCGGTCTCGTCGCGTTCGCGCTCGATCAGCCCGGCCGACTCGAGACGGTCGGCGAGCGGGGTGATCGAGGACTGCTGCACATGCAGCATGCGGGCCAGCGCCCGGCCGGTCATGCCCTCGTGCTGCCCGAGCACGTAGAGGGCGAGCAGATCCAGGGAGGGCATCTCGAAATCGTCGGCCACATCGTCCACGGCGCTCTGCACGAGGCGGCCGGCCAGGAGGACCAGATAGCCGAGTTCGCGCCTCACCACTGTTCAAAGTTACCGGGATCACGCTTCCGAGGTGCGGGAACGGAAACGTGGAGTTGATCTAAGGGGGTTACAGTCCTCGCGCTGGGTCTGGATTTAGGGCGTGTTTATCAGCCTAAGCCAGGCTAGGCGGAGTACGCCCCGAGTACCCCGATTTGAGGAGAAAAGAACGATGGCTGTCAAGGCCGAGTACCTGTGGGTCGACGGAACCCAGCCCACCGCCAAGCTGCGTTCCAAGACCAAGATTCTGGCCGACGGCGAGAAGCCCGGTATCTGGGGCTTCGACGGCTCGAGCACCAACCAGGCGCCCGGTGACAAGTCCGACTGTGTCCTCCAGCCGGTCTTCATCTGCCCGGACCCGCTCCGTGGCGGCGACAACATCATCGTGCTGTGCGAGGTCGAGCTGATCAGCGGCGCCCCGCACCCCACCAACACCCGCGCCCCGCTGCGCGCGGTCGCCGAGAAGTACGCCGACCAGGAGTCGATCTTCGGCATCGAGCAGGAGTACACCTTCTTCAAGGACGGCCGCCCGCTCGGCTTCCCGGTCGGCGGCGGCTACCCGGCCCCGCAGGGCGGCTACTACTGCGGCGTCGGCGCGGACGAGGTCTTCGGCCGTGAGATCGTCGAGGAGCACATGGACGCGGTGCTCGCCGCGGGCCTGCACCTGTCCGGCATCAACGCCGAGGTCATGCCGGGTCAGTGGGAGTTCCAGATCGGCCCGGTCGCCGCCCCGCTCGTCGCCGATGAGCTGTGGGTCGCCCGCTGGCTGCTCTACCGCATCGCCGAGAAGCACGGCGTCTCCGCCACCCTCGACCCGAAGCCGGTCAAGGGCGACTGGAACGGTGCCGGCGCGCACACCAACTTCTCCACCAAGGCCATGCGCGAGGGCTACGACGCGATCATCGCGGGCGCCGAGGCGCTGGGCAAGAAGCGCCAGGAGCACGTGGACGGCTACGGCGCCGGCATCGACCAGCGCCTCACCGGCCTGCACGAGACCGCCCCGTGGACCGAGTACAGCTACGGCGTCTCCGACCGCGGCGCGTCGGTGCGCATCCCGTGGCAGGTCGAGAAGGACGGCAAGGGCTACATCGAGGACCGTCGCCCGAACGCGAACGTGGACCCGTACGTCGTCACCCGCCTGCTGATCGACACGATCTGCTCCGAGCTGGCCTGATCATCGCCGAAGGCCACCGCGCGTACTCTTCGCGCGGTGGCCTTCGACGTCCTGCCCGGTGACTCCGCGTCGCCGGTGATCCTGCACGTGCCCCATTCCTCCCGGAACATCGTTGAATCCGGGTTGTATCCGGACATTGTCGCCGAGGAATTGGACCACCTCACCGACGCGCACACCGATCTGATCGCGCTCGGCGCCGCCGAGACCGCGGCCAGGAGGCCGTGGATCTTCATGAACCGGCTGTCCCGCCTCGTCGTCGACCCCGAGCGGTTCCCCGACGACGAGATGGTCCGGGCCGGCATGGGGCCGGTCTACACCCACGGCCACGCCGGCCGGCGGTTGCGCGACGACGACCCCTCGCGCGACGCGAAACTCCTTCACGAGCACTTCCGTCCGTACGCCGAAGCGATGACCCACCTCGTCGACGACCGCCTGGCCGCGACCGGGCGTGCGGTGATCCTCGACGTGCACTCCTATCCGACGGCGCCGCTGCCGTACGAGCTGCACGCCGACGGCCCGCGCCCACCGGTGTGCCTGGGCACCCATCCGCTGCACACCCCGGACCGGTTGCTGGCCGCGGCCCGGGCGGCGTTCGGCGAAACCGGCCTGAACAGCCCGTTCGCCGGTTGCTACGTTCCGCTCAAGCACTACGACCGCGACCCGGCCGTCTCCGCGCTGATGGTGGAGATCCGCCGCGACCAGTACATGGCCGAGCCGGGCGGCCCGCCGGTCGAGGGGATCGACCGTCTGGCCCGGGCGCTGGCGATGCTCGTCGATGCGGTTCCGGCGCCCCGGTGACCCGCCCGGGTGGCAGCGTTCCGGTTGATGGAGTGACATGATGACCCGGTGGTGAACTTCGAGGCGAGGACATCCGCCGGCGACGGCCGCGTCGTCGTGGCTCTCGCCGGGGAGTGCGACCTGGCGACCCGCGAGCAGTTGACCGCCGTCCTGCTCGACGCGGTGAACCAGGCTCGCCTCGTGTTCGTCGACATGGCCGGGCTCACCTTCATCGACTCCAGCGGCGTGCACAGCCTGGTCATCGCGCATCACGCCGCCAAGCAGACCGGCGGGCGGGTCTACGTGCTCAACGCCACCGGCCCGGTCGCCGCCGTCCTCGAGCTCACCGGCCTCGACACCCTGCTGCGCGCTCCGTCCGAAGAGCGCCGTCATGTCTGAGACCGTCGATGGGATGTCGTACCACGTACCCGACGATCTGCGGGCCGTCCGCGCCTTCGTCACCGAGCGGGCGCTGGCGCTCGGGCTGCCCGAGGCCCGGCTCGACATGCTCACCCTCGCGGTCAGCGAGCTGACCACCAACACGTTGCAGCACACCAGCGGCGGCGGCCACATCCGGGTCTGGGTGGAGGAGGGCCGCCTGGTCTGCGACGTCGTCGACCAGGGGTCCGACCGGCCGTTCGGGCGCGCCATGCCGTCGGCCGAGGCGATCCGGGGGCGCGGGCTGGCGATCGTCGAGCGGGTCTGCGACGCCGTCTACACGACCGCGGTTCCGGGCGGCACTCTCGTACGGATCTGCCTGAATCTCTAGATTTTCTGTTATCGCCCGGTGGTGCGGGCATCTACGCCGGTGGACCCCCGTCCATCCCCCGCATCCCCAGGCGAAAGGCAACCCCATGTCCTCACCCCGACCCCGGCGGCTACGCCGGGGCCTGATCGCGGCCGGCGTCCTCGCGGTCGCCGTCCCGGCGGGCATCGTGACCGTCTCCATGATCCCCGCGGCCGCGGCGACGACCCCGGTCGCCGGCGGCGTCTACACGCTGGCCTCCGGATCCAGCGGCAAGTGCGCCGACGTGGCCGGCGCGTCCACCGCCAGCAGCGCGCTGCTCGTCCAGCTGGCCTGCAACGCGGCCACCACCAACCAGCAGTGGACCGCCAAGCAGCAGAACAGCGGGCAGTTCCAGCTGGTCAACGGCAACAGCACCCGGTGCGTCGACGTGCCGAGCTCGACGACCGTGTCCGGCACCCAGCTCCAGCAGTACAGCTGCGGCGACGCCACCAAGAACAACCAGCTGTGGACGTTCACGGCGTCGACCGCGGCGGCCGGCAAGTTCCTGGTCAAGAGCGTGGCCAGCGGCCTGTGCATCAGCAACAAGGACGGCTCGACCGCCGGCAACAACCCGATCGTGCAGGAGACCTGCTCGGACGTGGCCCGGATGCAGTGGTCGTTCAACTACGTCTCCGGGCCGACCGCCACGCCCACCACGCCCACCGAGTCCGGCCGGCAGATGGAGGACCTGGACCGGGGTCTGATCAGCGTCCGCTCCGGCACCGGCAACCTGGTGTCCTGGCGCCTGCTCGGCACCGAGGCGGCGGCCACCGGCTTCAACGTCTACCGGTCCGGCACGAAGCTCACCGCGACGCCGGTCACCAACTCGACGAACTACCTGGACGCGGGCGCCGCAGCGGACGCCACGTACACGGTCCGGGCCGTCGTCAACGGCGCCGAGCAGGGCGACTCGCCCGCGTCGCTGACCTTCGGCAGCGGCTACCTGGACGTGAAGCTCCAGGTTCCGGCCGGCGGGACCACCCCGGACGGCGTCGCCTACACCTACTCGGCCAACGACGCGTCGGTCGGTGACGCGGACGGCGACGGCGACTACGAGATCTTCGTGAAGTGGGATCCGTCCAACTCCAAGGACAACTCGCAGTCCGGGTACACCGGCAACGTGTACGTGGACGCGTACACCCTCCAGGGCACCCGGCTGTGGCGCATCGACCTGGGCAGGAACATTCGGGCCGGCGCGCACTACACCCAGTTCCAGGTGTACGACTACGACGGCGACGGCAAGGCCGAGATCGCCATGAAGACCGCCGACGGCACCGTCTCCGGCACCGGCGTCACCATCGGCTCGGCCGGCGCCGACTACCGCAACTCGTCCGGCTACATCCTGTCCGGGCCGGAATACCTGACCATGTTCAGCGGTCAGACCGGCGCCGCGCTGTCCACCGTCAACTACACCCCGGCGCGCGGGACCGTGAGCAGCTGGGGCGACTCGTACGGCAACCGGGTCGACCGGTTCCTGGCCGGCACCGCCTACCTCGACGGCGCCCGCCCGTCGCTGATCATGGCGCGTGGCTACTACACCCGGGCCGTCATCGCCGCCTGGGACTTCCGCAACGGCACCCTCACCAGCCGCTGGACCTACGACTCCGGGACCAGCAACACCGGGGCGTACGGGCAGGGCAACCACCAGCTGTCCATCGCCGACACCGACGCCGACGGCAAGGACGAGATCATCTACGGCGCCGCGGCGATCAACGACAACGGCACCCTGATGTGGCGCAGCGGCTTCGGCCACGGCGACGCCCTGCACGTCGGCGACCTGATCCCGTCCCGGGCCGGCATCGAGGTGTACCGCCCGTCCGAGTCCACCTCGCAGCCGGCCGACGCCATGCTCGACGGGCGCACCGGCGCGGTCATCTGGTCGCACGCCTCCTGCGGCTGCGACAACGGCCGGGCCGTGGCCGGTGACGTCTACGCCGGCAGCGCGGGCGCCGAGGCCTGGTCGTCCGCGGTCGACGGGCTGACCAGCACCACCGGCGCCAACGTCGGCCGCAAGCCGTCCTCCACCAACTTCCTGGCCTGGTGGGACGCCGACCCGGTCCGCGAGCTGGTCGACGCCACCCGGGTCGACAAGTACGGCACCAGCGGCGACACCCGCCTGCTCACCGCCTCCGGCGTCGCCTCCAACAACAGCACCAAACAGACCCCGGCCCTCTCCGGCGACATCCTCGGCGACTGGCGCGAGGAGATCGTCTGGCGGCTCTCCGACTCGTCCGCGCTGCGCATCTACAGCACCCCGGCCGTCACCGACCGCCGGATCCACACGCTGGCCCACGACTCGCAGTACCGGGTCGCGCTGGCGTGGCAGAACACCGCGTACAACCAGCCGCCGCACCCGAGCTTCTTCCTCGGCGACGGCATGACCACCCCGGCCCAGCCGAACATCTACGTTCGCTGAGTCCCGGCCCCGGCGCCGGGGAGGAAAATCGTCGCGGCGCCGGGGCACCCCGGTCCATCATGGCCGGATGGACCTTCCGTTCGACGTCGTGCCGGCACCAGGTCGCCCGCCGCTGCGGTTCGAGGTGGCCGGCAGCCGGCTTCTGGCGATCCGGCAGGGCGACGACCCGGTGGTTCTGGGCCGCATCGACGACGGCCACTATGGCGTCGACTATGTGCGCACCGGGCGCTACCGGTCGCCGGTCCCGCCTCTGCGAGCCGCCCATGCGGCCGGTCTCGCTGCCGACGGTGGTGAGACCTGGTGGGCGCGGTGGGCGCATCACTTCCGGTCAGAGCTGTCCGATTCGGCGTACGGGCCACTGCACGCCGGTCGATGGCTGCTGAGTTCCCGTGTGCCCCGGTTGCGCCGGGGGTGGCGGTGGGAGCTGTACGCGGCGGACGAGGGCTACGTCGACTACGAGGGTGACCGGCCGCTGTTGCCACTGCGCACGCCGGTCGGCCCGGGAGATGGCCGGGTCAAGGCCTATCGGAAGCAGGCCCGGGACGGCAGCCTGCCCCCGGTGCTGATCTGGTGGGTCAGCTGCCTGTGCGGGTATGTGGTGCTGGACGGGCACGACCGGCTGGCCGCCGCTCTCGCCGAGGACCGCGAACCGCCGTGGCTCGAGCTCACCCGCGTGGACCCGATCAAGGCCGCCGCGGTCACGCGCATGGTCGTCGACCGCTACCTGGAGCGCGAGGCGATCATCCGGCGCAGTCCGGGAACCGCGCCGGCGCTGACTGTTCTCGGACAGCGCTTCGGGGCGGACCTTCGTGAAGCCGAGCACGACGAAGCCCGTACCCGAGCGTGGCCTCTGGCGGGAGGAACCGTGGCCTGGACGCGCGCCGCCGAGGAGTGCGCGCCCGGCTGGCTCACGTCTCTTGGTTAGAGATCCTTCTTGGTCGAGGTCCGACCACAAAGGGTTTATGGCTCGGGGTTCCGTGGGGGCGCGGGGGTCTCCACGCCGGACCGCTGAGAAGCTTGTTTAAAAATTCTGAAACATTGACGACATCCACTGTACGCATTTACCGTTCTGAGTCAGAGAGCGCTCTCACGAGCGGGCCGGACGCAGTGGAGGCGTGATGGGATCTGTCAGCGGGCGGGCCCTCGTACTGACCGCCGTCGCGGCTGTCGTGGCCGGATCGGGGGCGGTGGCCGTCAGCGGGACGGCGGACGCGGCCACCGTCGGCGCGGGTGGCTACACCGAGACCCTGCCGGCCGGCGCCGCCCTGCCCACCGGCTGCGGAGACCTGGCCACGAACCCCCGCCAGTTCATGACCGCCGATGCGCCGCCCGGCCCGGTGCCGACCAACGACTGGTGGTCGTCGCTGGTCTACAAGAAGTTCGACTGCGCCTACAGCGAGAACCTGCACGCGCATCCGACGAGCTACGACACCACCGCGGGCGGGCTGGGCTTCTCCTACAACACCACACCGCAGATCAGCGGCTCGTCCACCGGCGTCGGCGAGTACCACTACATCTACCAGGAGGACTTCACCGCCGGGGTGACCGGGCTGAACGCCCCGCGGACCCTGGTCGACTCCTGGACCGACTGGACCGTCACGCCGTACTGGAGTGACGGCACCCGGACCATGAAGGCGACCATCGGGCACGGGCTGCCGTTCGCGTACTTCCAGATCACCGGCGGCAACGCCCAGATCACCGCGAAGAGCACCCCGACCGTCTGGTCCAACAGCGGAGCGCGGATCGGCTACTCGGTCGCCGGCAAGGACTACGTCGCGTACGCGCCGACCGGGGCCACCTGGACGGTCAGCGGCACCGTCATCACCTCCACCCTGGCCGGCAAGGGCTACTTCTCCATCGCGGTGCTGCCGACCACGCCGGCCACCAGCGTCACGGACAAGACCGCCCTGGCCACGAGCTTCGGCACGTACGCGCACAACCACGTCACCGGCACCCAGATCTCGTACGCCTACCACCAGGCCACCAGCCGGGTCGCCACCACGTACGCCTACACCACCACCGCGCGCGAGGGCTCCGGCACCGGGACCGTCGCCGGCCTCTACCCGCACCAGTGGCGGGCACTGACCGGCGCGACACCCGCCGCGCAGACCTATGTCACCGCCCGCGGCGCCATGAAGCTGCTCGTCGGCGCCTCGTCGTACACCACCTCGGCGGTCTACCAGGGAGTACTGCCCGAGGTGCCCGCGGTCGCCGACAGCGGCGGGGCCGACCTGAGCACCCTCAACGCCTATCTTGACCAGGTCAAGGACAACCCGGTCAACGTGCTGGGCAACGACACCTACTGGACCGGCAAGGCGCTCGGCGCCGGCGCGCGGATCGCGGAGATCGCCGACCAGCTGGGCCGCACCGACGTACGGGACACCGCGCTGGCGGCCATCCGCGCCAAGCTGACCGACTGGTTCACCGCCACGGCGGGCGAGACGGGGAAGCTGTTCTACTACGACCGCAACTGGGGCACGCTGATCGGCTACCCCGCCTCGTACGGCTCCGACGCGGAACTCAACGACCACCACTTCCACTACGGCTACTACATCGCGGCCGCCGCGACGCTGGCCAAGTTCGACCCGTCCTGGGCGACGGGCGCCAACTACGGCGGCATGGTGGACCTGCTGATCCGCGACGCCAACAACTACGACCGTGGCGACAACCGGTTCCCGTACCTCCGGGACTTCGACATCTATGCCGGGCACGACTGGGCGGCCGGGCACGGCGCGTTCTTCGCCGGCAACAACCAGGAGTCGTCGTCGGAGGGGATGAACTTCGCCAACGCGCTGATCCAGTGGGGGCAGGCGACCGGCGACACCGCGATCCGCGACGCCGGCATCTTCATCTGGACGACACAGTCGGCCGCGATCAACGAGTACTGGTTCGACACCCGCGACGAGAACTTCCCGTCGGCGTTCGGCCACGGCACGGTCGGCATGGTCTGGGGCGACGGCGGCGCGTACGCCACCTGGTTCGCCTCCGCGCCCGAGCAGATCCACGGCATCAACATGCTGCCGGTCACCGGTGGGCACTTCTACCTGGGTGACGACCCGGCGTACGTCAGGCGCAACTATGCCGAGATGGTCACCAACGCCGGGCACGAACCGGCCCTCTGGCCGGACATCGCCTGGCAGTACCTGGCGCTCGGCGACGGCGACGCGGCGCTCGCCAAGTTCCGGGCCGGCAGCGGCTACACCCCCGAGGAGGGCGAGACCAGGGCTCACACGTTCCACTGGATCCGCAACCTCGCCGCCCTCGGCACGACCGATCTCACCGTCACCGCCGACCACCCGCTCTACCGGGTGTTCAGCAAGAACGGCGCGAGGACGTACGTCGCGTCCAACATCACCGATGCGCCGCTCACGGTGACCTTCTCGGACGGCAGGGTGCTGGCGGTGCCGGCCGGGCAGACGGTCGCCGGCGGCGCGGTGAACTGGTCCGGCGGCAACGCGACCGGCGGCGGGATCAACCCGACTCCTACCACCCCCACGACCCCCACCAGCCCTACGCCGACCACGCCCACGCCGACCCCGACCACCTCCAGCCCGGTCCGGTACCTCCAGGCGGGTGGCGTGCTGGCGGATGCCGCGGGTACGGCCGGCACCGCGACCGTGGCCAAGGCGTCGGGCGCCAACGACAACCAGCCGCACTCGCCGATCACGTTCACCGCGACCGGGCTGACCATGGCGTACCGCTCCGGCGCCGCGACCGCGTTCAGCATCTCGGTGGACGCGGGCACCTCGGTCGGCAACGCCACCCAGGTCCGCGTCTCGTACGACCTGACCGGCAACGGCAGCTTCGACCGGGTCGAGACGTACCGCTACTTCGCCACCGACCCGGTCACCGGATGGGAGCGGTACACCGGCGCCGTCGGCCAGGTCACCACCACGGGGGCCTTCGGCGACCTGGCGAACGGCACGGTCAAGGTGGAGATCTGGAGCGCCATCGGCTCCGCGGCGAGCACGGTGTCGCTGGGCGAGCTCTCCACCGTGACCCTGCCCTACTAGCTCAGCACCCGGACGGCGAGAGTGCAGGTGTCGTCGTACGGGCTCGGGGCGTAGAGCAGCCGGTGGAGGCGGGGCAGCGGCGCCGTGCCCGGGTCGGCGGAGACGGCCGACAGGTGGCCGCGGACCTCCGCCGACCGGCCGTCGATGCCCAGGCCGCGGCGCTCCACCAGGCCGTCGGTGAAGAACAGGACCAGGTCGCCCGGCTCGAGTTCGGCGCTCACCTCCGGGAAACTCGTCTCCGGCTCGGCGCCCAGCAGCAGACCCGGCGGGCGGTCCAGGTCGTGGCTCGTGCCGGCCCGGCCGAGCATCGGCGACAGGTGGCCGGCCCGCGCCCACGGCAGCGAGCGGGTCCGCGGGTCGTAGAACGCCACCAGCGCGGTGCCGGTGATGCCGAGCTGGGCGCACAGACGGTTCATGTGCCGGAGCAGCTCGCCGGGCGCGTGGATGCCGATCGACAACCACGCCACCAGGGCGAACCGCAGATGCGCCATCCCGCTGGCCGCCTCCAGACCGTGCCCGGCCACGTCACCGATGGCCAGCACCACCCGGCCGTCCTCCAGGGTCTGGGCGTGGTACCAGTCGCCGCCCACCTGGACGGCGCTCTCGGCCGGCAGATAGCTGACCATCGCCTCCAGCCCGGCCAGCGTGAACGGCGCTGACGGCACCGGCTGGATCATGTTCTGCAACTGGCCGGCCAGACGGTGCTCGGCCAGCGCGGTCATCTCCCGGGTCCGCAGTTTGTCGCTGAGCCGCTCGATCTCGGTCCGCGAGTCGACCCGCGCCGTCACGTCCTGCACCACGGCGTAGATCTTCACCGGCACCCCGGCCGCGTCCCGGGCCACGTCGGACAGGATCCGCAGATGCTTGGCCTGCTCGCCGATCAGGAACCGGACCGTCACGTCCGAGGTGGCGCCGCTGTCCAGCGTCTGCCACGCGGTCTCGGCGATGCCGCGGTCGTCCGGCAGCATGGCCCGCGCCTGATCGGTACGCGACAGCGGCCCGTCCGCCGGGTCCCGGCCGAAGATCCGGTACATCCCCGGGGACCAGTCGCTGCGGCCGGTGACCAGGTCGTACTCCGCCCAGCCGAGACTGCCCAGCACCTCGGTGTGCTCCAGCCGGCGCTGGTGCTCGTCGACCCGCTCCCACCAGATCAACAGCCCGCCCAGCACCCGGTAGACACTGATCTCGAAACGGGACTCGGCCACCGCGCCGGTACGCGTCTCCTCGTGGCGGAACTCGTCCATCCGCCCCGGGGCGCCGGTCTCCAGCACCTCGGCGTACAGATTCCACAACGGACCGCCGACCAGCGACGGGTACAGCTCGCCGAGCAGACTGTCGACCCGCTGGGCGCCCCGGCCGAAGATGTCCCTGGTCCGCTCGCTGGTCGCCGCGATCCGGAAATCCCGCAGCTCACCGGAGGGTCCGCGAACGGGCACAACCCAGGTGCAGCCCACCGGAATCGCGGCGAGCAACTCCCGCACCACGGACTCGTCCGCCATCCGAGCAGCCTATCGGTGCCGAGGGCGGTCGGGTGTCACCATCCTGCTGTGGACGTACTTCTTCTCCTGATGCCGTTCTTCTTGATCCTCTTCGTGCTGGTGGGCGCGCAACTCGGCAACGCTTCCCGGGATCGTGCCCGGACGAGCGCACGCCTGGCCGCCGTCGAACGCAAGCTCGACCTGTTGCTCGCCCACCTGAACGTGGCCGATCCCGACTCGGCCTACCCCGACGTGCTGGACCATCTGCGCAACGGCCGCAAGATCCAGGCGATCAAGGCATATCGCGAGCACACCGGTGCCACGCTCGCCGACGCGAAGGCAGCCATCGATCGCCTGACCTGAGCTGTGCCTGATTGCTCCGCTTCGCTCCGCGGCAAAACGCCTTGTAACCGGTGTCGAGGCAGGCGATTTCCCGCCGCAGCACACCCCGCTGCGTCGGCAAATCGCTTGCCTCGACACCGGCGGCGTTTTGCGGGGACGTTGAGTGCACCGCCGTAGGGGTGGGGTGGGCGTTGCGTGGGGGTGAGAGGACGGCGCGGGGGCTTTGCGTCACGCGTACGGTGAATTGGTTTTGATCTTGTGTAGGTAGACCGCGTTGCTGGGCGTTGCGCGAAGCTGTTTTAGCAGCTGGGCCATGTTTTCGCGGCCGGACAGGGCGCGGCGCAGGCGGGCGGTGGCGGCGAGTTCGTCCGGGTGCAGGAGCAGCTCGTCGTGGCGGGTGCCGGAGGCGGGCACGTCCACGGCCGGGAAGATGCGGGCCTCGGCGAGTGAGCGGTCCAGTTTGAGTTCGGCGTTGCCGGTGCTCTTGAACTCCTCGAAGATCACGCCGTCCATGGCCGAGCCGTTCTCCACCAGGGCGGTCGCGATGATCGTGACCGAGCCGCCGCCCTCGAAGGCGCGCGCCGCGCCCAGCAGGCGTTTCGGCGGATGCAGGGCGGAGGTGTCCAGACCGCCGGTGAGAGTGCGGCCGCGGGCCGGCGCCAGCAGGTTGTGGGCGCGCGCCAGGCGGGTGATCGAGTCGAGGAGCAGGACGACGTCCTCGCCCTGTTCGGCCAGGCGTTTGGCGCGTTCGGCGGCGAGTTCGGCGATGTGGGCGTGCTCGTGCGGCGGGCGGTCGAAGGTCGCGGCGATCACCTCGCCCTTCACCGAGCGGCGCATGTCGGTCACCTCCTCGGGACGCTCGTCGATCAACAGGACCATGAGGTGGCATTCGGGATGGTTGCGGGCGATCGCCCGGGCCGTCTCGTGCAGGATCGTGGTCTTGCCGGCCATCGGCGGAGCGACGATCAGGGCGCGCTGGCCCTTGCCGATCGGCATGAACAGGTCGATGACGCGGGTGGTCAGCAGGTGCGGTTCGGTCTCCAGGCGCAGCCGCTCGTGCGGATGCACCGAAGTGCGCTGGTAGAAGTCGGGCCGGGGGCCGGGTGGGCGGCCGTTGACCGCGGTGAGCTGGAGTTTCGCGGGCCGGCCGGTGGCCTGGCCGGTGATGTGGTCGCCGCGGCGCAGGTGCAGGCGGCGCATCTCGGACGTGGCGATCGGCAGGTCGGTGGGGGACGGCGCGTAACCGTCGGTACGGATCCAGGGACGGTCGTCGACGAGATCGACGAGACCGTCCACGGGGACGGGACTGGTCATGGTGGGACTCGTTTCGAGAGAGCGCGCCGACGGCGCGGAAAGCCGGTGAACGGCTCGGGGAGGTGGATCAGCGGGGGCGATGAGAAACGCCTGCATCCGGGATCCGGTTGGGCCTACCGTAGCACCGCCGGGCGCGCCGGGCCATGATGGCAGCGGACGAGTCGGCGAAGGGAGACGGGGCATGCCACTGTTGCGGCGGGTCATCGGGGCGGTGCTGCGGCGCATCCGGCTGGGTCAGGGACGGACGTTGCGGGAGGTGGCCGCGGCGGCCGGGGTTTCGCTGCCGTACCTCTCCGAAGTGGAGCGCGGCACCAAGGAGGCGTCGTCGGAGGTGCTCGCGGCGATCTGCCGGGCGCTCGGCCTGCCGATGCCGGATCTGCTCGACGAGGTGCGCCGGGAGATGCTGCGCGAGGCGGCGCCGACTACAAAGCACGCGTCGAAGATGATCACGCGGCTGGCCGCGAACCGGGGCGGCGGTGGGCCGCGGTGTTCGGTGGGGCGGTGGGCGCGCTGCGCCTCGGTGGCGCAGCCGGTCAGGCTGTGACCACGACCGGGGTGCCCGGGTCCAGCTGAGCGAGCAGTTTCCGCTGGACCGCGGCCGGTGTGCGGACGCAGCCGTTGGAGACGTCCTTGCCGAAGACCGAGCTGTTCGCCCACGCGTGGATGCCGGTGTGCGCCTTCTGGAGGCCGGCCGCCATCTTCTCCGGGTCCTCCGGGACCGAGCCGAGCACCAGCGCGTCCAGCCCGGCGTAGACGCTGCCGGACGTGCCGGTACGGCCCATCACGAAGGTTCGGCCGAGCGGTGTGGGGGTGGCGCCGGTGCCGATCGCCACGGTCCAGTGGGCCTGCTCGGCGCCTTCGCGCAGCCAGGTGAGGCGGCGTTCGCCGAGGTCGACGACGAGCTGGTCGCGCAGCGGCTCGGACTGCCAGCCGGCCTCCGGCACCCAGCCGACGGTGCGGTTGGCGGCCGGGACCAGCACGGCGGCCCAGCCGTTCTGCCGGGCGACGATCGGGACGACGACCGGCAGGCCGCTGATCCGGGGTGGCAGCCAGGCGCGGGGGCGGCCGCCGGGGGCGTCGTACAGCGCCATCCTGGTCTGCGGGCGCAGCGCCTCGGTGAGGGCGGTCGCCGACTCCGGGTCGGGGTCGGCGGGCAGGCCGCGCGGGCCGTCCGCGTAGGCGATCACCGGCAGGCCGTCCGGCGGCTCGGAGGCGGCCGGCACGGTCGTCGCGGTGGCGCTCGGCACGGTGGCGGCCGATGGCGGGGCGCTGAACGTGGCGCGGTCCGGCTCGTTTCCGCGGGCCAGCCCGACCGCCACGACCAGGGCGGCGATCAGGGTGGCCGCCGTCAGCAGCAGGAGGTTGACGCGGGTCCGGCTGGTCGGCATCCGCCCAGGGTAACGTTGTCCCGTTAGAGGTAATTACGGCCCTATCCGCCCGTGGGCGGCAGCGTGACCGTGACGACCAGCCCACCGCCGTCGCGCGGGTGAGTGGTGACCGTGCCGCCGTGCGCCTGCGCGACCGACCGGACGATCGACAGGCCCAGCCCGGAGCCCTTGGCCGAGGTGATGCGGTCCCCGTCCAGGCGGCGGAACGGTTCGAACAGGGTCGGCAGGTCGTAGGGCGGCACGACCGGCCCGCTGTTGCTGACCGTGATCGACGGGCCGGGGCCGCTCTCCACCCGTACCCAGCCGCCGGGACCGGTGTTGTGCCGGAGGCCGTTCTCCACCAGGTTGCGGGTCATCTGTTCGAGCAGCAGCCCGTCGCCGACGGCCGGGGCCGGCCCGGCCACCACGGTGACCTTGACGTCGGCGGTGGCGGCCTCGGCGGCGGTCTGCTCGGCCACGTGCACGACCACGTCGGCCAGGTCGACCGGGGAGTGGTCGGCCAGCTCCTGTTCGGATCGGGCGAGCAGCAGCAGCCCCTCGATCAGCCGCTCGTGCCGTGCGTTGATCTTCAGCAGGTCCTCGCCGAGGCGCAGCACGTCGGGGGAGGCGGTCCGGCGGTGCATGGCCAGCTCGACCAGGGCCCGGTTCAGGGTGAGCGGGGTACGCAGCTCGTGCGACGCGTTCGCCACGAACCGCCGCTGCGTGTCGAAGGTGTGCTCCAGCCGCTCCACCATGCTGTCGAAGGTGTCGGCCAGTTCCTTCACCTCGTCGTCCGGGCCGTGCAGGTCGATCCGCTGGTGCAGGCCGCGCTCGCTGGCCGGGGCGGCGGCGATCCGGCGGGCCGTCGCGGTGACCCGGTGCAGCGGGCTCAGCATCCGGCCGGTCAGCGTCCACGCGAACGCGAACGCGACCGCCGCCACCAGGACGAACGCCACCGCCTCCATCTGGAGCAGCGAGCGGCTCACCTCGGCGGCCTGCGCCTCCACGAACCGGTCGGCGGCCTCACCGGTGAGCGTGACGTCGTTGACGAGCAGGATCCTCTTCAGCTCCCCGTTGCCGCTCGGCGGCATCAGCGAGAACGGCAGCTTCTGGCGGAACAGCACGTAGGTGATGCCGAGCAGCACCACCCCGGCGATCATGAAGAAGCCGAAGTAGACCAGGGTGAGCCTCAGCCGCAGGGTCGGTCTCATGAGATCCGGTACCCGACGCCGGGCAGGGTCTCGATCACCTGCGGGTCACCCAGTTTCCGGCGCAGCTTGAGGATGGCGAGCCGGACCGCGCCGGTGAACGGGTCGGCGTTCTCGTCCCAGGCCTTCTCCAGCAGATGCTCGGCGGAGACCACCGACCCGTCCGCGCGCAGCAGCTCGAACAGCACGGCGAACTCCTTCTTCGACAGCGAGACGTACCGGCCGTCCCGGGTGACCTCGCGGCGGGCCGGGTCCAGGGTGATGCCGGCCCGGCGCAGCACCGGCGGGCTGCCCGGCCGGGTGCGGCGGCCCAGCGCGAGCACCCGGGCGGCCAGCTCCGGCATGGCGAACGGCTTGGTCAGGTAGTCGTCGGCGCCCAGCGACAGCCCGCCCACCCGGTCGGTGACCTCGGCGGCCGCGGTCAGCATCAGGATCCGGGGCTCGGCGCCGGCCGACACCATCCGGCGGCACACCTCGTCGCCGTGCACCCGGGGCAGATCGCGGTCCAGGATCACCACGTCGTACTCGTTGACGTCGACGCGTTCCAGGGCGGCCGCGCCGTCGCCGGCCACGTCGACCGCGTGGGTCTCCTCCCGCAGCCACTCGGCGATCGCGTCCGCCAGCAGCTGCTCGTCCTCCACCACCAGGATCCGCATGCGCCCGATGCTGCCACCCGCCGCGTTTCCGCGCTGTTGGCATGTCGGCAAACGCTCCGGAAACGGCCCGCCGCGTTGCATCGGGGCCCGAGTTCCCCTTTCGAAGGAGAAGAGATCATGCGGTTGGCAATCGTGGGTGTGGCGCTCGCCCTTGTGCTCGGTGGCTGCGCCGGCGGGGAAGAGCCGTCGACGGCGCCTTCTTCCGACCCGGACGCCCGCAATCTGAGGTTCGCCCAGTGCCTGCGGGAGCAGGGTCTGGACGTGCCCGACCCGGAGCCGGGCAAGGGCATGCTGCTCAAGTTCGGGCCGGACAGCGACCAGCGGAAGGTGCAGGCCGCCATGGAGGCCTGCCGCGAGTGGGCGCCGTCCGGGGTGACCGGCGGCGGCGGTCCGGCCGACCCGAAGCAGGACGAGCGGATGCGCGAGCAGTCCCAGTGCATGCGCGACAACGGGGTCGAGGCCTTCCCCGACCCGGAGAACGGCCAGATCCGCATCGACGGCAGCGCCGCCGAGGACCCCGACTTCGAGGCCGCCGAGAAGGCATGCGCGTCGATCATGCAGGGCAGCCGGTGAGTGGCCGCATCCGCACGGTCGTCGCCGGGGTGGTGGTGATCGCCTCGGCGGGGACGGCCGCGGTGCTGGTGGCCCGCCCCGAGGCGGGCGCCGGTTCCGGCGCCGGGAACCGGCTTCCGCCGGCCGGCGCCACGGTCAGCCGGCAGACGTTGCGCGAGTCGGTGGAGGCCGACGGCGAGTTGGGGTACGGGCCGACGCGCACCGCCGCGGCCCGGCGGAACGGGACCGTCACCTGGTTGCCGGACAGCGGCGCGACGGTGACCCGCGGGAAGCCGCTCTACCGCATCGACGACGATCCGGCCGTGCTGATGTACGGCACGACTCCCGCGTACCGGTCGTTGTCTCCCGGCGCGGAGGGCCGGGACGTCGCCCAGCTGGAACGCAACCTGACCGCCCTCGGCTACGACGGCTTCACCGCCGACGACGAGTACACCGCCTCGACGGCGGGCGCGGTCGAACAGTGGCAGGAGGACAACGGCCTGCCGGAGACCGGGGTGGTCGCCCTCGGCCAGGTGGTGTTCGCCTCCGGCGCGGTCCGGGTGGACTCCCTGATCGCTGAGGTGGACCAGGCCGTCGGGCCGGGCCGGGACCTGCTCACCTGGACCGGCACCGGCAAGGTGATCACGGTACGCCTGGACGTGTCGGACGCGGCCGTGGCGAAGGTGGGCGCGGCCGCCGAGGTCACCCTGCCCAGCGGCAGGACCACGGCCGGGAGGGTCACCGAGACGGCCACCGTCATCGAGCCCGCCGAGAAGGCCGGCGACGACCCGACCACCGAGGCCGAGGTGCAGGTGACCCTCACCGATGCCAAGGTGGCCGCGGGACTCGGGTCGGCGGCCGTGGACGTCACGTTCACCGCCGCAGAGCGCAGGGACGTGCTGACCGTGCCGGTGGCGGCGCTGCTCGCGGCGCCGGGCGGCGGCTTCCTGGTCGAGGTGGTCGACGGCGCCGCGGTACGCCGGGTGCCGGTGCGGACCGGACTGTTCGCCGACGGCCGGGTCGAGGTCACCGGGGACGGGCTGGCCGAGGGCATGACCGTGGGGGTGCCCGGATGATCGAGCTGATCGAGGTGTCCAAGACCTACCCGGGCGGGGTGACCGCGCTGGACCGGGTGACCGCCCGCGTCGAGCCGGGTGAGCTGGTGGCCGTGGTCGGCCCGTCCGGTTCCGGCAAGTCCACCGTGCTCCACCTGATCGGCACCCTGGACCGGCCCACCTCCGGCACGGTCCGCATCGACGGCCACGACGTGGCGGGACTGTCCGACCGGCGGCTGTCGGCGTTGCGGGCCACCCGCATCGGGTTCGTCTTCCAGCAGTTCCATCTGGCGGCCGGGACCAGCGCGCTGGACAACGTCGCGGACGGTCTGCTCTACCAGGGGATCCGGCGCGCGGAACGGCGGCGCCGGGCGGCCGGGGCCCTGGACCGCGTCGGCCTCGGCCATCGGCTGCGCCACGATCCGCACGAGCTGTCCGGCGGGGAGCGCCAGCGGGTGGCGATCGCCCGCGCGGTCGTCGGCCGTCCGCCGCTGCTGCTGGCCGACGAGCCGACCGGGGCGCTCGACTCCCGCTCCGGGGAGGGTGTCATGGAACTGCTCACCGAACTGAACGAGGCCGGCACCACGGTCGTGATCATCACGCACGACCGGGAGATCGCCGCGTCGCTGCCCCGCCAGATCCGGATGCGTGACGGCCGGGTCCTCGCCGAGCGGGTGACGGCGTGAGGCCGGCCCGGATGCCGTTCGCCGACGTGGTCCGGGTCGGCGGGGTGGGCCTGCGGACCCGGCCGATGCGGGCGTTCCTGTCCGCGCTGGGCATCGCCATCGGCATCGCCGCGATGGTCGCCGTGGCCGGGATCTCCTCGTCGTCCGGCGCCGGGCTCGACCGCGCCCTGTCCGCGCTCGGCACCAACCTGCTGACCGTCCAGCCCGGCAACACCATCCTCGGCGAACAGGCGGAACTGCCGCTGGAGGCGGAGTCGATGATCGAGCGGGTGGACGGGGTGGAGCGGCTGTCCGCCATCGGCCGGGTCGACGGCGCCAAGGTGTACCGGTCGGCGGAGATCCCGGAGGCGCAGACCAACGGCCTGGTGGCGTACGCGGCCCGGGAGAGCCTGCCCGGCACGGTCGGCGCGACCCTGCACGACGGGGTCTGGCTGAACGCGGCGACCGGCGGCTACCCGGCCGTGGTGCTCGGCGAGGACGCTGCCCGGCGGCTCGGCATCGGCGCGGCCGGCCCGGACACCCAGATCCTGGTCGGTGGCGTCCGGTGCACCGTGACCGGCATCCTGGACCCGGTGCCGCTCGCCGCCGAACTGGACAGCGCCGCCCTGCTCGGCTGGCCGGCCGCGACCCGGTGGCTGGACTTCGACGAGCACGCCACCACGGTGTACACCCGGTCGGTGGAGAGCCGCCTGGAAGCGGTGCGCGAGCTGCTCCCGGCGACCGCGAACCCGGCCGCCCCCAACGAGGTGAGCGTGTCCCGGCCGTCCGACGCGCTGGCCGCCAAGCAGGCCACCAACCAGGCGTTCGCCGGGCTGCTGCTCGGTGTCGGGGCGGTGGCGCTGCTGGTCGGCGGGGTCGGGGTGGCCAACACGATGGTCATCTCGGTGCTGGAGCGGCGCCCGGAGATCGGTCTGCGGCGGGCGCTGGGAGCCACCCGGGGGCAGGTGCGGGTCCAGTTCCTGGCCGAGTCGCTGCTGCTGTCGGCGCTCGGCGGGACGGGTGGCGTGCTGGTGGGGGTCGTCGTGACGGTCGGTTACGCCGCGTACAAGCAGTGGCCCTGGGTGATTCCCGAGTGGGCGCTCGCCGGAGGGCTGGCCGCCACCCTCCTCATCGGCGGGGTGGCAGGGCTCTACCCGGCGGTACGCGCCGCTCGGCTCTCCCCGACGGCGGCCCTCCAATCGCCTTAAACCTTACCGCTATCTGGAGATATAGAAGAACATTTCTGCAATCTGGAGCTAATCTTGGCGGTATCCGATGTGATCCGTGGCAGGCGGTGGCGCGCATGTCCGAGCGGAGATCAGTGGTGCGGCAGCGGCAACTGGAGCCGACGCTCTGTCACCTGATTCGAGCAATGACGGTGTCGCACGCCCGGGTTCGCCGTCTCGCTGCGCTACGGATCGCCATCTCGGTCACACTCGCCGCGATCGGGCTCTGCACGGTCTTCGCCGGGTCGCTGAACTCGACGCCGTTCATCCGCTCGCTGAGCATCACGGTGACGGTGGCCGGGGCCCTGTGGGCGCTGATCTACTCGTTCGGGCTGGCGTCCTGGGCGCACCAGGAACTGCGCCGGGCCGCGCTGCTCCAGGAGGCCTTCGAGGTGCGGCTGTTCCATCTGCGGTGGAACCACGTGCTGGCCGGTGACGAGGTGCCGGCCGAGGACGTGCACAAGCTGAGCAGCCGGTTCCGCGGTTCGGAGACGTCACTGCGGGCGTCGTACGCGATGCCGAACCTGCCGTCCCCGTTCGACGTGCTGATCCGCCAGCAGCTCAACCTCGCCTGGGGCGGCCGGGTCCGCCGCCGGTACGCCAAGGCGGTCATGGTCGGGCTGCTCGCCTGGGCCGCGATCGGTCTGCTCACGGCGATGCTCCGCGGCTCGACGGTCACCGACTTCGTGGTCCAGTGGTGTGTCCCGTCGCTCGGCATGCTGATGCTCGGCTGGGACACGTTCCGCGAACAGCGCGGCATCTACGACGAACGGCGCCGGGTGGCCCGCTGGTCCCGGAGCCGCTGCCTGCAGACCGCGGCGGCCGCCCAGGACCCGGTGGTGACCCAGGATCTGTGGCTGCTGGCCCGGCAGGTGCAGGACCAGCTGTTCCTGGCCCGGCGGCGGGCGCCTCGCGTACCGTCCTGGTTCTTCCACCGCTACTTCGTCCAGGACAGCAGCGACTTCACGGCCGGTCTGGCCGAGACCCGCCGCGACCTGCTGAACGCGGGCCTGCACCGCTGATGCGTCAGGGGCGATGTGACCCGAGGCGGGCGGCGAGGCCGTCGACGAACATCAGCAGGGCGAACTCGAAACTGTCCCGGTCGACCGCGTCGGCGTGCTCGCGCAGCCGGTGGGCGTCGCCGAGGGACGGATAACGATCCAGGTAGACCTGCACGTCGTCGACGAACCCGCGGGAGAAGGAGCCCATCGCCGCGCCCAGGACCAGGTATTTCGTCGAGGCGCCGATCATCGTGGCCTCCCGGGGCGGCCAGCCGGCGGCGACCAGGCCGCCGTGGATGGCGTCGGCGCGGCGCAGCGAGGCGTCCCGCTGGCCGGGGCCGCGGGCCAGGAACGGGACGATGTTGGGGTGCTCGGCGAGCGCCGCCCGGTAGGAGCGGGCCCAGGTGAGCAGGCCCTCCCGCCAGCCGTGGATGAAGGCGGTGACGTCCACCTTCTCCATGATCTCGCTGGCCACGTCGTCGAGCAGCTGCTCCTTGGTGAGGTAGTGGAAGTACAGCGCGGGGGCGCTCACCCCGAGGGCGGCCGCCAGCTTGCGCATGCTCAGCCCGTCCAGCCCGTCCCGGTCGATGATCTCCAGCGCGGAGGCGCGGATGCCGGCCTGGCTCAGCAGCGGCGTCGTCGGCCGGGGCATGCGGTCCTCCCGAGGGGCCTGGTTCAACTAACGGTGTTAAGTTAGCATGGCCCGAGAAACCTGACAGTGTTCAGTTAATCCAGGGGGTCGCCGTGGATCTCAGCCTGACGGCGGAGCAGCAGCAGTTCCGTGATCTCGCCCGCGAGTGGGTCGACCGCGAGGTCGTGCCGCACGCAACCGAGTGGGACCGCGCCGAGCAGGTCGACACCAAGATCGTCGGCAAACTCGCCGACCTGGGCTTTCTCGGCCTCGGAATCGACGAGGAGCTGGGCGGCTCGGGTGGGGACTTCCTCACCTACGCCCTCATGATGGAGGAGCTCGGGCGCGGCGACACCTCGGTGCGCGGCATCGTCTCGGTGTCGCTCGGGCTGGTCGCCAAGAGCATTCAGGCGTACGGGTCAGAGGCGCAGAAGGTGCGCTGGCTGCCGTCGCTGTGTGCCGGCGAGGTGCTCGGCTGCTTCGGGCTCACCGAACCGGGCACCGGCTCCGACGCCGGCTCGCTGGTCACCAGGGCGGTCCGCGACGGCGACGACTGGGTGCTCTCCGGTGAGAAGATCTTCATCACCAACGGCACCTGGGCCGGAGTCGCGTTGATCTTCGCGCGTACCGGTGGGCCGGGCCCGAAGGGCATCACGGCCTTCCTGGTGCCGACGGACAAAGACGGATTTGCTCGAAACGAGATCAAGGGCAAGCTCGGCCTGCGTGGCCAGGCGACCGCGTCGATCAGCCTCGACGAGGTGAGAGTCGGTGAAGACGCCCGTCTCGGCGCCGAAGGTGAAGGCTTCAAGATCGCCATGGCCGCGCTGGACAAGGGCCGGATCGCGGTCGCCGCGGGCTCGGTCGGCCTGGCCCGGGGCTGCCTCGAGGCGAGCATCGCGTACGCGAAGGACCGCACCCAGTTCGGCAAGCCGATCGCCGGCTACCAGCTGGTCCAGGAGATGATCGCCGACATGGCGGTCGAGACCGACGCCGCCCGCCTGCTCGTCTGGCGCGCCGCCGACCTGGTCGACCGGCGGCTGCCGTTCCGGACCGAGGCGTCGATGGCGAAGCTGTTCGCCACCGAGGGCGCCGTCAAGGCCGCCAACCAGGCCATCCAGATCTTCGGAGGGTACGGCTACGTCGACGAGTTCCCGGTCGGCAAGGCCATGCGGGACGCCCGCGTCACCACCCTCTACGAGGGCACCAGCCAGATCCAGAAACTGCTCATCGGCCGTGCGCTGACCGGGATCAGCGCGTTCTGAGACAGGGGTTCGCCATATGAGTCGGGTAGTCATCGTCACCGGCGCCGCGCGCGGCATCGGCGCGGCCACCGCCATCCAGTTCGCCCGCGAGGGTTCCGCCGTCGCGGTGCTCGACCTCGACGAGCAGGCCTGCGACGAGACCGTCGAGCGGATCCGCTCGTCCGGCGGCACCGCCGTCGCGTTCGGCTGCGACGTCTCCGACGAGGCCCAGGTGGACGCCGTGATCAACAAGGTCGCCGGCGAGCTGGGCGGGGTGGACGTGCTGGTGAACAATGCCGGAGTGCTCCGCGACAACCTGCTGCACAAGATGTCCGCGTCGGACTGGGACATCGTGATGAACGTGCACCTGCGCGGCGCGTTCCTGTGCAGCCGGGCGGTGCAGCGGCACATGGTCCCGAAGCGGTCCGGCAAGATCGTCAACACGTCGAGCGTGTCCGCGCTCGGCAACCGGGGCCAGGCCAACTACTCGGCCGCGAAGGCCGGCATCCAGGGCCTCACCCGGACGCTGGCCATGGAGCTCGGCCCGTTCAACATCAACGTCAACGCGGTGGCGCCCGGTTTCATCGTCACCGAGATGACCGACGCCACGGCCGCTCGGGTCGGCATCTCGGCTGCCGATATGCGTGCGAAGGCAGCGGAGGTCACGCCGCTGCGCCGGGTGGGGCGCCCGGAGGACGTGGCACGGGTGGTCGCGTTCCTGGCCAGTGACGCGGCATCCTTTGTCACCGGCCAGACGATTTACGTCGACGGCGGACGCCGTCTCTAGCAAGAAGGATCATCAATGCGTCGAACCGTCTTCAACTCCGACCACGAAGCGTTCCGGCAGACCCTGCGCGACTTCATCGAGGCCCAGGTCGTGCCCCGCTACGACCAGTGGTTCGTCGACGGCCAGGTGCCGCGGGACTTCTACAAGCAGCTGGCCGAACTCGGCCTGTTCGGCATCGAGGTGCCGGAGGAGTACGGCGGCGCCGGTATCGACAGCTTCAAGTTCGCCGCGGTTCAGACCGAGGAGACCATGCGGGCCGGGGTCTCGTTCGGCGCGGCCGGTGCGCACGTCGCGCTGGGTCTGCCGTACCTGCTGGAGCTCGGCACCGAGGAGCAGAAGCGGCGCTGGCTGCCCGACTTCGTCTCCGGCGACACGATGTACGCGCTCGCCATGACCGAGCCGGGCACCGGCAGCGACCTGGCCGGCATGAGCACCACGGCCAAGCTGAGCGAGGACGGCACCCACTACGTGCTCAACGGCGCGAAGATCTTCATCACCGGCGGTGTGCTCGCCGACCGGGTGATCGTCTGCGCCCGGACCTCCCCGCCCAAGCCGGACGACCGCCGCTCCGGCATCACCCTGCTGAACGTCGACACCACGCTGCCCGGCTACTCGGTCGGCCGCAAGCTCGACAAGCTGGGCCTGCGTACCTCCGACACCGGCGAGTTGGCGTTCGTCGACGTGAAGGTGCCGGTGGAGGACCGGCTCGGCGAGGAGGACAAGGGCTTCTACTACCTCGGCAAGAACCTGCCGAAGGAGCGCCTCAGCATCGCCTACGGGGCGTACGCGCAGGCCGCCGCCGCGGTCCGGTTCGCCACGCAGTACGTGCGCGACCGCAAGGTGTTCGGGCAGGCGGTCGCCAGCTTCCAGAACACCAAGTTCGAGCTGGCCGCCTGCCAGGCCGAGGTGGACGCCGCGCAGGCCGTCGCCGACCGTGCCCTGGAGGCCCTCGACGCGGGCGAGCTGACCGCGGCCGAGGCGGCGTCGGCGAAGCTGTTCTGCACCGAGGTGGCGCACCGGGTCATCGACCGGTGTCTCCAGCTGCACGGCGGCTACGGCTTCATCAACGAGTACCCGATCGCCCGCCTCTACGCCGACAACCGGGTCAACCGGATCTACGGCGGCACCTCCGAGGTGATGAAGATGATCATCGCCAAGGACATGGGCCTGTAGGAACCGGCCGTGGCGGTCACCGCCGTCTCAACGGCGAGACGGCGGTGACCCGCCTAGGGTGGGCGGCATGCTCGTGCTCTCCGCCGCCGACGTGCACGCCCTGCTCACCCCCGCGGCCTGCCGGGAACTGATGCGCGAGGCCCTCGTCGCGCTCGCCGACGGCCAGGTGTTCCTGCCGCTGCGCACGGTGGTCCGCCCGCCCGAACTCGACGGGCTGATCGCCCTGATGACCACCCACCTGCACGGGCCGCGCCCGGCGTTCGGCATGAAGTCGGTCTGCGTCTTCCCCGGCAACCCGCGCGCCGGCAAGGACGCCCACCAGGGTGTGGTCACCCTCTTCGACCCGGACAGCGGCGAGCCGCTCGCCGTCGTCAACGCCTCGGCCGTCACCGAGATCCGTACCGCCGCGGTGTCCGCCCTCGCCACCGACGTGCTGGCCGGACCGGACGCCCGTGTCCTCACCGTCTTCGGCACCGGCGTCCAGGCGCGTGCCCACCTGCACGCCCTCCGGCCGCTGCGCCCGTTCACCGAGATCCGCATCGTCGGCCGCGCCCCCGGCTCGGCGGAACGTTTCGCCGCGGCGGAGCCCGGCACCGTGCCGTTCACCGATCCCGCCGCCGCGGCCGCCGGCGCCGACGTCATCGTCACCGCCACCACGTCGGCCGATCCGGTGCTGTTCGCCGAGTGGGTGGCGCCGGGCGCGCACGTCAACGCGGTCGGCTCGTCGATCCCCACCGCCGCCGAACTCGACCCGCACCTGCTCGCCGCCGCCACCCTCGTCGCCGACCGCCGGGAGTCGCTGCTCAACGAGTCGGGCGACTACCTGCGGGCGGCCGAGGCCGGACTGATCGGCCCCGGCCACGTGCACGGCGAACTCGGCGAGATCCTCACCGGCCGAGTCCCCGGCCGCACGCGCCCCGGCGAGATCACCGTCTTCAAGTCGCTGGGCCTGGCCATCGAGGACGTCATCGTGGCCCGCCACCTCTACGAACAGGCTCGCACCACCGGCCGCGGCCGGCACGCCCCGTTCTGAACACCGGGGCATAGGCTGCCTGGCATGGCTCTTCTGCACAAGGCGACGATCGTTCCGTCCAAACTCGAGCTCCTCGCCCGTTGGCTGCCCGGCCGGTCCTGGGGTGGTGACGGGGCGGTGACCCGGGTCGCGGCGGCCCGGTTCGACGACCCGGCCGGGCAGGTCGGCATCGAGACCATGATCATCCGGGCCGGGGAGGGTGCGCTGCTGCACGTTCCGCTCACCTACCGCGGTGCGCCGCTGGCCGGAGCCGAGGCGTTCCTGATCGGCACCACCGAGCACTCGGTGCTCGGCACCCGCTGGGTCTACGACGCGGTCGGCGACCCGGTCTACGTGGCCCAGCTCGCCGAGACGATCCGGGCCGCCGGCCGGGAGGCGCCCGAGGAGGTGGAGAGCGGCGGCGTGCGGGTCGCCCGCGAACCGGATCTGGCGCTGCGCGGCTCGGGCGCCGAACCGCCGGCCTTCGGCGACGTCGTCGAGGTGACCGGCGACGACCCGGTGGCCGTGCGGTCGGCGACGCACGAGCTCACCGTGGCCCGGCGGCTCGGCGCGAGCCTGCCCGGAGCCACCCTGACCGGTGCCTGGGACGGTGACGGCGCCCCGGCGGTGCTCGCCGCGCTGACCACCCGATGATCGACGATCACCTCCGGCTGCGTGGGCTCGGTGAGCGGTTCGCCGCCGGCTTTCCGGGTCTTTCCGGGGTACGGGCGGTGCTGCTCACCGGCTCGGTGGCGCGCGGGCTGGCGGACCGCTGGTCGGACGTCGAGCTGATGGTGTTCTGGGACGGCGAACCGGCCGACGAGTCCCGGCGGGCGGCGGTCGCGGCCGGCGGGGGAGAGCTGACCGCCTTCCACGGCTACGACCCGGACAACGACGAGTGGTCCGAGGACGTGTTGCTCGACGGGGTGGAGATCCAGGTCAGTCACCGTACGGTCGAGGGCACCGGCGCGTGGATCGCCGACGTGACCGAGCGGTTCGACCCGGACCTGACGAAACAGGACCTGATCGCCCTGATCCGGTACGGCGTGGCCCTGCACGACACCGGTGTGGTCACCGGCTGGCGGGCGCGCACCGAGGTGTACCCGGATGCGCTCGGGCTCGCCATGGTCCGCGCCCACCTGGACTTCCGGTCCACCTGGCAGCGCCGCAAGCTGCTGGCCCGCGGCGACGTGCTGCCGCTGGCCCAGGACCGGCTGGACACCGTCCGCAACGTGCTGCTGGTGCTGCTCGGCCTGAACCGGGTGTGGTTCCCGCACCTGGGCTTCAAGTGGGTGCGCGACCTCGCCGAAAGCCTGCCGCTGGCCCCGGCCGCCCTGCCGGCCCGGCTGGAGGCGGTGCTGACCGCCACCCCGGCCAGCGCGGTCCCGGCCGCCGACGCGCTGATCATGGAGACCCTCGACCTGGTCGCCAAGCACCTGCCCGACGCCGGCGCCGAGGAGGAGATCACCCACCAGCTCACCCCTCGCCCAGGACCAGGCTAGGAGACCTTTCATAGTCGAGGTCCGCTTCCGGTTCTTTTCCGGTACGCGCGACGTCGTCCCGCCTTATCCGTCCTGTCCCGTCCGGTCGGCGCGATCTCGCTGCCACTCCGTCCTTTGCCGCGCCCGCCGGGCGCAGATCGGTGGCCGGTCCGGCCCCCTATCCTGCCGCCGGTCACGGCCGGGGCGTCGGCTCTCGTCCTCGGCGACCGGGGTCACGCTGGGCGGGTGGTCGCGGTGTTGCTGGCCAGGCACCGGGGTGGCTGCTTCCGGCTGTTGCGCCGGTTGCCGTGAGTGGGTGGTCGCGGTGTTGCTGGCCAGGCACCCGGGTGCCTGCTCTCGGCCGTTGCGCCCGGTCACGGTAGTCGTCATCCGCGGTCCCGCCAGCCCGGCGGCCGTACACGGCCGTCCTCCGGGCGGGCGGGGTGTTATAGGGCAGGTAGGCGACCACGACATCGCCAGCGTGTGCGCCCACCCCCCGCCCATCGCCATGACGGCCATCCACCCGGCGGCTTTCGCGCCCGCTCACTCCGAAAACCCCGCCGGCCGGAACTCCGTGTGAGCGCGGGACCCTGTTCACCGGCTCTTGTGGAAGATGGAGGTGGCCGGAGAGTCTTCTTCTTGGCTGCCTACGGCCGAATCCGCAATCCCTCGCCAGCAGGACGCGCCACCCGGAGCGATCTTGAACGATTTACCACCGCCTCGGGTGGCAAATCGTTCAAGATCGCACAACAGCGGCGGGCAAAGCGGGCGAAACGGGCGCCTGTTTCCGGCGAAAGCCCCATTTTCGCCTAGTGCGGCGGACGGCGCCCCCATTCGGCGATTCGCCCGACCGGGCGCTTGACGTAGAACCGCGAACGCCCAAGAAGGAGACTCCGGCACCGCACGGATGTACCACGCGCCTTCACACACTCACCGCCATGGTCACGGTGAGTGACTCCCGACGGGTTCCCTGGCGCGACTGGCGTCAACCGCCACCAACCACCCGGCGCGACCGGCGTGGCGGCCGCGAGTGGCGCCCCGGTTGCCTGGCGATCGCGACCGCAACCACCCACCCCGGCGCGACCGGCGTGACGGCCGCGAGTGGCGCCCCGGACGCCTGGCAATCGCCACCCCGACCACCCACCCCGGCGCGACCGGGCGGCACCTGCGGGAGTGTCCGGCCGATCTACGCCCGGCGGGCGCGGCACGGGCCGGAGTGGGCAGCAAGATCGCGCCGACCGGACGGAACGGCCCTGATGAGACGGGGACGGCGTCACGCGTACCGGGAAGGGGTGGAAGCGAAACCACGGACCTCGACCACGAAAGGTCTTCAGCCCCGCAAGGCCTGCTCGGCTTTGCGGGCGGCGATCAGGATGGGGTCCCAGACGGGGGCGTAGGGCGGGGCGTAACCGAGGTCGAGGGAGGTCATCTCGGTGACGGTCATCCGGTTCCAGACGGCGACCGCGAAGGCGTCGATGCGTTTGGCGGCCTCGGCGCGGCCGACGATCTGGGCGCCGAGGAGTACGCCGGTGTCGCGTTCGGCGAGCACCTTGACGGTCATCGGGACGGCGCCGGGGAAGTAGCCGGCCCGGTTGGTGGACTCGATGGTGGCGGTGACGTAGCCGTACCCGGCGGCGTCGGCCTCCCGCGAGGACAGGCCGGTCCGCGCCACCTCGAGGTCGCAGATCTTGGTGATCGCGGTGCCGACGACGCCGGGGAACGTCGCGTAGCCGCCGCCGATGTTGATGCCGGCGACCCGGCCCTGCTTGTTGGCGTGCGTGCCGAGCGGCACGTGCGCGGGCCGGCCGCTGACCCGGTGCAGGACCTGGGTGCAGTCGCCGGCCGCCCAGATCCCGTCGGTGACCTGTTGCCGCAGGTCGGTGACGAGGCCGCCGGTCGGGCCGAGGGGCAGGCCGGCGGCTTCGGCGAGGGCGGTGTTCGGGCGTACGCCGAGGCCGAGGACGACCACGTCGGCGGGGATCGTCCCGGCGTCGGTGACCACGGCCCGGACCCGGTCGCCGTCGGTCTCCAGCGCGCTCACGGTCACCCCGGTACGCAGGTCGATGCCGAGCCCGCGCACCGCCTCGGCGACCAGCGCGCCCATGTCCGGGTCGACGGTGGACATCGGCTGCGGCGCCTTCTCCAGCAGGGTCACGGTGAGCCCGCGGCGGACCAGGGCCTCGGCCATCTCGACGCCGATGTAGCCGCCGCCGACGACGACCGCCGTGCTACGGCCGGGCGCCAGCCAGTCCCGCAGGGCGGCCCCGTCACCGAGCGTCTGCACGCCGAAGACCCCGCCGGCCGGGGTGCCGGCCCACGGTGGGCGGACCGGGGTGGCGCCGGCCGCGTAGACGAGCTGGTCGAACCCCTCGTCGAGGACACGGTCGCCGGCGCGCACCGTGACGGTGCGTCTGTCCAGGTCGATGCCGGTGACCTCGTGCCCGGTGCGGACCTCGATCCGGTCCTGGCGGAACCGTTCGGGGTCGCGGGCGATCAGCGCTTCCGGGCCGTCCACGAGGCCGCCGACCCAGTACGGGATCCCGCACGCCGAATACGACGTGTAGTCACCGCGCTCGAAGGCGAGGATTTCCAGGTCGTCCGGTCCGCGGCGGCGGGCCTGGGACGCGGCGGACATGCCGGCCGCGTCGCCGCCGATGACGATGAGTCGCACGACTTCCATTCTGCCTCGTGTTACCGGCCGATTTCGCGAAAGCTGCGGGCGGCGGTTGCCCGGCGCATCAGCCGGGATCTATGGTGACCTCACCGTACCCCGGAAACACCGTCGCATTTATCCGACCGCCCGTCGAAGCGCTTCGACCGATTCCTGAGAAATCGGATATCGCCGTTGACGGGTTATCAGCCGTGCCTTTTAAAAGGAGACCACCATGCGTTTCCGACGCGGCCTCACCGCGCTCGCCGCCGCCCTGCTGGTCGTGCCGATGACGCCGGGAGCGGCGCACGCCGACCCCGCCTATCCGTTCCGTGACCCCTCCCTGCCGCTCGCGGCCCGCGTCGACGATCTGGTCGGCCGGCTCACCCTGGACGAGAAGATCTCCCTGCTGCACCAGTACCAGCCGGCCATCCCGCGTCTCGGCATCGGACTGTTCAAGACCGGCACCGAGGCCCTGCACGGGGTCGCCTGGTCCAACGACTACCGCGACAACTCCGCCAAGATCGACGCCACGGCCACCGTGTTCCCGCAGGCCGTGGGCCTGGCCAGCACGTGGGACCCGGAGCTGATCACCCGCGTCGGTGATGCGGTCGGCGACGAGCTGCGCGGCTTCCACGCGCAGGACCCGGCGGTCTGGGGCCTGAACGCCTGGGCGCCGGTGGTCAACCTGCTGCGCGACCCGCGCTGGGGCCGCAACGAGGAGGGCTACTCCGAGGACCCGCTGCTGTCCGGCGCGATCGCCACCGCGTACGGCAAGGGCCTGGCGGGCGACGACCCGGACCACCTCAAGGTCGCGCCCACGCTGAAGCACTACGCCGCCTACAACAACGAGACGCTGCGTGACCGCACCTCGTCGAACGTGCCGCAGCGGGTGCTCAACGAGTACGACCGGAAACCCTTCGAGATCGCGCTGCGCAACGGGGCCGCGACCGGGGTGATGGCCTCCTACAACCTGATCAACGGCCGGCCGGCGACCGTCGACCCGGACCTCGGCAGGCTGCTGCGCGACTGGAGCGACCAGCGGCTGTTCAACGTCAGCGACGCGTGGGCGCCGACCAACCTGACCGGCTCGCAGGCCTACTTCGTGACCCAGGCCGAGGCGAACGCGGCCACCGTGAAGGCCGGGCTGGACAGCTTCACGGTCAACGACGCCAACGGGGCGCCCACGGTCACCGCGATCAAGGAGGCGCTGGCCCAGGGACTGCTCGCCGAGTCCGACATCGACGCCTCGGTCGGCAACGCGCTGAGCATCCGCTTCCGGCTCGGCGAGTTCGACCCGGACGGCGGGCCCTACGCGGACATCACCCCGTCCGTGATCGACAGCCCGGCGCATCGCGCGCTCGCCCGGGAGACCGCCGGCGAGGCGTCGGTGCTGCTCAAGAACAACGGCATCCTGCCGCTCAAGGCGGGCGGTTCGGTCGCGGTGGTCGGTCCGACGGCCGACAAGCTTTACAGCGACTGGTACGGGGGACAGCTCCCGTACCGTGTCAGCGTCCTCGACGGCGTCACCGAACGCGCCTCGTCGGTGGCCACCAGCACCGGCACCGACCGGATCGCCCTCAAGGACGTCGCCACCGGCCGGTACGTGGCCGCGCTCGACAGCGCGGTGCTCGGCACGACGGCGGAGTCCGGCCCGGCCGCCCAGTTCGACAGCGTGGACTGGGGCGACGGGGTGTCCACCCTGCGCAACGTCGCGAACGGCAAGCTGGTCACCTACGGCTGGGGCCCGTTCGTGGCCAACTCGGACGAGCCCAACGGCTGGTTCGTGCAGCAGCAGTTCAAGATCGAAGACCAGGGCGACGGTACGGTCGTGCTGCGCTACGCCGGCTACGAGACCCAGGAGCCGTGGTTCCCGGACACCGACTACGTGACCGTGGGCGCGGACGGCAACCTGACCCTCGGCGCCACCTCCGCCGCCACCAGGTTCACCAGGGAACTGCTGGTCGACGGGGTGGCCGAGGCCGCCGCGCAGGCGAAGAAGGCGCAGACCGCGGTGGTCGTGGTCGGCAGCGACCCGTTCGTGGCCGGCCGTGAGGCGCACGACCGGGTCTCCACCGACCTGGGCGCCCGCCAGGAGGCGCTGATCAAGGCGGTCCGGGCGGCCAACCCGCGGACCGTCGTGGTGCTCCAGACCAGCTACCCGCAGACGGTCAACTGGGCGCAGCAGCACGTGCCCGGCATCCTGTGGACCACGCACGCCGGGGCGGAGACCGGACACGCGGTCGCCGACGTGCTCTACGGCGACGTCAACCCGTCCGGCCGGCTCACCCAGACCTGGTACGCGTCGACCGCGCAGCTGCCGGGCGACCTGCTCCAGTACGACATCATCGGTACCAACCAGACGTACCTGTACAGCGAAGCGAAGCCGCTCTACGCGTTCGGCCACGGGTTGTCCTACACGACCTTCCGGTACGGGGTGCCGGTGGTGAGGAACGGCAAGGTCAGCCTGACGGTCACCAACGCCGGCAAGCGGGCCGGTGACGAGGTCGTCCAGCTCTACACCCACCAGCGCACCTCCCGGGACGAGACCGCGAACAAGCAGCTCCGCGGCTTCCGCAAGGTCTCGCTCGCGGCGGGGCAGTCGAAGACCGTCACGTTCGACCTGAAGCCGTCCGACCTGGCCCGCTGGGACCAGACGCGGCAGCGCTGGGTGGTCGAGACCTCGGTGCACGACGTGCTGCTCGGCTCGTCGTCGAGTGACATCCGGCAGCGGGCCACCCTCGCCGTCCAGGGCGAGACGATCCCGGTCCGCGATCTCTCCGTCACGACCAGGGCGGAGACCTTCGACGCGTACGCCGGGGTCAAGCTCCTCGACGAGAGCAAGGCGAGCGGCACCGTGGTCGGGGCCTCGGCGGCCGGCGACTGGATCGCGTTCGAGGACGCCGCGCTGCGCGGTGGGACCACCTTCACGGCCCGCGCCTCCGGGGCCGGGACGATCGAGGTACGCCTCGGCTCGCCGACCGGCCGCCTGCTCGGCACGGCGACGCTGGCCGACACCGGCGGCGTCTACACGTACGCGACCGTGACGGCCACGCTGGCCCGTTTCTCCGGCCGGCAGGACGTCTATCTGGTGCCCGGTCCCGGACTGCGGCTGGCCACCTTCAGCATCGGGTGACGGCCGGCGGGGGTGTACCCGGACGGGTGCACCCCCGCTGATCTCCTAGGATCGACGGAAGGGGAAGGCCGTGGCGACTTGGGGAGGCTCAGTGCCGACGATCAACGACGTCGCCAAGGCGGCCGGAGTCTCACCCAGCACGGTGTCGTACGTGCTGAGCGGCCGCCGCCCGATCTCGGCCGAGACCCGCGCCCGGGTCCAGGCCGCGATCGCCGAGCTCGGCTTCCACCCGCACGCCGGGGCCCGTGCCCTGGCCAGCAGCAAGACCAACGTGATCGCCCTGGTGGCGCCGCTGCGCGTGGACGTGAACGTGCCGGTCATCATGCAGTTCGCCACCGCCGTGGTGACGGCCGCCCGCTCGTACAACCACGACGTGCTGCTACTGACCAAGGACGAGGGCACCGCCGGGGTGGAACGCGTCGCGCACAGCACCATGGTCGACGCGTTGATACTCATGGACCTGGAACGGGACGACCTGCGTATCCCGGCGCTGCGCAAGCTCAAGCAGCCGTCGGTGCTGATCGGCCTGCCCGCCGACCACACCGGCATCGCCTGCGTCGACCTCGACTTCGGCGCCGCGGCCCGGGCGGCTCTCACCCATCTGGCCGGGCACGGCCACCGCAGGATCGGCCTGGTCGGCCCGTCTCCGGCGGTCTACAAGCGGCAGACCACGTACGCCGACCGCTTCCTCACCGGTTTCCTGGAGGCCTCGGTCGACCTGGACCTCCAGACCGTGACCCACCCGTGCGAGCCGGGCGCCGAGGGCGTCCGCTCCTGCATGGCCGATCTGGACGCCGAACTGGCCGGGCTGACCGCGCTGGTGGTGCACAACGAGGAGGCGCTGCGGCCACTGCTCGACCTGCTGCACGCCACCGGCCGCCGGGTGCCGGAGGACGTCTCCATCGTCGCGATCTGCCCGCGGGACGTGGCGACGGCGATGCCGGTCAACCTGACCTCGATCGACATCCCGGCCCACGACGTCGGCACGCTCGCCGTGGAGACCGTGATGCGGCTGCTGGACGGTCGTCGCGTGGAGTACACCCGCCTGCTCGAGCCGAGTCTGGTCGAGCGGGACAGCTGCCGCGAAATCTCCGCGTCACACCGTTGACATGAATGGCGCTCGTTCCATAGCGTCTGCTCAGAGCCCATCGTCGAAGCGCTTCGACGAAATTTCGCTTCCCTGATCAGTCCCCCTGGGAGGACGGCTATGTTCCGATCACGATCCGGCCTGGCGGCCGGTGCATTCTTGCTGGCAGCGTCCCTCGGCCTCGCCGCGTGCGGTGGCGACGACGGAGGCTCGGAGGAGGGCGCCGACGCGAAGGTCCTCACCCTCTGGCACTACGAGGCGCCGGACAGCGCCATGGGCGTCGCCTGGAACAAGGCGATCGAGCTGTTCAAATCGAGCCATCCGGGCGTCGAGGTGAAGTTCGAGGAGAAGGGCTTCGAGCAGATCCAGCAGAACGCCCAGATGATCCTCAACTCCGACAGCGCGCCCGACGTCATGGAGTACAACAAGGGCAACGCGACCGCCGGTCTGCTCTCCAAGCAGGGTCTGCTCACCGACATCTCGGACGAGTTCACCAAGCGTGGCTGGGACAAGAAGCTGAGTGCCAGCCTCCAGACCACGGCGAAGTACGACGAAGACGGCATCATGGGCAGCGGCAAGGCCTTCGGCGTGCCCAACTACGGCGAGTTCGTCACCGTCTACTACAACAAGAAGATGTTCGACCAGTACAAACTGGCCGTTCCCACCACCTTCGACGAGTTCACCAAGGTCATGGACACCTTCGTGGCGAACAAGGTGACCCCGCTGGCCGTCGGCGGCGCCGAGTACCCGGCCCAGCAGATCTTCTACGAGCTCGCGCTGTCGAAGTCCGACCGGGCGTTCGTGGACGACTACCAGCTCTACAAGAACAAGGTCGACTTCAAGGGCCCGCAGCTGTCGTACGGTGCGCAGACCTTCGCCGACTGGGTGTCCAAGGGCTACATCGGCAAGGACTCGGCCGGCATCAAGGCCGAGGACATGGGCGTCTCCTTCACCCAGGGCAAGTTCCCGATCCTGATCTCCGGATCCTGGTGGTACGGCCGGTTCGCCGACGACATCAAGGACTTCGAGTGGAGCACCTTCCTCTTCCCGGGTAACAGCCTGCACCCGGGCTCCAGCGGCAACCTGTGGGTGGTGCCGGAGAAGAGCAAGGCCAAGGCGCTCGCGTACGACTTCATCGACATCACCATGTCGCCCGAGGTCCAGGCGCTGCTCGGCAACAGCGGCGGTGTCCCGGTCGCGGCCGACCCGGCGCAGATCACCGACCCGAAGAACAAGGAACTGGTCGAGACCTTCAACAAGATCTCGACCAGCGACGGCCTCGCCTTCTACCCGGACTGGCCGGCTCCCGGCTACTACGACGTGCTGGTCGCCGGTGTGCAGGGCCTGATCAACGGCTCGAAGACCCCGGACGCCTTCCTCGACGAGATCGCCAAGCCGTACAACGAGAACTTGGCCGACCTCGGTAAATGACCTTGCGTTAGGCGCGGCGTGGGCGGCCGACACCGCCCGCGCCGCGGAAAGGGGGCCCGGCATGGCCGGTAGCGTTACCAAGAACCGCGGATACGCGGTCTATCTGATTCCCGGTGTGCTGGCCTCGCTGGGCGTGATCGTCGTGCCGCTGGTGATGACGGTCTACTACAGCTTCACGAAATGGACCGGTGTCGGCGACCCCCGGTGGGTCGGCCTCGAGAACTACAGCCGGCTCGTCGAGGACACCCTGTTCTGGCAGTCGTTCGGCAACATCGCGCTGCTCGTGATCGCGATGGCGGTGGTGCCGACGCTGCTCGGGCTGGTGCTGGCCGCGGTCCTGTTCGACTACGTCGCCAAGCACTTCGGCGACCGGTGGGCCGGTCTGTTCCGGTCCGGCTACTACCTGCCGCAGGTGCTGCCGGTCGCGGTCACCGGCATCGTCTGGACCTGGATCCTGCATCCCGGCTACGGCGCGCTCAACCAGATCCTCGACGCGGTGGGCCTGGAGGGCCTGGCGAAGAACTGGCTCGGCGACGAGGACTACGCGCTCTACAGCGTGATGGCGGTGATGATCTGGTTCCAGCTCGGCTACCCGATCGTCATGTTCATGTCCGGGCTCTCGCGGATCGACCCGTCGCTCTACGAGGCCGCCGATCTGGACGGCGCGACCTGGTGGCAGCGGTTCCGCAAGATCACAGTGCACATGATCAAGCCCGAGTTCTACGTCGTGCTGGTGACCACCACGATCGCGGCGCTCAAGATCTTCGCGCAGGTGTTCGTGCTGACCAAGGGCGGTCCGGCCAACAGCACCATGGTGCCGTCGTACTTCGCCTACGAGAACTACTTCGAGAAGGCCCGGGTCGGCTACGGCTCGGCGATCTCCACGGTGCTGACCGTACTGATCGTGATTCTCGCCTTCCTGTTCCTGCGACTCCAGCACCGGTCGGAGGAGCTGCGATGACCCTTGCCACGGCGAAAGCTCCCACCCGTACCCCCGAGGTTGGATCTTCTGAGCCTTTGAAGCACCGCAACCCGGTTCGTTTCGTCGTCCTGGCCGCGCTGCTGGTGCTGCTCCTGCTGATGGTCGGGCCGATGCTCGCGGTCGCGGTCAACGCGTTCAAGAGCCCGGCCGACTACGCCGCCAACGGTCCGCTGTCCATTCCGGCGGACATCTACTGGGACGGCATCGTCGACTTCTGGAACCGGGTGAACTTCGGCCAGAAGCTCTGGAACAGCTTCGTCACGGCGCTGGCGGTGTCGGTGTTCGGCGTCGTCCTGTCGATCCTCAACGCGTACGCGCTGGGCATCGGCCGGGTCCGCGGGCGGGTCTGGTTCCTGGTGTTCTTCCTGGTCGCCAACCTGCTGCCGCAGGAGGTGCTCGTCTACCCGCTGTACTACATCGCCAAGGAGGCCGGCCTCTACGACAGCCTGATCGCGATCGTCATCATCTTCACGGTCATCCAGAGCGCCTTCGGCACCTACCTGCTCACCTCGGTCTACGCCGAGTTCCCCCGGGAACTGCTGGACGCCGCCGCCGTCGACGGTGCCGGGAAGTGGCGGACCCTGTGGCGGGTGGTGGTCCCGGTCAGCGGGCCGACCCTCGCGGTCCTGTTCACCTTCTTCTTCATCTGGACCTGGAACGAGTTCTTCCTGCCGCTGATCTTCCTGGTGTCCAACGACAACCAGACCGTCCCGGTGGCCCTCGGCGTCCTCCAGGGCGACCGCATGATGGACGCCACCACGACGAGCGCCTCGGCCCTGATCGGCATCCTCCCGGCGATCCTCTTCTTCCTGATCTTCCAGCGGACCCTCACGCGCGGCATCGCCGCCGGCGCCATCAAGTAAAGGATCTTCATGAAGTTCACCGATGGCTATTGGCGCAAGCGTGGCGGGCTGACCGTCCTGCACCCGGCCCATCTCCAGGACACGGCGACCGCGCCGGACTCCCTGACCGTCTGGGCGGCGACCCGGCCGATCCATCACCGCGGTGACACGCTCAACTCCGCCCTCCTCACCGTCAAGTGCACCGCGCCCGCCCCCGACGTCATCCGGGTGACGGTGTCGCACTTCCAGGGAGAGCGTTCCCGAACCCCAAATTTCACTATTAATGAGACGCCAGGCGATGTATCGGTGGATCGGCTGTCGCTCACCTCGGGCGCGCTGACCGCACGGTTCTCCGACGGCGACAACTGGGGACTCGACTTCCTGGCCGACGGGCGGCGGCTCACCGGCAGCGGCTGGAAGGGCATGGGCGCCGTCTCCGGCCCCGACGGCGACTACCTCCACGAGCAACTCGACCTCGGTGTGGGGCACGTCGTCTACGGCCTCGGCGAGCGGTTCGGACCGCTGATCAAGAACGGCCAGACCGTCGACATCTGGCAGGAGGACGGCGGCACCAGCAGCGAGCAGGCGTACAAGAACGTCCCGTTCTACCTCACCAACGGCGGGTACGGCGTCCTCGTCGACCACCCCGGCAAGGTGTCCTTCGAGGTCGCCTCCGAGATGGTCACCCGCACCCAGTTCAGCGTCGCCGGGCAGAGCCTGTCCTACCTGGTCATCTACGGCCCCACCCCGGCCGACATCATCCGCAAGTACACGGCGCTGACCGGCCGGCCCGCACTGCCGCCGGCCTGGTCCTTCGGCCTCTGGCTGACCACCTCGTTCACCACCGACTACGACGAGGAGACGGTCAACAAGTTCGTCGGCGGGATGGCCGACCGGGACCTGCCGCTGTCGGTCTTCCACTTCGACTGCTTCTGGATGCGCGAGTTCAACTGGTGCGACTTCGAGTGGGACCCGCGGGTCTTCCCCGACCCGCCGGGCATGCTCAAGCGCCTCGCCGACCGAGGGCTCAAGACCTGCCTGTGGATCAACCCGTACATCGCCCAGCGGTCGCCGCTGTTCGCCGAGGGCGCGGCTGCCGGCTATCTCGTGAAACGTCCCAACGGGGACGTCTTCCAGTGGGACCTGTGGCAGGCCGGCATGGCGCTGGTCGACTTCACCAACCCGTCCGCTCGCGAATGGTATGCGGGAAAGCTGCGGGGCCTGGTCGAGATGGGTGTCGACGCGTTCAAGTCGGACTTCGGCGAACGCGTGCCCACCGACGTGGTGTGGCATGACGGGTCCGACCCGGAGCGGATGCACAACTACTACACGCAGCTCTACAACGAGGTCGTCTTCGAGGTGCTGCGTTCGTTGAAGGGCGAGGGGGAGGCGGTCCTGTTCGCCCGCTCGGCCACCGTCGGCGGCCAGCAGTTCCCGGTGCACTGGGGTGGCGACAACTCCAGCACGTACGAGTCGATGGCGGAGAGCCTGCGCGGCGGCCTGTCACTCATGTCGTCCGGCTTCGGGTTCTGGAGCCACGACATCGGCGGCTTCGAGGGCATGCCCGACCCGGCCGTGTTCAAGCGGTGGGTCGCGTTCGGTCTGCTGTCGTCGCACAGCCGGCTGCACGGCAGCTCCTCCTACCGGGTGCCGTGGCTCTTCGACGAGGAATCGGTGGACGTGCTGCGGCACTTCACCCACCTCAAGTACCGGCTCATGCCGTACATCTACGGCGCCGCCCGGGAAGCCCACCTGACCGGGCTGCCGGTGATGCGCCCGATGCCGGTCGCGTTCCCCGCCGATCCGGCCGCCACCTACCTGGACCGGCAGTACATGCTCGGCGCGGACCTGCTGGTCGCGCCGGTCTTCTCGGCCGGGGGAGAGGTGTCCTACTACGTCCCCGAGGGCCGGTGGACCCGCTACGTCCCGTCGACCGGCAACGCCGACGTGGTCGAGGGCCCCCGCTGGGTGCGCGAGATCCACGGTTTCGACAGCGCGCCGCTGCTGGTCCGCCCGGGCGCGGTCATCCCGGTCGGCGCCCGCAGGGACCGCCCCGACTACGACTACCGCGACGGCGTGACACTGCGGCTCTTCGAACCGGCCGAGGGCCGTACCGCGGTGGTGGTCCCCGGCCCGACCGGCGCCGACACGGTCTTCACGGTCTCCCGGTCCGGCGCGGAGATCGTCGTGGGCCGGATAGGCGACGCCCTCCCGTGGCAGGTCCAGCTCGGCGACGAGATCACCACCCTGGCCGCCGACGAGGACAGCTGCACCCTCACCCTGGGCTGACAGCGCGTCCCATGACCGGCGCCGCCCACCGGCGGCGCCGGTCATCAGCCGTCCGGCGCCAACGGCGCGAGCCGTTTGACGAGGTCAGGTCGCTGCCTGGCGACCTTGCGGGTGAGGCTTTCGAACTTCTCCCGTGAACCGGGCATCGCACCGGGTGGGATCGGTAGCCCGAGTTCGTGGAGACGAACCAGCAGGTCGGCGAGCAAGACGGCATCAAGCCTGGGCACCTTGAAGCCGAGAAGCCCGTGCATCAGCTGGACCAGCCGATTGTCGGTCTCGGGGGCCCGGCCGAGGAACCTCAGCACGCAGCGCAGGAATCTCTGAGAGAGATCGGAATTCCAGAAGGCCGGACTCAACCGCTCCAGATCGGAATCCCCCGAACCTGAACCCAGCTGCTCCAGAATGGTGGTGGCCTCGGCCGGCCGGATCGCGAGGTCCGTGGTCAAGCGGTCCAGGATCGCTTCCGTGCAGTGGAGTTGGATCGTCTCCGCCCACTCGGGCGCGGCGCACGTCGCGATCTGGACGCACCGCTGGTATGCCGTGGGTGAGGGCGCGAACCACAGCTCCAGAATCGCGTGCACCGGTGCCTCGAAATCAGACCCGGGCAGCCCGACGAATCTGTTGAGATGCCAGTCGGAGGAACCAGGCCTGAGCGCATCGAGGAGGTGTTCGGTCATGTCGCCCGCCGGCAGGCAGACGAAATTGGTGGTGCGACGCCGTTCCTCCTCCTCGGCGAAGAAACCGGTGCGCAGCCAGACCGGGCGGTCGGTGTCGGCCGCGGGTGGCCCGAGGCTCCACGACAGGTTGACGGACGACGGTGACCACACGCCGATGTAGAGGCCGATGCGGATGTCCCGTCCCCCGGCGGTGGTGATCCGCTCCACGGCGAGACGCTCGATGAAACTGTTCCAGCTACCGCTGGTCAGCTGCGATTGCCACAGCAGGGCCTGGCTGCTCCAGTCGCCGACGATGTCCGGACGGCCGGGGAACAGATCGCTCGCGTGAATTCGGTCGCTTACGCAGACCAGGAGCAGCAGCAGGTTGGCGCTGTAGGCGGCATACCGTGACGGCTCGCCGTGGCCGGACGGCTGATATCCGGCGTAGCGCTGACCCGCCGGGCTGTGTGGCAGAGCCTGGAACAGCCGGAGCAGGAGCGCCTTCAGCGAGTCCCGGACAGCGTGCCTCTCCGCCCACGCCGTCTCGGTCAGAAAGTCGATGATCGTCGACCGGCGGCTCAGCGGCTGATGCGACAGCAGTGCCCGCAGCAGATCGTCGTGCACCGGGGCCGGCCCGAACGGCGAGGTGGACACCGACGCCTGCGCTGCCACGTCGAGCAGCACCTGCCAGGTGAGCCGGGCCACGAAGAACTCGGTGAAGGTGGCGTGCAGGAACTCGTAGGTCTCGACGGCGTCGAGGGCGGCCCCCGCCCGTGCCCGATGGACGAAGAAGAATCGCCCGAGTGTCAGCTCGGCCGGGCGCAACGCGGCCCGCAGACCGCCCGGCGCCTGGTGGACCGGGCCGAGCAGACCGGCCAGATCCGCCTCCAGGTCGGTCTCGTTCACCCACAGCGCCGACCGGTTGAACATCGCGAACGCCACCACGGCGAGCCGTCGCAACTCCTCCTCGACGGCGGCCGCTAGATCCCGGGCGGGCAGGCCGGGCCGCTGTTTGATCACCTCGCGGGTGGCGAAACTGCGCAGCAGCCGCTCGTAGAGCTGGTCCTGCCGCAGGCTCGTGCCGACCCGCTGCAACGCGTTGCCGTCGGCGTCGTAGAGGGCCAGCATGAGCAGCAGCAACGGCTGCTCGGCGAGATGCCGGTGGGTCAGCACGCTGTCGGCGGCCAGCGGCGCGAGCCGGCGGGCGGCGAAACCGGCGGCGTTCGCCCGGTTCCAGACGGCCAGCCAGGTGGCGATCTGCTGCTCGTCGAACGGTTCCAAGCGGATCGTCAGGGTCCCGGCCGGGGTCCGTGCCCGGTTCGCCACCGCGATCCGGCTTGTCACCACGACCGCGACCGGGCGGCCCTGGGCAGCCTCACGGCGCTGGAAAGCGGCGACCCGCTCCAGGTAGTCGGTCTGGCTCACACCAGTGGCCTGCAACAACTCGTCGAAGCCGTCGAGCAGGACGACGGGCAGCGCGTCGCCGGCCGACCGGACCAGGGCCGGCCAGTCGAGCCGTTCCCCGGTGGCGTCGCGAATCGCGTACTCCACCTGGTCTTGAATTTGATCGAGGGACGGGGTGTCGCGGAGCACGACCCGGACCGGCAGGAACTCGGTGGCGGGCAGGCCGGCCGACAGCACCCGGGTGAAGACCGACTTGCCGGAACCGGGTTGACCCAGCACCAGCAGCGGGGTCTGGACGGCCCGTGGCGAGGTCAGGTGCCCGATGAGGAAGTCGCGCAGATCGTCGCGCACCGGCAACCGTGACCACCAGTCGTCATCGCTGACCGGTGCCTGCCCGGCGTCGCCGGGCACTCGAAACCGTGGTGGCAGATAGGCCTCGCCGAGGGTGGGCACGGTGATGCCGTCCGGCAGGTCCCCGCTGTCGACCACCGGCCGGTCCAAGTCGTCGCGGTAGGCTGCGGCCAGCCCGGCCCGCCGCTGGTCCGGCGCTTGCCCGGTGTGGATGGCCAGCAAAACCGGGGACATCTCGGTCAGCGCGGCGCGGACGGCGCGCTGCTCCTGGCGGTCCGTCCAGTAGGCGACCTCGGGGAAGTCGGTGCTGAGCCGCAGGAGGGCCTCGTCGTAACGGGCGGTCGAGGAGAGGGCGACCGAGGTCAGCGCGTCGGCGATCCGGGCGCGGTCGGATCCGGTCAGGTCCGCCACGACCGCGAGACCGTCGAGGAACCGGGCCAAGCCGTCCGCCAGATCGTGGTAGTAGCCCCGCAGGGTTCGGCGGAAGTCGCTCAGGGAACGCTCCGGGCCCGGCAGCAGGCGGCCGGCGGTCATGATCTGGGTGACGAGATCGCCGGGAGCGGCCGGGCCGCCGGTGCCCAGCGCGATCTGTTCGCCGCGGGTCAGCTCGGCGGGCAGGCGCACCTCGGACAGTCCCTCGAAGAAGGCGGCGACCACGATGACGGTGTGGGCGGCCTCGATCCGCTCGGTGCGCCCGTAACGGGAGAGCCCGGAACGGCGCTCGGACAGGTCGCGGACCAGCCGATGGCTGAGGCGGGCCAGATCCGCTTTCGCGTCGAACCAGCCGAGCACCTCGCTGACCAGCGGCGCCGTGCCCAGCATGAGCCAGCTCGCCGTCTTCTCCAGGAGGGCGACGACCCTACTCTCCGGACCGCCGAGAAGCCGGGCGGCGTCGGCGTAACTGAGTGACCTGGCCACCGATCCATCATGGACGTATCCCGTGGGCGGAGACAGGGATAGACGCTGGTATGGGTGAATGTTAGCGTGCTCATTTCCCCCAATTGGGAGCGCGCCCATCCCCAGGAGTGCTCACTGACATCCCCGGAGTCCGCCATGACATCCCCCCAACCGCAACCGCGGCTCAACCGGCGCAGTCTCATCAAGGCCACCGGCGTCGGCGGCCTGGTCATCGGCGCGGGCGCGCTCGCCACCGTGGCGTTGCCCGCCAGCGCGGCCGCCTTCGGCTGGAGCGACGACGGCTCGAACTACGTCGTCGACACCGGCGCCGACCTGGTCTTCAAGGTCAGCAAGAGCAACGGCGACCTGAACTCCTTCGTCCACCGCGGCGTCGAATACCAGGGCTACGGCAAGAACTCGCACGTGGAGAGCGGCCTCGGCGCCTCCACGGTGACCATCTCCGCGAGCGGGTCGACCATCCTGATCACGGTGGTGCACGGCTCGCTGATCCACTACTACGCGGCCCGGTCCGGCGAGAACAACATCTACATGTGGACGTACAAGGCCGCCGACTCGGTGACCATGCAGCGCTACATCGTGCGGCTCAAGCCCGGCCTTCTCACGTTCACCGGCGGCGACGCCTGGGACTCGGCGGCGACCACCACGATCGAGGCCGGGGACGTCTTCCGGGCCACCGACGGCACCACCCACTCGAAGCACTACTCGGGGCTGCGGGTGATGGACTACGACTACATCGGTGCGAAGAACGCGGCCGGCACGGTCGGCATCTGGATGGTGCGCAGCAACCACGAGAAGGCGTCCGGCGGGCCGTTCTTCCGGTCCCTGCTGCGCAGCGGCAGCACCGGATCCCCCGACCTGTACGAGATCGTCTGGTACAACATGGCCCAGACCGAGGCCCAGCGGTACGGCCTGCACGGCCCGTACATCCTCTCCTTCACCGACGGCGGCGCACCGTCGAGCGCGCTCTACGCCCGCAACCTCACCACCTCGTGGGCGGACGGGCTGGGCATCCGGAGCCACGTCCCCGCGTCCGGCCGCGGCCGGGTCGCCGGGGTGGGCATCAACGGCCGGGACGCCGCGTACACGTACACCGTGGGCTTCGCCAACACGGACGCCCAGTACTGGGCCGTGGTGAACGCGGGCACCGGCTACTTCTCCTGCCCCGGGATGCTGCCCGGCACCTACACGATGACGGTCTACAAGGACGAGCTGGCCGTGCAGACCGGCTCGGTCACGGTGACCGCGGGCGGCACCACCACGCTGAACACGATCACCATCACCGGGGACCCGAGCACCGCGCCCGCCGTCTGGCGGATCGGCGACTGGACGGGATCGCCGAAGGGCTTCAAGAACGCCGACCTCATGACGTACGCCCACCCGTCCGACCCGCGGGCCGCCGCCTGGACCGGGAACTTCATCGTCGGCACCTCGGCGGTCAGCGCGTTCCCGTGCTACCAGTGGGTCGCGGTCAACAACGACCTGCTGGTGTATTTCAAGCTCACCGCCGCGCAGGCCGCCGCCGCGCACACCCTGCGGATCGGCCTCTCCGCCAGCTACGCCGGTGGCCGCCACCGGGTCTCGGTGAACGGCTGGACCTCGGCGATCCCGGCCGCGCCCGGCAACTCCGGCACCCGCAGCCTGACCGTGGGCGCCTACCGTTCGTACACGTCGACGCTGACCTACGCGGTCCCGGCGTCGGCGTTCCAGACCGACACCGCCCAGTGGAACGTCCTCAAGCTCAGCGTGGTCAGCGGCTCCTCCGGCGACGGCTACCTGAGCCCGGGTCTCGCCTTCGACTGCATCGACCTGCTCGCCTGAGGGGCGGTCTCAGGAGGCGAAGCGGCGGGCGATGTCGCGGTGGGCGGCGGCCGAGGTGGCGGCGTCCCGGTCGCTGAACGGTGAGCCGGGGCCGGGGCCCAGCGCCTCGACCTGGTCGGCGAACCGGCGGTGCCGCTCGCCCGCGTGCTCCCGGCAGGGCAGGCAGGTGACGCTCTCCGGCAGGGTGGAGGTCATCGCGTAGGGCACCCGGCGGCCGCACGCCGTCGGGACCTCGGCCGGCAGCTGGGCGGCGAGGCCGAACGTGGCGGCCAGCATGTTCCGCTCCGCGGCGCGGGACCGCAGCGCGCCCGCCTCGACGTGGATGTGCGGATCGTCCGACGGATTCGCCATGGCCCCACTGTGCCACGCGCCGGCGGAATCGTCCGGCACGGGTGATGCCGGCGGGTCCGCGGCCGGGAAGCCTGGACACGTGAGCCGGGGAGCGTTCGAGGAGCTATTCCACCGGGCCGCCCGTGCGGGCCGCCGGATCCTGATAGAAGTTTCCTCAAGAGGCCGTGGCGCCGGCCCTCTGCCACTTAACGTGAGCTTCATGTTCCGGCCACGGCATACCGGCGGTCGGCGGGGGTAACGTCCCGATCGGGAGGGTCTTAAGGCCCGTGTCCGTTCTCCGGGCCGCCGATACGTTGATCGTGACCAGTCAGGAACTCGAAAAATTCTGTCGAGAGGAATGATCGTGACCGCCGTTTCGGATCACCGGGCCGCCACGTTCGACCAGCAGGAGCTCGTGCAAAAGCTCGCGGCTCCGAACGACGCCGAGATCGCCAGCCTGGATGCCTGGTGGCGGGCGAACAACTACCTGACAGTCGGGCAGATCTATCTCCAGGGCAACCCGCTGCTGCGCGAGAAGCTCACGTCGGAACACATCAAGCCCCGCCTGCTCGGGCACTGGGGGACCAGCCCCGGCCTGTCGCTCATCTACGCCCACGTCTCCCGGCTCATCAAGCAGACCGGGCAGCAGGCCATCTACCTGGCCGGGCCCGGCCACGGCGGCCCCGCCCTGGTGGCGGCCGGCTACCTGGAGGGCACCTACTCCGAGGTCTACCCGAAGGTCGGCCTCGACGAGGGCGGCATGCTGCACCTGTTCCGCCAGTTCTCCTCGCCGGGCGGTATCCCGAGCCACGTCTCGGTGACCACGCCGGGCTCCATCCACGAGGGCGGTGAGCTGGGCTACGTGCTGGTCCACGCGTTCGGCGCGGTGATGGACAACCCGGACCTGCTGGCCATCGCGGTGGTCGGCGACGGTGAGGCGGAGACCGGCCCGCTGGAGGGCTCCTGGAAGGGCGTCTCCTTCCTGAACCCGGCCCACGACGGCGCGGTCCTGCCGATCCTGCACCTCAACGGCGCGAAGATCGCCGGACCGACGGTGCTGGCCCGCAAGGACCCGGCCGAGGTGCGCAAGCTGTTCGAGGGCCACGGCTACGACGTCCTCGAGGTCGAGGGCGAGGACCTGCCCGGCATGCACCACCGGTTCGCGGCGGTCCTGGCCGAGGCCTGGGGCAAGATCAGGAGCATCCAGACCGCGGCGCGCGGCGGTCAGTGGGACGGCACCCGGCCGCACTGGCCCCTCATCGTCATGCGTACGCCGAAGGGCTGGACCGGTCCGGAGAAGATCGACGGCATCAAGGTGACCGGCACGTGGCGTTCGCACCAGGTTCCGCTCTCCGGTGTCAAGGGCAACGACGACCACCTGGCCGAGCTGGAGAAGTGGCTGCGGTCGTACAAGCCGGAGGAGCTCTTCGACGCCACCGGCGCGCCGGTCGCCAAGATCATGGACCTGAATCCGCCCGGTGACCTGCGGATGAGCGCCACCCCGCACGCCAACGGCGGCCTGCTCACCAAAGACCTCGACATGCCGGACTTCCGGGACTACGCGATCGACGTGAAGCAGCCGGCCCAGGGCCGCGCCGAGTCGACCCGCAAGCTCGGTGAGCTGATGCGCGACCTCTACACCCGCAACCCGGACCGGTTCCGGCTGTTCTGCCCGGACGAGACGAACAGCAACCGGCTGGGCGCGGTGTTCGAGGTGTCCGACCGCGGCTTCATGGAGTCGGTCAACGACGAGGACGTCAAGATCAGCAACACCGGCCGGGTGATGGAGGTGCTGTCCGAGCACAACTGTCACGGCTGGCTGGAGGGCTACAACCTCACCGGGCGGCACGGCATGTTCGCCACCTACGAGGCGTTCGCCATGGTCAGCGCGTCGCAGACGGTCCAGCACGGCAAGTGGCTCCAGGAGGCGGCGCACCTGCCGTGGCGGGCCAAGGTGCCGAGCCTGAACATCCTGCTCACCTCGACGGCGTGGCGCAACGACCACAACGGCTTCTCGCACCAGGGCCCCGGCCTGATCCAGGTGGTGCTCCAGCAGCGCGGCGACGTGGCCCGGGTCTACCTGCCGCCGGACGCGAACACCCTGCTCTCGGTGGCCGACCACTGCTTCCGCTCCCGGTCGTACGTGAACCTGATCGTCATCGACAAGCAGCCGCAGCTCCAGTGGCTGACGATGGACCAGGCGATCGAGCACTGCACCAAGGGCGCCGGCATCTGGGAGTGGGCCGGCAACGACGACGGCGAGCGCGACCCGGACGTCGTCCTGGCCTGCGCCGGCGACGTGGTGACCATGGAGACCGTGGCGGCGGCGCAGATCCTCAACGAGAAGCTGCCGCAGATGAAGGTCCGGGTCGTCAACGTGGTCAACCTGATGACGCTGCCGCGGCCCAAGGACCACCCGCACGGCATGCCCGAGACCATGTTCCGTGAGCTGTTCACCGACCACGTGGACGTGGTGTTCGCCTTCCACGGCTACCCGGGCGCCATCCACCAGCTGGTGCACGGCCGGCCGGACGCCGACCGGTTCCGGGTGCGCGGCTTCATCGAGGAGGGCACCACCACCACGCCGTTCGACATGACGGTCCGCAACCGGGCGTCGCGCTACCACCTGGTGATGGACGCGATCAACAACGCGAAGCGGCTGCCGGCCGGCGCCAGCGAGCTGAAGGCCTGGTGCCAGGCGCAGCTGGCCAAGCACGAGCAGTACGTGGTGGAGCACCTGGAGGACATGCCGGAGGTCCGGGACTGGTCGCTGGGCGACTGGGCCGAGCACTGATCCTGGTCGTGCGATATCCCACTGGGGATTGCACGTAGATGAGCGTTACGGCGCGCGAATCTCCACATTCGCGCGCCGTTCGCGTATCGGAGTTCGCGAATCGGTCAGCGGGCCGAAAAGATTTCCTCCGAAACTACGGCGGAGACCTGTCTCACCCTTTCAATCATCGGCGTGGGGAGCGAAAGTGAGGGAAGCACACACCCGTCGCTCGACGATGAGGAAGGGGACCCCCGTATGACCGCAACCCTGAACCCCTGGCCGACGACCCGGCAGGGATCCACTGACCACCCGGTGCAGACGCTGCAATACCTGCTGCTCGCCCATGGTCACACGGTCACCGTCGATGGCGTTTTCGGCTCCGAGACCGGCGACGCGGTCCGCGCCGTCCAGCGCGCCAAGAACCTGCCCGACAACGGCGTGGTCGACCAGGCCACCTGGCGGGCACTGCTCGTCGCCGTGCGTCCGGGGATGCGGGGTAGCGCGGTCCGCGGCCTCCAGGAGGAGTTCGCCCTGAACGGCGCCGACGGCATCTACGGCCCCAAGACCGAGGCGGCGATCCGCGACCTCCAGGCCAGCATCCGCGACGGGGGAGTACCGGTCGAGGTGGACGGGGTGGTCGGCCCGCAGACCTGGCAGGCGCTGGTCAGCGGCCTGCGCGAGGCGGCTCCATTGACCAAGGTGGCCTGAGAACAGGGCTGCCCAGAGGTTCAGCGCCGGATCGTCGCGGGGTCGAAACCGAACGGGAGCTCCAGCCGGTGCGCGGCCATCAGGTCGCGGTCGGCGAGCAGCTCCCCGGTGGGCGCGTCCGCGACGATCCGGCCGCCGTCCAGGATCACCGCGCGCGGGCAGAGCTCCAGCGCGTAGGGCAGGTCGTGGGTGACCATCAGGATCGTCACCGGCAGTGAGTCCAGGATCTCGGCCAGCTCCCGGCGGCTGGCCGGATCGAGGTTCGACGACGGCTCGTCGAGCACCAGGATCTCCGGCCGCATCGCCAGCACGGTCGCCACCGCGACCCGGCGGCGCTGCCCGAACGACAGGTGATGCGGGATCTGGGCACGGTGCTCCAGCATCCCGACCGCCTCCAGCGCCTCGGTGACACGCTGGTCGAGCTCGTCTCCCCGTACCCCCAGATTTGCCGGGCCGAAAGCCACGTCCTCCGCGACCGTCGGCATGAAGAGCTGGTCGTCGGGGTCCTGGAAGACGACGCCGACCCGGCGGCGGATCTCGGTGATCGCCTTGCGATCGCCGGGCGTGACCGGCAGCCCGGAGATCTCCACCCGGCCCGCGCCGCCGTGCAGGATGCCGTTGAGATGCAGCACCAGCGTGGTCTTGCCGGCGCCGTTCGGCCCGAGCAGCGCCACCCGCTCGCCCGGGGCCAGGGTCAGGTCGATCCCGCGCAGCGCCTCCCGCCCGTCGGGGTAGGCGAAGGTGAGGCCGGTGATCTGGAGCGCCGCGGTCATGCCGTCATGCTAAGAGGGCCGTTACGGCGATCCCGGCGGAGGCCACCGGGAGTGCGGCGGAAAGCACCCATTCGCGGGCCGGCGCCGGCGCGCCCACCGTGACCGGCATCCGCCCGGCGTAACCACGCGACAGCATGGCCAGGTAGACCCGCTCGCCGCGCTCGTAGGAGCGCAGGAACAGCGCCCCGATGCCGACCGCGAACGCCTTCACCTGCCAGAGGAACCGCGGATCGTAGCCGCGGGCCAGCCGGGCGATCCGCATCCGGCGGGCGTCGTCGGCCAGGACGTCCAGGTAGCGCACCATGAACGTCATGATCTGGGTGATCACGTCCGGGCAGCGCAGCCGGTCCAGCCCGATGATCAGGTCACGGGTGGTGGTGGTCGCGGCGAGCAGCAGCGACGCCAGCACACCGAGGGTGCCCTTGGCGACGATGTTCCACGCCCCGTAGAGGCCCTCGACCGACAACGACATGCCCAGCCACTCCACCTGCTCGCCGTGCCCGGCGAACGGCAGCACCACGGCGAGCAGCACGAACGGCAGCTCGATGGTGGCCCGCTTGAGCAGCCAGCCGGCCGGCACCCGGGCCAGCGCGGCGACGATCGCGATCAGGACGGCGTACCCGGCGAAGGCGGCGAACTCCTCGCGCGGCGTGACCACCACGATCACGGTGAAGAGCAGCACCGCCACGATCTTCACCTCGGGGGAGAGCCGGTGGATCGGGCTCTCCCGGTCGAGGTGCAGCGAGTTGTTCAAGAAGACGCCCTGTCCCGCCGCCGCAGCAGCCAGAACAGGCCGCCGCCGATCGCGAAGGTGATCAGCACCCCGGCCACCCCGGACAGCCCGGTGGCCAGGAACTCGTTGTCGATGCCGGCGATCGCGTAGTCGGCCAGGGGGCTGTCGCCGAGCTGGTGCTCACCCTCCCGCTGGGCCATGCAGGCGCCGCCGGTGATCTCGCCGCCGGCGTTGAACGTGCAGCCCTCCCGGGCCGCGTAGTCCAGGCCGTCCGGGCTGCCGGAGGCGAAGTTGGACACCACTCCGGCCAGCAGCAGGGCGACCAGCAGGCCGGCGATCAGGAACGCCTTCTTCTTCATGCCGTCGCTCCAGCCTTGTGGAAAGCCGGGGCCGGCTTGCGGAAGTGGCGCAGCGCGTAGACCAGGTCGGGGCGGACCCGGGCCACCGTGACGACGGTGACCGCGGCGATCAGGCCCTCACCGATGCCGATCAGGGTGTGCACCCCGGCCATGGTGGCGGCGATCGCGCCGATCGACAGCTCGGTGGTGCCGCCCAGCGCGTACTCCACGACGAAGCCCATCGACGCCAGGACCACACCGGCGACCGAGGCGATCAGGGCGGTGGCGCCGAGCCCGGCCGGGTTCCTCGGGAGCACCCGCAGCAGGGCGGCGACCAGCACGTACGCCGCCGCCGCCCCGATCAGGGCCATGTTCGTGACGTTCAGCCCGAGCGCGGTCAGCCCGCCGTCGGCGAACAGCAGACACTGCACGATCAGGACGGTGGCGACGCAGAGTGCCCCCACGTACGGCCCGACGAGCATCACCGCGAGGGTGCCGCCCAGCAGGTGGCCGGAGACCCCGGGCAGGACCTGGAAGTTGAGCATCTGGACGGCGAAGATGAACGCGGCCACCAGACCGGCCATCGGCGCGAGACGATCGTCGAGGTCGAGCTTGGCGCGCCACACGCAGAACGCGAGGCCCACCGCCGCCACTATCAGGAAGATCGCGGAGACGGGACCGTCGACGATCCCGTTCGCGATGTGCATCGCCTGCGTGTCCATGGCGCCAGCATATGAGGACAACATGGTTGTTGCATATCCTTGGCAACTGGCGCAGTGATGATCTTCACCCGATCAGGACGTCGGCGACCTCCCGGCGCGGCGTCGGGTGGCCCTGGTGGCCGTACCCGATCCGGAGCGCGATCTGCGGGAACCCGGTCCGGCCCAGCGAACGCCGCAACTGGTCACGGGCCGCCGGCACCTCGATCGGCTGGGAGATCAGCGAACTCGCCAGCCCGGCGTCGGTCACCGTCAACAGGATGTGCTGGAGCGCCTGGCCCGCCACCAGCTGGTCCAGCTTGCGGTCGCCGCCGGTGCCCAGGATGCCGACCAGCGGCTCCGGCTCGTAGTCCCGGCCCGGCGCCCGGCGCCGTCCGCCGAAGTTGCGCTGCGGCAGCAGATCCTGTGTCTCCGCCACGGTCGCGGCCGCGCCCACCGGGATGCCGTCGAACGCCGACTCGGTGTCCACCCAGGTGATCATCTCGGCCTGGTACTTGGAGTCCCGCCGCAGCACCCGGTCGGCGCTGTGCGCGATCTCCGAGAACCCGGTCAGCGCCGTCATCCCGACCAGCAGGTCCAGCCAGGCGCCCTCCACCCGGGCCGCCTCGATCAGCCGGATCCGGACGTCGGCCGGCACCGGATCGGGCCAGAACGGGTCACGGTTGCTGTGCCGGCGTTCGATCGCGGCGTACAGATCCCGCTCGAGGTAGGTGGGCGGCCGGCTCCGGCCGGGCGTGAGGCGGGCGATCACCTCCGGCTGCGCGCTGTCCGGAAGGAACATCACGTCGGCCGGGGTGCCACCCCAGGTCAGCGCCAGGCGGGCGTTGAAGGTCGCCGCGCCCAGAGCGAGCCGCATGGCCCAGCCTCCGCCGTCGGCCACGGACAACTGCCGCCCCGGATCGGCCAGCACCTCGATGGCGCCGTCATTCAGGCGGAACGCCCACGGCTGGCTGTTGTACATGGAGGGAGCCTGGATGCCGGCCGCGGCGGCGCGCCGCAGGTCGGACTCGTCGTAGCGGGTCACAGCGTTCTCCTTCACTGTCCCCTCCCACGGTGCCCGTTGAGGGCATCGATGGTTAAGGGCCGAAGGTCCCGGTCAGCCGCCGATCGGGACCCGCCAGGTCAGTAGAGTTCCCGAACCGTCCGGGCGGGGGCCGATCTCGAACGAGCCACCCAGATCACTGGCCCGCTCGCCCATGTTCAGCACACCACCCCGTGCCAGGCCCGGCTCGATGCCGGCCCCGTCGTCCTCCACCATCAGTGTCAGCTCCCGATCGGCGACGCGCACCGAAACCCGGACACTGCTCGCCTGCGCGTGCCGGGCCACGTTCGACAGGGCCTCCCGGAGCACGGCCATCAGCTCCGGCACGACATCGTCCGGCACCGCGCTCTCCACCGGCCCGGACGTCTCCAGCGTGGGCCGGAACCCGAGCGTGTCCAGCGCCGCGTCGACGGTGTCCCGCAGCTCGGTACGCAGGGTCGCCCCGACCGGCGCCCGCAGCTCGAAGATCGACCGCCGGATGTCGCGGATCGTGGCGTCCAGGTCGTCGACCGCCGCGTTGATCCGCTTCACCACCTCCGGCTTCACCCCGGCCGGGGCGACCGCGCCCTGCAACTGCATGCCGGTCGCGAACAGCCGCTGGATCACCACGTCGTGCAGGTCCCGGGCGATCCGCTCCCGGTCCTCCAGCACCGCCAGCAACTCCCGCTCCTCCTGGGCGCGGGCCCGCTCCAGCGCCAGCGCCGCCTGCCCGGCGAACGACGACAGCAGGGCCGCGTCGTCGGTGCTGGCCGGGTGGCTGACGATCAGCACACCCTGCGGCGAGTCGGCGCCCGCCAGCGGGGCGAGCAGCGCCGGCCCCTCCGGCACCGGGCCCGGCCACTCGGCGGCGCCCCGCAGATCCTCCACCAGCCGGTACGTCTCCTCCGGGCCGAACGCCGGCAACACCTTGCCGACCATCTGCGCGCACGACGGGTCGGTGCCCTCCACCACCTCGATGCGGTAGCGGTCGCTGTCGCTCTCGTACAGCAGCACCAGCACCAGCTCGGCGTCGGCCACCTCACGGGCCCGGCGGGCGATCAGCCGCAGCGCCTCGGTCCGCCGGACCGTGCCGAGCAGCACGCTGGTGATCTCGGCGGCCGCGGCCAGCCAGCGCTGACGGCGCTGGGCCAGCTCGTACAGCCGGGCGTTGTCGATCGCCACACCGGCCGCGGCGGCCAGCGCCACCACGATCTCCTCGTCGTCGTCGGTGAACTGCTCGCTGCCCCGCTTCTCGGCCAGGTACAGGTTGCCGAAGATCTGATCGCGGGTGCGGACCGGGACGCCCAGGAAGCTGTGCATCGGCGGATGGTTGGGCGGGAACCCGTACGAATTAGGGTGTTTCGTGATGTCCGGCAGCCGCACCGGCTGCGGATCGGTGATCAGCAGACCGAGGACGCCACGGCCGTGCGGCAGGTCGCCGATCTTCGCGTGCGCCGCCGGGTCGATGCCGTGCGTGACGAAGTCGGAGAGACTGCGCCGGTCCGGGCCGACCACACCGAGAGCGCCGTACCTCGCGTCGGCCAGCGCGCACGCCGCCTCCACGATCCGTTGCAGCGTGCTGTTCAGATCCAGGTCGGTGCCGATGCCGACGACCGCGTCGAGCAGGGCGCGCAGCCGCTCCCGGCTGGCGACGATCTCACCGACCCGGTCCAGCGTCTCCTGCAGCAGCTCGTCCAGCCGGACCCGGGAGAGCGGGCTCAGCCCCAGCGACGGAGTAGATCCTTCAACCACACCTATAGAGGCTATCGGCTGTGACAAAAAGGCGGCGCGGGACCTTAGGCCCTTGGTGCTGGGCCGGGCGGGCGGTAGGAATGAGTCATGATCCGAGTCTTTCTCCTCGACGACCACGAGGTCGTCCGCCGCGGCCTCGTCGACCTGCTCCAGGCGGGTGGGGACATCGAGGTGGTCGGCGAGTCCGGGTCCGCCCAGGAGGCGGCCCGGCGCATCCCCGCCCTGCGTCCCGACGTCGCGGTGCTCGACGCCCGTCTGCCCGACGGCAACGGCATCGACGTCTGCCGTGACGTGCGGGCCGTCGACTCGTCGATCAAAGGCCTGATCCTCACCTCCTACGAGGACGACGAGGCCCTCTTTGCCGCGATCATGGCGGGCGCCTCCGGCTACGTGCTCAAGCAGATCCGCGGCACCGACCTGGTCGACGCGGTCCGCCGGGTCGCCGCCGGCCAGTCGCTGCTCGACCCGGCGGTCACCCAGCGGGTGCTGGAGCGCATCCGCAACGGCGTCGAGCAGCCGCGCGAGCTGGCGTCGCTCACCGACCAGGAGCGGCGCATCCTCGAGTTCGTCGCCGAGGGCCTGACCAACCGGGAGATCGCCGGCCGGATGTTCCTGGCCGAGAAGACGGTCAAGAACTACGTCTCCAGCCTGCTCGCGAAGCTGGGCCTGGAGCGGCGCACGCAGGCCGCGGTCCTCGCCACCAAGCTGCTCGGCGAACATCCCTCGCACCACTGACCTCGGCGTTTCCGCGGCCTGGGCGATCCTGTCCAGGGCGTGTCCCGCTGCACCCCCGCACATCCACGGCCCGGGCGTTTCCGTCCGGGCCGTTTCTTTCACCCCGCGCTTCCGCGGCCTCGCGTTTCCGTCCGGGCCGGCTTCTTTCACCCCGCGCTTCCGCGGCCTCGCGTTTCCGTCCGGGCCGTTGCTTTTTCTTTGGTACGACAGAGCACGCGGCCGTCTGCCGGGTCCGGCCCGCGACGCACGGCCGGGCGGTGCTGCCGGGCTGAGCTGTTGACAGGAAACATTTTTGTCACAAAACTATCCGGCCATGGCGATCGTGATCATCGGAGCCGGCATCGGCGGCCTCACCACCGCGCTGAGCCTGCACGCGGCCGGATTCCCGGACATCGCGGTCTACGAGCGGGCCGAGAAGCTGCGGCCGCTCGGGGTGGGGATCAACCTGCTGCCGCACGCGGTGCGCGAGCTGACCGAGCTGGGCCTCGGGGAGCGGATCGGGAAACGGGGCGTCGCCCCGGGGACGCTCGCCTACTACAACCGCTTCGGCCAGCCGATCTGGAGCGAGCCGCGGGGAATCGCGGCGGGATACCGGTGGCCGCAGGTGTCGGTGCATCGTGGTCGGTTGCAGATGGAACTGCTGGCCGCGGTCGAGGAGCGCCTCGGCCCCGGAACCGTCCGCACCGGCCACCGTCTGCTGGCCGTCGAGGCCGCCTCGGCTGCCGGGGTCGGCGGGCCTTTCGGGGCCGCCACGGCCGGCCGGGCCGGTGGGGTGGCGCGGTTCGCGGCGGCCGGGGGCGAAGTGGCGGTCGCGGCCGAGGTGATCGTCGGGGCCGATGGGATGCAGTCGGCGCTGCGGCGGCAGTGGTACCCCGGTGAGGGCGAGCCGGTCTGGAACGGGCTGACCCTGTGGCGCGGCACCGCCCGGATGCCCGGGTTCCTCGACGGCCGCACGATGATCATGGCGGGTGACGCCGGGCAGAAATTCGTGGCCTACCCGATCGGGGCGCCGGACGCCGACGGCAATGCCGAGATCAACTTCATCGCGGAGCGGCGGACCCGCGGCTTCGCGGGCGAGAACGCCGACTGGAACCGGGCCGTCGACCCACAGCCGATCATCGACCTCTTCCGGGACTGGCGATTCCCCTGGCTCGACGTGCCGGCCCTGCTGGCCGCGGCCGGCGAGATCCTGGAATACCCCATGGTGGACCGCGACCCGGTCGACCGCTGGACGCACGGCCACGCCACGCTGCTCGGCGACGCCGCCCACCCCATGTACCCGAACGGCTCCAACGGGGCGTCGCAGGCGATCCTCGATGCCCGTACCCTCGCATTTCATCTGGCCACCAGCGAGACCGCGGCAGAAGGCCTGGCCGCCTACGAGGCCGCGCGCCGCCCGGCCACGACGGCGCTGGTGCTGAGCAACCGGCGGCAGGGCCCCGAACAGGTGATGGTCCTGGCCCACGAGCGGGCGCCGCGGGGGTTCGCGCACATCCACGACGTTCTCACCCCGGACGAGCTCACCGAGATCGCCACCGGCTACAAGAAGGCGGCCGGCTTCCACCCGGACGCCCTCAACAACCGGCCCTCGCTCACCCCGCCCGGTGCCCTCGACAACCGGCCCTCGCCCGCCTCACCCCGCGTGCCCGGCCTCGTGGATGAGGGCCGCTTCCGTGAGTGAGTTCGACGCGGCGCGGCTCGCGGCGGTCATCTCGCCGTTGCGGCGGACACTGCTGGCGGCCGCGCGGGCCGCCGAACATCTGCCGGAGATCCCGGACGCGCAGATCGAGATCATCCGGGCGCTGCCGCGCGGCGCCGTCACCACGCCCGGCGAACTGGCCGACCGGCTCGGGCTGAGCCGTCCGGCGGTCAGCAACCTGCTCACCGCCATGGAGACCGCCGGGCTGGTGGAACGCCGCCCCCGGCCGGGGAACCGGCGGCAGGTCGAGGTCCTCGCCACCGCGAAGGCCCTCAACCTCTTCGACCGTTTCGACCTGGCCAGCGGCGATCTCGTCGCGTACGCGGCGGCCACCCTCACCGCCGCCGACCGGGCCGCGCTCGCCGCCGCCGTACCCGCACTGGAACGGCTCCGCGACGCGCTCACCGAACAGCGATAACGCCAGTCCCCCCGTAAGGAGCCCCGCATGAGCACGCTCCGCCAGCGACTGTCCCGTTGGGTGCAGTCGTGGACCCTCAAAGGCCTGACCCCCGGCCCGTACGACATCGAGCTCCGCAAAGACCTGCGCGTCCCCATGGACGACGGCGTGGAACTGCTCGCCGACCTGATCACGCCTATCGGGGCGACCGATCCGGGGCTGCCGACCATCGTGATCCGCGGCCCGTACGGCCGTCGCGGCATGGTGGCGGGCCAGGCGCGGGCGCTGGCCCGGGAGGGGTTCCCGGTGCTGTTCCAGAGCTGCCGCGGCACGTGGGGCTCCGGTGGCGTCTTCACCCCGCAGATCGACGAGCAGCGCGACGGCATGGCCACCCACCGCTGGGTGCGCGAGCAGCCCTGGTGCACCGGCCGGGTCGTCACGTTCGGCCCGAGCTACATGGGTTTCACCCAGTGGGCGGTCGCCGGCCGGATGACGGTGGACGACCCGGAGAACGCGCCGGACGCCCTCTGCCTGCTCGTCACGATGCCCGACTTCGGGGCGATCACCTGGGACAACGCCGCTTTCTCGCTGCGCAACGCGCTGGGCTGGACGCAGATGATGAGCCGGATGATCAACCGGGAGATGCTGTCGCTGTTCCTCGGCATGCTGCGCCCGGACCGGAAGCTGCTGCGCGGTTTCGGCACGCTCCCGCTCAGCAGCGGCGACACCGTGGCCACCGGGCGTGCGGTGCACTGGTACCAGGACTGGGTGGCCCACGAGCGGCTCACCGACGACTACTGGACCGGGCAGTCGCACACCGCCTCGGTCACCGACATCACCGCCCCGATCTACATGATCACCGGCTGGTACGACATCTTCCTGCCCTGGCAGCTGCGGAACCACGCCACGCTGACCGGGGCCGGCCGCCCACCGCTGCTCACCATCGGACCGTGGGGGCACTCGGCGCCGGAGATGGGCGCCGTCGCCATCCGGGAGACCACGGCGTTCCTGCGGGAGAACTTCGCCGGGGAGCCGGACGGCCGCACCGCCCCGGTCCGCGCCGACCGCACTGGCACCGCCCCGGTCCGCGTTGACCGCACTGGCGCCGACCGCGCCGCCCCGGTCCGCGCCTATCTCACCGGCGCCGGCCGGTGGCACGACCTGCCGTCCTGGCCGCCGCCGGGCACCGCCACCCGGGCCTGGCATCTGCACGAGACAGGCCGCCTGCATCCGGACGTGCCGGACGGGGGAGTGTCCTCGTACGTCTACGACCCGGACGACCCCACCCCCGCGGTCGGCGGCCCGAGCCTGGAACCGAAACAGGGCCCCGTCGACAACGCCGCCCACGAGGCCCGCGCCGACGTGCTGGTCTTCCGCGGCGACCGGCTGGCTGCGCCGGTGACGATCGCCGGAACGCCGGTGGCCCGAATCCGGTTCCGGTCGTCGCGGCCGAGCTTCGACGTTTTCGTACGGATCTGCGACGTCCACCCGGACGGCCGGTCGATGAGCGTCTGCGACGGCATCCGCCGGATCGGCGGCATCGCGGCCGCGGACCCCGGCCCGGACGAGAACGGCTTCCGCGAGGTGACGGTGGATCTGTGGCCGGCGTTCCACACGTTCGCGGCCGGGCACCGGATCAGCGTCCAGGTCAGCTCGGGGGCGCATCCCCGCTACGCCCGCAACCCGGGCTCGGGCGAGCCCGCCGCGACGGCGGCCGAAACCCATCGCGCCACCCAGGAGGTCTCGCACGCCGCGGCCCACCCGTCCCACATCGACCTGCCGGTGTGGCCGTCGTGACCGGGCTGGGTGATCCGTGCCGACCTGCCGGTGTGGCCGTCGTGACCGGTCCGGCGACCCGCGCCCACCCGCGGGTATGGCCGCCGGCGATGCGCGCGTCCCGAGTGGACCCGCTGGGACGGCCGTCATGAGCGCGCCGGCGATCCCCGGGCTGGAGGCCGCGTTCGACGTCGAGGCGCGGCTCGGCCCGCTGGAGGACCACGGCGCGACCCGGGCCGGCCACCGGCGGGTGGTGCCGATCATCGGCGGCCGGGTGTCCGGTCTCTTCACGGCCGAGGTACTGCCCGGCGGCGCCGACTGGCAGGTGGTCCGCCCGGACGGCGCCATCGAGATCGACACCCGCTACTCGGCGCGGACGGCGAACGGCTCGCACGTCTACATCCGCACCTTCGGCGTCCGCAGCGGCCGCCCGGAGATCCTGGAGTCCCTGCTGCGCGGCGACCCGGTGTCACCGTCCGACTATTACTTCCGCCTGGCCGTCCAGCTGGAGACCGCCGACCCGGCCCTCACGGTCCTGGAACAGTCGATCTTCGTGGCCTCCGCCGTCCGCGAGGCGAACCTGGTCCGCTACACGGCTTACCTTGTCACCTGAGCCTGACCGGGCGGCTGGCGCCGCACGGTCCGAGCCGGGTGGCTGGCGCCGTACGGGTCACCGGGTCCGGCTGGTTTCCAGGGTGGTTTCGGGGGCGATGGTCCGAGCCGGGCGGCTGGCGTCGCTCGGGTCACCGGGTCCCGCTGGTTTCCAGGGTGGTTTCGGGAGCGATGGTCCGAGCCGGGCGGCTGGCGTCGCTCGGGTCACCGGGTCCGGCTGGTTTCCAGGGCTGTTTCGGGGGTCTTGCGGGACCGTTCGTGGGCAGGTAAGCCCGGCGGGCGCGGCAGAGGCTGGAGTCGCAGTGGCTCGCGTGGAGCGGGCGGAACTGCCTTGAAAGGGCGGGGCGGGCACTTTCGTACGATAAAGGGGTGTTAATGAGTCTTTGATCTGGCTGCCCACGGCCGAATCTGCATTCCCTCGCCAGCTGGGCGCGTCACCCGGAGCGATCTTGATCGATTTATCACCGGTTTAGGTGGCAAATCGTTCAAGGTCACACAACGTCGGCATGTAAAGCGGGCAAAACGGGCGCCTATTTCCGGTGAAAGCCGCATTTTCGCCTAGCGCGGCGGTCGGCGCCCCCGTTCGGCGATTCGCCCGACCCAAGAACCGCAAACACCAAGAAGAAGACTCTAATAGACAGTGAGGCCGTGGGCGCGGAACTGGGCGCGGACCCGGTCGAGCAGCGCGGGGGTGGGCGCGTCGGTGCCGGCCAGCGGGAATGGCTGGTTGAGGGCGGCGTACTTGGCGGCGCCGAGGCGGTGGAACGGCAGGACCTCGACGCGTTCGACGGTGCTGATCGAGGCGGCGATGGCGGCTACCGCGTCGACGTTCTCGACCGTGTCGGTGAGACCCGGGACCAGGACGAAACGGACCCAGATCGGGATGCCGCGGTCGGCCAGGCGGTGCGCGAAGCTCACGGTCGGTTCGAGGGTTCCGGTACGTGTGACGCGGTGGTACGTCTCCTCGTCGCCGGCCTTGATGTCGAGCAGTACCAGGTCGGTGACGTCGAGCAGTTCGTCGGACGCCTTGGCGCCCAGGTAGCCGCTGGTGTCGAGGGCGGTGTGCAGTCCCCGCTCCTGGCACCGGGTGAAGATCTCGCGGACGAAGTCGGGTTGTTGCAGGGCCTCGCCGCCACTGATGGTGACACCGCCGTGCGCGACCTTGATGAAGCGTTCGTAGCGCTGGATTTCGGTCATCAGTTCGTCGGCGTCCATGATCTGCCCGCTGCGCCGGAACCACGTGTCGGGGCTGTGGCAGTACTGGCAGCGCAGCGGGCAGCCGGCCAGGAACGCGACGAATCGCGTTCCCGGCCCGTCGACGCCCGTGGAGACGTCGAACGAATGCACGCTCCCGGTGACGGTCACAGCGCGCCGTGGAAGGTGCGCGAGATGACGTCGCGCTGCTGCTCCTTGGTGAGCCGTACGAAGTTCACCGCGTAGCCGGAGACACGGATGGTGAGCTGCGGGTACTTCTCCGGGTGCTCCATGGCGTCCTCCAGGGTGGCCCGGTCGAGAACGTTGACGTTCATGTGGAAGCCGTGACCGTCGGTGTAGCCGTCGAGCACGCCGACCAGGTTGCCGACCTGCTCGTCGCGGGTGCGGCCGAGACCGTCCGGCGTTGAGGTGATGGTCAGCGAGATGCCGTCGCGGGCGCTGCGGTAGGGCAGTTTCGACACCGACAGGGCCGCCGCGACCAGGCCGTGCTTGTCCCGGCCGTTCATCGGGTTGGCGCCGGGCGCGAACGGCTCGCCGAGCCGCCGGCCGTCCGGGGTGTTGCCGGTGTGCTTGCCGTAGACGACGTTCGAGGTGATGGTCAGTACCGACATGGTGGGCTCGGCGCCGCGGTACATCGGCTGCCGCCGGATCTTCTCCATGAACCGGTTGACCAGGTCCACCGCGATCTCGTCGACTCGGTCGTCGTTGTTGCCGAAGGTCGGGTAGTCGCCGTCCACCGCGTAGTCGACGACCAGTCCGGTCTCGTCGAGGACCGGCTTCACCTGGGCGTACTTGATGGCGGACAGGCTGTCGACGGCGACCGAGAGCCCGGCGATGCCGGTGGCCAGGAAGCGGTGCACCGGGTAGTCGTGCAGCGCCATCTCGATGCGCTCATATGCATACTTGTCGTGCATGTAGTGGATGACATTGAGTGCATCAACATAGACCTCGGCAACCCAGTCAAGGGTCTTGTCGTACGCCTCGAACACCTCGTCGTAGTCGAGCACCTCCTCGTTCAACGGCTTCGTCGCGGGCGCCACCTGCACGCCGCTGATCTCGTCGCGGCCACCGTTGATCGCGTAGAGCAGGGCCTTCGCCACGTTCGCCCGGGCTCCGAAGAACTGCATGTCCTTGCCGACCCGCATCCCGGACACGCAGCAGGCGATCGCCGCGTCGTCACTCAGGTACGGCCGCAGCAGGTCGTCGTTCTCGTACTGGATGCTGCTGGTGTCGATGCTGACCTGCGAGCAGAACCGCTTGAAGCCCTCGGGCAGCCGCGGCGACCACAGCACCGTCATGTTCGGCTCGGGCGCCGGGCCCAGGTTGTAGAGCGTCTGGAGGTAGCGGAAGCTGGTCCGGGTCACCAGCGGCCGGTCGTCGGAGCCGATGCCACCGATCGACTCGGTCACCCAGGTGGGGTCGCCGGAGAACAGTTCGTCGTACTCGGGGGTGCGCAGGAACCGGACGATGCGCAGCTTGATGACGAAGTCGTCGACCAGCTCCTGGGCCTGCTCCTCGGTGAGGACGCCCTCGGCGATGTCGCGTTCCAGGTAGACGTCCAGGAACGAGGAGGTCCGGCCGAGCGACATGGCCGCGCCGTTCTGCTCCTTCGTGGCCGCCAGGTAGGCGAAGTACAGCCACTGGACCGCCTCGCGGCCGGTGGTGGCCGGGCCGGAGAGGTCGTAGCCGTAGCCCGCGGCCATCGTCTTGAGCTCCTGGAGCGCCCGGATCTGCTCGGACAGCTCCTCCCGGTCGCGGATCACGTCGGCCACCGACAGACGGGCGTTGAGCGCCGTCTTGACCTGCTTGCGCTCCTCGATGAGGAAGTCCACGCCGTAGAGGGCCACGCGGCGGTAGTCGCCGATGATCCGGCCGCGGCCGTACGCGTCGGGCAGTCCGGTGATGATGTGCGAGCGGCGGGCGGCGAGCACGTCGGCCGGGTAGGCGTCGAAGACACCGGCGTTGTGGGTCTTGCGGTAGTCCGTGAAGATCTTGCGCACGCCGGGGTCGAGCTCCCGCCCGTACGCCTTCAGGCCGCCCTCGACCATCCGCAGGCCGCCGGCCGGCATGATGGCGCGGCGCAGCGGGGCGTCGGTCTGGAGGCCGACGATCAGTTCGCTCTCCCGGTCGATGTAGCCCGGCCCGTGCGCGGTGATCGACGACGGGGTGGACGTGTCGGCGTCGTAGATGCCGTTGGCCCGCTCCTCGACGAACATCGCGGACAGCCGGTCCCAGACACGGTTGGTCCGCGCGGTCGGCCCGGCCAGGAACGCGGCGTCGCCCTCGTAGGGCCGCACGTTGTCGTGGATGAAGCCGGCGACGTCGATCCCGGTGCGCCACGACGTCCCGGCGAAGCCGCGCCACGCGTCCATGTTTCCTGCCTGCATGACCCCTCCTAGTGGTTCCCTCCCAGCGTCTCGTCGGGGCGTCCCGGGCGGGCAGGGCCAATGGTCCCGGGACGGCGGGGAAGGCGGACCGTGGCGACCGTTCCGCCGCCGTCGTTCTCGTCCAGCGTGATGCTGCCGCCGTGCAGTTCGACGATTGCCCGGCTCAGCGCCAGCCCCAGGCCGGCGCCCGGGATGTCGCTGTGCCGGGCGTTGGAAGCGCGGTAGAGGCGGGCGAAGAGGCGGTCGCGTTCATCGGCCGGGATGCCGATGCCGCTGTCGGTGACGGTCAGCACGGCGGCGTCCTCGTCGGCGGTGAGGGAGACCCGGACCACGCCGCCCTCGGGGCTGTGCTTGACCGCGTTGCCGATCAGGTTCTCGGCGACCTGGCGCAGCCGGTCGCGGTCGCCGGGGACGGTCAGCCGCTCCGGCAGGTCGAGACGCACCGAGAAGCCCGCGGCCGCGGCCGTCACCACCGATGCCAGGTCCACCTCGGCGGTGATGAGCTCGGCCTGCCCGGACTCCAGGGCGGACAGGTCGAGCAGCCGTTCGACGAGCGAGCGCAGCCGGGCGTTGTTGCGCTCGATCACCGTCAGCAGCTCACGGATCTCGCCGACGGTCGTCTGGTCGGGCTCCTCGGCGATCAGGTCGGTGTAGGTGCCGATCGAGGTGAGCGGGGTGCGCAGCTCGTGGCCGACCAGGGCGATGTACTCGCCGACGCTGGCCGCGAGCTGGTGGGACAGCTCCTCGGCGCGGCGGCGCTCCAGGTAGGCGCCGAGGTGCCCGGCGATGCCGGTGAGCAGGACCTTCAGGGCCGGGTCGGGATCCTGGTACTCCAGGATGAAGCAGCTGAGCACGCCGACGACCTTCTCGGCGCTGGACACCGGCACGGCCAGCGCCGCCCGGTAGTGCCCGGCCTCGGCGAAGCGGGACAGCACCGGTGAGCCGGGGGCCTGGAGGTCGGGCACCCAGATCGGCTCGCCGCGCTCCCAGCAGGAGCCGACCATGCCCTCCCCGCGGTCCAGCACGGACGGCAGCTCGATCGGTGGCGAGCCGGGCGCGAGGTGGGTGACGGCCGGGCGCAGCCGGTCGGTGACCGGGTCGACCAGCCACAGCCGCAGGAACGGCCAGCCCAGTCCGTCCGCCATGGCGCGCAGCACCTGGGCGCCGGCGCTGGCCGTGTCGGGGGCGTGCACCAGGGCCTTGAGGACCTCGCTCTTGCAGCGCTCGTACTGGTGCTGGTGGTGTTCGGCGGTGACGTCGTGGACCGCGGCGACCGCTCCGAGAACGTGGCCGGCGGCGTCGCGGACCGGGCGGGCGTTGACGGCGAACCAGCGGGGCCGGTCCTGCCGGTCGTGGGCGAGGATCACATCGTGCTGGACCTCCTCGCCGCGCAGCGCCCGGTACAGCGCCACGTCGTCGGGGTCCAGCGGGCTGCCGTCCTCGCGGCGCAGGCCGAACCGCTCGGCCCAGTCCCGGGCCGGAACGCCCAGGCTGTCGTCGCCGAAGAAGTCGCGGACCGGCTGGTTGATCACCACGAGCCGGCCCTCCAGGTCGCACGCCACCACCCCGGCGTCGAGGCTGCGCAGCAGCGCCTCGGTGAAGGCCGGGCCCACGCGGGTCCCGGCGGTCCCCTCCAGGCATCCGCGCAGCGTTTCGGTGAGGTCCTCGGCGCTGAACGGTTTCGGCACCACGGCGACGGCCTCGGCCTCGGCCAGGGCGGTGTCGCCGGGCGGCTGGTGGGCGGTGATCAGGACGACCGGCACGTCCGCGGTGGTGGGATGCTCGCGCAAACCACGGCACATCCGGGCGCCGTCCAGGTGCGGCGCGTCGACATCGGCGATGATCAGGTCGGGCCGGTGGGCGAACGCGGCGGTCAGGGCGGCCCGGCCGTCCCCGGCGAGGACCACCTGGTGGCCGAACCGGCCGACCACCTCGGCGATGACCGCCTGGCGTTCCTGGTCGTCCTCGACGATGAGCACCGCTGCCATACCTGAAGCCTAAATCATGTTAAATACGGCAATAAGGACAATGACGTTTCGGGGCGGGGGATCGCGGGGTACTGTGCGGCCGCACGCGAGCCATCCTGGGGTCAATCATGTCCGAGCTGACCGCCCATCTCGACGTACCGCTCGGCCGCGGCGCACCGGCCTCCGCCCGCCGCGCCGTGACCGCGGTGCTCGTCGGCTGGGGTCTCCGCGACGCCGACTGGCTGGACGCCTGCGCCGTGGTGGTGAGCGAGCTCGTCAGCAACGCCGTCCTGCACGGCGGTGGCTTCGTCGAGGTGAGCATCGAGGCGCACGGCGGACGGGTGACCGTCGCGGTGGCCGACGGATCGTCGCTGGTGCCCCGCCGCCGCGACCCGGACGGGATCGGCGGGCGGGGGCTCGCGCTGATCGAGGCGCTGTCGGCCGGCTGGACGGTGGAGAACCACCACGGCGGCAAACGGGTCCGGGTCGAGCTGGAGCACTACCCCGCAATGCCCTAGACCGGCTCCTCGTACCGGGCGGTGACCGCCTGGACCGCCAGCAGCGCGCCGTCGGCCTCGGCGTGCAGACGTTCCACGGTGCGTCCGGGGTCGGCGACGATGCCGGCCCGGGCCTGGTCCTCGACCGTGGCGCACAGGTCCGCGAGCCGGATCGCCCCGATGTTGGCGGCCGACCCCTTCAAACTGTGGGCGGGATCGCTGACCGGCCCCGGATCGCCGGCCTCCAGGAGACGGGCCAGCAGGTCCACCGCGCCCGGGGTCTTCGCGGTGAACGAACGGAGCAGCCGGAGCACGAGAGCCCGTTCGGCCGGTGACGGATCCCCCTCGGCGAACTCGGCGAGGCGGGCCCGGACCTCGGCGACCCGGGCCTCGTGCTCCGGCGGCGTAGCGGTCTCCATCCGCTCATGGTGCGCCCGGGCGGACGGTGCCCGGGGCCGATTCGCGGAGGATTACGCTCCCCAGCCCGCCTGTGTGCCACCGACCCGCTCGGCGGCCACGCTTTCCGCGTACCCCGTCTCCTGGAAGGCCTTGACCGGATCGCGCGGCAGGCCCCGCGCCTCCCGCCGGTCCGCGAGAGCGGACCGCACGTCGGTCTCGTAGGCGTCCATCAGCACCTGATGCGCGCCCAGCACGTCACCCGCCCGCTGCGCGGCGGCCAGCGCCTCCTGGTCCACCAGCAGCGCCTTGGCCAGCGCCGACTCGACGTTGAGGACCGAGCGGATCTGGCCCGGGATCTTCTCCTCGATGTTGTGGCACTGGTCGAGCATGAAGTTGACGCCCGACTCGGGCCGGTGCGCGCCCGCGGCCACGATCTCCGACATGATCCGGAACAGCTGGAACGGGTCGGCCGAACCGACGATCAGGTCGTCGTCGGCGTAGTAGCGCGAGTTGAAGTCGAACGCGCCCAGCCGGTTCTGCCGGATCAGCTGCATCACGATGAACTCGATGTTCGTTCCCGGCGCGTGGTGGCCGGTGTCCAGCACCACGGTCGCCTTCTCGCCCAGCGCCAGGCAGTGCAGCAGCGAGGTGCCCCAGTCGGGGATGTCCATGGTGTAGAAGTGCGGCTCGAAGAACTTGTACTCGAGCAGCATCCGGTGGCCGTCGTCCATCGCGTCGTAGATCGTCCGCAGCGACTCGGCCAGCCGGTCCTGCCGGCCGCGCAGCGAGTCCTGCCCGGCGTAGTTCAGACCGTCCGGCAGCCAGATCTTCAGATCCGTCGAGCCGGTCTGCCGCATCACGTCCAGGCACTGGAGGTGATGGTCGACCGCCTTGCGCCGGACCGCGGCGTCCGGGTGGCACAGCGAGCCGAGCCGGTAGTCGTCGTCCTGGAACAGGTTCGAGTTGATCGCGCCGATCCGCACGCCCAGCTTGTCGGCGTGCGCCCGCAGATCCGGCCAGTCGTCCACCAGGTCCCACGGGATGTGCAGGGAGACCCGGTTGGCCAGGCCGGTCACCCGGTTCACCTGCGCGGCGTCCGAGATCTTCTCGTACGGGTTCCGCGGCCCACCGGGACGGGTGAACACCTTGAACCGGGTGCCCGAGTTCCCGTACGCCCAGCTCGGGACCTCGATCGTGAAGCCGTCGAGTCCGTCGAGGTTCATGATGCGCTTCCTCCGTACTTGCGATTGGTGAGCCCGTTCAACAGCGCGGCGAACACCAGCACCGCGCCCAGGGCGAGAAGCTGGTACTGCGAACCCTCGTTACCGACGAAGGCGAGCAGGATGCCGGCGTTGAGCCAGACGATGAGCAGCGTCGCCAGCACCACGCCGGCGACCCGGCCGATACCACCGGTGATCGCCACCCCGCCGAGCACGGCGATGGTGATGGCCGGCAGGGCCATGCCGTTGCCGGAGACCCCGGCGTCCGGGCGCGCCGAGGCGAACTGGCCCACGGTCACCACGGCCACCAGACCCGAGATCAAACCCGCATAGACGTACGCCTTGAAGCGCGTGTCCTTGACCGGAAGCCCTGCCCAGCGAGCGGCGACGTCGTTGGTGCCGATCGCGTAGAGCCGCCGCCCGTAGGCAGTCCGGGCCAGCAGCACCCAGACCGCGACGACGGTCGGCAGCAGGAACGTGAAGATGCCCAGCGGGACGTCGGGCACGTACTGGCCGAACAGCGGCAGCTCCACCGACTTGCTGATGGAGAACAGCTCCTGGATCGGCTCGGTGCTGATCGGCTGCTGGTCGTTGATCACGATGGCCAGCGACTTGTACGCGTAGAACGTCGCCAGCGTCGCGATCAGCGCCGGGAACCCGATGTACGACACCAGGAAGCCGTTCACCGCGCCGAGCAGCGCACCGAACCCGGCCGTCGCCAGGATCGCCAGCCACAGCGGCCAGCCCCACTCGCCGTACGCGAAGCCGAACACCATGCCGGCCAGCGACACGATCGCCCCGACGCTCAGGTCGATGCCGCCCCGGCCGGACAGGATGACCAGCATCTCCGCCAGGCCCAGCATGGCCAGCGGCACCGCGGTGATCAGCGCCGCCGACATGTAGTCGAAGTCGTACGGCGCCGTCAGGTAGCCGCCCATGTCGTTGATGAAGAACGTCACCACGACGGCCACGATCAGAACCGCGAGCAGCGCGATCCGCTGCGTGAGAAGAATCCGGACCGCCCTGCTCACCGGTTCCTCCTCGCCCGGGCACGCAGCAGGTCGGCCCCGACCGCCACGATGATGAAGATGCCGACGAACAGGTCGGAGAGCTGCGAACGCCAGCCCAGCTGGGTCACCCCGGAGGCGACCGACTGCACCAGCAGCGCGCCGAGCAGGGTGCCGAGCACCGAACCGCGGCCGCCCATGATGCTCGTCCCGCCGATGACCACCGCGGCGATCACCGCCAGCTCCTTGCCGGCGCCGACCGACTGGTCCAGCGTCGAGGTGCCCTGCGCGATCACGAAACACGAGGCCAGGCCGACCAGCAGGCCGGTCAGCACGTAGGCCAGCAGGACCCGGCGCTGCACGCGCACACCGGCCAGCCGGGCCGCCTGCGCGTCGCCGCCGATCGCGAAGAAGTGCCGGCCACCCGCCGTGTGCCGCAGCCACCACCAGGCGGCCGCCGTGATCAGCACGGTGATCAGGAAGGCGTGCGGGACGCCGAGAGTGCGCCCGTCCGGTCCACGGCCGAAGAACGCCAGCGTGCCGGGGATGCCGTTCACCGTCCCGGAGCCGAAGATCCGCAGGCCCAGGAACATGAACAGGTTCGCCGTACCGAAGGTGATGATGATGGCGTGCACCCGGCCGTAGGCGATCAGCACGCCGTTGACCAGGCCGAGCAGAGCGCCCGCCGCGACCGACAGCAACACCGCCACGGCGAGGCCCACCTCGGCCTGGACCAGTGCTTTCGCGGTCAGCACGGAACAGACCATGATCGCGCCGCCGACCGAGACGTCGATGCCACCGGTGATGATCACGATGGTCATGCCGACGCCGATCAGCGCCACCGGGGCGGTCGCCACCAGCAGCGGCTGGATCGAGCCGGCGGTCAGGAACGCCGGGGTGCTCACCGCGAGCGCGGCCCACAGCACGGCGATCACGCCGACCAGCACCACCTCCTGGCCGGTTATGGGTGACGGCAGCACCCGCTTCCTGATCTTCGCTTCCGCGACCGCGGTCATTCGCTGCCTCCCGCGGCGGTCGTCGGTCTTGTTCCGCTTCCGCTTCCGCTTCCGCTTCCGCTTCCGCTTCCGCTTCCGCTTCCGCTTGTTCCGCTTGTTTTGCCGCTCGCGGTCATTCGTTTCCTCCCGCGGCTGCGGCCAGCAGGTCCACCTGGCTGGCGTCCGGGCCGAACTCGTCGGTCGTCGTGCCGCCCCGCACCACCTGGATGCGGTCGGCGATGCGCAGCGCCTCCGGCAGGTCCGAGGTCACCACCAGGACGGCGGTGCCCTCCTCGGCCAGCTCGGTGATCAACCGGTGGATCTCCTCCTTGGCGCCGACGTCGACACCCTGTGTCGGCTCGGCCAGCACCAGCACCCTCGGCCGTTCCACCAGCTGCCGGGCGAGGACAACCTTCTGCGCGTTGCCGCCGGACATCGCGCTGATCGGCTGCCGTTCGTGCGGCGTCTTCACCGCGAGCCGCTCGATCAATTTCAGCGCGACGGCCTTCTCCCGCGCCCGGTCCACCCAGACGCCGAGTCTGGACAGCAGCCGCAGATGACCCGCGGAGATGTTGAAGGCGATCGACTGGAAACCGAACATCCCCTCGACCTTGCGGTTCGCCGGCAACAGGGCGATGCCCAGTCGCTGTGCATGCTCGGGGTTCTTGATGTTGACTTGCGTTGAGTCGACTAGAAGCTGTCCATGTGTAGCGCGATCAATGCCGTACACACATGCAGCGATCTCGGATACACCCGAGCCGACCAGTCCGTACAGGGCGACGATCTCGCCGGCCCGCACGGTCACGTCGACGTCGCGGAACTTCCCGGTGCGGCCCAGGCCGCGCAGCTCCAGCGCGGCCGGTCCCTCCGGGACCTCACGATGCGGCCGGGCGTCCGACAACTCCTCGCCGACCATCAGGTGCGCGATCTGACGCACGCTCAGATCCTTGATCGGGTACGTGCCGATCGTCCTGCCGTCACGCATGACCGTCACCTCGTCAGCGATCCGGAACAGCTCGTCCAGACGGTGCGAGATGTAGATGACCGCGACACCGGTGGCGGTGAGCCGCCGGACCACGTCGAAGAGCACCTCGATCTCGGCGTCGGTCAGGATCGCCGACGGCTCGTCGAGGATCAGCACCTTCGCGTCGGCGGCCAGCGCCTTGGCGATCGAGACCTGCTGCTGCTCGGCCACCGAGAGGGTGCCGACCTCGGCGGTCGCGTACCGCTCCGGGAGGCCGAGCAGCTCCAGCAGCTCGACCACCTTCGCGTTCTGCGCCGCCCAGTCGACCTTCCGGAAAGTCGATCGGATCTCCCGGCCCAGGAAGATGTTCTCCGCCACGGTCAGCTCGGGGAACAGCTGCGGCTCCTGGTAGACGGTGGCGATGCCAAGCGCGATGGCATCGGTGGTGCTCCTGATCTCGGCCGTCACGCCCTCGAACTCGATCCGGCCCGAGTCGGCGGTCTCCGCCCCCGCCACGATCTTGATCATCGTGGACTTGCCCGCGCCGTTCTCACCGACCAGGGCGTGCACCTTGCCCGCCCGTACCGTGAAATCGGCGTGCTGAATGGCCCGGACCGCGCCGAACCGCTTCGAGATAGCGGTCAGGCGCAGTCGGGGCGTCGTTTCGTCGGCCATCGATCAGTAGTTGAACTTGTCGACGTTCTGGTCGGTGATCGCCAGCGCCGGGCCGAGCAGCAGCATCTTGTCGGCCTCGGTGTAGGCGACCGCGGACAGCTCGCTGGACACGTTGTTCGTCGCCGCGAACGGCTTGCCCTGCGCGATCTGCGCGCCGGCCCACGCGGTCAGGTAGCCGAGGTTCTCGACGTCCCAGAGGATCGCCGCGCTCGACGACTTGTCCTGCAGGTACGGCTTCATCGCCTGCGGGGTGCCCAGGCCGACCGTGAAGACCTTGCCGATCTTGCCGGCGTCCTTGACCGCCTGCGCCACACCCGGCGCGGACGAGGTGCACTCGCCGACCAGGCCGGTCAGGTCCGGGTGCGCGTTCATCAGGTCGGTCGCCATCTGGGTGGCCTTCGCCTGGTCCTCACCGGCGTAGACCACGTCGACGATCTCCGCCTCCGGGTACTTGGTCTTGGTGTACTCCTGCTGCACCTTGATCCAGGCGTTCAGGTTCTCCGCGGTCTGGCCGCAGGAGACGATCGCGTACTTGCCCTTGCCGCCCATCTCCTTGAGCAGCGCGTCGGTCAGCCCTTCGCCGATGCCCTGCGCGGTGGCCTGGTTGACGAACACCTCCCGCACACTGCTCGGCGCGTCGGTGTCGGCGGTCGCCACGTGGATGCCGGCGTCCTTGGCCTGCTGGAGCAGCGGGGCCATCGAGTCCGGGTCGTTCGGGGCGACGATCAGGGTGTCGACCTTCTGCTGGATGTACGACCGGACGATGTCGGCCTGCGCGGCCGCGTCGGCCTGCGTCGGACCCTGGTAGAGCCACTCGACGTTGCCGAGCGCGGCGGCCGCCTCCTTGCCGCCCGCGTTCATCGCCTCGAAGTAGGGGACACCCTGCAACTTCGGGACGAAGGCCACCTTGTACGTTTTATCGCCGGACCCGCTGGAAGCGGCCGTGTCGGTGTCGTTCTTCTTGGTACAGCCGGACAGAGCTATGGCGGCCGTCGTGGTGAGCACGACGGCGGCGGTGAACCGAGGGCGCATGAAGCCTCCCGAAGAGGAATTCTTGAAACGTTCTAGCTGAGGTGTGACTCACGTTACGAGGCAGTTAGGGCAGGGTCAAGAGTTGATTCTCCGGGTGCCCTTGATTCCCGCTTCGAGTAGGCCAATTGCCCCATGGTGTCTTATGAGACGTTTCAAGGCTTGCCCTCGGCCGTGACGTGGCGGCCTGGCCGTGACGTGGCGGGCTGGCCGTGACGTGGCGGGCTGGCCGTGACGTGACGGGGCCCCGCCGGGGTGCGGCGGGGCCCCGTCAGTGAACGGTCAGCGGAGTCTCCGGATGACCGCCACGGCGATTGCGGCGATTACCAGGCCTGCGCCGATCAAGAGGTAGCGCTGCCGCTTCTCGGGCATCCGGTCCGGCAGCGTGCCGATCGCCGACGAAGCGCGTTCGCGCATCGTGCCGATCGCCTCGGAAGCGCGCCCGGGCAGAGTGCCGATCGCGGTGGTGGCACGCTCCGCCGCATCAGCGGCGCTTTCGGCGAGGTGGGTGCGAGTCTCCGCCGTGGCCTGCCGCATCCGGCCGTGCTCGGCCGGATCAGCCGCCCGATGGCCGTGCTCCTGCCCGGCTTTGCCGGTCAGTGAGCCCATCACGTCGCTCGCTGCCTCCTTGAGCCGGGTCGGTTCGGCCTTCGAGGCCAGGTTGCCCGCCGACTCCGCCAGCCGGCCGCCCTTGTCCGCGACCGTCGCGGCGATCTTTCCGCTCTTCTCCGCCACGGTGTCGGACACCTTCCCGCTCTTCTCGGCCACGGTGTCCGTGATCTGCCCGCTCTTCTCCGCCACGGTGTCCGTGATCTGCCCGCTCTTCTCGGCCGCGGCCTGCTTGACCCTCCCGGGCACGTCCATCTTCGCGGCCAGGGCCGCTGCCGTCTCGCCCAGTTCGGCCCGGGTCTGCTCGATCTCGGCGCGCAGTGCATCGGCCTGCTCCGAGGCGTCCCCACCGTCACCGTTGCGGGCTCGCTCGGCCGCGGCGTGCACTTCCTCGTCCCGCCTTTCGGTCCGTTCCGCGTTTGCGGTGGTCGAGGTCTTGCCCGGCTTGTCCTTCGGTGCCGCGTGGGCGCCGGCCGGGGCCTCGCCCCGCTGGTGCGTGCTCGCCGTACTCGATGTTGCTGTGTGCTCGGCCGTTTCCACGTCATGCGCCGGGCGGGTGGCTGCCGCCTGTGGTCCAGGCGCGCCGGTGCCCATCTCCGCGACGTGGGCTCCGGCGGGGCTCTCCGTGCCCGGTGCAGCGTCGGAAGCGGCTCCCGTGCCGGATATGGCGCCGCTTCCCACCGCGCCCGTCGTTGCCGTCGAGCCTGGTGTGGGCACGGTCGCCCGGCCGGTTGCCCGCATATCGGCCGCCTCGGGGGAGCCGGTGCCCGGTCTCGAGTGACCACTCGCGGCGAGGCTCGACGGTGTCGGCTTGGCCACCGAACCTGTACCCGACGTTGTCGCCGGTTCGCGCGCGCCCTTCGGTGGGGTGGATTGGGGTGTATTCGTGTTGGGCGCTGTTGCCGGGTGACCGGCCCTGGAACCTGATGATGGTGTGGGTCTGGCCGAAGTGCTTGATGGGCTGCCGGTCCCGGAGCTTGTCGGTGGTGCGGGTTTGGCGGCCGCGCTCGTGCCCGTTGATGACGGGCTACCGGACCCCGAACCAGGCCTGGGCCTCCCGGTGCTGCTCGCTGCGGGTGGCGGCGTTGGCTTGGGTGTGCCGGCATGGCGCGGAGATTCCGTGTGACTGGACGGGATGCTTGGCGGTGTGGGTCTGGGTGTCCCCGGACCGCCGGAACGCGAGGTGCCCGCCGATGGGGTGCCCCTCGTGGACGACGCCTTTCCCGCAGTCTCGGCGGCGCCGATGGTCACCGTGCTGCGTGAGGCCGGTCCCGGAGTCACGGTGCTGTGTGCGGCGCTGTGAGCACCCGTTGCGGGTGTCGGTTTGCTGTGTGCGGCCGGGGCGTTCCGGGCGCCGGCCTGATCGTTCCGCATACCGCTGGTCGGCTTGTTCGTCGCCGACCGGCTCACCGGGCTCGCCCCCGAATGTCCGGTCACTTCGCCCGTGCCCGGCTCACCGCTGCTGGCCGGTGTCTTCGTGGTCGCGTTGCCCGCGGCGGCAGTCGGGGCGGCGTTGCCGGGCGCCCGGGGTGGGCCCGGCTTGGGCCGGTTGCGGCTGGAGGAGGACCGGCGTGCCTCCGCGTGGTTGCCGTCGGAGGCGTTCATGAGTGAGTCCCACGCCGGGCAGCCGCCATGAACTCGTTCACGTCCTTGCGGCCGCTGGCGATCGCCGCGTCAGGAACCGGCGGTACCGCCTCTCGTATCTCCCGTTTGCCGGCGATCCCCGTGATCCCGGCGGCGCAGAGCAGAATCACCGTCACGGTCAGGGCAGCCGCCCACATCGGCATGACCATCGACAGGGCCGCGACAGCGGTGAACAGCAGGGCGCCCATCCCGTACAGCGCGATCACCCCGGCTCCGCCGAGCAGGCCCGCACCCTTTCCGGCCTTTTTGCCTTTGTCGACCATTTCGATCCGGGCGAGTGCCAGTTCGTCCCGGGCCAGGGTGGACACCTGCTCACTGAGCTGACTGACCAACTCCGCAGTCGATTGGTCGTTTCGTGGGTCTGTGTGGGTCATTGTCCCCCTCCGTCCTGCACGGTTCTCCGCGACTGACGTACCCCGGCCAATGCTGACTAATCGCCCTCCCCGCCTCGCAAAATGCCGGAAAAATCATTAAACGTCGGATTTACGGCGCAGGGCTGGCCCCGCCAGATGGGCTCGGTCTCCAGGAGCGTGGTCGTGGCCATCGACGAAGCGGGAACAGAGCGAGCGCTGCCGCGGCCTACCCGGCGCCGGACAGCGTGTCCGGTCCCGGCGTTCCGGCTATCGGGCGCTCCGGTTGGCCGGGGCGACCCGCGGCCAGGTTCTCCGGGCGGTGGCCCGGGTCCTCGCTGTCGGCGCTGCCACGATCCCGGCCGCCCGCCTGGTCCGCCGCCATTCGCCGGCCGGCCCGGCGACCTGACGACAGTGGATGGGGGGCTCGCATCGCGGGTGCGCCTGGCGGGTATAACGGTGCTCATGCCTGATGCGCCCGTGCTCCTCGCCGGACGGTACCGACTGGGTGAGAGCCTCGGCCGCGGAGGAATGGGGCAGGTTCGGCTCGCCCGGGACGAGACCCTGGTGCGCGACGTCGCGATCAAGGAGATCGACCAGCCGCTCGGCGGTGACAGCGCGAGTTCCGCTCGGCGCACGCTCCGGGAGGCGCGTGCGGCGGCCCGGATCAGTCACCCCAACGTCGTCCAGGTGTACGACGTGCTGCAACTCGACGACCGCACCTGGATCGTCATGGAGTACGTGCGGTCACGGTCGTTGCGGGAGGAGATCGCCGAGCGGGGGCGGCTCGATCCGTACCGGGTGGCGCGGATCGGCCTGGACCTCCTCGCCGCCCTGCGTACCGCACACCGGCTCGGTGTGGAGCACCGCGACGTGAAACCGGCGAACGTGCTGCTCGCCGACGACGGACGGGTGCTGCTCACCGACTTCGGCATCGCGGCCGTCGACGACGACGGAGTGATCAGCCGTTCCGACATCCTGGTCGGTTCGCCGCAGTTCATGGCCCCGGAGCGGGCGCAGAGCGGCGCCGGCGGCCGGGAGGCCGATCTGTGGTCGCTCGGCGCGACGCTGTACGCGGCCATCGAGGGCCAGGCGCCCTACCAGCGAAGCTCCACCATGGCGACACTCGCCGCCCTGGCGACCGAGGATCCCGACCCGCCGAAGCACGCCGGTTCGCTTCGGCCGCTGCTCGACGGTCTGCTCAGGAAGAATCCGGCCATCCGTCTCACCGCGGAGGACGCCGAAAGCCTTCTCCGCACCATTCTCGCCAACCTGTCGCCGGAGAGCGGCCCGAACCGGCGGGCCGACGGCAGGGTTCCCCACCCACGGGCCGCGAGCGATCCACTGCCGGCCGCGGGCGCAGCCGGCGCTACCGGAGACGGCGAGCCCGGCGACGCTCTGGCGCCCGAGGACGAGGCGCTGCCCGGCGAGAGCGCCATCGTCGCGGGCGGCGCCGACGAGGCCGGCCGGCCGAAGGACGCCGCGGGAGAGGGCGCCCCGGCTGCTGACCCGGTGGTGGGTGGAGCGATGGTTCGGGCGGCGCCAGGCCGGCCTCGTCGCCTGATCCTGGTGGCCGTGGCGACCGTTGTGGTCCTTCTGACCGGGGGGATCTGGCTCTTCACCGGCCGGGGTGGCGGAACCCCGGCGGCGGACGAGAAGAAGACGGGCGCTACCGCCACGGCAGGCACCCCCGAAGCGACTCCGTCGCGGGCACCGGAGAGCGCGCCGGCCACACAGCCGGCGGGGGACGGGCGACCCGTGCTGCCGGCCGGCTGGGAGCTGTACACGGACCGGACGGGTTTCTCGCTGTACGTACCGAAAGGCTGGAGGCGTACGAAGGAGGGCACGCTCGTCTACTTCCGTGGGGACGGCAAGGTCCTCGGCATCGATCAGACGAACAAGCCCCGGTCGAACCCGGTGGCCGACTGGCGTGAGCAGGCCCGGAACCGGGTGTCGGGAGGCGACTTCCCGGGTTACCGGGAGGTGCGGATCGAGGCGGTGGACTACTTCCGGAAGGCCGCCGACTGGGAGTTCACCTTCAACCGCGGCGGTGCCCGCCAGCATGTCAACAACCGCGGCACGGTGGTACACGACGACAAGGCCTACGGCTTCTACTGGCAGACCCGTGATGACGTCTGGGCCGGGTCGCGCAAGGATCTCCAGCTGGTGTTCGACAGCTTCCGCCCGGCGCGGTGAAGGTCAACGGGGGATCGGCCGGGCAGCCGCCTGAGCAGCCCTGGCCAGATGTTCCGCCACCGCCGCGTGGTCGTCGGTGACCAGCCCGACGGTCACCCGGAGGTGTGGCGTCATGCCCGGCCCGACCGCGAAGGCGGTGCCCGCGGCGGCCCCGATTCCCGCGCTGGCCAGGCTCAGCAAGGCGGCCTGCTCGTCGGCGACCGGCAGCCAGATGTTGAGGCCTTCGCCGGGCGGCAGTGCGATGCCCGACGCCGCGAGGCCGGTGGTGACCAGGCGGCGCCGTCGGGCGTACTCGTCGCGGGCGGCGCGCACGGCCGCGATCGAGGCCGGGTCGGTGAGCAGGCTGAGCAGGAGGTGTTGCAGGAGCCGGCTGGTCCACCCCTGGCCGAGCAGCCGCCGTTCCAGGATCGGGTCGAGCACGGTGGCCGGCCCGCTCACCGCCGCGAGCCGCAGGTCGGGCCCGTGCGACTTGGAGAAGCTGCGCACGTGCACGGTCTGCCGGGGCAGCCTGGCCCCCATCGACAGGAGCGGCCCGGATGCCAGGTCACCGGCGGAATCGTCCTCCACCACGTACACCTCGGGGTGTTGAGCGAGAACCTCGGCGAGTGCGCCGGCCCGCGACGGTGACCACGACGCGCCGGTGGGGTTGAGGGCCCGGGCTTGCAGGAAGACGGCGGCGGGCCGCCGGGCCAGGCCCGCGGCGAGCTGGTCCGGCAGCATGCCGGAGGCGTCGGTGCCGACGCCGGCCACCGTCACGCCGAGTGTTTCGAGCAGGTCGAGCAGCGGGGGGAAGCAGGGGTTCTCGACGAGGGCCAGGTCGCCGAGCCGCAGCAGCGCGGAGGCCACGTGGTCGATGGCGTCCATCGCCCCGTCGAAGATCGCGAGACGGTCGGCGGGGTACGGCCACCGCTCCCGCAGCAACGCGCCCAGTTCGGGCAGGACCGGCTCGTCGAGGTAGCTGGTCGGCGCCGGGGACAGTCCGTGCAGCGCGGGGATCGGGGGCAGGAGCCGTGGATCGGGCACTCCGGTCGACAGGTCGAGCCCGAATCCGGTGGTCTGCCGCAGGGCGGCCCGGTAGCGCCCGGGACCTCCGGCGCCGGGGGTGGCGACGACGGTGCCGCGCCGCCCGTTGGTGCGGATGGCGCCGGCCCGTCGCAGGAGCTGCCATGCCGCGTTGACCGTGCTGGGGGAGAGGTGCAGCTCGGCCGCGACCGAGCGCACGGGCGGCAGTTTGGCGCCTCCGGTGAGGGCGCCTTCACCGACGGCGCGGCTCACCGCCTCGGCGAGACCGCGTGCGCTGGGTTCGGCCAACCGCTCCATGACGGCCTCGTAAAACATTTTGTGACAGTACAACTGCAGCATTGTTCGGTCTAGTGTCGTCACATAACCTCGGCGGCATGATTCACATTGCGCACTGGATCGGCGGCGCGGAGCGTGCCGGCGAGTCCGGCCGGGTCGGCCCGGTCTTCAACCCCGCGACCGGCGAGCAGATCGCCCAGGTCGATCTGGCTTCGGCCGCCGAGGTCGCGGTCGCCGTCGCCAGCGCCAAGGCGGCCGCGAAGGCGTGGCGGGAGGCGAGCCTCTCCAAGCGCTCGGCGGTGCTGTTCAAGTTCCGCGAGCTGCTGGCCGCCCGCACCGGCGAGCTGGCCGCGATCATCACCCGGGAGCACGGCAAGGTGCTCGCCGACGCGGCCGGCGAGGTGGCCCGCGGCCTGGAGAACGTCGAGTTCGCCACCGGCGTCCCGCACCTGATGAAGGGCGGCTTCTCCGAGCAGGCCGCCACCGGGGTGGACGTCTACTCGATCCGCCAGCCGCTCGGTGTGGTCGCCGGTATCACCCCGTTCAACTTCCCGGCTATGGTTCCGCTGTGGATGTGCGCCACCGCGATCGCGTCGGGCAACGCCTTCGTGCTCAAGCCCAGCGAGAAGGACCCGTCGGCGGCGAACTGGCTGGCCGCGCTCTGGGCCGAGGCCGGTCTGCCGGAGGGTGTCTTCACCGTCGTGCACGGTGACAAGGAGGCGGTCGACGCGCTGCTCACGCACCCGGACGTCGCCGCGGTGAGCTTCGTCGGCTCGACGCCGATCGCGAAGTACATCTACGAGACCGGTACGGCGCACGGCAAGCGGGTGCAGGCCCTGGGTGGCGCGAAGAACCACATGATCGTCCTGCCGGACGCCGAGCTGGACGCGGCCGCCGACGCGGCGATCAGCGCGGGCTACGGCGCGGCCGGCGAGCGCTGCATGGCGATCTCGGTGGTGGTGGCGGTCGGCGAGATCGCGGATCCGCTGGTCGAGGCCATCGCGGCGCGACTTCCGAAGATCAGGATCGGCGATGGTACGGACCCGAACAGCGAAATGGGCCCGCTGATCAACGCCCAGCATCGTGACAGGGTCGCCGGCTACATCGCCGCCGGCGCCGACGCCGGCGCCAAGGTGGTCGCCGACGGACGGGACATCTCGGACCGGCCCGGTTTCTTCCTGGGAGCGACGTTGCTCGACAACGTCACCCCGGAGATGACGGTCTACACCGACGAGATCTTCGGCCCGGTGCTGAGCGTCGTCCGCGTGGACACCTACGCCGAGGCCGTCCAGCTGGTCAACGACAACGAGTACGGCAACGGCACCGCCATCTTCACCCGGGACGGCGGCGCGGCCCGGCAGTTCCAGTTCGAGGTGAACGCCGGCATGGTCGGCGTGAACGTGCCGATCCCGGTGCCGGTCGCCTACTACTCGTTCGGCGGCTGGAAGGCGTCGCTGTTCGGCGACACCCACATGTACGGCCCGGACGGCATCCACTTCTTCACCCGCAGCAAGGTCGTCACCTCCCGCTGGCCCGACCCGGGGACCTCGTCCGTCGACCTCGGCTTCCCGCAGACCCGTTGAGGAGGATCCTGTGACATCGGAATCCCAGGTGCGCGCCGATGACCGCGCCCACGTCTTCCACTCCTGGTCCGCGCAGGGCCTGATCGACCCGCTGCCGGTGGAAAAAGCATTGGGCAGCCACTTCTGGGATTACTCAGGCCGCAAATATCTGGACTTTTCCTCTCAGCTCGTCAATATCAACATTGGGCACCAGCATCCGCGTCTTATCGCGGCGATCCAGGAGCAGGCCGCCAAACTCGCCACCATTGCGCCCGCCTTCGCCAACGACAAACGCGGCGAAGCGGCCCGGATGATCGCCGAGATCGCCCCCGCCGATCTGAACAAGGTGTTCTTCACCAACGGCGGCGCCGAGGCCAACGAGAACGCCATCCGGATGGCCCGGCTGCACACCGGCCGGCACAAGGTGCTCTCCACCTACCGCAGCTACCACGGCTCCACCGCCACCGCGATCACCGCCACCGGCGACCCGCGGCGCTGGCCGAACGAGCCGGTCGCGATCGGGGTCGTCCATTTCTGGGGTCCCTACCCCTACCGGTCGCCGTTCCACTCGGAGAGCCCGGAGCAGGAGACCCAGCGGGCGTTGCAGCACCTGCGCGACACCATCGTCTTCGAGGGCCCGGCCACCGTCGCCGCGATCCTGCTGGAGACCGTGGTCGGCACCAACGGCATCCTGGTGCCGCCGCCCGGCTACCTGGCCGGCGTCCGGGAGATCTGCGACGAGTTCGGCATCGTGTTCATCGCCGACGAGGTGATGGCGGGCTTCGGCCGGTGCGGCGAGTGGTTCGCGATCGACCGGTGGGGCGTCGCCCCCGACCTGATCACCTTCGCCAAGGGGGTCAACTCCGGCTATCTGCCGCTGGGCGGTGTGGTGATCTCCGACGAGATCGCCGAGACGTTCCGGGAGCGGCCGTTCCCGGGTGGACTCACCTACTCCGGGCACCCGCTGGCCTGCGCGTCCGCGGTGGCCAGCATGCAGATCTTCAAGGAGGAGGGGATCGTCGAGCACGCCCGCGCGCTCGGCGACGACATCATCGGTCCTTCTCTACACAAGATCGCGGAGAAGCACCCGAGCGTGGGCGAGGTGCGCGGTCTGGGGGTCTTCTGGGCCGTCGAGCTGGTGCGTGACAGGACCACCAGGGAGCCGTTGGTACCCTTCAACGCCGCCGGCCCGGCCGCGGCGCCGATGAACGCGGTGGCCGCCGCCTGCAAGGAACGGGGGCTCTGGCCCTTCGTCCATTTCAACCGGCTCCACGTCGTGCCGCCGTGCACGATCTCGGCGGAGGAGCTGCGCGAAGGGCTGGCGATCCTCGATGAGGCCCTCACCGTGGCCGACGAATACAGCGCCTAAAAAACCGGATTGCGTCGTTGGAACGGGATCGGAGGTTCTGATTCCGTTTCAACTCTGGAAATTACTTCGGATTCCCTTGCTAGCTCACTCGCCGATGTGACAAGGTCCCTCCAGTCCGGGTGAGATCGCCCCTTGACCGGAAGGCCTGAATCCCTGTGAGCACCCCAGTTCCCGTGCTGCGCAACTTCGTTGCCGGGGCCTACACCGACACCGAGGACGGCGTCACGTCCCCGGTGATCGACCCCAGCACGGGGGAAATCTACGCGCAGGCCCCGGTCTCCTCGACGCGGGATGTCGAGAAGGCGGTGGCGGCCGCCGAGCCGGGCTTCGAGACGTGGCGGGACAGCACCCCGGCCGAGCGTCAGCGGGCGCTGCTGAGGATCGCCGACGCGATCGAGGCGCGGTCCGAGGAGATCATCGCGGCCGAGGTCCGCAACACCGGCAAGCCGGTGGCGGCGACCCGCGCCGAGGAGATGGGCCCGCTCCTGGACGAGCTGCGTTTCTTCGCCGGCGCGGCCCGGGTCCTGGAAGGTAGGTCCGCGGGGGAGTACCTGCGGGACCACACCTCCTTCGTTCGCCGTGAGCCGATCGGCGTCTGCGCACAGATCACCCCGTGGAACTATCCGATGGTGATGGCCGTGTGGAAGTTCGCCCCCGCGATCGCGGCCGGCAACTCCGTGGTGCTCAAGCCGTCGGACACCACCCCGGTGAGCACGCTGCTGCTGGCCGAGATCGCCGGTGAGTTCCTGCCGCCGGGCGTGCTCAACGTGGTCTGCGGCGACCGTGACACCGGCCGCGCCCTGGTCACCCACCCGGCCCCGCAGTTCGTGTCGATCACCGGCTCCACCCGGGCCGGCATGGAGGTGGCCGCCGCGGCCGCGCCCGACCTGAAGCGGGTCCACCTGGAGCTCGGCGGCAAGGCGCCGGTCGTGGTCTTCGACGACGTCGACATCGCCGCCACCGCGGAGGCGATCGCCGGCGCCGGCTTCTTCAACGCGGGCCAGGACTGCACGGCCGCCACCCGGGTGCTGGTGCACGAGCGGATCGCCGACGACTTCACCGCCGCCCTGGCCCAGGCCGCCAAGAACACGAGGGCCGGCGCCCCGTCCGACACCGGCGCGTTCTTCGGCCCGGTCAACAACGCGAACCAGCTGGAGCGGGTCACCGGCTTCCTGGACCGGACGCCGGCGCACGCCGAGGTGGCCGCCGGTGGGCGCCGCATCGGTGATCGTGGCTACTTCTTCGAGCCGACGGTGGTCACCGGTCTGCGCCAGCGGGACGAGATGATCCAGGACGAGATCTTCGGCCCGGTCGTCACCGTGCAGACGTTCACCGAGGAGGCCGAGGCCGTGCGCTGTGCCAACGACGTCCGGTACGGGCTGAGCGCCAGCGTGTGGACGCAGAACCACGGCCGGGCCATGCGGGTCTCCCGGCGCCTGAACTTCGGCGCCGTGTGGATCAATACCCACCTACCCTTCGTCTCCGAGATGCCGCACGGCGGATACGGTCACTCCGGTTACGGCAAGGACCTTTCGATGTACGGGTTCGAGGAGTACACCCGGATCAAGCACGTGATGAGTTTCAACGGTTGATCCGCCCCACCCAGATGCTTAATCCACCCTGCTCGAGGTGATAGATGACGACTCCTCCCCCCAATCCGGCCGCTCATCCGGCGATCGAGTTCGTCGGCGTGCGCAAGGACTACCTGTCGCACGGTGAGGCGGTGCCCGCCGTCAGGAGCCTGGATCTGGCGATCGGGCAGGGGGAGTTCTTCTCGCTGCTCGGCCCGTCCGGCTGCGGCAAGACGACCACGATGCGGATGGTCGCCGGCTTCGAGGAGCCGACCGCCGGCCGGGTCATGCTCGACGGCAGGGACGTGACCGGGGTCGCGCCGAACAAGCGTGACGTCAACATGGTCTTCCAGTCGTACGCCCTCTTCCCGCACCTCACCGTGCAGCAGAACGTCGCCTTCGGCCTGGAGCGCAAGAAGGTCGCCAAGGCCGAGATCGCCAAGCGGGTCGGAGAGATGCTCGAGATCGTCTCGCTGACCGGCATGGAGAAGCGGCAGCCCAAGGAGATGTCGGGCGGTCAGCAGCAGCGGGTCGCGCTGGCCCGGGCGCTGGTCAACCACCCGCGGGCGCTGCTTCTCGACGAGCCGCTCGGCGCGCTCGATCTCAAACTGCGCCAACAGATGCAGATCGAGCTGAAGCGGATCCAGCGTGAGGTGGGCATCACCTTCGTCTACGTCACCCACGACCAGGGTGAGGCACTCACCATGTCGGACCGCATCGCTGTCATGAACAGCGGCCTGATCGAGCAGCTCGGCTCGCCGCGGGACATCTACGAGCGCCCGTCGACCCGGTTCGTGGCCGGCTTCATCGGCACCTCCAATCTCATCGACGGCCGCGTGACCTGGACCGACCAGGGTTTCGCGGTCATCGACAAGGGCCCCGGCGAGCGGGTCGTGGTGCCCGTGCCGGGCACCGTGCAGGTCGGCCGGGACCTGGAGGTCTCGGTGCGGCCGGAGAAGATCGATCTACATCGGACGTTGCCCGCCGGCGTCAACGGGAGTCTGCTCTCCGGCACGGTCACCGAGGTGGTCTACCACGGCACCTCGACCAACTACACAGTGGCCACCTCCGATGGAACCGACCTCGTGGTGTTCGATCAGAATGCTCACGATGCAGAGGATGTCGCGTCTCGTGGTGAGCGCGTCTTCCTCACCTGGGCCCCGCAGCACTCGTACCCGATCGGAGTCTGATGTTCCAGTCCAATATGCCGGACCCCTCCCTCCTGCGAGGCATGACGCGTTCCCGGCTCGGCCGGCGTGACGCGCTGCGCCTCGGCGGGTTGTCGGCGATGGGCGCATTCCTCGCCGCGTGCGGCGTGGAGGGCAAGGGCAAGCCGCAGGCCAGTGTGGCACCCGACGCCGTCGCCAAGTTCTGGGCCAACAAGACGCAGAACGGCAAGCTCAACTTCGCCGGCTGGCCGCTCTACATGGACCCGAAGAAGCCCGAGCTCAAGAAGTTCACGCAGAAGACCGGCATCCAGGTGACCTACGACGAGGTCATCCAGGAGATGGCGCCCTGGTTCGCCAAGGTGCAGCCGCAGCTGTCCGCCGGGCAGTCGATCGGCTACGACGTCATGGTCATCACCAACTCGAGCCAGTTCGGCCAGTTCCGGGACTCCGGCTTCCTGGCGCCGCTGGACCACGCGAAGCTGCCCAACTACGCGGCCAACGCCGCCAAGTCGTACGCGAACTCGTCGTACGACCCGGGCAACGTGTTCAGCATCCCGTACGCGTCCGGCATCACCGGCATCGCCTACGACCCGTCCAAGATCAAGGAACCGATCACCAAGCTGTCCGACCTGTGGAACCCGAAGTACAAGGGCAAGGTCGGCATGTTCCGCGACGTGCAGGAGCTGGGCAACTTCGGTCTGCTCGCGGCCGGCATCGACCCGGCCAAGTCGACCGAGACGGACTGGCAGAAGGCGGCGGCGGAGCTCCAGAAGCAGAAGGACGCCGGCATCGTCCGCAACTACTACGACCAGAGCTACGTCGACGCGCTCGGCAAGGGCGAGGTCTGGATCACCATGGCCTGGTCCGGTGACATCTTCCAGAAGAACGTCTCCGACGGTACGAACTTCAAGTTCGTGATCCCCGAGGACGGCGGCACGATCTGGACCGACAACATGGCCATCCCGGTCACCGCCGAGAACCCGGTCGACGCCATCATGCTGATGGACTTCCTCTACGAGCTGGAGAACGCCACCACGCTCGCCGAGTACATCAACTACGTGTGCCCGGTCCCGGCCGCGCAGGCGCAGATGAGGAAGCACGCCGCCGCGCTCACCGGCGAGGACAAGGAGTACCTGCTCTCGGTCGCGGAGAGCCCGCTGGTCTTCCCGGGCGAGACCGAGTACGACCGCCTGCACTACTACGTCGACTTCAACACCGCGGAGGAGAAGAAGGACTTCGAGCGGGTGTTCCAACCGATCGTGCTGGGGTAACCGATGGACCGGGTAAAACGTACACTCTCCCCCTACCTGCTGGTCCTTCCCGGCGGGCTGTGGCTCCTGCTGTTCTTCGCGGTACCGATGGCCACCATGCTGTCGCTGTCGCTGCAGGAGGGCGACATCGTCAACGGGTTCGTCTTCACCGGCCACTGGCAGAACTATGTGGATTCGATCTCGGCCTACCAGACCCAGTTGATCCGTTCGCTGGTGTACGGCGCCATCACGTCGGTCGTCCTGATCGTGCTGGCGTTCCCGGTCGCATACTGGATCGCCTTCTACGGGGGTCGTAAGAAGGCGACCTACCTGTTCCTGATCCTGCTGCCGTTCTTCGTGTCGTTCGTCCTGCGCACCATCTCGTGGCGGATGCTCCTCACGGACGACGGCGTGCTGCTGCACCCCTTGAAGGAGGCCGGGTTGCTCCCGGCCGACTTCCAGATCCTCGGTACGGCGACCGCGGTCATCGCCGGCCTGGTGTACAGCTTCCTGCCGTTCATGGTGCTGCCGATCTACGTGGCGCTGGAGCGGATCGACCCGCGGGTGGTCGAGGCGGCCCGGGACCTGTACGCGTCCCCCCTCACCTCGTTCCGGAAGGTCATCTTCCCGCTGGCGCTGCCCGGTGTGTTCGCCGGCGTGCTGATGACCTTCGTACCGGCCACCTCCGACTACGTGAACTCGGAGCTGCTCGGCAGCTCCGAGACCACGATGATCGGGCAGGTCATCCAGGCGCAGTTCCTCTCGAACTCCGACTACCCGACGGCCTCGGCACTGTCCTTCACCCTGATGACGGTGCTGCTGATCGGCGTCTTCGCCTACGCCCGGGCGCTGGGCACGGAGGATGTCATGAAGGTGGCGGCCCGATGAGACCCCGTATCGGCGGCGACCGCCTGCTCCACGTCTACACCTGGATCCTGATCGCCTGGCTCATCCTGCCCATCGCCGTGATGATCCTGTTCGGCTTCAACGATCCCCAGGGCCGGTACAACCAGACCTGGCAGGGCTTCACGCTCAAGTGGTACGGCGAGGTCTTCGCCCTGGAAGCTCTCACCGACGCCCTGGTGGTCTCGCTGCTCATCGCGGTGGCGACCGCCCTGATCGCCGGCGCCCTGGGCACCGGCATGGGGTACGCGCTGGGCCGCTGGCGGTTCCGCGGCGCCGGCGCGCTGAACCTGCTGATGTTCGCGGCGATCGCCTCGCCCGAGCTGGTGATGGGCTCGTCGCTGCTGAGCCTGTTCGTCTCGCTGGGCGCGCCCCTGGGCCCGGTGAGCATCACCATCGCGCACGTCATGTTCTCGGTGTCGTTCGTGGCGGTGGTGGTCCGGGCCCGGGTGGTGACCCTGGACCGGTCCCTCGAGGAGGCCGCGGCCGACCTCGGGGCGAGCGGGTGGACCACGTTCTGGAAGGTGATCTTCCCGATCATCCTTCCGGCCATCCTCTCCGGCGTGATGCTGGCGTTCGCGCTCTCCATCGACGACTTCGTGATCACCAACTTCACGGCCGGCACCACGCAGACGTTCCCGCTGTGGATCTGGGGCTCCACCCGGGTCGGCCTGCCGCCGCAGGTCAACGTCATGGGCACGATGATCTTCGCGGGCGGCGTGCTGCTCGCCGTCCTGACGAACATCCGGTCCCGGCCCCGCAAAAAGGCCGCGTAGGTCAGAGGAGCAACGGCCCGGCACCCTGGTGGGGGTGCCGGGCCGCTGTTGTTCCAGCACAGAAACTGCGCGGAAATAGTCGTGCCTAGACTTGTGTGCAACGGATTCCGTGGGCAGGATCATGTCTACCTCTGGAACTAGTGGGAGAGATATTCGTGACCGATCGACCTGCTGATGTGGACGCGCTCTCCGCGACCGCCCGTGACCACCTGTGGATGCACTTCACCCGGCTCTCCACGTACCAGGACAACCCGGTTCCGGTGATCACCCGTGGCGACGGCTGCTACGTGTGGGACTCGACCGGCCGGCGCTACCTCGACGGCCTCTCCGCGCTCTTCGTCGTCCAGACCGGCCACGGCCGCCAGGAGCTGGCCGAGGCGGCCGCCAAGCAGGCCGGTGAGCTGGCCTACTTCCCCATCTGGTCGTACGCGCACCCCAAGGCCATCGAGCTGGCCGGCCGCCTCGCCGACCTGGCCCCCGGCGACCTGAACCGGGTCTTCTTCACCACCGGCGGCTCCGAGGCCGTCGAGTCCGCGTGGAAGCTGGCCCGCTCCTACTTCAAGCGGGTCGGCAAGCCGCTGAAGACCAAGGTCATCTCCCGGGCCGTCGCCTACCACGGCAGCTCGATGGGCGCCCTGTCGATCACCGGCATCCCGCCCTTCAAACAGGACTTCGAGCCGCTGGTCCCGTCGACGATGCGCGTACCGAACACGAACTACTACCGCCGCCCCGACGAGAACATGACGCCCGAACAGTTCGGGATCTGGGCCGCCGACCGCATCGCCGAGATGATCGAGTTCGAGGGCCCGGACACGGTCGCCGCCGTCTACCTCGAACCGGTGCAGAACGCCGGCGGCTGCTTCCCGCCGCCGCCCGGCTACTTCCAGCGGGTCCGCGAGATCTGCGACCGCTACGACGTGCTGCTCGTCTCCGACGAGGTGATCTGCGCCTTCGGCCGCCTCGGCGAGTACTTCGGCGCCGACCGCTACGGCTACCAGCCCGACATCATCACCGTCGCCAAGGGCCTGACCTCCGGCTACGTCCCGCTCGGCGCGATGATCGCCTCCGAGCGCCTGGCCGAGCCGTTCCTCACCGGCACCAACTGGTTCGCCCACGGCATCACCTACGGCGGCCACCCGGTCGGTGCCGCGGTCGCGCTGGCCAACCTCGACATCATGGAGCGGGAGGGCCTCAACCGGCACGTCCGCGACAACAGCCCGCTCTTCCGTTCGTACCTGGAGAAGCTCCTCGACCTGCCGATCGTCGGCGACGTCCGCGGCGACGGCTACTTCTTCGGCATCGAAATGGTCAAGGACAAGGCCACCAAGGAGACCTTCAACGCCGAGGAGTCCGAGCGCCTGCTCCGCGGCTTCCTGTCGACCGCCCTCTTCGACGCCGGCCTCTACTGCCGCGCCGACGACCGCGGCGACCCGGTCATCCAGCTCGCCCCGCCGCTGACCGCGACGGAGACCCAGTTCGCCGAGATCGAGCAGATCCTCCGCTCCGTGCTCACCGAGGCCCACAACCGCCTCTGACCAGCGTCACCCCGACCGCCCGGGCGCGCCCAGAGCCGCCCGGGCGCTCCGTTTCGGCTTCCGGATACCGCGAGCGCGCTCGTGGTCCAGCCAGGCGACTCTCTCGCTCTTCCCATTCTTGTACGGGACACGCGAACCCGCCGTCCCGGACCCGCGAGGCGCTGCCGGGTCCGGGCCGTGCCGCGCCCGCCGGGCGTGAGCGGGTGGTCCAGCTGCCTGAACACCCCTGATCTGCCGACGCGGCGGGGCGTGACGAACGGGCGCTGCGGGCCGGTATCGGCGCCCAGCGATGGACCGATCCTCGCCGGGCGCCGGATCCGTCAGCCGGCGAGCCGCTTCAGCAGGGCGGTGGCCTTCGCGGTGTCGCCGGACTCCTCGGCCAGCTGGGCGTCGGCGAATTTCTGCTGCCAGCCGGACGGGGCCTGCCCGGCGGCCGCCTTCTTCTGGGCGGCGTCGCGGGCGTCGGGGGCCGCCATGGTGCGCAGGCCCCAGCCGTAGGGGAACAGCGGCTCGTACGCCTGGTCGCCGACGTTGACCGGAACCTGCTTCACCGAGCCCGGCCAGCTCAACGGCAGGCGGCCGGTGAACGGCCGCTTGCCGAAGAGGACGTCGGCGACGCCGCCGCCCTCGCTGCCGGGCAGCCAGGAGGCCACCAGGGCGTCGATCTCGCCGAGCTGGTCGGTGATCACCTGCGGGCGGCCGGAGACGATCAGGACGACGCACTTGGCGACCGCGCCGCAGACCTTGCCGACCACGGCCCGGTCGGCGGGTTGCAGGGTGAGCGACTTGGGCTCCTTCTGCTCGTCGGTGCCGCGCGTCCAGGTCGTGCTGCCGACGTCACCGAAACCTTCGGCGTACGGTGTCTCGCCGACCACGACCACACCGACGTCGGAGCCGCCGATGGGTGCTGCGGCGTCGGCGCTGTACGTGACGGTCGCACCCGGGGCGACCTCGCGGATGCCGTCGAGGATCGTGGTGCCGGGGATGATGTCGCCGTTGCGGCCCTGCCAATCGATGGTCCAGCCGCCGGCCTGGTTGCCGATGTCGCCGGCGTTGCGGCCGGCCACGTAGATCTTGGCGTCGGCGGCGAGCGGCAGCAGGTTCCCGCTGTTCTTGAGCAGCACCTGCGACCGGGCGGCGGCCTCGCGGGCCAGCGCCCGGTGTTCGGCGCCGCGGACCTCGCCGAGGGTGACGTACGGGTTCTCGAAGAGCCCGAGCCGGAACTTGACGGTGAGGATCCGCTCGACCGCGTCGTCGATCCGGTCCGTGCCGATCCGCCCGGCGTCCACCTCGGCCTTGAGCACCTCCTGGAACCGCGGCGCGGTGTGCGGCTCCATGAACATGTCGATGCCGGCACCGACGCCGGCGCGGACCTGGCTGGGGGTGGGTTCGGCGGTGCCGTCGGGGTCGGTGGACGGCAGCTGGTGGATGCCCTCCCAGTCGGTGATCACGAAGCCGTCGAAGCCCAGGTCGCCCTTCAGCTTGCCGGTGATCAGCTCCTGGTCGGCGTGCATCTTGACCGGGTTGCCGGTGCCGTCCTCGGTCCAGTCGACGCTGGAGTAGGACGGCATGACGCTCTGCACGCCGTGTTCGGTGACGGCGGAGACGTACGGCGCCAGGTCGACGCGGTCGAAGTCGGCGCGGCTGGTGACGGTGACGCCCTGGTCGATGACGTAGTCGCTGTCGCCGGTGCCGTACTCGGTGTCGCCGTCGCCCGCGAAGTGCTTGACGGTGGCGACCACACCGTCTTTCTGGAGGCCGTCGACGGCCGCGCCGCCCAGCCGCCCGACCAGGGCGGGATCCTCGCCGAAGCTCTCGAAGGCGCGCCCCCAGCGTTCGTCGCGGGAGACGCAGACGCACGGCGCGAAGTCCCACCGGATGCCGGTGGCCCGCATCTCCCGGGCGGTGGCCTGGTAGACCCGTTCGACGAGTTGCGGGTCGCGGCCGGCGCCGAGGCCCACGTTGTGCGGGAAGACGGTGGATCCGTGCACGTTGCCGTTGCCGTGCACCGCGTCGATGCCGTAGAGGAGCGGGATCCTCAGCGGGGTGGCGAGCGCCGCCCGCTGGAGCGAGTTGATCATGTCGACCCAGGCCTGCGGTGTGTTCGGGTCGGGCACCGAGCCGCCGCCGGAGAGGACCGAGCCGAGACGCCACTCGGTGACCAGGTGCGGGTCGCCGGCCACCTTGACCCGCTCGGCCTGGGTCATCTGGCCGATCTTGTCGTCCAGGGTCATCCGCCCGAGCAGGTCGGCGACCCGGCTCTCGACGGGCTGCCCGGCGTCCAGGTAGAGCGGAGCGGCGTCGCCGGAACCGGAGTCGTTCCGCACCAGAACGGTGGCGGCGGCCGCCGCCAGCACGATTCCCCCGAGAGCCGCCACCAGCCGGTTCCGTGATCGCATTCGTCTCCTCGATGGTTCGGGTGGAGCGGATCCGAGTCTGCCGGAGCGCTCCCACGGCCCGTCGCGCGGGTCACGTGAGCAGGGACATCCGCGTTCGTAATTGTCCGGAAACGCCCCGGGTCCCGGCTCGCTGGCGCATGCTGGGACGAAGCACTTCCGACGGAGCTGACATGGTCGCATTGCTGATCGCCGAGGACGACGAGGACATCTCCCTGGTTCTGGCCAGGGTGTTCAAGCGAACCGGTATGACCGTCCTGCGCGCATCGGACGGATGGGCGGCGTACGAGACGATCGTCGAACAGCGGCCGGACGTCGTTCTGACCGATCTCGGCATGCCGCGGATGGACGGCTGGGAGCTGATAGACGCCATCCGGGCGCACGCGGACGAGGGGATCCGGCACATCCCGGTGGCGATCCTGAGCGGGCACCTGCGTCCCGGCGACCCACGGGCCGCCTCCTCCAAGGTCTGCGCCATCATGCTCAAGCCCTGCCCCAACGACCAGCTGCTGGCGACCATGGACGAGCTGGTCACGATCGGGCCGCACGACCATGACTCGGCCAACTCCCGCTGCCCCGCTGACCTGCCCGTTTCGGTATGAAAAAGTGGTATATATAGGTGTCGGGGCAAGGGTGGTGTGACAGCCCGTGACCACGGGCCTCGGTCGGGAGAATCGGGCGGGTCATGGTGGTGGTGCTGGACGAGGCGGTGCTGACGGATCCGGCCCGTCTGCGTGCGGTCGACCGCGCCCTCCTCTCGCTGCCCGGCCGGTCCACCCCGCTCGACGACACCGCCCGGCTGGTGGCCCGGCTGCTGCACACCCCGATGGCCTGCGTCACCCTGATCACCGACGACGAGGAGCTGTTCGTCGGCGAGCACGCCATCCCGCACGAGCTGAGCCTGCCCCGCCGGGCCCCGCTGCCCTACTCGGTCTGCAAGTACGTGGTCTCCGCCGACGCGGTCATCCTCAGCCGGGACATGACCGGGGAGACCGACGAGATCCTCAGCAAGCACCTGCTCGTCGTCGAGTTCGGGATCAGGGCGTTCCTCGGTGTGCCGATCCGTGACCGGGACGGCCGCCCGATCGGCTCGCTGACCGTCCTGGACCGCCGCCCGCGGGACTGGACCGCCGAGGACACCGACATCCTCGCCGCGGTCGCCGACACGATCCGGGTGCAGGACGACAGCGCCTTCCACTCCACGTTGCTGGAGAGCATGGAGGCCGGCGTGGTGGCCTGCGACCGCTCCGGCCGGATCGTCTACGCCAACCGCTCGGTGCGGGAGGACCTCGGTTTCAGCACGGAGGGACCGCTGCCGCCCGAGTTCGAGGCGGAGGCCTTCCGGGTGCTCGCCACCCCCGACCACCGGTCGATGTCGCCGGGCGAGAGCCCGCTGCTGCGCGCCCTCAACGGCGAGTGCGTCGTCTCCGAGGACGTGCTGGTCCATCGGCCCGGCCACCGGACCCGGATCTTCGACACCAGCGCGCAGCCCATCCTCGGCCTGACCGGTGACGCGCTCGGCGCGGTGGCGGTCGCCCACGAGGTCACCGCCCTGCGCCGGGTCGAGCGGTTCCGCAACTGCCACATCGCCGTGCAGCACGTGTTGCAGAGCGCCGTCACGGTGGCCGAGGCGACCCCCGAGGTGCTGCGGGCGGTCACCGCCACCCTGGGCTGGCCGGCGGCCGAGCTGTACCTGATCGACGAGGCGACCGGGCTGCTCCAGCCTTCCGGGCACTGGGACGCCTCCGGGCTGGATCCGGACGGCTTCTTCGGGCACATCCCGATCCGCGGGCAGGGCATCACCGGGCGGGTGTGGGAGACCGGACGGCCGATCTGGATGCCCGACCTGAGCCTGAGCACCGATCTGCGGACCGTCCACGAGCGTGAACGGGTGGAGATCTGTCTGCGGCGCGGCGTCCGGACCGCGCTGGCCGTGCCGGTCCGCGACGGCGGGACCCTTCTCGGCGTGCTGACCTGCTACGCCGGCACCCAGGAGTACGAGCCCGACCTGCTCACCGTGCTGCTCGACGGGGTGGCCGCGCAGGTCGGCGTCTTCGTGGCCCAGCGCCGTGCCGAGGAGCTGTCCCGCCAGCTGGCCCGGGCGCAGGCGGACTTCGTCGACCTGGTGGGGCACGAGCTGCGCACCCCGCTCACCTCGATCACCGCGAACGCCGCCCTCCTGGCCGAGGAGACGTCCGGCCTGGACACCGATTCCCGGCACATGGTGGAGACCGTCGCCCGCAACGCGGCCACCCTCCAGCGGATCGCGGACACCCTGCTCGACCTGGCCGGGCTCGACGCCGGGCACCTCGAACTGGACGTCGCCGAGGTGGACCTGGCGGCCCTGCTGTGCGACGCGGTGACCGCGGCCCGGCACACCGCCGACCGGCTCACCCTGGTCACCGAACTGCCCGCCGAGATGCGCCTGCCCGGCGACGCCGAACGGCTCCGTCAGGTCGTCGACGACCTGCTGCTCAACGCCGTCCGGTACAGCCCGCCCGGCGAGCCGGTGCACGTCACGCTGCGCGCCGACGACACGATGGCCGACCTGTGCATCGCCGACCACGGCATCGGAACCCCGGCCGGCGAGCACGACCGGGTGTTCGACCGGTTCTTCCGCGGCAGCAACGTGCGCCACCAGGGCACCCCCGGCAGCGGGCTGGGACTCAGCCTGGCCCGGGCCATCGTGCTGCTGCACGGCGGCACGATCCGGCTCTGCGACAACCGGCCGACCGGGACGATCGTGTGCGTGCGCCTGCCGCTGGCCGGGCCGCCCGGCGCCTGATCAGGCCGCCCGGCGGCGATCCAGGGCGTCGAGCAGGGCGGTGGCCCGCAGGCCCGCGTTGATGCCGAGCCAGCGGGCCGGTTCCGGCTCCCAGCGGCGCGAGCGGTGATTCACCCACGGCAGGGCGGTCAGGTCACTGTCGCGGCCGAGGATCAGATCAGCGAGGGTACGACCGGCGAGGTTCGCGGCCGCGACGCCGTCGCCCACGTAGCCCCCGGCCCAGCCGATCCCGTCCCGCAGGCCGACCGACGGCATCCAGTCGCGCGGGATGCCGAGCGGCCCACCCCACCGGTACGCGATCGGCGGGTCGATCCCGAACAGGTCGGTGAGCGTCGCCCGCAGCGCCTCGAACACTTCCGGCACCAGGTCGTACTCCGGCCGGACCCGGGACCCGAAGTGGTACGGCGCCCCGCGCCCACCGAACGCCAGCCGGTCGTCGGCGGTCCGCTGACCGTAGATGACCAGCCGCCGCTCGTCCGTGAACGTCTCCCGGCGGGCCAGGCCGACCCGCTGCCAGAACTCGGCGGGCAGCGGCTCGGTGACGATCATCAGCGAGTAGACCGGGGCCAGGTCACGGCGGTGACCGGTGAGCCCGGCGGTGTAGCCCTCCAGCGCCCGCACCACGTGCGCGGCGCGCAGCGTACCCCGATCGGTCTTGATCTGCCCGGTGGTGATCTGCTCGGCGCGGGTGCCCTCGTGGACGGTGACGCCGAGCCGCTCGACCGTCTCGGCGAGGCCGCGGACCAGCTTGGCCGGGTGCAGGGCGGCGCAGTGTTCGCTGTAGACGCCGCCGAGCACGTCCCCGGCGGCGCACATGGCGCGGGCCTCGCCGGCGCCGACGAAGCCCGGGTCCCGCCGGGCCCGCCGCAGCTGGACCGGGTTGCGGACCAGCGAGATGACGCCGCCCTTGGCGTAGTCGCAGTCGATGCCCTCGGCCGCGGTGACCCGCCCGACCTCGTCGACGGTGTCCTCGAGCGCCCGGGTCATCGCGGCGGCCGCGCCCGGCCCGAAGCGGCGGGACAGCCTCGCCTCGGAGACCGGGAACAGGCCGGACGCCCAGCCGCCGTTGCGGCCGGACGCGCCGAAGCCGCAGTACTCCGCGTCGACGACGACGATCCTCGTCCCCGGGGCGGCCTTGGCCAGGTAGTACGCGGTCCAGAGGCCGGTGTACCCGCCGCCGGCGATGGCCACGTCGGCGGCGGAGTCGCCGTCCAGCGGCGGGCGTCTCTCGATCGGGCCCAGGGAGTCGAGCCAGAAGGAGGGGCTGCTCATGCGGTTACCGTGTCCCCCAGGCGTAGGTCTGTTTCGCGAGGCGCAGGTACATGAAGGTGTCGGTCTCGCTGACGCCCTCGATGGCCCGGACCTTCTCGTTGAGGATGTCGAGCAGGTGCTCGTCATCGGTGCAGACCAGCTCGACCAGCAGGTCGTAGCGGCCGGCGCAGATCACCACGTAGTCCACCTCGGGGATCTCGGCGATCCGGTCCGCGATGGCGCGCAGGTCACCGTTGACCCGCAGGCCGACCATGGCCTGCCGGGCGAAACCCAGCGTGAGGGGGTCGGTGACAGCGACGATCTGCATGAGCCCGTTGTCCAGCAGCCGCTGTACGCGCTGGCGTACCGCCGCCTCGGAGAGCCCGATCGTCTTGGCCAGCGTCGCGTACGACATCCGCCCGTCGCGCTGCAGGTGCTCGATGATCAGTTTGTTGGTGTCGTCCAGGGTCACGTCCGTCACGGCGCGATTCTTCCCTGTAGAGCTTGACGTAGGCAAAGGGGTCGCCCGTCAGGATCGCAACGCGGCGCGGAGGATGCCGAGGCCGCGCCCGAGGTCCTCGTCGGAGATGACCAGCGGCGGCAGGAAACGCAGCACGTTGCCGTAGGTCCCGCAGGTGAGTGTGAGCAGGCCGGCGTCGTGGCAGGCCTTCGACACGCGCGCGGTCCGGGTGGGGTCCGGCTCGATGCCGCCGGGCAGCACCAGCTCGATCGCCAGCATCGCGCCCCGGCCGCGGACCTCGGCGACACCGGGATCCCTCATCTCCTGGAGAGCCGGCTCGATGATGGACTCGATCCGCCGGGCCGCGGCGCACAGATCCAGCTCGCGCATCGTCTCGATGGCGGCGAGCGCGGCCGCGCAGGCGATCGGGTTGCCGCCGTACGTCCCGCCGAGCCCGCCCGCGTGCACCGCGTCCATCAGCTCGGCCCGGCCCACCACACCGGCGATCGGCAGCCCGCCGCCCATGCCCTTGGCCGTGGTGATCAGATCCGGCTCCAGGCCCTCGTGCTCGGAGGCGAACCACTGACCGGTACGCGCGAAGCCGGTCTGGATCTCGTCGGCGACGAACACCGCCCCGTTCGCCTTCGCCCACGCCGCGATCGCCGGCAGGAAGCCCGGCGCCGGCACCACGAAACCGCCCTCGCCCTGGATCGGCTCGATCAGCACGGCCGCCACGTTCGGCCCGCCGACCTGTTTCTCGATCACGTCGATGGCCCGGCGGGCCGCCTCGGCGCCGGACAGGCCGCCGTCGCGCAGCGGGTACGACATCGGCGCCCGGTACACCTCCGGGGCGAACGGGCCGAACCGGTGCTTGTACGGCATGTTCTTCGCGGTCAGCGCCATCGTCAGGTTGGTCCGGCCGTGGTACGCGTGGTCGAACACCACGACGGCCGGCCGCCCGGTCGCGTGCCGGGCGATCTTCACGGCGTTCTCCACCGCCTCGGCGCCGGAGTTGAACAGCGCGGCCCGCTTCTCGAACGAGCCCGGCGTCAGGGCGATCAGCTGCTCGCAGACCGCCACGTACGACTCGTAGGGGGCGACCATGAAGCAGGTGTGGGTGAACCGCTCCACCTGCGCGCGGACCGCCTCGACCACCCTCGGCGCGGCGTTGCCCACGTTGGTCACGGCGATGCCGGAGGCGAAGTCGATCCACTCCCGGCCGTCGACGTCGGTGATCGTGCCGTTCTTCGCGTGGTCGACGTAGGCGTTCACCACCGAGCCGACGCCCTTGGCGACGGCCGCGAGCCGCCGCTTGTGCAGGTCTTCGGAGGACGTCACGGTCAGGCTCCCACGTTGTGCATGACGTGCTTGATGCGGGTGTAGTCCTCGAACCCGTACACCGACAGGTCCTTGCCGTGGCCGGAGTGCTTGAAACCGCCGTGCGGCATCTCGGCGACCAGCGGGATGTGGCAGTTGACCCAGACGCAGCCGAAGTCGAGCCGCTGGGTCATCCGCATGGCGGTGCCGTGGTCCTTCGTCCACACGCTGGAGGCCAGCGCGTAGTCCACGCCGTTGGCGTGGCGGACCGCCTCCTCCTCGTCGGTGAACCGCTGCACCGTGATGACCGGGCCGAACACCTCGTTCTGGATGATCTCGTCGTCCTGCCGCAGCCCGGAGACGACGGTGGGGGAGTAGAAGAAGCCGCGGTCACCGACCCGGGCGCCGCCGGCCTGGAGCACCGCGTGCTCCGGGAGCCGTTCGATGAAGCCGGCGACCCGGGCCAGCTGGTTCGCGTTGTTGACCGGGCCGTAGAGCACGTCCTCCTGGTCCGGGGCGCCGGTCTTGATCCCGCGGGCCTGCGCGGCCAGCGCCGCCACGAAGTCGTCGTGGACGCCGGCGCCGACCAGCACCCGGGTGGCGGCGGTGCAGTCCTGCCCGGCGTTGAAGTAGCCCGCCTCGGCGATCGACGCGGCGGCCGCCTCGACGTCGGCGTCGTCGAAGACCACGACCGGGGCCTTGCCGCCCAGTTCGAGGTGGGTGCGCTTGAGGTCGGCGGCGGCGCTGCCGGCCACCTCCATGCCGGCCCGCACCGAACCGGTGATCGACACCATCTGCGGGGTCCGGTGGGTGACCAGGGCGCGGCCGGTGTCGCGGTCGCCGAGGACCACGTTGAACAGGCCGGCCGGCAGGAACTCGGCGGCGATCTCGGCCAGCATGACGCTGGTGACCGGGGTGGTGTCGGACGGCTTGAGCACCACGGCGTTGCCCGCGGCCAGCGCCGGGGCGATCTTCCACATCGCCATGAGCAGCGGGTAGTTCCACGGGGTGACCTGGGCGCAGACACCGATCGGCTCGCGCCGCACGTAGCTCTCGAAGCCGTTCATGTACTGCCCCGCGGAGCGGCCCTCCAGCACCCGGGCGGCGCCCGCGAAGAACCGCAGGTGGTCGATGGCCGGCGGCAGCTCCTCGCTGGCGGTCAGGCCGAGCGGCTTGCCGGTGTTCTTCGACTCGGCGGCGACCAGCTCGTCGGCGCGGGCCTCGATGGCGTCGGCGAACTTGAGCAGGGCGCGCTGCCGCTCGCCCGGGGTGGTGTCACGCCACGTCTCGAAGGCGGTGGCGGCGGCCCGCATGGCCCGGTCGACGTCGGCGTCGCCGGAGACCGGCGCCGAGGCGAAGACCTCTCCGGTGGACGGGTCGACGAGATCCGCGTACCGCCCCTCGGCAGGCGCGACGGCCTCGCCACCGATGAGGTTGTGCAGCACCGTCTTCGCCGTCATTCCGCCTCCAGAGCCGTGGTATCAGCGCATTCGGCCCCATCTTTTCCGCTGAATCCGTTGCGAACAAGAGGTTTGAGGAATATTTCCGCACCGGCCGGGGCCGGAAACCGGCCTGCCATGGAACGGTGACACACCGGCCGTCAGTCGCGGCGGCGAACGGCGAGAACCGCGACGTCGTCGGTCGGCGGATCGGCGATCGTGTCCGCCATGACGGTAGCGCAGACCTCCTCCGCCGTGTCGGCCCGGACGATGCGCAGCAACCGGTCCAGCCCTTCGTCGATCACCTGGACGCGCCGCTCCACGAGGCCGTCGGTGTAGCAGAGCAGCAGCGACCCGGGTGGCATCGGCACCGCGGTGCTGCGCCGCGGCCGGCCCGGGTGGGCCACCCCGAGCGGCGGGTCGACCGGCACATCGGCCAGCACCGGCGGGCGGCCCGGCACGGCCAGGACCGGGCGCAGGTGCCCGGCCGTGGAGATCACCGCGTGGTCCCGGCCGGGACTGACCATCGTGTAGAGGGCGGTGGTCATGCTGCCCGCCTCGAAATGCACGACCTTGCGGTCCAGCAGGGTGAGCGCCTCCGCCGGGTCGTCGCAGATCAGCGCGTACGCCCGGAGCGCGCTGCGGATCCGCCCCATCACCACGGCCGACGCCAGCCCGTGGCCGGAGACGTCGCCGATCACCACGCCCAGCCAGCCGGACGGCAGGGGGAAGACGTCGTACCAGTCGCCGCCGATGCCGGTGGCGTGACCCGGGACGTACCGCGCGGCGAGCTCGACGCCGGGCACCTGCGGCAGCCGGGTCGGCAGCAGGCTGCGCTGGAGGGCCAGGGCGGCCGCGCGGTCCAGTTTGGCCGACCGGATCCGCCCGGCCACGGCCGCCCGGTCGGCGACCAGCTCCAGCAGCTTGACGTCGTCGTCGCCGAACTCGCGCCGGGTCAGCGAGCCGATGTGCAGCACGCCGAGCAGGTCCTCCCCGGCCAGGATCGGCACGCCCAGCAGCGACCGGACGCCCCTCTCCAGCAGGAACGGGTTGGCCACCTCGTCCGGGGTGACGTCGGTGATCCGGACCGGGCGGCGGGTCTCGGCCACCCGGCCGGCGAAACCGCGGCCCACGGCCTCCCGGAAACCGGCCCGCACCTCCTCCTCCAGACCCTTGGCCGCGGTCGCGACGAGCTGCCGGGCGTGCGGGTCCAGCAGCAGGATGGCGGCGGTGTCCACGTCCAGCAGATCGCGCACCCGGTCCAGCAGCTCGTCGAGCAGGTCGGAGGTCTCCAGACGGGACAGCGTCGCATCGGTGACCGCTTCGAGACGGCGGAGCCGCTCGTCGTCGTTGATGCGTGGGGACACGACAGAAGCCTAATGTGCCGCGGTCCCGCCGGAGAGCAGCCGCGTGTCATGAATCGGCGGGCCGCACCTCCACCCCGGTCACCAGGCGGCGGTCCGCCCCGGCCGGGCGGACCGGACCGGTCAGCTCGACGGAGCCCTCGCACGGCAGGTCGCCGGCCGACGTGCCGACGAGGATCCGCAGTTCGCCGGGCTCCACGAGGCGCCGCATGTCGCGGCCGGTGAAGGCCGTACGGTCGGTGTGGACCGCGAACGTGACGTCGGCGGCCGCGCCCGCGGCCAGTTCCACCCGCTGGAAGCCGGCCAGCTGGCGGACCGGGCGGGTCACCTGGGCGACCGGGTCGGCGAGGTAGAGCTGCACCACCTCGGCGCCGTCGCGGTCGCCGGTGTTGCGGACCCGGACGGTCACCGTGAACCCGGCGTCGGTCGGCACCCGGGACTCGGAGATCCGCAGATCGCCCACGGTGAACGAGGTGTACGACCGGCCGTGCCCGAACGGGAACATCGGGGTGGGATCCAGGTTGCTCACGCCGGTGTGCTCGGCCCCGAGACGCGGTTGCAGGTAGGTGCCCGGCTGGCCGCCCGGGGTGCGCGGGATCTGCACCGGCAGCCGGCCGCTGGGCTGGACCCGGCCGGACAGCACCCCGGCGATCGCGGGGCCGCCCTCCTCGCCGGGCATGAACGCCTGCACCAGGGCGGCGGCGCGGCCGTCCAGGTCGCCCAGCGCGTACGGCCTGCCGGAGACCACCACGACCACGACCGGGGTGCCGGTCGCCAGCACCGCGTCCAGCAGCTCGCCCTGCACGCCGGGCAGCCGCAGGTCGGCGGCGTCGCAGCCCTCGCCGGAGGTGCCCCGGCCGAACAGCCCGGCCAGGTCGCCGACGAACGCCAGGCACACGTCGGCGGCCGCGGCCGCGGCCACCGCCCCGGCGAAACCGGAGCGGTCGTCGCCGTCCACGGCGCAGCCCTTCGCGTACGCGATCTCGGCGTCCGGGAACTCGGCCCGGACCGACTCGGCCGCGCTGGGCATCGCGATGCCGGCCTCGACCCCGGGGTAGCGGGGGAGCACGTGGTTGGGGAAGGCGTAGCAGCCGAGGAAGGTGCTCGCGTCGTCGGCGCACGGCCCGATCACCGCGATCCGGCCGGGCCCGGTGCGGTCCGGGCCGGTCAGCGGCAGCACGGTGCCCGGGTCGAGCAGCACGATCGAGCGTTCCGCCAGCTCTCGGGCGAGCCGCCGGTTCTCGGCGGAGTCCAGCGTCACGGTGCCGGCGGCGGCCACCGAGGCCTCCGGCGTCCAGCCGTCGTCGAGCAGGCCGAGCTCCGCCTTCTGGGTCAAGAGGCGGCGGGCCGCGCGGTCCACCAGCTCCTCGGGCACCTCGCCCCGGCGGACCCGGGCGACCAGCTCGTCGCCGTAGCCGATGGTGTCCGGCAGCTCCACGTCGATGCCGGCGGCCAGGGCCAGGGCGCCGGCCTCTCCCGACCCGGCGGCGACCCTGTGCATGCCGGCCAGGAACGGGATCGACCAGTAGTCGGAGACGACCGTGCCGGTGAAGCCCCACTCGTCGCGCAGCAGCTCGGTGAGCAGCCACGGGTCGGCGCCGGCCGGGACGCCGTCGACGTCGGCGTACGAGTTCATCACCGAACCGGCGCCGCCGGCCCGGATGGCCGTCTCGAACGGCGGCAGGATCACGTCCAGCAGCTCCCGGCGGCCCATCGGCACCGGGCCGTGGTTGCGGGCGCCGCGCGAGGCGGAGTAGCCGGCGAAGTGCTTCAGTGTGGCGATCACCCCGGCGCTCTGGAGGCCCCGCACGTACGCCGAGCCGACCATGGCCACCAGGTACGGGTCCTCGCCGATGGACTCCTCGACCCGGCCCCAGCGGTAGTCGCGGACCACGTCGAGGACCGGGGACAGCCCCTGGTGCACGCCGAGCGCCGCCATGTCCCGCCCGATCGCCGCGGCCATTCGTTCGACCAGTTCCGGATCGAAGGTGGCTCCCCAGTTGATGGCCGCCGGGTACACACTGGCACCGTGCATGGTGAAACCGGTGAGGCACTCCTCATGGACGATCGCGGGGATCCCCAGGCGGGACGACTCCATCACGATCCGCTGCTGGCGGACGAGCTCGGCGGCGCCCTCGGTGGCCGACACCGGGTAGCTGCCGTAGACCCGGGTGAGGTGGCCGAGCCCGTGCCGGCTGGCGTCCTCCAGGGCGGCGCCCGCGCCGAACTCGCTCTCCATCGGCGCGACGTCGTGCCCGTTCTCCGGCTCGGGGCCGGCCGCGCCGGTCGCCCCCTTGTCCTTGCCGAGCCAGCGGCTGCCGAGCTGCGCGACCTTCTCCTCGAGCGTCATCTCGGCGAGTAGCGCGCCGACCCGCTCGGACACCGGAAGCCCCGGGTCGCGCCACGCGGGCGGCGGCGCTTGGTCTGTGCTCAACGGTACCTCCGATGGTTTCCGAAACTTCCGAGCCGCGCCAGGCCTCGGCGGCGCCTATGGAAAGGGCTCGTGAGCGGCTGCGGGATGTCGCCTACTCTCGCGCTCAGGGCACTGTTACGGCAAGGGACTTGACACTCGTCACAGCGAAACTCTACGTTTACGAAACCTCACCTTAATTTACAGCAGTCGCGCGAAACTTTCGGAAGCTTAACCGGTTTTGAAAAGTTTGCGGCAGGACCTCGCGCGGTATCGTCAGCCGCCCCGCGGCTTCGTTCGAGTACGGAGATCAGCGTGAAGCGCAGGAATTTCTTGACCCTCTCTGCCGGAGCCGCCGCGGGTGCCGCGCTGGCCGCCTGTGGCAACGACGGCCCGGGTGGTAGCGAATCCGGTGGCGGCGGCTCGGCCAGCTACTGGTCGCTGAGCGGTGAGCCGGGCGAGCCCTACCGCCAGGCCTCCATCGACCGGTTCAACAAGGCGAACCCGGACTCCAAGATCACCCCGACGTTCTTCCAGAACGACGCGTACAAGGCGAAGATCAAGACCGCGCTGGGCGCCAACCAGGCCCCGACGCTGATCTGGGGCTGGGGCGGCGGTGGCCTGAAGAGCTACGTCGAGGCGGGCCAGGTCGAGGACCTGACCTCGCTCTTCGGTGACGCCACCCTCAAGGGCAAGCTGCTGCCCGGCTCGTTCGGCGCGGCCACGGTCGACGGCAAGATCTACGCGATGCCGGTCGAGACGGTCCAGCCGATCGTCCTCTACTACAACAAGAAGATCTTCGACCAGGTCGGCGTCAGCGCCCCGCAGACCTACGGCGACATCCTCGACCTGGTCCCGAAGTTCAACGCCAAGGGCATCGCGCCGTTCTCGCTCGCCGGCCAGTCCCGCTGGACCAACATGATGTGGCTCGAGTTCATGCTCGACCGCAACGCCGGCTCCGAGGTGTTCGACAACGTCTTCGCCGGCAAGGCGGGCTCCTGGTCGGACCCGGCCGTGCTGGACATGCTGACCAAGGTCCAGGACCTGGTGAAGATGAACGCCTTCCAGAAGGGCTTCGCCTCGACCGCCGCCGACACCAACGCCGACCAGGCCCTGCTCTACACCGGCAAGGCCGCGATGATGGTGCACGGCTCCTGGTCGTACGGTATCCAGAAGGCCCAGGGCGGCAAGTTCGTCCCGGACGGCGGCCTCGGCTGGATGAACTTCCCGCCGATCGACGGCGGCAAGGGCGACCCGTCCAACACGGTCGGCAACCCCGGCCAGTACCTGTCGATCTCCTCGAAGGCAACCGCCGCCGACAAGGAGACCGCGAAGAAGTTCTTCTCCACCACGCTCGTCGACGACGAGGAGAAGGCCGGCTGGGTCAAGTCCGGTGGCGTTCCGGTGCTGGCGAACAGCGACAGCCTCTACACCGGTGACGACGCGCAGTTCCAGAAGGACATGTCGGCGATCGCGGCCGGCGCCAAGACGTTCGCGCAGTCGTGGGACCAGGCGCTCAGCCCGACCGCGGCCGAGGTGCTGCTGGACAACATCGCCAAGCTGTTCCAGCTCCAGGTCACCCCGCAGCAGTGGGTCGACAACATGAACGGGGTCATCGGCAAATGACGACGCTCGCTCCGCCCGCCGTGCGCGGTCAGGAGCCCACCAGATCACGTGGCGGGCGGAGCGGCTCCGTCCTGGTATGGATGGTCCTGCCCGCGTTCGTCATGTTCGTCTTCTTCGGCATCGTCCCGCTGCTCGGCGTGGTGCTGCTCAGCTTCGCGACGTGGAACGGCATCACGCCGACCATCCAGCTGACCGGCCTGACCAGCTGGAAAGCGGCCCTGACCAATCCCGGGCTGGTGAACGCGCTGTGGGTCACCTTCCTGATCATGGCGCTGTCCTGGCTGGTGCAGACCCCGCTGTCGATCCTGCTCGGCACGTTCATGGCCCGGCAGAGCCGCTACCGGGGCTTCCTGGCGGTCTTCTACTTCATCCCGCTGTTGCTCAGCTCGGCGGCCATCGCGATCACCTACAAGTCGCTGCTGGACCCGAACTTCGGGCTCGGCGCCGGCCTCGGGATCGAGGCGCTCAACCAGGACTGGCTGGGCCAGGCGAACCTCGCCATCGCCACGCTGATCTTCGTGGTGTCCTGGCAGTTCATCCCGTTCCACTCGCTGATCTACCAGGGCGCCGTCCGGCAGATCCCGCAGTCGATGTACGAGGCGGCGCAGATCGACGGCGCCGGCCGGGTCCGGCAGTTCCTCAACATCACGCTGCCGCAGCTCAAGTACACGATCATCACGTCGTCGACGCTGATGGTGGTGGGTTCGCTGACCTTCTTCGACCTGATCTGGGTGCTGACCGCCGGCGGTCCCGGCGACGCCACCCGGGCCCTGGCCGTGCAGATGTACCAACTCGGCTTCCAGGCCAGCCTGATGGGCCCGGCCAGCGCGATCGCCGTGATCCTGGTCCTCGTCGGCATCGGCCTGTCGCTGCTGCTGCGGCGGCTCGGCGGGCGGGCCGACGAGAGTCAGATGGAAGGAGTCTGAGGTGGCGACCATGACCCCCACCCCACCCGGTACGCGGACCGGAAAGGACCCGGCCACGGACGCGACCGGCACCCGGGCGAGCCGTAAACTGACCGAGCGCAACTGGGTCGGCGGCAGCTTCGCCTGGATCTGGCTGATCGTGGTGATGGTGCCGCTCTACTGGCTGGTGATCACCAGTTTCAAGACGCAGGCCAACTACTTCGTCACGAACCCGCTGAAACCGCCGAGCGAGTTCACCTTCGAGAACTACCAGCTGGTGATCGAGAACGACTTCGTCCGCTATTTCGTGAACAGCGTGGTCGTCACCGTCGGCGCGGTCCTGCCGGCGACGCTGATCTCGTTCATGGCCGCCTACGCGGTGGTGCGCGGTGCGACCAGCCGGTTCCTGCGCTGGGTGAACGGTGTCTTCCTGATGGGGCTGGCGATCCCGCTCCAGGCGGTCGTCATCCCGGTCTACCTGATCATCATCAAGATGGAGCTGTACAACACGCTCCAGGCGATCATCCTGCCGTCCATCGCCTTCGCCATCCCGCTGTCGGTGCTGGTGCTGGCCAACTTCATCCGCGACGTCCCGAAGGAGCTCTTCGAGTCGATGCGGATGGACGGCGCCACCGAGTGGGGAACCATGTGGCGGCTCGCCTTCCCGCTCACCCGGCCGGCGCTGGTCACCGTGGTGATCTACAACGGGGTGCTCATCTGGAACGGCTACCTGCTGCCGCTGATCCTCACCCAGAGCCCGGAGAAGGCCACGATCCCGCTGGCGCTCGCGTCCTTCCAGACGCAGTTCGGCGTGAACGTGCCGGCCGTCGCCGCGTCGGTCACGCTCACCACGGTGCCGATCGTGCTGCTCTACGCGATCGGGCGGCGCCAGCTGGTCAGCGGTCTGACCGCCGGTTTCAGCAAGTGACTAGGCAGTGATGCCGCGGCCCCGCACCGGGGCCGCGGTGCTCTCCCTGATCTCCAGCTTGGTGACCAGCTCCACCCGGGGGGTCTCGATGGTCTCGCCGCGCGACAACCGCAGCACGGTCCGCGCGGCGAGCCCGCCCATCTCGGCGAGCGGCTGGCGCACCGTGGTCAGCGGCGGCGACGACCAGCGGGACTCGGGCAGGTCGTCGAAGCCCACCACGCTGAGCTGGTCGGGCACCAGGATGCCGCGGCGGCGGGCCGCCTCGTAGACCCCGAGGGCCATCAGGTCGCTGCACGCGAAGATCGCCGTCGGGGGATCGGGCAGGTCGAGCAGGCGGCCGCCGGCCACGAAACCCGACTCGTGCCGGAAGTCGCCGGTCACCACCAGATCCTCGTCGACCGCCGTGCCGGCGGCCTCCATGGCGGCACGGTAACCGTCCAGCCGGGCCCGGCTGCACAGCAGCTCACGCGGGCCGGCCACGATCCCGATCCGCCGGTGCCCCAGCGACAGGAGATGATCGGTCGCGGTGCGGCCGCCGGACCAGTTCGTCGCCCCGATCGTCGGGACGTCCGCCGCCACCCCGCCGGCCGGATCGATGATCACCACCGGCACCTTGAGCCGGTGCAGCTCGCTGTGGATGGGCTCGGCCACGTCCGAGGTCACGAAGATGACCCCGTCCGACGCGCGGGCCCGAAGGTTCTGCAGCCACTGCCGGGTCGCGGTGCTGCGGTGGTGCACCTGCGACACCACGGTGCCGACGCCGGCCGCGTGCGTCACGTCCTCCACGCCGCGGACCAGCTCCAGGGCCCACGGGCTGTCCAGGTCGTTGAACACCAGGTCCACCAGGCGGGCACGGCCCGGATGCCGAGAGTTGCGGGGCCGGTAGTCATGCTCGCGCAGCAGCCGCTCGATCAGCTCACGTGTGGTCGGCGACACATCGGAACGCCCGTTGAGCACGCGGGACACGGTGGGCACCGAAACCCCCGCGGCCTCGGCGATCGCCGCGATCGTCACTCTTCCCCTGCCAGCGGCCACGGGTGCGCTCCTTACCGCCGGCCTGTCGCGACTGCAACTTTCGGAACCCGGCACCGGAATTCTGCCACGCCCCGCCCGCCCGAGAAATGCCTGGTGACCCTGGAATCGCTCCCAGTTCCGTTTCGCGGCGCGAAACGCGCATTTCCCCTGGTGGGTGGCGATCGCATCAGCCCGGCGTTCCGGTCGCCGTCGTCCCGATCGGAGTACGCGCCGGCGTACCCGAGGGAAAAGGGTTGAGGGCGACCGGACCGCGTGGCCTCAGGAGAGCTGGGGGATGACCTCCTCGGCGAGGCGCAGCAGCGGCTCGTGGTCGTAGGCCACCCGCGGGATGTAGATGATCACGTAGTCGGCGCCCGCCTCGGCCAGCCGCTCCAGCTTCCCGATCGTGTCGGCGGACGACTCGCTGAGGTCGAGGTGGTGGCTCGTCGACTTGATGATCAGGTCGTAGTCGCGGCCCAGGGTGTCGCAGTGCTGCCGGAGCACCGCCGCCTTCTGCCGGAACACCTCCGGGTCGCCGTTGCCGAAGTTGCAGCCGTCGGCGTACCGCGCGACCAGCTTGAGGGTCACCTTCTCGCCACCGCCGCCCAGCCAGAACGACGGGTGCGGCTTGCGGACCCCCTTCGGCTCGTTGATCGGCCCGTCGATGCGGTAGTGCTCACCGGTGAAGACCGGGCGCTCCTCGGTCCACATCCGGTGCACGATCTCGACGGCCTCCCGGAAGGCCCGCATCCGGTCCGGGACCTCGGCCCACTCGTAGCCGTAGGCCTTCCACTCGTGCTCGTACCAGCCGGCGCCGAGCCCCGCGTAGAGGCGGCCGTGGCTGGCCACGTCGACGGTGGAGGCGATCTTGGCGTACAGGGAGGGGTGCCGGTAGCCGTTGCAGCCGACCATCTGGCCGATGTTCACCCGGCTGGTGTCGCGGGCCAGCGTCGACGAGACCGTCCACGCCTCGAAGGTGGTGTTGATCGTCGGTTCCGGAACGGTGTGGAAGTGGTCGTAGACCCACACCGAGTCCCACGGGCCCGCGTCGGCGAGCCTCGCGACGGCCGTCATCGCCTCGTACTGCTCGACCGGGTCGGCGATCTCGGTCAGGTCCATTCGCCATCCCTGGGGCACGAACACCCCGAAACGCATGCTCATGATCCTTAACCTACCCAGCCGTCGCCTGTCGGGGACCCGTGCCACCGAGGAAGTTTTCCTACGGGGTTTAGGGAGATAATTCTGCCGGATCGTTGACGGAAAAATCGGCTGGCGCCTACGGTTGCCGCGTGTCGACAACCGGAGGCGTCCACGCGCTGGTCAGGCGGGCTCATGAGGAGCGCGTCCTGGCGATCCTGCGTGAGCACGGCACCCTCAGCCGGGCGCAGATCGCGGCCCGGGCGGGCCTGTCGCGCACCACGCTGTCCGAGATCACCGGGGAGCTGCTGGGGCGCGGCGCGATCGTGGTCACCGCCACCGACGCGCGCCGGCGGGCCGGCAGCGGCCGGCCGGCCGAACTGCTGGCGCTCGATCCGCGGTCCGGGCAGTTCCTCGGCGTGGACCTCGGGCACACCCGGGCGCGGGTCGTGGTCGCCGACGCGGCACACGAGATCATCGCGAGCGGCATGACGGCGTACCCGGCCCGCACCTCGCCGGCCGGCCGGATCCGGGCCGCGCTCGCGCTCGTCGACCGGCTCAGCCGGGAGCAGGGGATAGGGCTGTCCGCGTTGCAGGGCGTCGGCGTGGGCGTGACCGGGCCGTCCCCGGCGGGGGCCGCGCGCGCCGAGGTGCTGGCCGCCTTCCGGGAACGGTTCGCGGCGCCGGTGCTGGTGGACAACAACACCCGGTTCGCGGCGCTGGCCGAGGCCGGGACCACCGACGCGCGCGACGTCCTCTACGTCCGCCTCGCCGACGGCATCGGGGGCGGGCTGGTCGTCGGCGGCCGGCTGGTCACCGGGGCCGGCGGGGTGGCCGGGGAGTTCGGGCACGTGCGCGCCTCCGGTGACGCCGACTGCCGCTGCGGCAAGCGCGGCTGCCTGGAGACGGTCGCGGCGGTCGGGCCGGCGCTGGCCGCGGCCGGTGTCGCCACGCTGGACGAGCTGGCCGCGGTCCGGGAGTCGCCGCGGGCCGCCGCCGCGACGGACCGGATCGGTGCGGCGGTCGGCCGGGTCCTCGCGGCCGCCGCCCTGATCCTCGACCCGGAGCTGATCGTGATCGGTGGCCCGCTGGTCTCGGCGGTGCCGGAGATCGTCGACCGGGCCGCCGCGGTGATCGCCGCCGAGCGCCCGGCCCGCGGCGGTGCCGGCCCGGCCGTGCGGGCCGCGCGCCTGGGCGACGACGACGGCGCCCGGGGCGCCGTCGCGGCGATCTTCCGGCAGTCGCCGCTGCTGGCCGACTACGCGATTCCCACGGAGGTCAACCCATGACGCTGGTCCAGGCCGAGACCGCGGCCCCGGCCCCGCCGGCCCCGGTGGCGGCCCGGCGACGGGTGCCGAAGGCCGTGCTCAACGGCGTCTCGGTGCTCGCCGGCGTCGCGCTCTGGTGGGGACTGTCGCTGGCCGGCTACGACATCCCGGCGCCGCCGGTGGTCGCCGCGCGGATGTACGAGCTGATCGCCGACGGCACCCTGATCACCGACGCGGCGGCCAGCCTGGCCCGGGTCCTCACCGGGTTCGCGCTCGGCGTCCTCCTGGCCGTGCCGGTGGGTTTCCTGATGGGCTGGTACGCCCCGGTCCGCGCCCTGGCCGAACCGTGGATCCAGTTCTTCCGCACCATCCCGCCGCTGGCCATCATCCCGCTCGCCATCGTGCTGATGGGCATCGAGGAGACCCCGAAGATCTTCGTCATCTTCCTGGCCTCGTTCCTGTCCTGTGTGATCGCCACCCTCCAGGGCGTGGTCGGCGTGGACCGCACCCTGCTCAACGCCGCCCGGGTGCTCGGCGCGAACGACCGCGTCATCTTCACTCGCGTGGTGATCCCGGCGTCGTCGCCGTTCATCCTGGTCGGCATGCGGGTCGGGCTCGGCTCCTCGTGGGCCACCCTGGTCGCGGCCGAGCTGATCGCCGCCCAGCAGGGCCTGGGCTACCGGATGCAGAGCGCACAGCTCTACTACGACCTGCCGACCATCTTCGCCGGACTGATCGGCATCGGTGTCCTGGGGCTGCTCATGGACCGCCTGCTGCTGCTCGCCGAACACCGTCTCACCGCCTGGCAGGAGACCCGATGATCACCGTCGACCGCGTGCGCAAGGTCTTCCCGGCCTCCGGCGGCGAGTTCGTCGCCCTCGGGGACGTGTCGATCGAGCTGCGCGACAACGAGTTCGTGACGGTCGTCGGGCCGTCCGGCTGCGGCAAGACCACGCTCATGAACATCCTCGCCGGGCTGGAGACACCGACCAGCGGCCGGGCCCTGGTCGACGGGGCGCCGGTCACCGGGCCCGGCCCCGAGCGGGGCGTCATCTTCCAGCAGTACGCGCTGTTCCCCTGGCTGACCGTACGCCGGAACGTGGAGTTCGGGCTGCGTACGGCCGGGGTGCCACGGCAGCGGCGGCGGGAGATCGCCGACCGGTTCATCGCGCTGGTCGGCCTGGAACAGTTCGCCGACGCGCTGCCCAAGACGCTGTCCGGCGGCATGAAGCAGCGGGTCGCGATCGCCCGGGCGTACGCCGTGAACCCGTCGATCCTGCTGATGGACGAGCCGTTCGGCGCGGTGGACGCGCTGACCCGGGTCCGTCTGCAGGAGCAGTTGCTGGACACGTGGAGCCGGGAGAAGCGGACCGTCGTCTTCATCACCCACGACGTGGACGAGGCGGTCTTCCTCGCCAACCGGGTCGTCGTGATGGCGGCCCGTCCCGGTCGCATCGCCGAGGTCGTCGATGTCGGCCTGCCCTACCCCCGAACCGAAGAGCTGCGGCTCAGCCCCGAATTCACCGCGCTGCGCCATCGCGTGTGGAGCGCTGTCCACCACCAGGAGCCTCTGTCATGAACCGTCGCCTTCTCGCGGCCCTCGCCGCGGCCTCCCTCTCTGTCACATCGGCCTGCGGCAGCGACAGCGCCGCGGGCGAAAAATCAGTAGATTTCGGTTATATCGCTGATTACAACGGCGCCAGCCTGCTGGCCGTCGCGAACGATCAGAAGCTGTGGGCCAAGCACGGCCTGAAGGCGGACGCCAAGGTCTTCACCAACGGTCCACTCCAGATCACCGCGATGAACGCGGGCGACCTCGACTACGGCTACATCGGACCCGGTGCCGTCTGGCTGCCCGCCTCCGGCAAGGCGAAGATCGTCGCGCTCAACTCGCTCGGCAACGCCGACCGGGTGATCGCCCAGCCCGGCATCACCGACCTCGCCCAGCTCAAGGGGAAGAAGATCGGCGTGCCGGAGGGCACCTCGGGCGACATGATCCTCACCCTGGCCCTGGCGAAGGCCGGGCTGAGGAACACCGACGTCGAGCGGGTGCCGATGGACGCGGCCACCATCGTCACCGCGTTCGGCGCGGGCCGGATCGACGCGGCCGGCATCTGGTACCCGCTGCTCGACAACATCAAGGCGAAGCAGCCGAACCTGGTGGAACTCGCCAGGAACGCGGACTTCTCCGCGGAGATCGCTTTCCCGACGGCGTTCGTCGCCGGTAACGAGGCCGCCGCGGAGACCGACCAGACCGGCCGGGTGGAGAAGGTGCTGCGCGAGGCCATGGACTTCCGCGCGCAGAACCCGGACAAGACCATCGAGCTCACCGCCGAACTGCTGAACAGGAGCGCCGCCGACGTGAAGGCCGACGCCGCCAACAGCGAGATGCTCGACACGAAGACCCTCGACGGCTACCTCGCGGACGGCACCGTGAAGAAGTGGCTCACCGGCATGGGCGACTACTTCGTCGGCGCGGGCAAACTTCCCGCCAACCCGGACCCGGCCACCTACTACGTCGGTGACCTGAAGTGAACCTCCTCTTCCTGATGACCGACCAGCACCGGGTGGACACGCTGGGGGCGTACGGGAACCCGCACGTCCCCACCCCCAACCTGGACCGTCTCGCCGCGACCGGCACCCGGTTCGACCGCTGGTACACCCCCACCGCCATCTGCACGCCGGCCCGCGCCAGCCTGCTCACCGGGCAGGCCCCGTTCCGGCACAAGGTGCTCGCCAACCGGGAGCGCAACGTCGGCTACCAGGAGGACCTGCCGGATGACGTGTTCACCTTCGGGCACGCCCTGCGGGAGCGCGGCTACCAGTGCGGGCTGCTCGGCAAGTGGCACGCGAGCAGCGCCAGGACCCCGGCCGACTACGGGTTCGACGGGCCGCACCTGCCGGGCTGGCACAACCCGGTCGACCACCCGGACTACCTGGCCTACCTGAAGGAGAACGACCTTCCGCCGTACGAGATCCACGACCGGATCCGGGGGACGCTCCCGAACGGCGGTCCGGGCAACCTGCTGGCGGCACGGCTGCGGCAGCCGGTCGAGGCGACGTTCGAGCACTACCTGGCGACGCGCACGATCTCGCTCCTGCGCGACTACGCCGCCGACGGACGGCCGTTCTTCATGGCCACCCACTTCTTCGGGCCGCATCTGCCGTACATCGTGCCGGACGAGTACTTCGACCTGATCGATCCGGCGGTCGTCGAGCTGCCGGGGTCGATCGCGGAGACGTTCGAGGGCAAGCCGCCGGTGCAGCGCAACTACAGCGCCCACTGGACGTTCGACACGATGCCGCTCGAGGTGACCCGCAAGCTGATCGCGGTCTACTGGGGTTACGTGGCGCTGATCGACTTCCAGATCGGCCGGATCCTGGACGCCGTCGACGAGTCGGACACCGCGGTCTTCTTCACCTGCGACCACGGCGAGTTCACCGGGTCCCACCGGCTGCACGACAAGGGCCCGGCGATGTACGAGGACATCTACCGCACGCCCGGCATCATCCGGATCCCGGGCGCCCCGCCGCAGGCCCGCGACGAGTTCGTCAGCCTGCTCGACTGCACCGCCACCATCCTCGACCTGGCCGGGGCGGACACCACGCCGGCGGTCGACTCGCGCAGCCTCGCGCCGCTGGTCCGCGGGGAGACCCCGCGGTGGCAGCCGGACATCGTCTGCGAGTTCCACGGGCACCACTTCCCGTACCCGCAGCGGATGCTCCGCGAGGACCGGTACAAGCTGGTCGTCAACCCGGAGTCGACCAACGAGCTCTACGACCTGGAGCTCGACCCGGACGAGCTGGTCAACCTCTACCACCGGCCGGATTCGGCGGCGGTCCGCGAGCGGATGCTGCGCCGGCTCTACGGCCTGCTGGTGGAACGGGGGGACAACTTCCACCACTGGATGACCTCGATGTACCAGGTCGGGGAGGTGGATCACGATCCGACCCTGAGCGGGCTGGACGATCAATCCTACCTATCCTATAGGTCATGAGCTGCTGCACGCCGTCGTCCGGCCGGTCGCCCTCCGCCGGTCCGGCCCCGGTCTCCGCGACCGGAGACCACGGGATCGACCAGGTCCGCGTGCCCGGCCAGACCTACGCGATGGGTGACGCCCACGGCGACGGGGTACGGGCGGACGGCGAGCAACCGGTGCACGACGTCCGGATCCCCGCCTTCCGGATCGACGCCACCAGCGTCACGGTCGCCGGCTTCCGGTCGTTCATCGAGGCCACCGGGTTCCGGACCGACGCCGAGCGGTACGGCTGGTCGGCCGTCTTCCACCTGGCGCTGACCGATCCCGATCACGTGGCCGGGCGGATGCACGGCACCCCGTGGTGGCTCGGCGTCGAGGGCGCCGACTGGGCGCACCCCGGTGGGCCCTCCGACACCGCCGTCGACGATCATCCGGTGGTGCACGTGAGCTGGAACGACGCCCAGGCGTACTGCTCGTGGGCGGGCCGCCGGCTGCCGTCCGAGGCCGAGTGGGAGGCGGCGGCCCGGGGCGGGCTGGCCTCCCGGCGGTACCCGTGGGGCGACGAACTGCCGGAGGACGGTCACGCGGTGAACATCTGGCAGGGCGACTTCCCGGTCCGCAACACCGGCGCCGACGGGTGGATCACCACGGCGCCGGTGCGCTCCTTCCAGCCCAACGGTTACGGGCTGTGGCAGGCGGTCGGCAACGTCTGGGAGTGGTGCGCCGACTGGTTCTCCCCGGTCTACTACGCACAGTCGCCGGTGGACGATCCGCGCGGCCCCTCCACCGGCTCGGCGAAGGTCATCCGCGGCGGCTCCTACCTGTGCCACGACTCCTACTGCAACCGGTACCGCAACGCCGCCCGGTCCTCCAACACGCCGGACTCCTCGACCGGGAACACGGGGTTCCGTACAGTGGCCGCATGAACGGCGGATGGGTCTCGGTGTACTCCTCGAACGGCGGCGGTCGATTCTCCCTGGCCGATTGACTGGCCCACCGCGGCATCGACTGGGACCCCTTCGAGGAGGGCGAGGTCCGCGGCGGCGTCATGTGCGGCCGCAACGACGAGACCGGCCGCTCGTGGTGCCGCTACTACCTGGACATCGACGCCGGCGCCCTGTGGCGGCTCGGCCTGCACCCCGAGCAGCCGCTGTCCCGGATCGTCAGCCGCCCGCCGGCGCCGTCACACGTCAAGAAGATCCTGGCGGAACGGGCTGCACTCGCGGCGTGGCAGCGCTGAAAACGGTCCGGACGGTGGAACGTACGGTCGTTGCGGCTGTTGCCGGGATATCGGGTGACACGCGAGGGTAGCGGCTCCCCGGTTCCCGCACCCTCGGAGTCCGCATGCCCAGCCCAGCGCCCGCCCACCGCCGCTACCTCCAGGTGGCGGCCGTCGCCGCGCTCGTCTTCATCGGCGCCGCGCTGGTGGTCTTCAGTGTTTCGCCCGCCGGGATTCTCGGCATGCTGACCTACAACCTGCTGCCGATCGCCTGGCTCACCACCTGCTGCAGCCTCGCCGGGCTGGCGCTCGCCTCCATCCGCTACCGGTAACCGGCCGCCATCCGCTCCCCGACCCGGTGCCGGCCGAGGGCCGCCACGATCGCCTCCGGATCCGGGCCCGGCGGGACGAGCCATCCGCATACCCCGGCATTTCGCATCGGAACGCGGACGGCCGATACGGTTCCTCCATGGCCGAACCGCAGCTGCTCACCGCCTTCGCCGGGCACTGGACGGGCGACGGCACCGGCGTCACCGTGATCCTTCCGCCGCCCGGCACGGTCGGCTCCGGCGAGGTCCGCGGCGGCGCCCCGGCCACCCGCGAGTTCGCCCTGCTGGAACCGGGCCGCCTGGTCGAGCGGGTGGACGCCGTGGTGCTCTCCGGCGGCTCCGCCTTCGGCCTGGCCGCCGCCGACGGCGTGGTGGAACTGCTGCGCGAGCGCGGCCAGGGCTTCCCGACCAGCCTCGGCCCGGTGCCGATCGTCGTCGGCATGTCACTGTTCGACGCGTCGGTCGCCGGGACGCCACCGGGTGCCGCTCAGGGCCGCGAGGCGGCTCTCGCCGCGTTGAGCGGACAACCCTTCCCCACCGGTACGGTCGGCGCCGGCACCGGAGCCACCACCGGCACGTGGCGGGGTCTCGCCGAGCCCGGTGGGCTGGGCCGCGCCACCGGGCACGCCGGCGCCGCGACGGTGGAGGTGGTCGTCGCCGTGAACGCGTGGGGCGACGTCCTCGGGGCCGACCGGCCGCCGGTGGCGAGCGTGGCCACCCCGTTCCCGGGGGAGAACACCACGCTCGCCGTGGTGCTCACCGACGCCCGGCTCACCAAGACCGACTGCTACCTGCTGGCGCAGAGCGGCCACACCGGGTTCGCCCGGGCCCTGCACCCGGCGCACTCCCGCTACGACGGGGACGCCGTGGTGGCGCTGGCCACCGGCGCGGTCGAGGCCGACCTGGACCTGCTGCGCGCGGTCACCGCCGAGGTGATGGCGGCGGCGATCCGCGACGCCGTGGTCAGGCGGCCGTGACCGGGGCCTGGAGCTCGGTGACCCACCGGTCGCGGTCCTCCGGGCACTCCAGGGTCACCTCACGCGGGTAGCCGGCGGACCGGAAGCCGTTGCCGTCGATCCACCGGGCCAGGGCCTGCCCGGTCGGCACCACGGCGTCCATCGAGCCGCGGTGCACGATGGTGGCGGCCTGCCCCACGGCCGGCAGATCGCGGACCTCGAAGTCGCCGGCGCCGGGCGCGACCGAGACGGTCATGCCGGCGTGCACCGTGATCCGGCCCTCGGGGGCGTCCTCGTACCAGGCGATGCCCGGCCCGGTCGGGGTGACCCCGGCCGTCTCCAGCCGCCGGCACAGCTCGTCGTAGAGCGGCCCGATCACCGGGCCGATGTCCTCCGGCTGGTAGCTGGCGGCCGTCGCGGTCAGCGCGGCGACCCGCACCGCCGGGACGGACTTGAGGACGACGTCGTTGGTGGGCATGTGCCCCTCACTCTCGATGGCACGGAGACGCGCCTCGACCTGGACCAGCCGGGCGGTGGCCTCGGCCACCGACGCCGCCAGCTCGGCCCGCCGCAACCGGAGCATGCCCCGCAGCTCGCCGCTGCTGAGCGTGCCGTCGATGATCTCGTGCACCTGGTGCAGCGTGAACCCGAGATCCTTGAGCGCGATGATCCGGTTGAGCCGGGCCAGCTGGGCGGCCGTGTAGTGCCGGTAGCCGGTGGCCGGGTCGACGTGGGCCGGCCGCAGCAACCCGATGGCGTCGTAGTGGCGCAGCATCCGGATCGACACGCGGCCGTGCCGGGCGAAGTCTCCTATGGCGAACATGACAACTCCGAGTTCACTGCCTGACACCGTGTGAGGGTCAACAACCTGATATTGCTGTGTGATGCTCGTTGACTATGCCGCGCCCGTCGCGGCCTCCCCGGCCGAGGCCGAAGCGGCGGCGGTCTCCGCGGAACAGGTGGGGTACGACGGCTTCGCGGCGGCCGAGACGAAGCACGACGTCTTCACCACCCTGACCCTGGTCGCGCGGGCCACCTCCCGGATCGCCCTGCAATCCGGGATCGCGGTGGCCTTCGCCCGTAACCCGATGACCGTGGCGGTCCTCGCCAACGACCTGCAACTGATCTCCGAGGGCCGGTTCCGGCTCGGGCTGGGCTCGCAGGTGCGCCCGCACATCGAGCGGCGGTTCGCGATGCCGTGGAGCCGCCCGGCCGCGCGGATGGAGGAGTTCGTGTCGGCGCTGCGGGCGATCTGGCACTCGTGGGCGACCGGCGAGCGGCTGATGTTCCGCGGCGAGTTCTACCGGCACACGCTGATGTCCGAGTTCTTCGACCCGGGGCCGAACCCGTTCGGCATTCCGGGGGTGGAGCTGGCCGCGGTCGGCGAGCGGATGGTGGCGGCCGCCGGCCGGGTCGCCGACGGGCTGCTGGTGCACCCGCTGACCAGCCGGTCCTATCTCGGGGAGCGGATCGTCCCGGCGCTGCGGGCGGCCCGCGGCGGCGGACTGGACGGTTTCGGCATCGAGATGAGCGCCATGGTGGTGCTCGGCGCCGACGAGGCGGCCCGGAGCCGGGCGGAGCAGGCGGTGCGGCGGCAGATCGCCTTCTACGCGTCGACCCCCGCCTACCGGCCGGTGCTGGAGCTGCACGGCTGGGGTGAGCTGGCGGACCGGCTCAACACGCTGTCCCGGCGGCAGGCGTGGGCCGAGATGGCCGCCGAGATCAGCGACGACGTGCTGGACTGTTTCGCGGTGTCCGGCGACCCGGCGACGGTGGCCGCCGGGCTGCGGGAGCGGTTCGCCGGCACGATCGACCGGATCTCGCTCTACACCCCGTACGAGGCGGACCGCTACCAGCTGGCGGCGGTCCGCTCCGCGCTCCGGGGCTGACCGGCTAGGCGGAGAACTCCACCTTGTCCGGGTAGAAGGCGACGTGACCCTTGATCGCGGCGACCGCGTCGTAGGGTTCCTGGTACTCCCAGACGGCGTCCGGCGCGCCGGGCAGGGAGTAGTAGGTGGCGTCGCCCTTGTACGGGCAGTAGGACGTGGTGCTGCTGCGCTCCAGCACGGCCGGGTCGACGTCGGCGAGCGGCACGTACCGGACCGGCGGATAGTGCGCCTCCTGGAGCAGCAGCGCGTTCTCGGTCTCCGCGATCACCCGGCCGCCGGCGGTGACCACGACCTTCTCCCCGGCCGGGGTGATCGTGATCGGGTGGTCCGGGCCGGGTTCCCATCGAGGTTTGGCCATGAAAGGGAGCCTACCCATCCGTCTCAGCCTTTGAGGGCGGTTGCGACCGCCTCGGCCAGCGGGGTGGTGGAGCGGCCGATCAGCCGGGACAGGGTGCCGGTGCTGTCGTCCAGGTGCCCGTCCCGGATCTTGACGTCGGTGTCCGCGAACAGGTCGGCGAACTGCCCGGGCAGGCCGGCGGTGACCAGCGCGGCCCGGTAATCGTCGGCCGGCAGGTCCTGGTACGCCACCGGGGCGCCGGTCTGGCGGGCCACCTCGGCGGCCAGTTCGGCCATGGTGAACGGCTGGTCGCCGGCCAGCTCGTGGACGCCGGGCTCGCCGCGCAGCAGCACGACGGCGGCCGCCTCGGCGAAGTCGGCGCGGGTGGCGGCGGCGATCCGGCCGTCGCCGGCGCTGCCGAGCAGGGCGCCGTGCTCGACGGCCGGGCCGAACGAGGCCGCGTAGTTCTCGATGTACCACCCGTTGCGCAGCAGGGCGAACGGGATGCCGGACGCCGCCACGACCTGCTCGGTGGCCAGGTGCTCGGGGGCCAGCCCGATCGGCGACGTGTCGGCCCGCAGGATGCTGGTGTAGGCCAGGAAGCCCACCCCGGCCGCCTTGGCCGCCTCGACGACCGCGGTGTGCTGGGAGACCCGCTGCCCGATCGCGTTGCCGGAGATCAGCAGCAGTCGGTCGACCCCGGCGAACGCGGCGGCCAGGGTCTCCGGGCGGTCGTAGTCGGCCTCGCGCACCTGGACCCCGAGGGCGGCCAAACCGGCGGCCTTCGTGGTGTCCCGGGCCGTGGCGACGATGTCGCCGGGGGCGGCGCCGCGCGCGATGAGCGCGTCGACGACGAGGCGGCCCAGGTGTCCGGTGGCTCCGGTGACGGCGATGGTCATGGTGGTTCCTTCCAGGTGCTCTCGGAAAGTGAGCGGTGACGAGAAGGATGGCACTAACTTTTAGTTAGTGCAACCGCACTGGTAAGGTGACCGGCGTGGATGAGGACTTCGCGGCCAGCGTGTTCGAGCGGAACTGCGCCTCCCGTGGCGTCCTGACCGACATCACCGGCCGCTGGGGCAGCCTGGCGCTGGGCGCGCTGCACGAGGGGGCGTTCCGGTTCAACGCCCTGCGCCGCCGGGTCGACGGGGTGAGCGAGAAGATGCTGGCCCAGACGCTTCAGGCACTGGAACGTGACGGCCTGGTCCGGCGCGAGGTGCAGGCCACCATCCCGCCCCGGGTGGAGTACAGCCTCACCGATCTCGGCGAGCGGGTCGCCGCCAAGATGAAGGAACTCATCGTCCTGGTCGAGGGCGAGATGGATCAGGTTCGCGTGGCGCAGGAGGCGTACGACCGGGCGCATTGATAGGTTTTCGGTCGTGAGCTCCGACGCCCCGATCCAGGCCGACGTCCCGCCCTCCGGCACCGGCTGCGCCGAGTGTCTCGGCACCGGTGGCTGGTGGTTCCACCTGCGCCGGTGCGCCCGCTGCGGCCACGTGGGCTGCTGCGACTCCTCGCCCTCACAGCACGCCACCGCCCACTGGAGGCAGACCGGGCACCCGGTCATCCAGTCGTTCGAGCCCGGCGAGGACTGGTTCTGGGACTTCGACAGCGAGCAGGCCGGCTCCGGTCCCGAGCTGGCGCCGCCCACCAGTCACCCGGCCGGCCAGCCGGCCCCCGGCCCGGCCGGCGCCGTCCCGGCGGACTGGGCAAGTCGTCTGAACCGCTGAACCATCCGGAACCGGATGGTTCGCCGGCCGGACCAGCCGGCGGGTGAAGCGTCTCTCCTCAGATGACGCCCGGCACGGTCGATGGACCCGTACACCGGCTGTGAGGGAGGGCACGTGCGCGGGCTACACGACATCGGTATCGCCAAGAGGCTGGGCGTCATCGTCACCACCGGCGCGGTCGCGCTCGGCGCGATGGCGACGGTCACCCTGGCCGGACAGTCGGCGCTGTCCACCCAGGCCGAGAAGATGCGCAGCCTGGAAGCCTGTCTCGCGGCGATGAACCATCTCAACAACCGCCAGAGCGAGTTGAAGGTGGACGCCTACCGGTCCGCGCTCGGGCACGACGTGAGCGGCGACGCGGTCGACGACGTCGACTCCGCGACCAGCGCCGCCGACGCCGTCGAGGGGTGCGGCCTGTCCACCGCCATGCTTCAGGAGTTCCAGGGCTACCGCCCGGACTTCGCCGACTTCAACACCTTCATCACCGACTTCGTCGCCGCCGGTGTGGCGAACCCGAAGTCGGTGGTCGGCCGGACCGACGACATCGCCGAGCGCAACAACAAGACCGACGACGAACTCGACGCGCTCACCGAGAAGGTGGAGGCCGAGATCGCCGTGCAGAAGGCGGAGATGGCCGACACCGTCAGCTCCACCCGTACGATGACGATCGTGGTGGCCGGAATCGGCCTGGCCCTGCTGATCGGCATGGCCGTCCCGATGGTCCGGTCGATCCTCGGCCCGATCCGCAAGCTGGGCGTGGTGATCGACGCCCTGGACCGCGGCGACCTCACCGCCCGCTCCGAGATCACCAGCCGCGACGAGATCGGCACCATGGCCGCCGGCCTGGACCGCTCGCTGGACAAGCTGCGCCAGTCGATGCGGACCATCGCCGAGGGCGCCGGCGGGCTCGCCACCGCGTCGAACCAGCTGGCCGGCGTCTCCGCCCAGATCGCCGACGCCGCCGACAACACCGACCGGCAGAGCACCTCGGCGTCCGACGAGGCCGACGAGATCTCCCGCAACGTGCAGACGGTCGCGGCCGGCTCCGAGGAGATGGGCCTGTCGATCCGGGAGATCTCCCGCAACACCAGCGAGGCCGCCCAGATCGCCTCGATCGCGGTGACCGAGGCCGCCCGCGCCACCGACACCATCCGTCAGCTCGGCGAGTCATCCGCCGAGATCGGCAACGTCATCAAGCTGATCACGTCGATCGCCGAGCAGACCAACCTGCTCGCCCTCAACGCCACCATCGAGGCGGCCCGGGCCGGCGACGCCGGCAAGGGGTTCGCCGTGGTCGCCTCCGAGGTCAAGGACCTCGCCCAGGAGACCGCCCGCGCGACCGAGGACATCCACCGCCGGGTCAACGCCATCCAGCAGGACACCGGCGGCGCGGTCGAGGTCATCAACCGCATCTCCGAGGTCATCGCCCAGATCAACGACTTCCAGACCACGATCGCCTCGGCGGTCGAGCAGCAGACCGCCACCACCGGCGAGATGAGCCGCAGCATCGCCGAGGTCGCCGCCGGTTCCAGCCGGATCGCGGCGAACATCGGCGACGTCTCCGCGGCCAGCGCGGCCACGGTCGGCGGCGTCACGCAGACCCGGGAGGCCAGTGCGGCGGTGTCGCGTACCGCCGACGAGTTGCGCGGCCTGGTCGGCACGTTCACCTTCTGAGTCGTCTCCAGCCCCGGGGCCGGTCGCCGTCACGGCGGCCGGCCCCGCGGCCGTCCGTTCCTCAAGGCCCTGGGGGACCTGCCGATGAAGATGCCATGCGTACGGTGACGGGGGTGCCTTCGGACCAGGCGTTGCTGTCCCGGCGGCGCATGATCGAGATCTCGGGCCTGGTGTCGCGGGGCATCGGCCTCGTCTGCACGGCCCTCTACGCGGCCGGGGTCGGCGCCATGTCGTCCGGCCAACTGGAGAGCTCCGGGATGCGGTCGGCGAGCTGGGTCGCCGTCGCCCTCATGCTGTGCTGCAACCTGGTGGCCGTCCACAACCTCCGGCGCCCGCTCGCGCGCTGGTACGAGCTGCGCAGCGCGGTCCAGGTCGCGCTGGACGCCGCGGTGATCTGCGGGTTCGTGGTGATCGCCGAGGGGCAGACCAGGGAGACCACCTGGCCGCTGATGGCCCTCGCCGTGGTGATCGCCGCGGTCCGGCACCGGCTGCCCGGCGCTGTGCTCGTCTGGGCGCTGACCTCGGCCGTCTTCGTGGCCGCCTTCCCGAACTCGCCGGACGTCCCGTTCGTGCTCGGCGTCAACGTGATGATCGCGGTGATCACCGGAACCCAGTCCTCCAGCCTGGCCCGGCACCTGCGGACCCTCCAGGAGACCCGGGCGGCGCTCCAGCACCAGGCCACCCACGACGGGCTCACCGGGCTGCCCAACCGGGCGCACCTGGCCGGCTGCGCGGACCGGTTCACCGGCCGGCCGCTCGGCGTGCTGCTGCTCGACCTCAACGGGTTCAAGCTGGTCAACGACACCCACGGGCACGCCGCCGGGGACCTGCTGCTGCATCGGATCGGTGACCGGCTGACCACCGCCATGCGCGACGTCACCTCACCGGACGGCGACGCGCCGGTGGTGGGACGCGTCGGCGGCGACGAGTTCCTGGTCCTGCTGCCCGGGGCCGGTCCCGGCACGGTGGCCGCGGCCTGCGAGCGGATCCGGGAGGCTGTCCCGGTGCCCGCGGACCTGGGCGACGGCGTACGGGTGACGGTGGGCGTGAGCATCGGTGTGGCGCTGCGGCCGGCCGGGGGAGAGGCGACCCTGGCCGCGCTGACCGCCGAGGCGGACGCCGCCATGTACCGGGAGAAGCACGGCCGCCGACAGGCCGCTTGAATCGACGGATTGCGATGAGAAGGGGCCGGGGGTAGGTTGTCAACTGCCCGGGGGCGGGTGGAACGCGTCGACGTACGCCGTCCACTTCCCCCAAGAGGCAGGTCATGAAGAGAAGACTGGCCGTTCTGGCCGCCGTCCTCATCACCCTCACCGCATCCGTGCTCACGTTCGTCAACCCCGCCTACGCCGCGACCGGTCTGCACATCGAGGGCCGCAACATCGTCGAGGCCAACGGCAACACGTTCGTGATGCGCGGCATCAACCACATGCACACCTGGTACGCCGGGCAGACCGGCTCCTTCGCCGACATGAAGGCGGCCGGCGCCAACACGGTCCGGGTGGTGCTCAGCGGCGGCCGCTGGACCGCCAACACCGCCGCCGACGTGACCAACGTGATCAACCTGTGCAAGGCGAACAAGCTGATCTGCGTGCTGGAGAACCACGACACCACCGGGTACGGCGAGGACGGCGCGGCCTACACCCTGGACCAGGCGGTGAACTACTGGATCGGCCTGAAGAGCGTGCTCACCGGCCAGGAGAACTACGTCGTCATCAACATCGGCAACGAGCCGATCGGCAACACGAACCCGTCGCAGTGGACCGCCGCGACCGTCGCCGCCATCCAGAAGATGCGCACCAACGGGTTCGAGCACATGCTGATGATCGACGCCCCGAACTGGGGCCAGGACTGGCAGTACGTGATGCGGGACAACGCGCAGACGGTGCTGGACGCGGACACCCGCAAGAACACGATGCTGTCGATCCACATGTACGCGGTGTTCAACACGGCGTCGTCCATCACCGCGTACCTGGATCACTTCCAGAGCCGCGGCTGGCCGCTGGTGATCGGTGAGTTCGGCTGGCAGTTCGACTCCGGTCAGGTCGACGACCAGACGCTGATGGCCGAGGCGCAGGCCCGCGGCATCGGCTACCTGGGCTGGTCCTGGGCCGGCAACACCGACCCGATCCTGGACATGACCAACAGCTTCAACGCCGCCTCGCTGACCACCTGGGGCCAGCGCATCGTGAACGGCACGAACGGGCTGAAGGCCACCAGCAAGGAGGCCACCATCTTCGGCGGGACCACGCCCAGCTCGCCCAGCTCGTCCTCGCCGTCGCCGAGTTCCCCGTCGCCGTCACCCAGCTCGCCGTCCCCGTCGCCGTCGAACCCGGCCGGCGCCTGCACCGCCACCTACACGATCGCCGGCCAGTGGCCGGGCGGCTTCCAGGGTGAGGTGAAGGTGACCGCGGGCAGCGCCGCGATCAAGGGCTGGACCGTGACCTGGACCTACGCCAACGGCCAGACCGTGAACAACGCCTGGAGCGCGACCGTGACCAGCAGCGGGTCGGCGGTCACCGCCCGCAACGTGAGCTACAACGGCAGCGTCGCGGCCGGCGGCACGACGTCGTTCGGGTTCCTCGGATCCTGGACCGGGACGAACAGCGTGCCCGCGCTGACCTGCACCGCCAGCTGATCCGTCGATGACCGCCGGGCGGGAGCATTGCGTTGGGAGCGCTCCCATGTCACGATGTCCGCAGACGCGTGCCTGCCCCCGCTCGGCGTCATCCCCGTCATCCCCGTCATGCACACGGGTCCGGCCGACTTCGATTCGTCGGCCGGACCCATCACACAAGCCGGCATGCTGCCTTGACCCGGGCAGCTGCGGACCTTCTACGGTTTCGCTTCCAGCTCCTTCTTTCCGGTACGCGCGACCCCGTCCCGCCTCATCCGCCCTGTCCCGTCCGGTCGGCGCTCGCTTGCTGCCCGCTCCCGCCTGTGCCGCCCCCACCGGGCGTAGATCGGTGGCCGGGCAGGCCGGCCCGGTCGCCACCGCCTCGTCTGCCGCCGGGGACTCCCGTCCTCCGCGACCGGTCATCCTGGACGGTTGGTCCGGTCTTACCGGCCAGGCACCCGGGTTGCCGCTCTTGGCCGTTGCGCCGGTCGTCCTGGGTGGGTGGTCGCGGTGTTGCTTTCCAGGCAGGCGGGGTGCCTGCTCCCGGTCGTTGCGCCGGTCGTCCTGGGTGGGTGGTCGCGGTGTTGCTTTCCAGGGCGGCGGGGTGCCTGCTCTCGGTCGTTGCGCCGGTCGTCCTGGGTGGGTGGTCGCGGTGTTGCTTTCCAGGCACCCGGGCTGCCTGCGCTCGACCGTTGCGCCGATCACGGTAATCGTCATCCGCGGTCCCGCCGGGCCGGCGGCCGCACACGGCCACCCTCCCGGCGGGCGGGCTTACCCGGTCGGACTTCACACGGGTAGGTGCCCACGGTCGGGCTGTCGACGGGACGGTGGCCGCACACGCAAGTCGCCGCGTGCGCGGCCACCACCGTTACAGGGAAGGTAGCCGACCACGACATCGCAGCGTGTGCGCCCAGCCCCGCCCGGCGCCGGGACGGCCGCCCGCCTGACGGCTTTCGCGCCCGCTCACACCGAAAAGCCGGCCGGCCGACACCCCGTGTAAGCGCGGGACCCGTCCACCGGCCCTTGTGGAAGATCGAGGCAGACAGAGAAGTCTTCTCCGTGGGTGTTTGCTGTTCTTCGTCAAGCGCCCGGTCGGGCGAACCGCCAAATGGGGGGCGCCGTCCGCCGCGCTAGGCGGAAATGGGGCTTTCGCCGGAAACGGGTGCCCGTTTCGCCCGCTTTGCACGCCGCTGTTGTGCGATCTTGAACGATGTACCACCGCCTCGGGTGGTAAATCGTTCAAGATCGCTCCGGGTGACGCGTCCTGCTGTCGAGGGATTGCGGATTCGGCCGTGGGCGACCAAGAAGAAGACTCGAAACGGTGGCAAATCGTTCAAGATCGCTCCGAGTGACGCGTCCGCCGGCATGGGTGGCGGTCGGGAGGGGTGCCCTGGTTGCCTGGTGATCACCACCGCCGCTACCACTCGCCCGGCGTGACCGGAAGGTGAGCCGTGAGCGGCGGCATTGAGCAAGTCGCGTCTGCCCGGCCACCGATCTGAGCCCGGCGGGCGCGGCACAGGCGGGAGTGGGCAGCAAGCGCGCGCCGACCGGACGGAACGGGAAAAATCAGGCGGGACGAGGACACGCGTACGATCACATGGTTTTGATCTAGGACCAACCGGACAGGATCTCGGTGACCGTCGCGGGTTTGACGGCCTCCGGGGTGGGCGCCGGTGTGCGGCTCAGGCGCGGCGCCGGAGCGGGCTGGACCACGCCGTCGACCTCGATGAACGCGTTCCGCGCCCGGTTGTGCGGATGGTCCGGCGCCTCGGTGAGCGACAGGACCGGGCTCACGCACGCGTCCAGGCCCTCGAAGATCGACGCCCACTCGTCGCGGGTGCGCTGCGCGAACCGCTCGGTGAACCGGCGGCGCAGCTCCGGCCAGGCCGCGAAGTCGAACTGGCCGGGCAGATCCGGGTCGTCGTCGAGGCCGAGGCCCTTGAGCAGCGCCGCGTAGAACTGCGGTTCGAGCGAGCCGACGGCCAGGTAGCCGCCGTCGGACGCCTGGTAGGTGTCGTAGAACGGGGCGCCGCCGTCGAGCAGGTTCTGCCCGCGGCCGCCCGGCCACCGGCCCTCGGCGAGGAAACCGTGCAGGAAGGTCATCAGCAGCGACGAGCCGTCGACCATCGCGGCGTCGACCACCTGGCCGCGGCCGGAGACGCCGCGCTCGACCAGCGCCGCCAGGATGCCGACGGCCAGCAGCATGCCGCCGCCCGCGAAGTCGCCGAGCAGGTTGACCGGCGCGTGCGGGCGCTCGCCGGGACGGCCCAGCGGTTCCAGGGCCCCGGAGATCGCGATGTAGTCGATGTCGTGCCCGGCGGCCTTCGCGAGCGGCCCGTCCTGGCCCCACCCGGTCATCCGCGCGTAGATCAGCCTCGGGTTGATCCGCTCGCAGTCGTCCGGGCCGAACCCGAGCCGCTCGGCCACACCCGGCCGGTAGCCCTCGACCAGCACGTCGGCCCGTTCGATCAGGCCGAGCAGCTCGGCCTTACCGGTCTCCGACTTGAGATCCACGGTCACCCGGCGCCGGCCGCGCTGCATCGGACCGATCGGTCCGGTACCGCCGGGGCGGTCGACCAGCACCACGTCGGCGCCCAGGTCGGCGAGGATCATGCAGCCGAACGGGGCCGGCGCGAGACCGGCCAGCTCCACGACGCGGATACCGTCCAGGGGGCCCCGGCTGTCAGAGGACACGGGAGATCAGCTCCTTCATGATCTCGTTCGTGCCGCCGTAGATCTTCTGGACCCGGGCGTCCGCGTACATCTTCGAGATCGGGTACTCGGTGGTGTAGCCGTAGCCGCCGAAGATCTGCAGGCAGCGGTCGACCACCTCGCACTGCCCCTCGGTGAGGTAGAGCTTGGCCATGGCGGCGGTGGACACGTCCAGCTCACCACGGGCGTGCCGCTGGATGCAGTCGTCCAGGAAGATCCGGGACACGCGGGTCCGGGTCGCCACGTCGGCCAGCACCATCCGGGTGTTCTGGTGGCCGATCAGGGGCTTGCCGAAGGCGGTGCGCTCCTTCGCGTACCCGGTCGCCATCTCGACGGCCCGCTGCATGGCGGCGACCGCGCCCACCCCGATGACCAGCCGCTCCTGCGGCAGCTGCTGCATCATCTGGATGAAGCCGGCGCCCTCGGCGCCGAGCAGGTTGGCGGCCGGCACCCGGAAGTCGTCGAAGAACAGCTCCGCGGTGTCGTTGGAGTGCAGACCGATCTTCTCGATCTTCCGGCCCCGCCGGAAGCCCTCCGGGTCGCCGGTCAGCTCGCAGACCAGCAGCGACATGCCGTGCGCGCGGGCCGAGGTGTCGGTCTTCACGGCCAGGATCAGCACGTCCGCGAGGATGCCGTTGGTGATGAACGTCTTCGAGCCGCTCACCACGTAGTCGTCGCCGTCGCGGACCGCCCTCGTGCGGATCGACTGGAGGTCCGAGCCGCCGTCCGGCTCGGTCATCCCGATGGCGCCGATCAGCTCGCCGCTCACCAGGCCGGGCAGCCAGCGCCGCTTCTGCTCCTCGGTGCCGTATTCGTTGAGGTAGCCGGTGACGATCCCGCTGTGCACCGCGATGCCGAGGCTGCCCTCGCCGGCCAGCGTCTGCTCGTGCAGCAGCACGGCCTCGTGGGTGAAGTCGCCGCCCCCGCCGCCGTACTCCTCCGGGATGGAGAGGCCGAGCAGGCCCAGCTCGCCGGCCCGGCGGTAGTGCTCGCGGTCGGGATGGCCCTGCCGCTCCAGCCGCTCGGCGTGCGGCACCACCTCCTTGGTGAAGAAGGTGCGGGCGAGCTCGGCCAGGTCGTCGTGTTCCGGCTTGCGCCACGGTTCGACATAACCGTCCAGTCCAGGCGTCGGCATCGACCTACCATCGAGCACTATTGGCGAGGTGTCAATAAGCTGGACGCGAATTGCCGCCATCCTTCTGGCGAGACGATCGATGGATCGACGTGCCGTAAGGTCGGGCCCGTGGTGCGCATCGAGTCGATGCGCCGGCGCAGGCTCGAGCCCGACGCGCGGCGCGAGCAGATCCTGTCGGTGGCGATCCGGCACTTCGGGTCACGGCCCTACGCCGAGGTGTCCACCACCGACGTGGCCCGGGACGCGGGAGTCGCGCGCGGCCTGGTCAACCACTATTTCGGTACGAAGAAGGATCTCTACCTCGCGGTCGTGCGGGTCATGCTCACCGTGCCCGACGTCGCCCTGGCACAGCTTCCCGCAGGCGACCTGCCGGAACGCGTCGACTCCATCGTCGGGTACTTCCTCGACGTCGTCTCCCGCCACAGCACCTCCTGGCTGGCCGCCACCGGCGCCGGCGGGATGGCCGGTGACGCCGAGGTGAACCAGGTGATCGCCGAGGCGGTCGACGTCGCCGCGGCCGGGGTGCTGCGCGCCGTCGGGATGGGGGACGACCCCTCGCCGGTGCTGCGGGCGATGTGCCGCTCCTACGTGGGCCTGGCGATCTGGACGGCCCAGGAGTGGTTGCAGCGGGGGGTTCTGACCCGCCAGCAGGTGCACGCCCTCCTGGCCACGTCGCTGATCGCCCTGGTGGAGCGGGTCTTCCCTCTGCACTAGCCTCCTAGGATGCTGGACAAGGTGTGATCCACGGCGCAGCGTCGGGGGATGGGCGCATATCGCGAGGCGTACGAGCGCAGCATCGACGACCCGGCCGGCTTCTGGCGGGCCGCGGCCGAACTCATCGACTGGCACGAGCCGCCGGACCGGATCCTGGACGACTCCGAGGCGCCGATCTTCCGGTGGTTTCCCGGCGCCTCCCTCAACACCTGCCACAACGCCCTCGACCGGCACGTCCACGGTGGCCGGGGCGACCAGGTGGCGCTCATCCACGACAGTCCGGTGACCGGTGTGGTGCGCGCGTACACGTACCGGGAGCTGCGCGACGAGGTGGCGATCTTCGCGGGGGCGCTGCGCAGGCTCGGGGTGGAGCGCGGCGACCGGGTGGTCATCTACATGGCGATGGTGCCGGAGACGGTCGTCGCGATGCTCGCCTGTGCCCGGCTCGGGGCCGTCCACTCGGTGGTCTTCGGCGGGTTCGGCGCGCGGGAGCTGACCGCCCGCATCGACGACGCCCGGCCGCGGGTCATCGTGGCCAGTTCGTGCGGGATCGAGGGCGGGCGGGTGGTGCCGTACCAGCCGATGCTGTCGGCCGCGCTGGCCGAGGCGGCCCACGTCCCGTCGCACTGCGTGATCCTGCAACGGCCGCAGGCGCCCTGTGACATGGTCCCGGGCCGGGATCTGAGCTGGGTGGACGCGGTCGCCGGTGCGGAACCGGCGGACTGTGTGCCGGTCGCCGCCACCGATCCGCTCTACATCCTCTACACCTCCGGCACGACCGGGCGCCCCAAGGGCGTGGTCCGGGACAACGGCGGCCACGCGGTCGCGTTGCGGTGGTCGATGGAGAAGATCTTCGGGGTACGGCCGGGCGAGGTCTTCTGGGCGGCGTCCGACGTGGGGTGGGTGGTCGGGCACTCGTACATCGTGTACGGGCCGCTGCTGACCGGGGCGACCACGATCCTGTACGAGGGCAAGCCGGTCGGCACCCCGGACGCGGGCGCGTTCTGGCGGGTGGTGGAGCAGCACCGGGTGGCGGCCATGTTCACGGCGCCGACCGCGATCCGGGCGGTACGCAAGGAGGACCCGGACGGGAAACTGCTGGCCGGGCGGGATGTGGGCTGTCTGCGGTCGCTGTTCCTGGCGGGGGAGCGGCTGGACACGCCGACGTACGAGTGGGCCGGTGACCTGCTGGGCATCCCGGTGATCGACAACTGGTGGCAGACGGAGACCGGCTGGCCGATCGCGGCGAGCCCGCGCGGTATGGAGGATCTGCCGACGCGGCCGGGTTCGCCGTCGGTGCCGATGCCCGGCTACCGGGTGCGGGTCGTCGGCCCGGACGGGACCGATGTGCCGCCGGGCACCGAGGGGGCGATCGTGGTCGGGCTGCCGCTGCCGCCGGGGTGCCTGCCGACGCTGTGGGGTGACGACGAACGCTATGTGCGGTCGTATCTGTCGGCGTTCCAGGGCAACTATCTGACCGGCGACGGTGGGATGTTCGACGGCGACGGGTATCTGTACGTGCTCGGGCGTACCGATGACGTGATCAATGTGGCCGGTCACCGGCTGTCGACCGGGGCGATGGAGGAGGTGCTGGCCACCCATCCGGCGGTCGCCGAATGCGCCGTGATCGGTGTGGGCGACCTGCTGAAGGGGCAGGTGCCGCGCGGGTTCGTGGTGCTGCGCAGTGGGGTGGCGCCGGATCCGGCGGCCCTGGAGACGGAGCTGGTGGGGCTGGTGCGGGACCGGATCGGGGCGGTGGCGGCGCTGCGCCGGATCGACGTGGTGGCGGCGCTGCCGAAGACCCGGTCGGGGAAGATCCTGCGCGGCACGATGCGGGGGATCGCGGACGGCCGGGAGGAGGCGGTGCCGGCGACGATCGAGAACCCGGACGTGCTGGAGGCGCTGCGGCCGGTGTTGCGGTCACCCCGCGTGTCCAGGTAGGAGTGTGCGGCCCTTACAGAAGCGGTGCCGGTGATCGGTGCAGCACGTTCGAGCTGGTACCGGCGAAGACGAAGAGTGTGCTGGTGGTCTATTCGGCCGAGATGGGGGTCGTGACGATTCCGGCGCCGGCAGGGGTGTCCACTCCGGAGGGCATTCGGGTGGGGAGCACGGTGCGGCAGGTGCGGGACGCCTACAGCGACCTGGAGGGGGACGAGTCCATCGGGCTCTACGCGAACCAGAACGACGGTGACGACAGCCGTTACGAGTTCCACTTCCGGAAGGGCGCGGTGGTGGCGCTGTTCGTCGGGCGTACCGCCGCGGATTGCGGCTGAGGTGGTGGTGTGCGGCGCCTGGAGTGACCGGGACCGGCGCCGCACACCACGTATCTAGTGGGCTCCGTCGGGGCCGTAGGCGGTGAGGAATTTGTCGCGGAAGTCGCTCATCTGCCAGACGGGGGCGTCGGTGGCGGGTTTGAGGCTTTCGGTCCAGCCCCACGAGTCGATCTTGTCGAGGACGGCCGGGTCCTTGGCGACGATGGTGATCGGCACGTCGTGGCTGGCGTTCTCGCCCGAGACGACGCTGGACGGCTGGTGGTCGCCGACGAAGACGAGGACCAGGTTCTCGTCGCCGTAGCGCTGGATCCAGTCGATCAGGGTGCCCAGGGTGTAGACGACCGACTTGCCGTACTCCCTGCGGACCTTCTTGCTGCTGGACCAGATGTCGGCCTTGCTCTCGGCGGCGGCCGCCTGTGCGGTGTAGACGGAGCCGTCGCCGACCTGTTCCCACGGGATGGAGCTGGGGATCGGCGCCCACGGGGTGTGTGTGGACAGCAGCGGCATCTCGACCATCATCGGCTGCCGGCCCGGCTTCTTGTACTCGAGCTCGTTGAAGCGGGTGAGCGTGTACTGGTCGGGCATGCTGGCCCAGCCGAACTTGGGGCCCTGGTAGCCGAGGTTGCGGGAGTCCCAGACCCGGTTGTAGCCGTAGAAGGCGCTCTCCGGCCAGGGGCGGCTGTTGCCCGGCACCATCGCCACGGTGTCCCAGTTCGCCGTCTTGAAGGCCTTGGTGAGGGTGAGCCGCTGGCTGGCGTTGAGGTTGCGGTAGCGGGACTGGTTGTTGATCCACAGTCCGCTCTGCAGGGTGGAGTGGGCCAGCCAGCTGCTGCCGCCGAAGGTGGGTGAGGTGAGCCAGCCGCTGCGGGCGGCGTACCCGGCGGCTTTGAGCTTGTTGTCGCCGTCGGTGAGGACGGCGCCGGTGCTCTCGGCGAACTCGGGCGCCTCGACGGCGTTGCGGCCGTAGCTCTCGATGAAGGTGAGCACGAAGTCCTTGCCGCGCAGCCCGGTGAGCAGCTGGTCGGCGGGGACGCTGCGGTAGGGGTCGTTGTTGACCTCGGCGGCGAACTCGGCCTCGTTCTTCATGCCTTCGCGGGCCTGCCAGATCCGGTCCCAGGCGTAGGTGGCGGAGGTGCGGGCGGCGAGCGGGACCTCGGCGGTGAGCTGGACGCCGAGGGCGAAGGTGAGCATCCAGGCGGCGGCGATGCCGGCGGCGGTCAGTGCCGAGCGGCGGCGGTGCCGGGTGAGGAACGCGGAGACGCGCAGCATGGCCCAGGTGACGAAGGCCGGGGCGGTGAGGCCGAGCAGGATCGCGCCGATGATGGCGGCCCAGGCGGCGAGCCCGCCGTACGTCTCGTTGACGAAGTTGTAGGCGTCGCCGAACAGGGACCAGTCGAGCACCGGGTCGAAGGGCCGGGCCAGGGTGCGGAAGAAGCCCATGTCGAGGCTCTTCTCGACGACCAGCCAGCCGAGGACGACGCCGAGGATCGAGGCGACCGTGATGCGGGGCCGGCGGGGGAGCACGATCAGCAGCAGGATGATGAACGCGGCCTCGACCGGGATGCGGGCGAAGCTGCCGACGCTGATCCGGCGCAGGACGTTCGGGTAGAGCAGCGCCACGAAGACGGTGACGCAGGCCACGACGGTCAGTGATCGCGATGCCCATGGCCTGTTCAGCAGCCGCCGGACCCGGCCGGGCTCCTTGGGGGTGGGCTCCTCGGCTTCCGGCTCGGTCTGGTCCGGTTCTGTCTCCACCTGGGGTTCTTCGGGCGTGGGCGGATCGGCGAGGTCTGTCGGCTGCACGACATGGTGAACGCGTCTCGGGCCGGGATGGTTCAGCCGGGTGACCAATCAATCGGCCGGGCCCTCTTGCCAATCTCCTATAGAAGCTATAGGAAATGTAGAGAGGAGGATCCGCCCATGCGCCGTACCCGTCCCGCCGCCGTTCTCGCCGTCGCCGCCCTCGCCCTCACCACCGCCTGTTCGCCCGGCTCCTCCGCGGCGCCCGGCGCCGGGCAGCCGGTCAGCGGCGGATCGCTGACCTGGGCCGTCGAGACCGAACCGATCACCTTCAACCCGCACCAGTACGCCCAGGCCAAGGCCCGCCTGCTGGTCTGGAACACGTTCGAGGCGCTGCTCACCCACGACGACAGGGGCGGCTACCTGCCGTGGCTCGCCACCGGTTACGAGGCGTCGCCGGACGGCAAGACCTACACCTTCAGATTGCGTACGGACGTGAGCTTCACCGACGGCACGAAGTTCGACGCCGCGGCGGTCAAGGCGAACGTCGACCAGTTCGCGGTCGAGGGCTACAACCCGGCCGTCCAGGCGGTGCAGCTGCGCAACCTGGACCGGGTCGAGGTGGTGGACCCGGCGACCGTCGCCGTCCATCTCAAGCAGCCCGACGTGCTGATCCTCGACTTCCTCTCCTCGCCGCAGGGCGCCCAGGTGTCGCCGAAGTCGCTGAGCCAGGCGAAGAACCTCAAGGCCGGCGGACCGGAACTGGCCGGGACCGGACCGTTCATCCTGGACCGGTACACCGCCGGGCAGGAGGTGCATTTCACGAAGAACCCGGCCTACCAGTGGGCGCCGGCCAACGCGGGGCACACCGGGCCCGCCTACCTCGACGAGATCACCTACCGGTTCCTGAAGGAGTCGTCGGTGCGGGTCGGGGCGCTGACCTCCGGGCAGGTGCAGGTCATCGAGGGGGTGCCGGCCACCGACGAGGCCCTGATCACCGGCAACGACCAGCTCACCTTCGCCCGTGGGCTCAACTCCGGGTCGGCGTACTCGTACTACTTCAACATCGCGCACGCGCCGTTCGACGACATCCGGGTGCGGCAGGCCTTCCGCGAGGCGGTCGACGTCGACGCGGTGCTCCAGGGCGTCTACCGGGGCAGCGCCACCCGCGCCTGGAGCGTGATCGGCCCGACCAGCCCGTTCTACGACCGGAGCCTGGAGAAGACCTACAGCGGCGACACGGCCGGGGCCAACCGGCTGCTCGACGAGGCCGGCTGGACCACCCGTGACGCCGACGGGTTCCGCACCAAGGACGGCAAGCGTTTGACCGTACGGCTGGTGCAGTCCGCGCCGTTCGTCCGCGATCGCCGTGACGTGCTCGCCCAGGCCGTGCAGGCCGCCGTGAAGCAGAGCGCCGGCATCGACCTGAACGTGGCCCTGGTCGACCAGGGCACCGCCACCCAGGCGCTGACCGACGGCGCGTACGAGGTGTTCGACAACTCCCGCGCCGACACCGACGCCGGGGCGGCCCTCAACCTGCTGCTGCACTCCGCCGGGGCGATCAACCGGACCGGTGTGAAGGACCCGGAGCTCGACAGGCTTCTCGAGGAGGGGCAGGCCAGCGGCGACCAGGCCGCGCGCAACGGCACCTACCAGCGGGTCCAGCGGCTGACCGTCACCGACCAGGCGCTGATCCTGCCGCTCTATGCCCCGGCCGACCAGGTCGCCGCCGCCGTCACGGTCGGCGGGCTGGGCTTCGAACCGACCGCCGGGGTGCCGGGCCGCGCCTACGACCTGTGGCTCGGCAAGTGATCAGGGCGATCGCGCGGCGGGCCGGCAGCGGCCTGGCCGTGCTCTGGGCGGCGGCCACGGCGGCCTACCTCGCGCTGCTGGCCGCGCCCGGCGACACGGTCGACAGCATCATCGGCGACGGTGCCGACAGCCCGCAGATCCGGGCCCAGATCATCGCCGAATGGAACCTGGATCGGCCCGCGATCGTGCAGTACCTCGACTATCTGTGGCGGGCCGCCCAGGGTGACCTGGGCCGCTCCTATCTGCTCCAGCGCCCGGTCCGCGACGTCATCGGCGACCAGCTGGCGCCCACCCTGAGGCTGGCCGTTGCCGCGGCCGTCTTCGGGGTGGTGCTGGCCCTGATCCTGGCGGTCGTCACCCGGGGCCGGTGGGCCCGCCGGGCCAGCTCCACCGCCGAACTGGTGCTCGTCTCCACCCCGCCGTTCCTGATCGGGATCGTGCTGCTCAGCGTCTTCTCGTTCCGGTTCGGGATGTTCCCGGTCTCCGGAGACCGCGGCTGGGCGGCGCTCGTGCTGCCCGCCGTCACCCTCGGCCTGCCGATCGCCGGGGTCCTCGCCCAGGTGCTGCGCGACGGCCTGGACCGCGCCCTGGACGAGCCCTTCGCGGTCACCGCCCGGGCCCGGGGCCTGACGGAACGGTCGGTCCTGATCCGGCACGGCCTGCGGCACTCGCTGCTGCCCGCGGTCACCCTGCTCGGCTGGCTCTCCGGGGTGCTCATCGGCGGCTCGGTGATCATCGAGCAGGTGTTCGGCCGCCCCGGCCTCGGCCAGGTCACCCTCCAGGCGGTGAGCAGCAGCGACATGCCGGTGGTGCTGGCCGTCGTGGTCCTGGCCGCGGCCTTCTTCGTCGTCATCAACACGGCCGCCGACCTCGCGTACCTGCTCATCGACCCGCGGTTGCGAAGGAGCTGACCGATGACCGTCGCCCTGCCCCGCCCCGTCGTACGCCGGCTCACCCTGCGGCGGCCACGCCCCGGCCTCGCCGCCGCCACCGCCGTGCTCGCCCTCGCCCTGACCGCGGTGGCCTGGCCGTCGCTGTTCGCCGGCGACCCGCTCGCCGCCGACCCGCTGCACGTGCTCGAAGCGCCGTCGGCCGCCCACTGGTTCGGCACCGACCAGCTGGGCCGCGACGTCTTCGACCGGGTCGTGCACGGCGCCCGGCACTCGCTCAGCATCGGCGTGGCCGCCACCGTCATCGCGGTCGGCGCCGGCATCCTGCTCGGCCTGCTCGCCGGGCTCACCCACCGGGCCGCTGACGAGGTCCTCAGCCGCGGCTTCGACGCCCTCGCCGCGTTCCCGCTGGTCCTGCTCGCGCTGCTGTTCATCGCGATCGCCGGGACCGGCACCGTCAGCCTCATCGTGGCGATCGGCATCGCCACCCTCCCGCACTACGCCCGGGTGGTGCGGGCCCAGACCCTGGTGGTGCGGCAGGCGCCGTACGTCACCCACGCCGTCGCGTTCGGAGCGTCCCGCACCCGCCTGGTGCTGCGGCACGTCCTGCCGAACGTGCTCGGCCCGATCCCGGTCCTGGCGATGATCGGGCTCGGCGAGGCGGTCCTCATCGCGGCCGGCCTCAGCTTCCTCGGCCTCGGACCGCAGCCGCCGTCGCCGGAGTGGGGCGCGATGCTCTCCGAGGGCCGCGGCTACCTGCACATCGCCTGGTGGGCGTCGGTGCTTCCGGGCTGCGCCGTCACCGCCACCGTCATCTCTCTCACCGTGATCGGTCGGCATCTGCAGAACCGGTTCGAAGGGCGGCACCAGTGATCGAAGTCGAGAACCTGCGGGTCACCTTCCGCCTGGGGCAACGGCAGGTGGAGGCGGTCCGCGGGGTCAGCTTCGACGTCGAGGAGGGCGAGTGTCTCGCGCTGGTCGGGGAGAGCGGGTCCGGTAAGAGCGTCACCGCCCGCAGCCTGGTCGGACTGGCCGGTCCGGCGGCCCGCGTGGAGGCCGACACGTTCGTCGTCGACGGCCGTGACGTGCGCGGGTTCGCGGCCCGCGAGTGGCGGCGGCTGCGCGGCCGGTTCGCCGGGCTGATCCTCCAGGACGCCCTCGTCTCGCTGGACCCGCTGCGCACCGTCGGCGCCGAGATCACCGAGGTGCTGCGCACCCACGGCATCGGCGACCGCCGGGACCGGCCCGACCGGGTCCGGCAACTGCTCACCGACGTGCACGTGCCGGAACCGGACCGGCGGGCCCGGCAGTACCCGCACCAGCTCTCCGGCGGGCTGCGGCAGCGGGCCCTGATCGCCTCCGCCATCGCCGGCGGCCCGAAACTGCTGATCGCCGACGAGCCGACCACGGCCCTGGACGCGACCGTGCAGGCGCAGATCCTGAAACTGCTGGCCGAACGGCGCGCGTCGGGGGAGACCCTGCTGCTGATCAGCCACGACCTGGCGGTGGTGTCCCAGCTCGCCGACCGGGTGCTGGTCATGAAGGACGGCCGGATCGTCGAGTCGGGGCCCACGCGCACCCTGCTGGAACGTGCGGGGCACGCGTACACCAAAGAATTGATCTCGGCCGCGAGCGGACGGCGGAGGGCGGCCACGACGGCGCCCGGACAGGTGGTCGTCGAGGCCACCGCGTTGCGCAAGGTGTACGGCGACCGCGCCGTGGTCCGCGACGTCGGCCTCACCATCCGCGCCGGCGAGATCGTCGGCCTGGTCGGCGAGTCCGGCTCCGGCAAGACCACCGTGGCGCAGCTGCTGTTCGGGCTGACCGAGCCGACCTCCGGGCGGGTGCGGTTCGAGGGACGCGACCTCAGCGGGGTGCCGGAACGGGCCCGCCGCCCGATCCGCCGCCGCCTCCAGCTGATCGCCCAGGACCCGCTGTCCGCGTTCGATCCCCGTTGGACGGTGCGCCGCATCGTCGGCGAGGCGCTGCCGCGCGGCGCGGACCCGCTGCCGGTGCTGGAACGCGTCGGGCTCGGCGCCGACGTGCTGGACCGCTACCCGCGGCAGCTGTCCGGCGGGCAGCGGCAGCGGGTCGCGGTGGCCCGCGCCATCGCCCCACGACCGAGTCTGATCATCTGCGACGAGCCGGTCTCCGCGCTCGACGTGTCGGTGCAGGCGCAGGTCCTCGACCTGATCGCGCAGATCCGCGAGGACGACGGGACCGCGCTGCTGTTCATCTCCCACGACCTCGGCGTGATCCGTGACCTGGCCGACCGGGTCCTGGTCATGCACGACGGCCGGGTGGTCGAGCAGGGGCCGGTCCGGGCGGTCTTCGACCACGCCGGCCACGAGTACACCCGGGCACTGCTCAGTGCCGTGCCCACACTGGAGGGAGCCGCATGACCCTGCACCTGGCGATCGCGCTGGACGGCGACTCGTTCGCCGCCGACGACTGGACGACCCCGGTCAGACAGGCGGACGAGGCACGCCTGGACTTCGTCACCTTCCAGGACAGCTTCGGCGGGCGGCGGCCCGACGCCGTCCAGGTCGCGGCCCGGGTCGCCCCGCTGACCCGGCACGTCGGCCTGGTCCCGGTCGCCACCACCACCCACACCGAGCCGTTCCACCTGTCCACCGCGCTGGCCACCCTCGACCACGTCAGCCGGGGCCGGGCCGGATGGCAGGTGCGGGTGTCCCACGACCCGGCCGAGGCGGCCCTGCTCGGGCGGCGGGCGCCACTGGAGTTCGACGACCTGTTCGCCGAGGCCGCCGACGCGATCGAGGTGGTGCGGCGGCTCTGGGACAGCTGGGAGGACGACGCGATCATCAAGGACGTGGCCACCGGCCGGTTCATCGACCGGGAGAAGCTGCACTACATCGACTTCTCCGGGGCGTACTTCTCGGTCAAGGGGCCGTCGATCGTGCCGCGGCCGCCGCAGGGGCAGCCGGTCGTGGCGGCGCTCGCCCACGACGAGCGGGTGTGGTCGCGCCTCGACGTGGACGTGTACTTCGTGACGCCGGCCGACGCCGACCAGGCCGCGAAGATCGTGCGGCGGCTGCCCGGTAGGAAGGTCTTCGCCGACCTGGTCGTGGGCGGCCGCACCCCCACCGACGCGGCCGTCTTCACCGGAACGACCACACAGCTGGCCGACCTCGTCGCGGCCTGGAGCGGCTCCGGGATCGCCGGCTTCCGGCTACGGCCCGGCGAGGACTACGGCGTGAGCGCCATCACCGGAGAGCTCGTGCCGGAGCTGCGGCGGCGCGGCCTGTTCACGCCGTCACCGCAACAGCGACTGCGCGAGCGGCTGGGCCTGCCCCAGGCCGTCAACCGTTACCAGGAGGTGGCCCGTGCCTAAGCAGATCATCCTCGCCGCGCACTTCCCGGGCGTGAACAACACGACCGTCTGGAGCGATCCACGCGCCGGCAGCCAGATCGATTTCGACTCGTTCGAATATCTCGCCCGCACCGCCGAACGCGGGAAGTTCGACTTCTTCTTCCTGGCCGAGGGGCTGCGGCTGCGCGAGCAGCGCGGCCTCATCCACGACCTGGACGTGGTCGGCCGCCCGGACACCATCACGGTGCTGGCCGCCCTGGCCGCCGTCACCACCCACCTCGGCCTCGCCGGGACGCTCAACGCCACCTACCACGAGCCGTACGAGCTGGCCCGTCAGCTCGCCACCCTCGACCACCTCTCCGGTGGCCGGGCCGCGTGGAACGTGGTCACCTCGCCGGGCGCGTTCTTCGGGGAGAACTTCCGGCGCGGCGGCTTCCTCGACCACGCGGACCGCTACGTCCGCGCCGGCGAGTTCATCGAGACCGCCCGTAAGCTGTGGGACACCGACGGCGGCGAGTTCGCCGTCAAGAACAGCCAGTTCGACATCAAAGGCCGGTTCGGGGTGCCGCGCAGCCCGCAGGGCCACCCGGTCGTCCTCCAGGCCGGCGACTCCGACGGCGGCCGCGAACTGGCCGCCCGCCACGCCGACGCGATCTTCTCCCGGCACCACCAGATCGACGACGCCCGGCGGTTCTACCGCGACGTCAAGGACCGCCTCGGAAAGTACGGCCGCTCCGAGGACAGTCTGAAGATCATCCCCGGGGTGTCCTATGTGCTCGGCGACAGCGACGCCGACGCCCAGGAGAAGGCACACCACATCCGGCGGCAGCAGGTCAGCCCGCAGACCGCGATCCTGCTGCTGGAACAGCTGTGGAACACCGACCTGTCCGGCTACGACCCGGAGGGCCCGCTCCCGGAGACCGACCCGGTGCTCGACGAGAGCGACACGATCATCAAGGGCCGCGCCGGCATGTACCCGGACCGGCTGAAAACGGCGAACGAGTGGCGGGCCCGCGCCGAGGCCAAGAACCTGTCGATCCGCGACCTGATCATCGAGGTCACCGGCCGGCAGAACTTCATCGGTACGGCGTCGCGGGTCGCCGAACAGTTCGACGAGTACGTGCAGACCGGCGCCTGCGACGGCTTCATCCTGGTCTCCCACCTCACCCCGGCCGGGCTGGACGACTTCGTGGACCAGGTGGTCCCGCTGTTGCAGGAACGGGGCGTGTTCCGGACCGAGTATTCCGCGACCACCCTGCGGGGCAACCTGGGGCTGGCATGAGGTTCCTGCTGCTCAGCCTGATCACGTACATCGACCGGTCCAAGACCATCGAACAGCGGCTGCGCGAGGTGGTCGACACCGCGGTCCTCGGCGAGGAGCTGGGCTTCGACGGGTTCGCGGTGGGCGAACGCCACGAACGGCCCTTCCTGTCCTCGTCACCGCCGGTCGTGCTCAGTCACATCGCCGCGCGGACCAGCCGGATCCGGCTGTGGACCGGGGTCACCACGCTGAGCCTGCTCGACCCGGTCCGCGCCTTCGAGGACTACGCCACCCTCGACAACCTGTCCGGCGGCCGCCTCGAACTGATCATCGGCAAGGGCAACGGCGCCGCACAGGCCCAGCTGTTCCACGTGACCGTCGACGACCAGTGGGACCGGCTGCGGGAGAGCTACGACCTGTTCCGCCGCCTCTGGCGGGAGGAGAAGGTCACCTGGGAGGGCAGGTACCGTCCGTCGCTCACCGACGCCGAGACCTGGCCGCGGCCGCTGCAGCAGCCGATCACCGTCTGGCACGGCAGCGCCACCAGCAAGGCGTCGGTGGAACTCGCCGCCCGATACGGTGACCCGCTCTTCTCCGCCAACGTCACCAACCCGATCGAGCCGTACGCTGAACTGATCGACCACTACCGGGAGAGGTGGGCATTCCACGGCCATGACCCGGCGACGATCCGGATCGGGGCGGGCAGTGCCGGCTTCTACGCGGCCCGCACCTCACAGGAGGCCCTCGACGCCTACCGGCCCGTCTATCAGCAGCGGCTGGACGCCTTCCGCAAGGTCGGTGTGAAACCGGTCTTCCCCACTTTGGAGGACGCCGTCGAGCGCAGCTCCATCCTGGTCGGCAGCCCGCAGCAGATCATCGACAAGGTGCACCGCTACCACGAACGGTTCGGGCACGAGGTCACCCACCTCAGCGCCGACACCGAAGGGCTCACCGAGAAACAGAACCGGGCCAGCCTGGAACTCTTCGCCTCCGACATCGCCCCCGTGTTACGCCAGCTGAAAGGGCGGTAGCCATGCCCGTACCCCTCTCGATCCTCGATCTGGCGCCGCTGGTCTCCGGCGGTGACGTGACCGACGCGCTGCGCCGAACGCTCGATCTGGCCCGAAGGGCCGAGCAGTTCGGCTACCACCGCTACTGGGTGGCCGAACACCACTTCACCCCCGGCGTGGCCAGTTCCCAGCCGGCGCTGCTGCTCGGCCAGATCGCCGCGGTCACCGACCGCATCCGGCTCGGCTCCGGCGCCGTGCAGACCGGCTTCCAGACCGCGCTGTCCATCGTGGAGCAGTTCGGGCTGCTCGACGCGCTGCACCCGGGCCGCTTCGACCTGGGCCTGGGCCGCTCCGGGCAGGCCAAGAAGGAGGCGCTGCGCCTTCGCGCCGAGGAGAAGCCGCAGCAGGAGGAGCGGGTCGTCGACGGGCTGCTCATCCCGAAGCCGTTCTCCTGGGCGCCGATCTTCGCGTCCAAGCGGACCGCCTTCGCCAGCGGCTTCCTCTACCAGCCCGGCGCCGAACCGCTCGGCCTCACCGAGATCCTCGACCAGATCGACGCGCTGCTGGCCGGGCCGGTCACCGACGACGAGGGCAACGAGGTGGTCGCCGTCCCCGGCGCCGGCGCCGACCTGGAGGTGTGGCTGCTCGGCAGCAGCGGCGGCGAGTCGGCCCGTACGGCCGGGGCCCGCGGTCTGCCGTTCGCCGCGAACTACCACGTGGCCCCGGCCAAGGTCCTGGAGGCGGCCGAGGCCTACCGGGAGTCGTTCGTGCCGACCGCGGCGCGGCCCCGGCCGCACCTGATGGTCTCCGCCGACGTGCTGGTGGCCGAGGACGACGAGACCGCCCGGCGTCTCGCGCGGCCCTTCGCGGTCTGGGTGCACAGCATCCGGACGGGCCTCGGCGCCGTCCCGTTCCCGAGCATCGAGGAAGCTTCCCTCTTCGAGTGGACCGACCAGGACCGGGCGCTGGTCGCCGACCGGGTGACCACCCAGTTCGTCGGCTCGCCCCAGACGGTCGCCGAACGGCTGGAGACCCTGCGGCGGGTGACCGGCGCCGACGAGCTGCTGGTCACCACGATCGCCCACGACCACGCCGACCGGGTCCGCTCCTACGAGCTGCTCGCCAAGGAGTGGTCGGCCTAGACCTCGATGATCACGCCGGTGGCGCCGGGCAGCGGGCGGCTGCCGGGCGTCAGCGCGGCCGGCAGAGCGGCGGCGGCCTCGGGCGGGAGATCCAGTTCGAGGACGCCGTCGCCCGGCCGGCGCACGGCGAACACATCGGCCGGGTTCAGGAAGATCCGCTGGCCGCCGTCGCCCTCCAGCAGCATCGGGCGGCCGTGCGGCAGGCGGGACGGGATGGCCCGCGCCAGCATCGGCGTGGTGATCTCCTGGAACCGCAGCCGGATCCGGTCGTCCTCGTCCGACCAGCCGCAACCGGCGACCATCAGCACGCCGGTCGACGAGCCGTCGCGCTGCCGGCCGGCCTCGATCGTGGCCCGCGCCTCCGGGTCGCCGGTGACCGACGGCCGGTCCAGGTCGGTGACCAGCAGCGGCAGCCGTTCGCCCAGCAGATCCAGCAGGCCCTGGCTGTTCCAGTGCAGGACCGCCTCGTACTCGCCGGTGGTCAGGCCGACGACCTGGACGAACTGGAGGCGGCCGTGGGGGGTGTCGATGGCGCCCAGTTCCGGGTCCTCGGCGAAGGCCAGAGCGGTCAGGTCGGTCTCGTAGTCCTGCCGGAGCGGGCCGTTGGCGTTCATGTGGTGGCCGGGCTCGAACCAGTTGCCGCTGGAGAACACGTACCGGGCCAGGTTCTGCAGCAGGTTCGCCGCCCACATCGGCGGCTCGGTCTCCCCGGCGGCGCGGGCCACCCGGAAGGTGAACTCGAAACCCCAGCCGGAATCCTCGGTCGGTTCGGCGTCGTCGTCGCGGGCGTACAGGTCGCTCATGCCGTAGCTGACCAGGTGCCAGTGGTCCTCCCGCGGGTAGAAGCTGACACCGTCGAGCGGGTCCGGGCCGCCCAGCGCGAACTTGATCAGCGTGCCGAAGTGCTGCGGCTCGACGCCGGGGTAGAACGTCTCGAGGCGGGCGTCGATGGCATCCCAGCCGGGCGCGTCGGAGGTCACCGCTGGATGAGATCACATCGAGGGCTGGCCGGTACCGGCGGGACCTGCGAGGATGCGGGCCTGATCATCAGGAGGACCGATGGCTCGCCGCAACATCAGCCCGCTCCGCTGGACGCCGCCCGCGCTCGACGACCCGGGACCCACCGGACAGCTGCGCGTCGCCCGGCGGCTGGCCACCGGCGGCAGCGGCCCCGAGGACGTGGTGTTCGACGCCGACGGCCGGGTGGTCTGCGGGACCGGCGACGGGCGGATCGTGCGGCTCGACCCGGTCACCGGGGAGAGCACGGTGCTGGCCGACACCGGTGGGCGGCCGCTCGGGCTGCACGCGCGCGCCGACGGCACGGTCCTGGTCTGTGACCACGACCTCGGGCTGCTCGAGGTGGGCGCGGACGGGTCGGTGACGGTGCTGGTGGACACGGTCGACGGTGCGCCGCTCACCTTCGCCAGCAACGTGGTGGAGAGCACCGACGGGACGATCTACTTCACCTCGTCGACCAGCCGGTGGAACCTCGACGACCATCTCGGTGACCTGTTCGAGCACTCCTGCACCGGGCGGCTGCTGCGGCGCGACCCGGACGGGACCGTCACCACCCTCGTCAGCGGGCTGAAATTCGCCAACGGGCTGGTGCTCGCGCCCGACGAGTCGCATCTGCTGGTCGCCGAGACGACCGGCTACCGGGTGCGGCGGCACTGGCTGGCCGGGCCGCGCGCCGGGGAGTCGGAGATCCTGGTGGAGAACCTGGCCGGGTTCCCGGACAACATGTTCCTCGGCAGCGACGGACTGCTCTGGATCGGGATCGCGGCGCCCCGCAACGCGCTGCTGGACCGGCTGCTGCCACTGCCGGGCCTCCTGCGGCTGCTGGTGTGGAACCTGCCCGAGGCGGTGCGGCCCAAGGCCGTACCGATCGCCTGGGTCATGGCCTTTGACCTCGACGGCCGTCGCGTCCACGATCTGCGGATCGCCGACGGGTCCTACGGTTTCGTGACCTCGGTGGCCGAACGCGACGGGACGATCGCGCTCGGTAGTCTCACCGAGTCGGACGTGGCAGTCCTGCATCCGGTGGCGCCCGTGCACTAGGGTCGCCGAAATGTGGTTGACCACCCTGGTGCGCAGACACCATGAAGCGGTGAAGTTCCTGTTGGTCGGGGGCATCTGCTTCGTCACGACGACCGTCATCAATTACGCGCTGAAGCTGACCGTGCTGCACGACAAGCCGGTCACCGCGCTGGCGGTCGCGACGATCATCGCCACCGTCCTGTCCTATGTGCTCAACCGCGAATGGTCCTTCCGCACGCGGGGCGGCCGGGAACGCCACCACGAGGCGGCGCTGTTCTTCTCGGTCAGCGCCATCGGCATCGCCCTCAACTCGCTGCCGCTGGCCGTCTCCCGGTACGTGCTGATGCTGCACGTGCCGGAGGTCAGCCGCCCGGTCCAGGAGGTCGCCGACTTCGTCTCCGGCATCGTGATCGGCACGCTGATCGCGATGTGCTTCCGGTTGTGGGCGTTCAAACGGTTCGTCTTCCCGCAGTCCGACGTACGGCCGAGCGCCCGTGTGCCGCGCGCCCGCAAGGGCCCGCGCAGCAGCGTGGTGCGTCACGACTCCGAGGTCCGTGAGGCCGGCTGACGTGTATCGCGGGCGTATCGAGAACCGCATACGCCACCGCAACGGCGCTACGGCTTGAATGGCCCGCATGAACCGAAGGATCGTGCTCCTCGTGCCGGCGCTGCTGGGCGTCCTCTACGTCCTCTACGTCATCCGCCGGCCGCTGTTGATGTCCGCTCCGCGCTGCCTGACCGGACACTGGCACGGTTGCTACGACACCGAGAACGGCGTCGTGCTGATGACGCTGGTGGGGCTGCCGTTGGCCCTGGCCGTGGCGTGGGCTCTGGCCCGCTCCCGGGGTTGGCGCCGGTCGCTCGCCGAGGTGGGCATGGTCTACGGGACGGTGCCGATGGTGTGGCTGACCCTGATGCCGGGGGCCGGCGCCGGTGCCGTCGAGGGGCGGGTCAGCCTCGTCCCGCTGCGGGACCTGGTCACGATGGGGCCGCTCGGGATCGGCGGCAACCTGCTGATCTTCGCGGCGCTGGGGTTCTTCGCCCCGATGCGGTTCGCGGCGCTGGCGACCGTGCCGCGGATCCTGGCGCTCGGCGCCGGCTGCTCGATCGTCGTCGAGATCCTGCAGTACGTCCTGCGCCTGGACCGGGTGTCGTCGGTCGACGACGTGCTGGTCAACGCGGCCGGCGCGGTGCTGGCGGGACTGGTGTCCCGCCGTTGGTGGGCGGTCGCCGAGTCTAGGGTCGAAGTATGCGTGTCTTGATCGTGGAGGACGAGCCGTACCTGGCCGAGGCGGTCCGGGACGGCCTGCGGCTGGAGGCGATCGCCGCCGACATCGCCGGGGACGGTGACACCGCCCTGGAGCTGCTCAGCGTCAACTCGTACGACCTGGCGGTCCTCGACCGGGACATCCCCGGCCCGTCCGGCGACGAGGTGGCCCGGCGGATCGTCGCCTCCGGCAGCGGCCTGCCGATCCTCATGCTGACCGCCGCCGACCGTATCGACGACAAGGCCTCCGGGTTCGAGCTGGGCGCCGACGACTACCTGACCAAACCGTTCGAGCTGCGCGAGCTGGTGCTGCGGCTGCGGGCGCTGGACCGCCGCCGCGGGCACGCCCGGCCCCCGGTCCTCCAGATCGCCGGCCTGCGGCTCGACCCGTTCCGCCGGGAGGTCTTCCGCGACGGCCGCTACGTGGCGCTCACCCGCAAGCAGTTCGCCGTCCTGGAGGTGCTGGTCGCCGCCGAGGGTGGCATCGTCAGCGCCGAGGACCTGCTGGAACGCGCCTGGGACGAGAACACCAACCCGCTCACCAACGCGGTCCGCATCACCGTGTCGGCGCTGCGCAAACGGCTCGGCGAACCGTGGCTCATCGCCACCGTGCCGGGCGTCGGCTACCGGATCGGGGATGCGTAGGCGCCCCGGGCTCAGCGCCCGCATGAAGCTCACCCTCAGCTACGCCGCGTTCCTCATGCTGGCGGGCACCCTGCTGCTCGGCGCGGTGTGGCTGTTCCTGCTGCGCTACGTCCCCGACCGGGCGCTCGTCGTCAGCGCCGAGACGCCGCCCACCGGCGTCTTCCCGGTCCGGAGCAACCTGCTGCGGGTGTTCGTGCCGCGGGCGGCCGCGGTGATGGGGTTCCTGCTGCTGTTCGGGCTGGCCGGCGGCTGGATCCTGGCCGGCCGGATGCTCGCGCCGCTGCACCGGATCACCGGCGCGGCCCGGCTGGCCGGAACCGGATCACTGTCCCACCGGATCCGGATGACCGGCCGCCACGACGAGTTCCGGGAACTGTCCGACGCGTTCGACGCGATGCTCGAACAGTTGGAGGCGCACGTCGACGAGCAGCGCCGATTCGCCGCGAACGCGTCACACGAGCTGCGTACCCCGCTCGCCGTCTCACGGACCCTGCTCGACGTCGCCCGGAGGGACCCGAACCGGGCCGGCGACGAGTTGATCGAGCGCCTCCATGCGGTCAACAAACGGGCGATCGACCTCACCGAGGCGCTGCTGCTGCTCAGCCACGGTGACCGCTTCGCGCGTACGGACGTCGACCTGTCGCTGCTCGCCGAAGAGGCCGCCGAGACGCTCCTGCCGCTCGCCGAACAGCGCGGCATCACGGTGGAGGTCACCGGCGGGCCGGCCAGGGTCAGCGGCTCCCCGGAGCTGCTGGCCAGAATGGTGACGAACCTCGTGCAGAACGCCATCGTGCACAACCTGCCGGCCGGCGGCACCGTCTCCATCCACACCGGGGCCGGCCTGCTGCGCGTCGAGAACACCGGCCGCCCGCTCCCGCCGGACCTGGTACCGACGCTCACCGAACCCTTCCAGCGCGCCTCGGAACGGGCCCGCACCGACGAACACGCCGGTGTCGGGCTCGGCCTGGCCATCGTGCACAGCATCGTGCGCGCCCACGACGGCACCCTGGAACTCGCCCCGGGCCCGGCCGGCGGGCTCCGGGTCACCGTCCGGCTTCCCGGAGCTTCCTGATCAGCTTGTCCGGCCCGAGTTCTGGTCGACCACGCTCTGGCGGCACTCCTCGATGGTGGTGCAGGGGAAGATGACCTCCCGGACGCCCGGCATCGCCTCCAGTTCGTCGGCGGCCGAGCCGTCACGGATCTCACGGCTGGTGGCGGCGTTCTCCGTCGTCAACCGGAACGACTCCGGCATGGAGTCCTCGTTGACCTGATCGACGAACTCCGGGTCGTCGGCCCAGATCTCCTTGAACTTCTCGTACGCCGCGGCCTTGGTCTCGAAGGTGACCTCGGTGACGCCGGGCTCCTTCTCCAGCCGGGCCCGGATGTCCGCCCTCTGCTGCTCGGTCACGTCGTCATCGAGGAAGACGCTGAACGACGCCGACTCGTCGAGGATCCGCTCGAACTTCTCCTTGTCGCTCTCCTCGAACAGCCCGCACCCGGCGAGCGCGGTGACGGCGATCACGATCGCGAAGAGGATCTTCAATAGTCGCACGGAGCGGCATGATAGCCGGGTCAGCGGGTTCGACGGTACTGCGTGAAATCGGTGGTCTTGCGCAGTTCGAAGCCGATCTCCTGGTAGAGCCGGATGGCGGTCTCGTTGCGCGCCGACGTGTGCAGGAACGGGATCTCGCCACGCTCCCGGATCCCCGCCGCGACCGCCCGCACCAGCCGGGTGGCCAGCCCCCGCTTGCGGAACCCCGGATCGGTGCAGACCGCGCTGATCTCGGTCCACCCCCGCGGGTGCAGGCGCTCGCCGGCCATCGCGATCAGCCGCCCGTCCGGAGAGCGCAGCCCCAGGTAGGTGCCGAGTTCCACGGTCCGCTTCCGGAACGGGCCCGGCTGGGTGCGCTCGACCAGGTCCAGCATCTCCGGGACGTCGGCGGCGCCGAGCGGCACCGCCCCGGGCGCCGGCTCGGACCGCAGCGTCGTGGCGACCAGTTGGACGCCGCCGATCCTGGTGTCCGCCTCCCAGCCGGGACGGGCCGCCCCGCCCGCCCCGGGGATCACGACCGCCTCGCCGAGCGGGACCAGTTCCGCCAGGTCGTTCCACGCCTTCGGGTCGGCCGGGTCGGCAAGGGCATGGAACGGGGCCACCTCGTGGTCGTACCGGGCGGCCCGCCCGTGCACCACCGCGAACCGTTCGTGCGCGCCGTGCAGCGAGTTCCAGGCGGGGTCGTCGAGCGGGTGCGTCACTTGCCCTCGATCGGCAGGCCAGGCGGGTTGACCTCGGCCTTCTGCACCGCCTCGTTCTTGAGGTTCCAGCGGTCCAGGATGCGCGCGTAGTCACCGGAGGCGATGAGCTTGTCGAGCGCCGCCGCGTACGCCTTGATCAGCCCGTTGTCCCTCTTGGTGGTGAGCGCGATCAGCCCCTGGAGGTCCTTGCCGGCGCCCGAGTAGGTGCCGACGATCTCGGTCTGCCCGGTGGTCGCCACGTGGTAGGCGGCCGACGGGTTGGGGCCGAGGTGCACGTCGATCTGGCCGGAGCCGAGGGCCAGGTAGACGGCCTGGTTGGTCTGGAAGTACTTGATGTCGACCGGCGCCAGCCCGGCCTTCTTCACCTCCTCGGCCCACTCCACCAGGATCTTCTCCTGGTTGGTGCCGGAGCTGACCGACACCCTCTTGCCGGCGATGTCGGCCGGCTTCGTGATGTTCAGCCCGGAGCCCTTCTTCGCGAGCCAGGCCAGGTTGTCCAGCCGGTAGGTGACGAAGTCGTACTTGAGCTTGCGCTCCTCGGTGACGGTGATGTTCGACGCGCCGAGCTGGTACTTCCCGCTGTCCAGGCCGATGAACAGGTTCTCCCACGAGGTGTTCTCCAGCACCGGCTCCAGGCCCAGCGTGCCGGCGATGGCCACCGCGATGTCCGGCTCGTTGCCGATCAGCGTCTTGTTGTCGGTGGCCGCGAAGGCGAGCGGTGGGAAGCCCGATCCCGCCGCGCCGACGCCGATCACCAGCTTGCCGGACGCCTTCACGTCCGGGGGCAGCAGCGCGGCGGCCGCCTCGTCCCTGGCCGGGACGATCCGGTTCTGCTCCGGCCCGGTGTTCAGCGTGGGCGCGGCCGCCGCTGCCGCGGCCACCGGCTTTTCCTCGGGCGCGGCGCAGGCGGTCAGGCTCAAGGCCACGACCGCGGACATCAAAATCCATTTTGTACGCATAAAAGCTCCCGATTATTGAAATGCGATCAGACGAGGACTTTGGAGAGGAAGGCTCGAGTCCGTTCGTGACGGGGGTTGTCCAGCACCTCGTGCGGCGGCCCCTGCTCGACGATCCGGCCCTCGTCCATGAAGACGACCGTGTCGGCGGCCTCCCGGGCGAACCCGATCTCGTGCGTCACCACGATCATCGTGGTGCCGGCCCGGGCCAGCTCGTGCAGCACGTCGAGGACCTCGCCGACGAGTTCCGGATCCAGCGCCGAGGTCGGCTCGTCGAAGAGGATCAGCTTCGGGTCCAGGGCCAGCGCCCGGGCGATGGCGACCCGCTGCTGCTGCCCGCCGGAGAGCTGCCGCGGGTAGGCGCCGGCCCGGTCGCCGAGCCCCACCAGGCCCAGCAGCTCGTGCGCGCGATCATTGGCGACGCCCTTGTGCCTGCCGAGTGCCGAGATCTGCGCCTCGGCGACGTTCTGCAGGGCGGTCAGGTGCGGGAAGAGGTTGAAGTTCTGGAAGACGAAGCCGATCCCGGCCCGCTGCCTGAGGATCTGCCGTTCGCTGAGCTCGTGCAGACGGTCGCCGGCCTGGCGGTAGCCGATCAGCTCACCGTCCACCCGGACCGTGCCGCGGTCCACCTTCTCCAGGTGGTTGATGCAGCGCAGCAGGGTCGACTTGCCGGAGCCGGACGGGCCCAGGACCACGGTCACCGTGCCGGCCCGCGCCGTGAGGTCGATGCCGCGCAGCACCTCGACGGCGCCGAAGGACTTGTGCACACCGGTGAGCTCGATCATCTCCGCAGAGCCGCCTTGAGTCGCTGGAACGGGGTGGGCGGCAGGACGCGGACCGCGCCGCGGGCGAAGTGCCGTTCGGTGTAGTACTGGAGGATCGACAGCAGCGCGGTGAGGATCACGTACCAGACGGTGGCGACCATCAGCAGCGGCACCACCCGGCCGTTGCGCCCGTAGATCACCTGGACCTGGTAGAAGAGTTCGCCGATCGCCAGGATGTACACCATGGACGTGCTCTTGAGCAGGCTGATCAGCAGGTTCGCGGCGTTCGGCAGGATGGCGCGCATGGCCTGCGGCAGCACGATCCGGTAGAACTGCCGCCACTTCGGGATGCCCAGCGCGGCCGCCGCCTCGTGCTGACCCTGGTCCACCGAGAGCAGCCCGGCCCGGATCACCTCACCGGCGTAGGCCGCCTCGTGCAGCGCCAGGCCCAGCAGCGCGGCGCCGAACGAGCTGATCAGGTTGACCGTCGGGAACGACCACCCCGGCCCGAACGGCACGCCGACCTGCAACGTCTCGTACAGGTAGCCGAGGTTCGCCCAGAACAGCAGCTGCACCAGCAGCGGCACCGACCGGAACACCCAGATGAAGGTCCAGCTCACCGCGGACAGCACCGGGTTGGGGGACAGGCGCATCGCGGCGAGCGGGATGCCGCCGAGGAAGCCGAGGACCGCGCCGGCGAGGGTCAGCTCGACGGTCAGCAGCAGCGCCTCGACGATCGACTCCTCCAGGAAGTACCCGAAGAAGGCCGGCCAGTCCCAGCCCGGGTTGGTGGCCAGACCGTGGACGAACTGGGCGAGCAGCACCAGCACCAGGGCGGCGCCGGCCCACCTCCACGGATGGCGGGCCGGCACGACGACGAGTTCGCCGGCGGCCTCCTTCGGCCGCTGCGGGATCAGCAGGGTCATGCGAGAACGCTAGGCAGCCGCTCAGGTAACCCACAATGCCTACTGGGTATATATGTTTAAACACATTGTTGCGGCTATTGCCTCAAACTCCATCTACGCGATAGGAATAGTCGGCATTCCCGCGTACCCCGGCCAGGAGAAACCGTGACCACCCTCGTCGCACCCGCGCCACCGACAGCGCCCACCGCGGCGCTCGCGCCCGGCGGCGGCCTCCGCCGCCGCCTCGCGCTGCGGTTCCTCGCGCTGCTCGCGCTCTACCTGCTGTGGGAGGCCACCGCGCGGATCATGCGCAACCCCACGTTCATCCCCCCACCCTCCGCGGTCTGGGACCAGCTCATCACCACCTCGACCACCCACGACGGGGTACGCGGATACAGCGGCCACCTGCTCGTCGAGCACCTCGGCGTCAGCCTCCGCCGCATCGTCATCGGGTCGGCCATCGGCATCATCGGCGGACTGATCCTCGGCGTGCTGATGGGCACCATCGGCTGGCTGCGCGTGGTCACCGAACCGGTCGTCACGTTCATCCGGGCGCTGCCGCCGCTCGCCTACTTCAGCCTGTTCATCATCTGGTTCGGCATCGACGAGACCCCGAAGCTGTGGCTGCTGTCGATCGCCGCGCTGCCCCCGGTCGCCGTGGCCACCGCCGCCGCCGTGCACGGCGCGCCCACCGGGCTCGTCGAGGCGGCCCGCGCGCTCGGCGCCGGCCGCTGGCAGACCACCCGCGACGTGGTGCTGCCCCACGCCCTGCCGGAAATCTTCACCGGCATCCGGCTCGCCGTCGGCGTCGCCTACTCGTCGGTCGTCGCCGCCGAGACGATCAACGGCGTACCCGGCATCGGCGGCATGATCCGCGACGCCCAGCGCTACTCCCAGACCGACGTGGTCGTCCTCGGCCTCTTCGCCATCGGCCTCTCCGGCCTGCTCATCGACTCCGTGCTGCTCACCGCTGAGAACAAGCTCATCCCCTGGCGCGGACGCGCCTGACCGATAAAGGAAACCCCCCGTGAAGAAACTCCTCGCCCTCGTGTCCGTCCTGTTCCTCGCCGCCTGCGGCGACGGCGCCGCCAGCGGTGGCGCCGACCCGGAACAGAAGACCATCCGCCTCGCCTACCAGGCGTTCCCGTCCGGCGACCTGATCGTCAAGAACCAGGGACTGCTGGAGAAGGCACTGCCCGACTACAAGATCACCTGGACCAAGTTCGACTCCGGCGCCAGCATCAACACCGCCTTCGTCGCCAAGAGCGTCGACATCGCGGCGATCGGCTCCAGCCCGGTGGCCCGCGGGCTGTCCGCGCCCTTGAACATCCCGTACCAGGTCGCCTTCGTCCTCGACGTGGCCGGCGACAACGAGGCGCTGGTCGCGCGCAACGGCAGCGGCGTCACCGACATCGCGTCGCTGCGCGGCAAGAAGGTCGCCACCCCGTTCGCGTCGACCGCCCACTACAGCCTGCTCGCCGCGCTCGACTCCGCCGGCGTCAAGGAGTCCGAACTGACCGTCGTGGACCTGGAGCCGCAGGACATCCTGGCCGCCTGGACCCGCGGTGACCTGGACGCCGCCTACAGCTGGCTGCCGTCGCTCGACGAACTCAAGAAGACCGGCAAGGTCCTGATCACCAGCCGGGAACTGGCCGCCGGCGGCAAACCCACCCTCGACCTCGGCGTCGTCTCCGCCGCCTTCGCCACCGCCCACCCGGAAGCCGTCGACGCGTGGCGCAAGGTCGAGGCGCAGGCACTCGACCTCATCACCACCGACCCGGACGCCGCGGCCAAGGCGGTCGGCGCCGAACTCAACCTGTCCGCCGACGAGGCCAAGGCCCAGCTGTCGCAGGGCGTCTTCCTCAAGCCGGCCGAACTGTCGTCGCCGGAATGGCTGGGCACCGAGGGCAACCCCGGCAAGCTCGCCGACAACCTGGTCAGCGCCGCCGAGTTCCTCAAGTCCCAGCAGAAGATCGACGCCGTGCCGGCGCTCGCCGACGTACAGAAGGCGCTCTACGTCAAGGGACTGCCCGGTGTCCTCGGCTGACGCGATCGTCCTGGACGGCGTCTCCCATGCCTACGGGGACGTCACCGCCGTCGGGCCGGTCGACCTGACCGTCCCGGCGGGGGAGTTCCTCGTCCTCGTCGGGGCGTCCGGGTGCGGCAAATCCACCCTGCTGCGCCTGATCGCCGGCTTCGAACAGCCCACCGCCGGCACCGTCCGCACCGCCGGCCGGGCGCCCGTCCCCGGGCGCGGCGCCGGCCTGGTCTTCCAGCAGCCCCGGCTGTTCCCGTGGAAGACCGTCGGCGGGAACGTGGCGCTGGCCCTCAAATACGCCGGCCTGCCCGCCGGCCCCGACCGGGTCGACGAGCTCCTCGCCCGGGTCGGCCTGCACGACGTGGCCGGCCGCCGCACCTGGCAGATCTCCGGCGGCCAGCAGCAGCGGGTGGCGATCGCCCGCGCCCTGGCCGTCGACAACCCCCTGCTGCTGCTCGACGAGCCGTTCGCCGCGCTGGACGCACTCACCCGCGAGAAACTCCAGGACGACCTGCGCCGGGTCAGCACCGAGACCGGCCGGACCAGCGTCTTCGTCACCCACAGCGTCGACGAGGCGGTCTTCCTCGGCAGCCGGGTCGTGGTGCTCACACCCCGGCCCGGGCAGATCGCCCTCGACCTGCGGATCGGGCTCCCGCGTACCGGGGTCACCGCCGACGAGCTCCGCGGCTCACCGGAATTCGCGGCCCTGCGCACCGAGGTGGGCCAGGCCATCCGCGAGCGCGTCACCGCCTGAACCACTCCCCGGGAGGCCGGACCGCACCGTCCGCGGCCCGGCCTCCCCCCATCGCCCCGCCGCCGCTTTCGGCAGAGCCGAGACAGCACGCAGGGGCGGTGGGGAGCAGAATGCTCCTCATGATCGAGGCGACCCGGGAACTGCTCGCCGTCCTTGAACCGCTGCCCTACCGCAAGCGGCTGCATCACGTCGCCGCGTGGGCCAAGACCGCGCCGGAGCGGGCGGCGGTCTGCGCTGATCTACGGGCGGGTGGGCAGTACGAGCGGCATCTCGCGCTGATCGCCGCGATGTCCAGCCGGGACCTGGCGGCGATCGACGAGTTCGCCGGCGATCCGGTGCCCACGCTGCGGGCCGTCGCCCTGGACGCCGCGCTGCGCACCGGGACGCTCGCCGGGCGGATCGCGGATCTGACGGCGGTCGACCGGCGACGGCTCTACCGCAGGGTGCGGCGGCTGCGCCGGCCCGATCTCGCCGACCGGCTGATCCGCGACGTGCTGACCTACCACGGGCCGCGGGAGGCCGCCGCGGTGCTGCCCGCGTGCGGCGCGGACACGGTACGGGAACTGCTGCCCACCCTGGAACACCTGGTCAACATGGCCGCACTGGCCCGCCGGCACCCCACCCCGGTCCACGAGCGGTTCCGGGAACGGCTGGCCGCCGCCGAACCGGCCCGGCGCACCTGGATCTGGTACGAGGCCGCCCAGCCGATCCTCGACGGCGACCCGGAAGTCGCCCTCGACCTGCTGGAACGGTACGGGCCGGAGGATTCACTGCCGAGCGCGCGTCACGCGTACGCCCGATTGGCTCTGATCGACCCGGAAAGGGTGACCGCGCTGCTCAGCGCGCCCGGCCGCCGGGCCTGGCTGCTCCGCACGCCGCTGAGGCCGTCGCTGCTGCGGCGTCTCGCCGTCCTGCCGGACGAGCGGTTGGCACCGTTCGCCCGGCTGATCCGGGACCGTTCGCTGCCGGACCTGCTCGCCGCGCTGCCGCCGGCCCGTCGAGGTGCGGTGTACGACGCCGCGCTGGCCGATGTGGACACCGGAAAGCGCGTTCCGGTGGTTCGTGAGATGGAGGTCCTGCCCGCCGCGATCCGGATCCGTGAGGCGCGGCGGATCCTGGCCCTGCCGGTGATCCGCGACGACGAGGCGCAGGCGCTGACCTGGAGTTCCTTCCTGGACTTCCCGGCCGCCTCGGCCGCCTTGGAGAGCGCGATCCGAGCCGGCGACGCGGGCGTGCGGGCCCGCGGATACGCGCTGCTGGTCGCCGCCGCCCTGCGCACCCGCGACCCGCGGACGGTGGCCGAGGTGACCGCCCGGCTGCGGTGGCTGCGCAACGAACACGACCCGGTCCGGACCGCCGCGCTCACCGCCTTGGTCGGCGCGGCCCGCCTGCTCACCCCGGCCGCGGTGGACGACCTCTCCAAGATCACCACCGACGCGATCGAGGCCCGGGACGCCTCACCCGCCGGCATCGGCGCGCTCGGCCGGCTGGCGATCGGGGTCCTGCACCACCATTTCGACGAGCCGGAACTGGTGGAATGGGCGGTCGCGACCATCGAACGGACCTCCACCGTCTGGTCGGTGCCGTCGCTGCACCGCCTCGATCTGCTGCGCCGCGGTCAGGAGGTGATGGTGTTCGCGCGGCTGCGGCCCTTCGTGGCGGCGGCCTCGGCGCGCGGTTCGCACCGGCCGCTGTTCGCGCTCACCGCCGCGCTCGGCGACCGGGCACACCACCTTCAAGACCTTCAAGACATGCTGCGTACGGCCATCGCCGACACCCGTGAGGCGGTCGGATACTGGCTGGACGACCGCCGTACCCGGGGCGAACGGGTGGCCGAGGTGCTCGCCGTCGACCCGGAGACGGCGCGGCTCCCGATCGTCTGGCAGACCGTCTGCGCCAACCGGACCGACCTGCTGGACACGGTGCTCGACGCGATGGAGCCCCACCGGGTGCCGGCCGGCGTGCCCCACCCGGAACGCTGGCTGCCCCGTCAGCAGCGCCGGTTCGTGGACCTGATGGAACGGGTCGTGGACGCCGCCGGCGTGCCGTCCCGGGAACGGGCGGAGGCACTGCGGGCCGCCGCGCGGGTGCCGGAGGCGGGCCGGGAACTGGTCCGGCGTCATCTCGACTCGCCCGACGTGGTGCTGGCGGAGGCGGCCCTCGGTGCGCTGATCTGGACCGACCGGCCCGACCTGGCGCTGCCCGACCTGCTCGCCCACGCCGGCGGGGAGCGGGCCCGGGTCGCCCTGTACGCGGCGGCGCGGGCGGTCGGGCACATCCCGCCGTCCCGGCTGCCCGGGCTGCTGAACACGGTGCTGACCGGTCCGGCCAAGGTCACCAGCCGCAAGGAGGCGGTCCGGCTGCTCGGCCGGTACGGGCCGCCGGGGGCGATGGGGACGCTGCTGGAGGCGTACCGGCTGGACGGCCAGCACCGGGACGTACGCGCCGCGATCGTGTCCACCGCACGCCAGAATCTCGACGTCGAGGAGAGCTGGACGATCCTCGACGCGGCGGCCGGCGGCAGCCGGGAGGAGTACGAGGCCGTGCTCGGCGCCGTCCCGGCCCGGGTGCCGGTGGAGCACCGGCCCCGCTATGCGGCTCTGGTCGTCGCGGCGTGCCACGTCCCGGACCGGGAGATCCGGCGCGCCGCCTACCGGGAGCTGCCCCGCTGGGCGCCCTGGTCCGGCGATCTCACCGGGATGCTGGTCGACCGGATCACCGACCTCGACGAGGTCCTCGACGGCGACGAGGCCGCCCGGCTGATGGCCCACGCCGGCACCGGCTGGCTCGACACCGCACTCGACCGCCTCGCCGCGCTGGACACCGCCGAAGGCGGCCTTGCTCGCCTCCGTGCTCCGGACGTCGCTGATGGTGGGCTCGGGCGCCTCCGTGCTCCGGACGTCGCTGATGGTGGGCTCGGGCGCCTCCGTGCTCCGGACGTCGCTGATGGTGGGCTCGGGCGCCTCCGTGCTCCGGACGTCGCTGATGGTGGGCTCGGGCGCCTCCGCGCTCCGGACGTCGCTGGTGGTGTGCTTGGTCGCCTCGGTGCGGGGGACGTCGCTGGTGGTGTGCCTGGTCGTCCTGTTGTGCGGGACGCCGCTGGAAGCGGGGTCGTCCCGTCGCGGGCGGATCGGCCGGCCCGGCGGCGGATCGAGCTGATCGTGCGGGCCGCTGCCCGGCGCGGTTCGGGTGTGGGCCGTGCCGAGTTGATCCCGGAGATCCGGCGGCTCGCCGGGCGGCCCGGCTATCTGCGGCTCGCCCTGGCCTCGCTGGTGGAGTTGGGGCGCCTCGACAACCTGGACGAGATCGCCGACCGGTGCGCGGGCCGTCCGGTGGTCACAGTGGATGTCGCCCAGCGGGTGGGCGCACGGGTGCGCCAGCTGCCCGAGCTGATCGACGCGGAGGTCCTGGCGCCGCTGATCCGCGGCCTCACCGCCCGCGGCGACCTGCCGGGTGGTCTCATCGCGCTGTCGCTGGCCCGGATCGGCGCGACCTTCGGGTGGGGGTGGCCGTGGCGCGATCTGCTGCTCGCGCTCCGGGCCCACCCCGACCCGGAGGTCAGCGACAGCGCCTACGAGATCGACATGGGTTAGAGCTTCTTGACGACGACCTTCTTGCCGGACGCCTTGACCGAGTACTTGACGGTCTTCTTCGTCCACGGGTTGACGGCGTACACGTTGACGCCACTCGTCACGTTCTTCACCTTGACCATGTTGACGCCGGTCTTGCTGTTGACCGTCGACACGTCGGTGCGAACCACCTTGCGCAAGGTGGAGACCTTCACCTTGCGGCCCTTGGCTGCCTTGCGGGTGTCGGCGGCGCCGAGCTTGGCGGCTTGCTGCACGGTGGCCGGCATGTCGAGGTACGCGACTCCGGTGGCCAACGTCTTGTAGTCGATCGTCTGGCCGGCCGTCGGGAGGGTCACCGACTGCGGTCCGTACGAGTAGTCCAGCGACACCGCGATGGTGCTGCCGTCCTCGGTCACCGTGACGTCCGTCCCGGTCAGCACGGAATCGACGTTTACGTGCAGCGCGAAGACCACGCCGTCCTCGGCGCTGAACGCGTAGTCGGCCGAACCGTCGTCGTGGACCGTCTTCGTGCCCGGGACGGAGTTGTCACTGCTCAGGTCGCCCACGCCGGGTGTGTTGTCGTCCAGGTCGATCGTCTTGTCGGCGGCGAAGGCGTACGTCACCGAGGCGCGGCCCATCATCTTGAGCGCTGCCTTCGACTGGGTGTCGGCGATCGACTGGTAGACGCCGGCGCCCTCGGCCATGAACACCGTCGTCGTGCCGTACCCGCTGAGCGAGACAACATCGGAGAGCCGCCCGTGCGCACGGTCCGCGGTGATCGTCTCGGTGCCCTTCACGACGTCGCCGGACAGCGCGAAGCTGTATTCCGCGGCACCCTTCCAGCCGACAGCGGCGGCCGAGTCGCTCGCCGCCGACACCTGCTCCAGAGCCGTTTTCATCTCGGCCGCGGTGAGTTCGGTGGTGGTGTCGGCCGCGTAGGCGGCGCCGGGCGCGACGAGCAGGCTCGCGGCCACGGCGGCGCTGGCGAGAAGGACGGCGGGGCGGGTCAGAACAGACATACGGCAGAATCCCAATGGGGTCGCGAAGCGGATGTTTCAGGTGCCGTCAGGTATCGGCCGACGCCCGGTGCACCTGAATGTCCGCCCGCTGTCAGTTCGTGAGGCGGCCGGCCTTCACGTCGTCGAGGAACGCGGACCAGGCCACCTGCGAAAACACGAGCATCCCGCCGTCCCGGTCCTTGCTGTCCCGAACCCCCACGACGCCGACTAGGTTGTCCGCGACCTCGACGCAGTTTCCCTCTGAGCCGCTCCTGCTGCTCTTGCGCCAGACAGCACCGCTCAGGTCACTCACGCGACCACCTTTCCTTGATATCGCCGATCAGCTTTCGTGAATCGATTTGATCGGCAGCCCTCTTGTCGAGGTCGTTCCAGATGGATTCATACATGCCGACCTCGCTGGGCTTGTCCAGGTAGAGGCTGCCCGTCGGGTGTTCCTGATAGATCGTTGTCGGCTCCGGATCGCGAGCCGAGGTCTCCCTTGGGAATTCCAGGATCACAAACGGGCCGTGGAAGCCCTTGTGTAGCCCCGCAGCCAGTGGCATGACTCGGATGCTGAGGTTCGGGCGCTCACCGAGGGCGAGCAGATTGCTCAACTGATCGACCATCACTTGCGAGCTGAAGCCTCTGAGGAGAGCCGCCTCGCTGAGGATGATCTCCAAATGGGCTGCCTTGGGTTCGCGCCGGGTGAGGATCTGTTGCCGCTTCTGCCGAACCGCGGCACGTAGGTCCACCACCTCAGGACTCGGCTCGCCGGCCAACGCTGCGGCAACGATGATCGCTCGTGCGTAAGCCGGGCTCTGTACCAGTCCGGGGATCACCTCGGACTCGAAGTGGCGAATCCGGGAGGCGGCTGATTCCATGCCGAGAAAGAGTTGGAACCACTCCGGGATGTCGGCGTAGTCCTGCCACCAACCGCGAGACTTCGATTGCCGGGCGAGTTCCTTCAGCGCCTCGGTGAGGGCTGTGTCGGCTCCGTAGAGCTGACACATGACGCCGACATCGTTCGGATGAATCGGCACCTGACCTGTCTCGTAACGCCAGAGGCGGGGTTTGCTCCATTCGAGAGCGGCGATCGCCTCCGTCATCGTCAGCTGGCGAGCTTCGCGTAGTTCCCTCAACTTCCTCCCGAGTTGTCGGCGTGGAACCGTTGATCCGCTTCCGGGCGTTGTCACCGCGTAACCCCCCGCAGGTCCGTTGCGTAACCCTTTTTCCTTGCTCTGCGTAACCGTGATGGCCCGAACGTATCTACTTGAGACAGTCTGTCGCGTAAAGGTTGCGCCCACCAGTCACCCATCGGGAACATCGGACTCGGCGGTCGTTCGATCCGCTTCCCGAATTCCGGTGTCCTTGTCAGCGAATGATCACGTGGATCAGGGCACCGGCCCGGACCGGAGGTGTGTGGTGCTGGCGGTGGCGATGGTCTTCCTTGCGGTCGGGTTCGCCACCGGCCTCTGCCTCTTCAAGATCAAGAGCCGATGGTGCCCCCATTGTGGAGCGACGACCGTGGCGAATGTGCCGGAGAAGGGAACACCCCCGTGGCCGCCGAAGCGCTGACCTGCCCGCGCCCGGATCCGGCCACCGAACACGTTCCGGCCCGGCCGAGCTGGGACTGCCGGGCCTGTGGTGCCCCGTGGCCCTGCGCTCCCGTGAAGGTCACGCTGCTGGACGAGTACCGGGAGTTCCCGTCGGTGCTGATGCTCTACCTGGCCACCCAGTTCCACGCCGCGGTCGAGGACCACCTGGCTACGACCGGCGCCATCCCCACCGATCTCTACGCCCGCTTCCTCGCCTGGCCGCGCCGAGCCCCCAAACCTGACCGCGACCAGCCGGCACTCGGCGCTGTCCCAAGACGCACGAAACGGCCCTGGCGGCCGGCCTGAGCCTTCCGGTTGGCTGCCGGTGAGGCAGCGCCGGCGGCCAGTAGACGGACTGATCGGATGGCGGCTGAGCTTGTCCAGCCTCGTCGTGGGTGCTGTCTCGGCGCCGGCCTCCCAAGCGGGCGGGTGCACACGTTCGGGCGGTCGAAACCGTGGTGGCCGCACACGGAAGGCATCGCGTGCGCGGCCGTCACGGCTATATGCCACGTAGGCGACCGCGACACTGCCTTCGTGTGCGCCCATCCACCCTGGGGCTGGGCGGGATCGGGTTCGGGTCGGCGTACGAAATCGGTTTTCACCAGGGTCTGGTGGGCACCCAGCCGCCGCACCCCGAACGTCCATCCGTCCTGCTGGCGGTCATGCCACGGAGCCCTGAAGCGGGCGCTGCGGGGCGGATCCGGAAACGGCTCGTACCGGTGATGAGGGGTGGTCCGGAACGGCTCGGACCGGAGACGGCCGGGGTTCCGGAACATCGTCCGTCCGGTGTGGACCGGAAAGGATTAGGGCGTATGCTTCCCGCCATGACCGACAGTGACGCGGCCAAGCTCGACACGAGCGTGCCGCACTCGGCCCGGGTGTGGAACTACTGGCTCGGTGGGAAGGACAACTTCCCGGTGGACCGGGCGGTCGGTGACGACTTCGCGAATCTGTACCCGGACATCACCGTGGTGGCGCGGCACTCGCGGGCGTTCCTGAAGCGGGCGGTCACGTTCCTGGTCCAGGAGCGGGGGATCCGCCAGTTCCTGGACATCGGCACCGGCATGCCGACCGCGGAGAACACGCACCAGGTGGCGCAGGCCGCGGCCGCCGACGCGCGGATCGTCTACGTCGACAACGACCCGCTGGTGCTGGTGCACGCGCGGGCGCTGCTGACCAGCACGCCCGAGGGGAAGACCGACTACGTCGACGCCAACCTGCACGAGCCCGCCGAGATCATCGAGGCGGCGCGGGACACGCTGAACTTCGACGAGCCGGTCTGTCTCATCCTCATGAACATTCTCGGTCACGTGCCCGATCTTGATCAGGCCGTGTCGATCGTCCGGCAGTTGCTCGCGGAGCTGCCGCCGGGCAGCTACTTCCTCACCGCCGACGGGACGAACGTGATCGACGGCCCGGCGTTCGAGGAGGCGATCGGGGTGTGGAACGCGAACGCCCCGCTGTCGTACCACCTGCGCCACCCCGACCAGCTCAGCCGCTTCATCGAGGGCCTGGAGGTCCTGGAGCCCGGCCTGGTGCCGTGCTCGAAGTGGCGCCCGGCCGCCGACGCCGCCGGCGAGAACCTGCGCGAGGTCGACGAGTTCGGCGCGGTCGCCCGCAAGCCCTGACGTCATGCCGGCTGCCGCTGTGGCAGGCCGGCGGTCAGGTCGGCGGCCGACTGAGGCCGGGCGAAGTGGTAGCCCTGGGCGGTGTCACAGCTCAGGGCGGCCAGCGCCTCCGCCGTGGCCGCGTCCTCCACACCCTCCGCGACGACCGTGAGGCCCAGGTTGTGGGCCAGGTCGACCGACGAGGCGACCAGTGCACGGCTGCTCGGATCGGTGACCATGTCGGCCACGAACGAGCGGTCGATCTTCAGTTCGTCGACCGGCAGCAGCTTGAGGTACGTCATCGACGAGTAGCCCGTACCGAAATCGTCGATCGAGGTTTTGACCCCGAGGGCGCGCACCCGGTTCAGGGCCTCGATCGTGGTGCTGGGATCGGACATGACCGTGTGTTCGGTGATCTCGATGCACAGCAGCTCCCCGGGCACCCCGGTGGACGCCAGCAAGGCGGCCAGCCGGTCCGTGAATGACTCGTCGAGCAGGCTGCGGGTGGACAGGTTGACGGCGACCGGGATGCGGTGGCCGGCGTCCAGCCATTCCCGGGCCTGCTGGAGGGCGATGGTGAGGACCCGCTCGGTGAACGGGTGGATCAGGCTGGTGCTCTCCAGCACCGGCACGAACTGGCCGGGCGGGACGGGGCCGCGGGCCGGGTGGTGCCAGCGGGCCAGCGCCTCGACGCCGACCAGGCCGCCGGCTCCGCCGAGGCCGATCTTGGGCTGGTAGTGGAGGGTGAACTGGGACGCGTCGGTCAGCGCCCGCCGCAGGTCGCCGAGCAGGGTGAGCCGGTCGGTGCTGTCCTGTGCGGAGTGTCCGGTGAACCGGCGGTACCCGTCGTGCTGTTCCTTCGCGTCGTGCAGGGCGCTGTCGGCGTTCCCGAGCAGGGTGCTCACGTCGTCGCCGTCGGCCGCCGTGGCCGCGCCGATGCTGATCTCCAGGTCCACGGTGACGTCGTCGAGCTGGAACGGCTCGTCGAAGGCCTCCCGCAGCCGGGCCGCCACGTCCTCGGCCCGGGCCGGGTCCAGGTCGCGCAGCATGATCGCGAACTCGTCGCCGCCGGTGCGGGCCACCATGTCGGTGTCGCGCACCACGGTGGACAGTCGCCGGCCCGCCTCGGCCAGCAGCCGGTCACCGACGTGCGGGCCGAGCTGGTCGTTGACGTGCCGGAAGCCGTTGATGTTGACGGTCAGCACGGTGACGCCGGGCGCCGTACGGTCGGGCGGGGCGACGGCCAGCGCCCGATGCAGGTGCTCGGTGAACGCGATCCGGTTCGGCAGCCCGGTGAGCATGTCGGTCGTGGCCATCGTCTCCACCTGGCGGCGGTGCGCGCGGCTGTTCCAGACGAACAGCGCGATCACGATCAGGCTCAGCACGAACGTGAAGACGGCGGCGAGCAGCAGCCGCCGGGAGTCGTGGCGGGCGTCGGCCACCCGCTGGTCGTACTCCTGCTGGTAGCGGTTGCGCAGTTCGAGCAGCTTGGCGGCGTTGCGCCGGTAGGTGGGGGCGATCGCGGTCTCCAGCGACTCCCGCGCCTCGGTGATCTTGCCATGGTCCAGCATCGACAGATACCCGATGATCACCTGGCGCAGGTGGATCTGCCGCTGGACGACGGTCGTCGCCTCCGGGTTGAGCTCGGCGATCCGCAGCGTCGCCTGGTAGGCCTCGGTGTCCGCGCCGAGCACCTGGCGCCGCTCCGCGCTCCGCGGGTTGGCGGCACTCGCCCGGAGCAGCGACATCTCCCGCGCCGACAGGTACGCGGCGTCCTGGTAGGCCGACACCTGGTCGCCGGCGTGGGCGATGTCCTCGACGATGCGGGCGTGCCGCTGACTGTCCACCAGGGCCAGCCCGGACAGCAGCGCCAGCGACGCGATCAGGGAGCCGAACATCAACCGGCGGGAACGGTGCCTCATCCGGCCACCACCCGGTTGCGCCCGGTGTGCTTGGCCGCGTACAGGGCTTCGTCGGCGAATTTGATCATGTGCTCGGGCTCGTCGCCGTCGGCCGGGGAGCCGGACGTGACGCCGACGCTGACGGTGACGACGCCGCCGTCGGTGAGCGCGTGCGGCTCCGCCAGTTGGGACACGGACCGGCAGGCCCGTTCGGCGACGATCATCGCGTTCTCCGGGGACGCGCCGGGCATCACTATGCAGAACTCCTCGCCGCCGTAGCGGGCCACCAGGTCGGTCGTCCGTGCCGAGGCGAGCAGTGCCTCCGCGACCAGCCTGAGGGTGTCGTCGCCACCCTGGTGGCCGTAGTGGTCGTTGTACTTCTTGAAGTGGTCGATGTCGATCATGGCGATGCCGACCGGCTCCCGGGACCGGGCCGCACGCTGCCACGCCTCGTCCAGGAACATGGTGAGCTTGCGCCGGTTCGGCAGACCGGTCAGCGGGTCGGTGACGGTGAGCAGCTCCAGCTGGTGGTTGGCCTCGGCCAGCTCCTCCGTGCGCTCGGCGACGGCCCGCTCCAGCGACGCGTAGACCTGCGCGTTCTCCAGCGAGACGGTGGGTTGCCCGGCGATCAGCAGGACCGCGTCGAGCCGGCCGGCCGAGAACGCGCGACGGCTCAGCCGGTTCTCCAGCACCAGCACGGCACGCGGCTGCCCCTGCCCGATGACCGGCACGACCAGCAGCGAGCAGTGGTCCAGACCGGCCAGGTACGGGTCCCGCCCCACCCGGTCGTCGAGCGTCACGTCGTCGACGAGCAGCGGTTCGCGGGTGCGCTCGGCGTACCGGATCGCGGTCAGCGGCAACAGGCCGAGCCGTGCCGCCCGGTCCGCGTCCATCTCCGGCCGGTCGCCGTCCCCGGGCAGAACCCATCCACCGGTACGGTCATCGCGCAGCACCACATGCACGGCGGTGGCCCCGGTCATCGCGCCGAGCACCTGCCGCACCCGCACCCGCAGCGCGTCGAGACTCGTCTCCGAGCTGAGTGCCCGCGCCGCCTCGAGGACCGCCATCAGGTCGATCACCTCGGTGGACAGGTTCACGCTGTGGCCGCCGCCGAGCGTGGAGGCCCGGGTCCCGGAGGTACCGGCGACCGCCGATCCGAGCGCCGGATGGGTGCGCTTGAGGGCGTGCACCTTGCCGGTGGCGCCCCAGCGCGCGTACCCGGGCAGCGCCTCGGCCAGCAGCCGGGCGCCCACGTGCTCCAGACCGGCGTCCAGGTAGAACAGTGCCGCCCGCTCGGTGATCAGCGGCGTGTGCCAGGACCGTCCGGCGGTGACGGCGTCGGCCATCGCGGCGTCGTACGCGGCCGCCGCCGACGCGAAGTCGCCGTGTGCCGCGGCCCGGGTCGCCTCGGCGAACCGGTGCAGGTGCCGGAAGTTGCCCGGCTGCGCGGCGGCGCGGGCGGCCAGGAACGCGACACCGCGGTCCATGACGGCCAGGGCCCGCTCGCGGTCGGCGCCGGTGGCGGTACGCGCGGACACCTCGGCGCCGAGCACGGCCAGCAGGTGCGCCGGAACGTGCAGGTAGGTGCCGGGCACGGCGGGCAGCAGCGCCACCGCTGCCGCACTGTGCCGGACCAGCGCCTCGTCGTCGCCGAAGATCGCCGCGTCCAGCGCCCGTACGGTCGAGTAGAACTGTGTGGCCGGCTCGTTGCCGGTCAGCGTCTCCAGGTAGGCGTCGTCGAAGGTGGTCTCGCCGCGCAGCGAGGCGACCAGGTGGGCCGCGATGACGAACATGGAGGTCTCCGGCCCGGCGCCGATCCGCTCGCCGAACTCCAGCGCGGTCCGGGCCTCCCGGTGGAAGGACGCCAGGTCGGCCGAGCAGTCCAGCATCTGCGGAACCGATGCGAAGTACGTGTAGAGCGCGGTACGCAGGTCGCCGCCACGCAGCAGCCCGTCGCGGGCCTCGTGTGCCAGCCGCACAGCGGCCTCCATCGGCTCGAACCAGGGCACGGTGCCCAGCGCGTGCAGGAACCGCACCTGCGAGGTCTCCGGCTCGTGGCCGTGCTCCTCGCCGGCCGCCAGCACCCGGCACATCGCCCGGTAGGCGGCCCGGTGGCCGCCGCCGCCGGCGATCGTGACCACACCCAGGTGGCCGAGCGCGCCGGTCAGGGCGGCACAGGTGCCGTGCGCCGACCACAGTTCGGCGGCCTCCACCACGAGCCAGGCCATCGTCGTACGGTCGGCGAAGAACGCGGTCGGGACCAGCCGGTTGATCAGGTGGGCGACGGCCAGCAGCCGCGGATCGGTCAGCTCCGGCCGGACGGCTCCGGAGGCGCCCGGCCCGCCGTGGAAGGCGGCCAGCCCGGCGCCGATCCGGGCGCCCATCGCGGCCGGCTCCGGCACGTCGACGCCGAGCCGGGCGAGCAGGCCGGTACCGAGCGTCAGGGCGTCGCCGAGCATCCGGCGGTTGGTCAGTGCGCCGATCTGCTCGGCCACCGGGCGGGCCAGCCACACCGGGTCGCCGGCGTCCGCGGTGATCTCGGCGAAAACCTGGTCGGCCTCTTCGAATCTGGCCAGCGCGCACAGGACGGCATGACGATCGGCGCGCGTGTCCGCGTACCCCTCGCCGGTCCTGTCCAGAAGACGCAGCGCGACCGAGAGATGCACCTCGGCCTCCGCATGGTCGGCGACCAGCCGGGCCGACGTGGCGGCCCGGCGCAGCAACGCCGCGGCCGACGCCCGCTCGGCCGGATCGGTGAGCAGATCCGCCGCGGCCAGATACAGCGGCGCGGCGGCCGGGGCCGGGGCGATCCGGCGCGCGAGCGCCAGACTCAGCCGGGCCCGGTCGTCCAGGGAAAGGCGGGCGTACGCGGCCTGATGCACCCGATCGTGCCGGAACCGCGCGCGGCCGCCGTCGACCACGACCAGGCCGTCGTCGACCGCCGGCTGCAACGCCGCGGACGCCTCCAGCGAATCGCCGAGACAGGCCATGACGTCGACGAGCTCACGTGCCCGCGGCGGCAGCGCCTCGATCCGGGCGCTGATCAGGGCGACCACATCGCCGTGGCCGACGAAGTCCCGCACCTCGGCCGGATCCCAGCGCCAGCCGCCGTCCTCCGGGACCAGCACACCCTCCCGGCGCAGCGCGTTGACCAGTTCCACGGTGTCGAACGGGTTCCCGCCGGTCCGCTCGGCCAGCACGGCGGCCAGCGGCGCCGCGTCCGCCCCGGGCAGGCGCAGCATCCCGGCGATCAGCCCGGCCAGGTCGTCACCGCTCAACGGGGAGAGCGCGATCCGGTGCGCCCGCGCCACGATCGCGGTCAGCGGGTGCGTCTCGTCCACCTCCTCCTCCCGGTAGGCGCCCAGCACCAGCAGGCCCGGCAGGTCGCCGGCGTCGAGCACGTCGCCCAGGAACGGCAGCGACGGGCCGGACGCCCACTGCAGGTCGTCGAGGAAGAGCACCAGCGGGCGCTCGGCGCTCGCCAGCGCCCGCAGCAGGGTGAGCGCGGCCGTGCGCATTCGCGCGAACACCACCCGCGGGTCGTCGCCGGACGGCTCCTCCGGCTCCACGGCCAGCAGCGGCCGGAACGACGGCATGATCGCGGCGATCAGGCCGCGGTCCGGGCCGAGCGCGGTACGCAGCCGGTCGCGCAACCCGGCGACCACGTCCTCCGGTTCGGCCAGCAGCTGCTCGCCCAGCCGGTCGAACGCCTCCCGGATCCCGCCGGCCAGATCGTGGTGGAACTGGTCGAACCGGCCGGCCACGAACCGGCCCCCGGCCCTGGCCAGCGCCGGGCGCAACCGATCCACCAGGGCGGTCTTGCCTACCCCGGCGGGCCCGGTGATCATCGCGAGCCGGCCGGATCCGGCGGTCCCGCTGTCTTCGGTGGCTCCGGCGGTCGCGCTGTCTCCGGCGGTTCCACTGCCCTCGGTTGCTCCGGTTGCTCCGGTTGCTCCGGTTGCTCCGGTTGCTCCGGTTGCTCCGGTTGCTCCGGTTGCTCCGGTTGCTCCGGTGGCTGCGGCGGTCGCCTCGGTCAACAGGGCATGCAGGGCGGCCAGCGGCTCGTCCCGGCCGATCAGGCGGGCGGGCGGCGCGAGACGCAGCGGGAAGTCGTGCTCACCCAGCTCGAACGCCTCTTCCGCACGGAACCGGACGAGGTCGTGGATCAGACCCTCGTCGCTCTGGTAGCGCTGGTCGGGCTCCTTGCACAGCAGCCGCAGGATGATCCGCGACAGAGCGGACGGGATGGCCGGATTCACCTCGTCCGGCGGCATCGGGACACGGGCCAGGTGGTCGTGGATCAGACTGAGCGGCTCCCGGTCACGGCCGAACGGCGGCTCCCCGGTGGCCAGCTCGTACAGGGTGGCGCCGAGGGCGTACAGGTCGCTGCGGTGGTCGACCGGCCGACCGGTGCGCCCGGTCTGCTCCGGCGACAGATAGGGCAGGGTGCCGGCCAGCACCTCGCCCGCCTCCCGGCCCGCGTCCCCGGCCAGCTCGAAGTCGATCAGCGTGGGCCGGCCGTCGTCGTCGACCAGCACGTTCGCCGGGCTCACGTCCCGGTGCACCACGCCACGCCGATGAATCCCGGCGAGCACGCCGGCCAGGCGGACGGCCAGCTCCGTCAGCGCGCCCGGCTCCCACGGCCGTTCAACATCAGCGAGCGTACGCGCGGCGTCGTCCACCAGCGCCAAGGAGCGCTCGTCCAGCTGCCCGGCCAGCCGCGGGGTACCCGGAACACCGTCGAGGCGGCGCAGCATAGCGATCTCGTTACGCAGCCGGTCAGCCGCACCAGGCCCGAGCGGCTGCTTGCGAACCACCCACGCGCCACCCACCACGTGGACGCGCGAAACACGGGTGCGGTCGCTGTCATGCAGCACTTCTTCCAGGCCGTTGAGAGTCACGAAGTGCGAATCGGCCCCCCACGACCCTCACTGAGCCTTGCTACCGCACCGCCACCGTTCACCCACCCACCCCCACCCCCACCCACCCACCTGCCGTTCACCCGCTGCCCACCACCTGCCGATCACCCGCTGCCCGCTGCCCGCTGCCCGTCGCCGCCCGCCTGCCGTTCACTTGCCGGCCGTTGCGTCCGGCCCGCCGCCGTGGTCGCGTCCGCGCACCCGTCGCCCACCACCTGCCGTTCACCCGCTGCCCGCTGCCCGCTGCCCGTCGCCGCCCGCCTGCCGTTCACTTGCCGGCCGTTGCGTCCGGCCCGCCGCCGTGGTCGCGTCCGCGCACCCGTCGCCCGCCCACCTGCCTTTCATCCGCCGCCCGTCGCCGCCCGTCGCCGCCGGCCTCCCAGCCGCCACCATTCCGCTGTCCTGCCTGCCTCCCGCGGCCTCCACACCGCTTCTATTTCGCGGTCTCCGTTGGGTTGCTGCCTCCGAATCGCTGCGCCGCTGAACTCGTGGTCGCGACCCAAGCCGCCAGTGGATAGTTCGCGGGTCGACTGGCAGCCTTTCCGGGGTAATACAGCTGCGGTGCACAGGTGATGGGGTGCCGGTACCAGATCGGAATTGAATCGATTCCGAGATGGCCTTGCGTATTTTGCCTCCCGCGATGGGTTTCTCCATGCGGCAGCATGAATGCAGGAGTGAGCCGTACTTTCCAGCCTTTCTCCTTCGCCGTTCGTTGATGGCGGAGAAGGATGATGGTCGGGCTTGGAGTTACGGTGATCGTCTATGTATCGGCGCGATGGCGGCGGGTAGAACACCCCCATCTGGCCACTTTGGTCGCCTCCTCGCCCCGTTCAGGAAGGTCGCCGGCAGCGGACCCCGCGCCCTCATTGGCCGATGATCGCCTTGGCTTGGCTGGCCGAATCGGTGGCCGACGCGGCGGCTCGATGTCGGTTGATGGGCCGTCATGGTCGGCGGCCTACCCCGGTGTGCGGTGGTGGTCGCCGACCTGTCGGGGTGCGGTAGTGGTCGCCGACCTGCCTGGGTGCGCGGTAGTGGTCGCCGACCTGCCTGGGTGCGCGGTAGTGGTCGCCGACCTACCTCGGTGTGGGGTTGTGGTCGGCGACCTACCTCGGTGTGGGGTTGTGGTCGGCGACCTTCCGCGATGGGGGTGTAGTTGGCGGGTTCGGTCGGTGTGGAGTTGCGGGCGGTGGGTTTGACGGGTGCGGGGTTGTGGGTGATGGGTTTGACGGGTACGGGGTTGTGGGTGATGGGTTTGATCGGCCTGGAGTCGTGGCCGGCGGGCACGATCGATTTGCCTACGTGGTTGGTGCACCTGAGCGGTGGGCCACTACGGGCGAAGGCCTTGAGTGGCGGGCGGTTCCGTTCACGCGGCGGGCCGGTCCGTTCATCGAGGCTGGTGAGTTGATCAGCGGTTTCGTCCGCGGAAGGGCCGTCGGTGGTGACGGTGCCAGCATGCTGGCCCGGTGTGCGGAACTGCTCGGTGGAGTCTTCCGGAGCGCCCGTGTCGTTGGCCTGTTCGTGCAGCTCAAACACTTGATCTACGGGTCTTCCAGCCGTGCGGTCCGGGGCTGGTCCCCGAAGTGAGGTGCTCCTCGGCCGGCCAGGTCGCGGCTCCGCCCGACAGCCATGGGGCTGGATCAGGCCGTCACTAATCGGCTGATCTTGTGCTGCCGACCGCTCAACCGGGTGCGTGCCGTTCCGTTCCAGAGCGGGCTGTGCACCGACCGGCGGGGTGGGGCAGGCCGTGCCCAGGCGCGCTGGGGTAGTCCTGTCCAGGCGCGGTGGGGTGGCCGTGTTTGGCTGCGCGGGAGTAGTCCTGTTCGGACGAGGTGGGGTGGCCGTGTTTGGCTGCGCGGGAGTAGTCCTGTTCGGACGAGGTGGGATGGTCGTGTCTGGCCGCGCTGGGGTGGTCGTGTTCGGGCGCGCTGGGGTGGTCCTGTCCAGGCGCGGTGGGGTGGCCGTGTTTGGCTGCGCGGGAGTAGTCCTGTTCGGACGAGGTGGGATGGTCGTGTCTGGCCGCAGCGAGGTGGTCCTGTTCGGTCGCGCTGAGGTGGTCGTGTTCGGGCGCGCTGGAGTGGTCGTGTTCGGGCGCGCTGGAGTGGTCCTGTTCGGGCGCGCTGAGGTGGTTGTGGTCGGGCGCTGTGACGTGGTCGTTTCGGGGCGCGCTGGGGTGGTCCTGTCCGGTTGGGGTGGGCTGGTTGTGTCCGGGCGCCCGTCCGCGCTGTGCTCCGGCGCGCGGCCGATCGACTGAGTTGCCTCGTCGGCGCGGATGCGGCGGAGGCGCTCAGCGTGTCGCCTGCGTAGACCCCATGCGCGGTGACGCTCGTGTTCGCGACGGAATTTTTCAGCGGCTGGGGAGTGGTTTCGGCGCGCGCTCCGGTCACGCATCTCGGAAATCTCTTCCCTGGTGAACAATTGGAGCTGCGGCATACTTCAATTCTCCTGCGCCGACGCGAAGAAGTGTAAGCCTGACCTTAAAGTCGATCATGCCAAATTGGCTTCCGCGGGGGATACTCTTTCGCGGCCGGTAGATATCCTCGCTGTCGGCATCGTCCGCCGCCATTCCGAGTTCGGATGCACTCACGTGGTCAAGGCATTTAATGGGCGTCTCTGAGATGATCTTGCGGATCCGGGCTGGTATGGCAGACCCGGTGATCGGCCGATGTGAGGCTCAGGTCGAGCAGTTGCCAACCGAGACCCGAAGCCTCGACGCCACCTTCCCGGCCCGTGGCTGGAACTCGGCGATCTCCAACTTCTCGCCACCGAAGACGACCGACTTGATCGAATCCTCGGCCCGAATCCTCGGCCCGAATCCTCGGTGGTTAGGGCGTTCGCGGGTGCTCCGATCGTTCGGGGCGGGGTGGGGTGGGGTGGGGCGTCGGTGGAGACGGGTCTCGGGGTCAGCGTTTGCGGACGATCAGGAAGGCGCCCTGCCTTGTGGGGTTCGGGACGGTGTAGGGCGGGGGGATCTCGTGGATCGTTGTCACCGCCGGCTCGAAGCCGGCTTCGGTGAGCAGGGCGGCGACCGCTTCCGGGCGGCGGCGATGGATGGTCAGGGTGACCTCGTGACCCCACGCCTCGGTGTAGTGCTTGTCGTCGTCGCCGGCCTGGAAGGCCAGCATCAGGTGGGCGCCGGGTCGTAGTACGCGGTGGAATTCGGCGAACACGCCGGGTAGTTCGCGGTCCGGTACGTGGATGGTGGAGAACCAGGCGTTCAGGCCGGCGAGGCTTTCGGTGGGCAGGTCGAGGGCGGTCATCGAGCCAACCTCGAAACGTAGGTCCGGGTAGTTGGCGCGAGCCTGTTCGACCATGCCGGGGGAGAGGTCGACACCGAAGACGTCCAGGCCCCGGCCGTGCAGGAAAGCGGTGACGTGGCCGGGGCCGCAACCGACGTCGGCGGCCGGGCCGTCCACCAGGTCGGTGAAGAGGGCGAGCAGGCTTCGCTTCAGCGGCTGGCGCGGCAGGTCGTCGGTGAACAGGGTGGAGTAGCTGGCGGCCACCGTGTCGTACGAGGAACGGGTTTGATCGAGGAAGTCCAGATCGCGCATGGCCGGGAAGGCTATCGGGCCGAGCCGGACGGGAACCGTTTCCGCCCAACGGGGCTGCTCGGAGAGGCGAGTCGGGTTCTCGACCGCAAGCGGGTGCTGGCGTAGCCGTACCGGAAGGGTCTGGAACGGCGACCGCGTGCCGGAGCGCGGCAGTTGGGTGGGGCCCGGATGGTGGCGTGGGCTGCGGGCGCGGTGTGCCGGAGCGCGGCAGGAGGGTGAGGGCCCGGGCGGTGGCGTGGGCTGCGGGCGCGGTGTGCCGGAGCGCGGCAGGAGGGTGAGGGCCCGGGCGGTGGCGTGGGCTGCGGGCGCGGTGTGCCGGAGCGCGGCAGGAGGGTGAGGGCCCGGGCGGTGGCGTGGGCTGCGGGCGCGGTGTGCCGGAGCGCGGTAGGAGGGTGAGGGCGCGGATGGTGGCGTGGGCTGCGGGCGCGGCAGGAGGGTGAGGGCCCGGGCGGTGGCGTGGGCTGCGGGCGCGGCAGGGGGGGGTGAGGGCGTGGGAAGCGGGTGAGGGGTGTGGGAAGCGGGAGAAAGAGGACGCGCGGAAAAGTGAGTGGAGGCAGGGGCGGGCGTGACGCGTCCCCCGTGCGCGTCACGCCCGGGTGCCCGGTCCATCCCCCACCGTCCTGGGGATGGACCGGGACGAATCAGTCCTAGAGGGACCACCACACGGTGGTGTCCGGCGGAAGGACCACGTTGTCGCTGGTGCCGTCGATCGGGCCGCTGGCCAGCAGCAGCTCGCCGGGGCGGCCGACGGCGACCGGCTGGTCGCTCATGTTGACCGTGCAGCGGAAGACCGGTGCGCCCTCGACCTCGCGTTCGAAGGCGAGCACGCCGGCCGGTGCGGGCACCCAGCGCAGGTTGTCGGTGGGGGCGAGCGCCGGGTCGGTGCGGCGGATCGCGAGGGCCGAGCGGTACAGCTCCAGGGTGGAGCCGGTGGCGCCGGCCTGCGCCGCGACGCTGAGGGCCGCCCACGAGTCCGGCTGCGGCAGCCAGCTTCCGCCGCCGTCGGGGCCGAAGCCGTACGGGGCCTCGGAGCCGCTCCACGGGATCGGCACGCGGCAGCCGTCGCGGTAGCCGTCCTGGCCGGCGGCCCGGTGGAACGCCGGGTCCTGGCGCACCTCCGGCGGCAGGTCGACGACCTCGGGCAGGCCGAGCTCCTCGCCCTGGTAGAGGTAGGCCGAACCGGGCAGGGCGAGCATCAGCGTGCTGGCCGCGCGACCGCGGCGCAGACCGGCCGCGTCGTCGACCGCGGTGGGTTTGCGGCCGGCCGCCTCGCCGTCGATCTTCTGCATCAGGCGGGTGGTGTGGCGGACCACGTCGTGGTTGGACAGTGTCCAGGTGGTCGGAGCGCCCACCTCGCGCATGGCGGCGAGCGAGTCCTCGATCATCTGGCGCTGCTCGTGCACGTTCCACGCGGTGCCCAGGTAGCTGAAGTTGAACGCCTGGTGCAGTTCGTCGTCGCGGACGTAGTTGGAGACCCGGGCCAGCGTCGGCGCCCACGCCTCGGCCACGGCGATGCGCTCGCCGGGGTACTCGTCGAGGATCTTGCGCCAGTCGCGGTAGATCTCGTGCACGCCGTCCCGGTCGAAGAACGGGCTCTCACCGGCGCCGAGCAGGTGCCACTCGCCGGTGTCGCCGATGTCGGGCAGGCCGTCCTCCTTGACCATGCCGTGCGCCACGTCCACCCGGAAGCCGTCGACGCCCAGGTCGAGCCAGAACCGCAGGATGGTCTTGAACTCGTCCCGTACGGCCGGGTGCTCCCAGTTGAAGTCGGGCTGTTCGGGGGCGAACAGGTGCAGGTACCACTCGCCGTCCGCGACGCGGGTCCAGGCCGGCCCGCCGAAGATCGACGGCCAGTCGTTCGGCGGGAGTTCGCCGTTCTCACCCTTGCCGGGGCGGAAGTGGTAGCGCTCGCGGAACGGCGAGCCGGGGCCCTCGGCGAGCGCCCGCTTGAACCAGTCGTGCTGGTCCGAGGAGTGGTTGGGAACCAGGTCGACGATGACTCGCAGACCGAGGGCGTGCGCGCCGGCGATCAACTGCTCGGCGTCGGCGACGGTGCCGAAGATCGGGTCGACGGTCCGGTAGTCCGAGACGTCGTAGCCCGCGTCCGCCTGCGGCGAGGCGTAGAAGGGGGAGAGCCACACCGCGTCCACACCGAGATCCCGCAGATACGGCAGCCGGCTGCTGATGCCGGGCAGGTCGCCGATGCCGTCGCCGTTCGAGTCGGCGAAGCTGCGCGGGTAGATCTGGTAGATGACCGCGTTGCGCCACCACGATGCCGGGGGCGCCTCCACGGTGGGCGGTGCGATCAGTTGATCCGTCATGGCGACGAACGCTAGCAAGAAACTAACACGTGTTACATAGCCCGAGGCTTGCTTTCTTGCAGCAAGTTCTTGCAACAGTCGGTTATGCCGGTTTTGTGGTTGATTCCCGGACGATCAGCGAGGTGCCGAGAACCTGGTGCGGGTGCTGTTCCTCACCCCTGATCGCCGAGATCAGGAACTCCGCGGCCATCCGCCCCTTGGTGACGATCGGCTGCCGGACGGTGGTGAGCCGGGGACGGAACCAGGCCGACTCGGAGAGGTCGTCGAACCCGGTCACGGACACCTCTGAGGGCACTTTTATTGCAAGTTCTTGCAAGGCATCCACGGCCCCGTACGCGAGGATGTCGGACAGCGCGAGGATAGCGGTGGGAGCGTGCCCACCGGCCATCAGGTCCCGGGTCGCCCGGTAGCCCTCGGCGCGGGTCACCGGCACCTCGACGAGCTGGACGTCGGCCATCGTGAGATCGCATTCGGCCAGCGCGTCGGCGATCCCGGCCATCCGCCGGGCCAGCGGCCCCCGGTAGCCGCGCTCGGTCACCGCGGCGCCCGGGTCCATGGACAGCACTGCCAGCCGGCGGTGGCCGAGATCGAGCAGGTAGCGGGCCACCTCGCGGGCGCCGCCCCGGTCGTCGACCTCGACGCTGGGCGCGCCCGGCACCCGGTCGCTGTCGATCAGCACGAACGGGATGCCGCGCCGGCTCAGCTCGGCCACCTCGCCGCGGTCGGCCTCCAGGCCGCAGACGACGAAACCGTCGACCGCGGCGTACGGAATGGCCTTGAGCACCGAGTCCTGCAGCGGCGGGGTGAGCAGCAGCGTGTAACCCTCCTGATCGCACACCTGCCCGGCGCCCATCAGGAAGCGGGAATAGTACGGGTTCTCCAGGATCCAGGCCAGCCGCTGGGGCAGCAGCACGCCGATCGAGTTGGTGGTGCCGGCCCGCAGCATCCGGCCCAGCGGGTCCGGCGTGTAGCCCAGTTCCTCGGCGGCGGCCAGGATCCGCTCCCTGGTCGCCACCGAGATCCGCTGCGGGTTGTTGAACGCGAACGAGACCGCCGAGCGGGAGACGCCCGCCGCTGCCGCGACGTCGTTCGACGTGGCCTTCCTCGACGACATGGGCCATGTTATCGAGGCCGGGTCACACGGCGCTCACCGGCACACGGACCACCGCGTTGAAGACGTAACCGAGCGTGTTGTGCCGGGCCGCGTCGGGCTGGGTGTTCCCGCGTACGTCGGTGGCCCGCGCCAGCAGGGTGTGCTCCCCGGCCGCCGGCGTCCAGTCGACCTCCCAGCGCTGCCAGACCCCACCCGGGGTGGCGCCGTACGGGCGGGCCCGCCGCCACGTCGTACCCCCGTCGGTGCTGACCTGGACGTGCCGGATCGGGCCGTCCGCCGACCACGAGCGCCCGGTGAGCCGCGTCCGTACCCCCGCGGTGAAGGTCGTTCCCGGGTCCAGTTCGAAGGCGCTCTTGATCACCTGCCGGTCGAAGGGCTGCCCCTCGGCCGGGTAGCCCTCGCCGAACAGCCGGTAGAACTGCGTGTTCCAGGGGGAGAAGAGCGGCTCGGTGGACACGTCGATCCGGCCCACCCACTTGATCGAGGAGATGCCGATCCAGTGCGGGACGACGACGCGGACCGGGAAACCGTGATCCGGCGGCAGCGGCTCGCCGTTGAGCTCGTAGGCGAGCAGCACGTCGTCGAACGCCTTGCCGACCGGGAGCGGCCGGCGGACCGGGCCGAGGTCGACGCCGCCGCTCACGAAGTTCGGGTCGAGGCCGATCGGCTGCACGTCGACGGTCTTCCTCGAGATGCCCGCCCGGCGCAGGACGGTGGACAGTCTGACACCGGTCCACTTGCCTACGCCGATGCCGCCCAGGCCCCACGCCGTACCGGAGACGGTCTGGCCCTGCTGTGAGGTGTAGTAGCTGCGGCCGTTGCCGGCGCACTCGATGGCGACCGGCCGGGTTTCGCGGGGAAGCCTCTTCAGGTCGTCCAGGCTGAAGTGCGCGGCCTGGGCGAGCCCGGATCCGGAGAGCTCCAGCGACCAGGTGGAGGCGTCGATCGCCGGTGTGACGGTGTGGTTGCGGACGAAGAACCGGTCCACCGGGACGTAGTAGCCCTGGTCCTTGAGCGCCGACCATTTGGTTTCAGCGTTGGTTCCCAGCTGCCGGAACAGCTCGGGCGGCAGGGGTTTGACGATCGGGCCGGCGGCCAGCGCCGGACCAGGGATCGCCGCGCCCGCGCCCACCGCGGCGGTGAGTGCCAGCAGGTTCCGCCGGGAGAAGCCACGGGTCCGCCCGGCAAGGAAATCGCGCAGTCTGCGCTCGTCGTATGCGCCCTCGTTCATAACTACTCATCCTATCGACTACATAGGATTTGTGGAAAGGGTGGCGGAAACGCCGACGCCGGGTGGTCCCTGTCAGGGACCACCCGGCGTCCTTCTCTGGCGGTGAGTGAAGCCTCAGGCCTTCGGCCCGTCGGCCGTCTCGGAGAGTTTCGTCCGGTCGACGGCGTCCCAGTCGGTGTGCGGCCGGGCCGGCGCGGGAACGGTTCCGGCCGCGACGGCCGCCGGGCGGCCGGGCCACCAGAACCGGTCGCCGGTGAGCGTGGCCAGGGCCGGGACCAGGACGGTACGCACGAGCAGCGTGTCCAGGAGCACTCCGATGCCGACGATGACGCCGATCTGGGTGAGCGTGACCACCGGCAGCACCCCGAGGACCGCGAACACCGCCGCCAGCAGGATCCCGGCGCTGGTGATGACGGCGCCGGTGACCGCGAGAGCGTGCACCATGCCGTCCCGGGTGCCCCGGGTGGCCGCCTCCTCCTTGGCCCGGGTGACCAGGAAGATGTTGTAGTCGACGCCGAGCGCCACCAGGAACAGGAACGAGAACAGCGGGACCGCGTTGTCCAGGGCCGGGTAGTCGAACACGGTGCGGAACAGCCACGATCCGGCGCCCAGCGAGGCCAGGAAGCTGACCACCACGGTGATCATCAGCAGGATCGGGGCGACCAGGGCGCGCAGCAGGGCGACCAGGACCAGGAACACCACCGCGAGGATGACCGGGACGATGACGATCAGGTCGCGGCGGGCGGCGTCCCGGGTGTCCAGGGCGGTCGCCACGGTGCCGCCGACCAGGGCGTCGCCGTCGAGGTTCGCGCGCAGGTCGCGGATGGTCTGGAAGGCCTCGGCGGTGTCCGGGGCGGCCTCCAGCACGGCGCTGATGCTGACCCGGGCCGGAGTCTCCTCGGCGATGCGGGCCTGGGCGACGCCGGGCGTGCCGGAGACGGTTTCCAGCACCTGGGAAGCCTGATCCGGGGTGGTCAGGACCACCGCCGGCCCCGCGGCGCCGGCCGGGAAATACTTGGAGAGCGTTTCCAGGCCCTGCACCGACTCGGCCTCGACCCGGAACTGCTCGGTCTGCGACAGGCCCACCTTGGTGCCGAGGCCGCCGAGCGACAGCAGCCCGAGCACCACCGCGGACACGACGGTCACCGCGACCGGGCGGCGCACCACGGCCCGGCCGACCTTGGCCCACATGCCCTTGCCGTCCTCCGGACCGGACTCGCCGACCCGGGGGATGAACGGCCAGAACAGGCCGCGACCGCAGACCACGAGCGCGGCCGGCAGCACCACCAGGGCGAACAGGGCGGCGATGGCGACACCGGCGGCCGACGTGATGCCCAGCGCGGTGTTGCTCTTCAGGGTGGCCAGCACCAGCGTGAGCAGCGCCAGGATGACGGTGCCGGCACTCGCCGCGATGGCCGGGCCGGCGCCGCGCAGGGCCTTGCCCATGGCCTCGAACCGGTTCTCGTACTTGTGCAGCTCCTCCCGGTAGCGGGAGATCAGCAGCAGCGCGTAGTCGGTGCCGGCGCCGAAGACCAGCACCGTGACGATGCCGGTGGTCGAGCCGTTGACGGCCAGGTCGGTGTGCTGGGAGAGCAGGGCGACGACCTTGGCGGCGAGCTGGTCGGCGAACCCGACGACGAACAGCGGGACGATCCACAGGATCGGGCTGCGGTACGTGACCAGCAGCAGCACCGTGACCACCACGACGGTGACGAGCAGCAGTTTGGTGTTGGCGCCGCTGAAGCTGTCGGCCAGGTCGGCGCTGAAGCCGGCCCCGCCGGTGACCTGGGCGGTGACGCCGGGCGGCAGGCCGGTGGAGGCCTTCTCGCGCAGGTCGCGCACCGCGTCGATGGTGGCGGTGGCGTCACCGGTGGTCGGCAGCGGCACGGTGATCAGGGCCGCCTTGCGGTCCTCCGACAGGATCGGCCGGCCGAGGGCCTGCACCGTCGCCAGATCCGCGTCGGAGAGCGGTTGCCCGCCCTTGGCGACCACGATCAGCGCCGGGTTGGTCCGCCCGGACGGCAGCTCCTTCTGGAGCTGGGCGACCTTCGTCGACTCCGCCGAGGACGGCAGCGAGGAGGCCGGATCGTTGTCCGTCTCCGTGGAACCGGCGAGACCGAGGACCAGCCCGCCGAGCAGCAGGGCCAGCAGAAGCGTCGCCCATGCCCTTCTCATCTGAAAGCCTCCAAGAGCGAGAATCTTTACAATCGAGATTGTTCACGACGAAGCCGGGATCTGCAACACTTACCCCGTGGAAGGCAATGAGACCGCGGAACGCCAGCGGTTACGCGGGGACCTCGTCGATCTGTTGAACACGTACAGCAGCGAGGCGAATCACATCGGGCACGCCTTCGCGCACCTGCACCGGCTGAACGCGACGGATCTGCACGCGCTGCTCGCCGTCATGCACGCCGAACGGCGCGGGGCCCCGCTCACCCCCGGCAAGCTGGGCGAGGCCATCGGCCTCACCTCCGGCGCCACCACGGCGCTGATCGACCGGCTGGAACGCGGCGGCCACCTGCGCCGATCACGGGAGAGCGCGGACCGGCGGGTGGTCCATCTGCGCTACGCGGACGCCGGCATGGCCCTCGCCCTGTCGTTCTTCGCCCCGCTCTCCCCGCGCACCGACGAGGTGATGGCCCAGTTCGGCGTCGGAGAGCTGCAGACCATCGAGAAGTTCCTGCACGGCATGATCTCCGCGCTCATCTCCTACCGCGACGAGCTGCGCAGTCACTGATCAAAACCATTTCATCGGTACGGGCTGGAGAGCCCTTTCCCGGCACTCCGCGAGCCGCTGCCGGGTCCGGCCGGTGCCGCGACCGCCGGGCGTAGATCGGTGGTCGCCCCGCGCGAGAGCGCTTACTCCGTACCGGGAATGGTGTTGATCGTGATTTTGCAACGCAGCCGCACCGGATGATCATCGGAGGTCGGGCGGTCGGCTGCCGATCGAAGGGCCGTGCGAACCGAGCCCCTCCTGGCCGAGGCCGACGCCCTGCTCGCCCGCGGGCGTGCCCAGCATGCCGAACGGCTGCTCACCCCGTTCGTCGTGCGGGAACCGGAGAACGTCGGCGCCTGGCACCGGATGACCCGGGCCCGGCTCGACCTCGGTGACACCGCCGGCGCGCTGCTGGCCGCGCGGGCCGCCTGGAACCTGGACCCGCACGGCGCCGAGTCGCTGCTCTGGCTGAGCGCCGCCCGCTCGCGGGCCGGTGACCACGCCGAGGCGCTCGCGGCCGCGGCCGCGGCATGCCGGGAGGACCCCGGCAACCCCCGCCTGCACAACCGGCTGGCCCGTGCGCAGCTCGCCGCCGGGCTGCCCGGCGAAGCCGCCGAAAACCTGCGCTGTGTCGCCGACCTGGCCGGGTACGACGCGGATCTCCAGGTCACCTACGGTCAGGCGCTGTTCGCGATCGGCCGGCCGCTGAGCGCCCGCGAGGCGATCGGGCGGGCCCTGACGATCGATTCCGGACATGCCGGAGCGCGCGCCACGCTGAGGACCTTCGCGAAGGTGATGCGCACGGCCGTCGACGCCGCGTCGCTGGCCCGGGCGGCGGACGAGTTCGGCGAGTCGCTGCGGATCCATCCCGGCCGTACCGCCCGCCGCGCAGGCGCCGGCCGGGACGCTCTGGCGCACGTGGCGCGGGTGTCGCTGGTCTGGTTCCTGGTCGCGCTCGCCGCGGTGGGCGCCGTTCAGGCGGCCGGCCTGCTGACCGTGCCGTTCAGCCTCTACCTCACCCTGATCTGCGCCGCCGGTGTGGCGGGTTGCGTCTCCGCGGTGGCCCGCCCGCCGTCAGCGGGCGTCGCGTAGTGCCGGGCTTCGCGTCCTTACTCACCGGGCTTCGCGTAGCAGGTTCAGGATGCGTGCCAGTTCGGTCCGGTCGGCCGGGTCGAGCCCGGCGAACAGGCGCTCGCCCTCGGTGGCCCGGGCCTCGTGGATGGCGGCGGCCGTGGCGACACCGCCGGGGGTGAGCACGACCAGCGTGGCGCGGCGGTCGGTCGGGTCCGGCTTGCGCTCGACCAGACCGCGTTCCTGCAGGTCGTCGACGACCTCGGTGGCCGAGCGGGGAGCGATGTGGAGCCGCTCGGCGAGCACGCTGAGCCGGACCTCGCCGTGCCTGCTCAGCACGCCCAGCGCCCGTGACTGCGACGGCGAGACGTGCCACGGCTCCAGGGTGATCTTCGTCCGCTCGCGCAGGCGCCGGGTCACCGCCCAGAACGATTCCAGCAGGCTGTCGTCCTCCACCGGAACAAGATAGCAGCGACTACCGTTGTTCCCTCATGTTGAGGTAACCTCAGCTTGTCGTCGTCGTCCGGAGAGAGGCCCCATTTGCCGAAGGATCTACCCCGCAGACTCACCACCGAGGAGAGAGCGCAGGCCCGCGCCGTCTCCCTGCGCCGCATCGGCGCCCTGTTCACCGGCCACCGCCGGCACCTCGCCGTCGTCGTTGCCGTCATCGTCCTGTCGTCCGTCATCTCGATGGGCTCGCCGTTCCTGCTGCGCGAGGTCATCGACGTCGCCCTCCCACAGTCCGACCTGCGCCTGCTGTCGCTGCTGGTCGCCGGCATGGTCGGCATCGCCGCGGCCACCTCCGCGCTCGGCGTGGTGCAGACGTGGATCTCCACCACCGTCGGGCAGCGGGTCATGCACCGGCTGCGCACCGACGTCTTCGCCCACCTCCAGCGGCAGTCCGTGGGCTTCTTCACCCGCACCCGCACCGGCGAGGTGCAGTCCCGCATCACCAACGACATCGGCGGCATGCAGCGGGTGGTCACCTCCACCGCCACGTCCGTCGCCGCCAACCTGACCACGGTGATCGCCACCCTGGTCGCGATGACCGCCCTCTCCTGGCAGCTCACCCTCGCCTCGCTGGTCGCACTGCCCCCGGCGATCTACTGGACCCGGCGGGTCGCCCGCATGCGGCAGAGGATCACCGCCCAGCGGCAGCGCGAGCTCGCCGACCTCAACGTCATCATCGACGAGGGCCTGTCCATCAGCGGCGTCCAGCTGGCCAAGACGATGGGCGCCGGCGGTGCGCTGATCGAGCGGTTCACCGGCTCCTCGGCCCGTCTCATCGACCTCGAGCTGCGGTCCGAGCTGGCCGGCCGCTGGCGGATGGCCACGATGAACGTGGTGTTCGCCGTCATCCCCGCGGCCATCTACCTCGCCGCCGGCCTGCCGTTCGCGGCCGGCGCCATGAGCATCGGCACCCTGGTCGCCTTCACCGGCCTCCAGACGGGCCTGTTCCGGCCGCTGATGAGCCTGCTCGACGTCGGGGTCACCCTCACCGCGTCACTCGCGCTGTTCCAGCGCATCTTCGAATACCTCGACCTGCCGGTCGGCATCCGGGAGCCGGCCGAGCCCGTGCGCCTGCCCACGGTGCGCGGCCACCTGCGCTTCGAGGACGTCACTTTCGCGTACGACGGGGGCGCCACCGCCGCACTCGCCGGCGTGAGCCTCGACGTGCCCGCCGGCACCTCCCTGGCCCTGGTCGGCGAGACCGGCTCCGGCAAGAGCACCATCGCCGCCCTGATCGCCCGGCTCCACGACCCCACGTCCGGCCGGGTCACCATCGACGGCGCCGATGTGCGCGACCTGGCCCTCGACGACCTGGCCGCCATCGTCGGCGTGGTCAGCCAGGAGACGTACCTGCTGCACACCACGATCCGGGAGAACCTGCGCTACGCGAAACCCGGCGCCACCGACGCCGAGATCGAGCGTGCCGCCCGCGCCGCCCAGATCCACGACCTGATCGCCGCCCTGCCCGACGGCTACGACACGATGGTCGGCTCCCGCGGTCACCGCTTCTCCGGCGGCGAGAAGCAGCGCATCGCGATCGCCCGCACGCTGCTGCGCGACCCCCGCATCCTGGTCCTCGACGAGGCCACCAGCGCGCTGGACAACGAGACCGAGCGCGCCGTCCAGCGCGCTTTCGACGAGCTGTCCCACGGCCGCACCACGGTGACCATCGCCCACCGCCTGTCGACGATCCGCGACGCCGACCAGATCGCCGTGATCGACCACGGCCGCATCCTGGAGTCCGGCACCCACGACACCCTCCTGGAGGCGGAGGGCCACTACTGGACCCTGGCCCGCTGACCGCCCCCGGTCACTCGCTGCGCCCCCGGTCACTCGCTGCGCCTCCGGTCTCGCGAACCGCCGGCTCCCGCCTGGCGGCCCGTTCGCCGCGGTGCGGGTCATCGGCCGGCCCAGCGCTGCGGCGCCCGCCTCCGATGTGTCCGTCCCGCCGGGGCCCGTCCCGCCGGCCCGGGCTCGGCGGGCGTCGGGCGGTGGCGGTTCGCCGATGGTTCAGTCGTGCGCCAGGATCAGCGTCTCCAGGAGTTCCGGGCGGGCGCGGCGCTCCTCCAGCAGGCAGGTGGCGGCGGCCAGCTCGATCAGGGTGGCGGTGAGGCGGTTGTTGTCGGCCTTCTGCGCGAACCGGGCCAGGACCAGTGCGGGAGCGCGGATGGCGGCGGCGGCCGCCGGAGTGATCAGGCGCTCCCGGGTCACGATCGGCTGCGCCACCCGGAGCAGCCGGTTCAGCGCCGCTTCGAAAGGCGAGGCGTCGGCGGGTGATCCGAGGCGTTCCGGCATCGCCCAGAGCCTGGCCACCAGACCACTGAGGTCGACCGGGAACCGATTCGCCTTGACCTGGCGGTCGGGCAGCAGCGACTCGGCCACGATGCGTACCGGGTCGCCGGGCCCGGCCGACACCGGTAGCGCGAGGTCGCGGTAGGAGATCGGCCCGAGGACGTGGTCGATCGCTGACTGTCGTTCGACGGCCGGGGGAGCGCCGTCGGCGATCGACCGGATCCGGCTGACCAGGGTGCCGATCTCCTCGAATTCCGCGCGGATGATCGGGAAGAACCCCCTGGCGCGGGGCGTGCTGCCCGGCTCCGCCGACTTGAGCGCCCGTCGCACCCGGCCGAGGTCGACCACCAGGTCTCCCCATCTCGCCGAGGCCCGGCGACGGTCGGACATCCCGAGCAGCACGGTCTCCAGTCGGCCGAGCTCCGTGTGCAGGCGTTCGGCTCTGTCCCGTAGATCCTCCACCATGCCGCCGGTCCGGTTCCCGGGTGCGTTGTCCGTGTCTGCGGACCGGACGTACTGGGTGCTCTCCCTGACGAGTTCGGCCATCTGGGCGGCGACATGGTTCATCTCGGTCATGGACCGGCGGACCATGTCGGTCTGGCGGGCCGCCAGGTCCTCCAGCCCCTTGTCGAGCAGGCGCGATCCGGCGAGGTCGGCGCTGAGCGCGTCGAGCAGCGCGCCGGCGGTGACAACCGCCGCCTTCCTGTTCGGGTACCAGACCCTCCACCGTTCGTCCACGACCCACACCGGTTGGGCCGGGTGCACCGTGGCGAGCTCCGCGCCGGCCGGCAGGCGGAACACGATGCCCTTGCCGCTTCGGGGGCCGGCCGCGACCAGCGCGTTGATCCAGGTCAGGAACGCTTTCGCGTCTCGCTGCCAGATGCCGCGGGCCGGAGCGTCCGGGTCGGCCGGTTCCGTGCCCTCGATGAAGGGTGTGCCGGTCTCCGAGCAGAACAGCTCGTACAGTTCGGTCGTGATCGGCCACCGGCTGATCCGGGTGCCGTCCGGCGTGGTCACCATCGCGCGCAGCATGCGGCCGATGAGGACGTCGAGGGCCAGGGTCCGGTCGGCGGCGTCGGCGTCCGGACGCAGACCGCGGTGCAGGAGGCGATCCAGTTCGGCACGCAGCCCTCGGTCGACGCGGTCGTCGGATTCGGCGAGTTCGAAGGCCAGGGAACGGGCGACGAGGGTGCCCGAACGCACGGCGCTCGCCACGATCGGGTTCGGGTCCTCACCGGCCCCGTACAGCAGGATGGTCTCCCGCCACCACGGGTCGTCGACCACTTCGGTGAGCAGGTGGTGCAGGCCGCTCTCGGCGATGTAGGCGGCGGCCAGGTACTCCTGGAAGGTCTGGTGGGTGAAGGCGAAGTTCTCCAGGTCGGGGACCGGTAGCAGACCGGTGGCCTCCATGTCCTCCAGGAACCGCTCGGCGGTGATCCCGGGCGCGGTCTCGTCGAGCCAGGGCTGCACCGTCCGGACCAGGGTGCGCCGGTCCTGGCCGCGGATTCCCTGGCGCATCCACTCGAAGGCGAGCCGGCCGAGCAGCATCAGCCGCTGCCGGAGCGCCAGCGCGACGATCTGGCCGCGTGCCTCGTCGCGGCGGCCCAGCATCGTCTCGCACACCTCGCGGTAGAGCATGGCGCGGTTCTCCGGGAGCTGCTTCCCGTACCGGTGCACATTGGCGATCATCGTGAGCAGCAGCGGGTTCGCGGTGAGATCGGTCAGCCCGGGAATGGCGTCGATCTGCCCCAGCAGGTGCGCGGCCGCCTCCTTTCCGCGTTCGGCGGCGACCGCGTGCCCGTCGTTGTCGGCGTCGTGCCGTTCCGCGGCGGTGTACCACTTCTCCAGGAAGGCGCGGACCTGCGGCCGGCCGAACGGCAGCACCTGGACCGTCTCGGTGGCGTCGACGAACGCGTTGCGATAGCCGGGCGGCCGTGAGGTGATCACGAAGTCGTTGCCCGGATGCGCCGCGACCTGCCGGTTGACCCATTGCGCCACGTCGCGGCGCGTCCCGGCCTCGCCCGCCTCGTCGAGCCCGTCGAGCAGGATCACACAGCGGCCGCCGCGAAGCCGCTTCTCCCACCAGCGGGCCGGTTCGGGGCCGACCGAGTCCGGGATGGAGTCACGAATCAGGCTGGGCAGTGAGACGTTCGGGTCGGCGACGATGGCCTTGGCCTGGTCGCGCAGTTGCAGCCACACCGGGACCGGGCGCGTCATCGCACGGTTCGCCTCGACCGTCCGCCGCGCGACATGGCTCAGCAGGGTGGTCTTGCCGCTGCCCGGCGCGCCGAGCACCGCGAGCACGACGCGTCGCCGGCGGTTCAGGAAATACCAGATCGTACGATCGCGGCCGTTCTCCCGGGCGGTCGGCACCATGCCGGAACCCACCTGGCCGGGCGCGCTCGACGTCAGCGCCAGGCGGACGAAACTGGCGTCCAGCTCGGGGATGAACGGGCCGATGATGTTCAGCCCCTTGGCGTCCAGGTTGCGGCGGCTCTCACTGACCCAGCGCCGGTAGTCGCGGGCGTACCGGGAAGTGAGGAGGTCGAGAAGCGCACGGGCGCCGCCCGGCGTGTCCGGGTCGCGCCGCAGGTGGCGGACGGCCACGGTGATCGACAGCACCAGGCAGCCCACGAAGATCGCGCCCATCAGCTTCACGTCGCCGGCCCACTTCCAGTCGGCCGGGAACGTGTTGGTGAAGACGTTGGTGACGGTCCCGAGGGCGGCGCCCGCGAGCACGCCGACGGTCACGGACGACCGGCTGTCCGTGGGCCGGCGACCGTCCGTCATCGAGACATGATGGCAGTCCCGCGCCGCCGCCGGAACCCGGGAACGTCCTCTGTGAACGCCGGGCCGACGACCCTGACCGGCTGGCCGTGAGCGCTGTTCCGGGGTCGTTGATACAGCCCTTCCCCGCCAGCCGGGGTCCGTCACCGGAGGTGGTGGTCGCGCGGGTGGGCGGGGTCGCGGTCCAGGGTGACGGTGCGCGAGCTGCGCCGGTGGGGAGTCGCTCCGCGCTCAGATCCGGCGGGTGCGCTGCGGCCTTGCGCTGCGGCCTTGCGCTGCAGTGCGCCCACGCGGGTGCGCTGCGGCCTTGCGCTGCAGTGCGCCCACGCGGGTGCGCTGCGGCCTTGCGCTGCAGTGCGCCCACGCGGGTGCGCTGCGGCCTTGCGCTGCAGTGCGCCCACGCGGGTGCGCTGCGGCCTTGCGCTGCAGTGCGCCCACGCGGGTGCGCTGCGGCCTTGCGCTGCAGTGCGCCCACGCGGGTACGCTGCGGCCTTGCGCTGCAGTGCGCCCGCGCGGGTACGGGAAGCGGTTCAGCTCACCCGTACCATCAGGCGGTTTGGAACTTCTCGAAATGGACCACCTCGTCGAGTGGGCGGCGCTTCGGCTGGGACCAGCGGCCCTTCGCGGGGTAGCCGAGCGGGATCAGCGCCATCGTGAGGGCGTCCTCGGGAAGGCCGAGCAGTTCGCGGACCTCCTCCTCGTGGCCGATGTGCAGGGTGGTGAGGGTGGCGCCGAGGCCGTGCGCGCGGGCCGCGAGGATCAGCTGCTGGACGGCGCCGTAGATCGACGAGCCCAGCCGCGGGTTGGTGGACCTCGCGGCGCCGAGCAGCACCGGGAAGACCCAGACGGGGGCTTCCTCCAGGTGGTTGGCCAGGTGGTCGGCGGCGAGGAAGCTGGCCTTGCTCATCGGGCCGCCCTCGGGCGCGTTCAGGATCTGCTCGCGGCGGGAGCCGTAGTGGCGCTCCCAGCCCTCCCGGTACCAGCCGGCGATCCGCTTCTTCGTCTCCGGGTCACGGACCACGATCCACGCCCAGAACTGGCCGTTGCCGGCGGACGGGCCACGGATCGCGGCGTCGAGGATGTCCCGGATCACGTCGTCGGCGATCGGCTCGGTGGACAGGTAGCGGCGGGCCGGGGTGGAGTGCAGCGCCTCCAGCACGGACAGGTCGGTGGTCATGAGGTGAGACTAATGATCCGTTCAGCGACGCGCCGAGCTCCCGCCCCTTGCAGGATCGTGTAGTGGTTGACGTCGGGAATCAACTCGGCGTCAACTCCAGTCAACTGTTCATGTTGATACAGTCCACGCGGTTCATCCATCAGTCCACGTGGCGCCCACAGCAGGGGATGGGGCGCCGGGATCGGGTTGGTCAACATGTCGTGCGCGTCGGCGCGGATGGCGTCGATGTTGCAGGACGATCCGGTACCGGTGAAGTCGCGGAGGATGTAGGCCGCCAGTTCCGGCGTCCAGTGGTCGCCCAGCGCCGGGTTCTGCCGGAAGTAGTCGAGGTAGGCGGTCTCGTCGCTGAACGTCATCGACAGCCGGCGCATCGCCGGGCCGATGACCGCGTGCAGCGCCGTGTCGATGTCGATGCCCGGCGGCACGGGCAGCGCGATCCCGCCGTCGACCATCAGCACCGGGCCGACGTCATGAGCGGCCGCGGTGACCGCGACCACGAAGGCGCCCATCGAATGGCCGACGAGCGCGGGCCGCTCGATGCCGAAATGGTCGGACACCGCGATCAGGTCGGCGATGTGCGCGGCCATGCCGAACGGTCCGGGCAGATGCGCGCTTCCCGCGCGACCCCGCAGATCAGGGGCGATCAGATGTACGCGTCCGCGCAGCTCCCGGGCCACCGAGGTCCAGGACAGCGCGTTGGCCGTGATCCCGTGCACGGCCAGCACCACCGGACCGTCCCCCGGCCAGCTCACCACTCGTAGCTTCCCGCCGGTCACCGCGATGTCGATCTCTTCCATCACGTCAGTGTGCCGTCCATCCGCAGTCGATGGTGATCGAGGATCCGGTGATCAGCCGGGCCGGCGGCGTGCACAGGTAGGCCGCCAGCTCCGCCACGTCCGCCGGGTCGACCAGTTCCTTGATCGCCGCCCGGGCCAGCAGGATCCGCCCGATCACCTCGGACTCGCCGATGCCGTGCACCGCGGCCTGGTCGGCGATCTGCTTGTCGACCAGCGGCGTCCGGACGAATCCGGGGTTGATGCAGTTGGAGGTGACGCCGTGTGCGGCCCCCTCCAGGGCGGTGACCTTGGACAGCCCCTCCATGGCGTGCTTGGCGCTCACGTAGGCGGCCTTGTACGGCGACGCCACCAGTCCGTGCACCGACGATATGTTGACGATCCGACCCCATCCACGTTGATACATGTGTGGAAGCGCCAGCTTGATGAGCCGGAACGGCGCCTCGGCCATCACCTTCTGGATCAGCGAGTACTTGTCCGGCGGGAACTCGGTCAGCGGCGCCACCACCTGCAACCCGGCATTGTTGACCAGCACGTCCACCTGTGCCGGCAACTCGTCCACCCGGTCCAGATCGGACAGGTCCGCCGGGAACGCCCGGCCTCCGGTCGCGGCGGCCACCTCCTTCGCCGCCCGCTCGTCGATGTCCACCACCACCACGTCCGCGCCGGCCGCGGCCAGCCGTTCGGCGCAGGCGCGCCCGATACCGCTGCCGGCGCCGGTCACCAGCGCGGTGCGGCCGGTCAGATCAAGGTCGACCACTCGTGCCGTCGTCATGGCGGTGAACGTACGGGCCGGGCCGTTCCCGCGCCTATGTGCGCGGCCCACACATCCGGCCACCGTCCCGTGTGATCGACGCCCGTGGTTTTGATGCGGCCGTGTTTCTAGCGTGTGGCCACATGAAACGAGTTCGTATGACTTCCGTCCTCGCGGCGGTGACCCTTTCCCTGGCCGCGTGCGGCAGCCCACAGGCCGCCACCGACGGCGGCTCAGGCCCGCTCAAGGTCGGCATCGTCTACTCGTATTGATTCGGCCGCTGTACACACGACACACCGAACAGGTGCTGGTCACCGTCGGGCTGTCGCTGGCCGGCGTCGCGCTGCTCCAGTCGGTGTGGGGCGCCGACGCCCGCGTCTTCCCCCGTCCCGCGTGGGCGTCGTCGGTCGTCAGCGTCGCCGGGGCGCAGGTGCCGGCCGACCGGTTCCTGCTCATCGGCGCGGCCGTGCTCGTGCTCCTCGGCCTGCTCGCGTTCCTCCGATTCACCCGGTACGGCCTGGTCATCCGGGCCGTTGTGGAGAACCGCGACATGGTCAGCGCCCTCGGCATCGACGTACGCAACGCGTTCACGCTGGTGTTCACGATCGGCGGGGCGCTCGCCGGGCTCGCCGGGATCCTCGCCGGCATGTACTTCAGCTTGATCTCACCGGGGCAGGGCGCCTCCCTGCTGCTTCGGTCTCCTGGCCGGATCCGCTTCGGTCTCCTGGCCGGATCCGCTTCGGTCTCCTGGCCGGGATGCTTCGGTCTCCTGGCCGGGATGCTTCGGTCTCCTGGCCGGGATGCTTCGGTCTCCTGGCCGGGATCAGAGTGGCGGCAGGCCCGCGTAGGCGCCGGTCGGGCGAAAGCGGCTCGGCCGATCCCCGTACTCCTCCAGCGCGTGCGCCAGCCATCCCGCGGTCCGGGCCACCGCGAAGATCGCCTCGCCGGCGTCCGCCGGCATGCCGTGATGCAGCGTGAACGCGGCGAGCGCGAGGTCGATGTTGGGAGCCTGTTCCGCTCTCGCGCGTACCGTGTCCGCCACCTCCAGCGCGGTCTCCCGCACCGGCCCGTCGGCGATCAGGTCGAACAGCGTCCTGGCACGCGGATCGCCGTCCGGATACAGCGGATGCCCGAAACCCGGGATCGGTGTTCCGGACCGGTGGAGATCAGAGAGGGCGGCCACCGGGCCGGGGCCCCTCACGGCCTCCGCCAAGAGGGGGTACGCCAGCGCGCTCGCCGCCCCGTGCAGCGGCCCGTCGAGTGCGGCGAGTCCGGCGCTGACCACCGCATAGGGATGTGCCCGGGTGGAGGCGGCCACCCGGGCGGCCAGTGTCGAAGCGGCGATGTCGTGATCGGCGAGCAGGATCAGCGCGGCGTTGAGCGCACGCAGGCCGGGCTGGGTCGGGGTCTCCCTGGTGAGCCGGTGCCAGAGCTCCTTGGCGAACGACGCCCCCTCGACCGGGTACACACCGGACCGCGACGGCAGAGCCTGCACCATCGTGGCCAGCAACTGACGGCCGGTGGCGAGGACGGCGGCCGGCGCGATGTCGAAACGGAGCGGGTCGGCGGCGGCCGCCGCGGCGACCGTGACCCGGAGGCGGTCGGTGAGCCGGGCGGTCTCCGGCAGTGGCGCGGTCACGGCGACGGCAAGTTCCCGCAGCTCGGGCGCGGCTTTGAACGGCGTGTCCTGGAGGTCACCGGTCCAGAGCAGTGCGGCAACGGCCTCGTAGGTGGCGGTACGGGCGAGCACCGTGGCGTCCCGTCCGCGGAAGTAGAGGGATCCGTCCTTGATCAGGGTGATGCCGGTCTGGATGCCGGGGGTGGTGGTGCGTTTGCGGCTTGCCAGGAACGCGTCTACGTCGGTCTTCGCGAACAGGCTGTTCTTGCCGTCGGCGTTGCGCTGGCTGGTGAGCAGTCCGCGGCTGACGTAGGCGTACACGGTAGTGGGTTTGACACCCAGGAGGACGGCGACCTCTTCGGTCGTCAGCAGCGGCTGTGCATTCATGTCATCAGGCTCTCATATTGACTGGATCAACATTGACATCAACACATGACGAGTACAGATTGACGTCATGTTGACAGTCAATCCAGGACTCGCCGGTGTCGTTGCATTCGACACCGAGATCGCCGAACCCGACCGGGACGGCGGGGCGCTGCGATACCGCGGCGTCGACATCACCGCACTCGCCGGAACGGTGTCGTTCGGCGACGTATGGGGCCTGCTCGTCGACGGCGACTTCACCCGCGGCCTTCCGGTCGCGGAGCCACTGCCGCCGCTGACGGCCAGCGGTGACATCCGGGCCGACGTGCAGGCGGCGGTCTCTCTGCTGGCGCCCCGGTGGGGGCTCGGGCAGCTGATCGACATTCCTGACGATCAGGCCCGGGACGACCTGGCCCGGGCATCGGCGGCCACGCTGTCCTATGTGGCCCAGGCGGCCCGGGCAGCCTATCCGCCCGCGCCGCGATCGGCCCGGGCCCCTGTGGACAACCGTGCGGTGTGGACTCCCGCTGTGCCGCAGCGTCTCGTCGACGCCGGGCGGACCGCCACCGAACGGTTCATGATCGCCTGGCAGGGCGAGCCGGACCCGCGGCACGTCGCGGCGATCGACCGGTACTGGATCTGCGCGGCGGAACACGGCATGAACGCCTCCACGTTCACCGGCCGGGTGGTCGCCAGCACCGGCGCGGACGCCCCGGCCTGTCTGTCGGCGGCCGTCGCGGCGTTGTCCGGCCCGTTGCACGGCGGGGCGCCGTCCCGGGCGCTGGGGATGATCGAGGAGGTCGAGAGCGGGGTCGACGCCCGCCGCTACGTGCGCCGGATCCTGGACGGCGGCCAGCGGCTGATGGGTTTCGGGCACGCGATCTACCGGGCTGAGGACCCTCGGGCGCGCATTCTGCGGGACGCCGCTCGCGAGCTCGCCGCACCCCGTTACGAGGTGGCCCGCGAACTCGAGCTGGCGGCCCTGGCCGAGCTGCACGACCGCAAGCCGGACCGGGTACTGGCCACGAACGTCGAATTCTGGGCCGCGGTGATCCTGGACTTCGCGGGGGTGCCGGCCGAGATGTTCACGTCCATGTTCACCTGCGCCCGTACGGCCGGCTGGAGCGCGCACATCCTGGAACAGAAGCGCCTGGGCAAGATCATCCGCCCGTCCGCGGACTACGTGGGCCCCACCGGGCGCCCGGCCGCCGAGGTGCACGGCTGGCCGGAGGCCCTCCGCCGCAGCTCGTGATCGTGGGCGTGGCCGGTCCGGGCTTTCGGTTCGCTGAGGTGCGTGGCCGGCTCGATGTCCTTCGCCGCGGCTCTGTTCTGTGAGTCCGGCGGGTCTGGCTTCTTCGTCTGCCGAGGTGTGCGGTTGATCCGAGGCTTTCCGCCGCGACTTCTGATGGCGAGTGTGGTCGGACTCGGCCTTTCGTTCGCCGTCGTCGGTTCCCGTGTGCCCGTCGCTGTCGGCCCCGCGGGCATGCGGTTCATGGCGGGCGAGGTGCCGGCCAGCCGTGGTCGGTGCCCAGAAGGGAGAGTAGCGCCACAATTCCGACACTACGGACAACCGCATCTAAGTCGGGAGTGTCCCGGTTATCGGGACGGATGGCGTCCCCAAGCGCTGTCCTCCGGCCGGCGGTTCTGCCGCCGGCCGCCGATCACGGGTTGCCGGTTCGCCGTGAGGCCCTGATCGCGGACTTCCGCCTCGATGGAAGGCCGCCTGGTCAGGTTCTTTCCGGATTGCCGGCGGGCCACGTGCGCAGCGCACCGGGTCGTCCGGTCGCTCTGGGCACGGGCCGCGGTTCGCTGCTTGACCCGTAGATCGGGATGGGCTCCTGGTCCGGCGTTCGGCTCGCGATACGCGGGCTGATCGCGGTCAGGCGGCCCAGCTCCCGGCCGCGGTCAACCGGCGGCCCCCGACCAGGCAGAAGGTGTTCGATGGCAGTCACCCCCCGAGGAAACGCGTCCGATGACCTACCCGGGTATCCCGCAGCATCCGTACCTGACCCGGTCGGATGCGGGTCTACTGCAACAACCTCAATATCAAGCCGTTCTGCAATCCCGCCAACATTGATCACCTCAACGCCGAGTCCGTCAACGCCGAGTCCGTCAACGCCGAGTCCGTCAACGTTGACGGACGCAACGTTGATCCAGCCAATCATTGTGGACTCGCCGTCAATCCGTTCAGCATTGAGTGGTACAACGACGAGCGGTCCAGCATCGAGCGGTGCGACACCGATGAATCCATCATTGAGCGGTACGACGGCGAGGAGTGCAGCGGCGAGTAGCTCGGTGTTGAGCGGTACGACCGCGAGCAGTTCAGCGCTGAGTGGAGCGATGTCGGGCGGTGCGGCGGTGAATGCTTCGGTGCCGGGCAGTGTGACCGCGAGCAGTTCAGTGCTGAGTGGTGTGTTGCCGGGCGGTGCGGCGGCGAGTGGTTCGGTGCCGGGCAGTGTGACCGCGAGCAGTTCAGTGCTGAATGGTGCGTTGTCGAGTAGTGCGGCGACGAGTGGTTCGGTGTTCAGCGGTTCGATGTCGGGCGGTGCGGCGGCGAGCACATTGGTGCTGAAGGGTGTGCCGGCGGACAGGTCCACGTTGAGCGGATCAGCGCCACGCCGCACGGGGGCGGGTGACTCGGGTGTCTGGTCGCGGGTGCCGAATGGTGGCCGTCCGAGGCGGCCAACGCTCGCCGAGTTGGCTGAGACACAGGTGATGTCGAGCGAGGCGATCACCGCACGCATCACCGCGAGCCGAATGGGCGGCGAAGGCCCGGCCGGATCCTTCCCGCGAGCAGGCTCCGGGGTCACCGCCACGGGCCGTGCTCGGCTCGCCGCTCCGGCGCCCGCAGGTCTGTCAGCGGTGCGGGGGCGATCCACCGTGGTGGCATCGCGGCTGCTGAATGCGACCGGCAACCTCGCGGCCCTCGGATGGGCCGCACGGAAACGACCGGCCCTGAGTGTCACCTTCGCCGCCGCCGGGCTCGGGGCGGTCGTCGCGTCCGTGTTCGGGCTGGCGCCGGAGCGTGCGGAGTTCCGTCCGCCGCCGGTTTCCGGTCTGCGGGCTCCCACCACCGCGAAGGCCTCCGCCGATGCCGCCCACGCCGGGATCGCCCCCTATGCGCCCACCTCGGCCGCGGCCGGCGAGCAAGTCACACCCGGAACCCGGTCGGGCCGGGCCAGGAACGGCCGGTCATCGGCTCGCCCCTCGTCGAGCGGCAGCATGTCGGCGGACTCCCTGGTGAGTGCCGACCCGGCGACGCCGAAACCACGCGGCGCCAAGGCGCGGGACCACACCGGCCCGGCCGGCTCCGGAACCCCGGAGACCGCGTCGATCAGGCTGGGCCAGCCAAGCGACGGCGGCACTCTCAGCGCCGGTACGTCGATCACCGGCAGCGCCGACCTTCCCGCCAATCACCAGATCTGGCTGTTGTGGCGGCAGGGAGCCGGCTCCTACCACGTCGGAGGCGCCTGCCGCGGTGGCCGGACCTTCACCTGCGATCCTCCCGGACTCGAAAGCGGCGGCGACGACACCTTCCAGCTCACGGTTGTCGTCGTCGATCCGGACACCGGGCGGACACTTCACGCCGGCGAGACCCGCGATGCCCTGCCGAGCCACCTCGCCCGTCACGACATCACGATCACGGTCCGCCGCGCCGCGGGGTAGCGGTGCCCACTACGACTGGCCAGGCGTCTCACCTGTCACGACATCGATGCTGGGGTTGTGGCGCCGAGTCCTGGTGTGACCGTCCTACCCGGAGGGTGGCGGGCCCGGGCGGCGCCCCCTTGACGCCACCCGGACCGCGCTCGCCTTCCGGGGAAGGGCTTCAGACGGCCACCTTCGCCAGCATCGGGCGGACCAGGCCGGCGAACTCCTCCGGCCGTTCGATCTGAGGCATGTGGCCGGTTTTCGCGAACATGTGCGACTGCGCGTGCGGGAACGCCGTCCGCGCCGCGGCCAGGTGGGTGCTCGGCAGGATCCGGTCGCGGTCGCCCCAGACGATCATCGTGGGCCTGGCATTGCCGGCGACGCGGGACAGCAGGTCGGCACGCCAGGCGGCGGCTACACCGCGGAGACCGCCGAGTTCCTTGGCGATCTCCAGGTAGACGGCGGCGAAGTCCGGCTGCCGGGCGATCCGGATGGCCATCTCGATGCGCTCGGCGGTGACCAGCGTGCGGTCCGCGAAGATCATCCGTTCCATCCGGGGTGCGGTGAGCCGGTCGATGCGGCGCAGCATCTGCCTGCCCAGCCCGGGTACGGCGAGCATGCGCAGCGCGACGGTCACCTCCTTGCCGAACCCGGCGCTGTTCACCAGGGTCAGCGTGGACACCCGCTCGGGCGCGCCGGCCAGCATGGTCATCGACACGGCGCCGCCGAGCGAGTTGCCCATCAGGTGCACGGGACGGGTCTCGCCGAGTTCGTCGAGGGTGGCCCACACGCCGTCGGCGAGCACGCCGAGCGTTGTCGGCAACGGCATTCGTTGCGACAGGCCGAAGCCGGGCATGTCCACACTGATCACCCGGTACTCGCCGTCGAGCAGCGGATGCTGCAATGCCCAGTCCTCCAGGCTGCGGCCGATGCCGTGCAGCAGGACAACCGGCGGAGCGGCCGGATCCCCGCTCTCGTGAAAACGAATCCGGCTTCCGCGTACCTCCAGATATCTCATCGCCGGGCCACCGATCTCGCCGGACGCGCGCCGCGGGACACCGACGCCGTGGTCAGCGCGCGCACGATCCGTGCGTGACCGACCGGCAGAAGCCGGGCCAGCAGGTCCGGGGCCTTGGCGCTGGAGGCGATCAGCAGCCGGGCCTTCCGCTTCGCGACGGCCCGCAGGATCTGCTCCGCGGCCTTGTCGGCGGGATAGCTGAGCAGCGCGGCGAAGACTTTGCGGTTGGGTTCGATCTCTTCTTCCGGTACGTGTGAGCCGACCAGCGCCGATTCCGCGATCCTGGTCCGGATGCCCCCGGGGTGCACCGTCGTGACGCCCACCCCGCTGTCGGCGAGCTCGCCGCGCAGCGACTCACTCAGCCCGCGCAGTGCGAACTTGCTGGCGCTGTAGGCGGTCTGCCCCGGCGGCGCGATCAATCCGAACAGACTGGACACGTTGACGAGATGTCCACCCGGTGTGGCGGTCAACGCCGGGAGCAATGCGTGGATGAGCAGCATCGGCGCCCGGAAGTTGACGTTCATGACCTTTTCGAACTGCTCGACCGACACCTGGTCGAAGCGCCCGCCGAGCGCGATCCCGGCATTGTTGACCAGCAGACCGATCGCCGGGTGCCCGGTGAGCACCCGCGCGGCCACCGATTCGACCGCTGCCCGGTCGGAGAGGTCAGCGACAATCGTTTCCACCTGGAGAGCGGGATGGGCGCTCCGGATCCGCTCGGCCACCGGGTTGAGCCGGTCCTCGTCGACGTCGATCAGGACCAGGTCACTGCCGCGCAAGGCCAGGCCGTAGGCGAGTTGTTCACCGATGCCGCTGGCCGCGCCGGTGAGCACGGTGGTGCGCCCGGCGAACCGGTACTCGGGGAGTCGGGTCATGAGACCACCTCTTCAGGGCGACGGACGGGTGCGGGACGACGGGTGAAGCTCATGTCGCGGGTGACATCGGCACGCGGGGTGGTGAGGACGTCGCGCAGATAGTTCTGCCGGACCAGCCACGGATCGCGGTTTCCCTGGTGCGGGAACTTGTCGAGGGCGCGCTGCACGTATCCGGACGACAGGTCGAGCAGCGGGCGGCCGGTCCCGGACGGGGCGGTCGGGGTGGCGCTCGCGTAGCCGTGCCGTTCCATGTGGTCGAGCAGTTTCAGCAGGTAGCGGTGGGACAGGTCGGCGCGCAGGGTCCACGACGCGTTGACGTATCCGATGCAGTAGGCGAAGTTCGGCACCCCGCCGAGCATCAGCCCGCGGTAGGCGGCCGTCCCGCCGACCTCCACCGGGTCACCGTCGACGGACAGCGCGATCCCACCGACCGGCAGCAGGGACAGCCCGGTGGCGGAGACGACGACGTCGGCATCGACAACCGTTCCCGACCTGAGGCGGATACCTCCGGGAACGAACGTCTCGATGTGGTCGGTCACCACCGAGGCGCGGCCACTCGTGATCGACTGGTAGAGGTCGCCGGACGGGATCACGCACAGGCGCTGGTCCCACGGGTCGTAGTGCGGTTTGAAGTGCTCGTCCACGTACCCCGGATTGTGGAGGAAGTGGATGGCGACGCTGCGCAACGCGCGTCGCACGAGCTTGGGGCGCCGCCTCGCGAGTTGGTAGAAACCCTGCGTGAGCAGGATGTTCTTGGCGCGTGCCACGCGGTTGGCCGCCTTCGGCGGCAGCAGGCGACGGGCCAGGTCGGCGATCACGTCACGGTTCGGCAGAGGAGTGACGTACGTGGGGGAGCGCTGCACCATCGTGACGTGCGCCGCGTCGGCGGCCATGGCCGGAACCAGCGTGACAGCGGTCGCGCCGCTGCCGATGACCGCGACGCGCTTGCCCCGGTAATCGAGATCCGGTGGCCAGAACTGCGGGTGCACGAGCCGCCCGGTGTAGTCGCCGAGGCCCGGGAAGTCCGGCTGGTAGCCCTCGTCGTAGCTGTAGTAGCCGGCGCAGCCGTAGATAAAACCGCAGGTCAGGACCTCCCCGTCGGCGATGTGCACGGTCCAGCGGGCGTCTGCGGTGGACCAGTCGGCACGCACCACCCGGGCGCCGAAGCGGATGTGCCGGGTGATGCCGGCCTCGTCGGCGGTGTCCTCGATGTACCTGCGGATCTTGTCGCCGGAGGCGAGTGACTCGGATTCTCGCCACGGGCGGAACGGGTAGCTGAGCGTGTACATGTCCGAGTCGGAGCGGACGCCCGGGTAGCGGAACAGGTCCCAGGTGCCGCCGATCGCGCCGCGCGCCTCGAGGATGGCGTAAGTGTCGCGCGGGCGCTGCTTCTGCAGCCGCCAGGCGGCGCCGATCCCGGACAGGCCCGCGCCGACGATCAGGACGTCGAAGTGCTGGTCAGTGGGCATCTTGAGCCTCCCTCGGAAGCGGTGTGAACCACGGTGGAGTGCCGGTGCCGGAGATTCGGACGCCACCCCAGGGGTCCGGATCACTCAGCTTCACCGTGGTCTCGGGCGAGCCGGGAACGACAATCGTCGCCATGCGCAGGCCACCGCTGACCCGCTCGCGCAGCAGATCCGACGGCCCGGTGCGCCCGGCCCAGCGGAACCGGCCCTCCACCGGCTCGAAGTGGGCCGACATGCGCACCTCGACCGCGACCGTGCCGTGGTCGTCGATGCGTAACGTGGCCGGTCCGCGGTACTCCTCCTCGCCGGTGCTCACTGGTCTCTGGCCCACCCGACGCGAGCGGCGAGTCCGCCGGGGACGTCGGCGGCGCGGCGCATGCCGGCGATGCCTCCCCAGAGGAACGTCGTCAGGTATTCGCTGAGCGCTTCCCGGCTGATCGGCTGCTGCTGGCGCAGCCACCAGTCGCCGACCGCCTGCACGTAGCCGACCACCCCGTACGCCCAGGGCAGCGCGGCGCCGGAGTCGAGGCCGCGGGCGCGCAGCCGGTCGCCGAAGATCCGGGCCAGGCCGCTGGCCACGGTGTCCATCACGTCGGCGACCACGTCGCGATGCCGGGCGATGTCCGGCTGATGCACGACGAACCGGTACAGGTTGAGATCGGCCTCGATGTGCGCCAGGTAGACGTCGATCGCGGCGCCCACGATCGCCCGTTCCTCGCGGACCGCCGCGACCGCCGGGACGATCGCCTCCAGGACCATGGCGCCGGCCTGCTGTCCGACGGCCAGCCACAGTTCCGACTTGTCGGCGAAGTAGCGGTAGAGGACCGGCTTGCTGACGCCGGCGTGGGCGGCGATGGCCTCCATGCCGACGTCGGGGCCGTGCATCCGGATCGCCTCGATGGCGGCGGTGGTCAGCTCCGCCCGGCGCTGTTCACGATGACCGTCCCAGCGGCCTCGACGGCCGTCGCCTCGATGGGCACCTGATGAGCCGCCGGCCGAGCCGGGATTGACTGGCGGAGTGACCGAGTTCATAGTACTAGAAGTAACTGTTACCGCCGGTAACGTCAAGTGCGTTGAGGCGATCGTATTGATCAATCCAGTCGACTTGAGTTGATCAAGTCCAATCAAGGCAACGTCAGAGTTCGGAGGACGGCATGACCACAGTGACTCCGCCCGATCGTGACCGCACCGCCACTCGGCTGCTTCGCTCCTCGGCCGAGCATTCGTACGACCCCGAGGTGGAGATCGACTGGGAGGCGCCGCTCGTCCCCGGCAAGTACTTCGTTCCCCCGCACCGCTCCAGCCTCTACGGCACCCCGCTGTGGGAGGGCATGACCGAGGACCAGCGCATCGAGCTGACCAGACACGAGGTCGCCAGCATCGCGGGGCTCGGCGTCTGGTTCGAGACGATCCTCATGCAGTTGCTCATCCGGGAGTACTTCAAACAGGACCCGACCGCACCCCACGCCCAGTACGCGCTCACCGAGATCGGCGACGAGTGCCGCCACTCGGTGATGTTCGGCCGCATGATCGCCCGCCTGGGGACCCCGATCTACCAGCCCACCGGCGTCAACCAGTGGCTCGGCAAGTGGATCGCCCACACCGGAGTCGGCCCCCGCATGTACGCCGCCATCCTCATCGCCGAGGAGATCCTGGACACCCTGCAACGCGAGGCGATGAACGACGAGAACGTGCAGCCGCTGGTCCGGATGGTCTCCCGCATCCACGTCGTGGAGGAGGCCCGGCACGTCCGGTACGCCCGCGAGGAACTGGCCCGCCAGATCCGGTCCGCCGGCCGCGGCCGCCTCGCCTTCGACAAACTGGTCATCGGCCGGGCGGCCTACCTGACCGGGACACGGCTCGTCGACCCGCGCGTCTACCGGGCGGTCGGCCTCGACCCGGAGGAGGGCCGGCGGGCCGCGCGCGCCAACCCGCACTTCCGCGAGACGATGCGGTGGGCGGGGGAGCGGGTGGTCGCCTTCCTCACCGATCTCGACCTGATCGGCGGTCCGGGCACGGCGCTCTGGCACGCCTCGGGGCTTCTTCCGCGTACGGTGCGCTCATAGATCCTGTCCGGTGTGACCGGGTGGCCTCCGCCGCCGCCCGAACCTCGTCTCGCGCCCGCGTGATCGACCGGGGCATGCACAAGCGTCTCGCGCCCGCGTGATCTACCGGGGCACGCACAAGCGTCTCGCGCCCGGGATCCGCCGGGCAGGAACAAGATCGATCCTCTGGATCCTCTTTGGAGCGTCGGGAGGTCCTACTGTGAGGGCATGCGTGTCGCCGTGTTCAGCGCCAAGCCCTACGACCGACGATTCCTGACCGAGGCCGACCAGGGGGCCGGCCACGAGCTGGTCTTCCTGGAGCCCCGGCTGTCACCGGACACGGCATCCCTCGCCGGCGGGTGCGACGCGGTGTGCGCGTTCGTCAACGACGACCTGAGCGCGCCGGTGCTGGAGCGGCTCGCCGCGATCGGGGTCCGGCTGGTCGCGCTGCGCTCGGCCGGTTACAACCACGTCGACCTGACCGCGGCCCGCAAGCTGGGCCTCGCGGTCACCCGGGTGCCGGGCTATTCGCCGTACGCGGTGGCCGAACACTGCGCCGGCCTGGTGCTCGCCCTCAACCGCCGGATCCACCGCGCCTACAACCGGGTACGCGAGCACAACTTCGCACTCAACGGCCTGCTCGGCTTCGACCTGCACGGCCGTACCGTCGGGGTGATCGGCACCGGGAAGATCGGCGTCCGCTTCATCCGGATCATGGCCGGGTTCGGGTGCCGGGTGCTGGCCTACGACCCGTACCCGGGCGACGAGGCGGTCGCGGCCGGCGCCCGGTACGTGCCGCTCGAGACGCTGCTCGGCGAGTCGGACATCGTCACGCTGCACTGTCCGCTCACGCCCGGCACCTACCACCTGATCGACGAGCGGCGGATCGCGCAGATGCGCGACGGCGTCATGCTGATCAACACGAGCCGGGGCGCGCTGATCGACACGGCGGCCGTGCTGCGGGCGCTGAAGACGGGCCGCATCGGACATCTCGGCCTCGACGTCTACGAGGAGGAGGCGGACCTCTTCTTCGAGGACCTCTCCGACGAGATGCCCGGCGACGACGTGTTCAGCCGCCTGGTCACCTTCCCGAACGTGCTCATCACCGGTCACCAGGCGTTCTTCACCGAGGACGCGCTGCGCAACATTGCGGCCAGCACGGTGGCGAGCCTGACCGCGTACGCCCGGGACGGCTCCACCGCCGCCATCGCACCCGACGCGCTGGTGTGCTGACCTTTCCGCACGCGTACGCCCGGGGCGGCTCCACCGCCGCCATCGCACCCGACGCGCTGGTGTGCTGACCTTTCCGCACGCGTACGCCCGGGGCGGCTCATCGCCGCCACCGCCCGCGGCGCGCTGGTGTGCTGACGTTTCCGCACGCGTACGCCCGCGGCGCGCTGGTCTGCTGATGTTTCCGCACGCGTACGCCCGCGGCGCGCTGGTCTGCTGATGTTTCCGGCGCAAGCGGGCCGGAGGCCCCGCCGGAAGGGGACCTCCGCCTTCCTCGGCGGCCCTAGTTGATCAATACCGTTGCTGGTGGAGATCGGGGGAGGTGGGTTCCATGAGCGAACTCGGCGGCGGCTGGCAGGACCTGTGGCTCGGCACGGCGACCGCGTGCACGGACCGCACGGCGGAGGCGGCCGGACAGGCGAAGAACCGGGACGGTTCGATCAGCGTCACCGTCGGGTCCGCCGGGCAACTGCTGAGCCTCGACCTGGACGACCGTGTCCGCGACCTGACCGGCCCGCAACTCGCCCGCGAGATCCTGATGGTGATGCGCTGCGCCCACGCCTACATCCCGGCGCCCGCCCACTGACCGTTGGCCCCGGCCTTGCCCCTTTCGGCCGACCGACGTGGCCCGGTTCGGCGGAGGCGGGGTCAGCCGCCGACCAGGGGGACCAGGCGGATGAACGCGACGGCGCCGCCGTCGCGCAGGTCGATCGGCTCGTCGAGATCCTCCACCTGACGGCCGCCGGCGAGCATGATGAAGGCGTTGCGGTCGAAGGCCCGGCAGGCCGCGTCGGCCTGGGCCTCCCCGTCGATGCGGGCGCTCCCCGGCATGCGGAAGCCCTGCGGAGTCTCGGTGGCCCCGCACGGCTGGACCAGACCGTGGAACGTCTCGTCCCGGGTCGCGTTGAAGCGGGCCACCTCCGCACGGACCCGGAGACGGATCAGTTCGCGGGCGGTGATCCGGTCCGGGAGATCCGGCAGCACCCAGGAGGTGATCTCCCGCCCGGTCATCGTCTCGTCGCGCAGCAGCGCCTCGGCCATCGGCTTTCTCCTCGTCTCGTGGTTCAGCGGGGCAGCTGGCGCAGGATCGTCGGGTCGGTGATGCGCTGGTCGGCGGCGAGCAGGAACGCCTTGGACAGGATCAGCGACAACCGCTCGTCGTCGTCGAACGGCAGGCTCACCCGCGCGCCCCGGCCACCGGGCACGATGCACAGATAGGCGTCGTTCGGCTCCATCAGCACGTTGCCGGACCCCAGGTGGATCCGGTAGACGGCACGGGTGCCGCGGACCCGCAGGAAACGGTCGGTCAGCTCGCACTTCGGGCCGATCGCCAGCCCGGGCAGCAGGCGGGCCAGCACGTCCCGGCGCACCTCGGCGCTGCCCGACAGGTCACCGAAGACGGCATTCGACCAGTACGCCCGGAACGGGTGCTCGCCCCGGTCGAACCAGCTCTCGTCGGCGGCGATCGACGTCACCCCGACGAACAGGTCGACGTCGCGCATCGCCTCGCTGAGCACCCGTTGCGGCACCTCGGCGAGCGGTGCCGGCTCCCACCGGCGGCCCTCCCGGCGGGCGAACCGCACCTGATCGGTCGAGCAGAACTCCGCCTCGTGGCCGCCGGAGTCGACGGCCTCGTGAAAGAACGACGCCTGCCAGCCGCCGGCCGCGAACTCCTTGACGGCCTCGCTGCGATGGCCGCCGTCCCACGGGCCGAGGAATCCGGCCGACCAGCCGCGCACCCGCATGAGGGCGTGGGCCTGCCGGTACCTCAGGATGTGCCCGGCGAACCGGTTGGAGTAGACGCGGGTCTGCTCCTCGGCCGGCGTCAGCGCGTACACCTCCCGGAATGCCTGTTTGAACGGCTGCCGCAGCCCGGCCGCGGTGATCCGGTCACGCCAGCCGGACACCTCGGCCGCGTCGGCGACCGCCGGATGCCACAGCCGCACGGCGCACCCCGGACCGCTCAGGCCGCCCACCGACCAGCCGTCGCCGGCCGGCTCGGGCAGCCCGGTCACCCAGCTCCGCCGGTCGGTGGAGACCTGCCAGATCAGCCGCCGCCCGAGCGTGCCGGTGACCGGATGCCGCAGGTAGCGCCGCTCCCACGTCTCCCACTCCCAGACCCGGTCCAGGGAGGACAGTGCCTCCACCCGGACCCGCTCGGTGGCCAGCGTGGCGGTGACCTGCTTGGCGAACTCCTTCGCCGCCCTGACCACCTCGTCGTCCCGGATCGCGGCCGGCATGCTCCGCAGCGGCTGCCCGGCCCGCCAGGCCCGGACCACGGCCTTCTCCCCGGCGATCTCGGCGATCACGGTGTGCCCGCCGGGCGCCGGCCAGGAGCGGCGGCCGTCGGCGTCGAGGTCGTGATGGTCGACCGCCAGCTCGAGTGCCTCGCCCGGCTCCCAGCCGCGGACCGTGCCCATCCGCTCCAGCCCGGTCCGCACGCGGGCGCGGACGGGCCTGCTGCGGGCGGTCAGGGCGAGCCGGGCCAGCACCCGGGCCGGCTCCGGGCCCGGCCGCTCCACCAGGATCTCGATGACGGCGGCCGCGGTGCGTGACGCCCTCGGCTCGGCGGTGCGGCCCGGCGACCGACCGGCCGACTCGGCGACCCGCGCCAGCCGCACGGTCGTCTCCTCGGACGGGTCGGTCGCGGCCAGCCAGCAGAGGCCCCGCACCAGCCGGTCCTGAGTCTCCCGTGTCCAGCCGGTTGTCCCGGTATAGATGTCGAGGACGTCATGCACCGCCGCGACGGCCTGTGGCGTGTCCCGCAGCAGGGCCTCGCCCTGGCGCAGCCACGCCTTCGTGGGCACGGGCTTCGGCAGGGTGGACGCGAACTCCAGCACGGCGATCGTGCCCGGATCGGTGAGCCGCCCGCCCAGTTGGCGGCGGGCGGCCAGGCCGGCCGCGTCGTACGCGGGCAGCAGGTGCGCCGGCACGCCGGCGCCGACCCGGGTCAGCAGCCGCTCATATCGCCCGGCCAGCGGATCGCGGAGGGAGTGCGGCATGAAGTAGCCGGAGCAGGTCTCCTCGAGGATCGAGGCGAGAGCCGGCTCGAAGGCGGCCAGCCGCTCGGCCGGCAACTGCTCGGCGATCAGGAGCGGCAGGTGGTAGAGCATGCCGTCGTAGATGCGGCCGCCGTGCGCGACCCGCAGTGCCCACCCCAGATCGCCGGTCGTCCAGGGCAGGGGACCGGCGGCGATCCGGTGGATCTCCGGATCGCGGTCGAAGCTCGGCTTCTCGATCTCGGAGGCGGCCAGGTGCCACCGCAACGCCAGCACGCGCCGCCGCTCGCCGCCGTCCGCCGGCGCCGACGGATCGGCCGACGCCACCCAGGCCGTGTCGATGTCACCGGGAGCCGGCGGCGGGATCAGATCGAGCCACTTGAACATGCCCGCATCATGCCGAGCGGGTACGACAAGAAATGCCACGCCGGCGGACGGCCGGGTGGCCGGGGCACGTTCAGCGGTGGACGGGTGATCGGGACGCCGCAGCGGTGGACCGGCCGGGTGACCGGGAAAGCGCTCACCGGCGCCGGGTCACCGGAAAGCGCTCACCGGCGGACCGCCCACGCGCCGGGAGCGCGCCAGCCCCGCCACAGGGCGAGCAGGCGGAGGCCGGAGACGAACACGGCCGCCCCGGCCGCGGCCGCCGGCAGCAGCCATCCGCTCTGGTAGGCGACGGCCACGATGATCGCCCCGATCGCGGACGGCACGGCGTACAACTCGTTCTCGGTTTTGAAGAGCTCCGGGGTCTCGCGGGCGAGCACGTCACGGAGCACGCCGCCGCCGACGGCCGTGGTGACGCCGAGGATGACGGCCTGGAGCATGCCGAGGCCGGCGTCGAGAGCCTTCACCGTGCCGGTCACGGTGTAGAGGCCGAGGCCGCCGGCGTCGAAGATCAGCACGGCGATGCCGAGCCGGGCGACCTGCGGGTGGAAGAAGAAGGTGACCGCCGCGGCGACCAGGGGGATGGCCAGGTAGAGCGGATCCCGGAAGGCGGCCGGGGGATGGGCGCCGATGATGACGTCACGCAGGACGCCGCCGCCCAGAGCGGTCGTCTCGGCGAGCACCACGATGCCGACCACGTCGAAACCGCTGCGGATCGCCATCAGCGCCCCGGACGTGGCGAAGACGAACACGCCGATGAGCTCGAGCACGTAGATGGCGGTGTCCGGCGACATTACGGCAGCGTACGAGATCGGGTTTGTGATCTTCCGATTGCGCGCCGTGACGGTTCTGAGCTGCGGTGACGTAGATCGCATGGGGTGCGGAACGGTTTCAGCGAGGTTGCCGGTGTACCACCGACGGCCGTACCGGCCGGCGCGCCCGAGGGCCCGGGCCGAACCGGACAAACGGATGGTGGGCCGATCTTTCACGGTGTGCGAGATTGTCGCGGCGTTGCGCGTGGGGAAACCGTGGCGTGCGCGTGGCAGGACGACGGAATCACGCGGCGACGCCGGGAGAGAGGAAACGATGGACGACGCTCTGGTCGCCTACAACGCCGGGCGGGTGGACGGCGCGGCCGGGTACCGGGACCCGCAGGTCGCCGAGGATCCCGAGGTGGGCGCCGACTACCGGATCGGGCTGCTGGACGGGCGGATCGCGGCGTTCCACCTGATCGCGGAGGTGCGGAGGATCCTCGGGGCGGAAGGGTCCCTCTTCGACCGCCCGGACGATGTCACCGACTCATGATCAACTAGTCACACGGTTCCGAGTGGCCAAGTGAGTGGCCGTTATTCTCGCGGAAACATTCACTTGGCGGTCCCGAAACCAGGCCTTAGGACTCTTGCACCGGACAGCGGCACAGGATGGGGACCGGATGATCGAGGGCGCACTGGCCGGCTTCACCGTGGCGGTGACCGCGGAACGACGCCGGAGTGAGATGGCCGCGCTGCTGGAACGGCGCGGAGCACGGGTGATCAGCGCACCCGCGATCACCATCATTCCACTGATCGACGACGAGGCATTGCACGCGGCGACGGCGGCCTGCATCGGCCTGGAACCGCATCTCGTGGTGGCCACCACCGGCTTCGGGTTCCGCGGCTGGCTGGAAGCGGCCGAGGGCTGGGGGCTCGCCGAGAAGCTCCGCGAGGTGCTGGGCCAGGCCCGGATCCTGGCCCGCGGGCCGAAGCCGTGCGGGGCGATCCGGGCGGCCGGGCTCACCGAGGAGTGGGCGGCGAAGACCGAGGCCTCCGAGGAGGTGCTCGAACGGCTGCTCAGCGAAGGCGTCGCCGGCAAGCGGATCGTCGTGCAGGAGCACGGTGAGCCGCAGACCGAGTTCGTCAATGCGCTGCGTGCGGCCGGTGCGGCCGTCGTCGAGGTGCCGGTCTACCGGTGGGCGATGCCCTCCGACACGGCCCCGGTGCGGCGGCTGGCCGAGCAGGTCGCGGCCGGTCAGGTCGACGCGGTGACGTTCACCAGCGCGCCGGCGGTCAAGGCGTTCATGCAGATCGCGGAGGAGGCCGGCGCCGATGTCGAGCAGGCGTTCGCCTGTCGCACCCTGGCGGCCTGCGTCGGCCCGGTCACAGCCGCGCCGCTGATCGAGCGCGGGATTCCGGTGGTGATGCCCGAGCGCTACCGGCTGGGGGCGCTGATCAAGACGGTCACCGACGAGCTGCCGCGGCGCGCGGTCCGGCTTCCGGTCGCCGGATCAACCCTTGAGGTACGCGGACACGCCGTCCTCATCGACGGAGTTACGCACGCGCTGGCCCCGGCGGCGATGGCGATCCTGTCGGCGCTGGCCCGCAAGCCCGGCGCCGTGGTGTCGAAGGACCAGCTGGCGGCCGCGCTGCCCCGCGGCAACGACGGTCATGCGGTCGATGTGGCGGTGGCGCGATTGCGTGCGGCGCTCGGTTCGGGCAAGCACATCGAGACGGTGATCAAGCGTGGTTACCGCCTTCGCATCGACGAGGCGGCCTGACCACCCGATCAACCCGTCAAGACGTCAACTCAATCAAGACGTCAACACGTCAACTCAATCAACCGAATCAAGTCGTTCGACTCAAGCAGGACGGTCAACTCAAGCAAGTCGTTCAACTCAAGCAGGACGGTCAACTCAAGCAAGTCGTTCAACTCAAGCAGGACGGTCAACTCAAGCAGGACGGTCAACTCAAGCAAGGCGTCAACTTGAGTAGCTGAGTCAAGGCAAGCAAGACGATCAACGCGAGCAAGACGTCAAGTAGTGCCGAGTGCCGGACGTGACAACCCGATGACCAGCCGGGGCCGTCCGGTCAGCTCAACCCCCGGCGACGAGGCCGGATCCGGATGAGCCCGATGTCCATGCCGGGCCACCAGGAACCCGAGGTCGACGACACGATCTGCCGCACGCCCACCGCGATCAAGTGGGCGCGCGGCCGATCGATGGCCCGCACCCGGATCGGTTACTGGACGACCAGGGACCGCTCCGGCCGTACCGGAAACGAATCGCGTGCCCGGCGCCGATGCCAGGCCGCACCTGATCACGCACCGCAACCCGTGATCGTGCCGTGAGGTGCGTGGAGCGGGCCGGGCACCGCAACCCGTGAACGCGCCGTGAGGCGTGTGACCTGGGCCGAAGACCGAGGAGACGTCCCGTGAGTGAGTCCACCACCCTGATCGCCGTGGCGCACGGCACCCGCTCGCCCGCCGGCATCCGTCAGATCCAGGAGCTGGCCGCCGCGGTGGCCCGGCGCCGCCCCGGCCTGGACGTCCGCCTCTGCTACGTCGACGTGCAGGAGCCGAAGGTCGCCGACATCGTCCCCACCTGCGAGGACGCGGTCGTCGTCCCGTTGCTGCTGTCGTGCGGCTACCACGTGCGGGTGGACATCGCCGAAGCCGTCGCGGGCACCCACTTCCCGGTGTCGGCGCCGCTGGGCCCGGACCCCGTGTTCACCGAGAGCCTGCGCCGAAACATTCCCGTCACAGCGGACGCGATCGTGCTGGCGAGCGCCGGCTCCTCGGACCCACTGTGGGTGGCCGGCATCCGCGAGGTGGCCGCCCAACTGCCCGGCCGGGTCGAGCTCGGTTACACCTCCGGCGGCGGCCCGCGCGTCGCCGACGTGGTGGCAAAGCTGCGCGCCGAGGGCGCCCGGAGGATCGCCGTGGCCGCGTATCTGCTGGCCGAGGGCCTGTTCTACCGCACCCTGCACCAGGCCGGCGCCGACTGGGTGACCCCGCCGCTGTGCCACGACCCGGCGGTCGCCGACCTGGTATTGCGTCGGTTCGATGCCATGCGGCTCACAGCGGTGGGTAGCCGTTTGTAGTCACAACTGTGGCGAGGCGGTTGTGGGGATTCCTGAACAACAGCGTCACCGTGAAGCGTCGTAAGGGTTAACGGCGGCCCGCAAACATCATCGGTGTGACGGCGACCCAGACGCATTGCCCCTACTGCGCTTTGCAGTGCGGGATGACGCTGACGCCCGAGATCCCTCGGGTGCGGCTTGAGCCGGCCGAGTTCCCGGTCAACCGGGGCGGCCTGTGCGCCAAGGGCTTCACCGCGGCGGACCTGCTGGACCACCCGGATCGGCTGCTGACGCCGCTGGTCCGCAAGGAGCCCGGCAACCGGGAGTCTCCCCTGCGGGAGGCGTCCTGGGAGGAGGCGTACGAGCGGATCGTCACCGCGATCCGGGACAGCCAGGAGCGGTTCGGCCCGGACAGCGTCGGATGTTTCGGCGGTGGCGGGCTGACCAACGAGAAGGCGTACGCCCTCGGCAAGTTCGTCCGTGTGGCCCTGCGGTCGTCGGCGATCGACTACAACGGCCGGTTCTGCATGTCGAGTGCGGCGACGGCGGCCAACCGGGCCCTCGGGATCGACCGTGGCCTGCCGTTCCCGCTTGCCGACGTGGCCGAGGCGAAGACGGTGATGCTGGTCGGCGCGAACCCGGCCGACGCGATGCCGCCGTCGATGCAGTACCTGGACACGGGGCGGGCCAACGGCGCCAAGCACATCGTGATCGACCCGCGCCGCACCAACACGGCCAACGGCGCGCACATGCACCTGGCGCCGCTGCCCGGCACCGATCTGGCGCTGGCGAACGGGATGCTGCACATCGCGATCCGCGAGGGCTGGATCGACGAGGCGTACATCGCGGAACGAACCGAAGGGTTCGAGACCCTCAACAAAGCGAACGCCTACTGGCCGGAGCGGGTCGAGCGGATGACCGGCGTCCCGGAGGCGCAGTTGCGCGAGGCGGTGCGGCTGCTCGCCACCGAGGGCCCGAGCATGATCCTCACCGCGCGCGGCGCCGAACAGCACAGCAACGGTACGAACACCGCGCAGGCGTGGCTCAACCTGGCGCTCGCGCTGGGCCTGGTCGGCCGGCCGTTCTCCGGGTACGGCACGATCACCGGCCAGGGCAACGGGCAGGGCGGCCGCGAGCACGGTCAGAAGGCCGATCAGCTGCCCGGTTACCGCCGGCTCGACGACCCCGCGGCGCGCGCCCACGTGGCCGGGGTCTGGGGCATCGATCCCGACGAGCTGCCACAGCCGGGGCGTTCCGCGTACGAAATGATCGACGCTCTCGGCAGTGACGGCGGCGTCCGGGTGCTCTGGATCCTGGCGAGCAACATCGCCGTGTCGGCCCCGCACACCAGTCACGTCGTGAATCAACTCAACATGACCGACTTCCTCGTCGTCTCGGACATCTTCCCGTCGGAGACCGCGCAGCTCGCCGACGTCATCCTCCCCACCGCCCAGTGGGCGGAGGAGGAGGGCACCATGACCAACCTCGAAGGAAGAGTCATCCGCCGGAGGATGGCGCTGCCCCCGCCGCCGATGGTGAAGAGCGACCTCACGGTGCTGACCGAGCTGGCCGGCCTGTTGGGCCGCGGCGAGTTCTTCACCGACGAGCCGAAGGCGGTGTTCGAGGAGCTGCGCCGGGCGAGCGCCGGCGGGATCGCCGACTACGCCGGCATCAGCTACGAGCGCATCGAGGCGGAACAGGGCGTGTTCTGGCCGTGCCCGGACGAGCAGCATCCGGGCACGCGCCGGCTGTTCGCCGACGGCTTCCCCACGGCCTCCGGCCGGGCCAGGTTCGTGCGGGTCGATCACCGTGATCCGGCCGAGGTTCCCGACGATGCCTTCCCGTACGTGTTGACGACCGGCCGCAACATGCAGCAGTACCAGAGCGGCACCCAGACCCGGCGGGTTCGGGCGCTCAATGTGGCGCTGCCCGAACCGCGCGCCGAGATCCACCCCGACCTGGCCCGCCGGCACGGCATCGCCGACGGCGACATGGTCGAACTGCGCAGCCGCCGGGGCGCCGCGACGTTGCGGGCCCGCCTCAGCGACGGCATCCGCCCGGACACGGTGTTCGCGCCGTTCCACTGGCCCGGAGCCAACCTCTTGACCAACCCGGCACTGGATCCCCATTCCAAGATGCCTGCTTTCAAGGTGTGCGCGATCGCTCTTTGCAAAGCCGAAGAAGGGAGTTCCTGACGATGTACTCCACACCTCGCTTCCTGCAGGGCGTGTTCGCCTTCGAGGGCAAGGGCCTGGACGAGCCGGCCCCGCTCGGCGCGGCCCTCAGCTACACCGTTCCGGCCGGTGCGACCGCGCAGGCCGTCTACTTCCGTGGCGGGAACGCCTCGGACGAACTGATCTGCGTCGTGCTGGTGCGCGACGGAGCACCCATGCGGTACTTCCCGGTCGGCGCGAAGAGCGACGTCCACGTGCCGCTGCGGGTGCTGGAGGACCTCGCCGGTGGCACCACGGTGGAGCTGTGGCTCGCCGCGCCGGCCGGACTGAACGGAAATGTGATCGTGGACCTCGGACTGGTGGAGATCTGATGACCCAGCGACTTGTAGTCATCGGCAACGGCATGGCGGGCGCCCGTACGGTGGAGGAGATCCTCGCCCGCAACGGCGACTTCACCGTCACGATGTTCGGTGACGAGCCGTACGGCAACTACAACCGGATCATGCTCTCCAACCTGCTGGCGGGTGTGGAGAGCGAAGAGGGCATCTACCTCAACGACCTGGCCTGGTACCAGGACAACGGGATCACCCTGAACGCCGGTGTGCGGATCGAGCGGATCGACCGGTTCGCCAAGATGGTGTACGCGACGGACGGGACGGCCACCCCGTACGACAAGCTGATCATCGCGACCGGGTCGTACTCGTGGACGCCGCCGATCAAGAACATCCACAACCCGAAGCGCGGCTTCCACCAGGGCGTCTTCGCGTTCCGGACGCTCGACGACACCCGCGGCATGATCCGGTACGCCCGGGACCACGAGCGCGCGGTCGTGATCGGCGGCGGCCTGCTCGGCCTGGAGGCGGCTCGCGGCCTGCAGAACCACCTCAGCGACGTGACGCTCCTGCACGCCATGGGCCACCTGATGGAGCGGCAGCTGGACGAGAAGGCCGGCCACATGCTGCAGGCCAGCGTGGAGAACAAGCTGGGCATCAAGGTCATCACCAACGCGATGACGACCGAGATCCTCGGCAAGGACCGGGTCACCGGGGTCAAGCTGGCCGACGGCACGGTGATCCCGTGCGACGTCGTGGTGGTCGCCGCCGGCATCCGGCCGAGCACCCAGGTCGCCGCGGACAGCGGGCTGACCGTCGAGCGCGGCATCGTGGTCGACGACCAGATGCGGGTGCAGGACGAGGACGACATCTACTCGGTCGGTGAGTGCGCCCAGCACCGCGGCAACCTGTACGGCCTGGTCGCGCCGCTGTGGGACCAGGCGAAGGTGCTCGCCGACCACATCACCGGCCGGGACACCGAGGCCGCCTACACCGGTTCGAAGCTCTCCACCAAGCTCAAGGTCGCCGGCATCGACGTCGCCTCGATGGGTCTCATCGCCCCGGAGACCGACGACGACGAGGTGATCATCTACAACGAGCCGAAGAAGGGCGTCTACAAGCAGCTCATCATCCGTGAAGGGGCGCTGGTCGGCGCGATCCTGGTCGGCGACAACAGCAAGGCCGCCAGCCTGATCCAGTCGTTCGACCGGGTTCAGGCCCTGCCGGAGGAGCGCGCCGAGCTGCTGTTCGACATCGGCGGCCCGGCCGGCGAGGTCAAGCCGGAGGACATGCCGGACGACGCCCAGGTCTGCAACTGCAACGGCGTCAGCAAGGGCGCCATCTGCGGCGTCGTCAACGCCGGCTGCAAGACGGTCAGCGGCGTGATGGACAAGACCCGCGCAGGCAAGGGCTGCGGCACCTGCAAGCCGCTGGTGCAGCGGATCGTCGAGTGGGCCGCCGGCGGCGAGGCCGAGGAGGACCCGGCCGCGTCCTGGTACGTGCCGGGCGTGCCGATGCCGAAGCCGGAGCTGATGGCCGCGATCCGCAAGTACGAGCTGAAGAGCGTGTCGGCGGTCTTCGACAAGCTGGTGGCGGGCGGCGAGCACGACGCCAAGAGCAAGATGGGCCTGGCCTCGCTGCTCAAGATGATGTGGGCCGATCAGTACGTCGACGAGCGCGACGCCCGGTTCATCAACGACCGGGTGCACGGCAACATCCAGAAGGACGGCACCTTCTCGGTGGTCCCGCAGATGAAGGGCGGTGTCACCACCCCGGCCGAGCTCAAGCGGATCGCCGAGGTGGCCGAGCGGTACAACGTGCCGATGGTGAAGCTCACCGGCGGCCAGCGCATCGATCTGCTGGGCATCCCCAAGGAGCAGCTGCCGGCGATCTGGGCGGACCTCGACATCCCGTCCGGGTACGCCTACGCGAAGAGCTTCCGCACCGTGAAGACCTGTGTCGGCTCCGACTTCTGCCGGTTCGGTGTCGGTGACTCGACGGCGCTGGGCATCGCGATCGAGGAGCGGTTCCAGGGTCTCGAGGGTCCCGGCAAGATGAAGCTGGCGGTCACCGGCTGCCCGCGGAACTGTGCTGAGGCGTACGTCAAGGATCTCGGTGTCGTCGCGATCGACGGCGGTAAGTGGGAGATCTACGTCGGCGGCGCCGCCGGCGCCCACATCCGCAAGGGCGACCTGCTCGCCACGGTGGATTCGGCCGAAGAGGTCATCCGCCTGACCGGCCGGTTCCTCCAGTACTACCGCGAGAACGCCAACTGGCTGGAGCGCACCTACGCGTGGGTGCCGCGGGTCGGCATCGAGAAGATCCGCGCGGTGGTCGTCGACGACGCCGAGGGCATCGCCGAGGCTCTGGACGCCGCGATCGAAGAGGCCGTGCAGGCCTACAAGGACCCCTGGAAGGAGCGGGCCGTCCCGGCCACGCCCGGCCAGTTCCGTACCTCTCTTCCCCTGACCGTTCTCCCCCAGGTTCCGGTGCGCTCATGACCATCGCCCCCATCGCCAAGACCATCCTCGGCCCGATCGACGAGATCCCGTTCGGCGAAGGACGCACCTACGCCGTCGGGCCCGACATGATCGCAGTCTTCCGCCTCCGCGACGGCTCCCTTCGCGCGGTGTCCGCGGTCTGCCCGCACAAGGGCGGCCCGCTCGCGGACGGACAGATCGACAACAAGGTTGTCGTCTGCCCCTTGCACCTGTACGCATGGGACCTCTCCACCGGGTGTTCCCAGTCCGGCCAGCCCCCGATCAGCGTCTACCCGGTCCGGGTCGATGACGGTCACATCATTCTGGGAGACTGAACATGACTGCGACATTGCCCGCTGCCGACATCTCGGCCGCGAGACCCGGCGCCGCGACACTCAAGGGTCACTGGATCGACGACTGGCGGCCCGAGGACCGGGAGTTCTGGGAGGCCGGCGGTAAGAAGGTCGCCAAGCGCAACCTGATCTTCTCGATCTTCTCCGAGCACATCGGCTTCTCGGTGTGGTCGCTCTGGTCGGTGATGGTGCTCTTCCTGGGCCCGCAGTACGGCTTCGACCCGGCCCAGAAGTTCCTGCTCACCGCCGTTCCCACGCTGGTCGGCGCGGCGCTGCGGATCCCGTACACGTTCGCGGTGGCGAAGTTCGGCGGCCGGAACTGGACGATCGTCAGCGCGTCGCTGCTGCTCATCCCGTCGGTGCTGATGTCCTTCATGATCCAGCCGGGGGTCGAGTACAACACGCTGCTGGTCCTGGCGGCGCTGGCCGGCGTCGGCGGCGGCAACTTCGCCTCCTCGATGGCGAACATCAACGCCTTCTACCCGGACCGGCTCAAGGGCTGGGCGCTCGGCATCAACGCCGGCGGCGGCAACATCGGCGTACCGGCGGTGCAGCTGGTCGGCCTGTTCGTCCTCGCGGTCTTCGGCGCCGACAACCCGGGCATCGTGGCCGGGATCTACATCCCGCTGATCGTGATCGCGGCGCTCGGCTCGGCGCTCTACATGGACAACCTGACCCAGGCCAGGAACGAGAAGGGCGGCATGCGCGCCGCCGCCAAGGAGGGCCACACCTGGATCATGTCGGTGCTCTACATCGGCACCTTCGGGTCGTTCATCGGCTTCGGGTTCGCGTTCGGCCAGGTGCTCCAGGTGCAGTTCGCGGAGACGTTCAACACGCCGATCAAGGCCGCCTATCTGACCTTCCTCGGGCCGCTGCTGGGCTCGCTGATCCGCCCGTTCGGTGGGGCGCTGGCCGACAAGCTGGGTGGCGCGAAGGTCACGTTCGTCAACTTCATCGCCATGGCGGTGGGCGCCTCGATCGTCCTGTTCGCGGCGCAGCAGCGGTCGCTGCCGCTCTACCTGCTCGGCTTCATCACGCTGTTCATCCTCAGCGGACTGGGCAACGGCTCGACGTACAAGATGATCCCGGCGATCTTCAAGCAGAAGTACGCCGGTGACGAGCCGCGCGCCCGCCGGGTCTCCGGTGCGGTCATCGGCATCGCCGGCGCGATCGGCGCGGTCGGTGGTGTGCTGGTCAACCTGGCCTTCCGCCAGTCGTTCCTGACCTACAAGGACGCCGACGCCGCGTACATGGCGTTCATCGGGTTCTACGCGCTCTGTGTGCTGGTCACCTGGGTGGTCTACCTCCGCCCGGCGGCCCGTACGAAGATCGCGGTCTGACGTTCCACTTTCAGCCGAAGAGCCCTCCCCTTTTCGGGGGAGGGCTCTTCGGCTGTCCGGGGGAGGTTTTCGAGATTGATCACCCGATCGTGGTGTGCGTGTTCCCGGTCGAAGATCGCGGCGATTCATAAGATCCAACTTGTCCAGAAATTACCCTTTCTTGCGGAAAGAGTGATCCGATGAACAAGATGACGCGCGCGTTCGTCATGACTGGCGTGGCCGCTGCCGCCGGCCTGGCGATCTCCGCGGGCCCGGCAGTCGCCTCCCCGGCGGGGCCGTTCGCCGCCGAGGTCAAGCCGAAGGCCGCCGCGACGCAGCAGAAGGGCTTCAAGGGCCGCGAACGGATCCACGGGTTCTACCGCAGCCCGCGGACCTGCCACCGGATCGGCAAGTCCGGCGTCTGGCAGGACCGGTGGGAGCGGTACACCTGCTTCCGCGTCTACCGTGGCATCCACCGCGGCGAGTGGGCCCTGAAGGTCTCCTACGGCTTCGGCTTCAACGACCGCGACCGCAACCGGGACTGGAACGACGGCCCGAACAACAACAACCGCTGGAACGACGGTCCCAACAACAACAACCGCTGGAACGATGGCCCGAACGACAACCGGCGGAACGACGGGCCGAACGACAACCGGCGGAACGACGGGCCGAACGACAACCAGTGGAACGGCGGTCCCAACGACCGTGACCAGGGCCCCCGCGGTCAGTGGAAGAAGAACTGAGCGCACCGCTCGATCGGCCGAGGGCCGCACCCGTCATCGGGTGCGGCCCTCGGCCGATCGAACGAACTCACCGGCACGGGCCGCCGTGCACACCGAGCCCAGCGCCGCCACGTCCCGGTTCACCCCGCCGGACGGGGACGGCGACCCCACAGCACCAGCCCGGTCAGCAGTATCGCGCCGCCCAGGGCGACCATCGCGACGGCCGTGCCGGTGCGGGCGCCACCCTCCAGATGCGACGCCACGATCCACCCGCCGGAGATGTCGAACACCAGCACCATGAGCCCCTGGGGGATGACCGGGATCCAGCCGACCGTCAGCAGAGCCAGAGCCCAGGCGGTGGGGCGATTCTCCCGGTACCAGTCGGCGTCCCACTTCATCGGGATCGGCGTCTCCGGCGCGCGTGTCCGCTGCCCGGCCGCGGTCAGAACCTCGGCGCCACGGTTGGTCAGCCGGTCGTCGGCCAGCCACGCGCCACCCCACCAGGCGCCGGCGCCGGCCGCGATTCCGGCCAGCGGAGCGAGCCAGCGCAGGCTCTCCGGACCCCAGATCAACATCGCCATCGGTACGGACGACGCGATCACGGCGGCGCCGGACGCCACCAGCACGCTGATGATGTCGGTCGGATTGTCCGCCGAGGTGGGATGCCGCGGATCGGGCACCGGCCGAACCCGTAGCAGCGACACCCAGACCGGCACCGTGGCACCCGCCCCCAGCACGGCGGGCAGCACCGCGAACGCGGGCAACGGGTCGACATGCGGAGCGGCCAGAACTCCACCGACAGTCAGCAACAGCGCGATCGGGGTGACCAGAAGCAGCCAGGCGAGCGCCCGCCCGCGCACCTCGGCCCGCTCCCCACCGGGCACGGTGAACGGCATCCACAGAGCGGTGCCGTCCAGTCCGACGAGCCCGGCCGACATGGCCGCTGCCCACAGTGCGGTGAAGACCCCGGCCCACGGCACGAGCAGATCCGCGTCGGCGAGCATCGGCAGCCCGGCGAGCAGTACCCCGTAGACGACCGCGAACGCCAGATACTGCACTCGCAGCGGATGCCGCGCCCAGGTACGCAGCTCCCGCCCAGTGACCGCCCACACCGGCCCGGGCCCCCACCTGCCGCCCGGCATCCGCCCCACACCGCCCACGCCCACTGCATCGCGCGCGTTCGCTGAGTTGTTCGTGTTGACGGCATTGCTCGTGTTGACGGCATTGCTCGTGTTGATCGGGTTGCTTGCGTTGACGGCATTGCCTGTGTTGATCGGGTTGCTTGCGTTGACTGGGCCGCCGGTGTTGACTCTGTTGCTCGTGCTGGGCGGGGGAGCGAGTATCGGGGCGGGTTCGAGACGGAGACCCGCTGGGCGGCGGGGGCGCCACGACGAGCCGGCCACCAGGGTTCGCCGGACGAGTGCCACATAGGCGGCGGCCGTCGCCGCGACCAGCAGCACCAGGCCGGTGATCATCCAGAGGCCCTGGAGCGGCGGGCCGGACACCGCGGACACCGGCCAACTGCCGGGGAAGTAGCGCAGCCAGCGGGCGATGTGCTCGGGCGCCCCGTCGAGCAGGACCGTGATCCACGGCGCGACCGCCCACGCCGAGCCGAGTACGCCCATCACGGTGCCGGTGAAGGCGCCGGTCACGATGGCGCCGACCGGGCCGCCGGCGTGGCCGACCGTCTCCAGGGCGACCGCCGAGCCGATCAGCCCGGTCAGCCACAACAGCAGCGCCCCGAGCCCGGCGACCAGGACACCGTCCGGACCGTACCGGGCGGCGTGCACCGGCAGTGACGCCAGCGCGATCAGCGAGACCACCGGGCCGATGCCGACCGCGGACGCGGCGAGCAGACCGGCCGCCGCGGTCGCGCCACCGACCGGCTCCAGGCGCAGGTGGGAGGGGCGGACCCGGCCGCGGCCACCGCCCAGCATCAGCGGGAGAACGATCCAGCCGAGCACCCAGCTGCCTGCCAGGATGGAGAGGGTGTGCTGGTCGCCGCGTACCGCGTACCGGATCAGCCATGCGGCCGCGAGAAGACCGCACAGGCCGGCCACCGCGGGACCGGGATGCTCGCGCAGCGAGCGCCGCAGCATAGCGACCCGCATCCGGGCGACGAAACCGGCCGTGCTCATCGCACCGATCCCGGCGCGCTGCGAGCTCGTGGCCTCGGTCGCCGCGTCGCCGCCTGGGTCCGATGATGGGTTCGCGATGATGGTCGTCGCGTCGTCGCCGCCCGGGGATGGGCTCGTGGTCTCGGTCATCGGACCAGCCAGCCCAGGCCGTCGGCGCCCCCGGCCTCGGCGCCGACCAATTCGACGAAGCGGTCCTCCAGGGCGACGCCGCCGGCTACCTCGGCGACCGGCCCGGCGGCCACCACGCGGCCCTGGTGGATGACGGTGACCTCGTCGCACATCTGCTCGACCAGCATCATCGAGTGGGTGGACAGCACGCACGTGCCGCCGCCGTCGACGAAGCGGCGCAGCACCCGGCGGATACTCGCCGCCGACACCGGGTCGACCGCCTCGAACGGCTCGTCGAGCACCAGCAGGCGGGGAGCGTGCAGCAGCGCCTGGGCCAGGCCGACCTTCTTGCGGTTGCCGGTGGAGCAGTCGGCGAGCGGGGTGGCGGCCGCCTTGGTGATGCCGAGTACCTGGATGAGTTCGGTGACGCGTTCGGCGGCGGCGCTGCGGGACAGGCCGCGCAGCCCGGCGCTGTAGCGCAGCAGTTCCGCGCCGGTGAGGCGTTCCGGCAGGTCGAGCCCGTCGGGCAGGACGCCGGTGAGGGAGCGGGCGGCGCCCCGGTCGTGCACCGCGTCGATGCCCAGGATGCTGATCTCGCCCGCGTCCGGGACGACGAGACCGACCGCCATGCCGATCGTGGTGGATTTGCCCGCGCCGTTGGGGCCCACGATGCCGTGGAAGGTGCCGGGACGGACGACGAGGTCTATGTTGTCCACCGCCCGGAATGTCCCGAAAGTTTTGCAGAGTCCACGGATCTCCAGGGCGGGGGATGGCATGACCGTGAGGATAGTCAATGTCTGGACCGCGGGGGTTCCCATCGGCAGGGGTTGATGGAAGCGTGTCCACATGGGATGGAGAAGATCTTTCGCCGTGACACTCGTCGCGGCCATCGTGGCGGCCTCGGCGGGACCCGCCGGCTCCGCCGCGGCCGCGTCGTCGTTCGGCTATCTACAGCCGGGCGGTCAGCCACGCCTCGTCGAGAAGGTGCCGGTCAACGTGGTGTTCGTCGGCTACGAGCCGGCCCAGGTGGCGAAGTCCGGCTTCCTGGCCGAGTTGGCCGGGGAGTACGAGCCGGTGGTCCGTTCCCGGCTGTGGTACGGCGTGACCGAGAAGCTCGGCATCAAGTACCGATACGACTACCGCCTCACGTACACCGGCAAGCCGTACGAGGACCAGCTTTTCAAGCAGCTCGGCAAACTGGCGAAGCCGGCGCCGCTCACCGCCTACCAGCAGGCCTACAACGACCAGGCGAACAACGTCCTGGACATCGCGGACAACCACACGATCGACGCCCCGAGCGTGGAGAAGTGGCTGGCCTTCAACCCGCCGGCCGGTGTGGACACCCGCCGCAACACCGTCTTCTTCATCAACTGGTACGGGCGCAGCGATTTCGAGCACCACGTCTACACGAAGACCGGTGAGCCCGACCCGGACACCGGCTACGACTTCGGTGTCCAGCGGGAGAGCCGCAAGCTGATCGCCTGGGGCGGCACCACCGCCGACGACGAGGAGACCGGTCTGGGCGCCACCCGGCGGGTCTGGTTCCACGACCTGTCGGCCGGCCCGGAGGCCTGGACCAGCAATTTCGACGTGGACAACCCGGACCTCGACGGTGACGGCGTGGTCGACTACCGGATGCCGCCGACCTGGGAGTACGCCACCGGTGGCTTCCGCTCGCCGTCCGCGCTCGCCGGCGACCTCGGCAAAATCACCCGGTACGTGGCGCTGAACCTGCTGTTCACCACGTCCCCGATCTACCCGGTGGAGCTGCCGACCACCAACCCGCCGCGGACGCTCAACCTTGACAACAACACGTACGAGGGCTGGCCCGGTGTTGACGCGTCGGCCAGGTACATCAAGCCGAAGCTGCTCATTGACGAGTTGAGTGAACTGCGCTGGCGCAACCGGTTCAGCCACGACCAGCAGGATCTGCCGTACGATGCCCGCGCCGAGGAGTGCTATCTCGGTGTGCTCACCGACGAGTCGTGCTACCCGGACAGCGGCTACCCGGCGGTCGCCAACCTGTACCTTTACAACACCGAGAACCTCGACCGCGCCCTCGACGACCAGGGCAAGGTGGACTACGAGATCCCGCTGTTCAACTACGCGGTCGGTGAGGGTGTGGACACCCCGGGCCTCGGGTTCGCCGACGACAACTACGTCGACGGCGACCAGAGCTACGTGTTCTCGTTCATCTCCCCGGACGTGGTCGCCTCCGGCTACGGCCTGACCACCACCCAGATCCACGAGGTCGGCCACCACCTGGGCATGAGCCACCCGCACGACGGCTACGACAGCGCCACCGGCGTCGACTACGGCACGGACGGCGAGTTCTACTTCGCCAACGCCGGCGACGAGAACAACTCGATGATGAGTTACATCGACGTGAACTGGGACTTCAGCCAGTTCGACCGGGACAACAGCGACCGGTTCCTGACCGCCGCCTACTGGGAGGCCGCGAACCGGCTCGCCGCGACCGTCCCGGCGGGTAAGGGCCGGACCGCGCTGAAGGCCGCCGACCTGCTGCTGGGCGGCGCGTCGAAGGCGTTCGCGGCGCACGACTACCGGGCCGCGTACGCGCTGGCCGACAAGGCCTACAGCACGGTCGCCGCCATCCCGGGCGTCGACGCCGGCTCGGTGTCCGCGCAGATGCGCGCCGAGGCCGAGCAGGCCCGCAAGAGCAGCAAGATCCACGACGCCCACGAGTTCATCGACACGCTGGCCCCGGAGAGCCCGCGCAGCCAGCCGTGACCCCGCGCCGGCCCCGGGCTTCCCGGGGCCGGCTTTCCACCCCGTGGGTGGTCACTCACAGGTCGCAGAGTCGCGCTCCGGTGCGCATTTCCGAGAGGTACGACCGGAGCGCGGCCGTCCGTTCCTCAGCTTCCCGGATCAGGGTCTCCGCCACACCTCCCCAATCGTCCGGGCCCGGATCGTCGGGCAGCGCGGCGAACACCTCGGCGATCTCCCGGACGGTGAGGCCGACCCGCTGCGCCACCTTCGCCACCCGGATCCGGCAGGCCGCGTCGGTACTGAACCGGCGCTGGTCACTGCTGGTGCGCTCGGCCCGGACGATGCCGTGCCGTTCGTAGAACCGAACCGCCGAGGTGGCCACCCCGCTGTCCGCGGCAACCTCCCCGACCGTCAGCGTGTAACTGCTGGAGAGCTGTGCGGTCATTTCCTCATACTGCTCCGCGCCGGGCCTTGACTTCAACATATGTTGAAGGCCGAGTCTGGCCGTATGACTGAGACGTCCGTTGCCGAAGTACCCACCTCCAGCACCGTGGGAGACGAGCCGCTGCGACTCGCGGTGATCTCCGCCAGCGTCCGTGACCAGCGGATGGGGCGCGCCCTGGCCGAGTGGGCGGCCTTCCGCGCCGCGGCCGCCGGCGCCGAGGTGGACCTGATCGACTGCGCCGAGTGCGCGCTGCCCGACGACGGCGGACTGCGTCCCGGCGGAAGCACCGGCTCACCGGTCGCCGAGCGCCTCGACGCCGCCGACGCCTTCGTGTTCGTCACCCCGGAGTACAACCACAGCTATCCGGCGAGCATCAAGCGCCTCATCGACTGGCACTACCGGGAGTGGATGTTCAAGCCGGCCACCGTTCTGTCATACGGCGTCCACGGTGGCCTGCTCGCCACCGAGCACCTGCGCGGCGTCCTGGCCGAACTGCACGTCGTCACCACCCGGCGGGTCGTCGGCCTGAGCCAACCGTGGTCCGACCTGAGCCCCGCCGGATACACCCCACCCGCCGACGTGACCGAGGCGTTCGGCTCCGCCGTCCACGAACTCACCTGGTGGGCCGGCCTGCTGCGCACCGCCCGCCGCGAGCGCCCCTACGCCCGCTGATGCCACGCCACACCGAAACGCGGTAAGCCGGGCTGCCGAACCACACCGGCCAAGCGCGGACCGAGCTGCCCGCCTTGCCGCGGCAACTGTCGACGGCGATCGGCGGGGCGGCCGTCGCGGTGACGCTCAGCGTGCTGGTCCGCGAGCGGACCGGTGATGGGGGAGTGGCCGCGATGCTCAGGTGGACCGTCACCGCTGACCGGCCGAATCGCAAGGCGGCCGCGATGGTGGTGAGACCGGGCGGCCCCGACGGGGGGTGGGGCCGCCCGGATCGCCGGGTGGCCTCGATGGTGGTGAGCTTGCGCCCGGGATCCACACGGCGATGGTCAGGCTCATCGGGGCGCGCGCAGGCCGGCGATCAGGATGGCGGTCATTCGGCGCGGGTCGTACCGGTCGTCGCTGGCCGCGCCGATGCAGAGGTTTCCGACCGCGCGCAGCAGTTGGTAGGCGCCCAGGCCGGGGATCACCTGGCCGGCCTCGGTGGCGGCGGCGAGCAGGGTGTCGCAGACCGGTACGAGCCGGTCCACGAAGTAGGCGTGCAGGGCCTCGAAGGTGGCGTCGCCGGAGCGCAGCGCCTCGGGTAGGCCGTGCTTGGTGATCAGGAAGTCGACGAACAGGTCGATCCAGCGGGCCAGCGCCTCGTGCGGGGTCGCGCTGTCGGCGAGCAGGGCGGGCCCGGCCTCGGCGCAGGCCTCCACCTGGTGCCGGTAGACGGCGACGATCAGGTCGGCGCGGGTCGGGAAGTGCCGGTAGATGGTGCCGACGCCGACCCCGGCCCGGAAGGCGATGTCGCGGACGGGGGCGTCGACGCCGGATGCCACGAACGCCGCGGCGGCCGCGTCCAGCAGGGTCTGCTCGTTGCGGCGGGCGTCGGCCCGTTTCCGCGGCACGGCGGCCACCTGTTACCTCCGTCACTCCGATTGGTAAACGGAACACTGTTCCGTATCGTTGGTTAACGGAACGTGGTTCCGGTTCCACTCACGTTACCTGAGGAGACCGCCATGCAGTACCGCACCCTCGGCCGTACCGGCGTGCAGGTCAGCACCCTCGTGCTCGGCGCGATGAACTTCGGCCGGATCGGGAACACCACCCAGCGGGACGCCGACGCCATGATCGGCGCCGCCCTCGACGCCGGCGTCAACCTGATCGACACCGCCGACTGGTACAGCGACGGTCAGTCGGAGGAGATGGTCGGCAAGGCCATCGCCGGCCGCCGCGACGACATCGTGCTGGCCACCAAGGCGACCATGCCGATGAGCGACAACCCCAACCACCGGGGCGGTTCACGCCGCTGGCTCTTCACGGCGCTCGACGACAGTCTGCGCCGCCTCGGCGCCGACCACGTCGACCTCTACCAGATCCACCGGTGGGATCCGGAGACCGGCGACGAGGAGACCCTGGCCGCGCTGACCGACCTGCAACGTGCCGGGAAGATCCGCTACTTCGGGTCGTCGACGTTCCCCGCCTACCGGATCGTGCAGGCGCAGTGGGCGGCCCGGGAGCACCGTCTGAGCCGGTATGTCACCGAGCAGCCCAGCTACTCGATCCTCCAGCGCGGCATCGAGGCCCACGTCCTGCCGGCCACCCGGGAGTACGGGATGGGCGTGCTGACCTGGAGCCCGCTCGCCTCGGGCTGGCTGTCCGGGGCGGTCCGGGTCGGCCGGGAGATCACCACGAACCGCTCGGCGATCCTGCCCGAGCGCTTCGACCTCACCATCGCGTCCAACCGGGCCCGGATGGACGCCGTCGAACGGCTCGCCGTGGTCGCCGACCAGGCCGGACTCACGATGATCCAGCTGGCCCTCGGCTTCGTCACCGCGCACCCGGCGGTGACCGGTGCGATCATCGGCCCGCGCACGACGGCCCACCTGGAGGCGCAGCTCGCGGCCGCGGACACGGTGCTGCCGGCGGACGTGCTGGACGCGATCGACGAGATCGTCGCGCCCGGGGTGGATCTGGCCGCGCACGAGAAGTTCGACACGCCCCCGGACCTGCTGGATGCCGCGCTGCGCCGCCGGTGAGAAGCGGCAGAGCCGCCGCCGGGTCGCAGCAACGCCCGGCGGCGCCTCGCGGGCCGGACCCGGCAGATGGTCGCGGCGCGCCAGGGGACGGCGACCGGTGCGGTCGGGGACGGCTCACCCCGTACCGGAAATGGTCGAAGGCCGCACCCTCGCGCGGAGAATGCGGCCTTCGGGGGTCTTGCGGAGGGGTCAGCCCTTGACGCTGCCCGCGAGCAGGCCGCGGACGAAGTAGCGCTGGAGCAGGAGGAACACCGTGACCGGCACGATGATCGACACGAAGGCGCCGGCGGAGAGCAGGTGCCAGGCCGTGCCGCGGGTGCCGCTCAGGTTGGACAGCTGCACCGTCATCGGGGAGATCTCCGGCGAGCCGGCGAAGGTCAGCGAGACCAGCAGGTCGTTCCACACCCAGAGGAACTGGAAGATGCCGAACGCGGCCAGGGCCGGCACGAGCAGCGGCAACAGCACCTTGAAGAAGATCGACACGTGACCCGCGCCGTCGATGCGGGCGGCCTCGATGAGGCTGGCCGGGACCTCTTTGATGAAGTTGTGCAGCAGGTAGATCGCCAGCGGCAGCGCGAACGTGGAGTGCGACAGCCACAGCGTCCAGAACGTGTTGTTCAGGCCGGCCTTCACGTAGAGCTGCAGCAGCGGCACCAGGGTGACCTGGAGCGGGACGATCTGCAGCGCGAAGATCGCGATGAACAGGACGTTCTTGCCGGGGAAGTTCATCCAGGCGAACGCGTACGCGGCCAGCGACGCCAGACACAGCGGGATCACCACCGAGGGGATGGTGATGACCAGCGAGTTCAGGAAGAAGTCGGCCAGGTTGATGCCGCCGTCGTCGAAGACGGCCCGGTAGTTGTCCAGCGTGACTTCGGGGTCGGAGAAGAACGTCCACCAGCCGGTCCGCTTGATCGCCATCTCCGGGCGGAACGAGGAGATCAGCAGGCCGAACGTGGGGATCGTCCAGAGCACGGCGATGACGACCGCGGCGAGCGACGCCCACGGCGAGGTGAGCCGGTTCTTCGCATCCGCCGCGGCGGACAGCTTATGGGCTTCCGACTTCGACACCGGCGTGGTGGTGAGAGGAGCTGCGGTGGTCATCTCACGCCTCCGAACGGCGAAGCTGGCGGATGTTGTACACGACGATCGGGATGACGAGGATGAACAGCACCACCGCGAGCGCCGAGCCGAGGCCCTTGTCGTTGCTGCGGAAGCTCTGGCTGTAGAACTCGTTGGCGATCACGTTCGTGTCGAACCGGCCACCGGTCATGGTCTGGACGATGTCGAAGACCTTCAGGGTGCCGATCGCGATGGTGGTCAGCACGACCACGACCGCGGGGCGGATCGCGGGCAGCGTGACGAACCGGAACATGCCCCACGGGCCGACGCCGTCGAGGCGGGCCGCTTCGATGATGTCGTCCGGGATCGCCTTGATGGCCGCCGACAGGACGGTCATCGCGAACCCGGCCTGGATCCAGATCATGACCACGATCAGCAGGAAGGTGTTCAGCGGCGACTCGATCAGCAACTGCACCGGCTCGCCGCCGAGCCAGACGATGACCTGGTTGATCAGGCCGATCTGCTGGACGTTGCGCTGGTCGGGGCGGTATTCGTACATGAACTTCCAGATCACCGACGCCGCGACGAACGAGATCGACATGGGCAGGAAGATCAGTGCTTTGGCGAACGACTCCATCCGGGCCTTGTCGACCAGGATGGCGTAGAGCAGGCCGATGCCGGTCGCCGCGAACGGGGTGACCAGCACCCAGAACGCCGTGTTGCGCAGCACGATGAGCTGCTCGGCGTCGGTGAAGATCTTCGTGTAGTTGTCCAGGCCGATGAAGTTGCTCAGCGAGGCGTCGAAGAACGACTGGTAGATGGTGCGAACACCGGGGTAGAGCAGCCCGACGCCGAGCATCAGCACGGTCGGGAGGAGATAGAGCGCGGCGACCGCACGGTCGCGCTTGCCGGACACCCGGCTGGCGGCGAACAGGACCAGGCCGACGACGGCGGTGAACAACAGGATCGCCGCGAACATCTGCAGGATCTTGTCTGAGGTGGTGGAGGCGGTGGTGAACACGCGGCCCGTTCCTCCTTGGCTTGACGCAAGCGAGAGGTTAAGTGAAGAACAGATGTGGGCGAACTGCCAGGGCCGGTCGGGTATGACCCCCGACCGGCCCCGGTATTACCAGTTCGTCACTTGGGCCAAGAGTTCTCGATGTTGTCGAGCGTGGTCTTGGTGTCCTGACCGGTGATCCAGGCCGTCGTCTGCTTCCAGAACGAGTTGGCGCCGACCGCACCGGGCATCATGTCCGAACCGTCGAAGCGGAACTGCGCGTTCGGGTCCTGGAGGATGCCGGCCGAGAGCTGGTCGATCGGGTTGGTCAGGTTCGCCGGGTCGAGACCCTTGTTCGCGGAGACCCAGCCCGAGGAGAGCTTGGCCTTGGTGTTCGCCCACACGTCGCTGGACAGGTAGGTCTGGAAGGCCTTGACCTCCGGACGGTCCGCGAACGCCAGGACGAACTCACCGCCGCCGAGGACCGGCTTGCTGGTGGCGTCCTTGCCCGGCAGGTAGAAGGCGTAGATGTCGCCGTCCTTGGCCACCTTGGTGCCGGCCGGGAAGTTGGCCGCGTAGAAGCTGGCCTGGCGGTGCAGCGAGCACTGGCCGTCGAGGATCGGCAGACCCGCGTCCTGGAAGGTGGTGCCGGCGATGCTCTTGACGTCGCCGAGGCCGCCGTTCACGTACTTGTCGTTCTTGAGGTAGGCGCCCACGGCGTCCAGGGCCTGGGTGGCCTCGGGGCCGTTGAAGGGGATCTCGTGCTTGACCCACTTGTCGTAGGCCTCCGCCCCGGAGAGGCGGAGCATGAAGTCCTCCATCCAGTCGGTGAGCGGCCAACCGGTCGCCTCACCGGACGCGATGCCGGCACACCACGGCTTGCCGCCGTCCGCGACGATCTTGTCGCTGAGCGCCTTGAGCTCGTCGAGGGTGGTCGGGATCTGGTAGCCCTTGTCCGCGAACTCCTTCGGCGAATACCACACCAGGGACTTCACGTTGGCGCCCAGCGGCGCGGCGTAGAACTTGCCGTCGACCGTGCCGTAGGCCTTCCAGTCGGGGCCGAAGAACTTGTCGACGTTGGCGGCGGTCTCGGCCGGGGCCTCGACGGCCTTGCCGGTCTTCACCAGGTTCTGCAGCAGACCCGGCTGCGGCACGTAGGCGATGTCCGGCGGGCTGCCGGCCTCGGCGCGGACCAGGATCTGGGTCTCGAAGGCCTTGTCGCCCTCGTACTTGACCGTGACACCGGTGCACTGCTCGAAGGGCTTGTAGGACTCCTTGTGCGGAGTGTCCTCCGGGGTGACGATGCCGGTGTAGATCGTGACCGTCTTGCCCTTCAGGTCACCGAACGCGGTGTAGGGCGAGCAGTCGATCGCCGCCGCCGACGAGCCGTTGGTGGCCTCGGTGTCGTCGCTGTCGCCGCAGGCGCTGAGGCCGAAGACCAGCCCCACGCTGAGGGCACCGGCGAGCGCGACCCGCGATCGCGAACTCCCACGTTGAACGAACATACCGCTCCCTATGTCTATAGCGCCTCCGGCGCCTTGCGGCGCCGCCGTCCGAAGCGCTTCTTGACCAACAGTCAAGAGGTAACCAGCAAGTTGCGCAATGATTTCAGCGCGATCGAGTCGGTAACGATATCGCTGCGACCCATCGGCACCTTAACCGGTTAAGGATATTGGCGGAAGAGCCTACCGGGCCCCGGGATTTCCCGGAGCGTATATCCAGTTTTTTCCGGATAAAACCTTGGGTGAGTCGGTTTTGTTGGCGCTACTTCTGGCGATACGGGTCCACTGTCGCAAAAAGGAACCGCCGCACCCCTCGGCGAGGGATGCGGCGGTTCCGGCGATCAGCGTTCTAGCGGGCGACTGCGAGGTACTTGTAGCCGATCCGGCGCATCCGCTCCGGGTCCAGGACATGACGGCCGTCGAGCACCACCGGGTTGCGCATCAGGCCGATGAACTTCGACCAGTCCAGCTCCAGGTACTGCGCCCACTCGGTGACCAGCACAACCGCGTCGCAGTCGGCGAACAGGTCGTCGATCGTGGCGCTCAGGTACGGCGCCAGCTCCGGCTGCTCGGCGCGGAACCGCTCGGCCGCCACCGGGTCGTGCAGCTTCACCCGGGCGCCCCGGGCCAGCAGCGAGTTCGCGATGTCCAGCGCCGGCGCGTCGCGCAGGTCGTCGGTGTTCGGCTTGAACGCCAGCCCGAGCAGGCCGATCTTGCGGCCCTTCAGGATGCGCAGCTCGTCCTGGAGCCGCTCGACGGCGATGGCCCGCTGCCGGCTGTTGACGTCGCGGGCCGCCTTCACGATCGGCATCTCGAGGTTGTACTCGGACGCGGTGGCGATCAGGGCCTTGGTGTCCTTGCCGAAGCAGGAGCCGCCCCAGCCCACGCCGGGCTGGAGGAACCGGGAGCCGATCCGCTGGTCCAGCCCCATGCCGCGGGCGACCTCGGTGATGTCGGCGCCGACCTTGGCGGCCAGCTGGCCGATCTCGTTGGCGTAGCTGATCTTGAGGGCCAGGAACGCGTTGGCCGCGTACTTGATCAGCTCGGCGGAGGCCAGGTCGGTGGAGACCAGCGGGACCGCGTTGGCGTCCTCCGGCCGGGGCATGAAGGTCGGCGGCGTGAACGTCTGGTTGATGATCGGCCGGTAGAGGCGGTTGAGCACCTCGAGGCTGCGCGGGTTGTCCGAGCCGATGACGATCCGGTCCGGGTACAGGGTGTCGGCGATGGCGTTGCCCTCACGCAGGAACTCCGGGTTCGACGCGACCGCGAACTCGGCGCCCTCCGGCCGGTCCTCCCGGGTGGCGAACGAGTCACGCAGGATGGCGTCCACCCAGTTGCCGCTGCCGATCGGGACCGTGGACTTGTTGACCACCACGGTGAAGTCGTGGTCGAGAGCGTGCGCCACGCTCTCCGCCGCGCCGCGCAGGTAACGCAGATCCGGGCTGCCGTCCGGGGCCGACGGGGTCTGCACCGCCACGAAGACCACGTCCGCGCCGGGGACGGCCTCCTCGTACGACGTCGTGAACGTGAGGTTCTGCGCCGCCTCGGCGAGCAGATCCTCCATCCCGGGCTCGTAGATCGGGCACTTGCCACCGCGCAGCATGTCGACCTTGGCCTGGTCGAGGTCGACACAGGTGACGTCATGGCCGAGGAAGGCCAGGCTGACGCCCGTGGTGAGGCCGACATAGCCGGTACCGACAACGCAAACCTTCATGCAATCTCCTCCACCGCTATGCCGGCCCGCGGTTACACCACGTATCGGGGGCGTGGCTCACCGGCCTCTGTCGGAGCCGGCCGGCCGATGCCGCCGATGGCACCGACCTGCGTGTTCCGCCGAATGATACACAGCCTTTTGGCTCACTTTTTGTCACTGAATGTGGCCTTCCAGCGAGCCGGGTTCCCTCCTCATCGGCAGTTGAACCCGGAGTGCTGCGAAGGATGCGGAAAGTTTCCGGCTCTTGACAGGAAGATGACGGAGACCGACGCTGCTGGGAGCGCTCCCACTTACATGCTTCAATGGAAGGGTCGTCCCCCATGCGAAGGTCCCCCGGCGGCGCGATCGTCGCCGCCCTCGTGACGGCAGCGACCGCCGTCGCTGTCGCGTCAGGCCCGAACATAGCCTCGGCCGCCCCCGCCGAGCCCTACACCTGGAAAAACGTCCGGATCGACGGCGGTGGTTTCATCCCCGGCATCGTCTTCAACCCGGGCGAGAAGGACCTCATCTACGCGCGCACCGACATCGGCGGCGCCTACCGCTGGACCCAGTCCACCCAGAGCTGGACCCCGCTGCTCGACTGGGTCGGTCAGGACGACTGGGGACACAACGGCGTACTCAGCATCGCCCCGGACCCGGTCGACACCGCCCGGGTCTACGCGGCCGTCGGCATGTACACCAACAGCTGGGACCCCAACAACGGCGCCATCCTGCGCTCCACCGACAAGGGAAACACCTGGCAGCGGACCGCCCTGCCGTTCAAGGTCGGCGGCAACATGCCCGGCCGTGGCATGGGCGAGCGCCTCGCCGTGGACCCGCGGAACAACCGGAACGTCTATTTCGCCGCCGAGGGTGGAAACGGGCTCTGGCGCAGCACCGACTACGGGGCCACCTGGGCGAAGGTGTCCAACTTCCCGAACGTGGGCAACTACGTGGCCGACCCGTCCGACACGAACGGCTACCTGAGCCAGAACCAGGGGCTGACGTGGGTCACCTTCGACCCGGCGTCGACCAACGTCTACGTGGGCGTGGCCGACAAGGAGAACCCGGTCTACCGGTCCACCGACTCCGGCGCCACCTGGTCGCGGATCGCCGGGCAGCCCACCGGCTACCTCGCGCACAAGGGCGTGGTGCAGGGCAACTACCTGTTCATCGCCACCAGTGACACCGGCGGCCCGTACGACGGGACGGCCGGCCAGGTCGCCCGGCTGGACACCACCACCGGCGTCTGGACCGACATCTCGCCGACCCCGGTGGCCGACCGCTACTACGGCTACTCCGGGCTCACCGTCGACAAGCAGAAGCCCGGCACGCTCATGGTCGCCACCCAGACCTCCTGGTGGCCGGACGCGATCTTCTTCCGGTCCACCGACTACGGCGCCACCTGGACCCGGATCTGGGACTGGAACGGCTACCCGAGTCAGACGAAGCGTTACACCATGGACATCTCGGCCAACCCGTGGCTGGACTTCAACAGCAATCCGCAGCCTCCGGAGAGCACCCCGAAGCTCGGCTGGATGAACGAGAGCCTGGCGATCGACCCGTTCGACTCCAACCGGCTGCTCTACGGCACCGGCGCCACCCTCTACGGCACCACCCAGCTCACCAACTGGGACTCCAACACCACCTTCTCGATCAAGCCGTTCGCCAAGGGCATCGAGGAGACCGCGGTCCAGGACCTGGCCAGCCCGCCGACCGGGGCGCCGCTGGTCAGCGCCCTCTACGACGTCGGCGGCTTCTACCACGCCGACCTCGACACCGTGCAGGCGAGCTTCCACGACAGCCCGGCGCTGGGCAGCAACACCGGCCTGGACTTCGCCGAGCTCAACCCGCAGTTCTTCGTCCGGGTCGGCAACGCCTCGGCCGCCCCGCACATCGGCATCTCCAACGACGGCGGCAAGAACTGGTACCAGGGCCAGGAGCCGTCCGGCGTGACCGGCGGCGGCACCGTCGCGGTCGGCGCCGACGCCAACGCGGTGGTCTGGTCCCCGGCCGGCACCGGCGTGTACTACTCCACCACCCGGGGCAGCTCGTGGACCGCGTCGACCGGCATCCCGGCCGGGGCGAAGGTGGAGAGCGACCGGGTCAACCCCAAGACCTTCTACGGGTACGCCGCGGGCAAGTTCTACACGTCCACCGACGGCGGGGCCACCTTCACCGCCTCGGCGGCCGCCATGCCGACCGAGGGCCGGGTCAACCTGAAGGCCGTGCCGGGCGCCGCCGGTGAGGTGTGGCTGGCCGGCAAGACCGGGCTGCTGCGCTCCACCAACTCCGGCCAGACGTTCACCACGATCGGCGGTGGCGTGTCGGAGGGGATCAACGTGGCCTTCGGCAAGGCCGCTCCGGGCGCCACCGCCCCGGCGGTCTACCTGGTCGGCACGGTCGACGGCGTGAAGGGCGTGTTCCGGTCCGACAACACCGGCGCCTACTGGGTCCGGATCAACGACGACAAGCACCAGTACGGCAACGCCGGCGACGCCCTGGCCGGTGACCCGCGCGTCTACGGCCGGGTCTACCTGGGCACCAACGGCCGCGGCATCCTCTACGCCGACCGGCAGGGCGGGCCGACCTCGCCGACCCCGTCGACGTCGGCCTCCTCGGCGTCACCGTCCCCGTCGGTCTCGGTCTCGGTGTCCCCGTCCGTGTCGGTCTCGCCGTCCGTGTCGGTGTCGCCCTCCACCTCACCCAGCACCTCCACCGGCTGCACCGCCACCTACAAGGTGACCGGGCAGTGGGGCGGCGGCTTCCAGGGCGAGGTGACCGTCAAGAACACCGGTACGGCCTCCACCACCGGGTGGAAGGTCGGCTGGACCTACACGGCCGGGCAGACCGTCACGCAGAGCTGGGGCGGCACCGCCACCCAGTCCGGCGCCGCGGTCACCGTCGTGAACGCCGGATACAACGGCACCCTCACGTCCGGGGCGTCCACCACGTTCGGATTCCTCGGCAGCAACACCGGCACCACCAACCCCGTTCCGTCCCCGATCAGCTGTTCCACCACCCCGTAGGCCGGATCCCGGGCGGTCTACGGGCCGCCCGGGCCCCGGCGGAGAGGAACATCCCCCGTGAGTCCATTCAGAGACCGCCTGCGACGCAGGCTGGCCCTCTCCGGCGTCGCCGTTCTCGGCGCCGGAGCGGTCCTCGCGGCCGGCGCCCCGGCCTATGCCGCGGCCGGCTGCACCGTCGTGTACAAGGTGCAGAGCCAGTGGACCGGCGGGTTCACCGGCGACATCCAGATCAAGAACACCGGTGACCCGCTGACCAGCTGGAAGCTCGAGTTCGACTTCCCGGACGCGGCCCAGAAGGCGGTGCAGGGCTGGAACGGCGTCTACAGCCAGTCCGGTCAGCACGTCACCGTCAACAACGCCGCCTGGAACGGCTCGATCGCCACCAACGGCACCGTGGGCACCGGCTTCAACGGCACCTTCGGCTCGGCCAACCCGGTGCCGACCGCGTTCACCCTCAACGGCACCGCCTGCAACCAGGCGGCGAACGCGCCGACCGTGGCGATCAGCAGCCCGGCCGCCAACACCCGCTACACCGCGCCCGCGTCCATCCCGATCGCGGCGACCGCCACGGCGGCCAGCGGGCAGACCATCAGCAAGGTCGAGTTCTACCACGACGGCCTGTTGCTGGGCACCGACACGACCTCGCCGTACGCGTACACCTGGGACGGGGTGCCGGCGCAGACCGCGGCCTACCACCTCCAGGCGATCGCGTACGACAACGCCGGCACCAAGAGCAGCACCGCCGACGTGCCGGTCTTCGTCGACGCGGCGACCACCCCGGCGATCGTCGCCGACGCCACCTCGCTGGCGATCAACCCGGGCGCCAGTGGTTCGTTCAAGCTCGCGCTGAGCAAGGCGCCGACCGCGAGCGTCACCGTGGCCGTGGCCCGTTCCGCGGGTTCCACCGCGGTCACCGTGGCCCCGGCGACGCTGACCTTCACCACGTCGAACTGGAGCACCGGCCAGGCGGTCACCGTCTCGGCCGCCAGCACGGCGACGGCCGGTTCCACCGCGACGATCACCGCCAGCTCGACCGGCTACACGTCGGCCCAGCTGGGTGTCACGGTCACCGAGCCCGGTTCGGTCGACACCAGGTTCACGCAGCTCTACAACGACCTGAAGAACCCGGCGAACGGCTACTTCAGCCCGGAGGGCGTGCCCTACCACTCGATCGAGACGCTGATCGACGAGGCGCCCGACCACGGTCACGAGACCACCAGTGAGGCGTTCTCCTACTGGCTGTGGCTGGAGGCCGCGAACTCGCGGATCACCGGCGACTGGGCGCCGTTCAACAGCGCCTGGACCACGATGGAGAAGTACATCATCCCGTCGCACGCCGACCAGCCGACGAACGCGAACTACAACGCGTCCAAGCCGGCGACGTACGCGGCCGAGTACCCGCTGCCGTCGCAGTACCCGTCCCAGCTCGACACCGGCGTCTCGGTCGGCACCGACCCGCTGGCCGCCGAGCTGAAGAGCGCGTACGGCACCGACGACATCTACGGCATGCACTGGCTGCTGGACGTCGACAACACCTACGGCTTCGGCCACTGCGGTGACGGCACCACCCGGGTCGCGTACATCAACACCTTCCAGCGTGGCACGCAGGAGTCGACCTGGGAGACCGTGCCGCAGCCGTCCTGCGACACGTTCAAGCACGGCGGCCCGAACGGCTACCTGGACCTGTTCACCAAGGACGCGTCCTACGCCAAGCAGTGGAAGTACACCAACGCGCCGGACGCCGACGCCCGTGCCGTGCAGGTCGCCTACTGGGCGCTGCAGTGGGCCACCGAGCAGGGCAAGCAGTCGCAGATCTCGACGACCGTCGCGAACGCCGCCAAGATGGGCGACTACCTGCGGTACTCGTTCTACGACAAGTACTTCAAGCAGCCCGGCTGCGCGTCCACCTCGTGTGCCGCGGGCACCGGCAAGAACGCCTCCAGCAACCTGATGTCGTGGTACTACGCCTGGGGCGGGGCCTACGACACCAGCGCCGGCTGGGCGTGGCGCATCGGTTCCAGCACCAGCCACTTCGGCTACCAGAACCCGATGGCCGCCTACATCATGTCCAACGTCAGCGCCTTCAACCCGAAGTCGCCGACCGCGAAGGCCGACTGGCAGGCCAGCCTGACCCGCCAGCTGGAGTTCTACCAGTGGCTCCAGTCGTCCGAGGGCGCCATCGCCGGCGGCGCGACGAACAGCTGGAACGGCAACTACTCGGCGCGGCCGACCGGCACGCCGACCTTCTACGGCCTGGCCTACGTGGAGGCCCCGGTCTACTCCGACCCGCCGTCCAACCAGTGGTTCGGCATGCAGGCCTGGTCGCTGGAGCGGCTGGCCGAGTACTACTACACGACCGGTGACGCCAAGGCCAAGACGATCCTCGACAAGTGGGTCACCTGGGCGCTGGCGAACTCCACCATCACCGCCACCAGCTTCGAGATCCCGTCCGACCTGACCTGGTCCGGCGCGCCGGCCACGTGGAACCCGTCGAGCCCGGCGGCCAACACCGGCCTGCACGTCACGGTCAAGACCAAGGGCACCGACCTGGGTGTCGCGGGCTCGTTCGCGAAGCTGCTCACCTTCTACGCCGCCAAGTCCGGCAACGCGGCGGCGAAGACGGCGGCGAAGAACCTGCTCGACGCGATCTGGACGCACAAGGACGGCAAGGGCGTCTCGGTGACCGAGACCCGTGCCGACTACAACCGGTTCGACGACGTCTACAACGCCTCCACCGGTCAGGGCATCTACATCCCGCAGGGCTGGACCGGGAAGATGCCGAACGGCGACGTGATCCAGCCGGGTGTCTCGTTCCTGGACATCCGCAGCTTCTACCGCAGCGACCCGGACTTCCCCAAGGTCCAGGCCTACCTGAACGGCGGCGCCGCGCCGACGTTCAACTACCACCGGTTCTGGGCGCAGGTCGACGTCGCCACCGGCTACGCCGAGTACGCCCGCCTCTTCCCCCAGGGGTGACGATGTGAGAATCCTTCGATTGGCCGCGGTGGCCCTGTTCGCCGCCGCGGCCGGGCTCCTGGCCCTGCCCAGCAGCCCGGCCCAGGCCCACGGCGCCATCCAGGTGCCCGGCAGCCGTACCTGGTTCTGCTACCAGGACGGCCGTAACCCGACCACCGGCGCCATCGAGCCGAAGAACGCGGCCTGCGCCGCGGCGGTGGCGCAGAGCGGGGTCAACGCGCTGTACAACTGGTTCGCCGTGCTCCGGTCCGACGGGGCCGGGCGGGTCAGCGGGTTCCTCCCGGACGGCCAGTTGTGCAGCGGCGGGACGGGTGGGCCGTACAACTTCACCGGGTTCAACCTGGCCCGCACCGACTGGCCGACGACGCACCTGACGGCCGGGGCGAACATCCAGTTCAAGTACAACGACTGGGCGAAGCACCCGGGCACGTTCTACCTCTACATCACCAAGGACGGCTACGACCCGACCAAGCCGCTCGCCTGGAGCGACCTCGAGCCGACGCCGTTCGACCAGGTGACCAACCCGCCGGCCAACGGCGGGCCGGGCACCGACGACGGCCACTACTACTGGAACGGGAACCTTCCCGCGGGGAAGACCGGCCGGCACCTGATCTACTCGGTGTGGTCGCGCTCGGACAGCACGGAGACCTTCTACGGCTGCTCGGACGTGGTCTTCGACGGCGGTAACGGCGAGGTCACCGGGATCGGTAGCGGGGGCACCACCAGCCCGTCCCCGAGCACCCCGGCCAGCCCGTCGCCGAGCGTCTCGGTGTCGCCCAGCACGCCGGGCGGCGGAACCGGCGGCTGCTCCGGCATGTACAACGTGGTCTCGGCGTGGAGCGGTGGCTTCCAGGGTCAGGTCATGGTGCACGCCGGCGCGACGGCGGTGAACGGCTGGAACGTCTCCTGGACGTTCCCGGGCGACCAGAAACTCGCCCAGCTGTGGAGTGGGAAGGCCACCAGCAGCGGATCGCTGGTGTCGGTGACCAACGAGAGCTGGAACGCGAGCGTCCCAGCGAACGGTTCCGTCACCTTCGGGTTCCTGGCGTCCGGCACAGCCGCGACACAGCTGCAGAACCTAACCTGCACCACGGGGTGACACCCCGGTGACGGTTCCCCCGGCAGTGTGATGGAGGTCGCGCCGCCGGGGGCGCCGTACATCGGGAGGTAGCTTGACGAGCTACGGACGATATCCGTACCTTACCCGCATTAAGAATAAAAGCTCTATTTCACGTCGATCGGGTCAAGAAGAACCACCCGGTCCAGCCGGCCGGCCCGCGGTCGGCCGCGCGCTCACCCGCCGGGGCCTGCTGCTGGCCGGTGGCGGTGCCACGCTCGTCGTGGCCACGCCCGGCGCCGCCGGGCAGCGCGCCACCCTGGAACGTGAGCCCCCGCGGGTCGGCACCTGGGCGGCCGCCCCCACCGCGGTTCCGGTGAAGAAGGTTCTCACGCTCGAGGACCAGACCGTACGGCAGGTCCTGCACACCAGCATCGGCGGCGACCTTCCACAGCTCACCCTGTCGAACGAGTACGGCGCCGAACCGGTGCGCATCGGCGCCGCCCGGATCGGGGTGCGTACCGGTGGCCTGGGATCCAGCGCCACCGTCCCGGGCAGTGACCGGCCGCTCACCTTCAACGGCTCGCCGGCCCCCGTCCTGGCTCCCGGGCAGGTGCTGGTCAGCGACCCCACCGACCTCGTCATCGGGGCCGGCTCCGACGTGGTGGTCAGCCTCTACCTGCCGGAACGCGTCCGGGCCGGCACGATCAGCCCCCGGTCGAAGCAGGAGAACCTGATCGTCGCGGGCGACGCCACCGCACGGCCCGAGCCGGGCCCCGGCCGGACCATCACCCGGTACCTGTGGGTGACCGGGCTGAGCGTCCGCGCGGTCCGGGCGGCGTCCGCGATCGTCACCCTCGGTGACTCGATCACCTGCGGCACCGAGACCACCGACAACGCCAATCACCGCTGGCCCGACCTGCTGGCCGCCCGGCTGCGCGTCGAAGGGCTGCCCCGCGGGGTGCTCAACGTCGGGCTCAGCGGCAACCGGCTGCTGTTCGGCTACGAGGACCCGACCGGCAGCGCGGACAAGAAGGCGTACATCGGCGCGGCCGCGCTCCGGCGCTTCGACCGCGACGTGCTCACCCACCCGGGGGTGGGCCACGTGATCGTCCTGATCGGCGTGAACGACCTGGCCAACAAGCCGGCCCGGACCGCCGGCGAGATGATCGCCGGGCACCGGGAGTTGATCCTGCGGTCCCACGCGGCCGGGCTGCGGGTGATCGGCGGCACCCTGCTGCCCTTCGCCGGCGCCTCGGACCGCTACGACAGGCAGCCCAACCAGCGGGTCCGAACGGAACTCAACGCGTGGATCCGGGGCAGTGGCGAGTACGACGCGGTGATCGACTTCGACGCGGCGCTGCGCGACCCCAACGATCCGTGGCGGCTGAACCCCCGCTACGACTCCGGGGACGGGCTGCACCCGAACGACGAGGGCACCGCGGCGCTGGCCGCGGCCGTGCCGCTGAACCTGTTCGGGGACTGACCCGTCACCTCCGGTGCGGATCAAACCTCGCTCGTGAACCGGTACGGATCCCCGGCGCCCACCCGCAGGATCTCCGGGGCGCCGCCGGACAGGTCGATCACCGTGGTCGGCTCGGTGCCGCAGTCGCCGGAGTCGACCACCGCGTCCAGGGCGTGGTCCAGTTCCTCCTTGATCTGCCAGCCGTGCGTCATCGGCTCGGTCTCGCCGGGCAGCAGCAGCGTGCTGGAGACCAGCGGCTCGCCCAGTTCGGCCAGGATCGCCTGCGCCGTGACGTGACCGGTGATCCGTACCCCCACGGTCTTCTTCTTGGGGTGCAGCAGACGCCGGGGAACCTCCTTGGTGGCCGGGAGGATGAACGTGAACGGCCCCGGGGTCGACGCCTTCACCGCCCGGAACAGCGCGTTGTTGATCGTCACGAAATGGCCCAGCTGGGCGAAGTCGTGACACATCAGGGTGAAATGGTGCCGATCGTCGAGATGACGGATCGCCCGGATCCGGTCCAGCGCCTCCTTGCTGCCCATCCGGCACCCCAGCGCGAAGCACGAGTCCGTCGGATAGGCGATCAGAGCGTCGCCGCGGATCAGGTCGGCGATCTGATGGATGCTGCGCTGCTGCGGATTGTCCGGGTGCACGTCGAAGTACTTGGCCACTCGTCGCAGCTTAGGCTGCGGGCATGGCATCCGTTCACCGCCCGGCTGCACGAGTGATCTGTTTCGACGCCGACGGGCGCGTCCTGCTCCTGCACTGGGAGGATCCGGTCACCGGCGACCGCCTCTGGGAGCCGCCCGGCGGAGGCATCGACCCGGGCGAGACGCCGCTGCGGGCCGCCCGGCGCGAACTGGCCGAGGAGACCGGGCTCGACCCGTCCGCGGTCCGGGAGCGGTGCATCGACGTGCCGCGCGACACCTGGTGGAAGGGGACCCACTTCGTGGGCCCCGAACAGTTCTTCCCGGCCTTCTTCGGCACCGCACGGCCGTCCGTGACCAGAGAGAACCTGCTTTCGTACGAGCAGAGCGAACTCCAGGGACATCGGTGGGTCCACCCCGCCGACCTGCACACGCTGCCCGGCCGCCTCGAACCGCCCGATCTGGCGGCCGTGATCCGCGAGTTGAGCTGAGCTACCCCGGCCCGGGCATGGACAGCTTCGCGCAGGCAGCCCGGTCGGCGGCGCAGTCCCGGCGGACGATCACGTCGTCGTCGCCCCACTCGTACTGGAGCCGGTAGTCCTCGCCGCGCGGCGCGAAAGCGGTCATCCGGAACGTTCCCGGAACCGTCAGCTCCCGTTCGGCGCCCCGGTAGCGGATTCGCAGGTACAGACGCCAGGCGTGCTCGTGGCGGGTCGCGGTGTTCAGGATGCTGATCACCCAGATCTCGTTGCGGGTCAGCGAGATGTGCTTGGCCGCGAAGTACGGGCCGCCGTCCGGGGTGGCCACGGCCGGGATCGGGGCGTCCAGGTTCAGCACCAGCTCGGTGCCGTCGCCCTCGCCCTGCGCGCCGATCGCGTAGACGGTCCCGGTGCGGATCTCCTTCCGCTCGGCGACCTCCACGCGTACGTCGAGGATCGTCACCGCCGAGGAGCGCTTGCCCTCCAGGATCACCTTGGTGCGGGAGCGCCCCGCCGGGACGAAACGTGGGTCCTTCCCCGGGTCGGCCGGCTCGGTGGCCACGGCCTCCGCGGCCGCGAGGAAGAGGCCTTTTTCGGACACGCCGAAGTCGGCCCGCACGGTGACCACGTCCGCGCCGGCCAGGTCGAGCACCCGGTCCGAGAGGTACGGGATGACGCCCGGCACCACCGTGGCGATCGCGGTGGTCGCCACCAGCGCCACCCAGGTCTTGGTCCACCGAGACAGCCGGGTCCAGCCGGTGGCCTCCGGCGCGGTCGTCTCCGCCGGGGCCGGCGGGGCCGCTCGCCGATCCCGCTGCCTGCGCCGCGCCCGGCTCATGCGGCGCTCCTCGACGGGCCGGGCAGCAGGGCGAACGCCGCGCCGAACGCCAGCATCGAGCACGCCGCCAGCAGGTAGCCGCTGTCCGCCGCCACCGTGGCGGTGGCGCGGACCGACGGGGCCGTGATCCGGGCGGCGTCCCAGCGCAGCACGTAGTAGCCGGCCGCCAGGATCGCGAACACCGCTCCGGCCAGCGTGATCCCGGCCGTCCCGGCCCAGTGCGCCACCCGTGGCGCCAGCAGCGCGGGCGCCATCAGGGCCAGGCATCCGGCCAGGCCCACCCGGTACAGGGTGGCCCACCGGTCCACGTCCGCCGGGGCCGGCGCCAGCGGGTCCAGAACGAACAGCCCGATCGCGGACGGGGCCACGTGATGCCACGACAGGGCGACGGCGAGCACCGCGCCGATCAGCGCGGCCCCGAGACTCACCCGGAACGCGACCGGCGCCGCCACCGGGAGCCCGCGGCCGGCGGCGAGGAGGCCGAGCAGGGCCAGCACCAGGCCGCCGATGAAGAGCAGGCCGCCCACCGCGGGCGTGACCTCGCCGACCGCCAGCTGTCGCGGGACGTGGTCCGTCGTGTTGTACGCCACGACGAACCGGTTCGCGGTGGTGTGGACGGTCAGGAACACGGCCAGGACGGCGGCCCCCTCCAGCAGGAAGACCGTCCCCCAGCGCAGCGGAACGGCCAGCGGCCGCCGCGAGCCGAAACAGACCACGGTGGCGGCCGAGGCGACGATCACCACCAGCACGGCCCGGGTCGCGCCGAGCGGCCACAGATCGCCGAGCATCACGTACCGCCGGATCCCGTCACCCAGCGGCGGCACCTCCAGGTACGCCCACGGCAACGTCGTGCCGATCAGCGCGGCGGCCAGGCCGTTGCCGGCGCTGAGCAGCCCGAGCCACCACCACCCGGACCGTCCCGCCGACCCTTCGCCCTCCATGGGCCATCATCTTAGTGATCCCGATCTATCGCTGTCGGAATCAGCCGGAGAAGCGGGTGGAGCGCACCATCCTGCGGTAGGCGGCCAGCGCCTCGGCGTCGCTGTCCGGCCGGAAGTTGCGGGACGTCCCCTTCTGCCGGTCGGTGTCGAACCAGACGACCGCACCGACCGACGGGGTCTCCTTCACGTAGGCGGAGAGCTTCCGGATCCACGGGGCCTTGGTGCCCTTGCCGTGGCCGATCGCCGCCGTCTCGGCCAGCACGATCGGCTTGCGCTTGCCGTAGGCCGACACGATCGGGCTGAACAGCGTCCGCGGCGACTCCTTGGAGAAGTTGTAGCCGGAGACGCCCACCCAGTCGACGTAGGCGTCGCCCGGGTAGTAGTTCTCGAACCGGTTCCACGAGACGTCCGGGCCGGAGTTCCAGTTCGGCGCCCACACCCAGGCCACATTCGTCGCGCCCTCGTCCCGGAAGATGCGGTGGATGCGCCGCCACGACTTGATGTAGCCGGACGGCTTCTTCCCGTTGTGGGCGCCGTCCCAGGCGAACCAGTTGCCGTTCATCTCCCAGGCCCAGCGCAGCATGATCGGCCGTTTCATGCCGGCCAGCCGGTTCGCCATCAGGGCGATGTCCTTGTCGGACTTGCCGCTGGTGATCCGCTGGTGGGTGGTGCCGTCCCAGGAGATCATCAGGACCGCGCCCGCGGGGACCTCCGGCTCGGCGAGCGGCGCGTACCCGGACCACGGGTAGTACCGGTGCACGATCCGCTGCTCCCGGCCGAGCTGCTGTCGGCGCAGCGCCAGACTCTCGGTGAGGGTCCGCCCGCGCAACGACAGATACGAGCCGAGCAGCGCCTTGCCCTTCCGGAAGGGGACCGCGCCGCCCCGGGCGGCGGCCGCCTCGGCGCCGCCCGCGACGGCGCCGGACAGGGCCACGGCCGGCACGGTCAAGGACAGCAGGCTCAGCACCCGCCGGCGGGCCAGCCCGTCAAGCTGCTCGTTCTCCACCAGCACCAGACTGCCGCAGACCCGGGCGGTCGCCCTCACACCCGCGGCCCGTGAAGATCACCCGTTCAGCCGTACGGACCTCAGCGATCCAGCAGGTCGCGGCGCGCCTCCGCCAGCGCGTCGGTGACGTCCTCCGGATCGAGACGGCGTACGTCCCAGGCGTCGACCAGATGCCCGGCGAGCCCGTCCCAGATCTCGATGGCCTCCTCGACCAGCTCCAGCGCCTCCGTGCCGGCCGGCCCGGCGCACAGGATCTCGGTCTCGGTGATGAGGCGGCGGCCCGCGTCCTCCACGTCGGCGATCTCCCACCGGGATCCTGTGGTCACGGCCGCGACCTCCTGGAGGACGGCCTCGTACACCTCGACCGCGGAACGGTGCTCGAGCAGGCCCGCCGCGCTCAGCAGGCGGGCCGCGAACAGCCGGTCCCGGGTCGCGTGATCGACCACCAGCGCGGCCAGCCGCCCGGGGTCGAGCGACCGGACGGCCCGCTCGTAGACGACGTGGTCCGGCTCCTCGGCGTACGGGTCGGCCTCGGCGGCGAACCGCACGTCGGCGTCGAAGGAGGCCAGCGCCACGGCGACGGCGTGGGCGCAGAACCCGTCGTCGTCGGCCGGGCCGTCGCAGTCGCACTCGCCGGTGAACGCCCGGTCGACGACACCCACCCAGGCCAGGAACACCGCGCCGTCGTCGGTCACCTCGGCCTGCGCGCCGCCGCCGACGGACGCCAGCTCGCCGACGGCGCCGGTGGCGGTCAGACGGTCGGCGACCGCGATGATGCCGGAGGGGATCGAGTCACGGAACGCGGGTACGTCGATGAGAGCCGCCATGATCCGGAACCCTACCGGTTGGTAGACGCCACCACATGGCGGTCAGCGACGGTGGCCCCGGCTCTGCAGGCGGGTCAGCAGGTTGCGGAGGCGGGCCTGGTTCTCCGGCTTGGCCAGCTCGCGGCGGCCCCTGTCGACGATCTGCCGGCCGCGCGGGCTGTTCAGAAACGCTTGGATGCGCTGCGTGATGGTGGGCATGTCCCCAGTGTGCCCGGCTTCGCGTGGCGCGGCGCGTGCGAGCGGACGATGCTGAGGGCGTAACCACCGTGAGTGTGAGGAGTCCCCGTGGAGACCGATCTGTTCATCGCCGGGAAGTGGGTGCCCGCGTCCTCGGGCGGCCGGTTCGACGTGCTCGATCCGGCGACCGGTGACATCATCGCGTCGGTCGCCGACGGCGGGGAGGCGGATGCGATCGCCGCGGTGGAGGCGGCCGCCGCGGCCGGCCCGGGCTGGGCCGCGACCCCGCCGCGGGTCCGGTCGGAGGTGCTGCGCAGGGCGTTCGAGCTGATCACCGAACGCGCCGCGGACCTGGCGAGGCTGATCAGCCTGGAGAACGGCAAGGCGCTCACCGACGCGAAGGGTGAGGTGACGTACGCCGCCGAGTTCTTCCGCTGGTTCGCCGAGGAGGCGGTGCGGGGCGACGGTGCGATCGCGACGGCGCCGTCCGGCGCCAACCGGATCCTGGTGGTACGCCAGCCGGTCGGCGTGTGCGTTCTGGTGACGCCGTGGAACTTCCCGGCCGCGATGGCCACCCGCAAGATCGGCCCGGCGCTGGCCGCCGGCTGCACGGTGATCCTCAAGCCGGCCAGCGACACGCCGCTCACCGCTCTGGCGATGGCCGCGATCCTGGCCGAGGCCGGCGTTCCGGACGGTGTGGTGAACGTGCTGCCGTCCCGTGGTTCGGGCCGGGTGGTGTCGGCCATGCTGCGTGACTCCCGGGTGCGCAAGCTGTCGTTCACCGGTTCCACCGAGGTCGGCCGGATCCTGCTGGCCCAGGCCGCGGAGAACGTCGTGAACACGTCGATGGAGCTGGGCGGGAACGCCCCGTTCGTGGTGTTCGCCGATGCCGACCTGGACGCCGCGATCGAGGGCGCGATGATCGCGAAGATGCGCAACGGCGGGGAGGCGTGCACCGCGGCGAACCGGTTCTTCGTCGAGGCGCCGGTGGCCGACGAGTTCGCCCGGCGGCTGGCGCTGCGCATGTCGGAGCTGGTGGTGGGCCCGGGCACGGACGAGAAGACGCAGGTCGGGCCGCTGGTCAACGAGGACACGGTGGCCAAGGTGGACAGTCTGGTCCGGGGCGCCCTGGACGGTGGCGCGTCGGCTGTCACCGGGGGCAGCCGACCGGACGGTCCGGGCTTCTACTATCCGCCGACGGTGTTGACCGGGGTGGCCGCGGACGCGCCGATCCTGCGGGAGGAGATCTTCGGGCCGGTCGCGCCGATCGTCACGTTCACCGGCGAGGACGAGGCGGTCGGGCTGGCCAACGACACCGAGTACGGCCTGGTCGCGTACGTCTACACCAGAGACCTGGCGCGCGGCCTGCGGGTGAGCGAGGCGATCGAGGCCGGCATGGTCGGCATCAATCGGGGCCTGGTCAGCGACCCGGCCGCGCCGTTCGGCGGGGTGAAGCAGAGCGGCATCGGCCGGGAGGGCGGCCACGAGGGTCTGCTCGAGTACCTCGAATCGAAGTACATCGCCGTCAACTGGTGATCCGCCTTCAGCTATTCTGCTAGGCAACTAGTGGAATAGAGGTTGCGGATGATCGAGTTCCATCTGGACGCCCGGTCCGGTGTGTCGCCGTACATGCAGCTCATCCAGCAGGTGCGGCACGCGCTGCGGCTGGGCGTCCTGCGCGAGGGCGACAAGCTGCCCACCGTCAAGGAGGTGGTGGCCCGGCTCGCCATCAACCCGAACACGGTGTCCAAGGCGTACCGGGAGCTGGAGTACGAGGGGCTGGTCCAAGCGCGGCCCGGGCTCGGCACGTTCGTCACGCGGACCCTCGCCGGGGACGCCGAGATCCATCGGCCGCTGCGCCGCGACCTGGAGCGATGGCTGGCCGGGGCGCGCGCCGCCGGCCTCGACGACGAGAGCATCGAGGCCCTCTTCCTCAGCGCGTTCCGCGCGTCCCAGGAGGCGCGACCGTGAGCGCCGCGCTGGAAACCCGAAACCTCACCAAACGGTACGGGCGGCGCACCGCATTGTCCGACTGCACCCTCACGGTGCCGGCCGGCCGGGTCGTCGGGCTGGTCGGGCCGAACGGCGCCGGCAAGTCCACCCTGCTCCAGCTCGCCTGCGGCCTGCTCACCCCGAGCGGCGGCGACATCCGGGTGCTGGGGGAGCGGCCGGTCAGCGGCTCCCCGCGGGTGGCGTTCGTGGCCCAGGACACCCCGGTCTACCCGGGTTTCACCGTCGCCGAGCACCTGCGCCTCGGCGCCCACCTCAACCCGTCCTGGGACTCCGGGTACGCCGACCGCAGGATCGCCGCCCTCGGCCTGGACCCGGCGCAGAGGGCGGGCAGCCTCTCCGGGGGCCAGCGCGCCCAGCTCGCCCTCACGGTGGCCGCCGCGAAACGGCCCGAGCTGCTGATCCTGGACGAGCCGGTGGCCGCGCTCGACCCGCTCGCACGGCGCGGCTTCCTCCAGGCGCTGATGGAGCTGGCCGCCGAGTCCGAGGTCAGCGTGATCATGTCGTCGCACCTGATCGCCGACCTGGAGCGCACCTGCGACCACCTGATCGTGCTGCGCGGCTCGCGGGTGGGGGTGGCCGCCGACGTCGACGACCTGCTCGCCACCCACCACCGGCTGACCGGCCGCCGACGGGATCCGGCCGCGGTCTCCGCCGGCCGGGTCGTGATCGGAGAACGGCACACCGACGTGCAGTCGACGCTGATCGTGCGCAGCACCGCGCCGATCGACGACCCGGAGTGGCAGGCCGGCCGGCTCGACCTGGAGGACATCGTCCTGGCGTACCTGACGGAGGGACAGCGATGATCTGGCTCACCTGGCGGCAGTCCCGGGCGCAGGCCCTGGCCGCCGCCGCGCTCCTGCTCGTGGTGCTGACCGCCGTCGCCCTGACCTGGCCGTCCCTCACCGACGCCGCCCGGGTCAGCGGCTTCGCGGCCTGCCACGGCGACTGCGAGGCGGCCGCCGGCGAGTTCTCCGCCCTGGTGGCGCAGCGGACCGCGGTCCTCGTCTACTACGCCGGCACCGCGCTGCTGCTCCTGCTGCCCGCCCTGGCCGGCGCGTTCTGGGGCGCGCCGCTGGTGGCCCGCGAGCTGGAGTCGGGCACGTACCGCATGGTGTGGAGCCAGAGCGTCCCGGCCCGGCGGTGGCTCGCCGTCAAACTGGCCGGCGTGGGCGGCGGGGTGGTCCTGCTGGCCGCGGCGACCAGCACGACGCTGACCGTCTGGGCGGGGGAGATCGACCGGGCGTACGCGAACCGGGTCGAACCGGTGATCTTCGCGGCCCGCGGTGCCGTCCCGGTCGGCTACGCGGCGCTGGCCCTGGTCACCGGGGTGCTCCTGGGTCTGCTGCTGCGCCGTAGCCTGCCGGCGATGGCGGTGACGCTGCTCGTGGTGGCGGCCGTGCAACTGGCCGTCCCGGTCACGGTGCGCCCGCTGCTGGCCGACCCGGTCACCACCGTCTCCGCCCTGGAGCTGACCGCGGAGAGTGGGCTGTCCCTGTCGGTCGACGAACGGGACGGCAGCGTGGAGGTGCTGGTGGATCCCGGCGTCACCGGGTCCTGGGTGCTCGGCAACCGGGTGCTCACCGCGGGCGGCGAGGAGTTCACCGGGCCGATGGATCCCACCCGCTGCGGCCTCACGGCGGCCCACGGCGCCTGCCTCGCCTGGCTGGGAGAGCAGGGTCTGCGGCACGAGGTGACGCACGTGCCGGCCGACCGGTTCTGGGCTCTCCAGTGGCGTGAGTTCGGGGTCCTGGCACTGCTCACGGGCGTATTGTCCTGGTTTTGTCTGTCGCGTAGCCGTCGCCGGAACCGGGGAGCCGCTGATGGCGGATCGCGCCGATGAGACCGCCCTGACGGCCGGTGTGGTGATCCCCCCACCGGCTATTCCCCGAGGGGCCTAACGGCCGGTACCGAGGAGAGATCGCACCATCACACGCAGTGATTGTTGGCAGTCGGCGTACAGAAATGAATAATCTTGTTTCCCGGCCCCCCAACCCGACGATCATCACGGTGCGTTCTGACCGATACTTGGCGGACCGTTCAGTGCTCACCGCAGCTCGGGACACCCTGAGAGGACACCTATAGCCATGCGCAAGTCTTTGCTCGCTCTGGTCGCCGCCGGCCTGCTGACCACGGCCACGCTCACGGCTTGTGATGACGGGGGTGACACTGAGACGGCGGGTGGCAACACCTCGACGACCACGAACGGTGGCAGCGAGGAGGTGACCGGCGAGGGTGGCATCGGCGTGATCCTGCCCGACACCAAGAGCTCCCAGCGGTGGAAGTCGGACGACCCCCGCTACATCGAGGCGGCCTTCAAGAAGGCCGGCGTCAAGGACTACTCGATCGTCAACGCCGAGGGCGACAAGGAGCAGTTCAAGCGTCTCGCCGAGACCATGCTCGACAAGGGCTTCAAGGTCCTGGTGATCGTGAACCTCGACTCGGTCAGCGGCAAGGCCGTCATCGACAACGCCCACTCCCGCGGCGTCCCGGTGATCGACTACGACCGGCTCACCCTGAACGGCGCCGCCGACTACTACGTGAGCTTCGACAACGAGGCCGTCGGCCAGCTGCAGGCCAAGGAGCTGCTGAACTGCCTGGACCAGAAGAAGGTGACCAACGCGGTGGTCGCCGAGCTCAACGGCTCACCCACCGACAACAACGCCACCCTCTTCAAGAACGGCTACGACACCGTCCTCAGCGCCAAGTACGACTCGGCCCAGCTGATCAAGGGCCCGGACCAGTGGGTGCCGGACTGGGACAACGACGAGGGCCGCGAGATGTTCTCGCTGATGCTCAAGCAGTACCCGAACATCGGTGGGGTGCTCGCCGCCAACGACGGTCTCGGCAACTCGGCCATCGAGGTCCTGCGGGAGAAGAAGCTCAACGGCAAGGTTCCGGTCACCGGGCAGGACGCCACCGTCCAGGGCCTCCAGAACATCCTCACCGGCGACCAGTGCATGACCGTCTACAAGGACGTGAAGCAGGAGGCGGACGCCGCCGCCGAGCTGGCGATCAACCTGTTCAACGGCGTCAAGCCGGGCCTCCCCGACAAGCTCAAGGACCCGGAGTCCGGCCTCTACATCCCGTTCAAGAGGCTGCTGCCGAAGGCCATCACGATCAAGAACGTGAAGTCGGTCGTCGAGTCCGGCTTCGTCGACGTGAACACGCTGTGCAACGCCAAGTACAAGAACGCCTGCAAGGAAGCCAACGTCATCAAGTGATGACCGGCACGGGCCGGTAGGACCTAGTCCGCGATCCTGATCCGGACGCGGCGGTTCTGCCGGCCCTTGCTCTCCACCTTCACCACCTCGACCCGGCCCACCTGCGCGGTCGACGCCACATGCGTCCCGCCGTCGGCCTGCACGTCCAGCCCCATGATGTCGATCACCCGGATCTCCGGATGATCCAGCGGCGGCAGCGCGTCCTGCGTCCGCACCAGTGTCGGAATCTCCAGCGCCTCCGCCCGGGGCAGCACCCGCGCCACGATCTTCCGGTCCGCCGCGATCTCCGCGTTGACCGCGTCCTCCAGCGCCTGTTTGAAGCCCGGCGGAACCTCCGGCAGGTTGAAGTCCATCCGCGCCTCGCCCGGCTGCATGTTCCCACCGGTCACCAGCGCCCCGAAATCCCGGAACACGGTCCCGCACAGAATGTGCAGCCCCGAGTGCGTCCGCATCAGGCTGCCGCGCCGCGCGTCGTCGATCGCCCCGCGCACCGTCGTCCCCGCCTTCGGCACCGGATCCCCGGGCGCCGGGATCAGATACTGCTCGTCGCCCTTGCGCGTGTCGACGATCCGGGTCTGCACACCCTCCCAGAGCAGCACCCCGTGATCCGGCGGCTGCCCACCCCCACCGGGATAGAACGCCGACCGGTCCAGCACGATCCCCGCCTCCGGATCGGACCACAACACCGTGCAGTCCCATTCGCGCACAGTCGGGTCGATCCAGTCCAGCCGCTCCGTCACACCCCGACTCTATGACAAACACCCCACCGGCGCGGTCACCCTCACCGCCACCAGGCCTTTCCCCCATATTTCGTACGGCCTGCGCCGCCCCCGACCACACCACCGGCGTCCCGCCACCTCCGCGACCCGGTGCCGGGTCGAGCCCGCGAGGCCCCGCCGGGCGGAGATCGCCGCTCACCCTCCCGCTGCGCGAACAGCCCGCCATGGCACGCTGGAGACCGAACACCGCCAGAGATGAGGCGACGCCGGAGCGAAGCGGAGGTGGCGCAATGAGCTTGGCAGTGCTGGAGCACCCGGAGCCGTGGACCGAAGACGAATACTTCGCGCTCGGCGAGACCTCGAATCGAATCGAGCTGATCGATGGGAGCCTGTGGGTGGGTCCCGCGCCGGGCAAACGACACCAGCACATCGCGTTTCTGCTCGCTATGGGGCTCTACGCCGCAGCCGAACGATCGGGATTCCTGGTGCTGCAGGATGTCAATCTGAGGCTGGCCGGTGGCCGGATTCTCCAACCCGACATCGTCGTGGCCGACACCGACGACCTCGGCACGACGGTGGAGGCGGCCGAGGCCAAGCTCGTCGTCGAGGTGGTGTCACCGAGCAACGCCGGTACAGACCGCCTCCTGAAGCCCCAGTTGTACGCGGCGGCCGGAATCGGGTGGTATTTGCGCGTGGAGCAGCCGGACGACTCGGTCGAACTGCACCTGCACCGGCTGGTCGACGATCGCTATGCTCCGGCCGAGGTCGTAGGCCCCGGCCAGACACTCACCTCCGACGAACCGTTCCCCTTCGCGATCGAAGTGGCGTCCCTGCTGCGCCGCCGTCCCCGCGACTGAATGGAGCTACTCCGTCAGGAGTTCGCGGACTCGGGGGACGACCTCGGTGGCGTAGAGCTCGACGCAGGTCATCAGGTGCTCGTGGGGGAGCGGGCCGTGTGAGTACTTCAGGTCGAAGCGGTCGATGCCCAGGTCGCGGATCGTGGTGGCGATCTTCTGGGCGACCGTGTCCGGGGAACCGACGTGCCAGGCACCCTCGGTGATGTCGGCCTCGAAGCGGTCCCGGGTGATCGGGGGCCAGCCCCGTTCGCGGCCGATGCGGTCCAGGTTGCGGCGGGCGTGCGGCCACAGGATGTCGACGGCCTCGGCGTCGGTGGCGGCCACGAAACCGGGGCAGTGCACGGCGATCGGCTGCGGCTCCCGCTCCAGCTCCTTGAGCGCCCGGTGGTAGAGGTCGACGTACGGCGCGAAGCGGGCCGGGGCGCCGCCGATGATCGCCAGGACGAGCGGCATGCCGTACCGGGCGGCGCGGACCACCGACTCGGGGCTGCCGCCCACGCCGATCCAGGTGCGGATCCGGCCCGACTCGGTCTTCGGGTAGACCTGCTGGGCGCGCAGGGCCGGGCGGATCGAACCCGCCCAGGTGACCGGGCCCTCGGTGAGCAGCTCGGCCATCAGGTCCAGCTTCTCGGCGAACAACCGCTCGTAGTCGGCCAGGTCGTAGCCGAACAGCGGGAACGACTCGGTGAACGAGCCGCGGCCCAGGATGATCTCGGCACGCCCGTTCGCCACGGCGTCCAGCGTGGCGAAGCGCTCGAACACCCGTACCGGATCATCGGAGCTCAGAACGGTGACCGCCGTGCCCAGCCGGACCCGCTCGGTCCTCGCGGCGATCGCCGCGAGGACGATCTCCGGAGCCGAGATCGCGTAGTCGTCGCGGTGGTGCTCGCCCACCCCGAAGAAGTCCAGGCCGAGCCGGTCGGCGAGCACACCCTGCTCGACCACGTCCCGGATGACCTGCGCGTACGGCTGGTCGTTGACGTCGCCGAAGGTGTCCAGACCGAATTCCACCAGTCGACCCTACCGGCGGCCCTTCAACCGCCGGCCCATCTCCTTGGCGATCTCCTTCTTGGCGTCCCGCTCGGCCATGACCTGCCGTTTGTCGTAGCTCTTCAGGCCGCGGGCCAGGCCCAGCTCGATCTTCGCCCAGCCGTCCTTGAAGTAGAGCGACAGCGGCACCAGGGTCAGCCCGGAGCCGTCGCGCAGCTGGTTGAGGATCTTCACGATCTCGACCTTGTGCAGGAGCAGTTTCCGGGTCCGCCGTGGGGCGTGGTTGGTCCACGAGCCGAACCCGTACTCGGCGATGTGCAGGCCGTACAGCATGATCTCGCCCTCGTGCTCCTGGGCGAACGTGTCGACCAGCGACGCCCGGCCCAGCCGCAGCGACTTCACCTCGGTCCCGGCCAGGACCAGACCCGCCTCGTACGTCCTGAGGATCGCGTAGTCGTGCCGGGCCTTCTTGTTCGACGCGATCAGCTTGACGCCGGTCTCCCTAGGCACCTGGATCCACCAGGTTCGATGGGACCGGCCGGCGCATCGAGTAGGTGACGCTGTTGAGCCGGTGCGGCTCGCCCAGCACATGGATCGCCGCACGGTTGTACGCCTGCCACCCGGCCGCCCCCGCCCGGTTCAGGTGGCGCAGGTCGTCGAACCGCTCGTCGGTGCCCCAGCGCAGCACCCCGCCCGGGTGGTGGAAGGTGGCGGTCCAGTCCATGTACCGGTCCTCGCCGAGGGTGCCGGCCGCGCGGTACTCCAGGCGCGCGTATTCCCAGTTGTCCACCGGATGATTATGACGTCCGATTCGAGCGGAGGCCGCCCGGAGACGACCATCCGGCCGTCCAATGCCGGAAACCCCTCGACGACCAGGCCTTTCATCACAGCTCGGCCGACGTCGGCGCGTCGTTGGGGTTGGCGTACGCTCACCCGCCATGACCAGGGGTGACGGGGTGCTGCGGCACCAGTCTCAGCATGACGGCTTCGTGCCGTCGCAGGGCGCGCGGCAGGAGATCGCCGAGGCCATCGACCAGCACATCGCCGAGCACTTCGGGCCGGTCGAGTTCGTCTACCACGAGATGCTGTCGCACCTGGTGGCCGTGCACGTCCACCTGGTGGAGCCGACCGAGGACCGGCCGTACCGGACGCTGATCACCTCCGGCATGAGCGAGCTGCCGATGGCCGTTCCGGACGGCGTCAGCCCGTACGCCGAACTGATGCTCTGCCTGCCCGCCGACTGGCCGCTGGACCAGGAGGCGCTGTCGGATCCGGCGGTCCACTGGCCGATCCGGGTCCTCAAGGAGATCGCCCGGCTGCCGCACGAGTACGGCACCTGGATCGGTGAGTGGCACTCGGTCCCGAACGGCGACCCGGCCGAGCCGTACGCTCCTGGCGTGCCCTTCGCCGGTGTCGTCGTCACGCCGATGGTGCGGGCGCCGGAGGAGGCGGGCACGATCGTCGCGCCGGACGGCACCGAGATCAACGTGCTCGCGGTGATCCCGCTGCACCCGGCCGAGGTGGCGGTCAAGACCGGCCAGGGCACGCAGGCCCTCATCGAGATCCTCAACCGGGGTCACGTCTCCGAGCTCCTCGACCCGGCGCGCCCGTCCTTCGCCTGACCGCGCTGTCTCACGGGCCCTGAGCCAGCCCTGACAGCCAGCCGGGATCGGCCGATCTGTGCCAGATATCGGGTTGGCTCCATTTCGGTCGGGGATCCGATTGCCCGGTGTGTTCGGGATGGGTCACGGTGGAGTCCGCGAAGCATTTCGGCCGGGTGGGCGGAGGATGCCGTGGACAACGCGTTTTCGCTGAATCAGGGCCGGGCGGACGGTGGGCCGGTCAACCGCAAGGCATACACGAGCAGGTCACCCCGGGGTGACGCGCTGGCCCGCAAGCCACCGGGCCGCTGCTGGATCCACGACTACGAGGACGGTGCGGACGGGCCGCGGTTCGTCTGCCGGGATGCGGACGGGGAGACGGTCGTCGCGGTGCGGAACGTTCCGCACCATCGTTTTCGGTCAGCCGGGAATTCCGATCCCGACGTGCGGGACGAGCCCGGGGACATGCGGTAGTGCCGGTGGGCCCGGCGCCCTCTCCGTACCGCGAAGAGGGCGCCGGGCCTGGAGTTGCGCCGGGCCTGGAGAGGCGCCGGGCCGGCGCGATCGCCTGTCGCGAACGCGCCGGGCCGGCGGGACCGGGTCAGGCGATCGCGGCCTGGACCGCCGGGAGCCAGCGGGCGGCGATCTTGACGTTGCCGGCGTCGTTGGGGTGGACGCCGTCGTAGGTGTCGGTGGTGGTGTTGAAGCCGGTCCACTGGTCGACCACGGTGACCGGCGACGCGGCGGTGTTCAGTGAGGCCGCCCAGGCCGGGATGGCCGCGTTCAGGTTGACCACGCGCTGGCCGCAGTCGGTGCAGGTGGACGGGTTCAGCGGGATGATCTGCGCGACGATGATCTTCATGTTCGGCTTGTAGGCGCGCATCTGCCCGACCAGGGTGGTGTAGGCGTTCAGGATCGTGGTCGTGGAGAGGTTGCTCCAGGCGTCGTTCGTGCCGAAGTGCATGAGGACGACGTCCGGGCCGGAGGCGGAGAGCCAGGCCGGCAGCATGTTCTGGCTGGCGACGTTGGTGACCAGGTAACCGCCGTGGCCCTCGTGCTCGCCGTCGTAGGGGAAGCCGCATCCGTCGCCGGGCAGGGTGCCGACGAAGTCCACCTGGGCGGCCGGGAGTTGCTGCCAGAGCAGGGCACGCCAGCATCCGGGGGAGCCGGTGATCGAGTCGCCGAGCGCCATGATCTTCTTCTTGGTGGTGGCCGAACTGCTCGGCGAGGGAGGTCCCGAGACGTCGGTGGGTGTGGGCACGACGCCTCCGGTACAGGTCACGCCGTTGAGGGTGAACGACGCGGGGACCGGGTTGCTGCCGGTCCACGAGCCGTTGAAGCCGAACGACGCCTTGCCGTTCGTGGCGATGGCGCCGTTCCAGGCGGCGTTCTTGACGGTGACCGTGGATCCGGACTGGGTGACCGTGCCGTTCCACAGTTGGGTGATCGTCTGGCCGGCCGGGAACGTGAACACCAGCGACCAGGAGGAGACCGGGTCGCCGAGATTGGTGACGTCCACGGCCGCGCCGAATCCGCCGGGCCACTGGCTGCTGACGGTGTACTTGACGGCGCAGCCGGCGGCCGCGTTCGCGCTGGTGGCGGTGGCTACGGCGGTTGCTGAGAGCAGGGCGGTGACGAGGCCGAGGACGGCCGCCTTTCGTCGTTGCATCGGGATGCCTCCGGGGATGTGCTTGACGGGGGTCCGGGGACGGAGCACGCTGGGAGCGCTCCCAATTAACGCACATCAATGCGTGGTTGGAGAAGGGCGTGCGGCGCGATGGGATGGGCGCCGCGCGGGTGGGCGACTGCGGTGGGGGTGAGATCCGCGCGCGATTTCACCCGGCAGCCGTCCGGCCGGGAGAGCGGGGAGAGCGGGTGCTACGGGGCCCGCCTCCCCGCGTTACCCCACCAGGTGATCAATCACGGTCGAGGAGTGCCGCGGGGCCGAGATTGCGGATCGACGCGTCCAGGACGTGGACGGTGTGCGCCAGGGCGATCGACCCGCCCCGGCGGCGGACCGCGGCCGCCACCTGCATGAGACAACCCGGGTTGGCCGTCACCAGCAGGTCGGCGCCGGTCGCCAGGACCGCCTTCGCCTTGCGGTCGCCCAGTTCGGCGGCCGGGACCGGGTTCAGCACGTTCCACACGCCGGCCGAACCGCAGCAGATCTCCGGATCGGCGATCGCCCGCAGCTCCACCCCCGGGATGCCGCGCAGCAGGGCCCGCGGCTGCGCCCGGACGCCCTGGGCATGCGCCAGATGGCAGGCGTCGTGATAGGCCACGGTCAGCGGCAGCGGATGACGCGGCGCGACCGGGCCCAGCTCGGCCAGCAGCTCGGACAGGTCGCGGACCTTCGCGGTGAACGCGGCCGCCCGCTCGGCGTAGACCGGATCGTCGGCGAGCAGCTCGCCGTACTCCTTCAGCGACGAGCCGCAGCCCGCCGCGTTGACCACGAAGTAGTCCATGCCGCAGCGCTCGAACGTGTCGATCAGCTTCCGGGCGAACCGCTGCGCCTCGGCACGGCGCCCGTTGTGCACGCTCAGCGCCCCGCAACAGCCCTGGCCGGGCGGGATCAGCACCTCACAGCCCTCGGCGGCGAGGACCCGTACCGTCGCCGAATTGACGTCCGGGAAGAACGCGGACTGAACACAACCGGTCAGCATGCCCACCACCGCGCGCCGGGCGCCGCGTGCGCGCACGCGCGCCGGCGGACGCGGCACGCCGCGCAGCCGCGGCGCCAGCGAATCCAGTGTGGCGAGCGTCGGGGCCAGCCGCTGGAGCAGGCCACTGCGGGCCACCAGCCTTTGCAGACCCGACATCTGGTACGCGCGAAGCGGCCCCCGCAGCAGCCGGAGCCGTTTCGGGTACGGGAAGAGCGCGAAGATCGCCGTCCGCAGGGCCCGCTCCCGGGCCGTCCGTGGGTGCCGGCGCTCCACCTGGGCGCGGGTGTCCTCGATCAGCCGGTCGTAGCGCACCCCGGACGGGCACGCGGTCACACAGGCCATGCAGCCCAGACAACGGTCGAAGTGGGTGACCATCGAGTCGCTCAGCGGCTCCCCGGACAGACCCTGCCCGATCAGATGGATCCGTCCGCGAGGCGAGTCCATCTCCTCACCCCACAGCACGTAGGTGGGGCAGGTGGTCAGGCAGAACCCGCAGTGCACACAGTCCGACACCAGATCGGCGCGCGGCGGATGGTCGGAGTCGAACGCCGGCCCGCCCACCGGCGGACCGGGCGTCCCGGCCGCCCGCAGCGCGTCGACCGGCGGCGTCCCGATCCCGCGTGCCGCGTCCACCGGCGTGTGGAGTCCGTCGTCGATATCGGACATCAGATCCCTCCCACGAATCGGCCGGGCGCGAAGCGGTGGTCCGGATCGAACTGGTCCTTCACCCGGCGCATCAGCTCCAGCCCGGGCACCGGCCCCCACATGTCCAGGCCGTCGAGGGTCCCGTCGGGCGCGGTCAGCACGACGGCATGGCCCTCGGCCCGGGTGGCCGCCGCCCGCAAGGCGCCCACCACTCCCGGGATCCCGGCCGGCGCCCCGGACGGGAACCCCGCGTGGAGGACACCGGTGGCGGCCGAACCACGGATCGTGCCGCCGGCCGCGATCACGGCCTTCACCAGGGCGGGGACCGCGGAGAGGACGCCGGTCAACTTCACGCCGAGACCGCCCGGCGGCCACGGTGGGGTGTCCCACCAGGACGGCGGCAGGTCGGTGACCTCACCGTCGAGGAGCCGGGCCAGGGCGGCCGCGCGGTCGCGGACACCCTCCTCGGTGCCCTCCACCAGGACCGCGATCTCCGGGGGCGCGCCGGGCCCGGCGTCGATCTCCACGGCGCTCGGGGCCAGCTGGGCGGCCAGGATCCGCGCCACCGCGGTGGGCGGGGCGGTCGCCCGTACGAAAGCGGTGTCGAGAGGGACCGGATGCAGGCGGAAGACGCACTCGGTGATCAGCCCGAGCGTGCCCTGCGCGCCGGTGTAGAGCTTGCCCAGGTCGTACCCGGCGACGTTCTTCACCACCTTGCCGCCCGCCCGGGCGATCCGGCCGTCCGGCCGCACCACCGTGACGCCGATCAGCAGGTCGCGGGCCGTGCCGTAGCGCAGGCGCCGCGGCCCGGAGGCGTTCGCCGAGACGGCGCCGCCGGCCGTCGCGGTGGGCGGCGCGTCCAGCGCCAGCTGCTGGCCGGGCAGGGCGTGCAGCTCGGCCATCGGGGTGCCGGCCCGGACGACGGTGATCAGGTCCCCGGCGGCGTGCTCCACCACCCCGGCCAGCCGGCGGGTGTCGATGATCAGATCCAGGTCACGCGGTGGCGGTCCCTGCTGGATCTTCGTGCCGCCGCCGCGGATCACGACGGTGAGATCGCGGGCGGCCGCGATCAGCGCGGCGGCCTCCTCGGTGCTTGCCGGAGCGGCGACGAAGCGGGCCGGAACACCGCACACCACATCGTCGTCACCCGCCTTGACGGCGAGGTCGTCGAGAACGCTCATCAGAAGATCTCCGCCACGCCGGACTCCTGCAGGGGATGTGGGCCGGTGCGGCGGCCGGGGCGTTCGCCGCACAGGCGGGGAGTGGGGAAGATCTTGCCCGGATTGGCCAGGCCGCCGGGGTCGAAGGCGCAGCGGACCAGCTGCATGGTGTCCAGGTCGGTGTCGGTGAACATGCGCGGCATGTAGTGGGCCTTCTCGACGCCGACGCCGTGCTCGCCGGTGATGGAGCCGCCGTACTCGATGCAGAGGTCGATGATGGCGCCGGAGACGGTCTCGGCGCGGCCCTCCTCGCCGGGAACCCGGGCGTCGAACAGGACCAGCGGGTGCAGGTTGCCATCACCGGCGTGGAAGACGTTCGCCACCCGGACGCCGTGCGAGGAGGCCACCTCGTCGATGCGGCGCAGCACCTCCGGCAGCGCGGTCCGGGGGATCACCCCGTCCTGGACGATGTAGTCGGGGCTGATCCGGCCGACCGCCGCGAACGCCGACTTGCGGCCCCGCCAGATCAGCTGCCGCTCGTCGTCGTCGGCGGCCACCCGGGTCTCGAAGGCGCCGTTGGCGTCGCAGAGCCGGGTCACCTCGTCGAACTGGGCGGCGACCTCGGCCGACGGTCCGTCCAGCTCGACGATCAGGACGGCGCCCGCACCGGCCGGATAGCCGCAGTGGACGGCGGCCTCGGCGGCCTCGATGGACAGCGCGTCCATCATCTCGATGGCGGCCGGCACCACCCCGGCCGCGATGATCGCCGAGGTGGCGGCGCCCGCCTGGTCGGTGCCGTGGAAGGCGGCCAGCAGTGTGCGCACGGTCTCCGGCAGCCGGGTCAGACGTACCGTCACCTCGGTGGCGACCCCGAGCGTGCCCTCCGAGCCGACGAACGCGCCGAGCAGGTCGTAGCCGGGGGTGTCCGGGGCGGCGCCGCCGAGCCGGACCCGGTCGCCGTCCGGCGTGACCACCTCCAGCCCGGTCACGTGGTTGGTGGTGAAGCCGTACTTGAGGCAGTGTGCCCCGCCCGCGTTCTCCGCCACGTTGCCGCCGATGGAGCAGATCTGCTGGCTGGACGGGTCGGGGGCGTAGTAGTAGCCGTGCTCCTTCGACACCGTCGACACCTGGAGGTTGATGACGCCGGGCTGGACGACGGCCCGCTCGTCCTCCGGCCGCAGCGACAGGATCTCCCGCAGCTGCGAGGTCACGATGAGCACCCCCTCGGCGTGCGGGAGCGCCCCACCGGACAGGCCGGTGCCGGATCCGCGGGCCACGAACGGCACCCCCGCCCCGGCACAGGCGCGGACCACGGCGGCGACCTCGGCGGCGGTGTGCGGGAGGGCGACCAGCGCCGGGATCACGCGGTAGTGGGCGAGGCCGTCACACTCGTACGTCCGCAACTGCTGCCGGTCGGTGAGCACCTGGTTCGGGCCCATTTCGGCCCGCAACCGCACGGCCAAGGCGTCGATGCCCATCGCGAACCTCCTCGGCGTCACTGCCCTGGGCTCACGCTAACCGTGATCGTCCCGCCGCGCGATGGGAAGCCGGCCGGATCGACCGCCCGGCATCTTTCGGCCGGCGGTCTGGCACTATTGCCGGATGCTCCAGACCGCCAGACCCCTCCGTGCCGTCCTCGGCGCCGCCTGCGCCCTGGTCCTGGCGGCGGGGTGCACCTCCTCGGACGACCCCGACGAGAGCCTGATCACCACCACCACCATGCGCGGCGCGTTCCTGCAGCCCACCGAGATCGGCCCGGCCTGGGCGGCCCCGGAGGAGAGCGCGAGCCCGCAGCAGATGGTCAGCTTCTGCGGCGGCGCGAGCACGCCACCGCAGGCCCCGCCGGGCGCCGAGGTGGTGACGTCGTCGGCCGCCGACGAGGGGGAGAAGGGCGCGCAGACCCTGCACCAGACCGCTCTCGTCTTCGCCGACGAGGCGAGCGCCAAGGCCGGGCAGGAGCTGCTGCGGGTGGTCGCCGACCAGTGCCCGCCCTCGGCGAGTGTGGCGGCGGCCCAGACCGCCGACCGCAACGAGCCCGCCTACACCGAGACGGCCGAGGTGCGCGATCTCAGTGAGGGCGCCTGGTCCGGGTTCGTGATCGTCCGCCACAAGCTGTACGAGTCGGAGCACCCCGGCACCGCCGACACCGCCGTGTCCGTGCTGCGCACCCGCAATGTGGTGCTCGTCGGCACGTACGCCATCTACCGGCTGGAGAACAGCACCCCGTCGCCGGGCTTCGAGGCCGACTGGCAGCGGCTGGTCGGCTCGGTCGTGCAGCGGGTGGGATAGACACACGGACAAACGTCGTCTAATGTTCGCGGTGCGCCGTTGCGAGTTCTTCCCCCGTGGAATTCGCAGCGGCGCCCTTACTTCTGCCGGACTCTTCGCCCCCGTGCGCGTTGCTGCGCGGAGAGAGCGCGTACCGAGCAGACATCACCGAACCCCTGTGGAAAAGTCCACGAGACTGTTAACTATTCACTCCGGACGTGCTTAGCCTTACGAATCCCAGGGCAGGACTTAGTATCCGCCGCGGATTCTTCACCGGAGGTATGGGGCATGAAGTTCGTCTACGACTTCGCCGAGGGCAACAAGGACCTCAAGGATCTGCTGGGTGGCAAGGGCGCCAATCTCGCGGAGATGACGAACCTGGGCCTGCCCGTGCCGCCCGGCTTCACGATCACCACCGAAGCCTGTCAGCAGTACCTGCGCAACGGCACCCACGTCGACGGCCTCGCCGCCGAGATCGACGCGCACCTCGCCGCGCTCGAGGCCGGGATGGGCCGCCGCCTCGGCGACCCGGCCGACCCACTCCTCGTGTCGGTCCGCTCCGGCGCGAAGTTCTCCATGCCCGGCATGATGGAGACCGTCCTCAACGTGGGGCTCAACGACGAATCGGTGGCCGGGCTGTCCCGTCAGGCCGGAGGCAACGACCGGTTCGCGTGGGACTCGTACCGGCGTCTCATCCAGATGTTCGGCAAGACCGTGTGCGAGGTGCCCGGCCACGAGTTCGAGGACGCGCTGCACGAGGCCAAGGTCGCCAAGGGGGTGCGCGACGACGTCCAGCTCGGCGCCGACGACCTGCGGGAGCTGGTCACCGCGTACAAGAAGGTCTTCGCCAAGCACACCGGCCACGAGTTCCCGCAGGACCCGCGCGAGCAGCTCGACCTCGCCGTCGAGGCGGTCTTCCGGTCGTGGAACGCCGACCGCGCCGTCCTCTACCGCCGCCAGGAGCGCATCCCCGCCGACCTGGGCACCGCCGTCAACGTGGTCGCCATGGTCTTCGGCAACCTCGGCGCCGACTCCGGCACCGGCGTCGCCTTCACCCGCGACCCGGCCACCGGCGAGCCCGGCGTCTACGGCGACTACCTGGCCAACGCGCAGGGCGAGGACGTGGTCGCCGGCATCCGCAACACGCTCCCGCTGGCCGACCTGGAACGGCTCGACCCCGACTCGTACGCCGAGCTGATGCGGATCATGGCCACTCTCGAGGGCCACTACCGCGACCTGTGCGACATCGAGTTCACCATCGAGCGCGGCAAACTGTGGATGCTCCAGACCCGCGTCGGCAAGCGCACCGCGGCCGCCGCCTTCACCATCGCCGCCCAGCTCGTCGACGAGGGCGTCATCGACCTCGACGAGGCCCTCACCCGGGTCACCGGCGCGCAGCTCGGCCAGCTGATGTTCCCCCGATTCGACCTCACTTTCGAGCCTTCTTCGTTGACGCGCGGCATCGGAGCGTCACCGGGCGCGGCCTACGGACAGGTCGTCTTCACCTCGCAGCGGGCCGTCGAAGTGGCCGCCTCCGGCGCGCCCGTCATCCTGGTTCGGCGCGAGACCAACCCCGACGATCTGCCCGGCATGATCGCCGCCAACGGCATCCTCACCAGCCGCGGCGGCAAGACGTCGCACGCCGCCGTGGTCGCCCGCGGCATGGGCAAGACCTGCGTCTGTGGCGCCGACGAGATGGAAGTCTCCTCCGCCAGCTTCACCATCGGCTCACACACCGTCCGCGAGGGCGACACGATCTCCATCGACGGCACCACCGGCCGCGTCTACCTCGGCGAGGTCCCGGTCCGGCCCAGTGAGGTCGTGCAGTACTTCGAGGGCGACCTGGACCCGTTGAACGCCAACGATCCACTGGTCGCGGCCGTGCACCGGATCCTCACCCACGCCGACTCGGCGCGGCGGCTCAAGGTGCGCACCAACGCCGACACCGGCCTCGACGCCGCCCGCGCCCGGCGCTTCGGCGCCCAGGGCATCGGCCTGTGCCGCACCGAGCACATGTTCCTCGGCGACCGGCGGGAACTCGTCGAACGCCTGATCCTGGCCCGCAACGAGGCCGAGCGCAACGACGCCCTCGCCGCCCTCCAGCCACTCCAGCGCGCCGACTTCCTGGAGATCTTCCGGGAGATGAACGGGCTGCCCGTCACCATCCGGCTCATCGACCCGCCGCTGCACGAGTTCCTGCCCTCACTGGAAGAACTCGCCGTCAAGGTCGCCGTCGCGCACGAACACGGCCGGCACGTCGAACACGACGAACAACTGCTCGCCGCGGTCCGCCGGATGCACGAGCAGAACCCGATGCTGGGGCTGCGCGGCGTACGCCTCGGCCTGGTCATCCCCGGCCTGTTCGCCATGCAGGTCCGCGCCATCGCCGAGGCCGCCGTCGCACTCGCCGCCGAAGGCGGCCGACCCCGACCCGAGATCATGGTCCCGCTGGTCGGCGCCGTCCAGGAACTGGAGACGGTCCGCGCCGAAGCCGAGAAGATCATCGCCGCGACCGTCGGCGACTCCGGCGTCGACATCCTGATCGGCACCATGATCGAGGTCCCGCGCGCGGCCCTCACCGCCGGCCAGATCGCCGAGGCCGCCGAGTTCTTCTCCTTCGGCACCAACGACCTCACCCAGATGGGCTGGGGCTTCTCCCGCGACGACGTCGAAGGCGCCTTCTTCTGGCGCTACCTCGAACTCGGCATCTTCGGCATCAGCCCCTTCGAATCCATCGACACCGACGGCGTCGGCCGCCTCGTGAAGATCGCCGCCGACGAGGGCCGCGCCGCCCGCCCCGGCCTCAAACTGGGCGTCTGCGGCGAACACGGTGGCGACCCCGACTCCGTCCACTTCTTCCACGAGGTCGGCCTCGACTACGTGTCCTGCTCGCCCTTCCGGGTGCCGATCGCCCGCCTGGAAGCCGGCCGGGCGGCCATCGAATCCGAGGGCTCCGACCACCGCTGATCTCTACCCACTCAGCCGGGCGGTGGGTGCGGCTCCGTTCGCACCCACCGCCCAACCCCATTTCCGGTACGCACGTCGCCGCCCCCAAACGCACCTTCCCCGTCCCGCCGGCTCCCGAGATCTTGGACGTCTATCCACCGCGTCCGGTGATGATTCGTCCAAGGTCCGGCAGGGCTGGTGTGTCCTGTTTGCGTCGTGCCCTGCCGTCCGAGATCTTGGACGTCTGCCCACCGCGTCCGGTGATGATTCGTCCAAGGTCCGGCAGGGCTGGTGCGTCCTGTTTGCGTCGTGCCCTGCCGTCCGAGATCTTGGACGTCTGCCCACCGCGTCCGGTGATGATTCGTCCAAGGTCCGGCAGGGCTGATGCGTCCTGTTTGCGCCGTGCCCTGCAGTCCGAGATCTTGGGCGATCAGCCACCAGCGCGGGTGGGAAATCGTCCAAGATCGCGACGGGTGGTGGGTGGCGGTGGGCGGTGGGTTGGGGCCGTGAGGCCTGGAGTGAGGGGCGTCGGTGGTGATGATCTTGGGTGATCGGATACGCCCCGCCCGGACAGCCGCAATGGTGCAAATCGCGCCATTCAGCGACGATCGCTCAAGGTCTACATCGGTACTTGCGGATGGCTCGAGCGGTCGGCGGTGACCGGTCGAATGTCGCGGCGAAGGCGGGAAAGCACGCGAGCAGGCGACTTTGCATCGACGCCAGGCAACAACCGAAGAAGAGACTCCCAGGGCTGTCTCAACTGCCTCGAATCGATCCGCGCCTGGCCGGACCAGCAGCGCCTGGCCGGACCAGCAGCGTCTGGCCAGGCGCGGATCGCCGCGGCCGGACCGGGTCGGCCGGCGCAACCGCCCTGAAACCAGCCGCTGAGATCCACAAGCTCGTCGCTTCCCGACCCGCAGCCTGACCGCCGGCTCCTTGCCCGGCGAGCCGGAGTGCGGCCCGCCCTTGTCCGGTCAGAGCCGGGTGGCGGTGGTCTCCACCTACCCATCCGTACTCGCGCGTTGCGTGTTCGCCGAAGCAAGCGCTGTCAGCGAGCGGAAGTCCCGGCCGGGGCCTGGGGGTCAACTGGTTGCCGAGAGGGCGTAGAAGAGGGGGATACGTGGGGCGTCGTCGGGAAGGCGCCAGAAGCCGGTGCCGATGGGGCGCATGTGGGGCCAGCGTGGCCAGGGGATCTCGTCGCTCTCGTGCAGGGAGCGGATGGTCAGACCAGCCTGGACCAGGGATGTCACCACCTCGCCGAGACCGTGGGACCACTCGTAGCTGACGGTGGCCCCGGTCAGGGCCGGGCCGTCGGTGTAGGTGCGGGTGGCGTCGAGTTCAGCGGCACCGCGGCCGGCGAGGTAGTCCTTGCGGAGCAGCAGGGACTGATCGCCGGGGTCGCGCTGAACCATGCCGATCGACTGGAGCACCGGGTGAAACTCGACCACGTAAAGTGAGCCACCGGGCTTCAGGAGTTGCTTGATCACGCCGGCCCAGCGATCCAGGTCCGGTAGGTAGCAGAGGGCGCCCTTCCCGGTGTAGACCAGGTCGAAACTGCGGCCCGGCAGGGCCTCTGCGGCGTCGTAGACGTTGGCGTGGACGTATTCGATCGGGAGGCCGGCGTCGGCGGCCAGCTTGCGCGCTGTCCGGACGGAGGCGCTGGACACGTCGAGGCCGGTCACGGAGTGTGCGCCCCGGCGGGCGAATGCGGCTGTCTCGGTGCCGAGGTGGCACTGGAGATGCAGGACGTCGCGGCCGGTCAGGTCACCCATGTCGGACCACTCGTAGTCGGCGAACCAGCTCTCCGGGTCGCGACCGGCCACATCGTAGAACCGGCTCGCGGCGTGGATGGGGGTGCGCTCGTCCCAATTCGCCTCGATGGCGGCCATGCGATCGCGGGTCGCGTCGTCGAAGGTCATCGGATTCCTTTCAGGACCGTGATTCCGCCGGGTGGGACCCCGCGGGTCTCGCTTCGGTTCGGCCGGTGCTGAGCCGGCCGCTCCGTGGGTTCGGATGGGCGGGGTTGGTTCGGGTTCGCCGGTTGGGGCTGGCGTTTTTGTGGGCTCGGGCGGCCGGGGTTGGTTCGGGTTCGCCGGTTGGGGCCGGCGTTTTGTGAGTTCGGGCGGCCGGGGCTGGTTCGGGCTCGCCGGGCTGGGGGGCGTTCTGTGGGCGCTGTGGGACGGGATCAGCCGCTGGCGTCGGGGTAGGTGCCGTCGATCACCGAGGGTGGGCTTGCGCCGGGTGGGGTGGCGCAGGTGAACGCGCTGGTCACGGCTCGGTGCAGGTCGTGGGCTATGCGTGGGCCGGCCGACGCGAGCAACTCGGTGACGGCGTGCTCCAAGACGGCCGCGGCGGTCGGCCAGTCGGCGACGGCGGCGGCGCTCAGGTGGCGGGCGGCCTCGGCCGGGCGATGCCGGAAGAGCAGCGTCGACAGCTCGGGAACCGGTGGGCCGGCGGCGGCCAGGACCGCCTGCGGGGTGGCGTAGGCGGCGCCGGCCAGGACCGCGAGCGGATCGGTGTAACCGGCGTCGGCCAGGATGAACAGGGCCTCTCGGTCGTCGCGGGCGGTGGCCTCGGCGCGGACCCGGCCGGCCAGGGCCGCGACGATCGGGGTGTCGGCGTTGTGGCGGACTATTCCCGCATACGCCGGCAGGCGAGCCGGATCGAGCGGGGCGGGCACCGGCTCCGGGGTCAGGTCGTCGGCCCCCAATTGGTGGGCGCGGACGGTGCGCGCGGTGATCCGGGCGTGCAGGCGGTAGACCGGGTCGGCGACCGGCAGCTCCGGACCGCCGAGGATCTGCTCGTTCGCGGAGACGACCGCCGCCGCCACGGCGCTGCTGCTCGACGGGGTCTGCCGGATGGTGTTGTGCGCGTGGGCGAGAGCGGGGTCGGGCCGGCGGCCGGCCAGGCGCTGGGCGGTGTAGCGGTCGGAGGCGTCGCACGCGTAGGCCTCCCGGTAGACGGCGCTCAGCCCCGGCAGCTCGGCGAGCAGGGCACGGCCCAGGTCGGGGGCCAGCTCGAGGATGCCGATCGCGGTGTCGAACCGGGCCCGGTGATCGGGCCGCAGATAGGCCAGGACGTCACGGTCGTGGGCGGTCGCGCCGCCGGGCCAGGACAGTGACGGCATCCGGGTGATCAGGTGCCGCAGCCGGGACCAGGCGTGTGCCTCACCCTCCAGGTCGTGGACCCGGACGGCGGCGCGGACCAGGGCGCAGTGGGCGACGGCGGCCTCGCCGGGATCCTCGATCAGGTTGGCCAGGGCGGTCGCGGTGTGGCGGTCGGTGGGCGCCAGGTGGGTGACGAAGACGCGCAGGAGGCGGGCCAGCGAATACGGGTTGCCCGGATGGGGTGGCGCCGGGAGCAGGGCACGGGGCAGGTCGGCGGGCGCGGTGAACAGGTGCCGGCGGGGGTCGGCGGGCTGCTCGCTCCGGCGCGGGCCCGGGGCGGCCGGGGTGGAGAGCAGGCCCCGGAGCACGCTCAGATGGAGGATCCGCGGCAGGTCGGCCCCGGTGCCGAGGACGGTTGCCAGGGCGTCGTCGAGCAGGCATCGGAAGTGGTCGTCGGAGCCGTTGCGGGTGTGCAGGGACAGCCGCAGCGTGCGGTCGAGGATGGTCACGCCGTGATCTTCGGTCGCGGTCACGTGTCCTCCGATCGATGGTGGTGCCTGCCGGTCTGCTGCGGGAATGCTACCGGCCGGGTACGACAAGTCACGTTCCGTCGCCGACCCGGCCGGGTGGAGCGGAGCCGATCGGGCCGAAAACGTCAGGGGGCGGGTCTAGCGTTCGAGGGGATCGCGAATTCGACGATGATGGAGTGCTAGATGACGTCCCGGCTCAACCCGTACATCGCGTTCAGCGGAAACGCGCGTGAGGCCATCGAGTTCTATCAGTCGATCTTCGGTGGTGACCTGACATTGCACACGTTCGGCCAGTTCGGCGCGCCCGATCCGGCCATCGCCGACCAGGTGATGCACGCCCAGCTCGAGACGCCGCAGGGCTACACCCTGATGGTGTCCGACACCCCGCCGGGCATGAGCCACACGCCGGGCGACAACATCACCGTCAGCCTCAGCGGCGGGGACGGTGACGAGCTGCGCAAGGCCTGGGCGGGGCTCTCGGCGGGCGGCACGATCAACGTGCCGCTGGAGAAGCAGATGTGGGGCGACGAGTTCGGCCAGCTGGTCGACCGGTTCGGCATCCCATGGATGGTCAACATCGTCGGGGCCAACTGACGGCGGCCCGTGGGTGGCCCCGATGACGCCGGGGCCGCCCATGGGCCGGAGGCCGGGTGGCCACGGCTTTCCAGGATCTCGCGGATGGGGGTCGGAGGTCAGGTGGCCGCGGCTTCCAGGATCTCGCGGATGGGGGTCGGAGGTCAGGCGGCCGCGGCTTCCAGGATCTCGCGGATGGGCCGGAGCGCGGCGAGCGCCTTCGGCAGCCCGTCCTCCCACAGCTCGGCCCACTCGGAGTCGTCGCCGGCCACCCGGTCCAGGGCGCGCAGGGCCAGGGCGGGCAGGTCGCCCGGCAGGTCGAGGACGCCGCCCTCGGTGCGGAAATCCGGGGCGTAGGGGGTGGTCAGCGCCGTGCCGCCGGGTAGCAGCGAGGCGATCACGGCCGCCGCGGCGACGGCATGGTTGCCGGAGTCCACTTGGAGGTATTCGCCCTCGTGCAGGACTTCCTCGAGGGTTTCGCGGATCAGGACGGCGCGCTCGCCGGGGGCGGCCTCACGCAGGTCGCCGCTCCAATCTGCGGCGTCGTCGTTGTCGAACGGCCCGAAGTCCCAGGCGCCCATCCATTTCCTCCTATGTGTTTCGTGGCGTCGTGTCCTGGAGATGATCACACGTTCCCCGGTGACTCCAATGGTGAAGGTGTTGCGTCACGCTGAGTGACAGTCAAGCGCTACGCGCACTCCGTGTCACTCTTCCGACAGGGGTCTTGGAGGGGTGTCCCGGATAGTGCGACGGAATGGCGTTCCCGCTGCTCAGGAAGAGTGAGAAGGGGCACGCGCGGCCGATGATTTTGGGGGCTAATGACCAATCTTCGGGTGGCTGGTCCACTGTGGTGGCCGACACGAAACGCATTCCTCGGGGTGACTGTGTGATCACAGTCGTGCTTAGACTCCCGGAGAAATCGACATCAGGCGAGCCGGGGGGCTCGTGCGCCGCCGTGCGGCCATGATGTTGCTTGAGGGGGAGAGCGACGTGACGGTCGACCGGCCGATCCGTGAGTGGAACGGCCTGATCATTCCGGACCCAGGGGTTTACACACTGGACGAGGCACACAAGAGGATCGGCTTCGAGGCACAGCACATGATGGTCAGCCCGATCCGGGGTGAATTCGCGAAAGGCGGCGCGACGATCGTGGTGGCGGGGGATCCGCTGCGGTCGTCGATCACCGCGACCATTCGGGCGGACTCCATCAACACCCACAATCCGGAGCGGGACGCGCACCTGTCCAGCCCGGATTTCCTGGACGTGCAGCGTTATCCGACGCTGACGTACCGCAGCACCGGCATCGTCTGGGAGTCGGACAGTGATCCGATCTTCCACTGGGCCCGGCTGCGCAACAATCCGCTCGGCCGCCGGGGGACCACCGCCGATCTGCCGCCCGCGGCGACCCGGGACTCCGGCCGTTTCGTGATCAAGGGCTATCTGACGGTCAAGAACGTGAGCCGGCAGATCGACATGCACATGGAGTTCGGTGGGGCCCGCCGCGATCCGTACGGCCGGGAGATCTTCGGGTTCAGCGCCACCGCCGAGATCGACCGCGAGGACTACGGCCTCATCTGGAACGTGATGCTGGAGGCGGGCGGCGTCCTGGTCGGCAAGAAGATCCGCATCGAGATCGCCGGCGAGGCCGTTCGCGACTCCTGACCCGGCCTGTGAGCCCGGATCCGTCCGGGCTCACAGGGGGTGCCGCGCGAGACCGTCGGCCTCAGTCGTCGAACGGGTTGGGCTCCTCGTCGAAGAGGTCGTACTCGGCGTATCCGGGGTCGGCCTCGGGCTCCGGCCCGTTGTAGAGGCCGGCGGGCCCGGTGGACTGCCGCGGAGGCCGGGCGCCCGACGATCCGCCGGAACCCGGGCGGGCGGCACGACCCGAATCCCGGGCGGTGGAAACAGGCGCCGAGCCCGGCCCGGAAGCGGGAGCCGATGCCGTCCCGGAGGTGGAGGCCAGGGCGGAGGCAGAGGCAGAGGCAGGGGCGGAGGCGGAGGCGGAGGCAGGGGCAGGGGCAGGGGCAGGGGCGGAGGCGGAGGCAGAGGCCGGGGCGGAGGCAGGGGCAGGGGCAGGGGCGGAGCCGGAAAGGTCGGCCGCGGCGGCATCGGGCAAGGGCTCGCCGAGGACCACGGCCAGGACCTGGTCACCGAACTTGGTGAGCTTGCTCTGGCCGACCCCGCTCACCGTCCCGAGCTGGTCCAGCGAGGTGGGCGCCAGAGCCGCGACGGCCCGCAGCGTGGCGTCGTGGAAGATGACGTACGCCGGGACGCCCTGCTCCTTGGCGGTGGCGCCGCGCCAGGTCCGCAGCCGTTCGAAGAGACCCACCGCCTCCCCGGTGAGGTCGGCCGGCGCGGCGGCCGCCTTGGTCGCGGACCGGGAGGAGGACCGGGACGCTCGCGGGGCCGCCACCTCACGGCGCATCAGCAGTTTCCGTTCCCCGCGCAGCACCTCACCGCTGCGCGCGGTCAGCGTGATCGTCTGATGGGCGGGTTCGACGGCCAGGAAGTCGCCGGCGAGCAGTTGCCGCACCACGTTGCGCCACTCGACCTCGGTCAGGTCGGCGCCGATCCCGAAGACGGTCAGCTGGTCGTGGCGGAACCGGCTCACCTTGTCGGTGCGCTTGCCGAGCAGGATGTCGATGGTCTGCTGGGCGCCGAACCGCTGCCCCCGCTCCTTGTGCAGCCGGTACACCGTGGACAGCAGTTTCTGCGCGGGCACCGTGCCGTCCCACGACTCCGGCGGGTTGAGGCAGCTGTCGCAGTTCCCGCACGCCTTCTCGAAGGTCTCGCCGAAGTACTGGAGGATCTGCGCCCGCCGGCAGGTGACGCTCTCGCACAGGGCCAGCATGGCCTCCAGGTGGCGGGCCGCGTTGCGCCGGAACGCCAGGTCGCCCTCGGAGCCCTCGATCATGCGGCGCTGCTGCATCACGTCCTGCAGCCCGTACGCCAGCCAGGCCGTGGACGGCGACCCGTCCCGTCCGGCGCGCCCGGTCTCCTGGTAGTACCCCTCCAGTGACTTCGGCAGGTCGAGGTGTGCGACGAAGCGTACGTCCGGCTTGTCGATGCCCATGCCGAAGGCGATGGTGGCGACCATGACGAGACCGTCTTCACGCAGGAAGCGCGACTGGTTCTGGAAGCGGGTCCGCGCGTCGAGGCCGGCGTGGTAGGGCAGCGCCGGGATCCCGTTCTGGGAGAGGAACTCGGCGTGCTTCTCCACCGACGCGCGGGACAGGCAGTAGACGATCCCGGAGTCGCCGGCGTGCTCGGTGCGCAGCAGGTCGAGCAGCTGACGGGACGGGTTGTTCTTGGGCACGATCCGGTACTGGATGTTGGGCCGGTCGAAACTGGCGGTGAAGTGCCGCGCGTCGGTGAGCTGGAGCCGGGTGGCGATCTCGTCGCGGGTGGCCGGGGTGGCGGTGGCGGTCAGGGCGATCCGCGGCACGTCCGGCCAGCGCTCGTGCAGCATCGACAGGGCCAGGTAGTCGGGCCGGAAGTCGTGGCCCCACTGCGACACGCAGTGCGCCTCGTCGATGGCGAACAGCGAGATCTTCCCCCGGTCGAGGAGCCGCTGCACCCCGGCCGTGCCGAGGCCCTCGGGCGCCACGTAGAGCAGGTCGAGCTCGCCGGCCACGAACTCGGCCTCGACGACGCGCCGTTCCTCCAGGTCCTGCGACGAGTTCAGGAAGTTCGCCCGGACGCCCAGGGTGCGCAGCGCGTCGACCTGGTCCTGCATGAGCGCGATCAATGGGGAGACCACCACGCCGGTGCCGGGCCGGACCAGCGCCGGGATCTGGTAGCACAGCGACTTGCCGCCGCCGGTGGGCATCAGCACCAGGGCGTCGCCGCCGCCGATGACGTGTTCGACGATGTCGCCCTGCTGCCCGCGGAACGACGGGTAGCCGAAGACCCGGTTGAGGGCGTCGGTGGCGCTGGACACGGAAAGCGAGGGGGCCGAAGTCACCCCGCGAAGTCTAGAGAGCCGAACGGATGATCGGTTTCACCCTGTGGATGACGGGAGTCCGACCAGGTCGAGAATCCGCTGAGCCGGGGAACCGGTGGCCGCGACCAGGACGAGCGGCGCCTTCTCGTCGTGGTGGCTCTCGGCGACCTGGTGCAGCGCGGACACCCCGGCGCTGGCCAGGTGGCTGACCCCGGACAGGTCGACGGTCATCGGCACGGTGCCGCCCCGGCTGCGGCGCAGCAGCTCCTGCCGCACCTGCTGGGCCGACGCGGCGTCCACCGGGCCGTCCAGGCGGACCCGGGCCTCGACCCCACCGGGCAGTTCGGCGATGGTGAGTTCGGTGGCGTGGGGCACGACGACGGCCGCCTCGTCGAAGCGGACCAGCAGCCGGGCCGGGCGGGCCAGCGGATGCCGGACGGTGACGACGGTGCCGTCGGCGCCCGGCTCGACCCGCAGGCTGCGCACCAGTTGGGCGGTGAGCGCCAGGCCCCGGCCGCGGGCCGGCTGCCGTTGCGGCACCTGCCAGCCGCCGTGGTCGGTGACCGTGACCTCGACCGTGCCGGTACGGTCCAGCCCGGCCCGGATCTCGACGACGTCGCGGCCGAACTCGTACCCGTGCTCGATCGCGTTGGTGGTCAGTTCCCCGACGGCGTGCTGGAGGGCGAAGACGTCGTGTTCGGCCGCGCCGACCTCGGCCAGCCAGGCGGCCAGCCGGCTGCGGACGCCGCGCAGCGCCGCCGCCTCCGCCGGCAGATCGATCGTCAGTTCCGGTACGGCCGGGACACGCTGGGCGGCCAGCAACGTGATGTCGTCGGCGTGCCCACCTGCCCGGACCAGCAGCTCCAGCGTCTGGGTGCAGACCCGCTCGGCGGCCGTCTCCGGGTCCCGCAGCGCCCGCCCGGCCGCCGCGTCCGCCGCCACGTGCGCCAGTTCGACGGCACTGTCCAGGGTGCCGTCGCGCCCGTTGCCGGGCCGTTCCAGGATCCCGTCGGTGTAGAGCAGCAGCAGGTCGCCCTCGGCGAGCCGTTCGGTGCGGACCGGGAACGTTCCGCCGGTGCCGAGCGGGACACCCCACGTGCCGGGCAGGTAGCGGGCGTCGCGGCCGGCCGGGATGAGCAGCGGCGCCGGATGGCCGGCCGTGCAGTACGACAGCTCACCGGTGCCCGCGTCGAGGACGGCCAGGCACACCGTCGCCGCGTACGCCGCCCGCACCCGCCCGGCGAACCGGTCCGCGGCGGCCAGCGCCTCGGAGATGCCGGCCCCGGCGTCGAGCCGTTCCTGGAGCACCGCCCGCAGCTGCCCCATCACCCCGGAGGCGGTGACCCCGTGCCCCACCACGTCGCCGACCACCAGCGCGACCCGCCCGTCCGGCCGGGCCACCACGTCGAACCAGTCGCCGCCGGCCGCCGTGTCCGCGTCGGCGAGCAGATAGCTGGCCGCCACCTGCAACCCGGGCAGCACCGGCAGCCCGGCCGGCAGCAGCTCCCGTTGCAGGGCGTTTATCACGTCCCGGCTCTGCTCGTAGCGGCGGCGCAGCCGGTCCGCCTCGGCCTCGGCGGCCAGCCGGGTACGGGCGAGTTCGGTGACGTCGAACCCGGCCCCGATGACGCCGCGCCGCCCGCCGTCGGCGTCCAGCCACGGCACGATCGTGAACGTCGCGAACATCTCCAGCACCGAGCCGTCGGGCTGCTCGATGTGGGTCCGCCACTGCCGCCCGATGACGGGCTCCCCGGTGCGGTACACCTCGTGATAGGCGTCCACATACTGCTGTCCGGCCAGGTCGGCGATGACCTCCCGGATCGGGCGGCCCAGGATGTCGCGCCCGGGCAGTACCGCACGGGTCGCCGCGTTGCACGCCACCAGCAGCAGATCCGGCCCCTCGCACACGGCGACGATGAAGGGCAGCTGATCGACCGCGGCCATCATCGCGTCGAGCTCACCGGCATCCGGTAGGTTCACGCTCGTCACCATGCCATCGTGCCGGACCCGCCGCTAGAAGGCGCCGAACGTCACTCGGCCAGGGACAGATCGATGGTGTGGGCGGTGTGCGACGCCTTGACGCTCAGGTAGCGGACGTTGGCGGCGGACAGGTGCACCCCGGTCGGGATCCGCTGAGTGACGTCGATCCCGAGGTCGGCCAGCTGGCCGGCCTTGTCCGGGTTGTTGCTGAGCAGCCGCACCCGGTCGACACCGAGGGCGAGCAGCATCTGCGCGGCCGCCGTGTAGTCGCGTTCGTCCTCGCCCCGCCCCAGCGCCACGTTCGCCTGGTAGGTGTCGAGGCCGTCGTCCTGGAGCGCGTACGCGTCGAGTTTCGCGTACAGGCCGATGCCCCGGCCCTCCTGGCGCAGGTAGAGCAGGAAACCGCCCTGTTCGGCGATCCGTTCGACGGCCTCGCGCAGCTGCGGACCGCAGTCGCAGCGCTGGCTGCCGAAGACGTCGCCGGTGAGGCACTCGCTGTGCGGGCGGACCAGCGGGGCCCGCCCGCCGGCCGCCGACTTGGTCAGGGCCCGTTGCCAGTCGCCGAGGCCGAGCGCCAGATGTTCCTTGCCGTCGTCCAGCCCGTTGAAGGTCATCACCCGGGCGGTCGTCGCGTAGCCGTCGGGGAAACGCAGCGGCACGGTGACCTGACGGCGAATGCTCGCCTTGGCAACCGTCATATGCATGGCCGTGGCCTCGAACATCGGTCCTCCTCGTTGGTTCCCGCCGTGCTCGGCGACGTCAGATGCACTGCCCGGAGATCGGTCCTCGCACACAGCGGATTATGGTGAGGAACAATCCCGGGAGGCGTCATCGGTGGCTGAGCGTCCTTACACCTTGCTGAGCTGTGGCATGTCCATCGACGGTTACGTCGACGACACGACCGAGGAGCGGCTGCTCCTCTCGAACGACGCGGATTTCGACCGGGTCGACGAGGTCCGCGCACAGTGCGACGCGATCCTGGTCGGCGCCGGCACGATCCGCCAGGACAATCCGCGGCTGCTGGTGCGCTCGGCGACCCGCCGGGCCGAGCGGATCGCCCGCGGGGAAGATCCGGACCCGGTGAAGGTCACCGTAACGGGTAGCTGCCACCTCGACCCGGGGGCGTCCTTCTTCACCACGGGGGAGTCCGCGAAGCTGGTCTACTGCGCCACGTCGACCGTGGACGAGGCCCGGAAGCTGCTGGACGACCGGGCCACCGTGGTCGACGGAGGTGACCCGGTGGACGTCCGCCGTGTCTCCGCCGACCTCGGCGCGCGCGGCATCCGCCGCCTCATGGTGGAGGGCGGTGGTCACATGCACACCCAGTTCCTCGCCGCCGGTCTCGCCGACGAGTTGCAGCTGGTGGTGGCCCCGTTCTTCGTCGGCGACTCGCGGGCGCCGCGGTTCGTCTACGACGGCGACTTCCCGTGGAGCTCCGGCAACCGGGCCACTCTCGCCGAGGTCCGCCCGATGGGTGACGTGGTGCTGCTGCGCTACGCGCTGTCCGAGCGGTTCGGCCGACCCTGAGATCAAGCCGCGACCCCGCCGGAGTAGGCGGGGCGCGCCCCCACCCGTACCGGAACTCGCCGGCCACGATCGGCCGGAAGCGGCACGATGACCGGGAGCGGCGCCATGGCCGGCGCCGGAACGACCGGGAGCGTCACCGGGGCAGCGGTGAGCGCTGGGAGCGCCGGGGCGGCCATCGGCTGCTCGCGACGGCGCGCCACCAGGCGCAGCACCAGGATCACCGCGCCGGGCGCCGCCGCCACGAACGCCAGGATGCCGTAGGCCACCGCGATCGTCAGACCCTGCGCCGCGCTCAGCCCGGCCGCGCCGAACGCCCACGCCATGATCCCCTCCCGGGGACCCCAGCCGCCGACGTTGACCGGCAGGCCCATCGCCAGCAGCGCGAGCAGCAGCATCGGGGCCAGTTCCAGCAGCGACGCCGTGCTGCCCGCGGCCCGCGCCGCCACCATGAACATCGCCAGGTGCCCGGCCAGCGCCGCGGCCGACGCCAGCAGCACCGCGGGCCCGTTGCGCCGCGACAGCAGACCCACGCGGATCTCGGCCATCCCGGTCCGGGCCGCGCCGGCCGTCCGGGAACGCCCACGCCGCAGCCGCCGCAGACCGGCGACGATCAGGACGCCGGCCAGCGCGACACCCACGCTCACCGCGGCCACCCGCGCCGCGTTCCCCTTCATCAGGGTCAACACCGGCGATGGTACGGAGACGAGCACCGCAGCACCGACCACCAGCAGCACGACCTGCCCCGCGATCCGTTCCAGGACCACCGCCCGGACGCCGCGGCCCAGGTCACCGGAGTCCCGGCCGTGCCGGACCGCCCGGTCCACGTCGCCGAGGATCCCGCCCGGCAGCGCGGCGTTGAGGAACAGCGCCTGGTAGTAGTCGGCGGTCGCGTCCTTCAGCGACAGCCGCATGCCCAGGGCACGCGCCACCACACACCACCGCCATGCGGTCAGCACCGTGGTCGCCGCGCCGATCCCCAGCGCCGCCACCAGCGCGCCCGTGTCGAGCACACGCAATCCGTCCAGGAACGCGCCGGTCCCGAACCGCCACAGGACCAGTGCCAGGATGCCGGCACCGCCCAGCAGTTTCAGCCAGGTCCAGATCGCTCGCGTCACGTCCATCGTCCCCTCGTAGCCTTCGAGGACTAGTACGCCCGACCGGCGGCTTAAGGTTCAGCTGAAGATCGCTAAAACATCCTGGTGTCCCACGGACGCGTGCGGTAGCGACGCCAGACGCCGCTCCACGTAGTCGCCGACCGGCAGATCGGGCCGCTGATCGAGAGCCGCCGCGACCCAGCCGCGCAGCCATTCGGCGGTCAGCGCGGGCAGCGCCGGCCCCAGCCGCCACGCGCTCGGCCGGACGATCACCCGGGCGCCCACCTTCTCGAACGCCGCGACCGCCACCTCCGGCGCGTCCGGCCCGAGCAGCCGGCGGCCACCCTCGGCGCGCCGCTGGTGCTCGTTGAACGCCGCCTCGATCTCCGTGTCGAGCGGGTCGTCCGGCGCGAGCCGCACCTCGCCGGTCACCGACAGCGTGAACAGTGCCGCCACCCTCGCCTCGGCGCACACCGCGGCCAGCCGCTCCACCTCCGCGGCGGTCAGCAGGTCCAGCAGCGCCGAACACGTCACCAGGTCGGTGCCGGCCAGGTCGGCGGCGGTCAGCTCGGTCACGTCACGGCGCTGGGTGCTGACGGTCACCCCCTCGGGCATGTCCCCGGCGGCCCGCAGCAGCAGCGCCGGGTCCCGGTCCGTCATGATCCAGTGCTGGGGCAGCGGCAGCCGCGGGGACAGCCACCGGCCCAGCGAACCGGTCCCGCAGCCCAGGTCACGCACCGTCCGTACCGGGCCGGGCAGCTCTCCGACCAGCTCGGCGGCCCGGGCGGCCGCGTCGGCGGGCTCGCGCAGCGCCAGCCAGGACGCGCTGAAGTCGCCCTCGCCGTCGCCGCTGATCGTCGCCGCCCGCTCGTGCCCCGCGGCGCGCGGCCCGGCCCCGCTGATCGGCCCACTCTCAGTGAGAGTCCCGATCCCCCCGGTCCCGCCGAGCGCCCCGCCCAGGTTGAGCGGCCCGGTTTCGCTCAGCGTCTCGATCTCCCCGGCCGTCCCGCTGTCGCCGGGCGTCCCGGTCTCGCTGAGCGGTTCGCCTTCATGGAAGGGGCCGGTCTCGCTGAACGGTCCGATTCCACCGGCGGTCTCGCCCGCACCGGCCGTCCCGGTCCCACCGGCGGTCCCGCCCTCGCTGAGCGTGCCCGTCTCGGTGAGCGGTTCGCTCTCACGGAACGGGCCGGCCTCGCTGAACGTGGCGATCTCCTGGTCCGTGTGGTCGCGCAGTGCCGTGCCGGGCGCCGCCGGGTCGTCCCCGATCTCGATCCTGCCGTGCACTTCCGTCATGACTGCCTCCTCGGCGTGGTCGCCCGGTCCGGGCGCGGTCCCGGCCGGCTGTCAACGCTGTGTCCCGGCCCGGGAGACAGCACTGACAGCCGGCCGGATGAGTTCCGGAGAGCGCGCTCGGTCATGCGAGCGCCGCGACTCACGATCGGCGTCGCGTGTGCCCGCGCCAGGCCGGTGACCGCGGTGAGCGGGCCGCCTCGCCTCGTACTCGGGTGATCCACCGGACAGGTCCTAGCAGCGACGCGGCGCGCTGTGGTGTTGGTGTGCGCCTGGGCGATGTCGGTCGGGTTCCAGGCTGTCAGGTTTCGGTGGCGGCGGGCGCGGGTTGGTGCTTCGGGGGCGCGGAGCGGCCGGGCGGGGTCAGGGGAGGCCATCGAGCACCTCGCGGATGCGCTTCGCGGTCTCGTCCCAGCCGGTCAGGGTCTCGCGGCGGGCGCGGGCCCGGTCGCGCCAGCGGGCTCGCAGCCCGGGGTCGGTGAGCCACTCGCGCAGGGCGCCGGCGAGGGCGTCGCGGTCGCCGGGCGGGATCAGCCTGCCGGGGCGGCCGCCGCCTGCTTCGCCGAGAGCCTCCGGGACTCCGCCGACGTCCGTCGCCAGCACCGGCAGGCCGCGGGCGAGCGCTTCGGTCACCACCATCCCGTACGTCTCCGCGCGCGACGGCAGCACGAACAGGTCGGCGTCCGCGTAGACGGCGTCGAGCGCGGCCCCGGTCAGCGGCCCGGTGAACCGCACACTGCCCTGATCCGGAACCGGCCCGTCCCGCTCCGGCCGGCTGACCCGCCAGCTCCCCTCGGCCGCCCGGCCAGCGGCGCCGTCGCCGAGCCGCCCGGCCTCGTCGCCGAGCCGTCCAGGACCGTCGTCGAACTGCCCGGCCTCGTCGCCGAGCTGGCCGGCGCTGTCCGGGGTTCGCGCTTCGGTGCGCCGGGGCAGCGGGTCGCCGTTCGCATCGAGGGTGGCGCCCAGGCCGGAGGGGGTGGTCAGGGTGAGGGTGGCGGGGGTGGGGATCTCGCCCAGGATGCGGCCCGCGCCGGCGATGGTGCACGTCCACGGGAGGCCGGTGAGGGTCTGGAGGGCCTGGAGCAGCAGGGGGTAGCCCTTGCGCGGGGTCAATGAGGCGACCATGAGCAGCCGGTGGCCGGTGGGCGACGGGACGGCCGGGGGAGCGGGGTCGACGCCGGGTGGGACGGCGTGGACGCCGGTCAGGTCGTGGAGTTCCTCGACGCGGCGGGCGGCCGGGGTGCTGGTGGCGATGACGGCGGCGGCCAGGTGCAGGGCGCGGCGTTCCCGGGCGCGCAGGTCGGCGGCGGCCTCGGGGGTGAGGCCGGTCTCGTCGCAGAGCGGCAGGTGCACGAGGATCACCGGGCGCAGCCGGGTGGCGTGCGGTTCGAGCAGGTCCGGGACACCGCAGACGATCAGGCCGTCGAGCAGGACGACGGCGCCGTCGGGGATGTCGGCGAGGATCCGGGCCAGTGCCTCGCGGGCGGCCGGCGCGGGACGGGGCCAGTCGCCGGGGACGAGCTTCTCCCGTACCGCTGAAGGGGTTTGATCGCCGGAGGCGGGGGAGGGACCACCGGGGAGGGTGAGGCGGCGCAGCACCTCGCGGTCGTAGCGGTTGCCGCCGGACGGTGCCGCCGGGTCGTCGATCGACGCCGGCAGCACCGCGAACAGCGTGTGGATCACCGCAGGGTGCGCTCGTAGGTCGCCCAGGCGATGTGCGACTCGTGCAGGGTGATCGAGATGCCGGTGAGGCCGGACGCGCCGCGGCCGAATTCGCCGGCGTGGATGCGGACCGCCAGCCGGTCAGCGATGATCTTGGCGAGGAATTCGGTGGACGTGTTGACGCCGGTGAACTCGGGATCGTCGTCGAGGTTGCGGTAGCTGAGCCCGTGGCAGACGGTGTGCAGCTGTTCGCTCGCCTTGCCGATGTCCACGACGATGTTGTCGTCGTCCAGGTCGGGACGGCGGAAGGTGGCGTCGACGACGAAGGTGGCGCCGTGCAGGCGCTGCGCCGGGCCGAAGACCTCGCCGGTGAAGCTGTGCGCGATCATGATGTGGTCGCGGACGGTGACGCTGAACAAGGGCTCAACTCCTCAGGTGCGGTTCGTGAGGTAGTACGGGTACCCGTTCCGGAAAGATCAATTCGCCGGATGGTCGATGACGTGACAGAGCGCGGGCAGTGAGCCGTCGGCGATCCGTGGCATCACCTCGGGCAGGTCGTCGAAACCGCTGCGGCCGCTGATCAGGGCGTCGAAGCGCGGGTCTTTCAGCAGGTCGAGGGCAAGGGCGAGACGCTGCGCGTAGGAGCGGCGGCGGGCCGGGGCGATGCCGCCGACCTGGCTGCTGCGGATGGTCAGGCGACGGGAGTGGAAGAACTCACCCAGGGGTACGGCGATGCGGCGGTCGCCGTACCAGGAGAGTTCGACGACCGTGCCCTCGGCGGCCAGTAGTTCGAGGGCGGTGGTGAGGCCCTGTTCGGTGGCGCTGGCGTGGATGACGATGTCGCGTTCTTTCCGCGCCTCGGCCGGCAGTGCGAAACCGACATTCAGCTTGTTAGCTTCTTTTTCGCGATTTTGTACGTCGACCAGCTCGACATCCGTGCCCGGCATCCCGGCCAGCACCGCGGCCACCGACAGGCCGACCATTCCGCCGCCCACCACCGAGATCCGGTCACCGATCTGCGGGGCGGCGTCCCACACCGCGTTCACCGCCGTCTCCACCGTCCCGGTCAGGACGGCCCGTGCCGCGGGCACCCCGTCCGGCACCACGGTCACCGCGGTCGCCGGGACCACGTACCGGGTCTGGTGGGGGAAAAGGCAGAACACCGTCTTCCCGATCAGCTCCGGGACGCCGGCCTCGACGAGTCCCACGTTCAGGTAGCCGTACTTGACCGGGGCCGGGAAGTCGCCACTCTGGAAGGGGGCGCGCATCGAGGGCCACTGGCTCTCCGGGACCCGCCCCTGGAACACCAGCGTCTCGGTGCCCCGGCTCACCCCGGAGTGCAGAGTCCGGACGAGCACCTCATCCGGGCCGGGATCGGGCACCCGTTCGGTGCGTATCTCCCCGATCCCCGGGGAAGTCATCCAGAACGCGCGAGCCGTCAAGAGCCTCATCCTTTTGCGCCGTTGAACCGGGTGCCCCCGGTCGGTGTGTCCACTGGTTGAACCCTATGTTGTTCAGGAGGAATGGTGACGATCAGTACGACACTGCGGCCTCTGGCCGGGTTTGCCGCGCAGATCCTCCTGCTCGCCGTACTCGCCGCCACCGTCGGCCTCACCGGGTGGGGATGGCTCGCCGGGCTGCTGTACGGCCTCCTGCTCTGCGGCCTGCTCGCGGCCGGCCTGCGCCGCGCCGGAATGACCAGTCTCGGATGGGCGAACGCGGTCACGTTCGGTCGCGCGATCCTGGCTGGCGGGGTCACCGCGATGGCCGCCGGCTCGGGCGCCCCGGCCTGGCTGCTGGCGACCGTCGCCGGGGTGGCCCTCGCGATGGACGGGCTGGACGGGCAGATCGCCCGGCGGACCGGCACCACCACCGGACTGGGCGCCCGCTTCGACATGGAGGTCGACTCGGCGCTGGCCCTGGTCCTGAGCGTGTACGTGGCCGTCGGCCAGCACTGGCTCGCCCTGGTCATCGGTCTGGCCCGCTACCTGTTCGGCGCCGCGTCGTGGGCGCTGCCCTGGCTGAACGCGCCCCTGCCGCCGCGATTCAGCCGCAAGGTCGTCGCCGCCGAGCAGGGCGTCGTGCTGGTGGCCGTGGCGAGCGGGGTGCTGCCGCCGGTGCTCGCGGTGGCCGCCCTGGCGGTGTCGGTGGCGTCGCTGGCCTGGTCGTTCGGCACCGACGTGTTCTGGCTGTACCGGGCGTCCCGGGTCCGGGAGCAGGCCCGCAGCCGCTGGTCCGGAACGCGGGAGCACGCCCTCGCCCGCAGTTGACCCGGTGGCCCACTCCCACCCGGGACGGTCCACGATGTCCCGATGGGTGCGCAACAGCATGGCGCGAGCCGGTGGACACCGTGGCGGCAGACGCGGCAGACGGTCACCGGCAGTGTCGTCCTCGGTGACGTCGTCCAGGTCGCGCACGTCGGCGGGGACGTCACGATCAGCCCGGACCGCCCGGCCTACCGGGTGACGGCCGCCCAGGCCGCCGCGGTACCGCTGGACCAGGAGGACGCCCGCCGGCAACCGAGCCGGCTGCTGGCGGCCCGCCACCGGATCGTGCCGTTCACCGGACGTCATGCCGAACTGGACGAACTCGCCGCGTGGGCCGGGTCGGCGGCCACCGTCTCGGCGCGGCTCGTGCACGCCGCCGGCGGGCAGGGCAAGAGCCGGCTCGCCGCCGAGGTCGCCGCCCGGTGCGCCGGCGCCGGATGGACGGTCTGGGAGGTCACCCACGGTGCGGCGCCCGCCGCCGGGGAGCGGGTCGAACTGGACAGCGGCGCCCTGCTCGCGGTGGTGGACTACGCCGACCGGTGGCCCATGGACGACCTGCTCGGGCTGCTCGGCCAGATGCGGGCGCTGCACGCCAGGACCGGGACACGCGTACGGGTCCTGATGCTCGCCCGCTCGGCCGGCTACTGGTGGCCGAGCCTCGCCGGACGGGCCGAGAACGATCACGGCATCGACACCGGGCCGATCGTCCTGGGCGGGCTGGACGCCGGCCGGGAGACGCTGTTCGCCGCGGCGGCCGCCCGGTTCGCCGCCGCACTCGGCGTGCCGGACGCGGACTGGATCGCGCCCGACCTGTCCGGGCCGGGGTTCGCGCAGGTGCTGCCGGTGCACATGGCGGCGCTCGCGGCCGTCGAGGCCCGGCGGCACGGTGACGAGGCGCCGGTCAGCCCGCGGGCGGTCTCCGAGTACCTGCTGGTCCGGGAACAGCGGTTCTGGAACATGAGTGAGGTCATGCACCGGGCCGTGTACACCGCGACCCTGACCGGGCCGGTGCCCCGCGACACCGCCCGGCGTGCCCTGGGCGCGGCCGGTCTCGCCGACGGGACCGCCGCCGCCGATCGTGTCATCGACGACCATCGGGCCTGCTATCCGCCGGCCGACCGCCGGCTCGTGTTCGAACCGTTGCATCCGGACCGGCTCGGCGAGGACCTGATCGCCCTGTCCACGCCCGGCCACGACGAGCCGACCGTGTTCGCCTACGACGACTGGCCGCTCAGCGCACCGGCCGCCCTGCTCGCACACGCGGAACGGCCCACGGAGTGGACGGCGACGGCGATGACCGTTCTGATCGAGGCCACCCACCGGTGGCCGCACCTCGCCGGGGAGGTGCTGTATCCGCTGATCCGCCGGGACCCGTGCGTCGCGGTCGAGGCGGGCGGCGCCGCCCTCATCCGGCTGGCCACCCTGCCCGGGATCGACCCCGGCGTGCTCGCCTCCGTCCAGGCGGCGATGCCGGACGGCCGGTTCCTCGAACTGGACGTCGCGGCCGCCGTGATCAGCGATCAGCTCACCGGGCCCCGGCTGCGGGCGGCCGGCGACCCGGCGACCACCGCGGCCGTGCACGCCGATCACGCGTACCGGCTCTCCCGTGCCGGCCGCTGGACCGAGGCGCTCGGCGCGGGCGAGGCGGCGGTTGCCCTGCTCCGGCCGCTCGCCGGGCAGGACCCCGGCAGGTATCTGCCGGAGCTGGCGATCGCCGTCAACAACGTGGGCACCTTCCTCTCCGAACTGGGCCGCCGCGAGGAGGCGCTGGCCCTCGGGCAGGAGGCGGTCGCGATCCGCCGCCGGCTGGCCGGGACCGACCCGGCCGCCGTGCCCGCCCTGGCCGGGAACCTGGCCGACGTGGCGGCCCGCTTGGCGGCCCTGGACCGGCGCGAGGAGTGCCTGGCGCCCGCGGCCGAGGCGGTGGACCTGCTTCGTGGGCTCGCCACGCACCGGTACGAGCTGGCGCTCGCCCTGAACAACCACGGCGCGTTCCTGGCCGACGCCGGCCAGTGGCAGGCGGGCCTCGACCTCACCGAGGAGGCGGTCGGACTGCTGCGGGACACCTCCGAACACCTGCCGGATCTCGCCATGTTGCTGGGGAACCTGGGCAACCGCATGTCCGATACCGGCCGCCATACCGAGGCGCTCGCCCCCGCCGCCGCCTCGACCGACCTCTACCGCGCGCTCGCGGACGTGAATCCGGCCCGGTACCGGCCCGATCTCGCCCTGTCGCTGAGCAACCTCGCCATCAAGCACGCCGAGCTGGGCCGCTGGGCGGAGGCGCTGCCGCCGTCCGAGGAAGCGGTCGCCCTCTACCGAGAACTGGCCGGGACGAACCCGGACCGGTACCGGCCCGACCTGGCTCGCGCCCTGAGCAACCACAGCCTGCGGCTGACCGAGATCGGGCGCTTCGGTGAGGCGGTCGCACCCGCCGAGGAGGCCGTCGCCCTGGGGCTCGGCGGGGAGCGGCTCGCGGTGGCGCTGACCAATCTGAGCGCGGCTCTCACCGGCCTGCGCCGCCACGCGGAGGCGCTGGCCGCGATCGACGAGGCGACCGCCCTCTGGCAGCGGATGGCCGAAGACCACCCGGAGGTGCACCTGCCCGACGTCGCCGTCTCGCTGTGCAACCGCGGGGCGGCCCTGTCCAATCTGGGCCGGACGGCGGAGGCCGTGGAACCGACGACCGAGGCGGTGGCGCTGCTGCGGCGGCTGGCCGGGGAGGACCCTGCCGTGCACGAATTCCGCCTGGCCGCCGCCCTGGGCAGCCTGGGCAGCCTGCTCGCCGCGACCGACCGCTCCGGGGAGGCCCTGTCGGTGCTGGAGGAGGCGGCCGCGCTGCACCGGCGGCTGGCCGAGACGAACCGGGAGGTCAACCTGCCGGGGCTCGCCGACTCGCTGCGCGGCCGGGGGATCCGGCTGTCCGAGACCGGGCACGCCGACGAGGCACTGACCTGCGCCGTGGAGGCGGTGGACCTCTACCGGCGGCTGGCCGGGGCCTACCCGGAGAAGCACCTGTCCGGATTCGGCGGGGCGCTGACGCACCTGCTCATCGCGCTGTGCGACCTGGGCCGGCTCGCCGAGGCGCGGCCGGTGTGCAAGGAGGCCCGGACGGTGCTGCGCCGGCTCGCCCGTCACGAGGAGACGGCGCTACAGGGTCTGGGCCTGGCCTCGACGATGTACGCCTGGATCTGTCTGGAGCTGCGGCGCGACCTGCTCGGCGCCGAGGCGGCGGCCGTCGAGTCGGTGCGGATCCACACGTCCCTGGCCGAGCGATACCCGGACGTCTTCGCGGACCGGCTGGCGGAGGCCCACGCCGTCCACGCCGCCGTGCTGGAGGCGCCCGGCAGACGTCCGCGGTTCCTCAGCGCCCAGCGGTGAGGACCACGGCGCGGCCGTCCACGTTGAGGACGTGACCGTCACCCAGGGTGGCCACCGGCTCGTGCCAGTGCACGTGACCGCAGACGGTGAGGGCCGGGCCGGCGAGCAGCACGCCCACCCGTTCGGGCGGTGTGCCGGGCAAACGCATCATCGGGTGCCTGCCTCGGGCTCGTCAGGGAGCCCTAGTGTTGCATTACGGTGAACTTCTTCTATGCCTGGCAGCCGGGGCCCGCGGGCTTGCCCCCGACGATCCGGTACCGCGAGATGTCCCCGCTCACGTAGTCGCCGAGCTGTCGTACCGAGGTGGGCGCGACCCCGTTGTTCATCACGTAACCCACGATCGCCGTCTCCACGGTCCGGCAGTTGGCCTGGTCGGCGACGACCTGGGCACGTGCCTCGAGCTTCGCGGGGTTCACCGCAACGTAAGAAACACCGCCGATACTCACCGTAAGGGCGCTGGCCATCGCAAGTTCGATCAAACGCACTGACGCAGGCTAGCCATGATCACTCACCGTAGGAAAGTGGGCCTTTCGGTCGAGATCAACAACCCTCTGTCACGGTACGGGCGGGCGAATGAATCGACGTGAGCCGCCCTCCGGGTGTTACCTTGATTACTCGGAGCAACGGTTTGATTGCGCTGGAGGATCCCATGCGTCGTGCCGCTGTCGTTCTCGCCCTCGTCCTCGCCGGTCTCTGGGTCGCCTCACCCGCCCAGGCGTTCGCGCACACCGCCGTGCACAACCCGGCCCTGCACACCCTGCTCGACGGGCTCACCCTGCTGGTCGCCACGGCGCCGGTGTGGACCGCCCTGCTCTGGGCCGGTGATCGTCGCTGGCTGCTCGCCGCACTGATCGGCGTGGTCCAGATCCCGGTCGCGATCATCGGCTTCATGCCGATCGCGAACCCGTGGCTGCACCTGTCCCTGTTCGCCCTCGCGCTCGGCCTGACCGCGGTGTCGCTGCGGGTGGTGCGTGGACAGGCACGGTCCACCGCCGCTGTCACGACTGTTCGCTGACAGGCCGCCTCCGGCCGCCGCGGCGTCCTCGCGCCGCGGCGGCCTCTGGCGCATGATCGGTCCCGTTGTTGCCGCGGCGGGATCTTCGCAGGTGCCGGTCCTGCTCCCGCGCCGTTCCCTCCACCGGAATCCCGGGTCTCGGCCGGTGCCTGTCCCGCTCCCACCCTTCGGCCATGCGGCCCGGCGGATGTCGATCGTGCGATGCGGGTGTTGCGGGAGCCTCTCAGCAAGCACGTCGTCGGATGTGATGTCGGCGTAACGTGGTCGTCAGTGAGGCTGGCCACAATGAATTCGTGGTGACGGAGACGATGATGCCGGTCAACGGCATCCAGGTGTGCCTGGAGACCTTCGGCGAGCCCACCGATGCCCCGCTGCTGCTCCTGGCCGGGGATGCCAGTCCGATGGACTGGTGGGACGACGAGTTCTGCCGCCGGCTAGCGGCCGGCGGCCGGTTCGTGATCCGCTACGACCACCGGGACACCGGCCGGTCCACCTCCTACCCGGCCGGCGCGACCGCCTACTCCGGCGCCGACCTCATGGACGACGCCGTCGGCGTGCTCGACGCGCTTCGGGTGCCGGCCGCGCACCTGGTCGGCTTCTCGCTCGGCGGCGCGCTCGCGCAGCGCATCGCGGTCCACCATCCCGAGCGGGTGCTGTCGCTCACCCTCATGGCGACCAGCGCCGACGGGGCGGGAGGGGAGACCGCGCCGGTCACCGTGGGCGGTCCGGTCACGGTCGTCGCGGGCACGGTCACGGCCGGCATCCGTACGGTGGAAGCCGCCCCGATCACCGACGAGACCGACTGGTCGAACCGGAAGTCCGCGGTCGCCCGGATGATCGCCGAGGTGCGCGACCACGGTGGCCCGTTCACCCCCGACGAGCCGCAGCTGCGCCGCCTGGCCGAGCGCATCTTCGACCGTTCCGCCGACCTGGCCGCCACCCGCCTCAATCACCGCCGTGCCGGTTACGGCCCCCCGGTCCGCGACCTGCTCGGCGCCATCGAGACCCGGACCGTGGTCCTGCACGGCACCCTCGACCGCCGCTTCCCGGCCGAACACCCGGAGGAGCTGGCCCGCTGCATCCCCGACGCCCGCCTGGTGTGGCTGGACGGCGTCGGCCACGAGTTCCCGCCCCGGGCCGTCTGGGACCAGGTCCTCGACGAGATCCTCCACTGACACCGTCCAGCCCGCGCCGCCGGGCTTGATCGGCTGTGCGAGCATCGCCGCGTGCGAGTGTTCCGGGGCGCTGGGCGGGATCGGCTCGGGTGGTTCGCCGCCGTACCGCTCGGGGTCCTGGCCGCCGGGGCGATGGTCGCCCACCCGGCGCTGCCCGGCGGAAGCCTGCTGCCGACCTTCCTGCCGTGGCTGGGGTTGAGCGTTCTCCCGATCCTCGCCCTGGCCGCGTGGCGCCGCTCCGGGATCGCACTGGCCGCGGCGCTGTTCCCGCTGACGGCCTGGCTCGCCCTCTTCGGCGGTCACCTCGTCCCGGCCCGGGAGCCCGCGCCCGATCTGGTCGCCGTGCAGCACAACGTCAGCGACGAGAACCCCGACGTGCCCGGCACCGTCCGCACGCTCCTGGAAGCCGACCCCGACCTGGTGGCCCTGGAGGAGGTCACGCCGGAGGCACTGCCCGCCTACCGGGCCGCGTTCCCGGCCGCCTACTCCCATCACAGCGTCCACGGCACGGTCGCGCTCTGGTCCCGGCACCCGCTCGCTGAGGAGGCCGCGCTCGACATCCGCCCGGCGACCCTCGGCGCCGACTGGAACCGCGGCCTGCGCGCCGTCGCCCGCACCCCGTACGGGGACATCGCCGTCTACGTGGTCCACCTGCCCTCGGTGCGGCCCGGCCCGGCCGGCCTGGACGCGGAACGCCGCGACGACAGCGCCCGCCGTCTCGCCGCGGCCCTCGCCGCCGAGCCGCTCGACCGGGTGATCCTCCTCGGCGACCTGAATGCCACCACGAAGGACCGTGGCCTCGAACCGGTCACCTCCCTGCTCGGCACCGCCGAGTCGGATTTCGCCTTCAGCTGGCCCGCCGCGTTCCCGGTCGCCCGCATCGATCAGGTCCTGGCCCGCTCGCTGACGGTCACCTCGGTCCGCACCCTCCCCGGAACCGGCAGCGACCACCTACCGATAGCCGCGCACCTCCGCCGGTGAGCGTCAGTGTGGCCGGCGCCGGGATCCGGCAGCATGGGTGCATGCGACTGGTCTCCCTTCTCCCGTCCGCGACCGAGATCGTCTATGCCCTGGGGCTGGGCGACGATCTGGTCGGGGTGACGTTCGAGTGCGACGAGCCGGCGTCCGCCCGGCAGACGAAGGCGGTCGTGGTCGGTGGGCGGGACACCCGCGGTATGACGCCCGCCGAGATCGACGACTACGTGCGCACGCAGATGTCGGCCGGCGGCGACCTCTACACCCTGCACGCGGACGCGCTGGCCGGGCTGGATCCGGAGCTGATCCTCACCCAGGATCTGTGCCGCGTCTGCGCGCTGCCGTCGGGGCACGTCGATCAGGCGCTGAGCCATCTGGGCTGCCGGTCGGAGGTGCTGTCGCTCGATCCGTACTCGCTGGAGGAGGTCCTCGGCACGTTTGTCGAGGTGGCGCGCGCGGCGGGCGTACCGGAACGGGGTGTGGAGCTGGTCGGCGCTCTGCGGGAGAGGCTGCGCGGGGTGAGTGACGCGGTGGCCGGGAGGCGGCGACCGAAGGTCGCGGTGGTGGAGTGGGTGGATCCGCCGTTCACGGCGGGGCACTGGGTGCCGGATCTGGTGGTCGCGGCCGGTGGGGAGCCGGTGGCGGCGCGGGCCGGGAAGCGGTCGGTGCAGGTGTCGTGGGCCGAGCTGGCCGCGCCCGAGCCGGAGATCGTGCTGGTCACGCCGTGCGGTTACCACCTGGACGGTGCGGCCCGGCAGGCCGGGGCGGTGATCGAGCACTTCCCGAAGGCCGCGGTGTGGGCGATCGACGGGGACGGGCTGGTGGTCCGGCCGGGGCCGCGCCTGGTCGACGGGGTCGAGGCGATCGCCGCGATCCTGCATCCCGGGGCGGTCCCGGCGCCTGCCGAAGGAGCGATCCGGCGGGTCAGCTGACCCGGGGCGCATCGGCGGCCGGGCGGTCGTCCTACGATCGTGGTGAACCACCGGACATGACGGAAACGGGTGACGATGGAGACGTTGGAGTTCCAGGCCGAGGCGCGCCAGCTACTGCAGCTGATGGTCCATTCGATCTACTCGAACAAGGACATCTTCCTGCGCGAGCTGATCTCGAACGCGTCGGACGCGCTGGACAAGCTGCGCCTGGCCAAGTTGCAGGACGGCCTGGAGGCGGACACCTCCGACCTGCACATCGAGATCGAGGTCGACGCGGAGGCGCGGACGCTGACCGTGCGGGACAACGGCATCGGCATGACCCGCGACGAGGTCGTCGAGTTGATCGGCACGATCGCCAAATCGGGCACGGCCGAGCTTCTCGGCAAGCTCAAGGAGGCCAAGGAGAGTCCCGAGCTGATCGGCCAGTTCGGCGTCGGCTTCTACTCGACCTTCATGGTCGCCGACAAGGTCACGCTGGTGACCCACAAGGCGGGCACCGAGGGCCACGGCACGCGCTGGGAGTCGGCGGGCGAGGGCACGTTCACGATCGACGACGCGCCGGACGCGCCGGTCGGCACCACGATCACGCTGCACCTGCGTCCCAAGGACGAGGACGACGCGCTCTACGACTACACCGACGAGTGGAAGATCAAGGAGATCGTCAAGCGGTACTCGGACTTCATCTCGTTCCCGATCCGCAAGGTCTCCGGTGACGGCGAGGCGGAGACGCTCAACTCGATGAAGGCGCTGTGGGCCCGGCCGCGCAGCGAGGTCACCGACGAGGAGTACCACCAGTTCTACCGGCACATCAGCCACGACTGGACCGACCCGCTCGAGATCATCAACATGAAGGCGGAGGGCACCTTCGAGTACGAGGCCCTGCTCTTCATCCCGGCGCGGGCCCCGCACGACCTGTTCCAGCGGGATGCCCGCCGTGGCCTCCAGCTGTATGTCAAGCGCGTCTTCATCATGGACGACAGCAAGGAGCTGATCCCCGACTACCTGCGCTTCGTCAAGGGCGTGGTGGACGCGGCCGACCTCTCGCTGAACATCTCCCGCGAGATCCTGCAGCAGGACCGGCACATCCAGATGATCCGGCGCCGCCTGGTCAAGAAGGTCCTCTCCACGATCAAGGACCTGATGGGCGGCAACCCGGAGAAGTACGCGACGTTCTGGCGCGAGTTCGGCCGGGCCGTCAAGGAGGGCCTGCTCGCCGAGCCGGACAACCACAAGCCGATCCTGGAGATCGCGTCGTTCGCCACCACTGCGCTCACTACCGACGGTGGCAGCGAGCCAACCACCCTAGCGGCATACGTGGAGCGGATGAAGGAGGGCCAGGAGGAGATCTACTTCCTGACCGGCGAGAGCCGCTCCCAGGTGGAGAACTCGCCGCACATGGAGGCCTTCCAGGCGGAGGGCTACGAGGTGCTGATCCTCACCGACCCGGTCGACGAGGTGTGGGTCGACGTGGTGCCCGAGTTCGACGGCAAGAAGCTGCGGTCCATCGCCCGGGGCACCGTCGACCTCAAGAAGGACGAGGAGGAGAAGCAGCCGGAGGGCGACTTCGGGCCGCTGCTCGGGTTCCTCACCGAGAAGCTGGACGAGCGGGTCAAGGAGGTGCGCCTGTCGCACCGGCTCACCACCTCGGCGGCCTGCCTGGTCAGCGATGCCGACGACATCACTCCGGCGCTGGAGAAGATGTACCGGGCGATGGGCCAGGAGGGGCCGCGGGTGAAGCGGATCCTCGAACTCAACCCGAACCATCCGCTGGTCGCCGGTCTGCGGTCGGCACACGAGCGCAAGGCCGACGACCCGGCCCTGCCGGACACCGCCGAGCTGCTGTACGGGACGGCGCTGCTGGCCGAGGGCGGCGACCTGGACGACCCGGCCAGGTTCGCCAAGCTGCTCGCCGACCGGCTCGCGCAGACGGTCTGAGGGAGTCCCGCCCGCCGGACCGATCCGGCGGGCGGGGCGGCCCGGTCAGGGAAGCGGCAGGTGGGCCAGCCAGGCGCGGGGCCCGGCGTGCGCTACCCGGGTGGCGGCCACGCGCACGGCGTACCCGATGGCGGTTTGAAGATCGTCGCTCTGGGTGAGGGCGACGGCGAGCGCGCCGTGGAAGGCGTCGCCGGCGCCGGAGGTGTCGACCGCCGTGACCCGCGGCACCGGGACGTGTCCCGATGAGCCCGCGCTGAACCAGCTCACCGGCGCGTCACCGTGGGTGATCACCACGTGCGGCGCGGGGACGGCGGCCGCGATCGCCGCGTCGCCCGGACCGGCCGCCGCCGGATGGCGGAAGTCGCCGGAGCAGGCCACCACCTCGGCGTGCGGGAAGACGTCGGCGAAGACCGGGCGCCAGCTTCCGGCGTCGACCAGCAGGCGCCGCGCCGACCGCGCCGCGGCCATCGCCAGCGCGGGATGATGTCCGTCGACCAGCGTCAGGTCCGCGTCCGGCAGACCCCTCTCCGGTACGGCCACCGCACGCGTCCCGGCGTTGCGGCTGACGATCGTCCGTTCACCGGTCGCGTCGAGCACCGTGACGGCGGAGACCGGCGGCGGCTGTTCCGCATCGGGCGCCGCGTCGATCAGGGTCACCCCGTGCGCGGCCAGATCAGCCCGCACCAGGTCACCGAGCGGATGCGCGCCGACCGCGGTGACCAGCGTGACGTCGGCGCCGAGCGCGGCCGCGGTGACCGCCGCGTTGGCCGCCGGCCCGCCCGCCGCCACGTCCACCGACTCGGACTGCACCTTCTCGTCGATGCCCGGCATCCGCGCGACCCGCTGCACGAGGTCGACCGTGGCCAGGCCGACGCACAGGATGCGCACGTCAGTCGTTGGCCAGTTCCACGAAGAACGTGCCGATGTTGGTGAAGATGTCGGCTATGCCCTGCCCGATGCTGCGGGTCACGTCGGCGGCCGAGGCCGGGTCGGTGCCGATCCAGAAGATGAGCAGGAACAGCAGGATCCAGCCCAGAATCTTCTTCATCGGAGCTCCTCCACTGGTGCAACGCCGCCCAAGATCGTGACACAACCTCGCAACCGCCGCAGGCGGGCGCGCCGCACGGGGGTAAATGGCAGTCACTTGTTTTTGAGAGCTACTGTCATTTCATGGCAACTTCCTCATCACCCCGGCGCTGGTACGCGCTGATCGCCCTCGCCCTCTGCACCCTGGCCATCGGTCTGGACAGCACGGTCCTCAGCGTCGCGCTGCCCACCCTGGCCCGCGACCTCGGCGCCACCACCGGCGACCTCCAGTGGTTCACCACGTCGTACCTGCTGGTCCTGGCCGCCGCGCTGCTCCCGGCCGGCATGCTCGGCGACCGGTACGGCCGCAAGCGCCTCCTCCTGATCGCCCTGGTCCTGTTCGGCGCCGCGTCGGCCGCCTGCGCCTGCGCCGAGACCACCGGCCAGCTGATCGCCGCCCGCGCCGCCCTCGGACTCGGCTCCGCGGTGATCCTGGCCCTGATGGGCGCCGTCCTCACCGTCCTGTTCGGCGAGGACGAGCGGCCCCGCGCCCTGTCCGTCTGGGTCACCGCCAACGCGCTCGGCGTACCGCTCGGACCGCTGCTCGGCGGCTGGCTGCTCGACAACTTCCACTGGGGTTCGGTCTTCCTGATCAACCTGCCGCTCGTCGTCCTCGGGCTGGTCGCCGTGGCCACCCTGCTGCCCGAGTCGCACGGCGACCGGGAGCGCCGCTTCGACTGGCTCGGCGTGGTGCTGTCGGCTTCCGGGCTGGTCGCTCTGACGTACGGCATCATCGAAGCCGGGGAACGTGGCTGGAGTGACCCGCGCGCCCTGCTCACCATCGCCTTCGGCGTGCTCGCGCTCGGCGCGCTGGTGTTCTGGCAGCGGCGCGCGTCCGCCCCGCTGATCGAACTCGAACTGTTCCGCGACCGCGCGTTCACCGGCGGCACCGTGCTCTCCACGATCGCCGGATTCGCCTTCTTCGGGCTGCTCTTCGCGTTGCCGCAGCTGTTCCAGGCGGTCGGCGGCCACGACGCGCTCGGCACCGGCATGCGGCTGCTCCCGGTGATCGGCGGCCTGATCGCCGGCGCCCGGGCCGCCGACCGGCTCACCGCCCGGCTCGGCGCCCGTACCCTGATCGCCGCCGGGCTCACGGTGATCGCCGTGGCCCTCGCGGCCGGCGCCGTCCTCGGCTACACCCTGTACGGCGTGTGGGTCACCGCGGCCGGTGTGGGTCTCGGCCTCACCATGCCGCCGGCCATGAACGCCGCCCTCGGCGCGCTCACCCCCGGCCGCAGCGGCGTCGGCAACGCCATGGTGCAGTCGATGCGGCAGGTCGGCAGCGCGATCGGCGTGGCGGTGCTCGGCACGGCGATGAACACCGCCTACCGCGACGCGCTGCCCGCCGCCGCGCCCGACGGGGTTCGCGACAGCGTCACCGCCGGGGTCGCGGTCGCCGGGCGGCTCGGCGATCCGGTGCTGCTCGGTGCGGTGCGGGCCGCGTTCACGGACGGGATGGGTGTGTCGCTGCTCGTGGCGGCCTTGGTGTCGGCGGTGGGCGCGGTGCTCGCGCTGGTGCTGCTCCCGGCGCGGATGGAGCGGGCGGCGGTGCCGGCGGAATCCGGGACATGAGGAACGGCCTCCGCTCCCGGCGCGGAGTCCGGGACATGATGAACGGCCTCCGCTCCCGGAACGGATGGAGCGGGCGGCGGTGCTGGCAGAATCCGGGACATGACGAACGGCCTCCGTGAGCGCAAGAAGGCGAAGACCCGGGCCGCGATCCGCGACCACGCCCTGCGGTTGTTCGAGGAGCGGGGGTACGCGGCGACCACCGTGGACCAGATCGCGGACGCGGCCGAGGTCTCGCCCAGCACGTTCTTCCGGTACTTCCCGACGAAGGAGGACGTCATCCTGGTCGACGACGTCGACGAGGTGCTGCTCGGGGCGATCCGGGCCCAGCCCGCCGGGGTCCCGCCGATCGAGGCGATCCGGCGGGCCATGCGCGAGGTGTTCGACGCCATGAGCCCGGAGGCGTGGGAGTTCGAACGCCGCCGGCAGCGGCTGGTGCTCATCGTGCCCGAGTTGCGGATGCGCATGCTCCAGCAGATGACCGGGGCCATCGACCTCATGGCCGGGGTGATCGCCGAGCGCGCCGGCCGTCCGGACGGCGACTTCGCCGCCCGGGTGACCGCGGGCGCCGCGGTCGGGGCGATGCTGTCGGTGCTGCCGACCGGCCACATCGACGGGGTTCAACCGGCCGACTTCCAGCGGGTGGAACAGGCTCTCACGCTGCTGCAGAACGGTCTGCCCCTGGACTGACCGGGCGCCCTTGCATCGGCAGGCTTGAATGGGTCGCGTTGCTGTCGCCGACCCGTGAGGTTGCCCATGCGCCGCATCACCGTACCGATCGCTCTGCTCGCCCTGTTCGGACCGGCCGTCCCGGCGGCGGCCGCCCAGGCCGCGCCACCATCGCCGTCCATCGCCTGGACCGCGTGCGATCCCGCGGAGGAGGCCCCGGAAGGTCTGCTCTGCGCCACGATCAAGGTTCCGGTCGACTGGTCGAAGCCGGGCGGGCCCACCATCGACCTGGCGCTGGCCAAGCGGCCCGCCACCGACCCGGCCCGGCGGATCGGCTCGCTGCTGATCAACCCCGGCGGGCCGGGCGGCTCCGGGGTCGACTTCGCCTACTTCTCCGGTGAGGCGTTCTCGCCGGCCGTCACCGACCGCTTCGACGTCGTCGGGTTCGACCCGCGCGGGCAGGCCCGCAGCAGCGTGATCAACTGCGACAGCGAGCTGATCGGCGCCCAGGCGATCCGGCTCTACCCGGACGATCATGCGGAGTACGCCGACCTGCGCGCCACCAACAAGGCCCTCGCCCTGAGCTGCCGCGAACTGAGCGGCCCGCTGGTGAAGTACGTCGACACCGCCGGCGTGGCCCGGGACATGGACGCCATCCGCGCCGGGCTCGGCGAGAAGAAGATCAGCTACTACGGCGTCTCCTACGGCACCATGATCGGCCAGCAGTACGCCGAACTGTTCCCGGGCCGGATCCGCGCCCTGGCCCTGGACTCGAACATGGACCACGCGCAGACCATCGCGGGCTACCAGAAATGGGAGACGCTCGCCATGGAGGGCTCGTTCCTCCAGTTCACCGCCTGGTGCGACCGGACCGAGGCCTGCGCGCTGCACGAGCAGGGGGCCCTCGCCCACTTCGACGAACTGTACGCCCGGGCCGAGGCCGGCGAGCTGATCGTCGACGGGGCGCCGCTACCGCCGGAGGACCTGGTCAACTGGGTCTTCGGCTACATGTACAACCCGAACTCCTGGTTCGACCTCGCGGAAACGCTGATCTACATCCAGGAGGGCGGCGAGAGCGCTCGCGGCGAGCCCGCGCCCAACGGGTACCTGCCGGTGATGTGCTCCGACTTCCACTTCGACGTCGGAGCCTTCCCGGTGATGCGGGCCATCGAGCTGGCGCAGAACCGGCTCGCCCCGCACACCCGGCTCAACCCGTTGGCCTGGTCCGATCTGGCCAGCTGCCAGAACTGGCCGTGGGAGGTCACCAACCCGCCGCACCGGCTGCGGGCGTCGGCCAAGCTGCCGCCGATCCTGCTGGCCAACAGCCGGTGGGACGTCGCCACCCCGTACGAGTGGGGCACCAGCCTGGCAAGCCAGCTGCCGAGCGCCACGTTCCTGACCTACGACGGCGTGGGGCACGGCACCTACTGGCGCAGCGACTGTGCCCGGGCGGCGATCGACACGTACCTGGTCGAGCTGCGTACCCCGAAGAAGGGCACGCACTGCCCGGCCGTCTTCCCGTCGTCGCCGGTCACCGCGCAGGCGGCACCGACGGTGGTGGACCCGCTGCCTGAGTTGACCGGCCCGTCCCGCCGGTGATCATGGCGTAGGGGCGCCGCTGGTCGCGGCCCGCGGGCCGACCGCTTTGCGGGCCGCTTTGCGGGCCGCTTGGCGGGACCGCTTTGCAGGCCGCTTGGCGGGACCGCTTGGCGGGCCGCGACCAGAACCCGGTTCGCCGGGCGAAATCCTCGACCCCGCCGGACCGTGGATTGAAACAGGTTTCGATGGGGTAGAGCCGCCCCATGACGACCATCGCCGCTGAGTCCATCACCGACGCCGGGACCACGCAGCTCGTTCTCGCCGCGGTGCTCGGCATCGCGGCCGTCGTCCTACTGATCGCCTGGGCCAAGTGGCACCCGTTCCTGGCCCTGATCTCCGGCGCCGGCGTCCTCGGCCTGGCCGCGGGCGCCGCTCCGGAGGCGGTCGTCGACTCGTTCACCGCCGGGCTCGGCACCACGGCCGGCGGCGTCGGTGTGCTCATCGCGCTCGGCTCGATGATCGGCGCGCTGCTGGCCGAATCCGGGGGCGCCGACGGCATCGTGACCCGGATCGTCAACGGCGTCTCCGGGGCCGCGCTGCCATGGGCCATGGCCGGGGTCGCCGCGCTCATCGGGCTACCACTGTTCTTCGAGGTCGGCGTCGTGCTCCTGGTGCCGATCGTGCTGCTCGTCGCACGGCGTACCGATGTCGGCCTGCTCCGTCTCGGCATCCCGGCCCTGGCCGGACTGTCGGTGCTGCACGGGCTCGTGCCACCACACCCCGGACCGCTGGTCGCCATCGAGAGCCTCCAGGCCGACCTGGGCCTCACCCTGCTGCTCGGCCTGATCTGCGCGATCCCCACGGTGATCGTCGCCGGCCCGGTCTTCGGCAACTTCATCGCCAAGCGGGTCCCGCTGCCGGTGCCCGCGCTGCTCGCCACCCCCTCTTCTTCCGGCGGCCCCGTCTCCGGCCCCTCGTCCTCCGGCGGCCCCGTCTCCGGCCCCTCGTCTTCCGACCGCCCCGTCTCCGGACCCACTGGCGGGCAGGACTTCGTCGACCGTGGCGATCTCGCCAACCCGACCGCTCCCGGCGAACTCGTCGACGACCAGGTCGGACCACGCCGCAACCCCGGTTTCTGGCCCGCGGTCCTGACCGTACTGTTGCCGGTCGTCCTGATGCTGGCCCGCGGCATCGCCGAACTGCTCCTCCCCGAGGGATCCGCCCTGCGCGACGCCCTCGAGGTCCTAGGCGAACCGGTCGTCGCTCTGCTCGCCGGTGTCTTCGTCGCGATGTACGCCCTCGGCAAACGGGCCGGCTTCGACCGCGGAGAGACATCCGCGGTGCTCGGCGGCGCCCTCCCGCCGATCGCCGGCATCCTGCTGATCGTCGCGGCGGGAGGCGGATTCAAGCAGGTCCTGGTGGACGTCGGCGTAGGAAACGTGATCGCCGACGCGGCCCGCGACGCCAACATCAACGCCCTGCTGCTCGGCTTCCTGGTGGCCGTCGGCATCCGGGTCGCCACCGGTTCGGCCACCGTCGCCACGATCACCGCGGCCGGCATCGTCGCCCCACTCGCCACCACCCTCGACCGCACCGACGTCTCACTGCTCGCCCTCGCGATCGGCGCCGGCTCACTCTTCTTCTCGCACGTCAACGACGCTGGCTTCTGGATGGTCAAGGAATACTTCGGCATGACCGTCGGCCAGACCATCAAGACCTGGTCGGTCATGGAGACCATCATCTCGGTGGTCGGTTTCGCGTGCGTCATGTCGCTGTCGCTGCTTCTCTGAAGTCCTTTCCCCGGTACGCCTACCCGAACCCGCCGTAGCAGACCCGCGAGGCGCTGCAACTCCAGACCATGCCGTGCCTGCCGGCCGTTCGCCCTCACCCTGCCGTGCCTGCCGGCCGTTCGCCCTCACCCTGCCGTGCCTGCCGGCCGTTCGCCCTCACCCTGCCGTGCCTGCCGGCCGTTCGCCCTCACCCTGCCGGGCCTGCCGGCCGTTCGCCCTCACCCTGCCGTGCCTGCCGGCCGTTCGCCCTCACCCTGCCGTGCCTGCCGGCCGTTCGCCCTCACCCTGCCGTGCCTGCCGGCCGTTCGCCCTCACCCTGCCGTGCCTGCCGGCCGTTCGCCCTCACCCTGCCGTGCCTGCCGGCCGTTCGCCCTCACCCTGCCGGGCCTGCCGGCCGTTCGCCCTCACCCTGCCGTGCCTGCCGGCCGTTCGCCCTCACCCTGCCGTGCCTGCCGGCCGTTCGCCCTCACCCTGCCGTGCCTGCCGGCCGTTCGCCCTCACCCTGCCGTGCCTGCCGGCCGTTCGCCCTCACCCTGCCGGGCCTGCCGGCCGTTCGCCCTCACCCTGCCGTGCCTGCCGGCCGTTCGCCCTCACCCTGCCGGGCCTGCCGGCCGTTCGCCCTCACCCTGCCGTGACCGTCCAGCCACCTGCCAATTCGCCCATCCGGCCCTCACCTCTGTCCCGCCACAGCCGAGACAGCGCCGACCCTGCTGATCAATTGGTCTACTGTCCGTTCCTCCGGCTCGTGTGCGCCGGCTGGCGCACACGAGCCGGTTTCCGTGGTCGCCCGCCCGCGTCATGGCGGCAGGCCGAGCACGCGGACGGTGCGACGTGAGCACCCGCCGGGCCGGAAAGCGCGGGCGGCGCATGGCTTCGGGGGCGCGGCGAGCCCTACGGCGTTCGGCCCGTGAACCCGTGGCGGGATGGTGGAGCGAATTCTGCAAGATCATCACTATGATCGGCGGCCATGGGGAGCACCTATCAGACCGTGCTGGCCACCGGTGACCTGGACGGTGTCCGTAGAGCGCTGGCCGAGTCCCGGCAGAAAGCCGTGATCATCCCGGTGGCCGAGCGGCGCTGGGCGGTGATCCCGCGCGGCGAGAGCGGCTACGCCGAGACCGCGACCCTGGCCCGGCTCATGAGCTTGCGCGCTGGTGAGTACGCGGCCCGGTTCGAGATGTACGACTCCGACGCACTGCTCGTGGAGATCCTGCACCGCGGGGCGACCGTCCACGACTACGTCTCCGAGCAGCGGTTCGTCATCGAGGACTGGGACGACGAGGACAACGAGATCCTGGTCGACCTGCGCGGCAACGTCTACCACGACCTGGAGGACGTGCCGCGCGGTCCATACGGCGCCGACTCGTTGGCATTCGCCCCGCTCGGCGTCGGCACGGTGGACTTGACCGGACTGGACGCCGCTCTACGTGGTCCACAGTTGATGGCCGAGTCGCAACATCATGACGCGATGCATGCTCTCAATGTTGATCCTCGTCCACTGCAGATGACATATGAACAGGCCCGCAAGTCACGTCTAGGCGTCTGAACGGTCGCCCGGGCCGTCCAGCGGATACGGCGGCAAGGGCGGCGCGGTGGCGCTGGGTGGCGGGTGCGGCGGCCGGGTCGTTGGGGTGGCGCTGGGCGGTGCGGTGGCGCCGGGCGGACGGTGGAAGAAGGCGAGCGATGACGGCCGCAGCACCAACACCACGGCGCCGGCCTGCGCGACCATCGATGTGGCGAGCACCAGCCAGGCGAGCGCGGGACCGGACGGATTCTGCACAGCCAGGCCGGCGCACCAGACGGAGAGAAGGGGCAGCGCCGCCGTCGCGATGTGCGCCCCCGGATAGCCGGACCAGACGGCCATCGCCGCGGCCGCGAACAACGGCATGGTGACCAGCCCACCGCAGATCCAGATGTTGCCGGGAAACCCGTCATACACCGTGCTGCCGACAAAGCACATGGTCAATTGCAGTGCTGCGCAGAGCCAGAGGAGCAGCGCCGCGACGGACACGCCGCCGGGCCGGGTGGCCGGGGGAGGATTGGACACGGCCGGACCGTAACCGCCTTCCGCCCGGTGGAGCCGTCTACACGCAACCCCTGCCTGGAACCTCCACGACTCCGTCACCGACGCGGCACACCCAGGAACGAGTACCGGCGCACCGTCGGCACCGACTCACCGGCCGGCACCGGCTTGCGGCGGGGCCGGTTTACGGCGGGGCCGGTTTACGGCGGGGCCGGTTTACGGCGGGGCCGGTTTACGGCGGGGCCGGTTTACGGCGGCACCGGCTTGCGGCGGGGCCGGCTCACCGGCGGGGCGGGTTCGCCGTGGCGAGCGGCCTGCGGACAGGGCTGGCCGACCCAGAGGGGTGGTGACGGGCGAAGGCTGGATGAGTGGTGGGGGGAGTGGCTTGCGGACGCGAGGACGGGCGTGAACCCCGCGACCTCGTGACGGGACCGGTCAGCGGGCCTCGGGGTCGGGGCCGTTGACCGCGCGGCCGCCGTCGACCGGGAGGACCGCCCCGTTGATGAAACCGGCGGCCGGGGAGAGCAGGAAGGCGACGGCGGCCGCCACCTCGCCGGGGGTGCCGACCCGGCCCAGCGGGTGCAGTGCGGCCATCTGGGCGTCGGCTTCCGGGTGTTCGGCGCGGTACTTCTCGTACCGTGCCGTGGTGATCGAGCCGAGCGCGACCGCGTTGGCGCGGATGCCGTCCGGGCCGTGGTCGACGGCGACCGCCCGGGTCAGGCCCTCGATCGCGGCCTTCGCCGTGGCGTAGGTGAGCGCGCCGCGAACCGGGCGCTGCGCCTGGTGCGACGAGACGTTGACGATCGCGCCCGGGCGGCCGTGGGCGCGGAAGTGGTTGACGGCGGTGTGGCAGCCGGTCACCGCGAGGGCGAGGTTCGTGGTGATCAGGTCGAGGACGCGCGGAACCGGATCGGATGCCAGCCCGGCGTCGTGGAAGACCGCCGCGTTGTTGACCCAGCCGGCCAGCGGGCCGGTGGCCTCGGCGGTAGCGGCCGCGTGCCGTGCCGCCACCGGGTCGGCGGCGTCGCCGGATACCAGCGTGACCCGGTTGTGCTGCCAGTCGAGCCGGCCGACGAGGTCCATGACGACCACGTGACCGTCGGTGGCCAGGCGTTCGGCGATGGCTCGGCCGACGCCCTGAGCCGCCCCGGTCACCACGAAGGAGAAGGACATGTCGGCATCCTGCCTCGGGAAAGCACTCTGTCTGGATCCGGTATCGGGTATTTGCGGTGGAGAGATGGTCACCTGAGAGAGTTACTGCATATCTGGAAACTTTATGCCTATAACAAACTGAAAAGGCCTGTAAGTCCGTTTCTATATACCGTATTGTCGGGATGACATGTTTCTAGGATGTTTCGTACCCAATTTCTCCTGCGGGCGCTTCGTCGGGATGCCTAAGATTGGGACAAATCGGACCCCATTCAGAAAGGTTCTTGGGTCAACATGAAGCACATCACTCGTAAGGCCTTCGCCGTCGCCGCTCTCGCCGCCGGTGCCCTGATGATCGCTCCGGCCGCCGCTCAGGCGGGTGGCCCCCCGCCGAAGCCGGCCGGCCACGGCGGTGGCTTCGACTTCGACTTCGACCAGAGGAACGACTGCGGCAAGATCGGTGACCAGGGTGGTAGCCAGTTCGGCCTGCTCAACCTGCAGGACGTCGATGTCGACGTCCAGGCCCTGAGCGGTATCGGCATCCTCGGCTACGGCTCTGCCAACCAGAACGACTACGACATCAACGCTTGCATCCCGTCGAACAGCATTTTCGGCAAGTGACACTGTCACTCGCTGGGTGAACTAAGTGGTACGGCCCCCACCGTTCGGTGGGGGCCGTCTCGCGTTTCCGCCGAACCCGTCGGACGATAGTGGAGGGTGCTGATCGACGCCGGTCCGGAAGCCTCCGGCGAGGAGCGCGGGACTCCGTCCGACCGCCCTCCGATCAGGACCGACATCCATTACTGGGTCGTGTGAACCGTTTGCGGGGTTCGATCCGATGATGGGTTGTGACCAGTACGCGCGGGCCCGGCCCGACGGACGCCGACCTACTGACCCGCATCGCGGGCGGCGACCGGAGCGCGTTCGAGGCGTTCTACCGGCGTCACGCGGCGTGGCTGGTGCTGCGCCTGCGCTACCGCTGTCTCGACGACGCCGTCGTCGATGACGTGGTGCAGGAGACCTTCCTGGCCGTGTGGCGGGGGACTGCCAAGTTCCGGGATCCGGGCGGTGACGTCGCCGGATGGCTGTGGCGGATCGGTTCCCGCCGGCTGATCGACTCACTGCGGGGGCACGGGGCCCGGCAGCGGTTGACCGGCCTGCTGGCCCGGCGCCGGTCCACCGAGGAGCCCTCCGCCGAGGAACAGGTGCTGGTCGGCGTGGAACACGGCGACCTCGGTGGCGCGCTCGCCCGGCTCTCCCCGGAACTGCGCGCGGTGGTGCAGGCGACCGTCCTGGACGGGCTCACCACCGCGGAGGCCGCCGTGCTGCTCGGCATCCCTGCGGGCACGGTCAAGACCAGAGCCATGCGGGCCCGCCGGCAGCTCCGCCAGGAGCTGGCGTGATCGACGAGGGGAGGGCGGCCATGGAAGCGTGGCATCTGCCGGACGAGGAACTGCGACGGTACGGGGAGCGGACACTGGCGCCACCCGTGCTCTGGTCGGTCGAGGCGCACCTGACGGCGTGCGCGCACTGCCGGGACCGGCTCGCCGCCACACAGCCCGGCCTGGTGCGGGACGGCTGGGAGAGGCTGGACGCCGAACTGGACGCACCCGTCCCGGGAGCGGTCGAGCGCCTGCTGACCCGGGCCGGGGTGGCCGAGCACACCGCCCGCCTGCTCGCCGCGACACCGGTGCTGCGACTGTCCTGGCTGGCCGCCGTGGTGTCGACGCTGGCGCTCACGGCGGTGCTGGCCGCCGTCCTGCATCCGGTGGTCTTCCTGGCCGCGGCGCCGTTGCTGCCGGTCTGCGGGGTCGCGCTGTCGTTCGGGCCGCGCGCCGATCCGACGTACGAGATCGCCGTGGTCGCCCCGATGCACACGTTCCGGCTGCTCCTGCTGCGCTGTGCGGCCGTGCTGTCGGCCACCACCGCGCTCAGCGCGGTGGCGAGTCTCGCGGTGCCCGACGCCGGCCTGGCCGCCCTCGGCTGGTTTCTGCCGGCACTGACGCTGACGCTGCTCAGTCTCGCACTGACCGCCCGCCTCGGCCCGGTCCTCGCCGCCGCCTGCGTGGCTCTCGGCTGGATCGCGGTGGTGGTGGCCACCCGGGGCGCCGGCGCGGGAGGTTCCGCCGTCTTCGTCCCGGCCGGTCAGCTCGCGTCGGCGGTCGCCGCCGTGCTGGCCGCCGTCGTCCTCGCCCGGATCCACCGGGCGTTCGAATCCCCCAGGAGGTTCCGGTGACCGTCGCCGCGGCCACGTCCGTGGTCCACGCGTCCGGCCTGACCCTGCGGTACGGCCGCACCGCCGCACTGTCCGATGTGTCCTTCACCCTGTACGACGGCGTGACCGGCCTGGTCGGCCCGAACGGGGCGGGCAAGACGACGCTGCTGCGGATCGTCGCCACCGCGCTCCCGCCCGACCAGGGATCGCTCAGCGTGCTGGGCAACGACCCGCGCACTCCGGCCGGCCGGCTCGCCGTGCGGCGCCGCCTCGGCTACCTGCCGCAGGATCCCGGTTTCCATCCGGGTTTCACCGCGTTCGAGTTCGTCGACTACGTGGCGATCCTCAAGGAACTGACCGACCGTCGCGCCCGCCATCAGGAGGTACGCCGGGTGCTGGACGCGGTCGGGCTGTCCGGTCAGCGCGGCCGGCGGATCCGGGCGCTGTCCGGCGGGATGCGGCAGCGGGTGGCGCTGGCCGCGGCGCTGGTCGGCGACCCGGACCTGCTCGTCCTCGACGAACCGACGGTGGGCCTCGACCCCGAGCAGCGGCTGCGGTTCCGGGAGGTGATCGCGGAGCTGGGCGAGGGCCGCTCGGTGCTGCTGTCCACCCACCAGACCGAGGAGGTGATGGCGCTCTGCCAGCGCGTGGTCGTGCTGGACGGGGGCACGGTCCGGTTCGAGGGCGCCCCGGCGGATCTCGCCGCGCTCGCCCGGGGCCGGGTGTGGACCAGCGGCGCCCGGGTGCCCGGGGCGCTCGCGTCCTGGCGGGCCGGCGACGGGCGCTACCGCAACGTCGGCGACCCGCCGGCCGGTGCCGACCTGCTCGAACCCACCGTCGAGGACGGCTATCTGACGCTCGTCGACGCTGATGAGGAGCCCACGCGATGACCGCCGCACTGGCCCGACGGCAGACCCCTGCCCCGTCACGGCCGGGCGATCCGCGCCGGGCCATGCTGGCCCTCACCCGGACCGAGGGGGTACGGCTGCTGCGCCATCCGGCGGTGATCGCCGGGCTGCTGCTGTTCACCGGCCCGGAGATCTACCGGTGGCTGACCGGCCGGGCCAACCGGTTCCCGGTCCTCCAGGACGAGGACTGGTCGACACAGTTCCTCGCCCTGCTGGTGCTGGGCGGCGGCGCGCTGATCGCGGCCAACCTCGCGGCGTTGCGCGCCGACCGGCACGCCACCACCGGGCTGTACGACACCCTCGTACTGCCTCCTCCGTGGCGGACCGGCGCCTTCCTGCTGGCCGTGCTGCCGTTCACGGTCCTGGTCGCGGTGCTGACCGCCACCCGGATCGCGCTGCTGGCCGCGCTGCCCGGCTCGGCCGGCCGCCCCGATCCCGCCGAGCTGGCCCTGCATCCCGCGGTGGTGCTGCTGTTCGGCGCGGCCGGGGTGCTGCTGGCGCGGCTGGCCCGTACCGTGATCGTGGCGCCCTTGTTGTTGCTGGCCGCGGCCGTCGCCGTCTATGCCGCCGGGCTGTCGTCGCTGCCGGGTCACGTCCGCTGGCTGCTTCCGGTGGCCCTGGAGCAACCGCCGATGCCGGTGCCGGTCGCGCTGACGTCCCGGCCGTCCGGCTGGCACCTGGCGTACGTCTCCGGTCTGATCTTTCTGGTGGCGTTGGCCGCGCTGGCCGCAGCGGGCGCCCGGAGCCGCCGCCTCGTGATGGCCGGCGCGGCCGCCCTGTCCGTCACCGCCGGGGCCGGAGCGGCCCAGTACCTGCCGGTCGGCGACGCCGTCCGAAACGCCCGGGTCACCGCCGCCGAGCATCCCGCCGAGATGCAGGACTGCCGCTCGATCGGCTCGGTCACCTACTGCGCGTTCGGCGACTTCCGGTCCTGGACCGGCGGCTGGGACGCGGTGGTGCGCGGCGTGCTCCGCGGGGTTCCGGCCGAGGCGGCCGGCCGGCCGCTCGTCGTCAGGCAACGGGTGTCCACCGACGACCGGATGATCGACGGCCGGGTGGTGACCGCCGAGGAGCAGGTCGCCGCGGCGGCGGAATGGCAGCGGATCGAGCCCGGCGCGGTCACGGTCGGCACACGGTGGGGCGACGGCCGGTCCGAGATGTCGCTGGCCGGCCTGGTCGCGTACCGGATCGTCACCGGTGAGGCGGCGCCCGCACACATCCCGGTCTGCGGCGCTCGCGGCGTGCTGGTCGCCTGGCTCGCCGGGCAGGCGACCCCGGCGACGGCCGCCGGCCTGCGGGCGGTCGACGCCACCAGCTGGGGCGGTGTGCCGTTCGGCGACATGCAGTTCCCGGTCGGGTTCTCGGTGCCGGACCGCGAGATGTCGGCGGCATCGGCGCTGCTACGGCGCCCACCCGGGGACGTCGCCGCGACGGTCGCGCGCTCCTGGACCGAACTGACCGCCGCGGGCGCCACCGCCGACCGGGCCGGTGAGCTGCTCGGCGTCGGAGTCCCGCCGCTGCCGCCCGTCGAGGAGCGGACCCGGTGCGACGGATGAGCGTACGGGTCCTGCCCCTGCTGGTGCTCCCGGCCGCGCGGGCCACACCGTGGACGGCATTCCTGGCCGCGGCCGGTGTGGGGCTGACGATCGTCGCCGTGCCCGCCGCCCTCCGGGTGGAACTGACCGCCGAGGATCTCGTGGGCCTGCTGCGCGCCGCCGCGGTCTGCGGTGCGCTCGGCCTGGCGTTCGTCCTGGACGACCCGGCCGCGCGCACCATCGCGACGGTGCCCACCCCGCGCCCGCTCCGGTACGCCGCCCGGGCCGGCGTCATCCTCCCCGCGGCGGCGGCCTGGTGGGCTCTCGTCCTGACGATCACCGGCGCCGGTGATGTCCTCCCGCTGGGCGGCGTCACGGTGGAGGCGGCCGCGCTCGGCGGGGTGGCGCTGGCGGCGGGGGCCGTCCGCCTGCGATCCGGCGACAGCGGCGGCATCGTGGCGGCCCCGGCCGTGTTGGTCCTGGTGGTCGCGGCGAGCCGGATCCCACCGAAGCTGGCCCTCTTCGTGCCGCCCGGCGACGAACGCTGGGCCGCCGCCCACGATCGCTGGGCCGTCCTGCTGGCGGCGGCCGTCGTGGTGTCGGTATGGGCCGCCGCGGAGCCGGTCCGACAGGGCCCTCAATGGTGACCGAAATAGATTACAAAACCTCTTCAGGGTACGACCGAAGCATTCCCGAAAGTGTTTCACGCATTGAACACGCTGATAGCCTGGGATGCGTTTCGCTTTCGGGGGTGATCGGCTGTGAGCGAGGAAATGCACGGTGCGGTGTTCGGTGGTCCGCTCGAACGGCTGCGCCAAGCCGCCCGGATCGACCTGCCACGCCTGGTGGACGAGTATGCGCAGATCCGCAACGCGTGTGAGACCACCTCGAGCTATGACGACCGGCTCGACCGGCCCGGCTACTTCGGGCCACCGGCTTTCCAGAGCAGCTGGACACGACTGCGCGACATCGTCTGGACCGCCGCCGGCGAGACCAGCGACAACCTGTGGGAACTGTCGCAGGGCCTCGAAGCCGCGCTCAACCGCTTCCTCCACGAGGACGACATCGCGGCGCGCGAGATGGACGAGATCCGTGACCGCCTGCAGGGCGACAGGTCCCCGGGCAACGACGAGTGGACGGTAGGCCACGACAGCGGCGAATACCCGAGGTGACGATGGCGGATTTTCCGAAGAGTCTCGAGTTCGCGATCAGCGGCCTCGTCAACACGCTCGTCAACAAGGTCATGACCCGTGCGGGCGACGCCGACGCGCTCGAGGAACTCGTCCAGGTCACCGGAGTTCCGTACGTCAGCGACGTCACGATTCGCGACTACGCCACCCGGAAGGCCGAGGAGATCTGGGGTCCCTACATGGAGCTTCCCCCACCCTCCTCGTTCGACGGAGCGATCGAGGCTCTGCGCGGCGCGCACCAACGGCTCACCAACACCGGGGTCACCAGCATCGAGGACGCCGAGCTGTTCAGCCTCGGCGCGCTGGTGCCGGACTTCATGGCGGACTTCCGGACCAATCAGGCCGGCTGGCGCGGCCGGACCATCGACGCCGTCCGCAGCGGCTACCTCGACCGGTGGGGAGGGATGGTGTTCCTCCAGGCCAACACCATCGCGCTCCTCTGGCTGGTGCTGCGGGGATATCAGGAGCAGGTCAGGCAGGCGCAGAACGACGTGGTCAAACTCGTCGAACTCGCCGAGGAGGTCATCGCCGCGTACGACCCGCAGTCGCTGTGCGGATCGACCGAGAGCAAGAACCTGACGTTCAACATCGCCATCGGTGTGCTGGGTGTCCTGTCCGCCGGCGCCGGGGCGGCCGGGATGGCCGTCGCCAGCGTGGTCGCGGCGGTCGGCGCGGCCGGCCTCGGCGTGGCCAAGGACATGTATGAGCCGGACGCGCCCCGGGACGCGGACATCGGGGGCGACAGTGTCGGCGCGATCTGGCAGAGCATCCTCGACGCGACCGAGAAGCTCCGCCTCCAATTCAGCGCATCAGAGAGGGAACTGCACGACATCATCGACGGATTTCACAACAGGGTCGTCAGCGGAAGCATTCTTCTCGGAGTGTCCGGAGCAGGGGTGAGACAGACCGTGCCGGCGCTGGAAGCGTTCCGGTCGAAGCCGTTGGGTGTGAGCGTCAGCAACCTGGAACGGCCGCGGACGGGTTCGGACAATCCTGACCCGGCCCATTCGCCGGAGTACTGATCCGCACCCGCATCGGAGGGGAGGAACCATGGCCACCATCGCGGACGACCTCAACGCGATAGTCGTCAGGGCGAGTTCACCGGATGGGCGCATCGAAGGGGAGGTGGAGTCGCTGCAGCACATCACGCTGCGGTTCGTGCACGACAGCTATGAGCGGTACTACCGGGACCGTGACGCCGGGACGCTGGCGCATCAACTCGGGCGCGGGGCGACGTTGATGGCCGCGGCATACCAGAAAGCGCGGCGGGAGGTCATGCGCGCGCACAGCTTCGAGCGGTACAGCGAGCTGAGCCCGCCGTTCTCGTCCCGGCATCGGGAGTACCTGGAGCGGGGAGCGAGACTCACCGCGCACGGCAGCTCGCCGGATCGGGAGATCGTGGTGACGACGGTCGGCCTCCTCGACTTCCACGTAAGCATCGCGCCCGACGTGATGGAACGCCACGACGAGCGGGAATTTCTCCAGCTCGCCGACCGCGCGATGAGGGACCTGCAGGCCGGCCATCAGCGGGCGCACACCGAGTTGCGGCACGAGCTGTATCTGAAATACAGGGACAGGGAACGGTGAATCACCTCCCGCGACTGCCACGACGGCGCCTGCTCGCGGCCGCGCTCGGTGCGGCCGGCCTCGCGGTGACCGCCGGCTGCACCGGGCCGCCGGAGAACCACGACCCGCCCGAGCCGTCGGCCAGTCCCGACCCGGCGATGCTTCGCGACGACATTGTCGATGGAGTCACCGTCGACGAGCGGGGATTCGCGACCTTCCCCGTACCGAGTGGCGACGCCACGAGGCGCATCGTCGGCGCGGCGGCGGTCTTCCGGAACGGTTCGGACCAGCCGATCAGGGTCCATGTCCGTTTCCAGTTCGTGGACGGCGCGGGGCGGGGGTGGCGTTCCGAGGACCTGAACGACTGGCAGGCGATCGTCAATGCGGGCTGGGCCTACCTGCCGGCGGGGCAGGCCGTCGAACTCGGGGGCATTCTGCAGGTCGGCGCGGACGAGGCCGGGCGGGTCGCGCGGATCGTGCTGGACGTGACGGGGGAGGGGATACCGCCGCCGCGGTCCGTGCTGCTGCCGGCGAGGATCGATGCGTTGCGGCACCGGCCCACCCCGAAGGACGAGTGGGACTACGTCTCGTTCGACGTGGACAACCCCACCGCCGGTTTCGAGGAGCCGAACTACGGCCTGGTGTACCGGTCCACCGACGGGCGCCTGATCGGCGGATGGTTCGTCGACCGTGCCCACTGGTGGGACATCGAGTCGGCGCTGCCGGAGGGCGAGACCGACGAGTACCCCCGGGGCATCAGCCGCCACACCCTGCCCACGTGGCTGCCGCCGGACATCCAGCCGAGCGGCGTGACCATGTACGTGTGGCCGCGGTGACCACATCGACTGTCGATGGCCTTGAGGGGTGTCGGCCCGTCGTCAAGAGTTGGCTGATGCCGCTGAACAACCGCCGAATTGCTGTCGAATCCGTCACATTGCCGAAGGAGGCGCCCGGGGCGTCCGTCATGAGTGGCCATGAAAACTCGTGAGGACGTGCAGGTCTGGCTGCCCGGGGCGATCCGCCCGGCCGACGCCGTCATCGACGGCTATCGCCGCCTCGGGCTCTGGCACGACGAGCACCTGCTGACCCATCTGGAACGGCACCGGCGGCAGCGGCCGAACGCGACCGCGCTCATCGGCTTCCACGCCGAGGGCCCGGCCGACGTGGTGTCCTGGTCGCGGTACGCCGCGGAGGTGGAGAAGTACGCCGCGGCCCTGCGCGCGCTCGGCGTCGGTCCCGGGCAGGTCGTCGCCGTCCAGATGCCGAACCGCTGGGAGACCGCCGCGCTGATGCTCGCCGTCATGCACACCGGCGCGATCCTGGCACCGTTGGTCACCGCCATCCGCGGGCGGGAGCTCGAGAAGATGCTCGTCCAGCTGCGGGCCACCGTCGTGGTGACGGTCGGCGAGTGGGCCGGCTTCGACCACGCGTCATCCCTCGCCGAACTGGCCGGCCGCCTGCCGGATCTGCGGCACCGGGTCGTGCTCGGCTCGAAGTCGGGCGGCGAGATCGATTTCGACGCCCACTTCCGGAACACCGACTGGACCGCCGACCACCCGTCGCCGCTGGCGCACAGCGTCGCCGACCCGGACAACGTCGCCGTGGTGCTCTTCACCTCCGGCACGACCGGCGAACCCAAGGCCGTCCTGCACACGGCCAGCACCCTCCAGGCCGGCGCAGCGCCCGTGGTGAACGAGGAGAAGCTCGGAACCGGCGACGTCAGCTACAACCCGCACAACCTGACACACATCTTCGGCATCACCACCGGCCTCGCCTTCCCGCTGCTCAGCGGCGGCTCGGCGGTCCTGCTCGACACCTGGTCACCGGCCCGGGCGGCCGAGATCATCCGGGACGCGCGGGTGACGGTCTTCTCCGGCGCCGCGGTCTTCCTCGATGCGGTCGCCAAAGTGGCGGACGACCTGTCCTCGCTGCGCCTGCTGTGCTGCGCCGCCGCCCCGGTGCCGCCGAAGCTGGTCCGGGAGATCCACGCGAAACTCGGCGTGCCGCTACGGGCCGGCTGGGGCATGACCGAGGTGCCGCTGGGCACCTTCACCCGCGCCGGCGACCCGGTCGACCACGCCACCATCAGCGACGGACGGCCACCGGCCACCCTGGAACTCGATCTGCGCGTCGAGGGCACGCTCTCCAAAGAAAACCCGGCCCGGCTGTACGTCCGTGGCGCCGCGCTGTGCATCGCGCTCGTCGGGCGGGACACCGGCACGGTCCACGTGCTCGCCGACCACGACAACGGCTGGTTCGACACCGGGGATCTGGTCCTGCCGGACGGTCACGGCGGCATCCGCCTGGCCGGGCGGGCCGCCGACCGGGTCGGCGGAATCCTGATGGTCCCGGTGGCCGACGTCGAGGCCCAGCTGCTGGAGCATCCGGCGGTCGCGGACGTCGCCATCGTCGGCTACGAGGACGAGCACGGGCACGACGCGCCCTGCGCGGTCGTCGTCCCGGCCGGCGAACCGCCCACACTCGCCGGCCTGCGCACCTATCTCGACGGTGTCGGGATGACCGAGTTCTACCAGCCGACCCGGCTCGAACTGGTGCCGATGCTGCCCCGCACGGTCAGCGGCAAGGTGCTGAAGCGGGAGCTGCGCGACCGGCTCAAACGCTGAGGTGATCAGTGGGGGTTGGCCTGGTAGCCGTGGATGTCAGACTCTGGGGTGCCGGCGCGGCGGCACACCTGGACGTGGTCGGCTTCGGGCTCAGTTGTGGAGGCCGGCCGCCTGCCCCAGTCGATTCACGAATCGAACCCGGACGTCACCGCCGCCGCTCGCGTTGTTTTCGGGGGCAGAGCTGCTGCAGGCTCCGATCGCACGGCAGGCTCGTGGGGCCGCGACGGACGATGACGCCAAGCCGAGTGTGGCCGTCAGCAGGCCGATCGCTGCTGCCACCAGTCCAGTGGTACGTCCCGTCACGCCGCCCCCACTTCCGCTGTTCTCCGAAGTGGAACTCTATAGCTCTGCCACGGCCGGCAAAGGTCGCCACCGTTGTGCCAATAGCAACCGCGATGGTTAACCCTACGTTCAGGGTCGGTCGAACGGATGAATCAACGAGGAGTCAACGCCTGCACGCCGGTCCGCAGGGCACCCGATCAACGTACCGGCCAAGGGGGTTGATCTTCGAAAGGGTTGACCAACCGGCCTAGCGGACATGCAGATCATGGAAGCGGCGAGTCAGCGGCTGGTAGGGAGGTCACCTGCGTGGAGCTGGGGTCTCTGGTCGGGATGATCGAAATAGAACCTGATTGCCTGGTATGCCGGTACCGCATTGGCGCCGAGCCATGAGGTTCGGGCGACGAGGAAGGGAAGGAGTCCTCCCTCGAAGGTGTGAAGGCGTCCGGTATGGCGACGCTCGCGGGTGCCGTCCATGGGTAGCGCCTTGACGGTGATCCATGGGTTGGGTCCGTCGCGGGCCTGGACATCGACGACCGCGTCCCACGGGACGAAGTGTTCGAGGACCAGGGAACGATGGTAGATCCCGGAGGGGGTCAGCACGATGGTGCCCGGTGCCAAACGCAACAGGACGATGAGGAACCAGCTGGCGAAGACAGCGAATCCTCCGGAGATGGCCGCCAGCACCCAGCCGGTAGCACTGCCACCGGCAGCCATCACGGCGGTGAAACCCGCGGCAAGCAGGGCGACCAGGACCAACGTCACCGTGATCAGGTAGTACGGCAAACGGGCGTACGGGAAAGCCAATCCGCTCTCCCCTCGATCGTTGACACCGGCCGAGGGAGGCTCGGTGGCTGGGCGAGGATGCCGCAGACCCGTGATCCCTATCGCGGTGACATGGCCGGCAAGGATGGCCGCCAGGCCGAACCCGATCGCTTCCACGGTGTCACCGGTCACCGCGGCGGCGACCGCGACGACTGCGATGAGGCCGCTGATCAGGCCGAGGAAAATCGCGGCCAGCACTCGGACGGCGGAGCGGCGAGGTGCCGGCCATCCGGTCAGAGGGTCAGGGTTCAATGGCATTCGTGTGTACGCCTTCGTGAGTCGAATCAGAAGATGCTGTTCCAGACCTTCTTCGCGTTGTCGGCGACTGCCTCTCTGGCGTCAAGCACAGGCAGGGGCTACCACGAGTGGTTGGCCGCCGAACCCGCCCGGCAGGCACGCGAAGTCGACGACGAGCACCTCGCTGCTCTGATCCGGCAGATCCAGGCCGAACACCGAGGCTACGGGTGCCGCGGATCGCTGCCGAGCTGCGCCGCTGCGGCCTGCGGATCAACCGTGAATGTGGTCGACGGTGCGGGCCATGTCGGCGAGCAGCTCCGGGTTGCGGTAGTTGTTGCAGGCGACCAGTGCGCTGATCTCCACCCGCGATGTGGACTCGGCCCAGGCGGCGAACATGGTCCAGCACTTGAAGTGCAGACCGTCCGGCTCGCCGCTGAGCGGGTAGAAGTGGTCCCAGATCTTTTGCCTACCGCAACCAGTCACGCGACAAGCCCCGGTGGACGGGACTCGGCGGAAGCGTAGCCCGACCGGTGACGCTGTGCTACCGCGAGGATGGGGCCACGGTATCTTTGGGCCGACAGCCGAGCAGTGTTCGGGAGGTGTACATGACTGCCGAGATGGTCGCGCCAGCCTGGATGCATGAGCAGGTCACGGCTGAGCGATACGCGACGTGGACAGAAGAGCAGTGCGCCGGTATCGAGATCGTGGATGGGATGGTCCTCGAGAGCCCGAGTGCCTCCAAGCGGCACAACCGCTTGGCCAGACTTCTGGCCAACGCACTGGACGCTGCCGCCGGCCCGGATTGGAACGCTGACACCGACTTCGACGTACGGCTTCAGGACGTGCCGTTGAACAATCGTCGGCCCGACGTGACGGTCTATCGGGCGGAGACCATCGACATCACTCCGACCCGGCCCGAGCATGTGCTTCTCGTGGTCGAGGTGGTCTCTTCCGGCTCGGAGACGACTGATCGGATCGTCAAGGTCGACCAGTACGCGCGAGCTGGTATTCAGTTCTATTGGCGTGTTGAGCAGGCCGCGACTGGTGCGCCTCTCATCTATACCTACATCCTCGACCCGGCAGCCGGACGTTACCGCGATGGCGATGTCTTCACTGGGATCGTGAAGCTGACCGCGCCCTTCGCCATCGAAATCGATCTCGGCCAGCTCTGATTCCGCCAGGTCCCGGCGGCGGTGATCAATGAGTCGATCATCGGGCCTACGGTTTCGGCGGCCAGTGCGGTGCGATGCTCGGCGACCCGCCGACGGTGCTCGAACAGATCCCGGTCCGGGTCGGCCTGCACGGCCCTGCCCCGGATCGGCCAGGAGATCGGCGTCCTGCCGACGACTTCTTCTTACGCTTGCGAGACACCGGCATGTCGGCGAGTCCTACTGGGGGGCGGGACGGCCACTTCTCAGCCGGTTGGGCGCCGCACCAGGAGGCGCCGGGCCGATGGCGTGCCGGTGGGGGCGGTTCTGATGAGAGGGAGGCCCGCCCCCGCCGTAGGTGCTACGCGTTCAGTTTGTCGCGCCAGGCGAGGAAGTCGCGGAGGTCGGTGAGGTCGGGCTCCGGGCCGCCGGTGTGGATGGTGAAGAGGCGGGCGCCCAGCTCGTACATCTCGTCGCGGTTCTCGGTGTTGCCCATGACTGAGATCTCGATCTCGGCGGGGTCGCGGCCGATGTCGGCGCAGTGCTGTCCGAGGATGCCCAGCTTGCGCTCCAACGTCGAAGGGTCGGAGAAGCTGTGCCAGATGTCGGCGTGTTTCGCCGTGAGGCGCAGGGTCTTCTTCTCGCCGCCGCCGCCGATCAGCACCGGGATGTCGCGGGTCGGCTTCGGGTTCAGTTTCTCCCAGCGGGACTCGATGCGGGGCATGGCGACGGCCAGGTCGTCGAGGCGGCTTCCGGCGGTGCCGAACTCGTAGCCGTACTCGGTGTAGTCGCGTTCGAACCAGCCGGAGCCGATGCCGAGGATCAGGCGGCCGTCGGAGATGTGGTCGACGGTGCGGGCCATGTCGGCGAGCAGCTCCGGGTTGCGGTAGCTGTTGCAGGCGACCAGTGCGCCGATTTCCACCCGCGATGTGGACTCGGCCCAGGCGGCGAGCATGGTCCAGCACTCGAAGTGCAGACCGTCCGGCTCGCCGCTGAGCGGGTAGAAGTGGTCCCAGTTGAACAGGATGTCCAGGCCCAGGTCCTCGGCCTCGGAGGCGGTACGCCGGATGGTGGCGTAGTCCATGTGTTGCGGCTGTAGTTGCAGCGCGATGCGAACCGGCCTATCGATCATGTGACCGAGCCTACGTGGGCTCGCCGCCGATGGTGGCGAACCCGGCCGGGCCCGCTCGCCGGCCGGGTGACGGGCCTGGTCAGCAGTGGGACAGACTGAAGTTGAAAAGGGTGTCGACGTCGCCCTCGGTGGTGTTCATCGACATCGTGCTGAGGCCGGTGGAGGTTCCCGGGTCGATGCGCAGTTCGGTGTTGACGTTGAGGACGCTCTGCGAGCCGCACTCCGCGTAGGTGAGCACGGGTGCGACGTCCCAGGTGGTCCAGAGACCGTTCAGCGGCCCGGCGAACGTGGCGTCCTTGCGCTGGGTCGCGGAGGAGCCCTGCCAGTAGTAGCTGGTGCGCTGGAGGGCGGTCGCGCCGGACCGGAGGCTCGCCTTGCCGCGGTAGTTGGCGGAGGCGATCGCGATGGTCCAGCCGTCCGGGATGGTCACCAGGACGCCGAGCTGGCAGTTCTTGCGGCGGTCGATCAGGGCGGCGCCGTCGCCGGCCTCGGCCACGAAGTCCCGGTACTTGACCCGGAATCCGGTGTCGTCGCCGTTGCTCACGACCGTGGCGGTGCCGGGCGCGCATCCGGATCCGCTGCTGGCGAGCACCTCCACGGTGATCGCGGCCGCGGCCGCGGCGTGGGCGGGTGTGCCGAGGGGAAGCGCGAGAGCGGTGGCCAGCACGGCCGCCATCACGCGGTTGCGGTTCTTCATGGACTTCCTCCGGGGGGAACGGGGCATGCTTTCTGGAACCATTCCAGAATGACGGTCATCGCGTCCGCGACCACCGTAGTGGTGCACCTCAGGCATTTACAAGTATGAATTGCTAATGATCTCGGCATGGGCAAAAACCTCCCATAGGGGTGAAATTTCGGGGGCTTTGCGACCTTTGTGAGCTTCGGAAATCATCCTACAACGATTGACTTCCATTGATTTTCATCAATAGCTTCAGCTCGATCCGTTCCCGATCCCGAAGGGGATGAAAAATGAAAAGGTTGTTAACCCGCGGTTGTGCGGTGCTGGCGCTTCTGGCGTCGTCGCTGCTCGTCGCGACACCGGCCTCGGCGATCATCGTCATCGTCGACCCGCCGCCCGCCGGCGAGATGTCCATCGAGCTGGTCGCGATGGCCGGCTCGGGCTGCGCCCCGGGCACCGCCGACGTGGCGATCTCGCCGGACAACTCCGCGTTCACCGCGATCTACAGCGCCTATCTGGCGCAGGCGGGCCCCAGCGTGCCGGTCACCGAGAATCGCAAGAACTGCCAGCTCAACGTGCTGGTCCACGCGCCGTCCGGCTTCACCTTCGCGATCGCCAAGGTGGACTACCGCGGCTACGGGTACCTCCAGCCCGGCGCGGTCGCGCAGCAACGGGCCAACTACTACTTCCAGGGCATGACGGTCGGCAGCTACGCCAATCACGCGATCGCGGCGCCGCTGGACGACAACTGGATCGTCACCGACCAGGTGCCGATCGCCTCGCAGGTCTTCCGGCCTTGTGGCGAGCAGCGGAATCTCAACATCAACACCGAGCTGCGGGTCGCCAAGGGCACCTCGACCGACGTCAGCTACCTGACGATGGACTCCACCGACGGCAGCATCGAGACGATCTACCACTTCTCCTGGATGCGGTGTAACAACAAGTGAGTGAACGGGTGGCGATGGCGGTTCGCGCCGCCATCGCTACTCGAGGCACGTGCCGTCGAGCCTCTGGCCGATGGTGGCGAACTCGCCGGTCAGGAACGCCTCCGGGTCGGTCTGCCGGGATCCTTCGGTGAGGGCGGCGGCGATCTCGCCGGTCGCGGCCCGCTGGACGGGGTCGGTGCTCTGCTCGCCGGCGGTCGTCACCTGGCTCGCCATGTCGGCGAACGTCCGCTGCAACCCCGCGGCGTCGTCGTTGGCGGTGTGCTCGGCCAGCCGGACCGCGCCCTCGGTGAGGATCTTGTAGACGGTGCTGCACACGTACTTCGGCTGACCCGCCGAGGCCGACGGCACCGGCGCGATGCTGACCGGTGCGGGCAGGGATCCGGCCGGGACCTCGATCTCGATCCCGTCGCATCCGGCGGCGGCGACGGCCAGGCCCGCGATCAGGGCGGTGGTCACGGCCGTGCGGCGACGTTGCGGCACTCGATTCCCCTCCTTCGATGGCGTACGCCGGAGCATAGTGCCCGCCGTGACTTTTGCGGATCTCGGAAGTTAGCTCTGACGTGGTCAATATCCCCAAAAACGGCAAAAAGGTGGTACGCCGTGCGATGATCACCGGCCTGGCGACGGTTCTCGTCGCGGTCGGTGGCACGGCGTTCGCGGAGATCGTCTCGTCCCGGCCGGCTTCGTCCCCCTCGTTCAACGGCCCCGTCTACGCGGTCGCCTACCACGGCGACACCGTCTACGTCGGCGGCAACTTCACCACTGCCTCGGTCAACGGGCGCACCCAACAGCGGACCCGGCTGGCCGCCTTCGACGCGCACACCGGCGCGCTGCGCGACTGGAAACCGGCCGCCGACGCCAACGTGCGCGCGCTCGCCGTCGGCGACGGGGTGGTCTACGCGGCCGGGGACTTCGACACGGTCAACGGTGAGTCGCGGGATGCGGTGGCCGGCATCGGCGAGGCGGACGGGCAGGTCACGTCGCTGCGGCACACCGTCGCGGGGCAGCCGAACGCGATCGCCGCCGGGCACGGCCGCATCTACCTGGGCGGCCGGATCAACTCCGTGGACGGTCAGCCGCGCCGCAACCTGGCGGCCTTCACCGCCGCCGACGGGACGCTGGACGCGTGGGCGCCGACCACCGACGACACGGTCAACGCGCTCGCCGTCACCGACGACCGGGTCTATCTGGGCGGAAGCTTCCATCGTACGAACGACGTGCGCTCGACACTGCGGCTGACCGCCGTCGACCCGGACACCGGCGTGCTCGACCGGAGTTTCGCGCCGAAGCCGGTGTCGCAGGTGTTCGCGCTGGCCACCCACACCGACGGGGTGTACGCGGCGCTCGGCGGACAGGGTGGGCGAGCGGTGTCGTACACCCGGGAGGGGCAGACCCGCTGGACCCGGGTGTTCGACGGCGACGCCCAGGCGATCACCCAGCTCTCCGATGTGATCTACGTGGGCGGGCACTTCGACAAGGCGTGCACCACCACCAACAACGGGGTACGGGGCGTCTGCACCGACGGCTCGGTGATCCGCGGCAAACTGGCGGCGATCGACCGGGAGGGCAACCTGCTCGAATGGGCGCCGCAGGCCAACGGGATCGTCGGCACCCGGCAGTTGGCGGCCAGCGCCCGGCTCGCCTCGGTCAGCGCGGTCGGCGACTTCACCCAGGTGGACGGGGTGATCCGGAAACGGTACGCCGAGTTCACCGGGGTCATGCCACGGACGGAGAAGGCGGCCGTGGACGATGTGGCGGCGTACAACTTCGACACCACCATCGCGGACGGCACCTTCGACGACGGCTCCGGGCACGGCCACCTGCTGCGGACGGTCACCCGCAACGGCGGGGAGCCGCGGATGGTGCCGCACGGGAGCGGCCAGGCGCTGAGCTTCCCGGCCAAGTGCCCCACCGAGAGCAGCTGCCCGCGCCTGATTCTGCAGGCCGGCGACACTCCGGATCTCAACCCCGGGACCAAACCTCTGCGGTACGGGGCGGGCGTGCTGTTGTCGCTCGCGGAGACCGGCGGGGGCGAGAACATCCTCCAGAAGGGCTACTCGAACGGCGGCGGCCAGTACAAGCTCCAGGTCGACGGCCAGTCCGGCAAGCCGAGCTGCGGCATCAGCGACCGGACCGGCACGACGGTGTACGTGGCCCGCAGCCGGACCTCGGTGGCCGACGGCCGCTGGCACAACCTGGAGTGCCGCCGCACCGGCCCCACGCTGGCGATCATGGTCGACGACCGCCTGGAGACGGTGACCGCCGTCCCGGAAACCCTGTCTGTGGAGACGAACCAGCCCTTCACCGTCGGAGGCAAGGGCGTCGGCCAGAACAACGACCAGTTCCACGGAACCTTGGACGACATCTGGGTCCACATCGGCTGAACAAAAAAAGAGCCGACAACAAGCAAAGGCCGACAACAAGCAAAAGGCGCTTCAAGCGATCTTCTTGAAGCGCCTAGGAGCACTTCAAGTGGGTTGTCTTGAAGTGCGACCTTTTCAGTTTTCCGCCGCGGATTAGCAGAGTGTGCCGGTCGGAGGGCCGGCACACGCTGCTTCACCACTCACGCGCGCCTAGGGGGAGGCCTGGGCGGCGGGGGTTCCGTGTCGTCCGGTCCGGGGAGAGCGGGGCGGGATCACGCCGGCGAGGACGGTGCCGGCGAGTCCCGCGTGACCGGGCGGCGCAGAATCGAAGGTCATCGTTGCAGCGATGTTGCGGCGATGCAACAGTCTGTTTCGACTTGTTTCAGATTCGGTTCGGCAGCCGGGTGGCGACGATCGCGCCGACCGCGAGGATCGCCGCTCCGGTGAGCACCGCCGGCACCACGCCGTCGACGAAGTTCTGGGCGCTCGCGAAACCGCCCTGGCTGCTGAAGACGGAGGAGAGCGTGGCGACCCCGGCCGCCACCCCGAACTCCCGGATCGTGTTGTTGGCGCCCGAGGCCACCCCGCGCTGCTGTTCGCCGACGCTGGCCAGGGTGACCGTGCTGATCGGCGCGAAGGTCAGGCCCATGCCGATGCCGCCCAGCACGAAGGCGCCGATGAATCGGGCGTACCCGGCGTCGGTGGTGGTGGCCAGCCCGATCCAGAGGATGCCGGCGGCCAGGAGCACCTGCCCCGCCACGATCAGGTTGCGCAGCCCGATACGGGACCCGAAGATGCCGGCGAGCGGGGCGACCACCATCGGGGCCGCGGTCCACGGCAGCGTCCGCAGGCCGGACTCCAGCGGGGTGAGGCCCTGCACCACCTGGAAGTACTGGGCGAGCAGGAAGACCGAGCCGAACGCGCCCGCCGAGAAGGTCAGGGTCACCACGTTGACCAGGCTGAACGACCGGGACTTGAACAGGCTCAGCGGCAGCATGGGCGTACGATTGCGGCTTTGCCAGAAGAGGAACCCGGCGAGAAGCGCGACGCCCGCGCTCAGCATGAGTGGCACTCGGCCGCTGGTCCACCCGCGTTCCGGGCCGTCGACGATGCCCCAGATCAGCAGCAGCATGCCGCTCGCCGACAGCAGCAGGCCGAACGGGTCGAGTTTGCGGGCGCCGCCGTAGGACTCGCCGAGCACGAAGGCGGCCAGCGCCAGGGCGACCACGCCGATCGGCACGTTGACCCAGAAGATCCAGTTCCAGGTGAGGCCGTCGACGACCGCGCCGCCGATGACCGGGCCGAGCGCGACGCCGAGGCCGGTGATGCCGCCCCAGATGCCGACCGCGGCATTGCGCAGCCGGTCCGGTACGGCGGCGGCCAGCAGGGTCAGCGACAGTGGCGCGATCATGGCGCCGCCGATGCCCTGCGCGGCCCGGGAGGCGGTGAGCTGCCACGGTTCGGTGGAGAGCGCGGCCCCTGCCGAGGCCAGGGTGAACAGGGCGATGCCGGCCAGGTACATCCGGCGGCGGCCCAGCCGGTCACCGAGCGCGGCCGCGGTGAGCAGGAACGCGGCGAACGGCAGGGTGTACGCGTTCACGAACCACTGGAGGTCGGAGATGGACGCGCCGAGTTCGGTGCGGATGACCGGGAGCGCGGTGCTGACGACCAGGTTGTCGAGGGCGCCCATGAAGGCCGGGATGCCGACGGCGGCGATCACCAGGCCCAGCGGGCGGGTCTTGGCTGTCTTTGCGGTGCCGAGGGTGGCGGTGGCCACGAACTTCCCCCTAGAAGTTGTTATCCACTGATAACTAAGCACGGTAAGCATCGACTGATAACCTGTCAATGTGACCCGGATCCGTCTCACTGCTCAGGAACGCCACGCTCAACTGGTGGCGGCCGCCGTCACCGCCTTCGCCCGGGGCGGCTACGCCGGCACCACCACCGACCAGGTGGCCCGCATCGCCGGCGTCTCCCAGCCGTACGTGATCCGGATCTTCGGCTCGAAGCAGGAGCTGTTCCTGGCCACCATGTGGCACGCGTCCGACCGGGTGCAGCGGATCTGGCGGGAGGCGGCCGCCGTCGATCCCACGCTCCCCGGGCTGGGCAAGGCGTTCAAGGCGCTGCTCGCCGAACGGGACCTGCTGGTCGTGCTGCTGCACGCGTTCACGACCGGGGCCGACCCGGGGCTCGGCGACGCGGTCCGCCAGTGCTACGGCAACATGTTCATGCTGGTCCGCGAGCTGACCGGGGCGACCGCCGAACAGGCACGGGACTTCTTCGCCGCCGGCATGCTGATCACCGTGCTCGGCGCGATGCGGGTGCTGGGGCCGGACGCGGTGCCGCCCCAGCCGTGGATGACCGACCTGTTGGGCACCCTGCCCTACGACCAGGAGTGAGGCGTCACATGTTGTGGCGGGTGTAGGCCGGCTCCCGCCAGCCCAGCATCGCCTCGGTCATCCGGATCGCGTCGTGGTTCGCCCGTACGTCGTGCACCCGCATGATCCGGGCGCCCCGCATGATCGAGAAGACCACCGTGGCCAGCGTGCCGGCCAGCCGCTCCTGCTGCGGCCGGTCCAGCGTCTCGCCGATGAAGTCCTTGTTGCTCAGCGCCGCCAGCATCGGAAAGCCGATCGCCGCGATCTCGTCCAGCCGCCGGGTCAGCTCCAGCGAGTGGTAGGTGTTCTTGTTCAGGTCGTGACCCGGATCGATGATGATCTGGTCCGGGCGGACCCCACGGGACAGCGCCAGCTCCACCTTCTCCCGCAGGAACGCGCCCACCTCGGCGGTCACGTCGTGGTACCGCGGCTTCGGGTACTCGGTGCGCGGCGCGGCCAGGCTGTGACAGATCACCAGCTGCGCGTCCGTCCCCGCCACGGCGTCGGCCATCGCCGGATCACGCAGCCCGGACGTGTCGTTGACGACCCCGGCGCCCGCCCTGATCACCTCGGCGGCGACCTCGGGCCGGAACGTGTCCACCGACACCACCGCCAGACCACGGGCCGCCTCGACGACCGGCAGCACCCGGTCCAGCTCCTCGGCGGCGGTCACCTCCGGGCCGGGCGCGAACGGGACACCACCGATGTCGATCCAGTCGGCGCCGTCCGCGGCCGCCGCCCGCACCGCCTCGGTCGCCTTCTCCAGCGCGAACGTCCGGCCCTTGTCGTGGAACGAATCCGGCGTACGGTTCACGATCGCCATCACCACGACCTGCCGGGAGAAGTCGTAGGTCCGGCCGCCGATGATCCGCTCGCTCACACCCGGACCCTAACAGGCGGCGTTTGGGCCGCTCACGGCCACGGCGGCGACGCGGGCGCGGGCGGCGGGCGCGGTGCCTGCCGGGGCACCCACCTTCCGCGATCTTGGACGTTTTCCCGCCGAGTGCGGTGGCCTATCGTCCAAGATCGCGTTCGGCGGCGGGGTGCTGCGGGGCCTGGCACGACCGTACGGATCAGGGGAAGCCTTGGGTGCGGCGGACGGTGACGTAGGTTTCGGTGGCCTCGTCGATGTTGCCCGGGTCTGCGCGTAGCGCTCGGAGGATGAGGCGTGCGGATTGTGCCTGGGTCAGGGCGGCGGGGTTTTCGGGGTTACGGCCGGCGGCGGCGGTGAGGGCGCGCGCGAACCGGGTGAGGACCTCGGCGCAGGTGCCGCCGGGGACCGCGGGCCAGCCGTAGCGGGAGGCCGCGGCGCACGCGTAGTCGGCGGCCGGGCCGGGGCGGTCGGCGCGCAGGTGGGTGACCGCCGCGTGCACCAGGATCGTGGTGGCCTCGGCGTCCGGGACGGCGGGGCGGGAACCGGCCAGGGTGACGGCGCGGGCGGTGAGGCGGCAGGCGATCCTGTGGTCGCGGGCGGCGCTGCGTAGCAGGCCCGCCTCGGCGGCGGCGACCGGCAGCAGGTCGGGCAGCGGGGTGTGGCGGCAGAGGGCGAAGGCCTCCATGGACAGTTCGACGGCCTCGCGGAGGCGCCCGGAGTGGCGGGCGACGGTGACCGCCTCGGCCAGGTCGCCGGCGAGCAGGGCGGCGCGGTCCGGGTCGGCGCGGTAGGTGTCGTGCAGGGAGCGGCTCATCGCCAGCCCGGCGGCGTAGACCGGTTCGGCGTCGGCGAGCCGGCCGGTACGGCGCAGGCAGCGGCCCAGATGGCGATGCATCAGGGCGACCCGTTCGCGGGGGGCGCGTACCGGCGGGTCGAGGGTGGGATCCCGGTCGAGGCAGTGGCGCAGGTCGTCGATCGCCTCGGCGGGCCGGTCCAGGTCGGACAGCAGCAGGCCACGCAGCCCCCGCAACTCGATGAGCGCGATCTGCTCGTCGTAGGTGCGGGCCACCGGTTCGGCGTACTGGCACACCTGGAGAGCGACTTCCGGATCGACTACCTCGATGAACGCCATGGCCATGTCGTAGAGCGGCAGCCCCAGCCATTCGGCGGCGTTCGGGCCGGGCATGTCGAGGACCGCGCGGACCTCCGACCACCGGGCGGCGGCCTCCTCCGGGTCGCCGTCGTGGGCCGCGTCGACGGCGAGCCCGGCGGCGACGCCGGCGTGCAGGGCGCGGTCCGGCAGGGTGACCCCACCGCGGGTCCGGTCCAGCAGTTCGCGCGCCTTGCCGGTGCCGGCGGCCACATCGGTGAGGTGGTAGCCGAGCAGCCCCAGCCGGACGAGCAGGGTGGACGCGATCTGATCGTCCGGGTCGGCCGGATCCTTCTCCGGCACCAGGGAGAACGCGGCCGTGAACAGGCGGCGGGCGTGCTTCGGCCGGTCGCCGACGTGGGCGATCACCCCGCCGTCGTGGAGTTCGATGACGCGCATCAGGTGCTCGGACGTGTACGGCGTGGGCGGGTCACCGGCCCGCTGCCCGATCCGGCGGGCGCTGTCGTGCTCGTGGCGCAGCCGGCAGTGCAGTGACAGCAGGTGTACCAGCCGGTCGCGGGTGAACGGCAGGTCGACGCCGTCGGTGACCGCCTGTTCCCGGATCGCGCGGTCGTAGTCGCGGGCCTCCGCCATGCCGGTGTGGTTCTCGGCGGCGGCGAGCATCCCGGCGGCGACCCGGCTGTGCAGGTTGAGGCCGAACGCCGACGAGTCCACCAGCGGGGGAAGCAGTTCCTGGACCGCGCCGAGCTGGGCGTGGGCGCCGGCCGGGTCGGCGCCGATGAGATGGTGGGCGAGGGCGAGCCGGGCCAGTGCCAGCGACTCGACCGCGCCCGGCCGGCGGTCGGCGGCCGGCTGGGCGCCCAGCGCGACGGCCTCGACGGCGTACGCCCCTCCTGCGTCGACGTCGAGGAAGTGCGCGGCCCGGATCGCGGCCCGGGCCAGCGCCTGGAACAGGTCGGTCTCGCCGATCGGCTGGCCCGCGGCGATCCGGCTTCGGCACACGTCGACCAGGTCCAGCGTGGTCCGGTACGCCTGGAGACCGAGGCCGTGCTGTTCCTGCCAGTCGGCGAGTTCCCCGGCGACGGTGGGCAGCCCGGCCGCCGCCCACATCGCCGGCGCCTTCGCGACGACCGCCTCGATCTGTCGTTTCGCCTGGCTGCCCGCGCTGATCGCGCCGGAGATGTCACCGGCCTCGATGCGCAGCAGGCCCAGCATCCGCCACATCTCGCCGTCGCGGACGGCGAAGCCCGGCTCGCTGACGTCGTCGGGCACGGTGCCGCGCAGCCCTTCGACCAGGTGCCGTTCGGCGTCGGCGTTGCGGTCCGTGAGAATCGCCAGCCGGGCGGCGGCCCAGTGCGCGGACCGTCGCAGGTGCACGCCGATGGGCAGGCCGCTGACCCGCTCGGCGACCCGGAACGACTCGTCGGACCAGCGCTGGGCCAGGCCGTGGTCGTCCAGTTGGGCCGCGATGCCGATCGCCACCACCAGCGACTGGGCGAGCAGGATCTGCATCTGGGTGTAGCTGGGCGGCTCGGCGCGCAGCAGCGCGAACAGCTCCTCCGCCTCGGCCAGCGTGTCGGCGGTGACGGTGCCGATGGCCAGGACCTGGAGACGCAGATGGCCCACGAAGATCGAGGCCGTGCGGTAGACCGGGTGGTCGCCGGGGATGCTCGCGAGCGTGTCCACGGCCTGCTGGGCGAGCCGGGTGGCCTGGTCGTGGTCACCGACCACGACCAGGTTCATGGCGTTGCTGGCCAGGGTGATGGCCAGTTGCATGGCGGCCACCGGGTTCATGCCGATCCGCTGGTAGGCCTGGTGCGCCTCGTCGAAGAACGCGGACGCCTCGGTGGCCGACCCCTGCGACATCAGGATCTGGCCGAGACCCAGGCTGGCCTCGGCCACCTGTACGTCGTCGAGCCCGCTGGCCCGGCGCAGCAGCCGCAGCGCCCGGCCGGAGGCGGCGCTGGCCTCGCCCGGCTGCCCGAGACCGTTGTGCAGCTGCGCCTTGAGGGTGAGCGCCTCGACCAGCCGGCCGGTGCGCTCGGGACCGTCGGGGGTGATCCGGATCGCCGGTTCCAGCCGGTCCAGGGCCTCCCGCAACTGGCCGCCGACGAGCAGGTAGCGGGCGATCGTGATGCGGAACATGACGACCACCGACTCCTCGAACCCGTCGTGGCCGGCCGCGTCCAGGATCTTGCCGAGGACCACGACGGCCAGGTCCTTGAGCGCCCATTCGACGTGGTCGGGCAGGTAGGAGCCGACCTCGTAGAACAGGTCGTCGTCCAGGGCCAGCTGCGCCTCGACCACGGCGCCGGCCGCGTTGCCGAGCTCACCGCCGACCGACGGGGCGAGGCGTACGGCCAGTGGCACCAGCCGGCGGATGTCGGCGCCGAGCAGGTCACGCAGGGCGGCCGTGGCGGTGGGGGAGTGCCGTCCGGCCCGGGCCAGCACGGTCAGCGCCTGCCCGGCGCGGCGGTCGTCGACGACGGCGACGACCCGGCGCAGCAGGTCCGGCTCGGCCTCGCAGACCTCGGCGGCGAGGCGTTCGGCGAGCAGGTCGGGGCCGAGCGGGGTCCAGTAGCCGGTACCGTGCTGGGCGCCGTCGTACAGGTCGTGCAGCCACTCCGCGACCGGCTCGGCGCGTTCCAGCCGCCAGCCCAGCACGTCACCGAGCAGGGCGCATCCCTCCGCCTCGGCGGCGGCGCCGGCCAGGCTCATCAGCGCCACGGCCCGGCGCTGCGCCAACGGGTCGAGGCGCAGTCCGGCGACCCGGGCGGTGGCCTTCCAGTAGACGTGCTCGTGTTCCAGAACGGCATCGAGGGCGTTCACACCGCTGCGCGCGACCGTGCCCGGGTTCAGGGCGGCCACCACGGCCGCGGCGTGCAGGTGCAGCAGCGGGGTGTCGCCGCGGAAGTCCGGCGGCGGGCCCGGCGGTCCGGGCGGCACCCCGGCGTGGGCGGCGAACGCGGCCAGGGCCCGTTCGTACTCGCCGGTCCAGTCGCCGGGCGCGACACCGGGCAGGTGCAGCCCGCAGATCCGGGCGTCCAGGTTGGTCCTCAGGGAGGCGCTGATGCCGATGCCGACGTCCTTCCACCAGGCGCCGGCCCGGCGGGCCAGGACCAGCAGCCGGATCGGTGGGCGCTCCGAGCGGGCCAGCTCGTCCAGTTCGGAGATCAAATGCCTGAGGCGTACGTGGTCCTCGCCGTAGTCGGCGACGATCAGCACCGGTTCGCCCAGCCTGTCGAGCGCCTCGATGAGCCGGTCGACCGGGCCGGGGCCGGGGTCCATCCGGTCCACCGGCCGCAGGAACCCGGCCACCCAGCCGTGCTCGTGCCGGCCGCTGACCAGCTGCCCGGCCAGCCGGGTCTTGCCGACGCCGCCCGCGCCGGTGACCAGCCGCACCGAGAACGGCTCGGCCGAGTCGCACCAGGCGGTGAGCGCCTCGATCTCGGCGTCGCGGCCCTCGAACGGCACGATGCCGCGTTCCGGGCGCAGCAGGTCGGCGGTGCTGCCGTGGGCGCCGCCGCGGGTCGCGCGCTCACCGGGCCGGTGCAGGATGGAGCCGAGTCTCGGGACCAGCCAGCGGCGGCGGGCCGCCTTCCAGCCGGGACTGCCGTCCAGACCCTCCAGACCGGGTACGCCGGCGAGCGGCACCACCCAACCGCCGCGGGCCCCGTGCTCGCCGCCGCGGGTGGCCTTGACCGGCCCGATCACCCGCCCGGTCCGCACGTCGAACGCCGGTGACCCGCTGATCCCCGGCTCGACCGTGTCGTCCCCGATCTGGAGGAACCGGACGCCGTCGGCCTCGGTCGGGCCGTCGATCCGGTACCGGCCGTGGACCAGGGTGGGCCGGTCGCTGAACAGCCGCTGGTAGCCGGCGATCCGGACCTCGCCCGGATGGGCCTCGTCGGGGCGCGGGGCGTGCTGCACATCGGCGTACGGGTGCTCGTCGCCGATCGTCACGTCCACGACCGCGAGGTCCGGCAGCGGGGTCCAGCCGTCGTCCGGCCGCTGCTCGGGGCGCCGCCAGCGGACCGTGCCCGGGTAGTCGCGGCCGTGCCAGTGGACCGTGCACTCCGCGTGGTCCTGAACCACGTGCGCGCAGGTGACCAGGACTCCCGGCGCGACGAAGAAGCCGTTGCCGTCCGAGTCGCCGGCCCGGACGGCCGCACACACGTCGTACAGCTCGTCGGTCGTCACGCCGACGATGCTCCCGTGCGGACGGTGCGGGCGACATACCTCGTTCGGTTTCGTTCACCAGCCGGAGGGCGGGGCCTCGCTCGGCTCTGTTCACCGGCCGGTGGGGGCCTCCAGGTGCACCACTGTGGTCACGGTCTCGGCCAGTCCGCCCACACCGGATCGTACGGAAACGTGCCTTGCGGCAAATGTTCGCCGTGAAAGTGCAGGAAAACCGGGATACCAGCTATCCGGGGGAAGTTGATGATCATGCGGTTAGAGCGGAGATCCAGGGGTATGCGGCCCGGCATGCGCGTTCTCGGGATCAACGCCCAGACCTACCGGAGCGTGGAGTGACGTTCGCCAGCATCGTCGTACCCACCGTCGGACGGGTCAGCCTCGGCGCGCTGCTGGCCGCGCTCGGTTCGCTGCCGCCCGACATCGAGCTGCTGATCGTCGACGACCGGGCCGACCGGCGTACCCCTCTCGAAGTGCCCGCCCGGGTGATCGCGGGCCGCGCCGCCGGGCCCGCCGCGGCCCGCAACACCGGTTGGCGGGCCGCTGCGGGCGAATGGGTGGCGTTCCTCGACGACGACGTGCTGCCCGACCCGGACTGGGTCGAACGGCTGGTCGACGATCTGCGATCGACGGCCCCGACCGTCGGCGGGGTGCAGGGCGATCTCCGGGTGCCGCTGCCGCCGGACCGGCCGCCCACCGACTGGGAGCGGGTCACCGCGTCCCTCGCCGACGGCGAGTGGCTCACCGCGGACATGGCCTACCGCCGGGCCGCGCTGGCCCGCGCCGGCGGCTTCGACGAACGGCTGCCGCGCGCCTTCCGCGAGGACGCCGAGCTGGCCTTCCGGGTCCGGCTGGCGGGCTGGGAGCTGCACCGCGGCCGTCGCCGGGCCACCCATCCGGTCCGTCCGGAAGATCGATGGATCAGCGTACGGGTACAGCGCGGCAACGCCGACGACGCCCTGCTGCGCCGCCTCTACGGACCGGCCTGGCATACGGTGCTCGGGATTCCGCCCGGACGCAGGCACCGGCACGCCGTGGTCACCGCCTGCCTGGCCGCGGCCGCCGGATCGGCCCTCCTGCGCGTGGCCACCGGAGACCGGGTCTGGTCGCCGGTGGCCGCCCTGGCCGCGGCCGGCTGGGCGGCCGGGACCGCCGAGTTCGCGCTGGCCCGCATCGCTCCCGGCCCCCGCGACTCCCGCGAGGTCGCCACCATGCTGGTGACCAGCACCGTCATCCCCCCGGTGGCGATCGCCCACTGGCTGCGCGGCTGGTTGCGATGGCGCGGCGCCGAGCCGCACCGGCCGGTTCCCGAGGCGCCGTCCGTTCCACTGCCCGACGGTTCCACCGCGCCACACGGAGGGTGGCCCCGGTGAGCGCGCCGCTCCACGACGCGGTGCCGTTCGACCGGGACGGCCTGCTGGAGGCGGAGACATGCGCATCGCGATGATCTCCGAACACGCCAGCCCGCTCGCGGCGCTCGGTGGCGCCGGCGCGGGCGGGCAGAACTCGCACGTCGCCGAACTCGCCGCCGCCCTGGCCGCCAACGGGCACGAGGTACGCGTCTACACCCGCCGGGACAGCCCCGGCCTGCCGGAGGTCGTGCCGATGGGGGAGCGGGCCGACGTGGTCCACGTACCGGCCGGGCCGGCCGAGGCGCTGCCCGAGGATGAGCTGCTGCCGTACCTGGGCGCCTTCGCGGCGTGGATGGCCGCCGACTGGCGCGCCGAGTGGATGCCGGACGTGGCGCACGCCCACTTCTGGATGAGCGGGCTGGCCGCCCTCGACGCCGGGCACTCCTGCGGGGTGCCGATGGTGCAGACCTTCCACGCCCTCGGCACCGTCGAACGCCGCCACCAGGGCGCCGCCGACACCAGCCCGCCCGGGCGGATCGGCTACGAACGGCACATCGGGCGGGCCGCCGACCGGGTGATCGTGCAATGCCGCGACGAGGTCGGGGAACTGCTGCCCCTCGGGGTGCCGCGGTCGAGGATGTCGCTGGTGCCGTCCGGGGTCGACACCGAACGGTTCAGCTCGCGGGGTCCGGCCGTGGAGCGCACCCCCGGGCTGAACCGGATCCTGACGGTGGCCCGGTTCGTCGAGCGCAAGGGCATCGAGGACAGCATCCGGGCCATGCCGGCGGTGCCCGGCGCCGAGCTCGTGGTGGTCGGCGGTCCACCGGCCGCGGAACTCGACGCCGAGCCGTACGCCCGCCGGCTCCGGGCTCTCGCCGAGCACTGCCGGGTCGCGGACCGGGTCCGGCTGGCCGGCGCGGTTCCGGCGCACGAGATGCCGGCCTGGTACCGGTCCGCCGACGTGCTCGCCACCACGCCCTGGTACGAGCCGTTCGGTCTCACCCCGCTGGAGGCGATGGCCTGCGGGGTGCCGGTGGTCGCCACCGCGGTCGGCGGGCTCACCGACACGGTCGTCGACGGCGTCACCGGCGATCTGGTGCCGCCCCGCAACCCGCGCGCCCTGGCCCTCGCGCTGCGCCGGCTCGCCGGGGACGAGGTCCGCCGGTACGGCTACGCCGCCGCGGCCGCCGACCGGGCCGCCGCCTCCTACTCGTGGCCACGTATCGCCGAGCGCCTGACCGCCGTCTACGCGGCCGTCGCGAACCTGGAGGCAGTCGCTTGAACCCCCTCGACGTCCACCTGACCGGGCTCGTACAGGAGAGCTCGTACCCGTGATCCTGGTCCTGCGCGCGCTCGGTGTGGGAGATCTGGCGACCGCGGTGCCCGCCCTGCGCGGGCTCCGCGCCGCCTTTCCCGGCGAGACCCTCGCGCTGGCCGCCCCCGCCTGGCTCACCCCGCTGATCGTCACGATCGGCGGTATCGACCGGATCGTCCCGGCCGGCGAGCTCGAACCCCTCGACGGCGCGCCCGCCGAGCCCCGGCTCGCGGTCAACCTGCACGGCTCCGGTCCCGAATCGCACCGCCGCCTGCTGGCGCTGCGGCCGGGCGCGCTGTGGGCGTTCGCCAGCACGCCGGCCGGGCACCACGACGGGCCCGGCTGGCACGACGACGAACACGAGGTCCGGCGCTGGTGCCGGTTGGTGCGCTATTACGGCGTACCCTGCTCGGAAATTGATCTTGATCTTGAAGCGCCGCACGCGGATGTCCCGGCCGGGATGACGATCATCCATCCCGGCGCGAAATCGCCGGCCCGGCGATGGCCTCCGGACCGCTACGCGGCCGTCGCACGACGGTTGCGCGCCGCGGGCCACCACCCGCTGATCACCGGTTCCGCCGCCGAGAGAGACCTATGTGTACGGGTGAGCGCGCTCGCCGGGCTCCCGGAGGAGGCGGTCGCGCGCACCGGGCTGAGCGAACTCGCCGCCCTGGTCGCGTCCGCCCGGCTGGTGATCAGCGGCGACACCGGGATCTCCCATCTCGCCACCGCCTACCGGACGCCGTCGGTCACCCTGTTCGGCCCGGTGTCGCCGCAACGCTGGGGGCCGCCGGCGGACCGCCCCTGTCATCGCCCGATCTGGCACGGCACCCGCAGCGAACGCGGCGACCTGCCCGGCCCGGTCCACCCCGCGCTGCTCGCGATCACCCCCGACGAGGTGCTCGCCGCCGCCGACGAGGTCCAGGTAGTCGAGTTGCCGACCGAGGATTCTGGTTGACTTTCGCCGTGGGCGACTGGGAAGTACGGCTGATCGGATCCGACGGGCTGACCGAGGGGGAGACCGCCGGTGTCGTGGCGCTGCTGCGCGCCCTGGTCGCCGGTGGCGCGGCGCTCGGCTGGGTGGAGCCGCCGCCGGCCGCCGAGGTGGCCGCCCTGCTGGAGACGCTGACCGCGGCCGTCCCGTCCGGCGACGCCGCGATCGCCCTGGCCGTCCTCCCCACCGACGGCGGCGAGGAGGTGGCCGGATTCGGGTACTGGCGCCGTTACGGCCGGCCCACCCACCGGCCCAACGCCGACCTGGAGAAACTCGCCGTCGACCCGGACCGGCAGGGCCTCGGCCTCGGGCGGACCCTGCTGACCGCTCTGATCGCGGCCGCGCTGCGCCACCGGATCGAGGTCCTCACCCTCGACCTGCGCGGCGACAACACCCGCGCGGCGGCCCTCTACAAGAAACTCGGCTTCCACCAGTACGGCCGTCTCGACCGTTTCGTGGCCGTCGGCGAGGCCCGCTACGACAAACTCCTCTACGCCCTGGACCTGCGCGAACTCCGCTAGTTCGGGGCGACCCGGCCGGGGATGGTGGCGATCAGCACGTGGGCGATCGTCCGCCAGCCCAGCCTAGGGTAGAGCATCTGGCCGTCCACGCTCGCGATGAGCAGGCCCTGCTCGGCGCCCGCCGCCACCGCCTCGGCCGCCAGCGAGCCCATCACCGTGCTGGCCAGACCCCGGCGCCGGTGGGCGGCATGTGTCTCGATCTTGTCGGCGACCGCGTCCGTGCCGGACAGCCCGGCGTTGCCCCACGCGGCCACCTCACCCGACTCGTGGACGACGGTGGCCGTCACCACCGCACCGGACCGGACGGTCTCCACCCGGTAGCCGGCGGCCGCCTCCCGCCGGGGATGCTTCCGCAGGTCGATCGCCATCATCGCCTCGGACTTCTGCAGCAGCACCAGCCCGGCCGCCTCCAGCGCCGCGGCCGTCGCGTCCGGATCGATGGTCGCCACGGTCAGCCAGGTCACCGCCCGCTCCGCCGCGACCCGGCCGGCCAGCCCGGCGAGCGTGGCCGGATCCACGTCGAGGGCCAGGTAATCGACATCGCGGGTCGGCTGCCGGGAATCCGACCGCAGCCCGCCGTCGACCGCCTCCGGCGGGGCGACCGAACGCGCCACCGCCCAGCCGTGCTGCCACCGGACGACGGTCTCACGTAGATCAGTCACCCACCCAGTAGATCATCCACACGCGACTACCAGTCCATCCAGCCGTCCAGGCTGGGTTTGCGCAGGTAGGGCGGCTCCTCGAAGTCGATCGCGGTCAGCCACCGGGTGCCCGGCTCGACCCGGTGGCCGATCCTCCGCAGCTCGCGGACCACGACCGGGATGTGCAGGGCGCCGAAGACGACGGCGACCTCCATGTCCTCCGCCGCGAACTCGCCGTCGATCTCCCCGATCGCGCCGAGCAGCAGTTCGTCGCGTTCGGTGAGGATGATCCGGGTCAGGTACTCGTCGGCGAACCGCGGCCTGCTCTCGTCGGTCAGTTCCAGCGACGTCATGCCCTCCACCGGGTCGGACCCGGTGAGAGCCATCTGGATGGCGAGATACGGGGTCATGAGGGCGAGATCCGCCAACCCTTCGCGGGGCATGCGACGGTCCGGCTGCGCTTCCGGCCCCAGGTGCGCGTCCGGAAAGATGATCGGTACGCCCAGAGCGCCGTAGTCGATGTCCTGGTGCACCAGTCGCCGGGCCACCCGCTGCCCGGTCCAGCGCATCGCGGTGATGTAGGCGAGCCCGGTCGAGCTGGGCCCGTCGTACTGTTCGGCGATGACCGCCTGACAGGTGCGAAGCCGCTGCCAGATCTCCCAGTAGTAGTCCGCATGCCCCATGTGGATCGTCGGGATCAGCACCCAGCGGATGCCGCCGCCCGGCCGTCCCAGCACGCTGATCGAGGTCCGGTAGCAGGTGCCGCTCATCTCCGTCAGCCGCATCCCGCCAGAGTAAGTAAGCTTCGCTTCTCACCAGGCTCTTGGCCGTAGGCAGCGCTCCGTCCGCCGTCCTTGGCCCGCCGTCCTTGGCCCGCCGTCCTTGGCCCGCCGTCCTTGGCCCGCCGTCCTTGGCCCGCCGTCCTTGGCCCGCCGTCCTTGGCCCGCCGTCCTTGGCCCGCCGTCCTTGGCCCGCCGTCCTTGGCCCGCCGTCCTTGGCCCGCCGTCCTTGGCCCGCCGTCCTTGGCCCGCCGTCCTTGGCCCGCCGTCCTTGGCCCGCTGCCCTTGGCCCGCTGCCCTTCGCCCGCCGGCCGTCGGCCTTCGGGTGCCGCGTCGGCCGGCGTTTGCCGCCTTTGGGTAGTGCGGCCGCGGCCGGGCGCCGTGGAGGGGCGGCTCCCGGACCGGTCAGCCGCGCCGGGCCTCGATCAGCGTCCGAGTCGAGCACGCGGCGAACGACCCGTGTTCCCGGATGTGCGCGTCCAGCGCCCGTAGCCGCTCGCGATACCTGTCGACGGTGAAGTCCGGCACCCACCAGACGCATTTACGCAGGATCCATACGACGGCCCCGATGTCGCAGAACTCCATCCGGCACCGCGCCGTCCGCAGATCCACGACCTCCAGGCCGGCCCGCCGTGCCGCCGCCGCCTCGCTTTCCGGATCGCGAGCGAGATTCGTCACCGGCAGCGGCCCGAGAAACCACTCGATCAGCTCGAACGCCGACGCCGGACCGACATGCTGCGCCAGGTAGCCGCCACCGGGCACCAGCACCCGGGCGATCTCCGGCCAGTCCGGCCGCACCGGATGACGGCTGCTGACCAGCTCGAACGTCCTGTCCGCGAAGGGCAGCGGATCACCCGGCGCGACCTCGGCGACCACCACGCCACGCGGCCCCAGCAGCTGCCGGGCACGTGCGGCGTTCGGCGGCCAGCCCTCGGTCACCACCATCCGCGGCGGCAGCACCGGCATCCCACCGATGATCTCCCCACCGCCGGTGTCCACATCCACCGCCGACGACACCCCGGCCAGCCGGGCCGCGAGCAGCCGCGCATATCCCCACGGCGGCCGCTCCTCGGTGGCCCGCCCGTCCAGCCAGCCGAAACCCCACCCGTCGACGTCCGCCGAAGAGCCTTCCAGAACCAATTCCTCAAACGTACGCACGACGCGCTCCCCCCGATGCCGCTCCGCAGTCTGCCCGCGCCACAGCCGAAAACGCATCCCGTTTCCGCGGCCGCCGACCGTCAGCCAGGCGGTCGACCCCGGCCTTCAACTTCGCGGGCCAGGCTCCCGGCCCCGGCTTATCCGCTTCGTGGGCTAGGTTCGCGGCCTCGGCTTATCCCGGCCCGTGGGTTCCCGCCGACGCCGACCGCCGGGATTCGCGCGGTGGTCCGCTGGCCTCACCGGATCTGCGGCCGCTGTTCGCAGGAGAGGCCACGCCCGCCCTGGATCTGCGGCCGGCTCCGGTGCAACCGGGAATCGTTCTCGGCAACGACGCGGTCGGCCTGCTGCGCGACGGACTCGGCCGGTACGCAATGGAGATCCGCTGGATGGTCCACCTCGATGACGCCGGCGTGCTGCGGTTGTGGCGGTCGTGGAAGGGTCAGCAGGTCTACGAGGCACGGCTCGTCCCCGGGCCGGACGGCGCGACGCTGACCGGGCTCACGGTCGAGCAGGATCAGTCGCGCTACCAGGGAACGCTGGACCGGGAGCCGGACCTCTTCGAGAAGGTGCTGCGGTCGTGCCTCGATCACCTGCGGCGATTCCGGGCCGGTCACACTCCGTACGGGCTGTCATCGGTCACACGCACTCGCGGCTGAGCGTGATGACACCGGTCCCGTCGAGACGCATTGACAGCAGGCGCAACTCCATCTCGGTGCCGGTCACACCTTGACCAGTCAATGTCGTCAACATTGCGGCGATGTCGGAGAGTGCCGCGCCACGCTCCCGGAGCACCTTCATCACGGTGACCCGCGAGGTGATCCCGGACAGGCGCAGCCGGAACACGCCGCACTGGTCCAGCAGCACCTGACGCAACTCCGGCGGAGGCTCGTCCCAGCCGCATTCCAGGACCGGGCCGTCCGTACAGGAGTGGAGACGTGACCAGCACAGACGGCCGTAGGCGATCGTCTCGCTGAACGTGGCGGTCGCGCCCGGCGGACAGGTGCCGCAGTCGAACGGCACGACAGCTTCGTCCGGGAATGCCGTCACGGGAGCGGAACGTCCTGACGGTGGAGGGTGATCCGGTCCCGGGAGATCGTGCCGGGAAGGTATTCGAACCCCTTCGGCGACATGACGAGCGACGCCGGGTCGATGCCGTCGGCCGCCCACACGTCCACCGGTCCGCCCGTGTTGTTGATCCGGATGAAGAAGCCGGCGGTGTGCTCGTCCACCAGGAAGATCCCGTCGACCTCTGGTCCCCGGCTGCCCGCGATGCCACGGGCCGCGCCCATCCGTGACGAGTCCAGGCCGAATCTCCGGATCGAATCCCGGTTGCGGACCGAGGTGACATGGTAGAGACGTTCCACCGGCCGAACATAGCGGTCGCCCCCGACCCGCTCACCCGGATATTCGTAGGCCACCCTCCCGACCCCGGATCCCGAGACCGACCCGGCTTCGCGCTGGCTCTCCCGGCTTCGCGCTGGCTCTCCCGGCTTCGCGCTGGCTCTCCCGGCTTCGCGCTGGCTCTCCCGGCTTCGCGCCGGCTCTCCCGGCTTCGCGCCGGGTAGGTGCGCTTCGTGGTCGGGTGGCGCCTCAACGGGTGGCGCTGATGACGCTGCCGGGTTCCGCGCGGACCAGTTCGGTGATCCATTCGACGGCGACGTCGGCCTGCCCGGGCGGCCCGGTGTACAGGCCGTTCACGATGAGCCAGATCCGGTCGGCGAGCAGTGCGTTCCCGCCGATGCCGGTGACGAGGCGGTCCCACTGAGCGCGGCTGTCGGCCAGATAGGCCTGGGCGACACGGGCGGGCTCGTCGTCCTCGTCCGGGAACTCGGTCAGATAGTTGCGGAATGCGCACCCCCGATAGCCCGGCCGCCGAACCATGTCGGCGACCTCCCCGGTCAGCGCGAGCAGCCGATCAACCGGATCGGTGGACCAGTGCAGAGCCTCGGTCACCGAGCGTTCCCGCTCATGGCGGACGAGCGTGAGGTACGCCGCCGCCAGCTCCGCCTTGCTCGGAAAGTGCCTGTAGAGCAGGTTCTTGCCGCAGCCGGCCGCCTCGACCACCTGGGCCATGCTGACAGCGCGGACGCCGTGCTCGTAGAAGAGCCCGGCGGCCGCGGTCAGGATGCTGTCCCGGGTGCCCGGTGCAGGCGTGCGTGCCACGATATCCAGCTTAAGGGGTTATATCGGTCAGTTTGCCTCGGCTGAGGCTGAGGATCCGGTCCGCGAGCCCGAAACCCTCCACACGATGCGCGAAGACCAGCACGGTACGCCCGTCGGCCGCCCCCAGTAGGTCCGCCATCAGCCGGTGCGCGCCGTCCTCGTCGATCCCTTCGGTGGGTTCGTCGAGAATCAGCAGCGCCGGATCCGCGAGGAGCGCCCGTGCGGTCGCGAGACGGCGGCGTTGCCCACCGGATACGGTGCTGCCGCCGGTGCCCAGCCAGGTGTCCAGCCCGGCCGGCAGCCCCGCCAGCCACTCACCGAGCCCCACCCGCCGAAGAACAGCGTCGAGCTGCTCATCGCTCGCGGCCCGGTCCCCGAGCCGCAGATTCTCCCGCACGGTCGACGCGAAGACATGCCCGGTGTCGTCCCCCACCAGCACGGTCTGCCCCACCGCGGTGACAGTGGTGGTGCGGTTGCCGCCGGCGGTGCCGCCTTCGGTTCCGGTGCGGGTGCCGCCCTCGAAAGCGGTGCGGGCGCCGTCTCGGGTAGCGGCGTGCGCGCCGGTGTTGTCTGCGTTGCCAGTGCTGGGCGCGTCGACGATGGCCGTGCCGGCGTCGGGCACATTCACGATGGCCGTGCCGGTGTTGGGCGTGTTGGCATTGGTTGTGCCGGCGTCGGGCGTGTTGACGATGACCGCACCGGCGTGGGGCGTCAGGAGACCCGCGAGTACGGCGGCGAGCGTCGACTTGCCGGAGCCTGATCGTCCGGTGACCACCGTCCGCGATCCCGCGGGAAGGTGCAGATCCAGGCAGTTGAGTACCGGCTCCCGCCTCGGATCCCACCCGGCGACAAGCCCTTCGACCCGAACCTCGCCCCGTCCACGGTCGACCACGGCGCCGGCCGCCCGCATCTCCGATGATTCCGAGGCTTCCGCGGCCGGCATCGGGCGAGCAACGGAGATGCGCCCATCCACGCCGAGAATGTTGACGTCTGTATGGATTACGCCGTCATCCATGTTGAAGTCGGCATCGGCTGCACCGTCGTCCATATCGAAATCTGGCTTGACTGTCATGTTGATCGGTGGGCGACCGGCTGTCAGGACGGAGACACGGTGCTCGGCTCCGGCGGCACGCCGCCCGGCGATCGCTGCCTCAGGTAGGCCGGCCACCGTTTCGCCGAGCACGATCACGCTCAGCAGCACCACGGCGCTCCACTCCGCGGACAGACCTCCGCGCGTGAGAAGAACAGCGGCTCCGGCAGCGGCAGCGCCCCAGCCCAGGTGGGCGGTCGCCGCTGCCAGCCCGGCTCCACGGGCCGCCCGTGCCTCCAGCGCGGCCAGGGTTCGGCTTCGCTCCTGTGGTACGCCCGGGTGGCCGCCTCCGCCGCTCAGTTCCTCGATTCCGTCGACGGTCTCCACGACCGCGTCGCGGAGTGCCGAGCGGGCCGCGCCGGTTGCCGCTTCCTGGCGGTCCACCTGCCGGGCGGCGATCGCCGGGGCGAGGACTCCCGCGATCACCAGGCCCACCGCGAGCGGTACCCCCAGCGCCGGGGCCGCCCACACCACCACCAGCACGCAGACCGTCACCGTCACGGCGGCGGTGATCATAGGCAGGCGGCCGCGGAGGAGCCCGTCGACCCGGGCGTCGACATCATCGACGAGCCGGGTGAGCAGGTCGCCGCGCCGGTGCAGCCGCGGCCCCGGAACGTGCGGGATCAGGTTGGCGTAGACCTGCGCACGGCGGGCGCCCAAGGAGGCGAACGCCACGTCGTGCGCGAGTAGCCGTTCCAGGTAGCGCAACAGCGGCCGGGCCACCGCGCTGCCCCGCACCAGCACGACCGCCGCCGAGAGACTCAGCACCGGCGGCAGGACGGATGCCCGTACGAGAAGCCACGCCGCAGCCCCGGTGAGCAGGATCCCGGCCAGCGACGACCCGGCGCCGAGCGCGACCGCCGTCCCGGGCCGCCGCAACCGGCCCCACCCCCGCCGCCCTGGGAAGCCGCGGCCGGCTTCGGCGGCTTTCTGGGCCGTGCCCTGTCGTTCTTTCGGGCCTGATCGGCTGGGGCGGGTGTGGGTGGTGGCGTTCAGGTCTCGTGCGGCTTCGGCTGCCTTCTGTGCCGTGCCCTGTCGCCCTGGCCGGCTGGCCGTGTGCGGGGCCAGGCCATGCGGTGGTGGTGCCGTATTCGGGGCCGGAGTGGGCAGCGGCTGGGCGGGTGTGGCCGGCGATGGCTGAACCGGCTGGTGGGTGGGGGTGGGCGATGAGGTCGTGGGCCGGAGGACGGCGGCCGTCGATGGCCCGGCCGACCAGGAGGGCTGTTCGGCATCGTTGGGGATGACGGCCGTCACCGTGCTGGTCAGCAGGGCCGGGGCAGCGGGTGGGGCGACGTCGATGATGCGGTCGGCGGCGGCCAGCAGGGCCGGGCGGTGGGCGACCACCAGGACGGCACAGCCCCGGGCGGCAAGGTCTCGCAGGCGGTTGATGATCAGGCGTTCCGCCGTCACGTCCAGGTGGGCGGTCGGCTCGTCCAGCAGCAACGTGACCACCGGTGGGGGGAACCGGGGCGCCAGGCGGCCCTGTGCGGTGGTGACCAGGCGCGAGGAGGAGGACGACATCGCCCGGCCGGCCCGGTGCAGCAGCACGGCGAGCGCCAGGCGCTGGCGCTGGCCCGCGGAGATTCCGGAGACCTGTTCGCCGAGTGGTGTCTCCGGGGTGATCTCGCCGGTCAGGCCGGCTGATCGCAGCGCGGCAAGGATCTCCGCGGGGCCGGTCCCGGCCGGGAAGGCGTCGGCGACCGTACGGGCGTGCGGCAACGCCGAGCGCTGCGGCAGGTAGAACGTGCTGCCCACGGCGAGCGCACCGGATTCGGCGGGATGCAGTCCGGCCAGTACGCGCAGCGCGGTGGTCTTGCCCGCGCCGGACGGGCCACGCAACGCGACCAGTTCCCCCGCGTGCACGAACAGCTCCGGCAGGAGCAGCGCGTCGGTGAGCGAGCCGGGGTAGCGGGCCCGGAGCCCGGCGGCGCGGACACCCCACCGGCCGGTGTCGCTCGGCCGGAATCCCTCGGGCGCCGGGACCCGGTGCGATGAGGTGGGGACGCATCGGACCTCGACGGCGAGACCGGTCGCTGACGGTGACGGGGCGGTGAGGATCTCGTCGACGTCGGCGATGACGGCGCCCGCGTCGGTGGAGGCGTGGTAGCGGGCGGCCATCTCACGCAGCGGGCGGTAGGCCTCCGGTGCCAGCAGGATCACCAGCAGGGCCGGGCCGAGGTCCATGGCGCCGGCCGCCACCCGGAGGCCCGCCTGGACGGCGATCAGGCCGACCGCGAGGGTGCCGACCAGGTCCAGGGCGGTCGAGGAGAGGAACGCGACCCGCAGCACACGCATGGTCGCCGCTCGATGGCGGTCGGTCAGATCGGCGATGACGTCGATCTGGTGGTCGGCGCGCCCGTACATCTTGAGGGTCGGCAGGCCGCGCACGACGTCGAGGAAGTGACCCGCCAAGCGTGCGTCCGCGGCCCAGCGCCGTTCGGCGCGGGCCTTGGTGGCCCAGCCGATCAGAGCACCCAGGATCGGCAGCAACGGCATTGTGAGCAGGGCGATCACCGCGGAGGCGGGATCCACCGCGGCCATGATCACGATGACGAGCGGGGGCAGGAGGGCGCCCAGCACGAGCGCGGGCAGGTAACCAGAGAACCATGGGCGCAGGGCGTCGAGGCCGGTACCCAGTACGGTCGTCAGCCGGCCGGAGCCGTAGGCGGCGACCCAGGCGGGGCCGCGACGGATCACCCGGTCCAGGAGGGAGCGGCGCAGCTCGTCGGTGACCGTGGCGGCGGTGCGCTGGGCGACCACCTGTTCCGCCCAGGCCAGTGCGCCGCGTGCCGTGAACGCGGCGGCCAGCAGGAGGATCGCGGTCGTCCCGGTCAGTTGCTCGGGGAAGACCGTCACGGAGCGGCCGGTCACGAGCCCGGTCACGATCCCGCACAGGGCCACCGCGATGGCGATCGTTGCCGCGGCCTGGCCGATACCGATGAGCGTGAGCAGGGCGATCCCGGCTCGGCTGGTCCGTGCGTGGCGGAGCAGCCGTGGGTCGACCGGCCCGCGGGAGACCCGCGCGCCCGTCAGTCCCGACGTCGTCTCCTGTCGCGCGGCCGCACTCGGCCGCGACTCCTGTCGTCCGGTCCGCCTCGCAACCTTGGGCCTCTCCCCACCCGTCGCGGTGGTGGATCGTCCAAGATTCGCCGTGGCTGGCTCGCGGTCCTCCCGCTCCCGGATCTTGGGCGCTTTCCCACCCGTCGCGGTGGTGGATCGTCCAAGATTCGCCGTGGCTGGCTCGCGGTCCTCCCGCTTCGCGATCTTGGGTGTTTTCCCACCCGTCGCGGTGGTGGATCGTCCAAGATTCGCCGTGGCTGGCTCGCGGTCCTCCCGCTTCGCGATCTTGGGTGTTTTCCCGCCCGTGGCGGTGGTCGATCGTCCAAGATCGCCAGACGTGGCGGGTGAGGGTGCGGCGGGTGAGGATGTGGAAGAAGGGGAGGTGGGGGCGCCTCTGGGTGCGGGGTGAGGGCCGTTTGCCGAGAGCTGTTCGGGGGAGGGCGGCTCGTCGACGGTGGCCCGGGAGACGGGGTGGGCCGGGTTCACGAGGCGACCCGCTCGCTGGCGACACGGCGCCGGAAGACCCAGTACGACCAGGCCTGATAGACCAGGACGCCGGGCAGGATGAGCACCCCGGCGATGGTGATCAGGCGGAGGGCCTCGGGGCCGGCGGCGGCCGAGGCACGGGTCAGGGACCAGGCCGGGTCGAGGGTGCTGCGCAGCACCACCGATCCGTGGGCGGTGAAGACCGCGGCGACCGCGCCGGCGACGGCCAGGGCGACGGCCGTGAAGGCGGTGCCCTCCCGGGAGCGCCGCGCCTGCAGCCCGGCGATGAACACGACGGCCGCCGCCGCCAGGGCGAGGCGATTGCCCGTACCGATGCCGATGAGCAGAAGGGTGACCGCGCCGGCCGTGCCGGTGTGGCGTGCCACGTCGCGTGCCCGGCGGCGCACCGGGCCGGTGGTGCGCAGCGCGAGGAACGTCGCGCCCAGCAGGACGGCGGCGAGCAGCGCGGCGAGCGCGCCGAGACCGGCGGCGGGGCTGAGCAGGGGACCGAGGCTGCGGCTGAGCCCGGTGCCGGTGACCTCGCCGTCGCTGCCGAGGGCGAGGCCGTCGACCAGTACGCCGAGGACCGCTCCCCAGAGCAGCACGATGCCACCGGAACTCGCGGCGAGCAGCAGGTCGCAGCGACGGCGCCACGACGGCGAGTCGTGTTTGCCGCGGAACTCGAGAGCGACTCCGCGAACCGCGAGGAGCAGCAGGATGGCGACCATCGGCAGGTAGAGGGCGGACATCAGCGCGGCGTACCAGGCGGGGAAGGCGGCGAAGGTGACGCCGACCGCGGCGACCAGCCAGACCTCGTTGCCGTCCCAGAACGGGCCGACGGTACGGATGATCGCGCCGCGCTCGTGCTCCTCGCGGCCGAGGACCGGGGAGAGGACGCCGACGCCGAAGTCGAAGCCCTCGAGGACGAAGTAGAGCACCCAGGTGAGGACGAGGACCGCGAACCAGAACGTGATCATGGGAGACGACTCCTAGTAGGCGGGAACCGGCTCGGGCTCTTCCTGCTCGGAAGCGACCGGGGTGAGCGGCTGGCGGGAGAGGTGGACGATCAGGCGGTACCAGGCGATGGCGAGCAGGCCATAGATCAGGGTGAATCCGGCCAGGGAGGCGATCACCTCGGCGCTGGTGAGGCCGGGGGAGACGCCGTCCTCCACTTTCGAGATGCCGAACGCGAGCCAGGGCTGTCGTGCGGTCTCGGTGAAGATCCAGCCGAAGGTGTTGGCGGCGGCCGGCAGCGCCGGGGCGAGCAGGACGAACCGGCGCAGCCAGCGTGGCGTGCCCTGGCCGGGCCGCAGGAACGCGGGGAGCGGCGGGACACGCCGGGTGGTCTCCCAGGTGGACCACAGGTGGTAGGCGGCGACCGCCATCGCCAGGATCCCGGCGCCCATCATGAGGCGGAAGGTCCAGAACGCGACCGGGATCATCGGTACGTAACTGCCCGGCCCGTACTGGGCGGTGTACGCCGTCTGCAGGTCGTCGATGCCCTGCACGGTCCCGCCGAACGATCCGGTGCCGAGGAAGGACAGCAGGCCCGGGATCTCGATGCTGAAGAACGGCCGGTCGTGGCCCAGCTCGCCGATCGCGAAGACGGAGAACGGCGCCGCGGTCGCGGTCTCGTAGAGGGCCTCGGCGGCGGCCATCTTCATCGGCTGCACGGCCGTCATCACCTTGCCCAGGTGGTCGCCGCTGATCGCGGTGACCGCACCGCCGATCAGCATGGTCCAGGCGCCGACCCGGGCGAGCGTGCGGAAGGCGGGGTCGGCGACGGTGCGCCAGATGCCGATGGCCATGAGGAGCCCGCCGCCGGCCATCGCGGCGCCGCCCATCGTGTGCGGGAACGCGGCGAGCACCACCTCGTTGGTCATCAGCTCGGTGAAGCTGGTGAGCACGGCCCGCCCGGTCGACGGATCCAGTTCGTACGCCACCGGGTTCTGCATGAACGAGTTGGCGGCCAGGATGATGTACGCCGACAGCAGCGTGCCGACCGCGACGACCACGATGGTGGCGGCGTGCAGGCGGCGGGGCAGCCGGTCCCACCCGAAATACCACAGCGCCAGGAACGTGGCCTCGAGGAAGAACGCGAGCATCCCCTCGATGGCCAGCGTCGGCCCGAACACGTCGCCGTAGAACCGGGCGAACGCGCTCCAGCCGAGCCCGAACTGGAATTCCTGCACCAGGCCGGTGACCACGCCGACCGCGAACGTGACGATCAGCAGCTTCCCGGTGAACTTGGTCAGGTGCAGGTACTTCTCGCGGGCGGTGCGCAGCCAGGCCAGGTGGAATCCGGCCGCCGTGGCGGACAGGCAGATCGACACCGGCACGAACAGGTAGTGGTAGATCGTCACGACCGCGAACTGCAATCGAGTCAGGTCGAGCACGTCCATGGCAACCCCTCTACGACGATTCGTAGTAGATACTACGACTCGTAGTACGACGCTGTGCAGTAGACTGCCTCACATGGCGAGGAACGACCTCGAGCGCGAGGTCATGGCGAAACTGTGGGACGCACGCGAGCCGCTCACCGTCCGGCAGGTGCACGACCGGCTCAGCCGTGACCGCGACCTGGCGTACACGACGGTGATGACCGTCCTCGACCGGCTCGCCAAGAAGGGCCTGGTCGTTCAGCAGCGAGCGGATCGCGCCTACCGTTACGCCCCGGCGCAGACCCGCGAGGAGATGACCGCCGGTGTGATGCTGGACGCGCTGAGCGCCACGCCGGACCGGGATGCCGCGCTCGCCTACTTCGTCGGCCAGCTGCCACCGGAAGCGCTGAAGGCGGCCATCGAGAAGGCCGCCCGTAACATCGAGCGGTGACCGCCCTCCTGCTCGGCGCCCTCGGGCTGACACTGTCGCTTGCCGTGCCGAGGCTGCTGGCGAACGCCCGCTGGCCGGACCGCGCCCCGGTCGCCGCGGTGCTGCTCTGGCAGGCGCTGACCCTGACCGCCGTGCTCTGTGCGCTCGGGGTCGTGCTCGCCGCCCCGGAGGAGGTGGTCCGTGCGGCCGGCGCACGGCACCCGGAGACCGTCGCGGCGCTGCTGTTCTCCCTGGCGGTGGCCGCGACCATCGTGACCCGGCTGGTGGTCTCGCTCGTCAAGGTGACCTCCCGGGCCCGTGCCCGGCGCGACCGGCATCGCATGCTCGTCGACCTCCTTGATCGGGTGGAACGCCATGACGGGCTGAGCGGGGGAGAGGTGCGGGTGCTGGAGGCGCCCCTGCCGCTGGCCTACTGCGTGCCGGGCCGGAACCCGCGGGTGGTGCTCAGCGACGGCGTGCTCGACGTGCTCGACCGGGAGCAGATCGACGCCGTCCTCGCCCACGAGCGAGCCCACCTGCGGCACAAGCATGAACTGGTGATGGAGTCGTTCACGGCCTTCTATCAGGCCGTGCCCGGGCCGCTGCGGTCGAAGGCGCCGCTGGACGCCGTACACCTGTTGTTGGAGATGGTGGCCGACGATGCCGCGAGGCGCCGCGCCGGGCACGCGCCGCTGCGGGCCGCGCTGGCTCGTCTCGCCGACGCCGTCCCCTTGGCGGAGGAGGTGACCGCCGACCCGGAGGGTGAATCGCGGCGGCGGCGCCTGGCGCGGCTGGATCGTCCGGGCCGTAGCTCGACGGCCCTCGCGGTGGCCGGGACGGCAGCGGCCGCGGGCCTGTTGGTGTTACCCACAGTGATCGTCGTCGTGCCGTGGCTGGGGCGTGCACTGAATACCTGGCCATTTTAGTAACCCTCCGTATCGACAACTGTTCGTACAGTTCGGCGGGCTGTGCGACCTTCATTTGCCGGCATGATCCGAGTACGGTGGTCCCCGGTTCGGCAGCCCCCCATCGTCCATCCGGCCGATCTGGCGAACCACCGCCCAATCGCGACACGCGAACCGGGGACCCAGGTCAGTGGGGTGAAGCCGTGGCACCACGCCCGGCCGGGCATGCTTCCCGCCCGAACCCGTCAGCTAACCCGGTCGGCGGCTGAGTGGGAAGAAAGGACGACGCACACAACGTGAAACGCAATGGCGCGCGTCGCGCCGGCCTGCTGCGCATCCTGGTTTGCGCGCTCGCCGCGGCCGGCCTGGTGATCACGGGTCCGGTGGCGGCCCATGCCACTCCCTCGCCGTCCACCGTCGAGGGTCAGATCGACGAAGAGTGGAACAAACTCGAGCCCGTCATCGAGGATTACAACGCCAACCACACGAAGCTGACCAAGCTGCGGAAGCAGCAGAAGCAGCTGGCGAAGACGCTGACGCCGCTTCAGCTTCAGGTGGATGTCGCGATGGCGCAGGTGCGAGGTCTGGCGGTCGACGCCTACATGCAGGGCCCGCCGGGAAACCTCAACGCTCTGCTGAGTGGTGACCCGGACGGTCTGGTGGAGAAGCTCACGCTGCTCGACCAGCTCGCCCAGAACCAGGAGGCCTCGATCTCCAACGTCGCGAAGCTCCGCGACAAGTACGCCGCCGACAAGGCCAAGGTCGACCAGCTCGAGTCCGAGATCTCCGCCCGCGACACGGATCTCGGGACGAAGAAGACGGCGATCGAGAAGGAGATCACGAAGCTCCAGAAGCTCCGGATCCAGGCGTACGGCGACGCGAACATCGACGACGGCCCTCTGCGCACCGGCCCGTGCCCGGTCACGTACACCAACGACAAGGGTGGCCGTGCCGCGCAGAAGGCGTGCGACCTGATCGGCAAGCCCTATGTCTTCGGCTCCGAGGGGCCGGGCAGTTACGACTGCTCGGGCCTGACGAAGGAGGCGTGGGCCGCGGTCGGTGTGCACCTCGAGCACTACACGAAGGACCAGTGGGGCTCGGGCACAGCGGTGAGCCGGAGCGAGTTGAAGCCGGGTGACCTCGTCTTCTACTACTCCGACGTGCATCACGTCGCCATCTACATCGGTGGCGGTCAGGTGGTGCACGCTCCGCACACGGGAGACCATGTGCGGATGGCCACCATCGATCGGGGGCCCATCGCCGGCTATCGCCGACCGGGCTAGAAAACCCTCCGGGAAAGACCGCCGTCGTTTCGCGCCGGCGGTCTTTCTTTTGATTCCGTACGCCTTCGTGAACCGCCGTGGGCGACCCGCGAGCTCTCCGGTCCGTCCCGGCCGTGCCGCGCCCGCCGGGCGTGAGCGGCCCGTCACCCACCCGATCGATGGTGCTCCCACAGTCGCTGCAGCAGCCCGGTCAGCTGCTCGCGCTCGGGGCCGGACAGGGGCGCCAGCAGCTCGTCCTGGACCGCGTGCGCCCGCTCCGACAACTCCACGGCCCGCTCCCGCCCTCGCTCGGTGAGCCCGACGACGTTGCGCCGCCGGTCCGCCGGGTCGGGTGACCGCTGCACATAGCCCGCCGACTCCAGCTCGTTGAGCGCCCCGACCAGATCGCTCAGATAGATCCCGGTGCGGCGGCCGAGCGCCGCCTGACTGGCCGGACCGTCGGTGACCAGTGAGTGCAGCAGCCGGTAGTGGTAGCCCCGCGCCCCCACCGCCCCGAACCTCTCGACGATGATCCGGTGACCCTGCGCCGAGACCTGACTCAGCACCCAGCTTGGCAGCTCTTCCACGTAGCGATTTTAACATTGGGCTCTCTAACGTTGATGAATCTAACGTTGGACTTCTGAACGTTCGCCAGTCTAACGTTAGCCACATGAACGAATCCAGTCTCCGGGTCCCGCAATCCGAACTCGACGATCTGACCGCCCGGCTCGGCCGCACCCGGTGGCCCGACGCCGCACCCGGCGACTACGGCATCCGGCTCGACCGGGTCCGGGCACTCGCCGACCGCTGGCTCGGGTTCGACTGGCGGGCGCACGAGGCCGAGCTCAACGCCATCCCGCGGCAGGTCGTCGAGATCGGCGGCGACCGGATCCACCTCTTCCACGTCCGTTCGGCCGACCCCGGGGCCCTGCCTCTGGTGCTCACCCACGGCTGGCCCGGCTCCACCGTCGAGTTCCTCGACGTCATCGGCCCGCTCAGCGAGCACTTCCACGTCGTCGTCCCGGCCATCCCCGGGTTCGGGCTCTCCGGGCCCACCACCCGGCCATGGGGCCTGCGCCGGGTCGCCGAGGCCTGGGCCGAGCTGATGTCCCGCCTCGGATACCAGCGCTACGGCGCCCAGGGCGGTGACTGGGGCTCCGGCATCTCCCGGGCGCTCGCCGCGGTCGCCCCCGACCGGGTCGTCGGCGTCCACGTCAACTACCTGCCGACCCCTGGCCGGGCGGAGGGTCTCGGCCCCGAGGATCAGGAGCGGCTCGCCAGGACGATGCGGCTGGCCGCCAACCGGCACCCGCACCAGATCCTGTTCGCCGCGACTCCGCAGACCCCGGCGTATGCGTTGAACGACTCCCCGGCCGGGCTGCTCGCCTTCCTGGGGGAGAAGTTCGACACCTGGGCCGACCCGGCCACGCCCGTCCCCGACGACCGCATCGTGGCGGACGTCGCCCATCACTGGCTGTTCCGCACCGCGGGTTCGGCGGCCCGCATCGTCAAGGAGAGCGGCCTGGACGGTCAGCAGGCGCCGTGCCCGGTCCCGCTGGGCGTGGCCGTCCTGCCCGGCGACATCACGCAGTCCGTGCGCCCGCTCGCCGAGCAGCGCCACGACATCCGCCACTGGACGGAGTTCCCGCGCGGCGGCCACTTCGCCGCCCTGGAGGTCCCCGATCTGTTCACCGCGGACGTGACCACCTTCTTCCGCACCCTGACCGGCCGATGACCCCGGCACGAGCGCCGGGAGCGGCCAGGGAGGAGCGGTGGGTGCGAAAAGCGGATCGGCGTCGGGACAGCCGTCGGGGCCCGTCCGTGGCCGGTGGGCGGCGCGACGGGGGCATAATCGCCCGCATGAGCGATGCCTTGATCAACAGCCTGGCGGCCGCCGTCGAAGCACGGCCCGACGACCTGACGCTGCGGCTGCACCTGGCCGAGATGCTGGTGGCCGCCGGCCGGGGGCCGGAGGCGATCGGGCATGCCGCTCAGATCCTGGCTCGCGAACCCGGCAACACCGGAGCGCAGCAGGTCATGGCCCGGGCGCTGGGCGGGACAGCGCCGCCCGTGCCTCCGGCTGGTGAAGACCCGGCGCCACCGACCGCGACCGACGTGCCCGCGCAGCCGCCGGAAGCGGCGCCGGAGGGACCCGCGCCGAGCGGGTCCCGCATCGACTGGGCGGCCATGGAGGAGCAGTTCGGGGACGTGGTGCCACCACGGTTCGCACGTGCCGACGGGGAGCCCGATCCGGTGCGCGGGAACGCCGACCGGGCCTTCGACGTGGAGCGCTCCGCCGTCACACTCGCCGACGTCGGCGGCATGGCCGAGGTGAAGAAGCGGCTGGAGGTGTCGTTCCTCGGGCCGCTGCGGAACCCGAAGCTGCGCAGCCTGTTCGGCAAGAGCCTGCGTGGTGGGCTGCTGCTCTACGGTCCGCCGGGGTGCGGCAAGACGTTCCTGGCGCGGGCGGTCGCCGGCGAGATGGGGGCGGCGTTCATCTCGCTGTCGATCACCGACGTGCTGAACATGTGGATCGGCAGCTCCGAGCGCAACCTGCACGACCTGTTCGAGTCGGCCCGCGGGCACGCTCCGTGCGTGCTGTTCCTCGATGAGATCGACGCCCTCGGGCACAAGCGCAGCCAGTTGCAGTCGTCCATGCGCACTGTGGTGAACCAGCTGCTCACCGAACTGGACGGCGTCGACGGCGGCAACGACGGGGTGTTCGTGCTGGCCGCCACGAACGCGCCGTGGGACGTCGACTCGGCCCTGCGCCGCCCCGGCCGCCTGGACCGCACCGTGCTGGTGCTCCCACCGGACCGGCCCGCGCGCGAGGCCATCCTGGAATACCACCTGCGGGACCGCCCGGTCGCCGGGATCGACCTGGCCGCCGTCGCCGCCGCGACCGAGCACTACTCCGGCGCCGACCTGGCCCACGTCTGCGAGACCGCCGCCGAGTACGCGATGCGCGACTCGATCGCCGCCGGCGAGGTCCGCATGATCAGCCAGGCCGACATGCTGAGCGCGGCGCGCGAGGTCCGGCCGTCGACGGACGCCTGGTTCGCCACCGCCCGCAACGTGGCGATGTTCGCCAACGAGAGCGGCGAGTACGACGATCTGGCCGCCTACCTCAAGAAGCGCAAGATCCGATGATCCGCTCCCTCGTCGCGGCGGTCGTCCTCTCCGCTGTCCGCGTTCTGCTGGCCGGTTGCCACCTGCTGCGGGCGGGCCGGCCGGCCGCGGCCCGTTTCCTGCGCGCGACCCGCTTCGGGTTCACGGCCCGGATCCTGCGCGCGGTGCGCCTGGTGTTCGCGGCCCGTGTCCTGGGCGCGGCCCGCCTCCTGCTCGCCGTCCGGCTCCCCACCGCGGCACGCTTCCTGTTGGCCGCGCGCCTCCTGCACGCGGCCCGCTCTCTCGCCGTGGCCCACCCACGTATCGCGACCGGTGACGGCGGCGGCCGGTGAGTGCCGCGGCGCGGGCACGGGCGCTTGCCGACGTCGGGCGTCTCGAACAGGCCGAGTCGGCCGTTCGTGCGGGACTGGGCGAGACGCCCGCCGACCCGGAGTTGCTCGGACTGCTCGCCGGTCTCCTGCGGCTGCAAGGCCGTCACCAGGACGCTCTGGTGTCGGCCGAGGCCGCGGTCGCGGTGGCTCCGGAGATGGCCGCCGTGCACATCGAGCACGCCGAGTGCCTGCTGTTGCTCTCCCGGCTGGACGACGCGCTGGCCGCCGCCCGCGAGTCGGCCCGGCTCCGCCCGGACGCTCCGGAGCCGCACCGCTCGGTGGCCCGTTGCCTCATACTGCGCCGCGACTTCGACGGTGCCCGCGAGGCGGCCGGGCGTGCGGTCGGGATCGCGCCGCAGTCCGTACCGGATCTGATGACGCTGGCGGAAGCGGAACGCCATGCCGGCCACCGCGACGCCGCCCGCGCGGCAGCGGCCCGGGCACTGGCCGAAGACCCGGACGACGCCGACGGCCGCTGGATGATGGCCCTGCTCGACGCGGAACGGATGCGTGTCCGCGACGCCATGCGGGGGCTCCGGCGACTCGCCGCCGACCGGCCCGACCGGTACGGCGCGCCCGCCCTCACCTGGCCCGTCCGCGGTCTGCTCGCGGGTCTGCGCCGCGGCCTGTTCGCCGGGATCCCGCTCACCGCCGTCCTGGCCGTGATCGGTCACTGGTGGGCGCCGGCGGAACTGCTGGCCCGCGGCGCCGCCGCCGTCATGGTGTTCGTGACGGTCGGCCTGGCCGGCCGCGTGCTGATCCCGGCCGGCCGGCTCCCGTGGATCTGCGTGGGCCTGCTTCCGGCCCGCACGCGCCGCGCCGTCGTGGTCGGCCTGATCAGCGCGGTCGCCCTTCTGCCAATTCTCATCCGGTACGCGGTGAGCGCCACGTGGCCGACCCTGGCCTGCGCGTTCGCGGTGCTGATCGTGCTGCTCACCGCCGGAGCGGTCGAGCGAACGGACGGTGATCTTCCCGATTAAAACTTGCCCAATCGGCAAGATCGTCGGATGCTATGCCCCTTGATCGACGGGGGAGCGTCATGGCGATTTCACATTCCAGTGACCCAGCGGATACCTCGGAGTCTCCGCCCCCGTCCCGTACCCGCGTGCCCAGGCAGCGTGGCGCCGGCAGTGCGTCGGGTGCCGCCGGCCGTCCGGGCCGTGCGGCGGGTGCTACCGCCCGCCTGGAGGGTCCCGGCCATGGAATGGGTGGCGCCGGACGTCCGGAGGGTTGGCGTCGGGCGCCGGGCGTTGCCGGCGGCCATGGGACGGGTGGCGCCAAGCGTTCGGGGAGCCTACGCCGTGGAGTGGGTGCCGGTGGGCGCTCGGGCCGCGCGGCGGGTGCTGCCACCCGCCTGGACGGACCCGGCCAACGACTGAGCGCTCCTGATCATCTGGCCGAAACGGGGAAAACCAGGCTGGGTCGGTTGCCGGCGTTGTGGGGCTGGGCCGGGACAACGGGGCCCGGTCGATTGTCGGCGGGGCGGGGATCGGCCGAAGCGGCTGCGTCGGGTCAGCTGTCGGCGGGGCGGGGATCGGCCGGGGCAACCGGGCCGGGACGGTTGTCGGCGCTGCGGGAGTTCGCGCTGATCGCCGTGCTGTTTCTCGTCTACAAGGTGGCGCGGCTGGCAGTGAACGGCCACGTCGACGAGGCGTTCCGCAACGCGCGCGCCGTCTGGGACGCCGAACGCTGGCTGCGCCTGCCCGGCGAACTGGCCGCCCAGCAGAGCCTGCTCGGCTGGGACATCCTGGTCGAGGCGGCGAACAGCTACTACGCGTACGTGCACTTTCCGGCGACCGCCGCCTGCCTCATCTGGCTGTACCGCTACCGCCCCGCCCACTACCGCTGGACGCGGAACGTGCTGGTCCTGCTCACGGGCGGTGCCCTGGGCGTACATTTCCTGGTCCCGCTCGCCCCGCCCCGCATGCTGACCGAAACCGGAATGCTGGATCTCGGCCGTCTCTACGGCCCGGCCGTCTACGGCCCGCCGGAGACCGATCAGATCTCCAACCAGTACGCGGCCATGCCGAGCTTGCACGTCGGCTGGGCCCTGGTCGTCGCGATCGCCCTGATCGCCGCGACCACCTCCCGGTATCGCGGCCTGTGGCTGCTGCACCCGGCGATCACCCTGCTGGTGGTCGTGGTCACCGGCAACCACTACTGGCTCGACGCGCTCGCCGCCGCGGCGCTGCTGGTAGTCGCCTACACCATGCTGCGTGGCCAGCGCCCGGTGCCGGCGGTTCCGCGACCACGTGCCGAGGAGGCCCTGGCTCACGTACCGTGAGCGTCCGGTCAGGCGCTGGACACGGCGGCCTATGTTCGCGGATGTGCGACTCGACTGGCCGGACTGCGGCAATGCCCGTGACCTGGGCGGCACTCCCACCCGTGACGGCGGGCGGGTCCGTGCCGGCGCGCTGATCCGTTCCGACAGCCATGCCCGGATGACCGCCGCCTCGGTCGGCGTGCTGCGCGGCCACGGTCCCGGGCTGATCCTGGATCTGCGCTGGGTTCATGAATGCGACAGTGCGCCGAGCCCGTTCGCGGCCGATCCGGTCTACCGGAACGTGCCCCTGCTTCCCGATCCGATGGACTACGAGGTTCCCGACCACACGTACGTGCCGATGCTCGATCACAACGGCGAGCGCGTCGCCCGCGCCGTCCACGAGATCGCCGTCGCTCCACCGGGCGCTGTGGTGATCCACTGCCACGGTGGACGGGACCGGACCGGCCTTCTGGTGGCCCTCCTGCTCGGCATCGCCGGGGTGGACGCCGACGTGATCGCGGCCGACTTCGCCCGGACCCCGGGAACCGATCCCGCCGCCATGCGCGACACTCTCACGTACGCCGACGCCCGCTACGGCGGAATGGTGCCCTACCTGCTTCTTCACGGTGTCCCGCCGGCGGAGGTCACCGCGATCCGCCATCGTCTGGTGGACCGCTGAAACCCGTCACGCCGCGTCAGGAGCAGCCGCAGAAGCCGAGTCGAAGTCGCGGCCACGGCCGGACGCGTTCGCGTACCACTCGTTGATCGACTCCGCCATGGATCCCCCAAGCCATGCTGATGTGCCGCACCTCGGACGCTACGGGGCCTTCAGCGGCACGCGCATGATCTACAAAGGCAGTGGATCATCAGACGGTCGGTCGGCTCCAGTGGAGGGTGAGGCCGTGCACGGCCCGCTCGGTACGGATCTCCATGGCCGACCCCAGGATGGTCGCCCGGTCCACCACCAGGGCCGAGTCGTCCAGCCCGTACGAGATCCGCTCGGACATCAGCACCGGCTCGCCGGGGGAGCGGCGCAGCAGCGTGGCCGCCGGTTCCTCCAGCAGAGCGGGCCGCACCACCTCGGACGCCCGCCGGACGCCGATGCCGTACTCGGCCAGCGCCGCGTAGAGCGAGGTGCCGCTCAGGTCGGCGCCGGCCAGGACGGTGCCGCGGATCCACGAGAGCTGGTGGACGGCGGGACGCCCGGCGACCAGCCGCAGCCGTTCGAGGCGGACCGCGGGGCCGTCGCCGAGGACCGTGCCGGCCCAGTCCGGGGGTGTTCCGGTGTCCTGGCCGAGGATCTCGGTGGTCACCGTCTGCCCCTGGGCGCGCAGGTCCTCGGCGAAGCCGCGCAGGGAGTCGAGTGTGTACGTCGCCCGCGGTGAGAACACGAACGTCCCCCGTCCGGCCTGCTGGGAGAGCAGCCCCTCGTCCTCCAGCCGCTTCAGCGCCTGCCGCAGCGTGGCCAGCGTGACCCCGTAGCGGGCGCTGAGCTCCTTCTGCGGCGGCAGCGCGGAGCCCGGCGGCAGCTCCCCAGCGCGGATCTTGCTGCTCAGGTCAGCCGCGATCACCTGATACTTCGGCGTGCGCGTGGTCAGCGGGCACCTCCTGGTCGGCCTGGTCGACGGCGGCCCGCAGCGCGGCGACGTCGTCCAACAGCTCGCCGGGTGTGGCCCCGTCCAGAACCCTACGCATCAGGGCGGAGGCGACGACCACCCCGTCCCCGGCCCGGGCCGCGGTGGTGGCGTGTTCCGGACGGGAGATGCCGAAGCCGATCAGCACCGGCAGATCGGTGACCGCCTTGATCCGGGCGGCGAGCGGCGCGGCGGTGCCGGCCAGTTCGTCCCGCTCGCCGGTGGTGCCCAGCACGCTGACCGCGTAGACGAAGCCCCGGCTGCGCGCGGCGATCTCGGCGAGCCGCTCCGGCGGGGTGACCGGGGCGGCCAGAAGGACCAGGTCGACCCCGGCCGCCTCGGCCGCGGCGGAGAGACCGTCGGCCTCGTCGACCGGCACGTCCGGCACGATCAGCCCGGAGACGCCCGCCTCGGCCAGCCGCCGGCAGAACACCTCGGGACCGTCACTGAAGACCAGGTTCGCATAGGTCATCGCGAACAGCGGAACGGTGATCCGGTCGCGCACGGCGGCCAGGTCGGCCAGGATTGCGTCGACCGTGGCGCCACGGCGCAGCGCCCGGTCGGAGGCCTGCTGAATGGTCGTGCCGTCGAGCATCGGATCGGAGAACGGCAGGCCGATCTCGATGGCATCGGCCCCGGCCTCCTGATAGGCGAGCAGGTAGTCGGTCCAGTCCTCGGTGATGCCGCCGGTCAGATAGGGGTAGAGCCGCTTCATGCGGCACCTCCAGTCGGTAGAGGAAGCACGCGGCGGTGCCGCGCGGGAATGTGGGTCTCGCGGATGAGCCGCCGGCCGGGGCCGGCCCTGATCAGTGGGCGACGAACACAGGGCGGCGGGGGCCGGGGAGAACGCCCGTCAGCGACGAGCCGGGACGACCGGCGTTGCGGTCGAACCCGTGCCCGGGACGACCGGGGAAGTGCCGTCCCGAAAGTGAGGCGGATCGTGAGGGAGGGGCGACCGGGATGCGACGCCGGCGGGATCACTCGGTGACGCCGGCCAGGGTGGCCATGTCCTTGTCGCCGCGGCCGGAGAGGGTGAGCAGCACAGTGGAGCCGGCCGGCAGCTCGGGTGTGCCGGCGGCGCGGAGCACCCAGGCGACCGCGTGCGCCGACTCCAGGGCGCAGATGATGCCCTCGGCGCGGGCCAGGCGGCCGAGCGCGGCGACCGCCTCGTCGTCGGTGACGGTCGCGTACTCCGCGCGGCCGGTGGCGCCGAGATGGGCGTGCTCGGGGCCGATGCCGGGGTAGTCCAGTCCGGCGGAGATGGACTCGGCCTCCAGGATCTGGCCCTGGTCGTCCTGGAGCAGCATCGAGCGGTAGCCGTGGACGATGCCGGGCCGGCCGTGGGTCATGGCGGCCCCGCCGGCGGCCTCCACACCGACCAGCCGCGCCCGGGTGTCGGCGAACCCGGCGAACGTGCCGGCCGCGTTGGAGCCGCCGCCCACACAGGCCACCACCACATCGGGCTGAACCGCGGCCTGGGCCCGGGCCTCCTCGCCGATCACCCGCTGGAACTGGCGGACCAACCACGGGTACGGATGCGGGCCCGCCGTCGAGCCGAGGCAGAAGTGCGCCTCCTCGACGGCGGCCACCCAGCCGCGCATGGCCTCGTTGGTGGCGTCCTTCAGCGTGCGGCTGCCGGCGGTGACCGGGATGACCTCGGCGCCGAGCAGCTCCATGCGGAAGACGTTGAGCCGCTGCCGGGCCATGTCGCGCTCGCCCATGTAGATGGTCGCGCGCATGCCGAACAGGGCGGCCGCGGTCGCGGTGGCCACGCCGTGCTGACCGGCGCCGGTCTCGGCGATCAGGCGGGTCTTGCCCATCCGCTGGGCGAGCAGCGCCTGCCCGAGGACGTTGTTGATCTTGTGGGACCCGGTGTGTGCCAGATCCTCCCGCTTGAGCATCAGGGTGATGCCCAGGTCGGCGGAGAGCGTGGTGGCCGGGGTCAGCGCGGTGGGCCGCCCGGCGTAGACGGAGCGCAGCTCGGCGAGGCGCTCGTGGAAGGTGGCATCGGCCCAGGCCTCCCGGAAGGCCGTCTCCAGCGCCGCGCACGCCGGGACGAGGGACTCGGGCACGTAGCGCCCGCCGAAATCACCGAAGCGGCCGCCGGTGGGAGGGGCCATCGATTCGAGCACGGTCATCACCATCTCCTAGAGTTCTAGAACTCTTGCCACTCCAGTCTGCCATGAACGCGGCGAGAGTTCTATAACTGTAGGCGGGTGCAAACGGAAGAACGCCCCGGCAGCGTGCACCGGGGCGTTCTGCGTGTAGCTGACTACTTGGCGGCCGCCGCGTACAGCGCCTCCGGCGAGACCAGCCCGCCGAGCACCCGTCCGTCGTCGGTCAGCAGCACGCTGAACAGCGAGCTGCGGAGCAACCGGCCCTTGCCCCAGGACCCCTCGACCTTCTCCAGGGTGCCGAGGAACTGCTCGGCGACCTGACCCGCCTGAGTTTCCTCAGGCGAGGAGGAAGAGGACTTGGCGCCCTCCAGTTCGTCGAGCACCGGCGCCTTCCCGACCACGATCGTCGTCCAGCCCTCGCCGATGACCTTGACGCCGTCGCCGGCCGGAGAACCGGCCGGAGCGCCGGGAACGGACGGCTTGGCCGGAACACCAGGAGCGCCCGGAACCGCCTTGCCGGAGTGGTCGGCGATGCCACCCTCACTGACCTTCGCACCCGGCGGCGGGTTGAAGCTGAACTGGTCGTCCGCCGGAACCTCGAAGGTGATCTGCTCGAACGCCACCCGGAACGCGGGCTTGCTGGTGTTCTTCGCGTAGACGTCCACCCGCAGCGGGATGTGCTGCTCGGCGTCGATCGCCAGGCGCACCTGCCCGACCAGCGACGCGGTGTCCCGCGGGCTGAGCACCAGCTCGTACGCGTCCCGCCCGGCCACCTCGGCGGCGCCGGTCGTCTCCACCTTGGTGCTCTCGTCGATCGCGGCGAGTGCGGCCTCGGCGGCCTCCTGCGGCGTCGCCGGGAGCCCGGCCGGCGCCTTGTCCGGCTTCCCGCCCACGTCGGCGGGGAGCTTCACGTGCGTACCGGTGTTGTCCTTGCTGCTCCAGATCCACACGTCGGAACCGTTGCGGATCACGTCGGTCTCGCCGCTCGTGCCGAGCAGCGCGAACCGTGCCTTGTCCTCTCCCGCGTACCAGACGCGGGCGGTGTTGCTCCCGGCGATCAGGCTGGTCAGGTTGCCGCCACCGCCGGAGACGTTGCCGAGCAGCCCCGCGATGCCCGGAAGCCCCAGGTCGGCGCTCTGCACCAGGGTGCCGGACAGACCTTGCGGATCGGCGCTCTGCAGGTCGACGAGCAACTGTGCGGCACTGCGCTCCGGCAGTGCCGGGTCGGCGTTCGCCACGATCGTCCCGGCCGCTGCGCCGCCCCCGATGACCGCCACCGCCGCAGCCGACGGGACCAGCCAGCGCAGCGCCGGCCTGGACCTCAACACGGACACGATGTCCACCTCCCGAATCTCTGGGGCAATCGTGCATCGGGGCCGCTGTGATCCCGCTGAGAAGCTCCCCTAGGGGTTCGACGCCGATATAGCGTTATATGAGACATAGGGGGAATTCATGGCTTCCTATCGGGGGCGTCCACTGCCCCGGCCCGACGAGGACATTCTCCACCAGGGTCTGGCCTTCGACCTGGCCACCATGCGCCGCCGTCAGGCGCTGCGCGTCCTCGGGCTGGGCGCGGTCGCCCTCGGGCTCGGCGGCTGCGGCGACGACGAGGAGACGCCGAGCACCGAGACCGACACGGTGATCGGCGAGATCCCCGACGAGACCGCCGGGCCCTACCCGGGCGACGGCTCGAACGGGCCCGACGTGCTGACCCGGAGCGGCGTGGTCCGCAGCGACATCCGGTCCAGCTTCGGCAGCTCGACCACCCGTGCCGAGGGCATCCCGATGACCCTCACCCTGGCCGTCCAGGATCTGGCCGGCGGCGGCGCCCCCTTCGCCGGCGTGGCCGTCTACGTCTGGCACTGCGACCGGTCCGGCCGCTACTCGCTCTACTCCGAGGGCATCACCGGCGAGAACTACCTGCGCGGCGTCCAGATCGCCGACGACGGTGGCGAGGTGACCTTCACCAGCATCTTCCCGGCCTGCTACACCGGCCGGTGGCCACACATTCACTTCGAGGTCTACCCCGACCAGGCGAGCATCTCCGATGCCTCGAACGCCATCGCCACGTCGCAGGTCGCGCTTCCGGAGAACATCTGCGAGGAGGCATACACCCAGACCGGGTACGAGGCCTCGGTCACCAATCTCGCCCAGGTCTCGCTGGACACCGACAACGTGTTCGGCGACGATTCCGGCGCGCTCCAGCTGGCCACCGTGACCGGCGACGCGATGAGCGGGTACACGGTCACCCTCGAGGCCGGCGTGGACACCACGACCACCCCGACCGGCGGCCGGCTCACCGGCGACGGCGCCCCGTCCGGAGCGCCACCGGGTGGCCCACCGCCCAGCGGAGGGCCGGGCGGGCCGGGTGGGCCACCGCCGAGCCGCTGAGAGGTCGCTGAGAGTCCCTGACAATCGCGTGCCCCGGCATGCCAAGGTGTGGGGGTGCGGTTGCTGGTGGTGGAGGACGAGGCGCGGTTGGCCGCCGCGCTACGGCGTGGCCTGCAGGCCGAGGGCTTCGCGGTGGACATCGCCGCCGACGGCCAGGACGGTCTCGAGATGGCCCGCCATGGTGGGTACGACGCGATGATCCTGGACGTGATGCTGCCCCGCCTCTCCGGCTACCGGGTGGTGCGCCAGCTGCGCGCCGAGCGGCACTGGCTGCCGGTGCTCATGCTGAGCGCCAAGGACGGGGAGTACGACCAGGCCGACGGCCTCGACTGCGGCGCCGACGACTACCTGACCAAGCCTTTCTCGTACGTCGTGCTGTTGGCCCGTCTCCGCGCCCTGCTGCGCCGCGGCGCCCAGGCCCGTCCCGTCGTGCTCGCGTTCGGTGATGTCGAGTTGGATCCGGCGGAACGCCGGGTCCTGGTCCGCGGCGACGAGGTGACCCTGACAGCCCGCGAGTTCGCCCTGCTGGAGTACCTGATGCGCCATCCCGGCCAGGTCGTCTCCAAGACCGAGCTGCTCGACCATGTGTGGGATGCCGCGCTCGAGACCGCGCCGAACGCGGTCGAGGTCTACGTCGGCTACCTGCGCCGCAAGATCGGCCGGGAGCGGCTGGAGACGGTCCGCGGCGCCGGCTACCGGCTGGCGACAGTCGAGTAGACGATGCAACGCGTCAAGGAGCTGAGCCTGCGGGCACGGCTGCTGCTCGTCTCCCTCGCCGGCCTCGTCTTCGGCCTGTCCGCCGGCGCCGTCCTGCTGATCGCGGTCCTGGGATATGCCCAGGTCCGCTCGGTGCAGAGCGAGGCGATGGCCACCGCCCGCGGCGTGGCCGCGCTCGTGGACCAGGGCGCGCTGCCGAACCCGATCCCGGTCACCCCGGGCGTCCAGGTGCAGGTCATCGACGACGACAACAGGGTGCTGGCGTCGTCGGCCACCGCCGACGACCTCACCCCCATGCTCGGCGCCGCGGAGCTCGCCCACCTGCGCGACGGCGAGGGCCGGCAGATCCCTGGCTACCTGATTCACGACCAGGGCGAGGCCCGTGTCGTTCAGCTCACCGCCGGCCCGCCGACCGCGCCCGTCCGCATCCTGGTGGCCCGTTCCATCGACCACGTGACGCAGAACCTGCACATCCTGCGGATCACCCTGCTGATCCTGTTCCCGCTGCTGGCCGCGTTGCTGGCGGCCGGCCTGTGGCGGGCGCTCGGCGCGGCGCTGCGGCCGGTCGACGCGCTGCGGGCCGGCGCCGAGGAGATCACCGGCGGCACCCGGGCCGGCCGGCTGCCGGTGCCGGACTCCCGCGACGAGGTCCACCGGCTGGCCGTGACGCTCAACGACATGCTGCACCGGCTCGACGCGGCCCGCGCACGGCAGCGCGCGTTCGTCGCCGACGCCGCGCACGAGCTGCGCAGCCCGCTCACCAACATCCGTACCGAACTGGAGGTCGCGCAGCACCTGCCGGACGACACCGACTGGCCGGCGCTCACCGATGATCTTCTGGCCGACGTGCAGCGACTGTCCCGCCTGGTCGACGACCTGCTGCTGCTGGCCCGCTCGGACGAGGGCGTGCCCGCCACCCGTCTCGAGGAGATCGATCTCGCCCAGTTCGTCGGCGAGGCGGCGCTGCGCTACCCCGATGTGGAATACCGGGATCCGGGCACGCCGCTGCCCACGCTCGCCGAGCCGGACGCGCTGGCCCGGGTGGTGACCAACCTGCTGGACAACGCGGAGCGGCACAAACGCGAGAAGGTGACGGTCAGTGTCTCGGCCGGCGGCGGGCACCTGCTCATCGTGGTCACCGACGACGGCCCCGGCATCCCGGAACACGACCGGGAGCGGGTGTTCCAGCGCTTCACCCGCCTCGACGACGCCCGGGCCCGCGACGCGGGCGGCTCCGGCCTCGGCCTCGCCATCGTCCGCGAGCTGGTCCGCCGGCATCGCGGTTCGGTCACCCTCGGCGACAATCACCCCGGTCTCCGGGTCGAGGTACGCCTACCGAAAGCGTGACCACCCGCGTTACCCTTCCGCGGCGAGTTCGGTGAGGGGTGGGGAAGTCATGAGGTCCCGGGTCTGGCACGGCGCCCTCGCCGTGATCGTGTTCGCGTCGCTGGTCACCCAGATCGTGCTGACCGCCACCGACACCGCCCCGCACGCCGGGCCGCCCGTGTACGAGCCGGCGTTCACCCGCTTCGAGCGCCTGTTCAGCTACTTCACCATCCAGAGCAACCTGCTTCTGCTGATCGCCGTGACGGCCCTCGCCGTGGACCCGCGCCGCGACGGCCGGGTGTGGCGGGTGATCCGCCTCGACGCCATGCTCGGCATCGTGATCACCGGCATCGTCTACGGCACGATCCTGGCCGGCCAGGTCGAACTGCACGGCGCCGCCTACCTGTCCAATCTGGGCTTCCACTACATCGCCCCGTGGGCGGCCCTGCTCGGCTGGCTCCTGTTCGGCCCGCACCAGCGCATCGACGCCCGCACCATGGCGTGGGCGGCCCTGTGGCCCCTGCTGTGGATCACCTACACCCTGGCCCACGGCGCCGCCACCGACTGGTACCCGTACCCGTTCTCCGATGTGACCGTGCTCGGCTACCCGGCCGTGCTGATCAATCTGGGCGTGGTCGTGCTGATCGCGGTCCTGCTCGGGGCGGTGCTGCGGCTGCTCGACACCCGCCTCCCGTTCCGGCCGCCGGCCGGGGCCGTCGCCGACCGGGAGAACAGCGCCGGCCGCTAGAGATCCTTCGTGGGCGGCAAGGATCTGCTACGTGGCCGCCCGGCGGGTGCTGCCATGGAGCATCTTCTTGTCATTGTTCGGTCCGTGCGCGTCTACCTAACGTGAGGTGATCGACAAGGAGGTGTCTGTGCCCGAAACACAGGAGATTCAGCGGTTCCCGTTCCCCACGGCGTTGCCGGCGGAGCCCGCCCCACGATATGCGGAACTGCGGAACACGGAGCCCGTCTCGCCCGTGCTGCTGCCGACCGGGCACGCGGGCTGGGTGGTCACCCGCTACGACGACGTCCGGGCGGTCTGCACCGATGCGCGGTTCAGCAAGCAGGCGGTCACCGAGCCCGGTGCGCCGCGCCTTCTGCCGATCTTCCAGGAGCTCAGGTCCATCGTGGTGATGGACGCGCCGGAGCACACCCGGCTGCGCAAGCTGGTGGTGAAGGCGTTCAGTGCCCGGCGGGTGGAGAGCCTCCGGCCGTACATGCGGCAGGTGACCGAGGAGCTGATCGCGGCGATGACCGCGGGGCCGCCGGAGGCCGATGTGGTCGCCGCGGTGGCCATGCCGCTGCCGATCAAGGTCATCTGCGAGTTGCTGGGGGTGCCGTTCCAGGACCGTGAGCAGTTCCGGATCTGGGGCGACGCGGTCGTCGGCCTCTCCGGCTCGGCGGGCGGCCCGGACGCGGTGAAGGAGGCGGCCGTCCAGCTGTTCGGCTACCTCGACGCGCTGATCGACAGCAAGCGCCGTACGCCGGCCGATGACCTGCTCACCGCCCTGCTGGCCGCGCACGAGGCGGACGACCGGCTGTCCGCCGAGGAGTTGCGGGTCTTCGCGCTCACGCTGCTGATGGCCGGCTACCACACCACGGCGAGCGCGATCAGCCAGGCGCTGTTCCATCTGCTGCGCCGGCCGGAGAGCTACCGTTCGCTGGTGGGCGCGCCGGGCGACGTGCTGGACCGGGCGCTGGAGGAGCTGCTGCGCTACAGCCAGGTGGCCAACGGGCTGGGCGCGATGCGGATCGCGCTGGAGGACGTGGAGCTGTCCGGTGTGCTCATCCGCAAGGGCGACGCGGTGGTGCCGGCGTTCGGATCGGCCAACCGTGACGGCGCCGTCTTCCCCGACGCGGACCGGCTCGTCCTCGACCGGCAGGACAACCCGCACATCTCCTTCGGCGCCGGTATCCACTACTGTCTCGGCGCCCAGCTCGCCCGGGCGGAGATGCAGATCCTGCTGGCCACCCTCACCGAGCGGCTGCCGACCCTGTCCCTGGTGAACCCGGACGACCCGCTGACCTGGACCACTCCGGCCTTCCCCCGGCCCGCCGCGATGCTCGTGCGGTGGTGAGCCGGAGCCGGCCGGGCCGCGACGGCCCGGCCGGCTCCGCGGGCTACCGCCAGTCGCCCAGCATCTCGACGTGCACCAGGGCGCGCGCCGGCCGGCCACGGTACGTCCCGGTCGCGGTGGCCGCCCCCTCGTACACCCCGGACGCGGCACTGGTGCGCACGATCTCCTGCGCCCGGGGACGCGCGTCCACCACGAGACTGGTGTCGATCGACGGGATGCGCACCACCCATCGGGTCGGGAACCGCTTCCCGGTCACCGGGCTCGTCCAGAAGGCGCCCGCGTCCTCGGCGAGCGGCACCAGTTCGGCGACCTCGATGCGGCCGTCGGGGTGCAGCACGGTCGCGGCGTGGTCCTCGTCGACGGTGGAGTAGTTGTCCAGCAGCGCGATCCGGTCCCCGTTGTCCAGGGTGACGGCCATCCACGTCCACTTCTTGAACTTGGAGAAGTCGCCGGCGAAGTACTGGTGGTCCATCCACGCCGTACCGGTCACCGGGTATTTCGTTCCGTCCACGGTGAGTGTCCCGGCGGCGGCGAGGTACGGCAGCTCGATGTTGTAGGTGGTCGTGCCCCACAGCGGGATGAGCCCGGTGCCGCCGAAGTACAGCGCCGGCCCGGTGGCCCGGAGGCCGAGGTCGATGTCGGCGTTCGGCAGGACTCCGCGCAGTGACAGCGCGTCGAGTGTGCCGGTCAGCGACCCGGTCGGCATCTGCACCGCGATCTCCGACCCGGAGGCGCTGACCTGGTCCAGCGGAAAGCTGCTCCACTTCTGGTGGAAGGCGCCGGTGTTCAGGTCGGTGACGGCGATGTTGGTCTCCGCGGTGTTCTTACCGACGGTGAACGCCACCTGGTAGGCGAACTGGTGCGGGCCCGCGCACAGGTGGCCGACGAAATACCAGCCCTCCCAGCCGATCCCGGGGTGGGCGGCCAGGTCGCCGGGCAGTTTCGGGAATGTCGGGAAAGCGGGATCGGCGGGCACCGCGGTCGGTGCGGCGCCGGCCGTGCAGGCGATCCTCTTGAACGGATCGGCGGAGCTCTCTCCCGCGGCGGAACCGCGCACCGGTGCGAGCACGATCAGTGCGGCCACCCCTGATGCCGTAATTCTTCGCCAACTCTTGGCGTACCTCATGTCATTTCCTCCCCGTAGGCGTGCGGCAGCCCCGCACTTTTCGCGCGGCCTGCGGCAGATGAATCCATTGATGCGGCGCCGAATGCGCCCGGGCCAGGGTAGGAGCGGTGCCGGTGGACCGCCAATAGCAATTTACTGCCGGGTGCCATCGGGCCGTACCCGCACCGAACCGAACCCCGTACAAAACTCATTTCCGCATTGACGCTCGCCGAGCACGGCTAAAAGACTCGGGGCAACAACCCGGATTCATGGGAGTCCGCAATCGGGAGATGAGAACATGACCGCCACCTATCTCGAAGTGGCCGCCGCCACGGCCGCCGTCGATGTCGCGATCAGGAACTTCTTCATCGAACGCCGTGCCGAGGCCGCCGCGCTCGGACCGGACTTCGCGGTGATGGTCGGCGATCTGGAGAGTTTCGTGCTGCGCGGCGGCAAGCGCATCCGGCCGACCTTCGCCTGGCTGGGCTGGATCGGTGCGGGCGGGGACCCGGAGGGCCCGGGCGCCGAGGCGGTGCTGAGCGCCTGTTCCGGTTTCGAGCTGCTGCACGCGGCCGGCCTGATCCACGACGACATCATCGACGCGTCCCGGACCCGCCGGGGGCATCCCGCCGCGCACATCACGTACGCCGAACGGCACCGGGCGAGCCGTTTCTCCGGTGACTCGCAGATCTTCGGCACCGGCACCGCCATCCTGATCGGCGATCTGGCCCTGATCTGGGCCGACGTCCTGGTCCGGGGGTCCGGGCTGCCGGCCGACGCGCAGGCCCGGGTGTCGCCGGTGTGGTCCGCGGTGCGTTCCGAGGTGATGTACGGCCAGCTGCTCGACCTGATCAGCCAGGCCCGCGACGACGAGGACGTCGACGCGGCGCTGCGGGTGAACCGGTACAAGACGGCGTCGTACACGGTGGAACGTCCGTTGCAGTTCGGGGCGGCCATCGCCGGCGCCTCGCCCGATCTCATCGCGGCGTACCGGAGTTTCGGCGCCGGTCTGGGGATCGCGTTCCAGCTCCGCGACGACCTGCTCGGTGTCTTCGGCGATCCGGAGGTGACCGGCAAACCGTCCGGTGACGACCTGCGCGAGGGCAAGCGGACGGTGCTGCTCGCGACCGCGCTGAAGCTGGCCGACGAACAGGACCCGGAGGCCGCGGCCTTCCTGCGGGCGAGCGTCGGCACCGACATCTCCGAGGCGGACCTCGCCCGGATCCGCGCCGTCCTCGTCGACGTCGGCGCCGTCGAGCACACCGAACGGCAGATCACGCTGCGCACCGACGAGGCGGTGGCCGTGCTGGAGGCGAGCAGTGCCACGAGTCCCGCGAAACATCAGCTCGCCGAAATGGCGATCAAGGTGACGCAGCGGGCCCTGTGATGTCGTCGACGGATCTGGTCACCTTTCCCGGCCGCGGTGGCACGGGCGCCGACGCCGGCCGCCCCGGTGTCGGCCGCGCGCACGCCAAAGCCATCCTGCTCGGCGAGCACGCCGTCGTGTACGGCGCTCCGGCGCTGGTCATGCCGATGCCGGAGCTGACCGTGACGGTGCACGCGACACGGTTCGCGTGCCCGGGCGACGGCGCCGACAAGATCTCCTTCGCGATCGCCGGGCAGCATCCCGCACCGGTGACGCCACTGGTCACCGACGGCCTGCGGTACCTGGTGGAGAAGTTCAGGGAGAGGGCCGCCGTCACCGGGCGGATGTGCGCCGACGTGCTCATCGACTCCGGCATCCCGCAGGGCCGTGGGCTCGGCTCCAGCGCCGCGTGCGCCCGGGCGGCGGTGCTCGCCCTGGCGGACGCCTTCGGCCGCCCGCTCGACGCCGGCGCGGTCTACGACCTCGTGCAGGCGTCGGAGACGGTGGCGCACGGCCGGGCGAGCGGCATCGACGCGCTCGCCACCGGGGCGACGGCCCCGCTGCTCTTCCGCGGCGGCAGCGCCCGGGAGCTGCCGATCACCATGTCCGGGCCGCGGCCCGCCGACGGCGTCTTCGTGGTCGCGGACAGCGGCGCCGGGGGCAGCACCAAGGAGGCGGTGGAGCTGTTGCGGCACCGGTTCGAACAGGACGAACAGATCAAAGAAGCATTCGTACGCCGGGTGTCGGACCTGACCGTCGCGGCACTGCGCGATCTCGAGGCCGGCCGGCTCACCGGGTTCGGCGCCCACATGACCGAGAACCACCGGCTGCTCCGTGATCTCGGGATCAGCACGGCGCCGATCGACGCGATGGTCGAGGCGGCGCTGGCCGCCGGTGGCCTGGGCGCCAAGATCACCGGCGGTGGGCTGGGCGGCTGCATGATCGCGCTGGCCGGCGACCCGGGCCGGGCGGAAGCGGTCGCGCACGGCATCGAGGCGGCCGGCGCGGTGAGGACCTGGGTCGTACCGGTGGGGAGGGTTCGCCAGTCATGACCGTTGAAAATCAGTTGAAAGCCGCTGCCGCGACCGCGGTGGCCCATCCGAACATCGCGCTGATCAAGTACTGGGGCAAGAGCGACGAGCGCCTGATGATCCCGTACGTCGACAGCCTGTCGATGACCCTGGACATCCTCCCCACCGTCACCACCGTCCGGCTCGGCCCGGGGGAGCGGACCGATCAGGTCACGCTCGACGGCGCACCGGCCGAGGGCGACTTCCGGCAGCGCGTCGTCACCTTCCTGGACCTGCTGCGGGCGATGGCCGGGCGCGACGAGCGGGCCGTCGTCGACACCCGCAACGTCGTACCCACCGGGGCCGGGCTCGCCTCCTCGGCGAGCGGGTTCGCCGCGCTCGCCGTGGCGGGCGCCGCCGCGTACGGTCTCGATCCCGATCCCACCGCTCTCTCCCGGCTGGCACGGCGGGGCTCGGCGTCGGCCTCCCGGTCGATCTTCGGCGGCTTCGCGATCTGCCACGCCGGTCAGGGTGGCGGTGAGGCCGCCGACCGGAGTGCCTTCGCCGAGCCGGTGCCCGTCACCGGCCTGGACCCGGCACTGGTGATCGCGCTGGTCAACGCGGGTCCCAAGGCCGTGTCCAGCCGGGAGGCGATGCGGCGTACCGTCGCCACGTCACCGCTCTACCAGTCCTGGGCGGCGTCCAGCAAGATCGACCTGGCCGAGATGCGGGGCGCGCTGCACCGCGGCGATCTGGCGGCGGTGGGGGAGATCGCCGAGCGCAACGCGCTCGGCATGCACGCCACGATGCTGGCCGCACGCCCCGCGGTGCGATACCTGTCCGCGGACACCGTGACCGTGCTCGACAGCGTCCTGCGACTGCGGGCGGACGGCGTCGCGGCCTACGCGACCATGGACGCCGGACCGAACGTCAAGGTGCTCTGCCACCGGGCGGACGCCGGCCGGGTGGCCGACGCGGTGCGCGCCGCCGTACCGGACTGCTCGGTGCTCACCGCCGGTCCGGGGCCGGCCGCCGTGCTGCGGACGGAGGCCGGGCGGTGAGCGGCCCGCCCCCGGTCCGCTCGGACGCGCCGGGAAAGCTGTTCGTCGCGGGCGAGTACGCGGTGATGGAACCGGGCCATCCGGCGATCCTGATCGCCGTCGACCGGCAGGTGAGCGTCACCGTGTCCACACCGGACGGCGCCGACGTCGTGATCGACTCCGATCTGAACCCGGCCGAGACGCGACTGGAGCGGCGCGGTGGCGACCTCGTGGTGGCCGGCGCGGACACGGGGCAGAAATCCGAAGGGCTCGGCCACGTGCTGTCGGCGATCGGTGTGGTCGGCGAACTGCTGGCCGAACGCGGGTCGCGGATGCCCGCCGTGCACCTGTCGATCCGCAGCCGCCTGCACCGCGACGGCACCAAGTTCGGCCTGGGTTCGAGCGGCGCGGTCACGGTGGCGGTGGTGACGGCGGTGGCGTCGTACTGCGGCGTGGAGCTGTCCCCCGAACAGCGGTACCGGCTGGCGATGCTGGCGACGGCACGGCACGACGCCGGCTCGTCCGGGGGTGACCTGGCCGCCAGCGTGTGGGGCGGGTGGCTGGCGTACCACGCGCCGGACCGGGCCGTCGTCCTCGACATGGCCGGCCGGCGCGGTGTCGGGGAGATGCTGCGCAGCCCGTGGCCGGGTTTCTCGGTCCGCCGGCTGGAACCGCCGCGGGGACTGGCCCTGGAGGTGGGCTGGACGGGCCAGCCCGCCAGCACGTTCTCCCTGGCCCAGCGCCTGGGCTCGGGGCGCTGGCGGGGCAGCGCGGCGCAACGTGGCTTCCTGGCGCGCAGCGACGAGTGCGTACGGGCCGCGATCGGGGCCCTGGACCGGGGTGACGACCGGGAGCTGCTGGAGCACATCCGGGGCGCCCGCCGGGTGCTCGCCGAACTGGACGACGAGGTCCGGCTGGGCATCTTCACCCCCCGGCTCACGGCGCTGTGCGACGCCGCCGACGCCGTCGGTGGAGCGGCCAAACCGTCGGGCGCCGGCGGTGGCGACTGCGGCATCGCCCTGCTGGACGCCACCGCCAAACGGGAGATCTCACAGCTGCGGAAGGAATGGGTCGCCGCCGGGGTGCTGCCCATGCCGATCCATGTCCAGCCCACGAAGGGAAGCCCAGAATGATCGCCAACCGGAAGGACGACCACGTCCGTTTCGCCGCCGAGCAGCAGCGCCGCCCCGACGGGCACAACCAGTTCGACGACGTGTCCTTCGTCCACCACGCGCTGGCCGGCATCGACCGTACCGACGTCTCGCTGACCACCCGGTTCGGCGGCATCGAGTGGCCGGTCCCGCTGTACATCAACGCGATGACCGGCGGCAGCGCCAAGACCGGCCTCATCAACCGGGATCTCGCGATCGCCGCCCAGGAGACCGGGGTGCCCATCGCCACCGGGTCGATGAGCGCGTACTTCGCCGACGACGCGGTGGCGGACACGTTCAGCGTGATGCGCCGGGAGAACCCGAAGGGGTTCATCATCGCGAACGTCAACGCCAACGCCACCGTCGACAGGGCGCGCCGGGCGATCGACCTGATGGAGGCCGACGCACTCCAGATCCACCTGAACTCCATCCAGGAGACGGTGATGCCGGAGGGCGACCGCGCGTTCTCGTCGTGGGGGCCGCAGATCGGGAGGATCGTGGCCGGCGCCGGCGTACCGGTGATCGTCAAGGAGGTCGGCTTCGGGCTCAGCCGCGAGACCCTGGACCGGTTGCGGGATCTCGGCGTGACGGTGGCCGACGTCGCGGGCAGCGGCGGCACGAACTTCGCGCGGATCGAGAACGACCGGCGGGACCGGGCCGACTACTCCTTCCTCAACGGGTGGGGACAGTCCACCCCCGCCTGCCTGCTGGACGCCCAGGGCGCCGGCATCCCGGTGCTCGGCTCGGGCGGGGTACGCCACCCGCTCGACGTGGTACGCGCCCTGGCGCTCGGCGCCTCCGCCGTCGGAGCGTCCGGCCTGTTCCTCACCACCGTGCTCGACGGCGGCCCGCCCGCCCTGATCGCGCTGATCTCCGGATGGCTCGATCAGCTGAGATCCCTGATGACCGCGCTGGGCGCGCGGAACCCGGCGGAACTGACCCGGTGCGATGTGCTGATCAGCGACGGCCTGCGCGACTTCTGCGCCGACCGGGACATCGACATCCGCCGGCTCGCTACACGCTCCCGGTCGCACCGTGGCGACTCGGAGCCGATCGGAGGTACGCGATGAGCGACACGACATTGACCGCCAGTGTTCCCCTGCGGTGGGTGGGCCCGCTGCGCATCACCGGGAACGTGGGAGACATCGAGACGGAGGTCCCGCTCGCCACCTACGAGTCGCCGCTGTGGCCCTCGGTCGGCCGGGGCGCGAAGATCTCCCGGCTGGTCGGGCCGGGCATCGTCACCACCCTCGTCGACGAGCGCATGACCCGTTCGGTGCTGGTCCGGGCGGAGGACGCGCAGACCGCCTACCTGGCGGCGCTGGAGGTCGACGCCCGGCTCGACGAGCTGCGGGAGATCGTGCGCACCTGCGGCCGGTTCGTCGAGCTGATCGGCTTCCACCACGAGATCACCGCGCACCTGCTGTATCTCCGCTTCGACTTCACCACCGGCGACGCGTCCGGGCACAACATGGCGACGCTGGCCGCCGACGCGCTCCTCGCGCACATCCTCAAGACGATTCCGGGGATTTCGTACGGATCGATCTCGGGAAACTACTGCACCGACAAGAAGGCGACCGCGGTCAACGGCATCCTCGGCCGCGGCAAGAACGTCATCACCGAACTGACGATCCCGCGCGACATCGTCCGCGACAACCTGCACACGACGGCCGCCGCGATCGCCGAGCTCAACGTGCAGAAGAACCTGATCGGCACGCTGCTCGCCGGTGGTATCCGCTCGGCCAACGCGCACTACGCGAACATGCTGCTCGGGATCTATCTGGCGACCGGGCAGGACGCCGCCAACATCATCGAGGGCTCGCAGGGCGTGACGGTGGCCGAGGACCGGGACGGCGACCTCTACTTCTCCTGCACCCTGCCGAACCTGATCCTCGGCACCGTCGGCAACGGCAAGGGACTCGACTTCGTCGAGGAGAACCTGGCCCGGCTGGGCTGCCGGGAGGCGCGCGAGCCCGGTGAGAACGCCCGCCGGCTCGCGGTGATCACCGCGGCCACCGTGCTGTGCGGGGAACTGTCCCTGCTCGCGGCGCAGACCAACCCGGGTGAGCTGATGCAGGCGCACGTCCGGTTGGAGCGCGACACCAAGACCGCCAAGATCGGAGAGTAGCGATGTCCGCGGATTTCGCCATCGGCCTGCACGACTTCTCGGCAGCGACCGGCCAGTACGTTCTGACGCACGAGACGCTGGCCGCCGAGAACGGCGCCGACGTCGCCAAGTACCACAAGGGCATCGGCCAGCGGTCGATGAGCGTGCCCGCCGTCGACGAGGACATCGTGACGATGGCGGCCGCGGCGGCCGCGCCCGTCGTCGCCCGGCACGGCGCCGACCAGATCCGGACGGTCCTGTTCGCCACGGAGTCGTCCATCGACCAGGCGAAGGCCGCCGGCATCTATGTCCACTCGCTGCTGGGCCTGCCGGCCGGCGCCCGGGTCGTCGAGCTCAAGCAGGCCTGCTACAGCGGCACCGCCGCGCTCCAGTTCGCGCTCGGACTGGTCCACCGGGACCGTTCCGAGCAGGTCCTGGTGATCGCCAGTGACGTCTCGAAGTACGAGCGGGGCACGCCCGGCGAGGCCACCCAGGGGGCCGCCGCGGTGGCCATGCTGGTCAGCGCGGAGCCCGCGCTGATGCGGATCGAGAACCCCTCGGGCATGTTCACCGCCGACATCATGGACTTCTGGCGCCCGAACTACCGCACCACCGCCCTGGTCGACGGGCAGGAGTCCATCTCCGCCTACCTCCAGGCGGTGGAGGGCGCGTGGAAGGACTACACCGAGCGAGGGGGCCGCTCGCTCGACGAGTTCACCGCGTTCTGCTACCACCAGCCGTTCACGAAGATGGCCTACAAGGCACACCGGCACCTGCTCGACCACTGCGGGTACGACGTCGACGACGGCGAGATCACCCGGGCCATCGGCCAGACGACCGGCTACAACGCCGTCATCGGCAACAGCTACACCGCGTCGGTGTACCTCGCGCTCGCCTCGCTGCTCGACAACGCCGACGACCTGACCGACCGGACCGTCGGTTTCCTCAGCTACGGCTCCGGCAGCGTCGCCGAGTTCTTCGCCGGCACGGTGGTGCCGGGGTACCGCTCACACCTGCGTACCGACATGCACCGGGAGGCGATCGACCGGCGGCAGGAGATCGGCTACGCCAAGTACCGGGAGATCCATGACCATTCCTTCCCGGTCGACGGCGGGAACCACCCCGTGCCGAGGGAGACCACCGGCCCCTACCGCCTGGCCGGGATCGCCGGCCACAAGCGCCTCTACGAGCAGCGGTGACCGGGCGCCTTCGTCAGGAGCGGGCGGGCGCCTGCTCCGGCTGATCGATGAAGTGGTCGTGGGCCCAGCGGTCGAGCTCCTGCAACGCCGGCCGCAGCGCCGCGCCTTTGGCGGTCAACCGGTACTGAACGCCGAGCGGCGGGCCCTCCAGCACCTCACGCACCACCAGGCCGGACTCCGTCAACTCGGCGAGCCGGGCGGCCAGCATGCGCTCGCCGATGCCGGGAACCGCCTGGCGAAGCTGCCCGAACCGGGCGGGGCCGCCGAGCAGGATCGCCAGGATCAAGCCGTTCCACCGCTTGCCGAGCACGGCGAAGACCTGCGTCAGGGCGTCGCTGACGCTCTCGCACTCGTCATGACCGGCATCCACCCGCCCAGGTTACCCCGGTGGCGCCGTTGCACCCGAGGACCCGGACACCGTACGACCGCGACAAGGGGGAGACATGGGAATCCTGTCGGCAGAGCACATGACGCCCCGGCACGGCACGACCGTCCGGCTGCCGGGCCGGGTATCGATCGGGATCCTGGCGACCGGCTCCTACCTGCCGGAGACCGAGATCGGCAACGACGAGGTCGCCGGACCGGCCGGAGTGGACGCCGCGTGGATCAGCGAACGGACCGGCATCCTCAGCCGCCGCCGGGCCGCACCCGACCAGGCGACGTCCGACCTGGCGATCGCCGCGGCCCGCCGGGCGCTGGAGGAGGCGGCGGTGCGTGCCGGGGACCTCCAGCTGATCATCGTCGCCACCTCGACGCCGGACTACCCCCAGCCGTCGACCGCCTCGCTGGTGCAGGGCGCGCTCGGCGCCACCGGTGCCGCCGCCTTCGACATCAACGCCGTGTGCAGCGGGTTCGTCTTCGCGCTCTCGGTGGCGCAGCGCTTCCTGGCACAGACCGCCGGCGGCCGGGCCCTGGTGATCGGTGCGGACGTCTACTCGCGCATCCTCAACCGCACCGACCGGCGTACCAGCACACTCTTCGGCGACGGGGCCGGAGCCGTGGTCCTCGGCGACGTCCCGCCGGAGCGGGGCATGGTGGCCGACCAGCTGGCCAGCTTCGGCGAGTACGCGGATCTCATCCGGGTGCCCGGCGGCGGCAGCCGTACCCCGCTGACCACCGAGGCCCTCGCCGCCGGCCTCCAGCACTTCACCATGCAGGGCCGGGCGGTGCGCGAGTTCGTCGAGAACCACCTGCCGCCCGCGGTCGCCGGGTTCCTCAAGGACGCGGGGCTGTCCCCGGACGACATCGATCACGTCGTCCCGCACCAGGCCAACGGGCGGATGCTCGACAGCCTGCTGCCGCACCTGGACCTGCCACGGGCGGTGCTGCACCGCACCGTCGAGCGCTACGGCAACACCGGCGCCGCCTCGATCCCCATCACGCTCGACCACGCCAACCGGTCCGGCCGGCTGCGAGCCGGTGACGTGGTGCTGCTCGCCGGCTTCGGTGGCGGAATGGCGACCGGGATCAGCGTCCTGCATTGGTGAGGACAAGCGATTCCCATTCTTTCGAAAGGCCGGGAAACGGTACGGCCACCCGAACCGATCCCCGAACAGAATAGACGGTGATCTTGTTGGGCCAGCAATGCGAACCGAGACTCGGAGCATCACCACGGGGCATATACGGGAGAGGCGATGAATGACCCAGGACCGATCACCGTGACGGGCAGCAGCGGTTCCGTCGTGGCGTCCGAGAGGCTGGTGGCGGGCCGCAACGGGCGCGACACCCCGGTGTATCAGGTGCGGAGCTGGTCGGTGACGGCTCCGGACGAGTTCGCCTACGAGGTCCAGCTCGCCGACGGCCTGCTCGACCCGGAGAACCCCGCGCTGCTGGACGCCGCCGGCGGTTCAGGCGGCCCGGCGCGCCGCTTCGTGGTCATCGACGACCGGGTGGCCGACCACTACGGCGACCGGGTGCGCGACTACCTCACCCGCAACCAGGTCCAGCACCGCATCCTGCGGCTGCGGGTCTCCGAGGAGACCAAGACGATGCGGGCGGTCCTGCGGCTGGTGTCGGCGCTGGACGACTTCGGCATCAGCCGCCGGCGCGAGCCGATCATCGCGATCGGCGGTGGGGTCCTGCTGGACATCGCCGGTCTCGCCGCCAGCCTGTACCGCCGGGGCACCCCCCACGTCCGGGTGCCGACCACGCTGGTCGGGCTGATCGATGCGGGGATCGGGGTCAAGACCGGCGTCAACCACGGTGCCCACAAGAACCGGCTCGGCACCTACTTCGCGCCGGCCGCCGTACTGCTGGACCGGTCGTTCCTGGCGACGCTGGACCGCCGCCATCTCAGCAACGGCCTCGCCGAGATCCTGAAGATCGCCCTGGTCACCGACGCGCGCCTGTTCGACCTCCTGGAGACGCACGGTCAGCTCCTGATCGACGAGCGGTTCCAGGGCACGACGGAGACCGGCCGGCGGGCCGCGGACGAGGTCCTGGACCGGGCGATCGCCGGGATGCTGCACGAGCTGGCCCCCAACCTCAAGGAGCAGCAGCTGGACCGGCTCGTCGACTTCGGGCACTCGATCAGCCCCAGCATCGAGATGGTCGCCCTGCCCGAGCTGCTGCACGGCGAGGCGGTCGCGATCGACATGGCCCTGTTCACCATGCTGGCCGCCCGGCGCGGTTCGGTCGGCCCGGAGGAGAGCGGTCGCGTCCTGCGGCTGATGCGCGCGCTCGACCTCCCGGTGGACCACCCCGCCGTCGACTGGCCGCTGCTGGTGGAGGCCATGGAGAGCACCATCCGGCACCGGGACGGGCTGCAACGGCTGCCCCTGCCGGCCGGGATCGGCACGGCCGCGTTCGCCAACGACGTCACCCTCGGCGAGCTCGCCCGCGCGCTGGAGGACCTACGGGAGATGGAGCGTGCCCATGCGTGACGGGGTGGTGGTCGCCGACGTGTCGGATCCGTCGGTGGTCTACGGGGTGCACGGCACCGAGGGCGCGTCCCGGTGGAAGTGCCTCGCCCGGCGGGCCGGGCTGTCCGCCGGCTGGGAGGCGATCGAGTGGGCGTGCCTGCCGCCCGGCGGCGTGAGCGGGGAACACCTGCACACCCGTACCGAGGAGATCTATTTCGTGCTGTCCGGTACCGGCGAGATCCTCCTCGACGGCGTGGCGACCCGGGTGACGGCGGGGTCCCTGATCCTGACCGGCGCCGGGGTGACGCACGGGCTGCGCAACGTCGGCGAGGACGACCTCGCCTGGCTGGTCGTGGAGATGTCGACACCCGCCACCGCAGCGGTGTTGAGCGAAGGGAGTGAGGCGGGATGAGCCGTGCACAGGTGATCGGTCTTCAACAGCCCGGCGAGGTCGACCCGGCCGGCGTCCTCGGCGGGCCGGTGCGCGGCATCCGGCGGGTGCGGCTGGAGGCGGGCGAGCAACGGCTGCTCTCCAGCCCCGGTACGGAGACCACGCTCTTCGTCCTCGACGGCGACGGCGACGCGCGCTCGGGCGCCACCACCGCGGCTCTGACCAGCGGGGTGTCGGTGACGGTGCCGCTGGAGACGGAACTGTGGATCACCGCCGGTACGGGCGGGATCGAGTACTTCGCCGTCGTCCTGGCCGTCCCGGAGACGGCACGATGATCGTCACCCGTACCGCGCGGGGCTCCCGCACCGTGGCGCGGACCGGCGAGCGCATCGACTGGCGCTGCCTGGCCAGGCGCGGCATGCTGCACAGCGAGTGCGAGTCCATCGACCATCTGCGGCTGGCGCCCGGCACCGAGTTCGCACTGACCGGCCGCTCCGGCCTGGAGAGCGTCTGGCTGGTCGTGGACGGCGCCGGGGAGCTCTTCGACGGCGGCCCCCGGCCCCGGCCGATCGCGGCCGGCGACGCCGTGCTCACCCCGCAGGAGCGCCGGATCCGGCTGCGCGGCGGTGACGACGGCCTGGAACTGCTGTGGATCGCCGTGCTGCCCGAACCGGTCAGCGCACGGCTGCCCGGCCGGAAGCCGAGGCTGTGATGTCGCTGCTCAGCGAGGTCCGCACCGAGCCTTCCGCCGGGTGGCCGTCCGGCTCGATGGAAGCGGTCACCATCGTCGGCCCGGGACGTCTGGAAACGGCCTCGGTGCCGGTGCCGGAGCCGCTGCCGGGCACCGTCCTGGTGGCTCCGCGACATGTCGGGATCTGCGGGACCGATCTGGAGCTGTTCCACGGCACGTCGAGCTACCTCGCCGACGGCCGGGCGGCCACCCCGCTGATCTTCGGCCACGAGTGGTGCGGCCGGGTGGTCAGCGCCGATCCGGGCACCGGCTGGCGGCCGGGCGACCGGGTGGCCGGTCAGACCATGGTGCCGTGCGGCGGCTGCGCCCGCTGCCGGGCCGGGCGGCGCGGACTGTGCCGGCGCATGCGCGAGGTCGGGCTGTACGGGCTCGACGGCGCCGCCGCGAAGTACATCCGGGTCCCGGGGCACGCCCTGGCCCGGCTGCCCGAGGCGGTGCCGGACCGGACCGCGGCCCTGGTCGAGCCGGCGGTCACGGTGGTCGAGTCGTTCGCGCGTACGGGCTGTTCCTTCTACGACCGGGTCGCCGTCCTCGGCACCGGCACGATCGGCCTGCTCGCTGTGCAGTTCGCCCGCCGGGTGGCCGGCGAGGTGGACGCCGTCGGCGTGGACCCGGCCGGGCTGGCGCTGGCCGTCCGCTGCGGCGCGGACCGGGCGATACCGGTGGGCGAGACGACCGCCGGCTCGTACTCCCTGGTCGTGGAGGCCTCCGGGGCCCCGGAGGCGTTCGCCCACGCGCTCGACCTGGTCGAGCCGGGTGGGCGGGTCGGGGTCATCGGGGTGGCCAACGAGCCGACCGTGGGAGTGGTCGCCGGGTCCGTCGCGCTGCGCGGTGTCTCCGTCCTCGGCATCCAGCACGGACTCGACCACTACGACCGCACGATCGAGCTCTTCGCGACCGGCGCGCTCACGGCGGACCCGCTGATCGGGGCGACGTTCCCGGCCGGGGCCGCGGCCGAGGCGTTCGCCTTCATGGAGAGCGCCCGGTCCGGGCCGCCCAAGGTGCTGCTGGACCTCACCGAGTGGGAAGGGGACCGGTGATGCGCCTGATCCACACGCACGACGACGCCGGCGAAGGCATGCGGCGGCTGGTCGCCGGGGCGCGGGGCTCGCTCGCGGTGCACCGGCTCACCCCCGGCGCGGTCGCCTCCGGCATGCCGGAGACCGAGACCGCGGTGCTCGTACGGGAGGGCGGCGCGCGCTGGCACGACGAGGCGGGCGACCAGCCGCTCGGCCCCGGCGACGGCATGTTCGCCGCCGCTCCCGGCGGCCGGTGGCGGGTGACCGCCGGTCCGGCCGGCGCGACGCTGCTCCTGGTCCAGGGCGGGGAGACCGCCCCCGGCACGGTCGCCGCCACGGCCCCGGCCGGACGGTTCACGCTCGACGCCCGGCCGCACGGCGACGCGCTGACCGGCTTCGACGGCTTCGCCGACATGGGGGTGCGCTGGCTGGTCACCGCCGCCACGCTGGGCGCCCGGAGCCTCGTCGTGGCCACCTCCACGTTCACCCCCGGCGGCAGCCACGACCTGCACCGTCATCCGTCCGCGGACGAGTACTTCCTGGTCCTGTCCGGCGGTGGCGAGCACCTGACCGAGTCCGGCCCGGTGCCGGTGGGTCCCGGCGACCTGGTGTACGTGCCGGCCGGCGAATGGCACGGCTACCGCACCTCACCCGGCGTGATCACCCGCACGGTCTACGGCTACCTCGGCGCCGGTGACCTCGACACGGCCGGATACCAGCTGATGTCCCGGAAGGCGAACGCATGAGTGACAAGCGACGACCGATCGCGATCGTGACCGGCGCCAGCTCCGGCATCGGCCGGGCCACGGCGACCGTCCTCGCCGGACGTGGTTTCGACGTGGGCATCGGCTACCGGGCCAACGAGAAGGCCGCCCACGAGACCGCCGAGGCGGTGGCCGCCCGCGGCGCCGCCGCCCTGGTGTTCGCGCAGGACCTGGCCGATCCGGCGGGTGCGGCGGAGGCCCTCGACGCCGCGGTCGAACGGCTGGGCGGGGTGGACGTGTTCGTCAACAACGCGGGCGTGAACCGGCGTGCGCCGTTCCTGGAGGAGACCCTCCAGGACTGGCAGCGGGTGCTCGCCGTCGACCTCACCGGACCGTTCGGCTGCGCCCAGGTCGCCGCCCGTCACATGGTCCGGCAGGGGCGTGGCGGCCGGATCGTCAACGTCAGCTCGGTGCACGACACGATTCCGATCGCGGGCGGCGCCACCTACTGCGCGGCCAAGGGCGGGCTGTCGATGCTCACCAGGGTGATGGCGCTGGAGCTGGCCGGACACGACATCACCGTCAACGCGGTCAGCCCGGGCGAGACGGCCACGCCGATGAACGGCGTGCCCGACGAGGTCGACGCCGCCGAGGTCGCCCGGCCGGAGATCCCGCTGGGCCGGCCCGGACGGTCGCGCGAGGTCGCCGAGCTCATCGCCTTCCTGGCCGGGCCCGGCGCCGCCTACCTGACCGGCGCCCTGATCACCGTCGACGGCGGCCTCTCGCTGATGGCCGCCGTGGCCAACGCGCGCTACGCCGGGCGCAACTGAGCCGCACCCGCGGCACCGCATCCACGAAGGAGACCACCAGCATGGCAGCACAGGGAATTCCGGGCGCCGGGTACGTGCACCACGTCGCCTACACGGTGCCGGATCTGGACGAGGCGGTCCGGTTCTTCGTCGACGTGATCGGCGCACGGCTGCTCTACCGCCTCGGGCCGGTGGAGGACACCACCGGCGACTGGATGACGCGCCAGCTGGACGTCGACGCGAAGGCCTCGGCCCACATCGCGATGCTCCGGCTCGGGCCGTCGACCAATCTGGAGCTTTTCGAGTACGACGCGCCCGGCCAGAACCGCAGGCTCCCGCGCAACAGCGACTGGGGCGGCCACCACCTCGCCATCCACGTCGACGATGTGGACGCCGCCGTCGAGTACCTGCGCGCCCAGCCCGGGGTGCGGATCCTCGGCGAGCCGCAGACCATCACCGACGGGGTCATCGCCGGGGACCGGTGGGTCTACTTCACCACGCCGTGGGGCCTGCAGATGGAGGTCCTCAACATGCCCGCCGGCATGCCGTACGAGGCCCAGGTGCCCGACCGGCTCGCCGCCGTAGACGCGACCTGGAACGACTGAGGCGCCGCGGATGACCGCCGTCGACAACGAGCGGGCCGCGCCGCCCCGGTCCCGCCGGGAGGTGATCCTCGCCTTCATCCGGCTGGCCCGGCTGAAGTTCCTGCTGGAGAGCCTCATCACGGTGGCGCTCGGGATGGGGCTGGCCGCGCTGGCGGGGGAGGGGCTGCGGTGGCGTGAGTACCTGCTCGCCCAGGTCTTCATCTCCGGCACCCACCTGATGACCCACTTCTGCAACGAGTACTTCGACTGGGACGCCGACACCGCGCACGCCTCGCCGACCGCCTGGACCGGGGGCAGCCGGGTGCTGACCCAGGGCCTGCTGACCCCGATGGCCAGCCTCTCGGCGGCGTTCGTGGCACTGTTCGCGATGACGGCGGTGGCCGCCCTGATGCCGTCGGCGGGCAGCCGGCTGACCGCCGTCCTGATCCTGGCGCTCGCCTGGTTCTACACCGCGCCGCCGGTCCGGCTGAACTACCGCGCGCTGGGCGAGGTGACGACCGCCGCCGTGCTCACCCTGCTCACCCCGGGCCTGGTGTGCTACCTCCAGGCGGGCCGCATCCCGGTCGAGCTGCCGGCGGTGTGCGTACCGCTCTTCCTGGTGATGAGCGCCCGCATGATGGTGATGAACCTGTGCGACCACGAGGCGGACCTCGCGGTCGGCAAGCACACGGTGCCCAACCGGCTGGGTCCCCGGCGCGCCGTCGGGCTGATCGCCGTGCTGAACGTCGCCGCGTACCTGCTGCTGATCGTGGTGACGGTCGCGGGCGCCCTGCCGCCGGTGGTGGGGGTGGCCGTGCTGCTCACCGCGCCACTGGCGTACTGGCTGGTGCGGGGTCTGCTGGACGATCCGCTGAGCGACCCGGCACGCAGCAACGCGGTGGCGTTGCGGGCCACGCTGCACGCCGCCTCCACGGGTTTCGCCGCGACGCTCGGCGTGCTGATCCAGGCCGGCGGCGACCCGCTGGTGGGCGCCCTGCTGGTGGCGTACCTGCTGCTGTTCATCGTCCTGATCGCGGGCGTCCGTCGCCGGGCCTGACCCCCGTCCCGCTTCCTTCACGAGAGGTCTCTCCGCATGCCGCAATGGGAAGCGCTGCTCGCCGCCGGTGACCCGGTGCCGGCGCTGGCGCCCAAACACGAGATCGACCTGACCGTGCAGACGATCCTCCAGCTGGTCTTCGCGGTCGGCTGGTCGGCCATCTACCTGATGGCGATCCGGCGCGGTTTCAAGGACGGGCGCCTGGGCATCCCGCTGCTCGCGCTCGCCGGCAACATCGGCTGGGAGACGATGTTCACCTGGGTGTTCCCGGTGGACCGTGCGAACTGGACCATCAACGTCTTCTGGTTCGCCATCGACCTGGTCATCGTCTACCAGGCGATCAGGTTCGGCCGGCGCGACTTCCCCGGGGTCCCGCCGGCGGTCTACCGCTGGTCCGTCGCCGGCCTCTTCGCGTTCGGGTTCGGGTTCATGTACGCGCTCCCGCACGACCTGGGCGGCGACTTCCTGTACCCGGCCCTGCTCCTCGACTGTTTCCTGAGCTACGCCTTCATCTGGATGCTGCTGCGCCGCGGTTCGACGGACGGGCAGACGATGTACATCGCGGTGCTCAAGCTGGTGGCGAACGCGGCCGCCACGGTCCTCGCGATCGCCAACTATCCCGACCGGCTGCTGTTCCCGGTGCTCTTCGCCACCACCGTGGTGCTCGACATCCTCTACATCGTGATGCTGCACCGCGCCTTCGTGAAGGAGGGCCGGCCGATCTGGCGTACGGTATGACCGGGTCTAGTCACTGCAAAAAAAGAAGTTACTATACTTCCTGCCGGTAGATGCCGTCGTCTGGTCTCCGAAGGGCTGTCTCATGTCTGTCGTCTCGACCACCCTGTCGATCCTTCTCGCCGTCGTGTTCCTGTCGCTGGGGCTCGCGAAACTGTTCGGGGCCAAGCCGATCCGGGAGACCTCGGAGCGGATCGGTGTCCCGTTCCCGTTCCTGCGGTTCGTCGGCGTGCTGGAGGTCTCCGCCGCGGTGGGCCTGCTCATCGGCCTCGCCTGGAAACCGCTGGGTGTCGCCGCCGCGATCGGGCTGACCCTCCTGATGGCCGGTGGCTACATCGCCCACGCCCGGGCCAAGGAGCCGGCCCAGGGACTGCCGGCCGCTGTGCTGGCCGTCCTCGCCGGCGGCGCGGCCACCGCTCTCACCCTCAGCTGAGCGGGTGGCCCACCGAGGCCGCCACGGCGGACGTCGCCGTGGCGGCCTCAACTCTCCAGAGCGGATCTCAGTGGCCCGGGGCGGACTCCATCGCGGCCGGCAACTGGAGCCGCCCGGCGATGCCGAGCTTGCGGTACACCGAGGTGAGCGCCTTCTCCACGGCCCGCTGACTGACGAAGAGGCGGGCCGCGATGTCCCGGTTGGAGCAGCCACGGGCGGCCTCCATCGCGGTGCGCTGCTCGGTCGGGGTGAGGGCGGCCAGGCCCGTCCCGCGCAACCGGCGCGGCCTCGCCCCGGTGGCCACCAGAGCCGCGTAGGCCTGCTCGGCCAGCGGCAGCGCGCCGCACTCCTGGGCCAGGTCCAGCCCGCGGCGCAGGTGCGGGCGCGCCTGCTCCGGCTGGTCCTGTCCGGCCAGGGCCGTACCGAGGTCGACCAGGGTGCGGGCGTGTTCGAGGCGGGCCGGCGACCCGGCCAGCACCGCGGCCGACTCCTCCAGCAGGCGCAGCCCGTCCGCCCCCGGGGTGACGTTGCCCAGCGTCCGCAGGGCCGCGCCCACCGGCGTGGCGGCGCCCCAGCTGCGGGCCAGCGCGAGCTCCTGCACGGCGAGCCGCCGCGCGGCCTGGGAGCGGCCCGTCTCGGCGTACGCGATCACCGTCATCGACCGCCAGTTCAGGATCGCCGGGTTGGCCCACGGCGCCCAGGAGACGAAGTTGCTGCACGCGAGCAGGTCCGCCAGCGCCCCGGCGTGGTCGCCCTGGATGTGCCGCAGCCGGCCGCAGGCCACCAGCAGCGCGGCCCAGCCCTGGGTGCCGGGTACGGTGTCGCCCCGCCACTCGCGCAGCAGGGCCTCCGCCTCCTCGTGCTGCCCCATGCTCATCAGCGTGTCGGCGAGACCCGCGGCGGCCGTGGCGCTGAACAGCATTTGGCGGTCGGCGCGCCGCAGGATCCGTACCGCGTCCCGGCCCGCCGTCCGGGCGGCCGCCAGATCTCCGGTGCGCCGGGCGAGGTCGGCGCGGACCAGCGAGACCAGCCCCTCCATCAGGCTGGAGTGCAGGCAGCGCGGCGTGTCCAGCGGCCAGCTCAGCAGGTGCTCGGCGAAGTCGATCCGGTCGCTGAGGCCGAGGGCGGTCAGCGCGCAGAGGAAGTAGGGCAGACCGGAAGCCGCCGCGTGCAGGCCCGCGGTGAGCTGCCGCTCGATGACGGCGGCCGTCTTCTCGGCCGAGGCGGAGAGCGCCGCGGCCCGGCACAGCGCGGCCACCGCGAGCGCCTGCTGCTCGTCGTGGGTGCGCCCCGGCACGGTACGGCTGATCCGGTCGGCCAGCGCGGCGGCGTCCGGTGCGGTGGCGGAGCACCAGTACCCGTGGAACATCAGTTGCGTCTGCAGTTGCAGCGTCAGCGTGCGGTCCGCCTCGTCGTCGCTGCCGGCCAGGCCGTTGATCGCGTTGTGCAGGGCCTCCGCGGTGCCGCAGGGATTGCGCGCGCTGTGCAGGCTGTAGGCCAGCCGGGCCGCCACGGTGCCGCGTTCGTGCGGGGTGGCGGCCAGTCGCATCCCCTCGTCCAGCCCGTGCATGCCGCCGGTGTTGCTGCCGGCCTCGATCTGCGCGGTGGCCAGCGCCAACGGCACGTTGAGCCGCTGCTCGCCGTCGAGGGGCTCCCGCATCGCCCGGCGCAGCAACCGGGCCGCGGTCCCGGCCCGGCCGCCCGCCATGTGCTCCCGGGCCGCTTGCAGGAGCGTGCACACCACCCACTTCTCGCCGTACGTCGGGGCGGCGAGCAACTGCTCGGCGATGTCGGAATGGCTGGCCCCCCGCCGGCGCAGGGCCAGGGCGGTACGGGTGTGCTGGGCGCCGCGTTCGTCCGGGCTCAGACTCGCGCGGATCGCGTCACGCAGACCCGGGTCGCTCAGCCGCCCGGGATCGTCCGGATGCAACAGTCCGATGTCGGCGAGCTGTTCGAGCGCGTGCTCGATCCCGGGCGCGTCGGCCATGGCGACCTCGGCCACCAGGTCACGGTCGGAGTGCTCGGGGAGGACGGCCAGCGCCGCCGCGACCGCGGCGAGCTGCCGGGGCTGTCGGTGCAGCCGCGCCAGCAGGGTGTCCAGCAGGACCGGGCGGAAGACCTCCTCCAGATGATGGACCGGGGTGGCGGTGGCCAGCCGTTCCAGCAGTGCGCGGACCAGCTGCGGATTGCCCCGGCAGAGGGTGTGGCAGGCGAGGACGAAACGGTCGTCGACCGGGTGGTCCAGGATCGTCCCGGCCAGTCTCCGGACCCCGTTGACGCTCAGCGGCGGCAGGCGCACCCGGGTGAAGGCGGTGTGCGCGGCCAGTTCCGCGAGGACCACGGCGTGCTCGCCGCGCTGTGACGGGCGCCGGGTGAGAAGCAGCAGCACCGGCAGGCCGTCCAGCCGGCGGCCGGTGTAGTCGAGCCAGCGCAGCGACTCGTCGTCGGCGAGATGCATGTCGTCGACGACGAGGATGACCGGCTGCTGCCGGGCCAGCTCGGCGAGCTGGTGGTGCAGCCGGTGATGGACGGTGTACGCGGTGGGCAGCCCGCCGCGCAGCGCCTGGCGGCCGGCGACCGGGGTGGCCGGTTCGAACAGCTGCCGGACGGTGCTCAACGGCTTGTCCTGCTCCAGTTGACCGCACCGGGCGCGCATCGTCCGCCATCCGCCGGCGTGGCCGGTCAGGAACTCGTTGACGAGGGCGGTCTTGCCGGCCCCCGCGGATCCCTCCACCAGCACCACCTGTGCGGCCCCGGTCTCGGCCAGATCGGCGAGCCGGCGAAGATCGTCAAGACGGCGCGACTCATCGAGATAGTGCGTCCTGGTCAACACAGCCACTCGGATCCCCCATTAACTGTTCTTATCCGATGAAACGCAGCCCGCTGCGGACTTCGGTAACCCTAGCTCGCCCATATATGGACGTCGATTAAATTCTCTTTTCGAGAAAGTGTCACGAGTCACCCGCCGAAATTGTTGGGAGCCTTTCCGAAAATGAAATGCCGAATCGGGGGACGCTCCGGTGAGCCCCCCTTTCGGCGACGGTTCGCGGGTGGCCGGGATCAGGCGGCGGTTCCCTGGAGCCGCAGCACGGCGGCGGACACCGCGCCGGGCCGGGTGTCCCGGTAGTTCTCGGCGAGGGCGGAACAGAACGCCTCCGGTGTGAAGGCGTACTCCTGGCTGCCCTCGTGCCGCAGCGCGAAGGCGGCGACCTGGCATCCGACCGCGGCGGCGTCGCCCGGCGCGAGTCCCCAGGCGATCCCGGCGACGAATCCCGAGCGGAACGCGTCACCTCCTCCGGTCGGGTCCACCACCGCCGGGACCGGCGCCGCGGGCACCGACGTCTCGCCGTGCCGGTCCCGGATCCGGACTCCCCGCTCGCCCCGGGTGGTCACCACCGTGCCGACCAGGCCGAGCAGGTCCGGTTCGTGGATCCCGCACTTCTCCAGGAGCAGATTCAGCTCGTACTCGTTGGTCATCAGGTAGTGCGCGCCCGAGACGAAATCCTTGATCTCGGGGCCCGACATCCGGGCGATCTGCTGCGACGGATCCGCCGCGAACGGCCACCCGTGCTCGCGGCAGGCGGCCGCGTGCCGCACCATGGCGCCCGGCGCGTCGGGCGCGACGATCACCAGTTCGGGCCGCGTCGCGCCGACGATGCCGGCCAGGTCGATCGTGGCGGCCTCCGCCATGGCGCCCGGGTAGAACGACGCGATCTGGCACTGCCGGGCGTCGGTGGTGCAGATGAACCGCGCGGTGTGGGCGGTGCGGCTGACGTGTACCGCGGAGCAGTCCACCCCGGAGCGTTCCAGCCGGCGGCGATACCCGTCGAAGTCGGCGCCGACCGCGCCGACCAGCCGGGGGTGACGGCCGAGCAGGGCCAGGCCGTAGGCGATGTTCGCGGCGACCCCGCCATGACGTACGACCAGGTCGTCCACCAGGAACGACAGGGACACGGCGTCGAGGCGGTCGGCGATGAGCTGCTCGGCGAAGCTGCCGGGGAACGTCATCAGATGGTCGGTCGCGATCGACCCGGTCACGTAGATGCCGGTCATCTCAGGCCGTTGCCGCGCTCTTGAGATCGGTCGCCCGGTCGGTGCTCTCCCACTTCAGGTCCGGCAGCTCGCGGCCGAAGTGGCCGTAGGCGGCGGTCTGCTGGTAGATCGGGCGGAGCAGGTCGAGGTCGCGGATGATCGCGGCCGGGCGCAGGTCGAAGACCTCGTTGATGGCCTTCTCGATCCGCTCGACCGGCACGTTCTCGGTGCCGAACGTCTCGACGAACAGCGAGACCGGGTGGGCCTTGCCGATCGCGTAGGCGACCTGGATCTCGCAGCGCTCGGCCAGGCCGGCGGCCACCACGTTCTTGGCGACCCAGCGGGTGGCGTACGCCGCGGAGCGGTCCACCTTGGACGGGTCCTTGCCGGAGAACGCGCCACCACCGTGCCGGGCGTAGCCACCGTAGGTGTCCACAATGATCTTCCGGCCGGTCAGGCCGGCGTCACCCATCGGGCCACCGATCTCGAAACGGCCGGTCGGGTTGACCAGCAGCCGGTAGCCGTCGGTGTCCAGGCCGAGACCCTCCAGCTCCGGCGCGATCACGTGCTCCCGGACGTCCGGGGTGAGCAGCGATTCGAGGGAGATGTCGGCGGCGTGCTGCGACGACACGACGACCGTGTTCAGGCGGACCGGGCGCAGGCCGTCGTACTCGATGGTGACCTGGGTCTTGCCGTCCGGGCGCAGGTAGGGGATCGTGCCGTCCTTGCGGGCGGCGGACAGGCGCCGGGCCAGCCGGTGCGCCAGCGCGATCGGCAGCGGCATCAGCTCGGGCGTCTCCGAGCAGGCGAAACCGAACATCATGCCCTGGTCGCCGGCACCCTGCGAGTCCAGGGAGTCCCCGTCGACACCGAGGGCGATGTCCGGTGACTGCCCGCCGATCGACACGCTCACCCCACAGGAGGCGCCGTCGAAGCCCTTCTTCGACGAGTCGTAGCCGATGGTCAGGACGGTGTCGCGCACGATCTTGGGGATGTCGGCGTAGGCCTGGGTGGTGACCTCACCCGCCACGTGCACCTGGCCGGTGGTGATCAGGGTCTCCACCGCGACACGGCTACGCGGATCCTGCGCGAGCAGGGCGTCGAGAATCCCGTCGCTGATCTGGTCAGCGATCTTGTCCGGGTGGCCTTCCGTGACCGACTCGGAGGTGAACAAGCGAAGGTTCATCGTCTTCTCCAGCTGTCCGGGATGAGATGTGGGGCCTGACCGGGCACGCGCCGCCGGGTCAGGATCAGGTGGGCCAGGATTCCGAGGACCAGGCCCCAGAACGGGGCGGCGAGACCGAGCACGGTGATGCCCGACCCGCTCACCAGGAACGTGATCAGCGCGCTCTCCCGGTCCCGCGGCTCGGCGAACGCCCCGGCCAGGCCGTTCAGCAGCGGGCCGAGCAGCGCGATCCCGGCCATCAGCGCCACCAGGTGCGACGGCAGGGCCAGGAAGACCTGGGCGAGCGCCATGCCCACCGAGCCGACCAGCAGATACCAGAAGCCGGTCGACAGGCCGGCGATGTACCGACGGCGCGGATCCGGGTGGGCGTCGGGGCCCGCGCAGATCGCCGCGGTGATCGCCGCGACGTTGATGCCGGGGCTGCCGAACGGCGCGAGCGCCACCGACGCGACCCCGGTCGCCAGCACCACCCGGCCGGCCGGTGGGTGGTAGCCGGCCGCGTTCAGCACCGCGAAGCCCGGCGCGTTCTGCGAGGTCATGGTGACCACGAAGAGCGGCAGCGCCAGACCCACCAGCGCGGCGGCACTGAACTGCGGCGTCGTCCAGAGCGGGACGGCCGGGTCGAGCCGGGCGCCGCCGAGGTGCAGGCCGGTGGTGACCGCCGTGGTGAGCACCCCGGTCGCGAGGGTGAGGGCCAGGGCGTACCGGGGGAGCAGGCGCCGCGCCACCACGTACGTCAGGATCATGACGCTCGCCAGCAACGGAGCCTCGTCGAGGGCGCCGAAGGCGCCGAGGCCGTAGCGCAGCAGGATGCCGGCCAGCATCGCGGCGGCGATCGTCACCGGGATGCGCGCCATCAGCCGGGTCAGCACCCCGCTCAGGCCGGCGAGGACGGTGAGCACCCCGGCGACCAGGTAGGCGCCGACCGCCTCGGCGTACCGGTACTCGGCGAGCCCGGTGACCAGCAGCGCGGCGCCCGGGGTGGACCAGGCCGCCAGGATCGGCATCCGGTACCGCAGGGAGAGCACGATGCCGACCAGCCCGCTGCCGATCGAGATCGCCCAGATCCACGACGCGAGCCGCTCGTCGCTCAGCTGCGCCGCCCGGGCCGCCTGGATGACGACCACGAGCGGGCCCGCGTAGGAGACCAGGGCGGCCACGAGACCGGCCACCACGGCCGGGAACGAGAAGTCGCGCAGCAGGGACGGCTCAGAGGAGTTCGACATTGGCGTGCCCGGCCGGCGTCCGGTTCCGGCAGTCGAAGACGTACCGCGCGTGGCGTACGACCATGTCGTAGTCGAAGTCGTCGTGGTCGGTCAGGATGACCGCGACGTCGGCCGCCTCCACCTCCTGGCGGGTCAGTTCGACCCGGGTGACGCCGGCGCCCGGCGGGGGCGCCTCGACGGCGTGCGGCTCCGCGGCCCGGACGTCGGCGCCCCGTGCGGCGAGCAGTTCGGCGACCCGTACGGCGGGCGACTCCCGTACGTCACTGGTGTTCTTCTTGTAGGCCAGCCCGAGCAGCAGCACCCGCGAGCCGTTGATCGCCTGCCGCTGCCGGTTGAGCCCCTGCAACAGCCGGTTGACCACGTAGTTGGGCATGTGCTCGTTGACGTCGTTGGCGAGTTCCACGAACAGGAACCGTTTGCCCAGCTTGCGCTGCACCCGCCAGGACAGGTAGTGCGGATCGATCGGCAGGCAGTGGCCGCCGACCCCGGGCCCGGGCGTGAACCGCATGAACCCGAACGGCTTGCTGGAGGCGGCGTCGATCGCCTCCCAGACGTCGATGCCGAGCTCCTCGGCGCACATCGCGACCTCGTTGACGAAGCCGATGTTGACGTGCCGGAAGGTGTTCTCGATGAGTTTGGACAGTTCGGCCACCTTCGGCGAGCTGACCGGGACGGTGCGCTCGACGACGCTGCCGTAGAACTGCTCGGCCCGCCGCAGCGCCGCCTCGCCGAGCCCGGAGACCAGCTTGGGCGTGTTCTCCAGGTGCCATTCCCGGTTGCCCGGGTCGATCCGCTCGGGGCTGTAGCCGAGATGGAAGTCGTCGAGCCGCAACCCGGACGCCGCCGTGAGCAGCGGCGCCACGATCTCCTCGGTGGTGCCCGGATAGGTGGTGGACTCCAGGATCACCAGGGCGCCGGGCCGCAGATGCCGCCCGAGGGTCCGGGACGCGTCCTCGATGTACGACAGGTCGGGCGCGCCGTCGCGCAGCGGCGTCGGCACAGTGATCACCGCGACGTCGAACCCGGCCAGGTCGGCCTCGACGAGCGTGGGCTGGAACCGGCCGCTGCCCAGCACGGCGGCGAGCCGCTCGGCCGGGATGTCCTCGACGTACGACTCGCCGGCCGCCAGTCGCTTGATCCGGCGCTCGTCCACGTCGTACCCGATGACGGTGTGCCCGACCTCGGCGGCCCGGACGGCCAGTGGCAGCCCGACGTAACCCTGGCCCACGACGACGACCCGCAAGCCGCTGTCGTGGACGTCGGTGGCCGGCGCCGGGCCGGCTTCGATGCGCGTCACCATCGCTGATCTCCTTGTGCGTGCGTTCGATTGCGTACGGTGCTCAGCGGACGTGGAAGATGAGCAGGTTCGCCACGACCAGGACGGCCACCCCGGTCCGGTGCGCGGTGATGCCCAGCTTGCGGGCGGCGAGGGGCTGCGCGCGCAGCAGGCCGAAGCCCACCTGCCGGAGCCGGATCAGCAGCACCGGCAGGTAGACCAGGGCGAACCACCACGGCGCCGCTCCGGTGGCGATGGCGACGCCGATCGCCACCGGTTCGAGCAGGGTCAGCAGGCCGATCAGCACCCGGTAGGTGTCCGGGGACACCCGGGTGGCGAGGTTGCGCCGGCCGGCCGCGCGGTCGCCCTCGACGTCGTTGACGTTCGAGTAGACCGAGACGAGCAGGCTCCACAGGCCGAACAGGAACGACTCCAGCAGCGCCAGCCCGCTGACCGAGCCGGCCAGCAGCCAGTACGGGATGAGCACGCAGAGCGCCGTGCTGAGCAGGATCACCAGCTCCTGGCCGCCGCGGTAGCTCAGCCGCAGGCCGTACGAGTACTGCACGCTGATGAACACCGAGAACGCGGCCGCCACGATGGCCCCCACCGGCTGGTACGGGGCGATCAGGATCGCCGCGGTCCAGCAGAGCACCCCCCACAGCGCCGCCGCGTAGCCGAACCGCACCGCCTGCCTGACGGTCAGCGCCCCGCTCAGCAGCGGCTTGCGGGCCCGGTCGCGCAGCACCGCCCCGGGCGCGTAGTTGCGGTCGTCGCTGCCGTCGCGGTAGCCGGTCACGTCGTCGAGGGTGACCGTCGCCGCGACCACGCCGACCCAGCCCAGATCGAAGAGCAGCAGCACGGCGAAGGTGCTCGGATCGGTCCGCGCCGGTGCGGTGAGCAGCGTCCACACGACGAAGACGCAGAGGTAGTAGTCGTAGAAGGAGAGCTTCGCCAGTTTCGCGTACGCCCGCAGCCGGTCGCCGAGCGGTGGCGTCACCGGCAGCACGGTCATCGGCCGGCTCCCGGTGAGCCGGAGGGCCGGCGGGCGATCGTGGAGATGAGGATCTGGCTGAGCCAGTAGTTCTCCGGGTCCGCCATCTCGGCCAGCGCCTCGTCGATCCGCTCGGCGGTGAGCAGCCCGGCCGCCAGGATCCTCGGGCGCATGTAGTCGAGCCACAGCATGTAGTGGCGGGCCTGCGGGGAGCCGCCGCGCACCATCACCACACGCCCGTCGGCCTGGGCGTCCAGCCCGAGCGCCCGGGCCGCCTGGAGGTCGAAGTGGCCGCCGCGGGGCTCGTGCCCGGCCTGGGCCATCAGCCCGTACCCGGCTTCCCGGACGTCCTGGAGGAAGTCGGTCGAGCGGAAGCTGCGGAACAGCGGCAGCGAGTCGGTGTCCTCCAGGAAGAGGGTGCCGCCCGGGCGCAGGGCCCGGACCAGCCGGGCGATGGCCGCCTCCCGGTCCGGCAGGTGCTGGATCAGCATCCGGGAGTGGATCAGGTCGAACGCGTCGGCCGGCAGGTCGTCGGAACGCAGGTCGTGGCACCACACCTCGACCTGGTGGCCGCTCAGCCAGCCCAGCCGCTCGACCTCCAGATCGGTGGCGACCACGCGGCCGCCGGGCCCGACCCGGTCGGCCAGCCACTGGGCCGCGGAGCCGTACCCGGCGCCCACTTCCAGGCAGGACCAGCCGGGGGCGACACCGATCTGGTCGAAGCGCGCGACCGTTCCGGGGTCCCAGAGGGCCTCGTTGGTGCGCAGCCGTTCGGTCTCGCGGTCCCAGCCGGGATCGAAGACGTAGCCGGAGGAGATGTCGTCGGTGGAGGATTCGAGCAGATTCATGTGGGTGGCTCCAGTGGTCACGGGCGGCGGCTCTCAGGAGACGAACGCGCAGACGGTGTCGGCGATGTACTCGACGTCGGCGTCGGTGAGGTGCGGCCAGATCGGGATGGCCAGGTTGGTGCGGCCGGCCCGGCGGGCGTTCGGCCAGGTCCGGTCCGGCGTGGCGAAGTTCGCGAAGGCCTGCTGCTCCGGCAGGGGGACCGGGTAGTAGACGTGCGACCCGATGCCCTTCTCGGTCAGCCAGGCCCGCATCTCGTCACGACGGTCCACGAGCAGGGAGTAGACGTAGTAGCAGCGGCCGTCGCGGCCGGGCGGCGGCGCCTGCACCCCGCGGTCGGCGAGCCCGGCGAAACGCGCGGTGTAGTAGTCGGCGATCCGCGCCCGGCGTTCCAGCCGGTCGGCGAAGCCGGGCAGCCGGTGCAGCTGGAACGCGGCGAGCACCTCGTCGAAGCGGCTGTTGACGCCGAGCCGGTGGTGCAGGAAGCGGGTCACACCGTCCTGGCCGTGGTTGCGGATCATCCGGCAGGCCCGCGCCAGCTCGTCGTCGTCGGTGAGCACCATGCCGCCCTCACCCGGCGTGCCGAACGCCTTGACCTGGAAGAAGGAGAACACCCCCAGGTCACCCCAGCGGCCGGCCGGGTGGTCGCCGAGCACCGCGCCCTGGGCGACCGCGGCGTCCTCGACGAGCGCCAGCGAGTGGCGCGCCGCGATGTCCCGGAACGCGGGCATGTCGGCCATGATCGAGAAGACGTGGGCGGGCAGCAGCGCCCGGGTCCGTGGCGTGATCAGTTTCTCGGTCTCGACCGGGTCCATGACCAGCGTCCACGGGTCGATGTCGGCGAACACCGGCACCGCCCCCACGTTGGCCACCGCGCTGGCGACCGGCTGGCAGCAGAAGGCCGGCACGATGACCTCGTCGCCGGGGCCGAGGCCGAGCGCCCGCACGCTCAGCTCCAGCCCGCCGGTCCCGCTGCCGCAGGCGATGACGTGCCGGGCGCCGGTCATCTCGGCCAGCGCGGCCTCCAGCCGGGCGGTGCGCTCGCCGAGGATGAATCTCTGGTCCGGTGTCGTGCCGACCTCGTGCACCAGGGCGAGCATCGCGTCGCGGTCGGTCTCGAACAGGTCGGGCGGGAAGAAGGGCAGATTCACGCGGCGCTCCCGGTGTAGAACTCGCGGACGGCGTCGCACACCCGGTCCACGTCGTCGATGCTCAGGTCGGGGTGGAACGGCAGGCCGACCGCGTGCCGGCAGGCCGCCTCGGCGTGCGGGAACCGGCCCTGGCGATAGCCCAGCTCGGCGAAGACGGGTTGGGTGTGCAGCGGGATCGGGTAGTAGACCTCGGTGCCGATGCCCCGGGCGGTGAGGTGCGCGACCAGGTCGTCGCGGCGGTCCACCTCGATCAGGTAGACGTAGAAGACCGAGTCGGTGGGCACCGGCCGGGTCACCACCCGCGGCGTCTTCCGCACCCCCGGCACGCCGGTGAGCCGCGCGGTGTAGGCCTCGGCGAGCCGGGCCCGGGTGGCGATGTCGTCGTCCAGGTGCGGCAGTTTGGCGAGCAGGACCGCGGCCTGCAGATCGTCCATCTTGCTGTTGGTGCCGGAGGCGCCGGAGAGGTTGGAGATCCCCGCGATGTGGTCGATGGTCCGGCCGATGCGCCCGTGGTGGCGCAGCGTGCCGGCCCGGTCGGCGATCCCCGGGTCGTCCGTGATGATCATTCCGGCGTCACCGATCGCGCCGAGCGTCTTGGTCGGGAAGAACGAGAGCACGCCACCCGCGCCGAGCAGCCCGGCGTGCCGCCCGTCCCAGCGCATGCCGATCGCCTCGGCGCTGTCCTCCAGCACCGTGATCCCGTGCCGGGCGGCGACCTGGAGCACACCCTCCATGTCGCACATCTGCGTGAACAGGTGCACCGGCATGATCCCGGCGGTCCGGGGCGTGATCGCCGCCTCGGCGGAGGCGGGATCGATGCCGTAGGTGTCCGGGTCGATGTCGGCGAAGGTGGGGCGGGCCCGTGCCAGCGCCACCGAGCTGGCCGACGCCACGAAGGTGAAGGCGGGCACCACGACCTCGTCGCCCGGGCCGATCCCGGCGGCGCGCAGCAGCAGCGTCAGGGCGTCCGTGCCGTTGTTGACGGCCACCGCGAACCGGGCGCCGGTGTAGCCGGCGATCGCCTGCTCCAGTTCCTCGACCTTGCGGCCGTGCGAGAACTTGCCGCGGTCGAAGACGTCGTGGAGGTGCCGGGCGATCTCCGGCCACCTGGCGTCGAAGCTTTTCGCCTGGGTGAAGAACGGGACACCGGCAGGTGGTGCCGTTGCTGGCTTCACGCGCAGCTCCTCAGAATCGGTGAATGCGGGAGTCTCTTTACAGGTCGTGGACAACCCGGAGAATGTTTCGAAAGATTCGCCGACGTCAATCGTGGTCGATCGTGGGCAACCTCGACGAAGCCTAGGTCACGGCTATCTCCAGCGACAACTGACAGCTTCTGGCAATGCCTATCGGCGGCCATAACAAGAACCAGCCATGCCTTGCCAGGGTCCTGCCAGGGGAGGGGGCAGACCGGATTTATCGGGCATTCCTGGTGCCATTTGCCCGTTATATCAGTCTATTTAGCAACGCCCGAATGTCCTTGACAAGGTACGCGGTGGTCCCCGAGCGTATTAGCCGACGCGCTGCCGGGCCTCTTCCGGCGGCATCCGGCCTCCTTTCAGGCGTTACTCGGTTATCGGCAGCCGACCGGATTCCGCGCGTTCAATTTCAGTTCAGCAGTGGTGGATCGGGGGCTTCATTTATGTCCGCAGATCAGGAAACCGGCCTGCCGCCGGCCGCTCAGGCCGCGGCCGCGGCCCGGGACCGCCTGCTCGCCCGCGCCGACGAACGCATCGGCGAGCTGCTGGCCGGCGAGCGCGCCCGGTGGTCCGCGGTGCACGACCTGGCGGCCGCCCCGGTCGAGGCGATCGAGACGCTGGTCGGATCCGGGGGCAAGCGGCTCCGGCCGTCCCTCGTGATCAGCGGTTACCTCGCCGCGGGCGGTGACGAGGCGGCGTCCGGGCCGGTCGTCGACGCGGCCGCGGCGATCGAACTGCTGCACGCCTTCCTGCTGCTGCACGACGACGTCTTCGACGACTCGGCGCTGCGCCGCGGCCGGCCGACCGCCCACGAGCACCACGCCGATCAGCACCGCGCCGCCGGGTGGGCCGGAGAGTCCCGCCGCTACGGCGAGGCGGTGGCGATCCTCGCCGGCGACCTGGCGCACGGCTACGCCGACCGGCTGACGGCCGACCTGCCCGCCGACGCCCGCCGGATCTGGTTCGAGCTGCGCGAGGAGGTCCTCGTCGGGCAGTTCCTCGATCTGCGGGCGGCGGCCGGGCGCCGGTTCGACGCCCCGCTGGCCCGCTGGATCGCCATCGCCAAGTCCGGCCGGTACAGCATCCAGCGGCCGCTCGCCCTCGGCGCCGTCCTGGCCGGGCGGCCCGATCTGATCGAGCCGTTCACCCGCTTCGGCGACGCGCTCGGCGAGGCGTTCCAGCTTCGCGACGACCTGATCGACACGTACGGCGACTCCGCCGCCTCGGGCAAGCCGTCCCGACTCGACGTCGCCGGGCACAAGATGACCCTGCTCCTGGCCCTCGCGGCCGCCCAGAACGACCGGATCGGCGACCTGCTCGACCGCGCCGAGACCGATGCCGGGACCGGCGCCGCGACGCTGATCGGCGAGCTCGACCGGCTCGGGGTACGCGAGCAGGTGGAGAAGCACATCGACGAGCTGGTGGCCGAGGCCGGAACCGCCCTCGACGGGGTCGACCTGTCACCCGGCTGGGATCCGGCACTGCGGCTGACGGCGAATCACGTCGCCTACCGCGACCGGTGACGAGGGGGAGACCGTCATGTTCCATGTCTTGATCATCGGCTTCGGGCGCTCGGGCCACGGCCTGCACCTGCCCGTCCTGCGCAGGCTGCGCGAGGGGCGGCACGCCGGCCTGTTCACGGGCGCGCCGATCGTGGTCCACGACCCGTACGCGCCCGCACCGGCCCCCGAGCCGGACCTGCGGTCGCTCGCCGACCTGGCCACCGCCCCCGCCGTGGCGCCGCCGGACGAGACCGTGGTGCATCTCTGCACCCCACCCGAGGTACGGGTTCGCGTCCTGCGCGAGCTGGCCGCGAGGGGCTACCGGCGTTTCCTGGTGGAGAAGCCGGTGGCCACCGACGAGGCCTCGGCCGAGCAGATCCTCGACCTGCGGCGCCGCCTCGGCCTGCACCTGGTGGTGGTGGCGCCGTGGCTGGCCAGCACCCTCACCGCCGGCCTGCGCCGGCTGGTCACGGACGGCACGCTCGGCACGCTCAGCCGCATCGACATCCTCCAGACCAAGCCGCGCCTCGGGCGTACGCTGCGCGGCGACGGCCACCCGACCGCGCTCGACGTCGAGGTGCCGCACTCGACCGGCGTGGCGCTGCGCCTGGCCGGCCCCGCCCGGCTGGTCGACGCCGGCTGGACCGACATGCGCGCCGGCGACCAGGTGGTCCCGCGGATGGGCACCGGCCGGCTGACCCTGGCACACGCCACCGGTGCCCGTACGCACATCTTCACCGACCTCACCTCGCCGATCCGCGAGCGGCGGATCACCCTGACCTTCACCGGGGGACAGGCCGTCGGGTTCTACCCGAGCAGCGAGACCGACCACTACGCGCATCTGCGGACCTCCGGACTGGCCCATCCCGGCGCACGGCAGATGTTCGTCGACGACTCGCTGACCGAGTTCATGCTGCGCGCGTACACGGCGTTCCGGGACGAGACCGACCACGAGCTGGACCTGCTGCTCAACATGGACGTGGTACGCCTGATCAGCGCGGCGAAGACCCGGATCACGGCGGCCGAGCAGGCGACGCGGCCGCCGACGCTCGCCGGGACCAGTCATGGCTGAGCGGCGGCTGACCGTGGCGCCCTCGGGCATCACCCTGGGCGGCATCGGCGACGAGGCGGCCCCCGATCTGGCCGGGCAGATCGAGGCGCACACCCGGCTCGGCTGGTCGGCGATCGAGCTGCGCAACGTCGATGGCCACGCTCTGGCCGACCTCGGCGACGGCGCCTTCGAGCAGGCCCGGGAGTCGATCGCCGCGGCCGGCCTGCGGGTGACCTGTGTGGACTCGCGGATCGCGAACTGGGGCCGGCCGATCAGCGGCAACCTGGGCGCCGATGTCGCCGAGCTGGCCACCCTCGCGCCGCGCTGCCGGGCGCTGGGCACCCGGTACGTGCGCATCATGTCCTACCCCAACGACGGGCTGACCGCGGCACAGTGGGGCGCCGAGGTGGTCCGCCGGATCCGGTTGCTCGCCGCCCAGGCGGCCGACGAGGGACTGGTCCTGCTGCACGAGAACTGTGCCGGCTGGGCGGGGGAGAGCGCCGAACGGACGCTGCGCCTGCTGGACGCGGTGCAGAGCCCCGCACTACGGCTCGTCTTCGACATCGGCAACGGCCTGGCGTACGGCTACCAGGGCTACCACTTCCTCACCCAGGTGGTCGACGCGGTGGCGCACGTGCACATCAAGGACGGCGTCGTCCGGGCCGGCACCCCGGTCTGGACCGGTCCCGGTGACGGCGACTGCCGGGTCGCCGACTGCCTGCGCCTGCTCGCCGAACGGAACTGGACCGGGGTCTGCTCCATCGAACCGCACCTCAACGTCCAGCCGCACGCCGGCGTGACCGACGCCGGGGCCGCCGGGAAGGACGCCTTCGTGGCGTACGGCCGGCGGCTCGAGGAGCTGCTGCGCACCGCCGACCCGCGACTACGGGTCCGCACGTGAGCGCCCCGCAGATCCCGGCCGGGCAGGTGGAGCTGCGGCGCGCGGACCGTGACCTCCTGCTGCGCCTGCTCGCCGTGGACACCGTCAGCCCGCTGGAGACCGGGGTCCTCTCGGACGGTCTGTGGCAGGCCCAGCGTGCCTACGCGGCCGCGGCGGCGGAGCAGGGTTTCGTGGTGGCCCGGCACGAGGCGCCGACCGCCGCCGACCTGACCGGGACCGGGGTGCCGGAGTCGGTCCGGCGGGCGGCGGCCGACCCGGGGTTCCTCGCCTGCCAGCCGAGCCTGGTGCTCCGGCTCGGTCCGCGGCGGGCCGCCGCCCGCACCGTGATGTTCAACGTCCACCTCGACACGGTCGCCGGCCTGGAGCCGGTCCGGGAGGAGGCGGACCGGATCCACGGCCGCGGCGCGGTGGACGCCAAGGGCCCGGCGGTGGCCCTGCTCGCCGGCGTCCGCGCCGCACTGGAGACCGAGCCGCGGCTCACCGACCGGGTCACCGTGCTGATCCAGGCGGTGGCCGGCGAGGAGGGCGGCGCGATGGGGGTCTTCGGCACCCGGCCCCTGGTGCGGGCCGGCTTCACCGGCCGGATCAACCTGTTCTGCGAACCGACCGGCGGCCGGCTGCTGGACCACTGCACCGCGTCGATGACCGCGTGCCTGTCGGTCGACGGGGAGGACGCCATCGACGACCGGCCCGGCGCCGGGCACAACGCGACAGTGCTCCTCGGCTACCTGGCCCAGCACCTGGCCGTGGCGCTGTCCGCCGGGACCGCGGGCGGACAGGTCTGCGTCGCCGGGATGCACACCGGCGACGCCCACAACCGGGTGTACGGCTCGGGCCGCCTGCTGCTCAACCTGTCGTACGGCACCCCGGAGGCGGGCCGGGCGCTGGCCGCCGCGACCGAACAGGCCGTGGCCGAGGGGCTCGCCTCCTTCCGTACCGTCTTCGCCGGCCGGCCGGGATTCGCCCGGACCGCGACCGACGCCGCCGCGGTGACCCGCCTGGAATGGCTCAAGCGCGACCTGCCCGCGCTGACCCCGTCCGCCGACCCGGTCGCCCGGGCGCTCCTGGAGGAGCACGCCGGACTGCCGCGCTGGCCGGCGGACGAGCCGGGCTTCACCTGCGACGCCATCTGGATGCAGGGGGTGCCCGGCGCGCACACCGCCGTGTTCGGGCCCGGCGATCTCGCCGCCAACCGGGCACACGCGGCGGGGGAGTACGTCGACGTGGCCGACCTCGAGCGGTACGCCGCCGCGATCGGCCGTGTCCTGGTCCAGTTCAGCCGAACCGAAAGTTGACCATCGATGACCTCAGCAAGCACCGTGGCGGTGACCGGAGACGTCTCGGTCGCCTACCCGGACCTGATCACCTTCACCACCGGCGTCTTCGAACATCACGGGGTGCCGGCCGCTCGGGCCAGGACGGCGGCCGAGGCCCTGTGCCACGGCGACCTGACCGGCGTGCGATCGCACGGGCTGGCCAATCTGACCCGCCTCTACCTGCCCCTGTTCGCCGAGGGGCGGGCCGATCCGGTCGCCGAACCGCGGGTGCTCGCCGACCGCGGCGCCAGCGTGCTGCTCGACGGCGGCCGGGCGCTGGGCCTGTGGCTGGCCGCCGAGGCGGTGGACCTCGCCGTCGAACGGGCCCGCGAGCACGGTGTCGGCCTGGTGTCGATCCGCAACGCCACCCACTTCGGCTGCGCGGGCTTCCACGCGGCCCGCGCCGTCCCGCACGACATGGTCGGCCTGTTGGCCGGCAACTGCGGCCGGCAGCGGATCGCCCGGCCCCCGGGCGCCCGGCCCGCGCTGCTCGGCACCAACCCGCTGAGCATCGCCGCGCCGGCCGGCCCGCACCACCCCTTCGTGCTGGACATGAGCACGACGGTGGTGCCGACCGGGCGGATCCGGGCGGCCGAGCGCGCCGGCGAGACGATCCCGGTGGGCTGGCTGGAGGACACCGGCGGCCGGGCGGTCACCGACCCGGGCGCGCTGGACCGGCGGGAGGCGTACGTGCAGTGGCTCGGCGGCTCGCCGGAGACCGGCGCCTTCAAGGGGTACGGGCTCGCGCTGCTGGTCGAGGTGCTGGCGGCCGCGGTCGCCGGAGCCGGCCTGGGCCCCGATCCGGAGGCGTTCGGCGGCGACGGCGGCCCCACCGGCCGGGACGACGACATCGGTGTCTTCGCCCTGGCCGTCGCGCCCGGCGAACTGCGCGGCGCGGACGGCTTCCGGCAGACCGTCACCGGGCTGTTCGGCGCGCTGCTCGACAGCCCGGCGGTGCGGCCCGGCCAGGCGGTCCGCTACCCCGGCTGGTACGAGGCGGAGCGGGCCGGCGAGTACCGGCGAGACGGTGTTCCGCTCGGCGCGGCCCTCGCGGCCGAACTGCGTACGGTCGCCGAACAGACCGGCGTCGCCTTCCCGGAGGTGGCGCGATGAGCGAGTCGTCGAGCACGCTGCGGGTGGGTGTGATCGGCCTCGGCGTGATCTCCCGGTTCTACGTCGAGGCGTTCGCCGGGGTGCCCGGCATCCGCCTCGAGGCGGTGTGCGACCTGCGCCCGGAGGTGCTCGCCCCGTTCGCCGGGCGGGCGCGGCGGTACACCGGCCACCGGGAGATGCTGGCGGCCGGTGGGATCGACGCCGTCGTGGTCAACGCCCCGAACGACGTGCACCTGGAGATCTGCCGGGACGTGCTGAACGCGGGCCTGCCGGTCTGCGTGGAGAAGCCGCTGGCCCTCGACGTCGCCGGGGGCCGCGAACTGTCCGATCTGGCCCGTGCCCGTGGGCTCACCCTGTTCACCGCCTTCCACCGCCGGTACAACGACAACGTCCTGCGGCTGCGCGACGGGCTGCCGGCCGGGGTGCCGATCGCCGGCCTGACCGTGCGGTACCTGGAGAAGATCGAGGAACACGCCGGCACGGACAGCTGGTACCTGGACCCGGGCCGGTGCGGTGGCGGCTGCGTCGCCGACAACGGGCCGAACGCGTACGACCTGGTGCGGCTCTTCCTCGGTGAGGTCTCCGTCGAGGACGTCCGGGTGACCCGGGACGGCGCCGGCGTCGACCAGCAGGCCGTCGTGGAGCTGCGGTCCGCCGGCGGGGTCCCGGCCCGGGTCGAGCTGGACTGGGCCTACCCCGGAGAGACCAAGGACGTCACGGTACGGCTGGCCGACGGGACCACCGTGTACGCCGACATGCTGGCCGGCCACTCCGAGTTCAAGAGCTCGCTGTGGCACGAGTACGTCGCGGTGCTCACCGACTTCGCGGCGGCGGTGCGGGGCGAGCCGTCGTCGCACCGTACCGAGGACGGTCTCGCCGCGCTCCGGCTGGTCGAGCAGACGTACGCCCGGGAGGAGCGATGAACCCGGCCGAGGACGGGCCGAAGCGCCCGGTCCGCGCGGTGGTCGTCAAGACGCTGGTCCACCGGCGTGACGACCGCGGCATGAGCCTGGAGCCGTTCGCGAGCCGTTGCGTGCGGGCCGGCGAGGTGCACGAGCTGGTCACCACCGACCACACCGAGACCGCCGCGGGCGCCCGGATCGACCGGGTCGGCTTCCTCGGGTTCGCCGAGGTCGGCAACGCCGGCGTGCTGGACCGCGGCGACGAGGTGGTGATCGGCGGCGAGGTGGTGGGCACGGTGCTCGGCTTCGACGGCTGCCACTTCCCGAACCACTACAACGTGCTGATCCACACCCCGGTGCCGGTCACCGGACCCGACCTGGGCCTGAAGCCGGAGATCGAGATCCAGTTCCGCCCAGCCCGGCGTTTCCCGAAGGAGAACAGCATGTCAGCCAACCGTGCGATCACGTTCGACGTCGCGCTGCACGACGGCGATCCGGTCCGTTACCCGGTGCACGCCGAGCTCTTCCTGCCCGAGGGCGAGACCCCCGAGTCCGTTCAGGTCCTGATCTCCGGACTGACCTACGACAGCCGGTACTGGACGCTGCCCGGGGAGAACGACTACGTGGCACACCAGGTCCGGGCCGGTCGCGCCGTGCTGGCCCTGGACCGGATCGGCACCGGGCGCAGCGGCCGGCCGCCGGCCACCGAGGTCACCGTGGACGGCAACCTCGCGGTGCTGCACCAGGTGATCACCGCGCTGCGGGCCGGTCACGCCGGCCTGCCCGCGTTCCGCCGGGTGGTCGCGGTCGGGCACTCGCTCGGCTCCGGCCTGGCGCTGCTGGAGGCCGCCGAGCACGGGGACCTCGACGGCGTGGTGGTCACCGGGCTCCAGCACCGCCTCGGCCCGCTCCACGACGAGGTCGCCGGTGGGCTCTACCCGGCGGCGCTCGATCCGGCGTTCGAGGCGGACGCCGCGCCGGACGGGTACCTCACCACCCAGCCCGGAAAGCGGGCCGACTTCTACGAGCACCCCGGCGCGGTGACACCCGAGCTGAGCAAGTGGCACGAGGAGACGAAGTCGACGGTCACCCTCGGCGAGGGCGGCACCCTCCAGCGGATCTACGACCCGGCGGTGCCGGCCGGCGTACAGGTCCCGGTCCTGCTGGTGGTGGGAGCCGAGGACCGGATCTTCGGCGGCGGTGACGCCGCCACGGTCCTCGCGCACGAGCGTCAGCTGTACGCGCCCGCGGCCCGGCTGGAGGTGTTCGTGCTCCCCGCCGCCGGTCATGCGCTGAACGTGCACACGAACGCCGCGGAGTGGTTCGCCGCCGCCGGCGCCTGGATCGACGGGATCCTCCGGTGACCGCCCCGGCCGTCGGCGGCCACGCGATCGTGCTCGGCGCCAGCCTCACCGGCCTGGTCATGGCCCGGGTCATGGCCGACCACGTGGAACGGGTGACGATCGTCGAGCGCGACACGCTGCCGGACCGGCCCGCCTGGCGGCGCGGTGTGCCGCAGGCGCGGCACACCCACAACCTGCTCGCCGCCGGGCAGCGGGCGCTCGACGAGCTCTTCCCCGGCCTCACCGGCCAGTTGCGCACGGCCGGCATGGTGCCGGTCCGGATGCCCCGCGACATGCTGCTGCTGGTCGCCGGCGGCTGGGTGAACCGGTTCGACGGCCCGCACGTGGTGCTGACCGGGACGCGCGACCTGCTGGACCATCACGTGCGGTCCCGGCTTCGCGAGATCCCGAACGTCGACTGGCTGGAGGCCACCGAGGCGACCGGTCTGCTCGCCGCCGAGGACGGTGGCGTCGCCGGGGTCCGGGTCCGCACCCGGACCGCCGGCGGCGGCACCGAGGAGAGCGACCTGCGGGCCGACCTGGTGGTGGACGCGACGGGCCGCACCTCACAGGCGGCGAACTGGCTGCGGGCCCTCGGGTACGACGCGCCGGAGGAGTCCGTGGTGGACCCCCGGACCTCCTACGCGACGTGCGTGTTCGAGCCCGGGCCGGATCAGCGGCGCGACTGGAAGTGCATCCTGATCCAGTCCACCGAACGGGAACCGCGCCAGGGCATCCTCAACCCGATCGAGGGCGGGCGCTGGATGGTGTCGGTGACCGGGATGAACGGGGAACGCCCGCCACACGATCACGACGGCTTCGTGGAATTCGCGCGGGGACTGCGTACCCCGGTGCTCTACGAGGCGCTGCGGACCGCGACCCCGGTGTCGCCGGTGTACGGGTCCGGCCGTACCGAGAACCGCCGCCGGCACTACGAGCGGCTGTCCCGCTGGCCGGACCGGTTCATCGTGGCCGGTGACGCGTTCGGCTCCTTCAACCCCTCGTACGGCCAGGGCATCTCGGTGGCCGCCCGGACCGCGGTGACGGTGGGCAGGGCGATGGCCGCGGCCCGGGAGCGCAACGGCGGCCGCCTGCCGGCCGGGCTCGCGGCCCGCCTGCGCAAACCGATCGCGGCCGAGGTGAACGCGGCCTGGGCGCTGTCGGCGGCGGCCGACTCGGGCTACCCCTGGGCGCGCGAGGGCAGGCAGCCGCTGCCGGACCGGCTCGCCGGCCGGTACATGCAGCGCCTGCTCCGGGTGGTCACCGACGACCAGCGTGCGGCCAGCGCGCTGTTCGACATGACGCATCTGGTCGCGCCGCCCACCGTGGTCTTCCGGCCGGGCATCGTGGCCGCGGTGCTCCGCGGCCCCCGCCGGACCGTCATCGACACCGTCACACCCCCGGCCGACCGGGGCCTGATCTTCGAGGGGGAGCGGTCATGACCGTCGACGAGAACCGCCGCATGGTGGATGTCTACCGCAATCTGGCCGGCAGGTACGACATCCTGTCGAACCGGCTGTACGTGGTCGGCCAGCGCACGATGGCCTACAAGCATCTGGCCGTCCAGCAGCTCGACCTCAAGCCGGGCGACACCGTCGTGGACGCGGGCTGCGGCACCGGCCACAATCTGCCGCTGCTGTCGAAGGCGGTGGGTCCGACCGGGAGGGTCATCGGTGTCGATCTCACCGACGCCATGCTGGCCCGGGCCGACGACCGGGTGCGCCAGCACGGTCTGACCAACGTCACGTTGCAGGAGGCGGACCTGACCAGGTTCGTCTTCCCGAAGGACACCGCCGGCATCATCGCGTGCTTCTCGCTGACCCTGATCAGGGAATTCGGCACGGTGGTCCAGCACGGGTTCGATGCGCTGGCGCCCGGCGGCCGGTTCGTGGTGCTGGACTACAAGCTGCCGCGCTGGTGGCCGAATTTCGCGGTGCCGGCGATCGGGCCGATGGTGGCGCCGTTCGGCGGGACGCTGGAGATGGTGCGGCGCAAGCCCTTCGAGGAGGTGGACCGCCATGCGGAGACCATGCGCATGCTGGAACGCTACTTCGGCTGGGTGTACGTCGCCGTCGGTGTCGCGGGCGAGAGATCAACGGTTTGATCGACGTTTATGTAATGTCAATCACGCCTGGCGATCTGCGCCCGGAAGGTGGGAGAACTATCTAATGGGACGACGAGAGCCGATGTAACGGCTCGCTTACCGATTGGTGATCTTCATCAGATGTACGGGGGCTATGAGGTGTCGCGTGATCATTTACCGGGGGTTACTGAAACGATCGAGCGCTCCTCAGGATTCATTCCGGTCGGTTCGCTCCTGCCGCTCGTCGGCCGCACCGAGGAACTCGCGACGCTCACCGGGCACCTGCTCTCCCCGGACCTCCGCATCCTGAACCTGACCGGGCCGGGTGGGGTCGGCAAGACCCGCCTGGCCCTGGCCGCCACCGAGCTCGCCGCCGACGAGCACCCGGTCGACGTCGTCATCGCCGATCTGGCCGGGGTGACCGACGGCCGTGCGGCGCTCGCCGCCCTCGCCGACCGGGTCTTCCCGCCGGGCGCCGGCGACGGGCACGAACTGCTGCTGGTGCTCGACGGCTGCGAGCGGGCCGCCGGCCTCGCCGCCGAGCTGCATCACCTCCTCACCGCGGCGCCCCGGCTGCGGGTGCTGGCCACCAGCCGGGAAGCCCTGGGGGTGTACGGCGAGCGCCTGTTCCGGGTGGACCCGCTGCCCACGCCGCGCCAGGGTGCCCGGGCCGACCCGCTGGAGATCGAGGAGTACGCCTCGGTGGCGCTCTTCGTCCAGCGTGCCCGGACCGTCGACCCCGCCTTCGCCCTCACCGCGGACAACGCCGCCGTGGTCGCGCGGCTCTGCGCCCGGCTCGACGGACTGCCGCTGGCCATCGAGCTGTGCGCCGGGCGCCTACGGCTGTTCTCCCTCGCCACGATGCTGACCCGGGTGCGCGCCGGCAACGGTGTGCTCACCGGGGGACATGTGGCCGCACATCCCCGTCAGCGTTCCCTGACAGCCACCATCGAGTGGAGCCTCGACGCGCTCGAACCGCCGCTGCGGGAGGCCCTGGACCGGCTCAGCCTCTGCCTCGACGGCTTCGACCTGCGAACCGTCGAGGAGCTGTGCGAGCTCACCCCCGATGCGGCCGAGCACACGGTCGAGGCCCTCGCCGACCGGAGCCTGATCACGGCCGCGGAGCACACCGGCGACGAGCCGCGGTTCCGGATGCTGCGGACCATGGCGGCGCACTGCCGGGACCGGCTCACCCGGATCCCCGGACAGCTGGAGGCCGCACGGGACCGCCACGCCCGCTACTTCGCCGCGCTCGCCGCCCGGACCGGGCCCGCCCTCGACGGCAGCACCCAGGCCACCGCCCTGAGCCGGCTGCGCACCGTCCACGACGATCTGCTCGCGGCCCTGACCCACCTGAGCGCCGGCGGCCTGCACCGGGAGGTGGCCGCGCACTGCCTGAACCTGCACCGGTACTTCCTGATCGACACCCGCGCGGCGGAGGGCCTGCGGCTGCTGGACGCCGCCGCCGAGCAGTGCGCCGAGACCGACCCGTCGCTCGCCGCCCGGGTCCGGGACGCGGCCGGCCAGCTGGCCATGGCCATCGGCGACCCGGGCGCCGCCGCCTCGCGGCACGAGCGGGCGGTGGACGTGCTGGCCGATGCGGTCGGCGACCCCGCCGACGCGCTCCAGGCCCGGGCCCGCGGCCGCACGGCACGCCTGCTCGCCGGTTCCGGCACCGGCCGCGACCCGGCCGCCAGAATCCTGCCGGCCCTCGACGAGTCCCGGCCCGCGGCGGCCGCGGCCGTCCGCCTGAGCCTCGCCGACGTCCTGATCCGCAACGGTGACCTGGTCGCCGCGGCGGAACACGCGGAGACCGCGCTCGCGGCGTACCGGCGCCTCGACGACACCTACGGCGAGGCCCTGGCCCTGCGCCAGGCCGCCGTCATCGCCGACGCCGAGGGCGCCGTCGAACGTGCCGACCAGTTGCACCGCCGCAGCCTGCGCATGCTGTACGAGGTCGGCGCCGAAGGTGAGCTCGGCCGCGGGATGACCCACGCCGCGCTGCTGCTGCTGTCCTGTGTGGCCGGGCAGGAGACCCGGGTCGCCCGGGTGCTCGGCACCGCCGACGCGGTGCGCGAACGCGCCGGCATCACGCTGCTGCCCCACGAATCGGCGGCGCTGCGGACCGCGGCGGACGACGTCCGTACCCGGCTCGGAGCCCTGGCCTTCGAGACCGCGTGGCGCACCGGCGGCCGGTCCAGCGCCGCCGCCGCGACCCTGGACCTGCTGTCCGCACCCGGCGCCGAGCCGGTCGAGATCCTCGACGGCAGCCGCGCCCGCACCCTGACCGCCCGGCAGTTCCAGGTCGCGATGCTGGTCGGGCAGGGCATGACGAACCGGCAAGTGGCCAAGCGCCTCGAACTGTCGGAGTGGACGGTGATCAACCACGTCCGGCAGATCATGCGCAAGCTCGACCTGCCGTCGCGGGTGCACGTGGCTCAGTGGATCTCGCAGCAGCGGGGCGCCGAGTCCACCGGTTACGCCGAGGCCGCCGGGCGTGCCGATGCCGGCTAGAGATCTGTCGTGGCCGAGGTCCATGTTTCGCTTCCGGCGCGCGTACCGGAAAAGTGCCGGAAGCGAATCGCGGACCTCGACCACCAGGGATCCCTAGGCGCCGACCGGGCCGAGCCGGGTGAGTTTCTCCGGGTTGCGGACCAGCCGGACCACGGCCACCCGGCCCTGCTCGTCGAGGTCGAGCAGGACCGCCGCGGCGATCCCGTCGGCGGTGGCGAGCAGGCCGGCGGGCCCTCCGTTGAGGTCGGCCGGGAGTGCCGCGATGTCCGGGGGGAACAGCTTGATCGAGTCGCGGAAGAACGCGAGCACCGCGTCCCAGCCGTACAGGACCTCGCGCGGCATCTCGTTGGAGCCGTTCGCGTCGGCCCACAGCGCGACGTCGGGGGCGAGCACGTCCATCAGCCCGCTCAGGTCACCGCCCAGGCAGACCTTGAGGAACCGGTCCGTGACGGTCCGCCGGAGCGCGGGGTCGGCGTTGTACCGCGGGCGGCGTTCGCGAACGTGCGCGCGGGCCCGGGCGGCGAGCTGGCGCACCGCGGGCTCGGCACGGCCGACGGCCTCGGCCACCTCGGGGTAACCGAACTCGAAGACGTCGTGCAGCACGAAGACGGCACGCTCCAACGGCGACAGCGACTCCAGCAGCACCAGCATGGCCATCGAGACGGACTCGGTCCGCGCCACCGGCTCGTCGGGGCCCGGCGTGCTCGGCAGCGGCTCGGGCAGCCAGGGTCCGATGTACGCCTCCCGGCGCACCCGCTCGCGGCGGAGATGGTCGATCGCCAGTCGGGTGGCGGTGCGCACCAGGAAGGCACGCGGGTCACGGACCGTCCCGGGCTCCACCCGGTGCCAGCGCAGCCAGGTCTCCTGGACCACGTCCTCGGCGTCGGCGGTGCTGCCGGTCATCCGGTACGTCAGCTGGAACAGCAGCCCGCGATGGCGCTGGAAATCGTCGGTGAACACGGTCTGTCCGGACACGCGCGGCCTCCTGCCGTGGCTTACCGATCTCGATTTCACCTTACTTCGCGCGGCATGTCACAGACGACGGGTGCCCCGCGTCGTATGGGCCGAACGCACCGACGCGGAACCGAAATCCGAGGAGACGTGATAGTGAGGAAGTTGCAAGGAAACCCGTGGGCCGTGCTCGTCACCCTGTGCCTCGGCTTCTTCATGGTCCTGCTGGACACCACCATCGTGAACATCGCGATTCCCAGCCTGACCGCCGATCTGGGCGCCTCGTTCGACGAGATTCTGTGGATCGTCAACGCGTACACCCTGGTGTTCGCGGCGCTGCTGCTGGTCGGCAGCCGGCTGGGTGACGTGCTGGGCCGGCGTACCGTGCTGATCACCGGTGTCCTGGTCTTCACCGCCGCATCGCTGCTGTGCGGCCTGGCGCAGACCTCCGCCCAGCTGATCGGCGCCCGGGCTCTGCAGGGTGTCGGCGGCATGCTGTTGCTGCCGCAGACACTGGCGCTGATCACGATGGTCTTCCCGCGCGAGAAGCGGGGCACCGCCTTCGGGGTGTGGAGCGGTGTCGCCGGCCTGGCCCCGGTGGCCGGCCCGATCGTGGGTGGCGTGCTGGTCGACAACGGGTCCTGGCGCTGGATCTTCTACGTCAACGTGCCGATCGGCCTCGCGGTCCTCGCCCTCGCGGTGCTCGTGATCCCGGCCACACCCCGGATCGGCCGCTCGATGGACCCGCTGGGCGCGCTGCTCTCCACCGTGGGCCTGACGGCGGTGATCTACGCGCTGATCGAGGGCGAGCGCTACGACTGGGGCCGGATCAACGCGGTCTTCTCCATCCCGCTGCTGCTGGGCGCGGGTCTGCTGCTGCTCGCCCTCTTCGTGGCCGACCAGTGGCGGCGCCGTGACCGCAACCCGCTGCTGCCGCTGAGTCTCTTCGCCGGCCGCGACTTCTCGGTGATGGCCTTCGTGACGACCGCCGTCCTGTTCTCGGTGGCCGCGCTCCTGCTGCCGCTGACCCTCTACCTCCAGTCGGTGCTGGGCCTGTCGCCGTTGCAGGCCGGGCTGGTGCTGGCCCCGCCGTCGATCGTCCAGCTGCTGATCGCCCCGTTCGCGGGCAAGCTCGCCGACCGGGTCGGCGGCAAGTTCATCCTGTTCGGAGGTCTGGTCCTGTTCGCGGCCGGTTTCGGGATCCTCGCGGCCACCGCCGAGGCCGACTCGTCGCGCCTGTCCCTGATGCCGGGTCTGCTGGTCGCGGGCGTCGGCATGGGCGCGGTCTTCGCGCCGATGAACACGCTGGCCATGCGGGGCGTCACGGTGCAGATGGCGGGCGCGGCCTCCGGCGTGATCAGCCTCGCCCGCCAGTTCGGGGCGGTGCTCGGCGGCGCCGCCGTCGGCGCGCTGTTGCAGTCCCAGCTGTCGAGCCGGATCGTCGTGGCCGCGTCCGACCGGGCCGGCGAGGTGCCGCCGGGTGTGCGCGACGGGTTCGTGGCCGCCATGCACAGCATCGCCGACGGCAGCTCCTCGTTCTCGCCGCTGGCCGCGCTGGCCCGCCTCGGCATCCCCGAGGCCCAGCGGGCGCAGGTCGGCGCGCTGGCCTCCGAGGTGTTCGGGCGGAGCTTCGCCGAGGCGCTGCCCCCCACGCTGCTGCTGCCCATCGCGACCCTGGTGGTCGCCGCCCTCCTCTGCCTTCTGCTGTCCAACCGCGACGCGGTTCCGGCCACCCCCGAACGGCCGGAGACCGAGGACGTCACCGAGCCGGCGACCGCTGTCCAGCAGGTCCGCTGATCCGTTCCACTTCGACCGAAAGGCAACAACCATGACCGACAGCTTCGGCGTCCGCTACCTCACCGCGGTGGCCTCCGCGGACTACGACACCCTGACCGAGATGTACGCCGACGACGTCGTCTTCTACACCCCGTTCCGCCGCGGTGACACCGGCGTCGCCTTCATCAAGGGCTTCCTCGCGGCGTTCCACCGGGCACACCCGGGGCTGACGGCCTCGCTGCACGACGAGTTCAGCAACGCCGACGGCACCAAGGTCACGCTCCGGATGAGCATCCGGTGGCACAACACCGGCCCGTTCATGACGTTCCCGCCCACCGGATCCGAGGGCGTGGAGAGCGAGATCCACACCTTCCGGCTGCGTGACGGCCGGATCGTCGAGCAGTGGGTCGGCCACAACACCCTCGGGCTGACCCGCCAGCAGCTGACCGACTGGCAGATGCCCCTGCCGCAGGACGAACAGGATCCGGCCCCGGCGATCGTGACCGTCCAGGCGACGCCGGTCGAGGTCGGCTGACACCGAGAAGAGGAGATCGAGATGCCGTCGTCACCGGTACTGGTGGAGGAACAGAGCGATTTCGCCGCGCTGGCCCGGGCGCTGCGACCACCGCCGTACGTCGCTGACCGTTTCTATGCCGAGGGCTGGTGGCGACGGCAGACCATCCTGCACGACCTCTATCTGGTGGCCGCCCGCTACCCGGACCGGCCGGCGTTCCTGCTGCACCAGGCGGCCGCCGGCCGTACCGTCACCATGCGGTACGCCCAGCTGGTGCAGCACGTCGACCGCTTCGCCCGGGCGCTGCTCGCCCTCGGGGTCCGCCGCGGCGATCCGGTGGTGGTCCAGCTGCCCAACTCGTGGGAGGCGATCGCCCTCCTGCTGGCCTGCCTGCGTGCCGGGGCGGTCGCGGTGCCGGTCTCCCCGTCGGTCCGCCAGCGGGAGCTCGAACGCGTGCTGCGGATGACCCAGGCGACGGTGTGCGTGGTGCCCGACCAGTGGCACGGCTTCCCGCACGCCGAGGCACTGGCCGAGGTGGCTCCCCGGCTGCTCTGGCTGCGGCACCGGGTGGTGCTCGGCGACGCGGCCGCCACCGGGGCGATCGACTTCGCCGGCTTCTTCGTGCACACCTGGCACGACCTGCCGGACGCGCCGCACCGGCTCACCCTCGACGACCCCGACCGGGCGTCCATGGTGGTCTTCACCTCGGGCAGCACCGGCGAGATGAAGGCGGTCCTGCACAGCCACAACACGTTCCGCTGCGGGACCGGCGCCCATGCCGCCGAGCAGGAGCGGGGCTGGGGTGACAACGAGGTGTTCGCGACACCGTTCGCGGCGTACGACACCACCTCGCTGCTGTTCGCGGTGTGGGGGCCGATCCTCTCCGGCGGCACCGGGATCTTCCTGGACCGCTGGGATCCGGAGGTCATGCTCGACGTGGCGGACGGCGCGGGCGTCACCCAGCTGTCCGCCGCGCCGCCGCACTGGCAGGAGCTGGCCGCCGCCCAGCGCCGCCGGCCCCGCGCGCTCACCCGGCTGCGGACCGCCATCACCACCGGCGCCGCCATGCGACCGGCCATGTTGCAGGAGGTGTCGGCCGCGTTCGGCAAGCCGATGCACCGCGTGTGGGGGATGACCGAGACCGGCATGGGCATCCGCACCCGCCCGGACGCTCCGCCCGCGGCGGACGACCTCCAGGTGGGGTACCCGGTGACCGGCCTGGAGACCGATCTGGTGTCCACCGGGGATGCGGACGAGATCTTCCCGATGCGGGTCCGTGGGCCGTCCGTCTGCCTGGGCGTGTGGCACGACCAGCTCACCGTGCGCGAGACCTGGAAGCACGACGACGGCTGGTTCTCCACCGGGGACCTGGTCACCCGCGTGACCAGCGGGGCGATGAGCATCGCCGGGCGCGTCGACGACCGGATCGGCCATCCGCACATGATCCCGGTGCAGGAGGTCGAGATGGAACTGGCCCGGCATCCCGCGGTGCGCGAGGTCGCGGTGGTGGGGTACGTCGACCAGCGGGGCGGCGAGCAGCCGTGCGCGGTGGTCGTACCCAACGGGGTCCCGCCGACCCTGACCGAACTGCGCGACTACCTGACGTGGCGGGGGATGACCGGCTGGTACCGGCCGACCCGGCTGGAGGTGGCGGCCGCGCTGCCCCGCAGCCACGTCGGCAAGATCCGCAAGGACGTGCTGCGCCGCTGGCTTGCCGGCGCCGAGGTGCCGGACTGAGCGCGGGTCAACCGTCCATGGCCCGGGCGAGCAGGCCGACCGCCCGGGTTCTGGCGGTGGCGCACCTGGCCGCCGGCCCGGGCTCAGCGGCGGCAGCGGTAGACGACCGGCGCCGTGGCCTGGACCGGTGACGGCTCGATGATGTTGACGGTGGCGGTCTCGGTGGCCGTGCCGACGCCGCTGAACGTCCAGGTGAGCGTGAGAGTGGCGGTGTCCTGTCCGCGGCCCACCCGTTCGGTGAGCACCGGTCCCGGCGGCGCGTCCGAGCGGAACCACTGGTAGCGGATCGTGCCGCCGCGGCCGTTGGTGCGCACGGTGGCGACCACGTCGACGGCGACGTCGCAGCGGTTCCCGGCGGGCCGGGGCACGGCCACCGTGGCGCCCTCCACCTCGAGGGGGCGCAGCCGCTGCCACAGGTAGAGGCCGACCACCACGACCAGCGCGAGGGTCAGCAGGCCGGAGACCAGCGACACCAGCCGGCGCAGCAGCGGGCGCGGGCGGGCGGCCGGGGCGGCGGCCGGCCAGGCGGGGGTGGCCACCGGGGTCACCGGGACGCCGGGCCCGAAGCGCATCTCACTGTGGGCGCGGAGGGTCGGCTCGGACTCACCGCCCGCGTGGACGGTCGGCGCGAGCGGCGGCCCGGACAGGTGCACCGTCTGGTCGGGCGAACCGATGGAGACGGTTGCGTCCAGATCACCGAAATGAGCGGTGCGTTCCTCCGCGGAACCGAGATATGCGGTGCGCTCGTCGGGAGTACCGGGGCGGCCGATGGTCCGCCACGGATCGGCGGGCTCCGGCATCGCCCGCTCGTCGAAGTGTTCCTCCGGCACGGCGTACTCCTAACCGGGGGTGCAGATGTTGTCGAGGGTCACGTAGACCGGTGACGCCGACGAGCCCGAATTGCCGGCGGCGTCGACGGCGACGACGGTGATCGGGATCCTGGTGGCCACCTTGGGCATCGGCAGCGAGGTGAGCGTCCCCCGGAAGAGGTTGCGGCCGGCCGAGCTCATCGCGACGGTCGAGGTGGCGCCGTTCAGGGTGTAGCGGAAGGTCACCTTCAGGTCGGCCGCCCCGCTCACGTCGTCGGTGACGGTGGCCGTGACGGTGCTCGACCGGTTGCCGTAGGTGCACTTCTCCGACTCCAGCGCGGTCGGGCTCGCCCGGACCGCGCCGACCGTGGGCGCGACGGTGTCCGGCGGGGGCGTGGGGGAGGTGCTGACCGACGGGCTCGGCGCGCTCGTGGTGGCCGGTGTGGACGGTGACCTGGTCGTGGGGGCTGTCGTCGGTGTCGGGCCGGTCGTGGCGTCCGGTGTCTCCGGGCTCTCCGTGGTCGGCGCGACCGTGGTGGGTGTCGCCGACGCGGCCGGGGGGATGGTGCCGGACGGTTCGGTCGATGCCGGTGCGGCCGCGGTGGGGCTGCCGGCCTCACCCGCCGCGATGACGGGGGAGACGTCGTCGGCGGCGGCGAAGCGGTATCCCGCCCCGCCGATCACCAGGGTCGCGACGACGGCGGCCGCGGCGAACACGGTCACCTTGCGGCTGCGGCGGCCGGTGGCGGCGCCGGACCCGAGCGCCGTGGAGGCGAGGCTGGTGGCGTTCCCGGCCTGGTCGGGGAACGGCCACAGCATGGCGAGCAGGGCGGCCCGGCGGGCCAGTTCGCGCAGCCCACGGTCCTCCCAGTCCGGCCCGTACGCCGCACCGGCCACCCGTTCCAGGATGTCGAGGAAGGCGACGGCGTGCTGGGGCCGGTCGGCGGGCTGCTTGGCCATGCCCTGCCGGAGAAGGTCGTGCACCGGTGCCGGGGCCGGATCGGTCGGGATGGGCGCGTTGGCGTGCTGGTCGTGCAGGGCGAACAGGTTCGCCCCGTCGTACGGCGGCCGGCCGGTGAGGCATTCGAAGAAGGTGGCGGTGGCGGCGTAGATGTCGCAGGCGGGTGTCGCCGGGGCGCCGGTCCACTGCTCGGGGGCCATGTAGCGGGGGTGCCGGTGACGACGGTGCCGGTGCCCTGACCGGCCTGCGTGGCGATGCCGAAGTCGGCGAGTTTGCTCAGCCCGTCGCCGGTGACCAGCACGTTCTCCGGCTTGTAGTCGCGGTGCACGACTCCGTGGGCGTGCGCCGCGGCCAGTCCGGCGAGGGATCCTTTCAGCACCACCAGCGCCGACTCGGGGGTGGTGGGGCCGTTCTCCCGCAGCATCTGCCGCAGCGACACCCCGTTGACCAGCTCCATCACGATCGCCGCGCCGTCGGCGGTCTCCACGTACTCGTAGAGGCGGGAGACGTGCGGGTCGTCGATCTCGCCGAGCAGCTGTGCCTCCCGGCGGAACGCGGCCCGGAAGGCGGCGTCGTCGCCGAGCACGTGCACCAGGTACTTGATGGCGACCGGGGTGCCGGTCTCGTCGTGGGTGGCGAGCACGACGCTGCCCGACGCGCCGGCGCCGAGCTGACGAACGGTCGTGTAGCCGGACAGCTGCCAGCTGCTCATGTCGACCCACTCCACCATCCAAGGGGCGGAGGCCCCCTCCGCCGCGCCGATCATTCTGGTCGCGGAACAGCCACCCGGGGGATCAGCGCATCGGGTGATTTCCCCGGGCCGGATCGGCGACCTCGAATGCGTCCAGAGCCCGAACGTGTACTGACCAGCCCGACGCTATCGACTGGCCGCAAGTGTCAAAAATCGGTGCGTAATGTGGGCATCGCGGTGTGTCAGTAGACACGTATACGTCATTCCGGCGTCGTTTTCCGTTCTCGTCTCGTAGTTTCGAAGGCTGCCGCGGACGGTTTCCGGGGCGGAGAGGAAGTGCGCCCGGTGACCGCGACGACCGACCTGCGACTGATCGAGCTTCCCGAGTTCACCCTCGAGCCGGAGGCTCCGGCGGTGTTCCGCTCCCGGTCCACCCCGGTCCGGCGCACGCTGGTCGACATCCTCGACGCGACGATCGCGGCCCACGCCGACTCCCCCGCGATCGACACCGATGCCGGCGCGCTGACCTACCGGCGGCTGTCCGCCGAGGTGGAGGCGCTGCGCGCCACGCTGAGCGGGCACGGGATCGGCGTCGGCGACCGGGTCGGCATCAGGATCTCCTCCGGTACGGCGGAGCTGTACCTGGCCATCCTCGGTGTGCTGGCGGCCGGAGCCGCGTACGTGCCGGTCGACGCCGACGACCCGGAGGAGCGCGCCGAGCTCGTCTTCGCCGAGGCGGGCGTCTGCGCCGTCCTGGGCGACGACCGGGACGTGTCGCTGCGGCGTACCCCGCAAGGGCGGCCCGGGCGCCCGGGCCCGGCCGACGACGCCTGGATCATCTTCACCTCGGGATCCACCGGCACCCCGAAGGGGGTGGCGGTCCCGCACGGCGCCGCCGCCGCGTTCGTCGACGCCGAGGCGCAACTGTTCCTCACCGGCGACGGCGTCGCGCCGCTCGGGCCGGGCGACCGCGTCCTGGCCGGCCTGTCGGTGGCCTTCGACGCGTCCTGTGAGGAGATGTGGCTCGCCTGGCGGCACGGCGCCTGCCTGGTGCCGGCCGCGCGGTCGCTGGTGCGCAGCGGCGTCGACCTGGGCCCGTGGCTGGCCGGGCAGCGCATCACGGTGGTGTCCACGGTGCCGACGCTCGCCGCGCTGTGGCCCGCCGAGGCGCTCGAGGACGTCCGGCTGCTGATCTTCGGTGGTGAGGCGTGCCCGCCGGAGCTGGCCGAGCGGCTGGCCGTCGGGGGCCGCGAGTTGTGGAACACGTACGGCCCGACCGAGGCGACCGTGGTGGCCTGCGCCGCCCGGATGACCGGCGAGGGCCCGGTGCGGATCGGGCTGCCGCTGGCCGGCTGGGAGCTGGCCGTCGTCGATGCGTCCGGTGAGCCGGTCACCATGGGGCAGACCGGCGAGCTGGTGATCGGTGGTGTCGGCCTGGCCCGCTACCTCGACGCCGCCAAGGACGCCGAGAAGTTCGCGCCGCTGCCCGCCCTGGACTGGGATCGTGCCTATCGCAGCGGCGACATCGTCCGCGCCGAGCCGGAGGGTCTGCTGTTCCTGGGCCGCGGCGACGAGCAGGTGAAACTCGGCGGCCGCCGGATCGAGCTGGGTGAGGTGGACGCGGCGCTGCAGGCACTGTCCGGGGTGGCCGGCGCGGCCGCCGCGGTGCAGCGGACCGCCGGCGGCAACCAGCTCCTGGTCGGCTACCTGGTGCCGCACGACGGCGAGAGCTTCGACCTGGAGGCCGCCAACCGGCGGATCCGCGAGCAGCTCCCGGCCGCGCTCGTCCCGCTGCTGGCCGTGGTGGACGGGCTCCCGACCCGCACCTCGGGCAAGGTGGACCGGGCGGCGCTGCCCTGGCCGCTGGCCGTGCCCGGCGCGTCGCCGGACGGCGAGCTGACCGCGACCGAGCAGTGGCTGGCCGGCGGCTGGGAGGAGATCCTCGGGGTCCGCCCGGCCGAGGCCGGCGCCGACTTCTTCAGCAGCGGCGGCAGCAGCCTGAACGCGGCGCAGCTGGTCGCCTGGATCCGGCGGGACCACCCGCGGGTGTCGGTGGCCGACGTCTACCAGAACCCGCGACTGTCCGAGATGGCGAGCGTCCTCGACGGCCTCGGCGCCGAGACCACGGTCCACCGGGCGGTGCGGCCCACGCCCCGGCGGACCGGTTTCGTCCAGGCCCTGCTCATGGTGCCGATGCTGGCGATGGTGGGGCTCCGCTGGCTCACCGTGGTCGCCGCGCTCGGCAAGGTCGTGGGGCTCGTCCCGGCGGTCTCCTGGTGGTGGATCGCGGCGTCCTGGGCGCTGCTGTTCAGCCCGCCGGGCCGGATCGTCATGGCCGCGTCCGCCGCCCGGCTGCTGCTGCGCGGCGTCGGCCCCGGCGCCTACCCGCGCGGCGGGCACGTCCACCTCCGGCTGTGGGCGGCCGAACGCTTCGCCGAGCTGACCGGCGCGACCGGGGTGGCCGGGGCGGGCTGGATGATCACCTACGCGAAGGCGCTCGGCGCACGGCTCGGCCGGGACGTCGACCTGCACTCCGCGCCGCCGGTCACCGGGCTGCTCAAGCTCGGCCGCGGTGCCGCGATCGAGCCGGAGGTCGACCTCTCCGGCTACTGGGTCGACGGTGACGTGGTCCGGATCGGCACGGTGCGCGCCGGCGCCGGCGCCCGGGTCGGCTCCCGGAGCACCCTGATGCCCGGCGCCCGGGTCGGCAAGGGCGCGCGGATCGGCGCCGGCTCGACCGTGACCGGCACGGTGCCGGCCGGACAGCGCTGGGCCGGCTCCCCGGCCGTACCGGTCGCCGGGAAGGACGCGACCGGCTGGCCGGAGCGGCGCCCGGAGCCCTCCCGGCTCGGCGGCCCGTTCTGGGTGACCGCCTACAGCGCCACCGCGCAGCTGCTGGGCCTGCTCCCGGTGCTGGCCGCGCTACCCGCGCTCGCCCTGGTCGGCTGGGCGTTCACCGGCGGGCCCGCGCTGCTCGCCGTCCCGGCCGCGCCGGTCGCCTACCTGGTCGCCTACGCCCTGCTCGTGCTGGTGGCGGTCCGCCTGCTCAGCATCGGCCTGCGGGAGGGGTTCCACCCGGTCCGCGGGCGCGTCGCCTGGCAGGTGTGGACCACCGAGCGCCTGATGGGGATGGCCCGCGTCGCGCTGTTCCCGATCTACTCCAGCATGTTCACCCCGGTGTGGCTGCGCCTGCTCGGCGCGAAGGTGGGCCGCGGCGCGGAGATCTCCACGGTCCTGGCGGTCCCGGCCATGACCACCGTCGACGACCACGCCTTCCTGGCCGACGACACGATGGTGGCCACCTACGAGCTGAGCCACGGCTGGCTGCGGGTCGCCCCGGCCCGGATCGGCAAGCAGGCGTTCCTCGGCAACTCGGGGATGGCCGCGCCGGGCCGGTCGGTGCCCAAACGCGGCCTGGTCGGGGTGCTGTCGTCGGCGCCGCGCGGGGCGAAGAAGGGCTCGTCCTGGCTGGGCGCCCCGCCGATGCCGCTGCGCCGCGTCGTCGAGGCCGCCGACACCGGCCGCACCTTCGCCCCGCCGCTGCGGCTGCGGTTGGCCCGGGCCGCGATCGAACTGTGCCGGGTCGTCCCGGTGATCTGCGCCGGCGCCCTCGCGGTCCTGGTGCTCGCCGTGCTCGCGCTGATCTGGCGGACCGCCGGCGGACCGGTGGCCGTGCTCGCCGCCGGTCCGGTGCTGGCCGCCGCCGCGATCGTCGCGGGACTCACCGCGTCGGCCGCCAAGTGGCTGCTCGTGGGCCGGTTCCGGGCCGGCGAGCGGGCGCTGTGGACGTCGTTCGTCTGGCGCAACGAGCTCGCCGACACGTTCGTCGAGGTGCTCGGCGCGCCCTGGCTGTTCCGGTTCGTCACCGGGACGCCGCTGCTGAACCTGTGGCTGCGGACGCTCGGCGCGCGGATCGGCCGCGGCGTGTGGCTGGAGACGCTGTGGCTGCCGGAGTACGACCTGGTCCGTCTCGGCGCCGGCGCGACCGTGAACCGGGGGTGCGTGGTGCAGACCCACCTGTTCCATGATCGGATCATGAGCATGGATGAGGTCACTCTCGGCGCGGGCGCCACCCTCGGCCCGCACGGCATCGTGCTGCCCGGCGCGAGCATCGGCGCCCGCACCACCGTGGGCCCCGGCTCGCTGGTCACCCGCGGCGACGCCGTGCCCGCCGACACCTGCTGGCTCGGCAACCCGATCGCGACCTGGGCATGAACCCACCGGCCACGCCGGGCGCCGACCGTTCCCCCGATCCCTACCTGCCGGAGCACGGCAACGGCGGCTATCGGGTGCTGCACTACGAACTCGACCTCGACTACCGGGTGATGTCGAACCGGCTGGCCGGAAAGGCGATCGTCACGGCGCGGGCGGTCCAGCCGCTGTCGCGGTTCAGCCTGGACCTGGCCGGGATGCGGGTCCAGGGGGTGCGCGTCGACGGCCGCCCGGCGAGCTTCGACCACCGGCGGGGCAAGCTCCGGATCAAACCGGAGCGCCCGATCGGCTACGGCGTCACCTTCAAGACCGAGATCCGGTACGGGGGGAAGCCCGCGCCGGTCTCGGGGCGGTGGGGCGACATCGGGTGGGACGAGCTGACCGACGGTGTGCTCGTGGCGAGCCAGCCGAACGGGGCGCCGTCCTGGTTCCCGTGCAACGACCGGCCGGACGACAAGGCGAGTTTCCTGGTGCGGTTCACCGCGCCGTCGCCGTACACCGTGCTGGTCACCGGCGACCTGGTGTCCCGGCGCCGCGGGGCCGGTTCGACCACCTGGGTGTACGAGCGCGACGAGCCGACCGCCCCGTACCTGATGAGCGTCCAGATCGGCCGCTACGACCTGGTGGAGCTGGCCGCCGGCGGGGTGACCCAGCGGGCCGCGATCACCCCTCGGGTGCGTCACGCCTTCCGGCACGACTTCGGCCGGCACGGCGAGATCATGGCGGCCCTGGAGCGGCTGCTCGGGCCGTACCCGTTCCGCGAGTACGTCGTGGTGGTCACCGACGACGAGCTGGACGACCCGATCGAGGCGCAGGGCATGGCCGTCTTCGGGCGCAACCACGTCGACGGGCGGCGCACCCACGAGCGGCTGGTCGTGCACGAGCTGGCCCATCAGTGGTTCGGCAACAGCCTGACGGTCGCCGACTGGCGGCACATCTGGCTCAACGAGGGCTTCGCCACGTACGCCGAATGGTTGTGGTCCGAGGTCTCCGGCGGCGTGCCGGAGCATGTGCACGCGGCCCGATGGCACGCCTGGGCGGCGGCGCAGCCGGCGACCGTCGTCGTCGGCGACCCGGGCGTCGACAAGATGTTCGACCCGCGCGTCTACAAGCGCGGCGCGCTGACCCTGCACGCCCTGCGCGTGCGGGTCGGTGAGCAGGCGTTCTTCGCGTTGCTGCGCTCCTGGGTGGCCGAGCACCGGCACCGGACCGTGACGACCGCGCAGTTCCGGGCGCATGCCGCCCGCTTCACGGCCGCGCCGCTGGACGACCTGTTCACCGCGTGGCTGGACCGCCCGGTGCTGCCGCCGCCCCCGCGCCTGCTCTGACCCGCCCACCGGCACCGTTCATGTTCGTCTGTGAACGGTTCTGAGTGCCCTTGCTCGCTTCGTGGACACGTGCCTACCCGACTGAACATATTCAGGTGCGGTCCACGAAGGGAGGAAGGAATGAAACGCATTCTGATGGCGGTGACCGGTCTGGTCGCCCTCGTCCTCGGCGGCCTGGCCCTGCCCCAGCCCGCCAGCGCGGCGACGACGCTGATCTACGCCACCTTCAAAGGTGACGCGGCGGCCGACCAGGAACTGTGGATCTACCAGTCCACCAACGGCGGCACCACCTACAACGTCCTGTACGACACCAACTTCCGGGGCCCGACCGGGGTGCTGCGCGACCCGAGCATCATCAAGCGGGGCAGCACGTACTTCATCGCCTACACCTGGCAGTCCTGGACGACGAACTCGACGTACTTCGCCGTGGCCCGTAGCACCGACCTGCTGAACTGGACCAACATCGCCACGGTCCCGTCCGGGATCAGCAGCACCCGGTTCACCTGGGCGCCGGAGTTCTACATCGAGGGCACGACGGTCAACATCATCGCCAACGTGGCCCAGACGACCTGCTCCAACTGCTTCCGGCCGTACGTCTACACGGCGCAGAACAGCGACCTCACCTCGTGGAGCGGGCCGCAGCAGATGTGGGGCCTCGGCTTCAACCACATCGACGCGTACGTGGTGAAGTCCGGCAGCACGTGGCACTCCTTCGTCAAGAACGAGACCACCAAGTACATCGAGCACTGGACCAGCACCGACCGGCTCACCGGCGGCTGGATCAACCAGGGCACCCTGTGGGCCTCGGGTTACGAGGGGCCGTCGCTGGTCCGGCTGGACGACGGCCGGTGGCGCATCTACATCGACAAGTACACCAACGGCGGGATCTGGACCGCGACCAGCTCCGACCTCAACACGTGGACCGGCCTGAGCGCGGTCGGCTGCTCGGGTTGCCGCCACGGCACCGCCATCCCCCGATGATTGGATCCCCATGACACCGTTGCGCAGGCTCCTCACCCCCCTCCTGGTGACCGCCCTGACCGCGCTGGGCGCCGTCGCCGTCGGCTCGTCGCCGGCGGTTGCCGCCACCAACCAGTTCCGCGGCATGAACTGGGCGGTGCTGGGTGACAACTTCAGCACCGGCCCGCTGGTCGTGCAGGGCCTCAGCTCGTCGGACAGCAACGCGACGGTCCGGGCCAAGGCCAACGCCCTGTACGACGACATGGCCGCGATCGGCGTCAACACGGTCCGGCTGCCGATCAACACGCACACCGTCGGCACGGCATGGTGGGAGAACTACCGGGGCGCCATCGACGCCGCCACCGCCCGCGGGTTCAAGGTGATCCTCGCCTACTGGGAGGACGGCGCCGCCTCCGGTGGCCGGATCACCAACATCGCCGCGTGGAACACCATGTGGTCGAAGGTGACCTACCAGTACGGCGCCAACACCAACGTCTACTTCGAGCCGATGAACGAGCCGCACGGCTACACCTCGGCGGAGTGGCGCAACGTGGCGGCGACCTGGATGAGCTACCACTACTCGGCGGTGCCGGCCCGGACGCTGATCGGCGGCACCGGGTACAGCCAGGACCTGCGCGACGTCTGCAACGACAGCCGGTTCAGCGGCACGCTGCTCTCGTTCCACCACTACGCGTTCTTCTACAGCGCGATGACCTACGACGCCTTCCGCAGCCACGTCCAGACCCGGCTCGGCAACTGCGCCTCCCGCGCCGTGGTCACCGAGTTCGGCGCCCCGATGTCGACCGGGCTCAACTACGCCGACGCCAACAGCACCGACAATTTCGTACGCCACATCCGCGCCGTCACCCAGGTGATGCGGGACAACCAGATGGGCGGCACCTACTGGCCGGCCCTGGGTGGCAAGCCCACCGGCACCTCGGGCTTCGACTACTACTCGATGTTCGCCTTCAGTGGCAGCGGCACCAACCTCAACCTGGCCGTCCGCAACGCCTCCGGCCGCGACCGCATCCGGTACGGCTGGGGCCTCTGACGCTCGGAACGGACCGGCCCCCTGCCACGGCACGTGCCGCTGTGGCAGGGGGCCGGTCCATGTCGAACAGACACGGCACGGGTGGAGCCGCGTGCCGGGGCCGCGACCGCCGGTCCTCCCGGCGGCCGGCCCGTTGGTGTGAAGCCCGGCACGCCGGAGAATCTCCCGGCGGCCCGGCCGTCCGCTTGACCCTATTCTGGTAGCCCCCGGACCCGGGGGAGGCAGGTCACGCCCTCGACCGGATCCGGAGTCACTCGGGATGTATGCGCTCGGCATCGATCTGGGAACCACCTACACCGCCGCCGCCGTCTGGCGCTCCGGTCATGCCGAGATCGTCTCGCTGGGCAGCAGGACGGCGGCCGTCCCGACGGTGGTGCTGTTGCGGGCCGACGAGAGCATCCTGACCGGCGAGATCGCCAGCCGGCGAGGGCTGACCGAACCGCACCGGATGGCCCGCGAGTTCAAGCGGCGCCTCGGTGACCCCACGCCGATCCTGCTCGGTGGGGTGCCGTACTCGGCCGAGTCGCTGATGGCCCGGATGCTGCGGGCCGTGATCGACGAGGTGTCGTCACGAGAGGGCGGCGAACCGAACGCCATCTGCGTCTCGCATCCGGCCAACTGGGGGCCGTACAAGATCGATCTGTTGTATCAGGTGATCCGCCTCGCCGGCATCGAGCTGCCGGTCCAGTTGATCACCGAGCCGCACGCCGCGGCGGTCTTCTACGCCCGGCAGCAGCGGCTGGAGCCGGACGCGACGGTGGCCGTCTACGACCTCGGCGGCGGCACCTTCGACGCGGCGGTGCTGCGCAAGACCCCGGAGGGTTTCGAGCTCATCGGCAAGCCGGAGGGGATCGAGCGGCTCGGCGGCGTCGACTTCGACGCCGCCATCTTCGCCCATGTGGCCGGGGCGCTCGACGGCGCGCTGGACGACCTCGACGAACAGGATCCGGCGGCGAGCGCCGCGGTCGCCCGACTCCGCGAGGAGTGCGTGCAGGCCAAGGAGGCTCTGTCGGCGGACACCGACGTGACGATTCCGGTGCTGCTGCCGGCCGTCACCACCGAGGTCCGGCTCACTCGCGCCGAGTTGGAGGCGATGGTCCGCCCGGTGCTGAGCGGCCCGATCGAGGCGCTGCGCCGAGCCGTCAAGTCGGCCGGGATCGAGCCGGCGGACCTGCACTCGGTGCTGCTGGTCGGCGGTTCGTCGCGGATTCCGCTGGTCGCGCGGATGGTCGGTGCGGAGTTCGGGCGGCCGGTCGCGGTCGACGCCCACCCCAAGCATGCGGTGGCGCTCGGCGCGGCCTGGCATGCCGGTGCCTCGATCGCCGAGGCCCAGACGGCGCTGGTGCTGCCCGAGGCCGTCGACCCGTGGGCGACCGGCGCCGCCGAGGCGGTCGCCCCGGCCTGGCCGGACGCCCTCGTGGTTCCCGCCGAGCCCGCCCAGCCGGTCCAGCCGTCTCCGGCGGCGCCCTCCCCGGCGTCTTCGCCGGAGCCGGAGCCGGTCTCGTCCCCGGAGGCAGCCGGGCCGACCGCCGCCGTCGCGCTGCCCGCCGATGCGGCGACTCGGGTACGGATTCTCGGCGCTGTTCTGGCTGCCGCCGTGGTGGTGTTGCTCGCCGGCGTCACCGGCGCCGTCTGGGCCGTCGACAGGTTCGGCGGCGACGGCAAGAAGGACGTTCCGGCGACCGGGGCCGGCATGCACAGCCCGATCCCGAGCGCGGCCGCCTCGGCGGGCGCGAGCGTGCCGGCCAGCGCGGCCGCCGCCCCGGTGCCGGCCGACGAGGCGTGCACCGATCAGATGAGGCAGAGTCCTCGCTGGGTCTGCCTCACCCGGGCCACCGTCCGGGACGGAAGGTTCACCGTCTGGTACGAGGCGGACTGGAACGGCGAGACCCCGGACACCGCGAAGGGCTTCCACCTGCACATCTACGGCGGCGACGGGCAGAGCCCCGACGAGACGACGATGGGCAGCCAGGCGACCGCACACGGCGAGTACTACTTCGAGGACCAGCAGCCCTCGGTGCGGCGGACCGGCGACGCCGACTTCGAGGCCGTCAGCGATGCCCCGAAGGTGTGCGCCCGCATTGCCAAGAGCGGGCACGGGCTGGCCAGGGCCGCCGACGGCAGCTACCACACCGGCAACTGCATCCCCATCCAGCGGGACTGACGGCCGCGCGCCGGTGCCGGGCCGGGGCGGCACGACCACACCGTCAGCAGCGCTGTAACCATCCCCGACGGCACCGCCGCCGTGATCCGGTCGACCGTCGTCCGGTTCATGGGGGCGAGCTTTCGCGCGAACATGTCCGAAGCTGTTGCCTTCTGTTGACTTCATACATGCAAATAGTTCAGTGTGTTTGCAGTCTCGTCGATCGAAGGGAAACAATCGATGCCCCGATCACCCGGGAGAACCCTGCTCCTCGCCGTCCTGCTGGTTCTCTCCGTCCTCGGCGTGCCCGCCGCGCCCGCCTCCGCCGCGGCGCCGGTGCACGGTCTCAAGGGTGAGTACTTCCGGATGTCCGCACCGGGCGCCCGGGACTTCGCCGAACTCGGCGGGATCGTGCTCGACCCGAACATCGACCTGCCCGGCCTGGCCGGCACGTTCGAGTCGCTGACCGGGCGCACCGAGCACACCACCGCCCGCTGGACCGGGAAGATCACCGCGCCGGCCACCGGCGACTACACGTTCTCCATGATCGGCGACAACGGGTTCCGGTTCCTGATCGACGGGCGGCCGGTGATCGACCACTGGGTCGGTGACTGGGACCGCGAGCAGGTCAGTGCCCCGGTGCCGCTGGTGGCGGGGGAGGCGCACGACCTCCGCATCGAGATGTTCCAGGACGTCGGCGGCGCGAACCTGTTCCTGCGCTGGTCGGGCGCCGGGCTCGATAAGCAGATCGTTCCGGAGAGCGCTTTCACGCCGCCGGACGGCTTCCAGATCTTCCCGGTCGCGTTCACCGTCCAGCCGGACGGCCGCACCCTGATCGCCGACTTCGACGCGGCCGTTGACGACCTCGGCGCGCTGGCCGAACACCTCAAGGTCGAGGTCGACACCACCGTCTTCCCGATCCGGAGCGTCCGCGGGAGCGGCGACAAGGCGGTCGTCACCCTCAGCGAGAAGATCCAGAAGGACCAGCGGGTCCGCGTCAACTACGACGGCACCGGCGGGCTCGTCGTCGGCGGCGAGACCGTTCCGCAGGTCATCCGTTCGGCGGGCAACACGTCCACGCACCGGCTCACCACCCCGTGGGGCGACCGGGTCGACGAGCGTCATCCCCTGCCCGAATACCCGCGTCCACAGTTGATCCGCAAGGACTGGATCAACCTGAACGGGCCGTGGGAGTTCGCCGCCGCCCAGGCCGGGGAGCAGCCGGTCTTCGGCAAGGCCCTCGGCGAGCGGATCATCGTGCCCTACCCGGTCGAGTCGCTGCTGTCCGGCATCGAACGGCGCGAGGACCACATGTTCTACCGCAAGCTCGTCACCGTTCCCGGCAACTGGACCGGCAAGCGGATCAGGCTCAACTTCGGCGCCGTCGACTACGAGGCGAAGGTGTGGGTCAACGGCACGCTCGTCATCACGCACACCGGCGGCTACACGGCGTTCACCGCCGACATCACCGGCGCGCTCCGTAGGCACGGGCCGCAGGAGATCATCGTCGCGGTCACCGACGTGACCGGGCCGAACCAGCCGAAGGGCAAGCAGTCGCTGAACCCGGGCGGCATCGTCTACGAGCCGTCGTCCGGCATCTGGCAGACGGTCTGGATGGAGCCGGTCGCGCCGGTCGCCGTCGACGGCCTCGTCATCACCCCCGACGTCGCGACCGGGTCGGTCGTCGTCCGGGTCGATTCCGCGGCCGATGCGACGGCGGTCATCGTGGCCCGGGACAGGAAGGGCCGGATCTCGGGTAGGGCTGTAGCGAGGACCAACACCGACGTCCGGCTCAAGATCGATAAGCCGCGTCTGTGGAGCCCCGACGACCCCTACCTCTACGACCTCGACGTGCGGCTCGGCAGCGATTCCGTCCGCGGCGATTCCGTCCGCGGCGACGCTGTCCGCGGCGACGCTGTCCGCGGCGATTCCGTCCGCGGCGATTCCGTCCGCGGAGACGCTGTCCGCGGCGATTCCGTTCGCGGCTACTTCGGCCTCCGTGAAGTCGCCGTCCAGAACGTCGGTGGTTTTCCGAAACTGGTGCTGAACGGCAAGCCGATCTTCTCGCTCGCCACCCTCGACCAGGGGTTCTGGCCGGACGGCCTGTACACCCAGCCCAGCGACGCGGCCCTGCGCTTCGACCTGGAGGAGACGAAGAAGCTCGGCTTCAACGCGGTCCGCAAGCACATCAAGGTGGAGTCGGCCCGCTGGTACCGGCACGCCGACGAACTCGGCCTGCTCGTCTGGCAGGACTTCGTCTCCGCCGACATCAACAGCACGGCCGGCCAGGAGGCGTTCCTGAGCCAGAGCCGGGAGATGATGCGCCAGCTGCACGGCTTCCCGTCGATCATCGGGTGGATCGTCTTCAACGAGGGCTGGGGTGAATGGGACCGCACGACGACTGGACAGATCGCCACCGCCGTCAAGATTGACGACCCGTCCCGCATCGTCAATGCGCACAGTGGCGTCAACTGTTGCGCGTCCAAGGGTGACTCCGGCAAGGGTGACGTGATCGATCACCACGACTACGTCAACAATGATCCGCCCTACCCGGACGCCACCCGTATCGCGATGGACGGTGAACACGGTGGCTTCACCCTGCGCACCCCCGGGCACATGTGGCCGGGCACGCCCGCCGTCATCTACAGCGGAGTCGCCGACAAGGCGGCACTGACCGCGAAGTACGTCGACAACACCGAGCGCTTCTACCTGGAGGCGGCCGGGGCCGAGTTGTCCGGCTCGGTCTACACGCAGATCACCGACCTGGAGACCGAGCTCAACGGCCTCTGGACCTACGACCGGCGAGAGATAAAGGTCAACCCCTCGGCGGTACGGGCGGTGAACGCGAAAGTGATCGCGGCCGGGGCGGCGTCCGGTCAGGCCCGGACGTATCCCGGGCACGGCGACTGGAACCTGGACGAGGGCAGCGGCACGACCGCCCGCGACAGCGGCGGCGACAGCCACCTCACCCTGACCGGCGACACCGCGTGGGCTCCCGGCGTGAGCGGCACGGCGCTGCGGTTCGACGGTGACGGCGACTACGCCGACACGGCGGCGCCGGTGCTCGACACCACGAAGGACTACACGGTCGCGGCCTGGGTGACCCTCGACGAACTGCCCGGCAACTACGCCACCGCGCTCAGCCAGGACGGCCGCCGCACCGAGAACCCCTTCTACCTCCAGTACGGGCAGGGCGCCTTCGCGTTCAGCACCCCCGGCGGCAACCGGGCCCGGCTGGTCACCACGCCCGAACTGAACCGCTGGTACCACCTGACCGGCGTCCGCGACCACACCACCGGCGAGATCCGCCTCTACGTCGACGGCAAGCGTGTCGCCACGGTCCCGGCCGGTCCGGACGTGGTGAGCACCGGCCCGCTGTCGGTGGGCCGGGCGAAGTACGCGGGCAACCGCACCGACTTCTGGTCCGGCTCGATCGACCGGGTGCACGCCTACAACCGCGGCCTGACCGACGAGGAGGTGTCCGCCCTCTACACGGCCGAGGCCGCCTGACCGGCCCCGGCGAGGATGGCCGGGGCCTGCTGACCCACTCCGGCGAGGATGGCTGGAGCCGGCAGGCCGTCCCGGCGCCGGGATCGTCCTGATCCCGGCGCCGGGATCGTCCTGATCCCGGCGCCGGACATGACCGAAGAAGTAGTTCGCCGCCACCACGAAGATCACCAGGCTCACCAGGCCGGCGATCAGCCAGGCCCGGGCGCGTACGGTCTCGCGCTGCACCCGCTTCTGCACCGGCAGGGCGGTGATGCCCTTGAGGCGCAGCCGCTCCTGCCGGAGGACGGCCTTGCCCTCGGCGGGCGTCAGACCCAGTTCGGTCAGCATCCGGCGGTGCGGGACCCTGAGGACGGCCCCGACCGCGACGCCCAGCGGCCCGCCGAAGCTCGCCAGCTGGGTGGCGCCGCTGGCGATCGCGACCGCCGGCACCGCGCCCATCAGCACGACCACCGCCACGGCCGACCGCTTCAGTTGGCGATTCGAGCGTTTCAACCGGTCCAGCTCGCCCGCGTCCAGGTCGCGCATCGTCTCTCCCGGTCTCTGTCCCGTTCCGGCCGCCGGAATCTACGCGGGGAGAGGCCGTGCCGGGTTGCCCGCGGCATGCCGGACGGTGTCGTGCGACCGTGCTGAGCTGCTGGGACAGCCGGAGCGCCGATTTCGGCCGGTGTCCGGCCGTGTCCGACGTGAGCCCGGCAGTGCCGAAATTCAATCGATGGACATCGAAGCTTGACCCTCGATTGAATCGTTAACATACTCAAGAAACCGCGAGCCGCCCCGAGGCTCGTTCCGCCCGCGCTTTCCCCGAGCGCGGTCCGTGTGTCCCCGTTCCTGCACACGATGGGATCCCCATGCACATCTCTGCCCTGCCCCGGAAGGCCGTCGCGCTGACGGCCACGACCCTGCTCCTGCTCGGCGGCGCCACCTCCGTGGCCGCCGCCGCCGAGAGCGGCCCCCTCGCGGCTGCCGCGCCGTCCGCCCGTACCACTGAAGATCTTGATCGTGGTCTGATCGCTCTGCGCACGTCGGGCGGGAACTTCCTGTCGTGGCGGCTGCTCACGTCGGACCCGGCCGGGGTGGCGTTCAACGTCTACCGCGGATCGGTCAAGGTCAACGCCGCGCCGATCGCCGCCGGCACGAACTACACCGACGCCGGCGCGCCGGCCGGCGCCTCCTACACCGTGCGGCCGGTCGTCGACGGCGCCGAGGCCGTCACCCTGGCCGCCGAGGAACCCAGCGTCGGGCTGCTGGCCGCCTACCAGGACGTGCCGATCCAGATCCCGGGCGGCGGCACCACACCGGACGGGGTGGCCTACACCTACTCGGCCAACGACGCGTCGGTGGGCGACCTCGACGGCGACGGCCAGTACGAGATCGTCCTCAAGTGGGACCCGTCGAACGCCAAGGACAACTCGCAGTCCGGCTACACCGGCAACGTGTTCATCGACGCCTACAAGCTCAACGGCACCCGGCTGTGGCGCATCGACCTGGGCCGCAACATCCGGGCGGGCGCGCACTACACCCAGTTCCAGGTGTTCGACTACGACGGCGACGGCAAGGCCGAGGTCGCGATGAAGACCGCCGACGGTACGAAGGACGGCGCCGGCGTGGTGATCGGCAGCTCGAGCGCCGACTACCGCAACTCGTCGGGCTACATCCTGTCCGGTCCCGAGTTCCTGACCGTGTTCAACGGGCAGACCGGGCGGGCCATGGCCACCGCCGACTACGTGCCCGCCCGCGGCACCGTCTCGTCGTGGGGCGACTCCTACGGCAACCGCGTCGACCGGTTCCTGGCCGGAACCGCCTACCTCAACGGGTCGTACCCGAGCATCATCATGGCCCGCGGCTACTACACCCGCAGCGTGATCGTCGCCTGGGACTTCCGCAACGGCGCGCTGACCCGGAAGTGGACGTTCGACAGCAACTCGTCCACCAACGGCTCCGCCTGGGCCGGGCAGGGCAACCACCAGCTGTCGATCGCCGACGTGGACGCCGACGGCCGCGACGAGATCATGTACGGCGCCATGGCGGTCGACGACAACGGCTACGGACTGTGGACCACGGGCCGGGGACACGGCGACGCCTACCACGTCAGCGACCTGATCCCGAGCCGGTCGGGGCAGGAGGTCTTCAAGGTGTCCGAGGACGGGACCAAGCCGGCCATGTGGATGGCGGACGCCCGTACCGGTGCTCTGATCTGGTCGACCGCGACGTGCGGCTGCGACAACGGCCGGGGCGTGTCCGCCGACATCTACGCGGGCAGCGCGGGCGCCGAGTCGTGGTCGTCGGCGGTCGACGGCCTGCGCAGCGCCAGCGGCGCGAACATCGGCCGCAAGCCGTCGTCGACGAACTTCGTGATCTGGTGGGACGGTGACGCCCAGCGGGAGCTGCTCGACCAGACCCGGATCGACAAGTACGGGACCGGCGCCGACACCCGGCTGCTGACCGCCAGCGGCGTGCACTCGAACAACGGCACCAAGGCCACCCCGTCGTTGCAGGCCGACATCCTCGGTGACTGGCGCGAGGAGGTCATCTGGCCGACCACGAACAACACCGCCCTGCGGATCTACTCGACCACCGATGCGACCAGCATCTCGCGGGCCTCGCTGATGCAGGACCGGCAGTACCGGGAGGCGGTCGCCTGGCAGAACACCGCGTACAACCAGCCGCCGCACCCGAGCTTCGCGATCGGCTGAGTTTCCGCATGACGAAGGGGCGGCGGCAGATGCCGCCGCCCCTTCGTCAAGGTCAGCCGAGTCGCCAGTTCTGGGCGGCCAGGCTGTTGCAGGTGTAGAGGGAGAGGCGGGCGCCGTTGGCGGCGTCCCAGTTGTAGTTGTCCAGGCACGTGTTGCCGGCGACGTTGCGCAGCGAGAACCAGCCGCTGCCCCGGTCCAGCACGATCCACTGCTGGCTGGTGGAGCCGTTGCAGGTGTAGAGGCCGACGTCGGCGTTCGCGGCGGTGCTGGCGTTGATGTTCGACAGGCAGGTGCCGGTGTTGCGGTTACGGATCTCGTAGTACGACCCGTTCTTGTAGGTCAGCTCGAAGTGCTGGGCCGTGCCGCCGTTGCAGTCGTAGAGGCGGACCAGGGCGCCGAGCGTGGTGTCGCGGTTGTAGTTGTCGACGCACCGGTTGCTGTGCTGGCCCCGGATGCCCGGGTTGGTGACGGTGCTCGGGATCGGCTGGCCGAAGAACGGGTCGCCGTTCTCCCGCCACAGAAGCTGCTGCATGCGGGTGTGCCGGTTCGGGTCGGTCAGCGCGTCCGGCGTCGGGGTGGCGTAGTCGCGGGCGTGGTAGACCAGCATGTCGGTGACGCCGTCCTCGGCGACGGTGAAGCTGCCGTGGCCGGGACCGTAGACGCCGTTCGCGGTCTGGAAGACCGGGTTCGGGTGCTTGTACCAGGACGCCGGGTCGAGCAGGTCGGCGGTGTCCCACGAGGACAGCAGGCCCAGCTTGTAGCGGGAGTCGGTCGCGGACGCCGAGTAGGCGATGTAGACGCGGCCGTTCTTGACCAGCGGCGACGGCCCCTCGACGACGCCGGCGACGCCCTCCTTCTCCCACGCCACGGTGGGCCGGGCGATCTCCACGGCGGTGCCGGTGATCGCGGTCGGGCCGTTCATCTTGGCGATGTACATGTGGCTGTTGAAGCTGGTGGACGGGCTGTCCTGGGCCCAGGCGAAGTAGCGGACACCCTTGTTGACGAAGACCGCGGCGTCCAGCTGGAACGACTCCCAGCCGGTGTTGAAGCGCTGCGGGGCGCTCCACGTACCGGTCATGGGGTTGGCGCTGGTGTTGCGGATCCAGTAGAGCCGCTGGTCGAACTGGGCGGTGTTGGGCGACGCCGAGAAGTACATGTACCAGGCGCCGTCGATGTACTGGATGTCGGGCGCCCAGATCCAGCCACTGAGGGCGCCGCTGGACGGGGCGACGAACGCGTTGCTCGTGGCGGCGGTGCCGAGACCCTGGAGGGTGGTGGCACGGCGCAGTTCGACGCGCTTGTAGTCGGGCACCGACGCGGTCATGTAGTAGTAGCCGTCGGTGTGCTTGAAGATCGCGGTGTCGGCGCGCTGCGAGATGACCGGGTTCTTGACGCTGATGTATTGGGCGGACGCCGGGGAGGCGAAGCCGGCCAGCAGCACGACCGTCACGGCCAGCGCGACGGTGAGCTTGCGACGGACTCGAGCACGAAGATCCATCGATGACTTCCTTGTGGGGTGGGGACGGGATGTGTGATCGTTAACATGCACGTCGATCACCCGTTACGTCAAGAAACGTCGCCGAAATAGAAGGCGGTCGCGGGAGCTGGAGATCAAGCCTTGTGACGGGTATGGATGTCTCGTAACATGCCGGTCATCTTTGTGAGCGTTAACGCTGAGGAGGCGCGCCGTGCGGATACGGGCCATGATCACCGCGTTGATCACCGCGATGGCTCTCATCGGGACGCCCGACCCAGCCCTCGCCGCGCCGGGAGCGTCCTATCAGAACCCCGTCGTCGGCACGCCCAACAGCGCCGACCCGTGGATGAGCTACTACAACGGCAACTACTACTACGCCGCCACGACGTGGACCGGGAAGATCCTCATCCGTAGGTCGGCCACCCTGGCCGGGCTGAAGACCGCCGCCGAGACGACCGTGTTCACGATGTCGCAGCCCAACGCGGTGTCGAACATGTGGGCGCCCAGCCTGCACCTGCTCAACGGGCCGAACGGGCAGCGCTGGTACCTCTACTACTCGGCCGGGCCGTCGGCCTGCTGCGGCGGGCAGCGCCAGCACGTGCTGGAGAGCGCCGGCACCGACCCGATGGGGCCGTACACGTACAAGGGCGCACTCACCCTGATGCCGAACAACGGCTGGTCGATCGACGGCAGCGTGATGACCGTCGGTGGGGTCAACTACTTCGTGTTCTCCGCCTTCAACAACAACAGCGGATTCGAGAACGGCGGGCTCCAGAGCCTCTTCATCACCCGCCTGACCAACCCGTGGACACCGGCGTCGCTCGGCATCATCATCTCCGAGCCGACGCTGTCCTGGGAGCGGGTCGGCAACCCGGTCAACGAGGGGCCGTACGTGCTCCAGCGCAACGGCCGCACCTTCCTGACCTACTCGGCCAGCTACTGCGGCACCCCCGACTACAAGATCGGCGCGCTCGAGCTCACCGGCTCCGACCCGCTCAGCCGTTCCGCGTGGACCAAGCTCGCCAACCCGCTCTTCCAGCGCAGCGACGCCAACGGGGTCTACGGGCCGGCCCACCACAGCTTCTTCAAGTCACCGGACGGCACCGAGGACTGGATCGTCTACCACGCCAACGACTCCACCTCGCAGGGGTGCGGCACCACGCGTACCAGCCGGGCCCAGCGGATCTCCTGGAACGCCGACGGCACCCCCAACCTGGGCGTCCCGGTCTCCACCGCGACGGTGCTGGCCGGACCCTCCGGCGAGCTGGGCAACCCGGGCGCGGTCACGGTCCAGCGGATCCAGTCCTACAACTTCCAGGATCGATTCGTACGCCACTCGAACTTCGCCACCCGCATCGACGCGAACGTGACCCCGGCGCTGGACTCGCAGTTCCGTGTCGTGGCCGGTCTCGCCGACAGCACCGCCGTGTCGTTCGAGTCGGTCAACTTCCCCGGCCACTACCTGCGGCACAACAACTACGTCCTGCGGCTCGAACCGAACAACGGGACGGCGACGTTCCGGCAGGACGCCACCTTCCGTCAGGTGGCCGGGCTGGCGGACTCCTCCTGGTCGTCGTTCCAGTCGTACAACTTCCCGGACCGCTACATCCGGCACAGCAACTACGTGCTGCGGATCGACCCCGTCTCCACCGCCACCGAACGCGCCGACGCCACCTTCCGCCGCACCTCCTGACCGCGTTCGCCGTCGGTCGCCAGCCACAGCCACACCAGGAAGGCGCCGGCGACGACCGCGGCGATCCCGGCCGCCCCGGAGGCGACAGCGATACGGCTCGGCTCCGGGGTGGTGGTCATCGGCTCGGACGCCTTCGCGGCGAGGAAGCCGAGAGCCGCGGCGGGCGCCGTGACCAGGCCGGTCAGGGCCAGCGGCAGCACACCCAGCGGGCTCGGGCGGCCGGTCGCGGCCGCCCGGTCCCGGCTCGCCAGCCGTACGCCGAGGAGCACCAGCGCACCCCAGCCCAGCACCACGAGCATGGCGGCGACCGCGTCACTGGGCCGGTGCCACTGCGACCACACGGTGGCGATCGCGATGGCCGCCGTGTAACCGGCCCCGCACAGGGCGGCGGTGGCGCGGACCGCCTCGGGCAGTACCAGGACCACCGCGAACGCCACCGACGCGGCGGCCGTCGTATGGCCACTGGGCAACGAGTTCGCGAACTCCAGCCGGTCGATGGGCGGCCGGGTCAGGACGTCCTTGAGGAGCTGGGTGGTGCCGTTCGCGCCGAGCACCAGCACGGCCGCCGCCACCGCCAGGCCGGGCCGCCGCCGGATCACGCCGACCGCGACCACGACCAGGCAGACCAGCACCAGACCGGCCAGCGTGGTGCCGTTCAGCACCCGGGTCAGGATCTGCACGAGCCGGGGATGATCCACGTCGGTGCCGAGCATCGCCGCGGTGTCCAGCCACTGCCCGGAGATGGTGCGCACGAACACGTGATAGGTCGCCAGCGTCCCGAGAGCGGCGAGCACGCCGACGACCAGCGGTGCCAGCAGACGACGCCGGTGGGTCATGTCGGTCATGTCGCGGCCGCCTCCAGCATGTCGAGCGACCGAGCTTAGAACCCCGGGTCAACCGGCGCTTCTCAGGGACCCCGGCCGCCGATCACGGTGGAATGACGAACGGCGACCCGCTGAACCAGCCGGGCCGCCGTTCGAAGATCGGAGATCAGATCGTACGAATGTTCTCCGCCTGCGGACCCTTCTGGCCCTGGGCGATGTCGAACTCCACGCGCTGATTCTCTTCCAGGGTGCGGAATCCGCTCGTCGCGATCGCCGAGAAATGCGCGAAGACGTCGGGGCCGCCGTCATCCTGGCTGATGAAGCCGAAACCCTTGTCGGCGTTGAACCACTTCACGGTGCCTGTAGCCATGTCTGCTCCTTAGCAGGCTGTAGGAGGGCCGCAAAGCCCGGCCCTCGTCGCCGCCCAGTTGATCGCCCGCGCCGAACCGACACGAAAACGAAAAGCGCCCGGATGGGTTGTTGGATGACCCATCAGGCGCTTGATACGTCTACGGAAATCAAGAGTGCAACATCGGGAAACCTACCACAGCGAACCGGCGCCGTCGGGTGAACGGGACCGGTGTCGCACGGCGGCGCGATCGCGAGGGCCCTCAGACGGGGGCCGGCACCGGGCGGGCCAGTTCGGTCAGCTCCCCGTCGAGCAGTTCGGCCAGCCGTTCGTAGCGGTCCGGCTGCGCCTCCCGGGTGATCCGCCGGCTCGGCATCTCCACGGTCATCAGCAGGTAGAGGTGCAGCCGGTAGAGGCTGAGGCGGCGCAGCACCGGTGCGTCGAGACGGACCCCGCCGTACCCCTGGAGGAAGGGGTGTTCGGGTTCGTCCTCGATGCGCCGGAACAGGGCGGCCGAGGTGAAGTCGAGCAGCGGGTCGCCGTAGAGGAACCGCTCGCCGTCCACGAACCCGGTCAGGCGGCCGTCCGCCACCAGCAGGTTGCCGTCCCAGCCGTCGAAGTGCAGCAGCGCCGGGCGGCGCACGCTGTCGAGCAGTCCCGCGTGCCGGACGATCAGGTCGCGGATCCGCCCGGCCGGGGCGGGCGTCTCGACCTGCCACTCGGCCGCGTCGTCGAGCAGGTCATCGATCATCGCGAGGAACGCGGCCGACCAGGTGGAGGCGCTGGTCCGGCCGGCGTCGTAGCCGAACCGGTCGCCGGTGAGCCGGTGCACCCGAGCCAGTTCGGCGCCGAACGCGGCCCGGACCGGCGCGTCGTCCACCGGCGCCGGGCCCGACTGGACCTCGAACAGGTTGCGGCCGGGCAGGCGTTCGGTGACCAGGAGATCCGGCGACGCGTGCAGCACCCGCGGCACCCGCACCTCCGGCGCCTCGGCCGCCAGCCGCCGCAGGTAGCGGCCCTCGGCGGCGATCAGATCCCGCTCGTAGCGCAGCAATCGCACATCGTCGCGGGGCGCCACCTTGAGCACCACGTCGGCGCCGTCGTCCAGCCGTGCCGACCAGACCGTGGCGAAACCGCCCCCGCTGAGCGGTGCGGACGTCACCACCCGCCGGCCCGGGAGAACCGTGGCCACCGATCGTTCGATGTCGGTGGCATCGAGGAGGCGCTGGGTCGGGCTCGGCTCGCTCACCCGCCCGACCCTACCGGGACGAGATTTTTCTCCGATGGGAGCAACCAATCCATGATCCGTCACCACTAGTGGGTGATCGACACGGCGGCCATCCCCCAGTGCCCGCCGCCTCATCCCCCGGAGAACAGGTGAACACCATGAAACGATCAGTCGCGCTGCGACTCTCCGCCGTCCTCGGCGTGGCCGGCGTCGCCGGAGCCATCGCCTTCGGGCTGCCTCAGCACGACGCGTCGGCCGCGGAGGCCACCGTCACCGGTTTCGCCAGCGAGAACGGCGGCACCACCGGCGGCGCGGGCGGGGCCACCGTCAAGGCCACCACCGGCACCCAGATCCACAACGCGCTGTGCACCCGGGCGGCGAGCGACACGCCGATCATCATCCAGGTCGAGGGCACGATCAATCACGGCAACACGACCAAGGTGTCCGGCGACAGCTGCAACACGGCGGCCGACAAGATCGAGCTGAAAGAGATCAGCAACGTCACGATCGTCGGCGTGGGCGCGGGCGCCACGTTCGATCAACTCGGTATCCACATCCGGGACTCCAGCAACATCGTCATCCAGAACGTGACGGTGCAGAACGTCAAGAAGTCCGGCTCGCCGCTGTCCAACGGTGGCGACGCGATCAGCATGGAGAGCACGGTCCGCAACGTGTGGGTGGACCACACCACGCTGATCGCCTCGGGTGGTGAGTCGGAGGGCTTCGACGGCCTGTTCGACATGAAGGACGACACCGAGTACGTGACGCTGTCCTACAGCATCCTGCGCAACTCCGGCCGCGGTGGCCTGATCGGCTCCAGCGAGACCGACACCGGCAACACCAACATCACGTTCCACCACAACAAATACGAGAACATCGACTCGCGTACGCCGTTGCTGCGCGGCGGGATCGCCCACATCTACAACAACCACTACTTCAGCCTCAACGAGTCGGGCATCAACTCGCGGGCCGGCGCCAAGGCCCGGGTGGACAACAACTACTTCGAGGACTCGAAGGACGTGCTCGGCACCTTCTACACCGACGCGGCCGGCTACTGGCAGGTGTCCGGCAACGTCCTCGACAACGTGACCTGGTCGGCGAAGGGCACCGAGAACAACCCGGCCGGCCCGGACCTGGTGTCCACCACCAGCGTCACCATCCCGTACGCGTTCGCGCTGGACAACGCGTCCTGCGTGCCGTCGATCGTGGCGGCCACCGCGGGCGCCGGCACCGGGCTGAAGGTCTCGGACGGCAAGTGCAGCGCCACCGCAGCGCCGACCACCTCGGCCACCGCCACCGCGACCGCCACCGTTTCTCCCACCGCGACCGCCACCGTTTCTCCCACCGCGACCGCTTCGGCGACCGCTTCTCCGACGGTCACCGCGACCAGCGGCGTCAACCTGAGCATCGGCGCCGGCGCGGACGGTTCCAGCAAGGCGAGCGGCACCAGCTACGGCAACGTGAAGGACGGCAACACGGCCACCTACTGGTCGCCGAGCGGCGCCACCGGTGACATCTCGATCAAGTGGTCGGCGGCCACCAAGGTCTCCCGCATCACCATCGTCGAGGCGTCCGGCTCGTCGATCGGCGCCTACCAGGTGATCAACGGCGCGACCGGCGCGGTCCTGGCCTCCGGCACGGGCGGCGGGACCGTCACCTTCGCGGCCACCGCCACCACCAAGCTGACCTTCAAGATCACAAGCTCTTCCGGTACGCCGAAGATCGCCGAATTCCAGACGTACGCCTCCTGACGGACCGTCGCCGGACCGGGCGCACCCCGGTCCGGCGACGGCTCAGTTCTTCTGTTCGGCGAGGGTGTGGGCGACCAGGGCGTTGGCGTGCCCGTGCCCGAGGCCGTGCTCGGTCTTCAGCCAGGAGACCAGCTCGCCGTGCCGGGTGAGCGGGGACGAGCGGATGAGTTCGGTCCAGTACGCGATCGGCTGCCCGTACTTCTTCTCGATCGACGGAAAATAGCTGGCAGGGCCCTTCACCGGGTTGGTCATACGGGGTGGACCGGCCCCGGCCCGGGAACTCATCGGTGATCTGGGTCACCGAAAGGTATTTCCTGAAATCCGTTCATGTTCTTCAATGGATGGGTGCTCATCGTCGTACGCCTGCTCGTTGTCCTGTCGTTGTCGTTCGCGACCCTGCTGCCCGGCGCGCCGTCCGCCGTCGCGGCCGAAACCGGATGGACCGGCCCGTTGTCGACCCGTGGCCGCTACATCGTCGACGCCGACGGGCAGCGTTTCAAACTGCGCTCCGGCAACTGGCACGGCGCGAACGGCACGTGGAACGGCTCCGGCGACACGGCCGACAACGCCAACCACCACGCGGGGGAGAACTCGGGGCGGATCCCGCTCGGGCTCGACCGGGCGCCGCTGGACACCATCGTCGCCGGATTTCGGGAGCTGGGGCTCAACAGCGTACGGCTGCCGTTCTCGAACGAGATGCTGCGCGACACCGTCCCGGTGACCGACCCGGCCGTCGCCGCGAATCCGCAGCTGCGCGGGCTCACGCCGTTGCAGGTGTACGACCGGGTCGTCGCCGCGCTCACCGGCGCCGGGATCGCCGTCATCCTCAACAACCACACCAACACCACCCGCTGGTGCTGCGCCGTCGACGGCAACGAGCGCTGGAACACGTCGCAGAGCGTGCAGCAGTGGGAGGACGACTGGCTGTTCATGGCCCGGCGCTACCGCGACAATCCGCGGGTGGTCGGTGCCGACCTCTACAACGAGGTGCGGCGTACCGTCCTGGACGACCCGAACTGGGGCTGGGGAAACGCCCACGACTGGTTCGCCGCGTCGCAGCGCACCGGCGACCGGATCCTCGCCGAGGCCAACCCGAACCTGCTGATCATCGTGGAGGGGATCAACTGGACCGGGATCCCGGTGGACGGGTTCGCGCACGAGCGGCCCACGCTGCGGCCGGTCCGTACCCTGTCGCACACCCTGGTCCGGTCCGGGAAGCTGGTGTATTCGGCGCATTTCTACGACTACACCGGCCCGAATCACAGCGGTGCCACCGGGACCGGCGAGACCAGCGATCCCCGCTACCGGGATCTGAGCGCCGCCGATCTGGCCGCCGTCGTGCAGCGGGACGCCCTGTTCGTGGCGGGGGAGCCCGGCAACCACTTCACGGCGCCGGTGTGGATCAGCGAGTTCGGGGTGGCCGCCGACGCCGCGCCGGGCAGTCTGCAACGGGCCTGGTTCGAGAACTTCGTCGACATCCTGATCCGGGCCGACGCCGACTTCGCCTACTGGCCGGTGGTCGGCTGGGCGGAGAGCGGCAACGAGTGGGGGCTGCTGTTCTTCGATGCCGCGGGGCGGCGATCCGGGCTGCTCGACGGTCCGGATTGGCGGTCGGCCGCCTGGCAGCGGCTGGTCAACGCCACGACACGACAGGGGTACGTTGATCCGGTCCCGTCGCGGTCAATGTTGAGCCCGGATCATGTTGACTTCATCGCGTCAACGTTGATGCATGCACAGCCGGACTGGGACCGGGGCGCCCGCAAGGCCGCCTGCCCGGACGGTCAACGGTTGATCGGGTTGAGCCACACCGGCAACCGCGGCCTGTGCACCGACGTGTCCGGCGCGACCGTCTGGAGCAGCTACCAGGTGGTGACCGACGAACGGCACGTCTCCCGGGACTGGGCGTCCGGCTACACGAAGTTGCAGTGCCCGGCGTCGTCGGTGCTGATCGGCTACGCGGTGCGGGGCGCCGCCGTGTCCAGCGTCCTGTGCGCCACCGCCCTGCCCACGGCGGCCACCGACACCGGCCGGACCGTGTGGTTCGACCGCGGCGACAACCGCCCGGCCGGTGGGCCGGGCGGTGACTTCGCGAGCGGCCACTACAAGGGCCAGTGCGCCGACAACGAGTACGCGGCCGGCATCGCCTACACCGGCCGCTTCCTGTCCTCGAAAACCCCGGACGCCCTCTTCTGCCGTCGCCTATGAGCGGCCGGGCGCCTGTCCGCCGTCGTCCGCGCCCAGCCGTGCGCCTGTTCCGCTGTTGCGGGTGAGCGGCCGGGCAGCCGGGCGGTCGTCCGCGTCAGGCAGCGCGGCCAGTGCCTCCCGCGGGCGGTCCGGTCGCGTGCGCCTTGGCTGTTGCTGGTGAGCGGCCGGGCGCCTGTCCGCCGTCGCCTATGACAGGCCGGCGTCGAACACCCCGTCGAGGCGGAGGCCCGGGTGGCGGCCGGCCACCGTGCGCATCCGCCAGCGGTGCTGGAAGACGGCGAGCAGCGCGTCGTCGCGGACCCGGGTCATCACCTCGACGTTCGACTCGCCGCGCAGCATGTCGCGGCCGGCCGCGTCGGTGACGGCGGCGATCTCGTACGGCAGGAACTCCAGCCGCACCCGCACCCCGAACTCGGCCTCGAGGCGGTGGGTGGCGACCTCGAACTGCATCGGCCCGACGGCGGCGAACACCGGTGTGCCGTCGCCGCGCTGCTCGGAGCGCAGCACCTGGATCACACCCTCGGCGTCGAGCTGCTCGATGCCGCGGCGGAACCGCTTGTAGGCCGAGGTGTCGTCGGTGCGGACCGCGGCGAAGTGCTCCGGCGGGAACGACGGCAGTGCCGGGTACCGCACCGGGCGGCCCGCGTAGAGGGTGTCGCCGATGCCCAGCGCCGTCGCGTTGACCAGGCCGACCACGTCGCCCGGGAACGCCTCGTCGATGGTGTCGCGGCCCTGCCCGAAGATCTGCTGCGCGTACTTCGTGGTGAACGGCTTGCCGGTGCCGCCGTGGGTGACGACCATGCCGCGCTCGAACCGGCCCGAGCACACCCGCATGAACGCCACCTGGTCGCGGTGGGCCCGGTTCATGTTCGCCTGGATCTTGAAGACGAACCCGGAGAACGGCGCGTCGACCGGCTGGTCGGCGCCGGCCGCGGTCGGCCGCGCGGTCGCCGGCGGCGCCAGCTCCACGAGCACGTTCAACAGCTGGCGTACGCCGAGGTTCGCGACCGCCGCGCCGAACAGCACCGGAGTCGTGGTCGCCCCCAGGAACGCCTCCTGGTCGTGGTCGGCGCCGGTCAGGTCGAGGAGTTCCAGCTCCTCGGTGGCGGTGGTCCAGTCCGCACCGAACCGCTCGGCCGCCTCCTCGGCGGTCATGTCCTCCTCGATCGCCAGGTCGGCGCCGCCGGGGGAGCGCTGCATGCGGGTGAACACCCCGGTCCGGCGGTCGATCACGCCGTGGAAGTGCCCGGCGATGCCGACCGGCCAGGTCAGCGGCGTCGGCTTCAGCCCGATCCGCTGCTCGATCTCGTCCATCAGGGCGAGCGCGTCGTTGCCCGGACGGTCCCACTTGTTGATGAAGGTGATCACCGGGATGCCGCGCTGCCGGCACACCTCGAACAGCTTCAGCGTCTGCGGTTCGAGGCCCTTCGCGGCGTCCAACAGCATGACGGCGCTGTCCACCGCGGTGATCACCCGGTAGGTGTCCTCGGAGAAGTCGGCGTGACCCGGCGTGTCCAGCAGGTTGATGACCGTGTCCCGGTAGGAGAACTGCAACGCGGCCGAGGTGACCGAGATGCCGCGCTCCTGCTCCATGGCCATCCAGTCGGAGACCACGCCCCGGCGGTCGCCCTTGCCGTGCACCGCGCCGGCCTGGCCGATCACCCGCGCGTGCAGGGCGAGCGCCTCGGTCATGGTCGACTTGCCGGCGTCCGGGTGCGAGATCACCGCGAAGGTACGCCGTTTGGCCGCCTGGACTCCGACACCCGCCGTCGTGGCTGCTGACGACACGCTCTGACTCACGAAACCCCAACTTCCCGTGTGACCCGCCCGGCGCCTCCGCGCCGCCGCCCCTGCAACTTTAGGGTCGGCCCGGATCAGTCCCACGGAAAGCCCCGGTGGGAAGCGTCATACCTGGCGTCACGGGAGCCTTGACTTCGATGTTTATCGATGCCTAGTCTCGCGGTGACAGGCTGTCGTGAAACGATTCATCCCCCGATCGTGCAGCGACCGCTCCCCGTAGCCGTGCATCCCCACATGGAGGACCCATGCGCACGCTCCGTCTCCTGATCGCCACCGCACTCGCCGTGCCGCTGCTCCTGGCCGCCCCCGCCTCGGCCGACCTGCCCGGATGCGGCGCCCGCCCCGCGGCCGCGGCGGAGGCCGCGGCCACCACCACGGTCTGGCTCGCCGGCGACTCCACCATGGCGAACCCGTCCGCCACCTGCCCGGTGGGCTGGGGCGCCCAGTTCGACCCCCTGTTCACCAGCGACGTCGTCGTCAACAACCTGGCCCTCGGCGGCCGCAGCATCCAGACGTGGCTCTACGAGGGCAACGTCACCTCCACCATCGGCGCCGACGGTGAATGCGTGCTGAGCTCGACGACGGCGTCGGCGCGCTGGCAGCGGGTGCTCGACGGCATCAAGGCCGGCGACTACCTGTTCATCCAGTTCGGCATCAACGACGGCTCCACCACCTGCCCCCGTCATGTCGGGGCCGCCCGCTACCAGCAGCTGATGACGATGATGGCCCGCACGGCACTGGCCCGGGGCGCCCACCCGGTGCTGCTCACCGCGGTGGCGGCCATCACCTGCTCGGGCAGCACCGCGGTCAAGAACCGCGGCTTCGTCACCCAGACCCAGGCGGCCGCCACCGCGACCGGCGCCCCGCTCATCGATCTGCAGACGCTCAGCGTCAACCACTACAACGCGGTCCGGCTCTGCCCCAACAACGGCGACTACACCGCCGGGCTGGTCGGACAGTACTTCTGCAACGACCACACCCACTTCGAGACATACGGCGCACAGCGCATCGCCGGCCTGGTCGCCGGCGCACTCCGCACCCAGAACATCCCGCTGGCCACCTACCTGCTGTAGACGGTGTCGGCGGAGGCGTCGCGCATGGCGTCGAGGATGGCGCCCGCGCCGAGTTCGCCGATGCGGCCCACGTCGTGGCTCATGGCGGACAGTGCGGCACGGCGAGTTGGCACTGGGCCGAGTCGTCCCAGGCCACGACCGAGACCTCCGCCGGGACCCGGAGACCGCGTTCGCGTGGCTCCTCCCCGAGGACCTGCGAGGCGCGGGCCAGCACCAGACCGACCCGCGGTGGTTCCAGGGACACCGATCTCCTCCTTCTGATGAATTCCGCTCCGCGACGGCCCATCCGTACGGGAGGAGGCGCCGACCGGGCCCCCGCGAGATCCTGCGGCGATGAGGCGGAGACCCGGGGCGGCGGTGCTCGTGTGCCTGCTGGCGGCCGCCGCACTGGTGACCCCGGCGCCGGCCGCCGCCTTCGGGACGATCGAGGGTGGCGGCCAGCATCGCGAGCACGAGCACATCACCCGTGCCGCGCTGGCCTGCCCCGGCCGTGACTGTTTCGAGCCCGGCACGCTCGGCCGGCTCGCCGGGGACGGCCGGGGGTTCGGCGCGGTCGGGTCACCGGACCTCACCGAGGTGAACGTCCCGGCCGCCCACTGCGACGACGCCGACTTCCTGGCCGGCGGATACCCGCGCACCCGGGGCCAGGCCACCGCGGCCGTCACCGCCTGTGTGGAGCATCTGCGCGGCCGTTTCCGGGCGGCGGTCCGCGACGCCGCGGGACTGCTCGACGGGTATGGCCGGATCCTGCCGGACGAGGTGCTTCTGGACGGCGGCTGCGCCCTGGCCGAGCAGGGGGAGCAGCGCGCCAAGTGCACGACCCTGGAGGAGTTCGGGCGGGCGCTGCACGGCGTACAGGACTTCTACGCGCACAGCTCCTGGGCCGACGAGGCCGACCCGGCGCGCCCGGTCGGCCCGGACAACCCGCCGGGCCTGAACCGGCCCGCGCCCAGCCCGGTGCTCGATCTGCGCGGCACCGGGGCGCCGGACGTGCCGCCGGACCTGGCGACCGGCTGCTTCGTGCTGCACGACGCCGTCCCCGGGGTGGGCGTGTGTGAGCGGCGGATCACCCATGCGGCCCTCAACAAGGACAACGGCCTGATCGACGCGGTCACCGGTGAGGCGACCGGGCCGGGCACACCGCGCGGCCGGGTGGGGACCAACTTCGCGAAGGCGGTGACCGGCGCCGTCGTGGAGAGCCGGCACCAGTGGCGGGAACTGCGGGACGCGTTGCGCGACGAGTACGGCGAGCGGCGCGCGTCGGTGATGGTGTGCGCGCTGACCCACGACGATCCGCTGTCCGATTGCGGCGGTGCTTCCGACCGTACGATGATTGCGTCCTTTGTCATGTTTGCCCTGTTCCTTGGGGTGATCGCGCTCTCGTCGCGGCGTCGGAACCCGGCCGGGTGACGCAGGTCTCCTCACTGAATCGGGGTTTCCGGGCCATCGAAGGCGGATGCGGTGTATCGGGCAGGCTCAAGATCTGTCAGGATGTCCTCTCCAGAAACACACCTGCATAGTTCGATCGACTCGACAGGCAACGTTCCGAGCCTCAGCCACGTCATCTAGATGAACGACATCAAGATGTACGGCCCCGGATGGCGCCGACGGGACCCCCTCGATTGTGAGAGCCATGATTCAGCGACGTAAGGTCATCATCGGCACACTGGGCGTGGCCGCAGCCGCCACGGCAGCCGGGTGCACCTCGCGTGACAGCAAAGGCGGCACCGACTGGGTCGAGCCGGTGGCGAACATCGAGCCCCCGGTCGCGCCGGTCAAGCTGAACGTGACGCCCGTGAGTGGCACCAAGGACGTGTCGCCGGTGACGCCGATCACCGTGGCCGTCGAGGAGGGCACGCTCCAGTCCGTCACCGTCACGGTCGGCAAGGCCAAGGTCGAGGGCGCGCTCCAGGTCGACGGCACGTGGAAGTCGACCGAGGACCTGGACTACGGCAAGACCTACAAGGTGGTCGCGACGGCCGCCGACAGCAAGGGTGTGGCCAGCGAGCACACCTCGAGTTTCGCCACGGTGAACCCGAAGAACGTCGCCAAGATCACGTTCCAGGCCAACGCCATGACGTCGCTCAAGACCGGGCAGACGTACGGCGCCGGCCAGCCGGTGATCGTCGCGTTCAGCCGCGCCGTCAACAAGGCCGCGGCCGAGAAGGCCATCGAGATCACCACCTCGCCGTCGGTCGACGGCAAGTTCTACTGGAAAGACGACAAGACCGTGCACTGGCGGCCCGCGAAGTACTGGGCCGCCGGCACGCGCGTCAAGGTCAAGGTCAATGCCTTCGGCGTCAAACTCGGCAAGACGGTGTACGGCGCGAAGAACGCCTCCACCAGCTTCGACGTCCGTCGTCAGCTGATCGCGATCAGTGACAACCGGACGCACATGACGAAGGTCTACATCAACGGCAAGCTCGTCCGCAGCATGAAGAGCAGCCTCGGCAAGGGCGGCGGCACCACCGGGGCCAACGGCGAGCGGATCAGCTACTGGACGACCGGCGGCCCGCACGTCGTGCTCGGCCGGCTGCGGACGCACACGATGACCTCGGCGAGCTACGGCGTCAGCGACCCGAAGGACCCGAACTACTACGTCTCCGAGGACATCGAGTACTGCACCCGGATCAGTTACTCCGGTGAGTACCTGCACGCCGCCCCGTGGAACGGCTCGCTGGGCCGGGCGAACCTGTCGCACGGCTGCATCAACCTGAGCACCTCCGACGCCAAGTGGGTGTACGAGAACTTCCTGATCGGCGACATCGTCGACGTCAAGAACAGCCCCCGGGAGCTTCAGATAGGGAACGGTCTCGGCGACTGGACCGTCCCCTTCGACAAGTACGGTCGCTGACGACGAACAGTGAAAGGCCCCGCCGATCCACTCGGCGGGGCCTTTCACTGTTTTTTCAGGCGGTGACCGGTTCCGCGGTGGCGCCGGCCTTCCGGCGGGACAGCAGCGCCTCCACCGACCACGGGCCCGCGCCGAGGGCGGCCACGGCCAGGAACGACCACGCGTAGAGCGCCGAGGTGACGCCGCCGTTCTCGATGGGCATCAGGCCGGTCTTCTGGTGGACGACGAAGTAGGCGTACGCCATCGAACCGGACGCCAGGATCGCCGCCGGGCGCGTGAACAGGCCGATCAGGACCAGGCCGCCGCAGACCAGCTGGATGACGGCCGCGTACCAGCCGGGCCAGGTGCCGAGCGGGACGGCCTCGCCGGTGCCCTTGCTGCCGCCCAGCAGACCGAACAGGCCGGCGAGGCCGTGGCAGGCGAAGAGCAGGCCGACGACTATCCGGAAAAGCGACCAGACCGGGCCGGTGAAGCGGTCGAACGTCATGGGGATCTCCTAGATCATCTGGGGTGAGGTAAGGCTACCCTAAATAGAGATCATTCGATTGAGTGAAAAGCGGAGGGACCTGTGGCGTGAGCCACAGGTCCCTCGGGAGAGCCTGAATCAGCGTTTACGGGCGACCAGCGCGTTGCACATGACGTCGGCGGCGGACGGCCGGGCCGGATCGTCGTTGTGCCAGTGGGCCACCGAGACGACACCCGGCTCGACGATCTCCACCCGGTCGCCGAACAGATCGCGGAGCCGGTCCCCGTCGCGCGGGACGAACCGGCCGTCCCGGTTGGCCTTCGCCAGGCCGGCGACCACCTCGGCGGGCATGAACTCGTACGTCGCGTGACTGGCGGCGACCCAGCTGCCGGCCGGAAGCCGGTCGAGCAGCTTGGTGACGACCCCCTCGACGTCCTCGTCGTCCCGGACGAAATGCAGCACCGCGATCAGCAGCAACCCGACCGGCCGGGAGAAGTCGATCAGCGCGCGCAGGTCGTCGTGCTCCAGGATGGCGGCCGGATCCCGCAGGTCGGCGTCCAGGTACGCGATCGTGCCGGGCGTCCCGGACAGCAGCGCGCGGGCGTGCGCCAGCACCAGCGGATCGTTGTCGACGTAGACCACCCGGGTCGCCGGATCGATGGCCTGGACGACCTCATGGGTGTTGCCCGGAGCCGGGATGCCGGTGCCGATGTCGAGGAACTGCCGCACCCCCTGCTCGGCGATGTGCCGGGCCGCGCGGCCGAGGAAGGCCCGGTTCTCCAGCGCGGCCGTGCGGATCGACGGCGTCACCGCGGCGATCTGGTCACCGGACTCCCGGTCGGCGGCGAAATTGTCCTTCCCGCCCAGCCAGTAGTTGTACCGGCGGGCCGGATGCGGCCTGCTCGAATCGATCGGTTCCGTCACCGCTGCACCTTTCACCCCGTATAGACGTCTCGGGATGTTACCGGAGGTCTGTATCCGATGTGGACCGATGCTCAACCTTTGGCGAGACGGGGCAGCAGCACCAGCAGCACCACCGAGAGTGCCGCCAGCACGACGACCGCCTTGAGCAGCCGCTCCCTGCGCAGCCGGGCCCGGATCAGGCGGGCCGCGTCCGGCCGCTCACCCGCCCACTGGGCCACCAGCCGCTCGAACGGATCCGTGGTGGCGCCGGCCGGGCAGGCCGTCTCCAGGCGGTTGCAGACATCGGCGACCCCCGGGAAGCCGCTGGCGACCTCACCCGCGACGGCCCTCGCCCGAACCGAGCCGACCACGCCGGTCAGCGTGACGACCCGGTTCTGCGCCACCACGCCGATGGGCTCACCCGCGAGCCGGGGATCGGCCAGGATCCGCTCGGTCACCCGCCAGGCGAGCCGGAGATCCGGGCTGATCACCGGCGGGTCTTCCATGCTGTACTCCGTCCACTGCGCGGCGCGCTCGGCCCCCGTGGGACGGACGCGGTTACACGGCACAGTCTGGGAAACGGGCGCAAGCCGCCAGGATCGCGGCGAAACGGCGACGGGCGGACCTTGGCCACGAACGATCTTCAGCAGCCCAGGCGGTTCGAGGAGAGGGCTATGTCGTCGATCCAGAGGTTGAACTCGGTGGGGGTGGTGTTCGGCTGGTAGAGCTGCCAGCCGATCTTCACGGTGTCGACCGTGGGGAGGATGAACGGGACGTCGTTGCCGCCGTGGTCGGTGGTGGAGGCGGTCAGGTCGGGGTTGGCCACGCCGTCGATCCAGACGGTGATCCGGTTGTCGGTGCGGTCCAGGGACCATTCGAAGCACTGCCAGGTGTCCTCGGCCACCGGGGCGGATTCGCGCCATTCGGTCCAGTCGCCGGTGGGGCCGCCGTCGGCGCCTACGCCCCAGAACGTGCCGGGGACGGTGGGGGCGTACTGGCCGCCGATCGGGCGGACCACCTCGGGGCTGCCGGTTCCGGTGGCCTCGACCAGGGTGAAGTGGGCCCAGTCGGGGGCGGTGGGGAAGGCGTCCACCCGCAGCCGCATCCGGCCGAAGAAGCGGGTGCCGGGCGCGGTGAGGTCGTCGACGCGGAGGAAGGCGCGGCCGTTGTCGACCGTGTGGATGTGCAGGTGCTTGCCGTGGCGGGCGCGTTCGACGGTGAGGGTGCCGTTGCGGGTGTCGACGCCCCAGTTCAGGGTGTTCGGGCCGCCGGACGGCAGGCGGTCGAAGTCCTCGCAGAAGAGCAGGTCGCGGGTACAGGAGCCGCGGTGGGTGGCGCCTGCCGGGCTGGACGGGACGCTGCCGGCCGCGATACCGGCCACCAGGGCCGCGGCGCACGCGGCGAGGAGCTTGCGCATCGTTCTCCTTCGGAAGGTCGTGAGTGGCGGCCGGCTGGACGAGATCAGCGGCTGGCCGGGCGGTTGTTGAGGGTGGGTCCGGATGTTCTGGGGCTGGGGAGAGGGCCGGGGAAGGGGAAGGGGAGGGGTGTGTTGCGGTTGGGGACGGGACGGTTGGGTGAGGGCTGCGGTCGGGTGGTGGGGGGTTGGGGTGAGGGTGAGGTGGCGCTCACGCCCGGCGGGCGCGGCACGGCCGGGAGGGGGCGCCTGGCTCGTGGGGAGACGGCGGGGCGGGTGGTGTGCGGTCGGGGGCGGCGACGTGCGTACCGGAAATGGGGTTGGAGAGGCCGCCGGGGATCGACGGCCTCTCCGGAGGGTGATCAGGCTCGGGTGCAGGCGGTTCCGTTCAGGGTGAACGTGGTGGGTGAGGTGAACGTGCCGCCGTAGGTGCCCTGGAAGCCGAAGGATGTGCTGCCGCCGGCCGGGATGCTGCCGTTGTGGCCGGCGTTGCGGGCCGTGATCGCGCCGGATGTGCCGCTGAGGGTGGCGTTCCACGAGCCGGTGACGGACTGGCCGGACGGCAGGGTGAAGTCGAGGGCCCAGCCGTTGACGGCGCTGGTTCCGGTGTTGGCGAGGGTGACGTTCGCGGTGAAGCCGGTGTTCCAGACGTTGGTGGCGTAGGTGACCCGGCAGGCCGCCGTGCCGGTGGGCGGGCTGGACGACGACGCTGACGGGGACGGCACGGTGCCGCCGCCGTTGACCGCCGCGGCGAAGCTGTTGACGGCGAGGCCGGCGCCGCCGATCCAGGGTTCGAAGCCGGCCTGGATGCTGGTCAGATACCACGAGCCGGTGATGGCGCCGCGGTTCTTCACGTCGGTGATGAAGTCCAGGACGCTGAAGTTCCAGCTGGAGACGGGGGAGGGCGCCACATAGGAGACGACGGCGTTGGAGCCGTTGCTGCCCTGCCACACGTCCCAGGAGCGGCCGCCGATGGTGGCCGTGCCGATGCGGGAGCCGATCGGCTGGATGCTGCCCTGCCGGTTGAACCAGATCATGATCTCCTGCGCGTTGACCCCGTCGGTCTTCGGCGCCGGGTCGAGCCAGATGTCGTAGGCGGCGTCGTAGGTGGCGCCGGAGACGAAGTTGTAGCTGATGCTGCTCGTGGCGCTGCTGATCGCGTCGACGCGGATCGGCAGGTTCGTGCCGGGGGAGCACTTCGTGTAGTGGCAGCCGAGGTAGACCGCGGGGTAGGACACCGGGGCGCCGCTGGTGTTGCCGGTGCCCTGCTGGCTGGTGATGGTGAAGCCGGAGGCGGTGACGTTGATGCACTGCTCGGCGCTGGTGCCCCAGCGGTTGTTCATCGCGATGTAGCGGCCGCCGATCGTGGTGGAACCGTACTGATCGCAGATGAGGGTGTCGGCCTGGGCGGGGGTGGCCAGGGTGAGGGCGGTCAACCCGGTCGCGGCCAGCAGGCCGGCGGCGAACAGGGCACGGAGGGAACGGGCCATGGAAGCTCCTTCAGGGGATTGTGGGAGCGCTCCCAGATCACGTTAGCCTCCTCCCGGGTTCGTGCCAACGGGCATCTTCTTCACAGGAACTTCATAGCCGTCCTATTCGGATGAACCGGCCGCGGCCATCCCTCGGCCGCCCGACCGGAAGGACAGCATGACCGATCCGACGAACCGTCGTCGCCGTTCCCGCCTGCTGACCCTCGGCGCCGTCACCGGCGCTCTCGTGCTCACCGCCGCCGGCGTGGGGGTGGCGCAGGCCGCGGCCACGCCGCCACCGCTCTCCTTCGTGGCCGCCAGCACCACGGTGACCGCCGAACGCTACGACTACGACGGCGAGATCTATCTCTCGCTCGACCTCGGCCTGCACGTGATCGCCGGCAAGGACCCGTTCGAGATCTGGGCCAAGCGGTCCGGGTACGACAAGCCGATCACCGCCGAACGGGTGGTGGTGCAGAACGGCAAGAAGAAGAAGGTGGCCCTGCCGTCCGGGACCGTCACCGACTTCTACGGTCTCAAGGACTTCACCACGATCAGCTTCACCGACGAGTCCGGGGCGAAGGTCGCCGAGTACAAGACCACGTTCTGCGGCAACGGCTGGGGCTCGGCGCGGACCCGGCCGGACGCGCCGGCGACCAACCCGTACCCGACGGGCTGCAACGGCTACAACCCGTTCACCCTGGGCGCCGTCTGGGGTGTGCAGGCCGGGTGGAACGCGCAGGTGCCGGACCAGCCGAACTACGTGCCGGGCCAGCCCTCGTTCGACCTGGCGCCCGGGAAGTACACGGCCACCGCCACGGTGAACCCGGTCTACCGCGAGATGTTCGGCATCCCGGAGGGGTCGGCGACCGCCACGGTCGGCGTCGACGTGGTCGACGAGTCCAAGGGCGGCGAGGCCGCGCTGGCCAAGGCCAGGAAGGCGGAACCGGCCGCCGCGCCGCCGGCCGAGGGCGAGCACGCCCTGCACGCCGGTGAGGGCGACGCGAGCCGGCAGGTGTCGTCGTACCTGCCGGAGTTCCGTGCCCCGGCCAAGCGCCCGGCCACGCTGAAGGCGGCGCCGGCCAGCGGGCCCAAGCCGGACCTCAAGTCGCTCCCGGCCTGGGGGATAACCCTCAGTGACGAGGACGGCAAGTGGTACGTCAACTTCGGCGCCACGGTCTGGAACGCCGGCACGTCCCCGCTGCTGGTGGACGGCTTCCGGCGGACCGGAACGGATCTGATGGACGCCTACCAGTACTTCTTCGACGCCAAGGGCAACCAGGTCGGGTCGAAGGAGGCCGGCACCATGCAGTGGGACCCGCGGGAGGGGCACAAGCACTGGCACTTCACCGACTTCGCCCAGTACAACCTGCTCTCGTCCGACCAGAAACTGGCGGTGCGCAGCGGCAAGGAGGCGTTCTGCCTGGCCAACACGGACGCGGTCGACTACACCATCACGGGCGCCAAGTGGCGGCCGGAGAACACCTCGCTGGAGACCTCGTGCGGCGCGGACACCGTGGTTGCGGTGCGTGAGGTGCTGGACATCGGCAACGGTGACACGTACAGCCAGGACCGGCCCGGCCAGTCGTTCGAGATCACCGATCTGCCGAACGGCACCTACTACATCCAGGTGCTGGCCAATCCGGAGAAGAAGCTCGCCGAGCTGAGCACCACCAACAACACGGCGCTGCGCGAGATCATCCTCGGTGGCACGCCGCAGGCGCGGACGTTGACCGTTCCGCCGGTGCACGGCCTCGACGGCTGACCGATAGCGTTCACCGTCGGCGCCCGTTGTGGGGCGTCGGCGGTGAATGTATCGATTGAGTCTTATAAGTGCTGTCCAGGGCCGCTGATATGACTCGGAAGATATAGATGCCCTTCGCTTAATATTCTCCATACTGGGCCGACACGTTGTCCGACGTGGATATCGGGTTCGGGGAGGAACCAAGTGAAGAGACCCCTTGCGCTGGCCGGCGCCACCCTGTTGGCCGGCAGCGTCCTCGTGGCCACCGCCACGAGCACCTCAGCGGCGCCCACGCCCCCCGTCACTCCGCCCTCGGAAGCACAGGCGGTCCGTACGGCCGAGGACCACATCGACGCCCGCCCGGCCGCCATCGAGGCGGCGCCCGGCGAGACCTATTCCGCCTACCGCACCACGGTGGACGACAACGGCGCGGCGCACGTCCGGTACACCCGCGAATACCAGGGGCTGCGGGTCTACGGCGGCGACTTCGTCGTGCACTCCAAGCCGGGCGGCGCCTTCGACGGCACCTCGGTCGGCCTGGCCGGCCCGCTCAGCCTGAGCACCACCGCGAAGGTCAGCGCGGCCAAGGCGCAGAAGGCGGCCAAGGCCCGCTTCTCCGGCCGGATCACCGGTACGCAGAGCCCGGAACTGTTCGTCGACGCGAGCACCGGCACCGGCGTGCTGGCCTGGGAGACCGTCGTCGACGGCTGGGCGCCGGACGGGCAGACCCCGTCCAAGCTGCACGTCATCAGCGACGCGGTCACCGGCACGTACATCGGCGAGTTCGACGACATCGAGACGGTCGCCGGCACCGGCGCGAGCCTCTACTCGGGCAGCGTCGCCGTCGACACCACGCTCTCCGGCTCCACCTACAGCATGATCGACCCGTCGCACGGCAACGGCCGCACCTGCGACATGAACAACGGCACCAGCACCTGCACGACCTTCACCGACGCCGACAACGCGTGGGGCACCGGGGCCAACTCCAACCGGCAGTCCGCCGGGGTCGACGCCCACTTCGGCGCCGCCAAGACCTTCGACTACTTCAAGAACGTGCACGGCCGCAACGGCATCTTCGGCAACGGCACCGGCGTCCCGTCGCGCGTCCACTACGGCAGCGCGTACGTCAACGCGTTCTGGGACGGCGCCCAGATGACCTACGGCGACGGCTCCGGCAACTCCCGCCCGCTGGTCGCGCTGGACGTGGCCGGCCACGAGATGTCGCACGGCGTCACCGAGAACGTCGTCTCCGGCGGTCTCACCTACTCCGGCGAGTCCGGCGGCCTGAACGAGTCCACCAGCGACATCTTCGGCGCGATGGTCGAGTTCTACGCCAACACCAGCGCCGACCCCGGTGACTACCAGGTCGGCGAGAAGATCAACATCAACGGCAACGGTACGCCGCTGCGGTACATGTACAACCCGACGCTGGACGGATCCTCGCACGGCTGCTGGTCCACCAGCACGAACAGCGTCAACGTGCACTACTCGTCGGGCCCGGGCAACCACTTCTTCTTCAACCTGTCCGAGGGCACCGGGGCGACCTCCTACGGCACCTCGCCGGTGTGCGGCTCGGCACCCGCGGTGACCGGCATCGGCCGGGACAAGGCAGCCGCCATCTGGTACCGGGCGCTCGACTCCTACTTCACCTCCAACACCCGCTACGTCAACTCGTCCACCCCGGCGAACACGTCGCGGGCCTACACCCTGCGGGCCGCCACCGACCTGTACGGCTCCTGCTCCACCGAGTACAAGGCCGTGCAGGCCGCCTGGACCGCCGTGAACGTGGCCGGCAGCGACGCCACCTGCTCCACCGGCAACGACTTCTCGGTCGCCGTGTCGCCCACCTCCGGCTCGGTCAACCCCGGCTCGTCCGCCACCGCCACCGTCAGCACCGCCGTCACCAGCGGCTCCGCGCAGACCGTGACGTTCAGCGCGAGCGGCCTGCCGACCGGCGCGACCGCCTCGTTCAGCCCGGCCTCGGTCACCGCCGGCGGCACCTCGACGGTCACCATCGCCACCACGACGGCCACCCCGGCCGGCACCTACACGGTCACCCTCAGCGGCGCCGGCACCTCGGCGACCCGGACCGCGTCCTTCACCCTGACCGTCAACGGCGCGGGCGGCACCTGCTCGGGTACCAACGCCACCGACGTGACGATCCCGGACAACACCACCGTCACCTCGACGATCGCGATCAGCGGCTGCGCCCGTAACGCGTCGTCGACCAGCACCGTCGAGATCCACATCGTCCACACGTACGTCGGTGACCTGGTGGTGGCCCTGGTCGCGCCGGACGGCAGCGCCTACACCCTGCGCAACCGCAGCGGTGGCAGCGCCGACAACATCGACACCACCTACACGGCCAACGTGTCCTCCGAGGCGGCCAACGGCACCTGGACCCTGCGGGTCCAGGACGCCGCCTCCGCCGACACCGGATACATCAACAGCTGGACCCTGACGCTCTGAGCCCGTGAGCGGTCGTCAGGATGAGGGCATGACGACTCATCAGGACGACAGCCGAATCGTCAGCGCCGGCCGCGTGATCGCGGCCGGCGCCGACCGGATCTTCGAGCTCATCGCCGACCCGGCGCGACAGCCGCACTGGGACGGCAACGACAACCTCGCCGAGGCGGCCGCCGGCCAGCGGGTCCGGGCCGCCGGCCAGGTCTTCACCATGGCCACCACGAACAACAACGTCCGGGAGAACCACGTCGTCGAGTTCACCGAGGGCCGGCTCATCGCGTGGCGGCCCGCCGAGCCCGGGCAGCCGGCGCCCGGCCACCTGTGGCGGTGGGAGCTGGAACCGGTCGACGCCACCCACACCCGGGTCACGCACACCTACGACTGGACCGAACTCACCGACGAGCGGCGCCTCCCCCGGGCGCGGGCCACCACGAGCGAACGGCTCCAAGCGTCGGTGGACCGCCTGGCGGCCCTCGCCGAAGAGCCGGTGGGGTCACCTGCCGTCACCACCTGACCGCGGCCGTACAGATGTCCCGCCGGCGAGGGACAATGGTCGCTGGTGGGCCGGTCTAGACGGAAAGGTGACGCCATGGGAACCGGTGACAGGCAACGCGAGTTCGAGCAGATCGTGGCGGGCCTGACCGCCGACTACCCCTCCCTGGCGGGCCGGCGCCGCTGGTCAGGCGCCACCCGGGCGGTCGTCGCGGTGGTCGGCGGCGTGGTGTGGGCGCTGCTGTCGGTGGCGATGGTCGCCTGGGGGACCGCCGGGGTGCTGCTCACCCTCGCGGTGGTCGCGCTCGCCGCCACGGCCGCGGCCGTCGACGCCCACCGCCGTCGTCGCTGGTGAGTCAGGCGACCACCAGGGTCCGGGTGCCGCATCCTCACCGCTGAGTGAGCGTGGCGAGCAGATCGCGGGCCAGCGGGGCGGCCAGAAGATCCTCGACCGGGGCGGGCAGGGCGATCCGCCAGTTCGGGTACTCGTCGATGGTGCCCGGCATGTTGGGCCGCTCGGCGACCCCGGCGGCGTCGTCCAGGGTGGCCAGCGCGATCCGGGACGGGCAGGCCGCCAGCCGCCGGTGCTGGGCCAGCACCGCCGTACGGATCTGCTCCGGCCCGACCGGCCGTGCCGGATCGATGCCGGCGTCCCGCCGCAGCTCGTCGCGGGTCCGCTCGATGTCGGCGGCGTCGAAGTCCTTGCCGATGCCGGCCATGTCCTGCTGGTCGGAGCGGGTCAGGATGCCGGCGATGGTGGCCTGGTCGTGGGTGCCGGTCGCGCCGACCGTGTTCTCCGGGTTCCACGCGCAGCGGTCACCGGTCTCGGTCCGGTAGCCGAGCATGCCGATCGCCGCCATCGCCTCGCGGACCTCCCCGGCGACCGTGCCGATGTCCTCGCCGACGATCCACGCGCCGGCCCGGCACGCCTCGATGCGAATCACGGCGAGCAGCGCGTCCACCGGGTACCGCACGTAGGCGCCGTCGGCGACCCGGCCGCCGGCCGGCACCCAGAACAGCCGCCACAGCTGCATCACGTGGTCGATGCGCAGCGCGCCGGCGTGCCGCAGCGCCGACCGGACCAGGTTGCGCAGCGGCGCGAACCCGGCCGCCGCGAGGGCGTGCGGGTCGAACGGCGGCAGGCCCCAGCGCTGGCCCTCCCTGTTCCACGGATCGGCCGGGCAGCCCACCTCGAAGTCCAGGGCCAGCAGATCCTGGTACAGCCAGGCGTCCGCCGAACCGAAGTCGAAACCGACCGCGGCGTCCAGGCAGATCGTCACCCCGCTGTGGCAGGCCACCGCGAGCTGCCGGTCCGCGACCCACTGGCACCACATGTGGAAACGCACCCGGTCGGCGTGCTGATCGGCGAACGCGGCCACCGCCGGGGCGAGCGGGTGCGCGTACCCCTCGGGCCACGCCCGCCAGTCGCCGCCGTGGGTCTCGGCCAGCACCGTCCACGTCGCGAACGCGCGCAGGTCGTCGCCGTGGCCGGCCGCCCAGTCCCGGAACTCGGCCGGCTCGTCGTCGCGGACCACCGCCCAGATCCGGGCCAGCGCCTCCTGCTTGATCCGGGACACCGCGTCCCGGTCGATACGCCGGGCGGCGTTCAGCGCCCGGCCCGCCGCGGCCAGGTCGGACAGGCCGGCCCGCTCCGCGCCCGGGGCGTCACCGGGGGCGATGTGCAGCACGTTCAGCCACTGCCGGCTGGCCGGGCTGTACGGCGAGTTCGGCGCCGGCCGGACCGGGGCCATCGCGTGCACCGGGCTGACCAGCAGCACGCCCGCGCCGCGCGCCGCCACCGACCGGGCGAGGTACGCCAGGTCCCGGAAGTCGCCGATGCCCCACGAGTCGCGGGTCCGGGCGGCGTACAGCTGCACGGCCAGGCCGGCGGTCCGCGGCGGCTGCGGCAGGTACTCCTCGGCGGCGAGCACCTGGCGTACCGTGCCGTCGTCGGCGGTCAGCGTGTGGTAGCCGGCCCGGTCGACGGTGCCGTCGGCCCGGGTCGTCGTGCCGTCCTCGTGGCGCAGCGTGCCGTACAGGGCCGGATGGTGCCGGCCGGGGGTGGCCACGAGCGGCTCGGCCGCCAGCAGGCTGGTGCGCCGGAACCGCTCGGCGAGGGCCCGGCGGGTCGGCTCGGCCGGCGTCCGCTCGACACCGAACGCGTCGGTGAAGCTCGGCACGACACCGAGAGCGGCGAGGTCAACGGCAGGCGACGGAGCGGTCATGGCGTTCACGGTTCCGGCCGCCGGGTGTCGGCCGGGCCCGGCCGGGGAGCGATCCGGGTGCCAGGGCCTGCCGGCCCTACCGGCCCGGCGCCCGGCGGAAGCACTCTGGGGACAGCCACCCGAGGGGAGCGCATCATGACACCGCTCGACGAGCGAGCTCTCGCCGACTGCGTGGAGACCGCGGCGCTGGCGCCGTCGCTGCACAACAGCCAGCCGTGGCGGTTCCGGATCTCCGGCGACACGGTCGAGGTGTACGCCGACCACGGCCGGCAGCTCGAGGTCCTCGACCCGGCCGGCCGGGAACTGCTGATCAGCGTCGGCGCCGCGCTGTTCACCCTGCGGCTCGCGATCGGCGTACGCGGATGGGTGCCGGAGGTGTCGGTGCGGCCCGACCCGGACACGCCCGACCTGGTGGCCCGGATCCGGGCCGACCGGGCCACCACACCGTCGGAGCAGGTCGGCGCCCTGGCCGCGGCGATCCCCGCCCGGCACACCAACCGGCTCCCGTTCACCACCGCCGTGGTCCCCGCCGACGTCATCGAACAGCTGGCCGGGGCCGCTTCCGCGGAGGGCGCGACACTCACCGTGGCCGGCGCGGTCAGCCGCGACGCGATCATCGGCCTCGCCCGGGCCGCCGAGCAACGGCTCGGGACACGCGGCGGCTACCGGGCCGAACTCGGCCGGTGGACCCGTCCCGGCCCGCACCGCCGCGACGGCGTCCCACCGACCGCGATCGGCCCGTGGGACGCCCTCGAACACCTGCCGATGCGCGACTTCGGCCTGGTCCACCCGCAGCCGTTCCGGCCGTCGGAACGCTTCGAGCCGCATCCCACGATCGTCGTGCTCGCCACCGGCGGCGACGGCCCGGCCGACTGGATCCGGGCCGGCCAGGCCCTGCAACGGGTCCTGCTGACCGCCACCCACCTGCATCTGGCCACCACGCCGATCAGTCAGGCGCTGGAGGTCCCCGCCGTCCGGGCGATGCTCACCGGGACCGGCGACCACCGGTGGCCGCAGATGATCATCCGGATCGGTTACGCGGCACCGGCGGCCGCGACCCCGCGCCGCCCGGTCGGCGACATCCTGATCTGAGGATCACCGGCCCAGGTGCACGAAGGCCGCCCACCCGTGGTCGTCGTCGTCCTCGTCCAGCTCGCCCAGCATGGCGAGCTGGGCCAGCCGCAGCGCGTCCACCGGGGCGTGGCCGCCCACCGACAGGTGCTGGTGCATGTCGTACATCAGCCGCGCCGTGCCGTCGTCCGGCACCGGCCACAGCGAGCCGAAGACGGTGTGCGCGCCACCGGCCAGGAACGCGGTCGCCAGACTGACCGCCTCGTCGTGCAGCGAGCCGACCGCCCCGGTGGAACAGGCGGACAGCACCACCCGGTCCAGGTCGAGCCCGGCCGAGCGGGCCCGGGCGAGCAGCTCCAGCACCGGCAGGTCACCGTCGGCCAGGGCCAGGCGCGCCTCCGCCGGACGGTCCTGGTCGACGTGCCCGTGGCAGGCCAGGTGCAGCAGCGACGGGCCGCGGCCCGGCTTGGCGATCCAGTCGAGCACGTCGTCCCGGGTGGCCGTGTGCAGCAGCGTGCCGCCGGGATGGAAGTCGCGGTGCACGTCGCGCGCCTCCTCGGCGGCGTACCGCAGATCGCCGCGGGGGTCGCCGACGATCAGCGCCGACTCCGGGGACCGCAGCGGCATCCCGGCGGTGTCCCGGAACATCCGGGCCGAGACGCTGTACGAGACGACCAGCCGTTCGATCGCGTGGTGCCGGCCGGTGTCGTCGTCGTATCGGGCGGCGTGCCACGGCACCAGGGTCAGCGCGCCGGTCGGGATCAGCACCAGCCGGGCCGGCCGGTCCAGCCGCCACCGGCCGGTGAACGCGGTGAGCGGCTCCATGCACGCCGTCCACGCCCACCGGCAGACGTCGTCGAACGAGTCCCGGCCGTCGTCGTCCTCCGGCACCAGGTCCCGGCCGGACTCGATCCATCCACCGACGGCCCGCCCGGCGGCCAGATCCGGCAGCGGCAGCACGTGGACCGGGCCGGTCACCGGCACGATCACCGCCAGGCCGGGCCGGTCGTCGTCGGCCGCGACCAGGTAGACCAGCGCGTCCGCGCCGACCGCGGTCAGGGACCGCCGGATCCCGGCCGGATCCGGGGCGGCGAACAGGCCGGAGCCGGCGGTGAGGGCGTGCAGCGCGCGTACCCGCAGATTGTCGTCGGGTGAGTCACCGGCGCCGCTCGTCTCCCGCCAGGCGGTGGCGAGATCCGGGTGGCCGGCGGCGATCAGCCGCTCGGGCATCGAGCGGGACGCCGAGGCGGCGTGCAGGGCCAGGCCCCGGCCGGCGTCGAGGACGGCCACCAGGTCGTCGGCGGCGGCCGGATCGGCGGCGTCCTCGGCGCACCAGGCGACGACGGCCCGCACGTGACGGGCGGCGGCGGCCGCCGACTCCAGGGCACGGTCGGTGTCCGCCTGGATCAGCGCCTGCCAGGTGAGCGCGATCAGGGCGGACCGGCCCAGTTCCCGGCTGCGGGCCCGGTCCGGGCGGTCACCGAGACGCAGGCTCTGGCCGTGTGCCACGACCAGCTGCGGCCAGAGCGCGTGGTGCGGGCCGCCGGCGAGCGCGCACGCGGCGGCGTAGTGGGCGGCCGCCCGAGCGGCCGCGCCACCGGACGGGTCGCGGCGGGCCAGCTCCCGTTCGGCGGAGCCCGCGGTCTGGTACGCCGGGATCTTGAGCATCGCGTAGTCGTCCGGGATGTGGCCGAGCAACCCGCCCACCTCGGCGGCGAGCCGGCGCAGAGCCGCCGTGTCGTCCGCGGACGCCGCGGTGTACACCGCTCTGGCCAGCGTGTAGACGCGGGTGGCGGCCGCGACCGGGCTGTCGGCGGGATCCCCGGTCACAGTGCCACCGAGGATGCCGCGCAGCAGGTCGGTCGCGGGATTTCCGGTGGGCAGCGCCTCTCCGGCCGCGTACAGGACGGCGGCGGCCTCCAGTTCGTCACCCTCCTCGGCCAGCCGGAGCGCCTCGCGGCGGGCGGTGAAGACCGTGGCGAGGGCCCGCAGGGCCGGGTCGGACGCGTCCTGGAACTCGGTGAGGACGTTCTCGAAGGCGGCGAGATCGCCCTCCTGCAGGGCACGGCCGCCGCGCGCGAGGGCGAGCATGTCGGCGAAGTCGGCGCGGTTCCTCTCCGGATAGCGGTCGTCACCGGTGAGGTTGGCGAGGATGCCGACGCCCCGATCGAGGTCGCCGGGAGTGCCGGCGATCTGGTCGAGGAGCGCCTGGGCGGCGTCGAGCTCGGCACGCAGGTGCGGGTCGGGCAGCTCCACGTCGCGGTACCGGGCGAGCAGGTCCCGGACCCGGGTGAAGTCGTGGGCGCGGCCCTCCGGCTCGGCGGTGCCGATCTCCACCATGGCCAAGGTTCCGGCCAGCAGCGCCTGGTCGCCCAGGGCGGCGTCGCCGGGGGCGTCGAGCACGACGTATCCGAGATCGACGTAGCCGTGGAACTCGTCGCGTCCGAGCTCCTTGCGGCCGTACCGGATGAACGCGGCCCGTAGCTGCTCGCGGGCGATCTCGCAGCGCAGCTGATCGTCGGGGTCGCGCCGCAGAGCCTCGGCGAACCGGTCGAGCGCCACGGCGAGACCGTCCCGCTGCCCGCCGGAGAACGCCCGCACCAGGTGGGCCCGGCCGGACAGGTGCCAGGCCGCGCCGTTGTCGAGGGTCCGGGTCGCGATGTCCGCGAGATGCACGGCCCGTGCCATGTCGGCCCGGTCGCGGGTGCGCTCGGCCAAGAAGGTGACGAGGGTGCCGCAGAAGAAGGCGGCGACCGGGTCCTCCGGCGTGCGGTCGAGGACGTGCTGCCAGAGGCCGATGGCCCGGCCGGCGTCGTCGAAGCGGGCGCGGTCGCGGTTCCACCGCTCGTGGAGGGCGATCGCGAGCAGCCGTTGCGCCTCACCGCCGGTGTCCGCCGCCAGGGCGGGCCGTCCCCGGCTGATCACCGTGTCGAGCTCGGGGCCGGACACGGTCTCGCCGTCCGTGACCCGCTGCCACCAGTCGCGCAGGGCGGCCAGGGCGGTGTTCGCGTCGTTCTCCGGCATCCGTGTCCCTCTCGCGCCGCGTCGTCGGACGCCGGGTACTGACGGACCGGAAACGCGTCAGGGGTGCGGATCGGGTGAATGCGGGCGTTCGGACAGCCCGTGCCGGGTCTCGGCCGGGTGAACCGGTCCGGCGCTCCCGGGCGGTACCGGCGGCAGCGTGAAGGTGAACCGGGAGCCGCCACCGGGGTCGTCGGCCGCGCTGATCACGCCACCGTGCCGGTGGACGATCCGCTGGCAGATGCTCAGCCCGAGGCCGGTGCCGGCGAACGAGGAGCCGGTGTGCGCCCGGTGGAAATTGCCGAAGATCGCCTCGTGCTGGCCGGCCGGGATGCCGACGCCGTTGTCGGCCACCGTCACCGCGATCCGGTCGTCCTGCTCGGCCGACGTGACGGTGACGGCCGGCACGACGTCCCCGGCCGTGTACTTGATCGCGTTGCCGATCAGGTTGTCCAGCAGCTGCCGGATCAGGGGCGGGTCCCCGTACACCTGATGTGGGGTGTTGATCGTGAAGCGTGGCACCAGGCCGCCGGCGGCGATCGCGGCATCGACCCGCGCCGAGGCGATGTCGGTGACCAGACGTTCCAGGTCGAGCGCGACCGGCCGTACGGTGGCGTCCCGGGCCGTGGTGTAGGCGAGCAGATCATCGATCAGGGCCCGCATCCGGGCGCCGGCCCGCTGCGCGCGCAGCAGGCTGCTCTCCGCCTCGCTCACCATCGGGTGCGGCGGCACGTCCTGGAGCGCGTCGGCGGCCGCCTCGGTCCAGGCGCGCATGGCCATCAGCGGGTTCTGGAGATCGTGGGCGACCACCCCGGCGAACGCGGTGAGCTCGTCACGGTGCCGCCGTTCGGCGGTCGCGTCGTGCAGCACCACGACGGCGAGCGGAGCGCCCTGCCCGTCGAACAGGCGGGTGCCGGTGGCGGTGACGATCTTGCCCTCCGGCACCTCCGGGTTGCGCAGCAGCATCTCGACCCAGGCCCGTTCCTCGCCGGCCAGCACACGCGCGTTCACCGTCTCGTGGTCGGCCATCGGCCGGCCGTCGAGGTGGTACAGCCCGTAGAAGGAGGTGCTAGCGACCCGGTCGGTCGGGCTGATCCGGCCACCCAGCAGCCGGACCAGGGCCGCGTTGCGCAGCACCACCCGGCCGTCGGCCTCGACCACCGTGACGCCGTCGGTCATCGAGTCGATGATCGCGCCCAGCAGTTGGCCGTGCCGCTGGGCCTGGTCCTTCTGCCGGGCCAGGTCGGCCTTGTCGCCGGTGAGCTGCCGCAGCAGCGCCTGCCGTTCGTCCCGGCCCAGTGCCAGGACCAGGCCGACCACCGCGACCATGCTGACGAACAGCTGTGCGACGAATGCCCGTGGGGCGTGCCCGGCGATGCCGGCGAACGGCCCGGGCCCGGCGAGGGTGAACGTCACGGCCACGGCGCCCGCCACCAGGCCGTGCGCGGCCACGAAGGTGGTCGGCATCCGCAGCCCGGCCCAGATCGTGATCGCGATCAGGGTGAAGGCCACCGGCAGGCCGTTCAGGACGACGAACGTGAACCAGTACGCCAGCACGGAGCCGGCGATCAGGGCCCCGCACTCCGCGCCGCGCCACCACGGGACGGCCCGCCACCACGTCGCCCGGACCGTCAGACGGCGCAACCGCAGCCCCACCGGCACGATCAGCAGCACACCGGCGGCGTTGCGGATCAGCCACACCGCGCCGCTGGACGCCGAGACGTCCCCGTTGATCAGCCACATCCCCACGGTGCCCACGACAGCGCCCAGGGCGGTGCCGGCGATCGTGACGGCCAGCAGGATCCACAGGTCACGGGGGCGGGCGAGATCCAGTTGACGGTCCGCGCGCCACTGCGCCGGCTGCCATCGGCGCAGCAACCACAGGGTGAGCGCGACCTGGCAGAGATTGGCGACCACGACGACCACCACGAAACGGCCACTCGCGCCGGTGGACAGGTTGACCACCACCGTGACCGCGACCAGCGCGGCGACGTCCACCGCGAGAGTGCGCGAGTGCCGTTGCGCGCAGAGCCACAGCACCATCACCCCGGCCGCGGGCCACACCATGCTCAGATTGGTGTCGTCCATGACGGTCAGCCGGCCGGCGACCGTGGCCACGGCGTACGCCAGCGCGAACAGGCCGGTCCGGAGCAGAGACATGCCGCACCCCCCCTTCGGCACGGTCGCCGGGGACACTGAACCCCGTTACCAGATTGGCCCCGGAAGGCGGCGCGCGTTGTGACTTCGGCCGCTGTCACAGGATCCTGTAAGGCGGGCTCGGTAGTTTCGCGGCCATGACCGTCACCGATGCGCCGCCCGGGAAACGCCCGAGCCGCGGCCGGACCGTCCTGTCCGTGGCGATCTGGCTGCTTCTGACGCCCGGTGCCCTCTGGCTGGTGGGCCGGGCCCTCGGGCTCGAACGCGGTCCACTGATCACGCTGTTCGCCGCCACGCCGTACGTCGCCGCCGCGACCCTGATCCCGCTGCTCGCCGCGCTCGCCGCCAAACGGTGGCGGGCCGCCGCGGTGGCCGGGCTGGTCGCCGCCGGAATGGGCGCGTGCGTGCTGCCCCGCGCCGTGCCGGACTTCGACAAAGGCCCGTCCGAGGGAGTCGCGCTGCGGGTGCTCACCCTCAACACCCTGTACGGCGAGGCCGACCCGGCGCAGGTCGTCCAACTGGTTCGCGACAACGACGTGGCAGTGCTCGCCGTACAGGAGTTCACCCCCGACGGCGAGGCGGCCCTGAACGCGGCCGGCATCGGCGAACTGCTGCCCTACCAGCAGCTTTCCCCGGCGTACGATGCGGGCGGCTCCGGCCTCTACTCCCGCCACCCGATGCTCACCAAGGCGACCCGCCGCAACGACGGTGGCTTCCAGCAGGCGTACGCCACGATCCAGCCACCCGGCGCCGCCGCCGTGCACGTCGAATCGGTGCATCCGCTGGCGCCGGTCGGCCCCGAGATGTACCCCCGTTGGAGGGCTGACCTGCGGGAACAGCCGCACGCCGGGACCGGCGGCCCGCCGCCCATCCTGCTCGGCGACTTCAACGCCACCCTCGACCACGCCGAACTGCGCGACCTGATCGACACCGGCTACCGCGATGCGGCCGACGCCGTAGGGGCGGGCCTGACCACCACCTGGCCGTCCTTCGACGGATCCCGCGGGCTGGTGACCATCGACCACGTGCTCGCCGACGAACGCATCGGGGTGCGCGACGTCTCGGTGCACACCGTGCGCGGCTCCGATCACCGCGCGGTCCTCGCCTCCCTCACCCTTCCGGCCGGTTAGATATCCGGTACGGGCGACGGTCGTCCCGTCCTTTTCAGGGCCGTTCCGCCCGGCTACGCGATCTCGCTGCCACTCCCGCCTGTGCCGCCCCGCCGGGCTGAGATCGGTGGCCCGGCGGGCCGGCCCGCCGCCCCGGCCCCGCTCCTCTGGCGCCTCTCGTGTCCCGCGCTCTCGTGTCCCGCGCTCTCGTGTCCCGCGCTCTCGTGTCCCGCGCTCTCGTGTCCCGCGCTTCCGTGCCTCGCGCTCTCTGACCCCGCGATCTTGAACGCGTTCTCACCGCCGAGGGTGGCTGATCACCCACGATCGCGCCCGGCGCGCGGCTGTCAGCCGCTACCCTCTAGCGATTCTCGCGCTTTGCTCGATCGTGGACGTTTTCTCACCGTTGGGGGTGGCTGGTCGTCCAAGATCGTGCCTGGCGGTGGTGGTGTCGGCCGTTAACCTCCCGCGCTTCGCGCTCTTTTCGCGATCGTGGACGTTTTCTCACCGTTGGGGGTGGCTGGTCGTCCAAGAACGCGTCGGGCGGTGGTGGTGTCGGCCGTTAACCTCCCGCGCTTCGCGCTCTTTTCGCGATCGTGGACGTTTTCTCACCGCTGAGGGTGGCTGGTCGTCCAAGATCGTGCCTGGCGGGGATGGCGTCTGCCGCTACGCTTCCGCGCCTTTCTGTCTTCCATGCCATCCCCCGCGATCTTGGGCGCTTTTCGACCGCTCGGAAGATCATCGATCTACTGCACACCTCTTCGCGCTCATCGCCACAGTCACGGTGAGTGACTTTCGGCGGGGTTTCCCATGGCGCGACCGGCATCAAGCGCCACCACCCGCCTGGCGCGACCGGCGCGACGGCCGGGACCAGGCAACCTCCGTGCCTGGCGAGCACTACGGCGACCACTGATCGGCGTGACCGATGGCAGGAGCAGGGGCGGGTGTTCGCGGGCGGGCTGGCGGCGGGGCGGGTGTTCGCGGGCGGGGCCGGCGGCGGGGCGGGTGTTCGCGGGCGGGGCCGGCGGCAGAGGGCTGGGGCAAGGCGGAGGCCGGCCTGCCAGCGATCTCAGCCCGGCGGGGCGGCACGGGCGGGAGTGGGCAGTTGGATCGCGTGGCAGGGCGGGACTGTCCTGATAAGGACGGGACGGGCGTTACACGTACCGAAAGTTAGGGTTTGGGGCTGTCTGTGGCGGTTTTTGCTTGGCGGTCGTCGCCTGTGGCCCGGTCGACGTCGGCGGCGAAGCGTTCCTCGTCGAAGTCCTCCAAGCGCTCCAGGCCCTGCTGGAGTGCGTCGCGGAAGAAGCTGGAGGCGGCCACCTGTTTCAGGTCGATGGCGCCGTCACGTAGCTGTTCGCCCATTTCGCGCAGCACCGGGTCGCTGGTGCCGGCCAGGGTTTCGAAGAGGAAACGGTTGCCGGCGCGCTCGTCGAGGAGGATGTCGCGGTAGCCGGCGTCGGCGACCTTCTGGAGCATGTCGCGCAGGTGCGGAGGGTATTCGTCGAACGAGCCCATCGGGTCTCCTTCCGAGGTCAGCGGGGTCAGGGTCGCGGGCTGGGTCATCGGGGGCCGAGATCAGCGAGGGCCGAGGTCAGCGGGGCGGGGTCAGCGGGGCGGGGTCAGCGAGGGCCGAGATCAGCGGGGGCCGAGGTCAGCAAGGGCGGGGTCAGCGGGGGCGGGGTCGGCGGGGGTGGGGTCAGCGGGGCAGTGTGGGGGCCGGGGGGGAGTGGGGCGGAGCCGAAGTCGCTGACGTCGAGTATGCCGAAGTCGCCGGCGCTGGCGTCGACGGCGCTGACGGCGGCATTCACCCGGGAGACCATGTCCGCGATGATCTTGATCATGGTGTAGACCTCCTTGCACACCCGGTAGACCTTGGTCACCGTGAACGCGCCGAGCAGCAGGGCGATCGGCACGCCGGCGCCGCTCGCGGTGAGGGCTCCGGTCGCGGCGGCACCGGCGGCGGCGGCCACCGCGGCGTCGGTGATGTCGGACAGGATGTTGCCGATGGTCCCGCTCATGTCGTAGCAGCCCTCGGCCGCGTCGTCGTACTCCTTGCCGATTTTGAGCAGGGCGGTGGCGGTCCGCAGCAGCGACTTGCGGACCTCGTGCAGGTTGGCGACCGCGGCGTCGGCCGCGTTGCCCTCCCAACTGCCGCGGATGCCCAGGATCGCGCGTCCCAGGTTGGAGTGCAGGTCGACGATCGCGTTCGACAGGTTGACCATCGTGACGCCGGTCGCCTTCATGCCGGCCCAGTCGCCCAGCACCGGCTTCAGGACCACCTCGGCGATGTCGTACTGCCGGTCGCAGACGCCGAGTTTCATGCCGAGCCAGGTGACCGACCAGATGGCGTCGCGCAGCAGCGACGTCGGGCTGGACAGGTCGGTCCAGCTCGGCTGGTACGGCATCCGCTGGTTGAAGTTCGGCAGCCCGGCCAGGCGGGCGCCCGGGTCGGCGGCGTCACTGAACGACGGCGCGGGCCGGTAGTAGTCGAACGCGATCGGCACGTCACCGTCGGCGGCGGCCGTCACGTTCGCACCCGGCAGGGCGCTGTCGATGCTCGCGGCGGCGGCCTGATCGGTCGCTCGGTAGTGCCGGGCGGCCATGTCGATCGCCTCGGCCAGGCCCGGCATCGTCCGGCCGGCGAGGGTGTCCAGATAGGAGCCGATGCTGCTCTCGACGTGGTCGTCGGAGCGCTGGATGAGGTTGATGACGCCCTCACCGAGGAAGTCGATGCCGGCGTTGCCCTCCCAGTAGGAGCGCATCGACGACGCGTCCTCACTGCCGCGTTCCAGCAGTTTCCTCAGCGACTCCATGGCCGCGAGATCGACGTCGAACCGCACGGAGTCCCCACCCCCTCGGACGAAGGGCAGAGGCTAGCACTTCAGCGGGTCCCCGGGCCGCCCCGTGCCACAATGGCACCCGTGTGGGAGACCCGCGTGCTGCGCTCCAGGTACAACAGCACGGTCCACGCCATCGTGGCGGCGGCCTTCGCGGCGGGAGCGATCACGACGGTGGCGATCGTCGCCACACAGGACTGGGAGGCGCCCGGCCGGCTGGTGCTCGCCGCCGTCGCGCTGCTGTTCGGTGCGGTCTCGTTCCGGCTGAGCCGGCTGCGGGTGGTGCTGCACGCGGATCATGTGGAGCTGGTCAATCCACTGCGGACCCACCGCATCCCGTGGCGGGAGATCGACGCGGTCGAGGCGTTCGTGTTCGCCGGCTGGCGGGTGCGGGTGTGGAGCGGGGGCCGGGCCCGGGTCGCGTTCGGGCTCTCGCAGTACAGCAAGTACACGCCGGCCCGCCCCGGCGACGACGTCGACGAACACGCCCCGAAGTGGCTCAGCCAGGGCTATCACGAGCTGCGTGACACCTGGCAGGAGCGGCGCCGGGTGTCCGGCTGACGCGACTCGTCGGTTCCCTGCCTTGTCCGTACCGGGGAGGGGTTTGAAAAAAGTGATATCACATTGCTATTGTTGAGCCATCGAACACGGGAGGAGCCCCACATGACCGAACACCTCGACCTGCCGGCCCCGCAGGTCCGCGAGCGCGCCGCCCGGGACGTCTCGGGCTGGCCTTTCATGATCACCGCCCTGGTGGTGGTGGTCCTCAGCATCGTGGTCTTCTTCATCGTCGTCCCGCGGGACGACGCGGTGGCCGGGATCGTCGGTGGCCTCTGCGTCCTGCTCCTGCTCGGCGCCCTGATCACCCTGGTCGGTCTCACTCCGGTCGCGCCCGGTGAGGCCCGCGTCCTGCAACTGCTCGGGCGGTACACCGGAACGGTGCGCGACGACGGGCTCCGCTGGGTCAACCCGCTCACCGCCCGGCACAAGATCTCCACCCGGATCCGCAACCACGAGACCGACGTCCTCAAGGTCAACGACGCCGATGGCAACCCGATCGAGATCGCCGCCGTCGTCGTCTGGCAGGTGGAGGACACCGCCCGCGCCGTCTTCGAGGTCGACGACTTCATCGAGTTCGTCGCCATCCAGACCGAGACCGCGGTGCGGCACATCGCCAACAGCTACTCCTACGACTCCCACGACACCGACCGGATGTCGCTGCGCGACAACGCCGACGAGATCACCGCGCGGCTGTCCGAGGAGATCGGGGTACGGGTGGCGGCCGCCGGAGTGACGATCGTCGAGTCCCGGCTGACCCGCCTCGCCTACTCGCCCGAGATCGCCCACGCCATGCTCCGCCGGCAGCAGGCGAACGCCATCGTCGCCGCCCGGACCCGGATCGTCGAGGGCGCCGTGGGCATGGTGGAGATGGCCCTGCTCCGCCTCGCCGAGCACGACGTCGTCGACCTCGACGAGGAGCGCAAGGCCGCCATGGTCAGCAACCTGCTGGTGGTCCTGTGCGGCGACCGGGACGCGCAGCCCGTGGTCAACGCGGGAACGCTCTACTCCTGATCGGATGGCCACCGAACGCAAGAAGCTGCTGTTGCGGCTCGATCCCGCGGTGCACGACGCGCTCGCCCGCTGGGCCGGGGACGAGCTGCGCAGCACCAATGCGCAGATCGAGTACCTGCTGCGCAAGGCCCTCGCCGACGCCGGCCGCCTTCCCGGTGGCGTCGGCCGGATGCGGGGGCCCGGCCGGCCTTCCGCCACACCTGAACCGTCCGAGCCGGAAGAGGAGTGACATGGCAGTTCCCGGAAGTCTTCCCCTGCGCGTCTACCTGCTGGCCCACGATCCCGCCAAGGGCCGGGTCCGGTTCACCACCCAGCTCGGCGCCATGCTGCGCGCCGCGGCCCTCGCCGACCTGTACGGCAGCGGCCACCTGACCGACGAGAAGGGCCGCGCCGTCGTCTCCGGAAGGCATCGCCCCTGCGGCGACCCCTTCCTGGAGTCGGTCCGCGCCGAGATCGCCGCCGCCAAGCCGCGCAAGTGGCAGCACTGGGTCGGCCGCAACCAGGGCGCAGCCACCAGGGCGGTCCGGCAGCAGCTCGGCGACGGTGGCTGGGCCCGCCTCCGGCCGTACCGGATTCTCGGGTTGTTCCCGGCGACCAGGGTGACCATCCGTGATCCCCGGGTCCGCAAGGAGCTGCTCGGCCGGGTCAACAACGCCGTGAAGAAACCGATGGGCCGCGTCGACGCGGCCGACGCCGCACTGGTGGCCGTGATCGCGGCGGGCGACCTGGGCCTGGTCCTCGACCGCCGGACACGGCGTACCCACAAGCGGCGGATCCACGAGCTGACCGAGATCAGCGGGCCGGTCGCGCCCGCCCTGAAGAAGTCGATCGAGGCCGCCAACAGCGGCGGTTGACCTCATGCATGGACCACTGGCGATTTCACGGATGTGTGGCGAACTTATTACACAAAGGATGCAGAGACCCCCCTGAACTTCCCCTGGAGGTCTCATGCGCCGTCTTCTCGTCCTCGTCACCGCCGTGGTGGCCGCGCTCGCACTGAGCCCGGCCCTGCCCGCGGCCGCCGCCCCGGGCACGCCGGTGGTCTTCGTGCACGGCTACACCGGCAGCGCGTCCAACTGGACCACCGCGATGTCGCTGTTCCGTGCCGGCGGCTACTCGAGCAGTGAACTGTTCGCGTACGAGTACAACTCCTACGGCAACAACATCACCAACGCCCAGGGCCTGGCCACCTACGTCAGCCAGGTCCGGGCCCGCACCGGCGCATCGAAGGTCGACATCGTGAACCACTCGATGGGTGGCCTGGTCAGCATGTGGTACGTCAAGCAGCTGGGTGGCGCCCAGTACGTCCGGAAGCTCGCGTCGATCGCCGGCGCCAACCACGGCACCACCTACGCCAGCGCCTGCCTGATCTACGTCACCTGTCAGCAGATGTATCCCGGCTCGTCGTTCATCAACACGCTCAGCTCCGGCGACGAGACCCCGGGCAGCACCACCTACGGGACCTGGTACTCCCCGTGTGACGGCGTCATCATCCCCTACACCAGCACCATCCTGAGCGGCGCCACCAACAACTACGTGGCCTGCCAGACCCACATCGGGTTCCTGACCGACACCATCACCCTCACCCAGATCAGGTCCTTCCTGAACTGATCGACGACGCACGGCCCCGGCTATGCTGGGGCCGTGCATCTTTCCTCATGCCTGAGCTGGTGGCGCTCCTCCTAGGAGCGGCACCTCTCAGTCATGAAGCGGGCCGTTCGGACGAACGGCCCTTTTTCGTGTCCCGGAAACGAGGGCCGGTCGTCCTCGGCAGCTGCGACGACCCCCACCGAGGAGACACCCATGGACACCATCACCGACCCCACTCGCTACCGGATCCTGACCGGCGACCGGCCCACCGGGCGCCTGCACCTGGGCCACTACTTCGGCACCCTCCAGAACCGGGTCCGCCTGCAGAACCTCGGCGTGGAGCTGTACGTCGTCATCGCCGACTACCAGGTCCTGACCGACCGGGACGTGGCCGACGACCTCACCGGGCACGTCGAGGAACTCGTGCTCGATCATCTGGCCGCCGGCGTCGACCCGGCCCGCGCCACGATCTTCACGCACAGCGCCGTCCCCGCCCTCAACCAGCTGCTGCTGCCCTTCCTGAGCCTCGTCTCCGTCGCCGAACTCAACCGCAACCCCACGGTCAAGGACGAGATCGCCCACTCCCGGCAGTCCGCGGTCAGCGGGCTGATGTTCACCTACCCCGTGCACCAGGCCGCCGACATCCTCTTCTGCAAAGCCAACCTGGTGCCGGTCGGCCAGGACCAGCTGCCGCACCTGGAACTCACCCGGACCATCGCCCGCCGCTTCAACGACCGGTACGGCGCCGGCATCTTCCCCGAACCCGAGGCCCTGCTGTCGAAGGCGCCGCTGCTGCTCGGCACGGACGGCACCAAGATGAGCAAGAGCCGCGGCAACGCCATCACACTGGCCGCCGGCGCCGACGAGACCGCCCGGCTGATCAAGCGGGCCAAGACCGACACCGAGCGGCACATCACGTACGACCCGGAGGGCCGCCCCGAGGTGTCGTCGCTGCTCCTGCTGGCCGCCCTCTGCCTGGACCGCACTCCCGCGCAGGTCGCCGACGGCATCGGTGCGGCGGGCTCCGCGGCGCTGAAGAAGGTGGTCACCGAGGCGGTCAACGAGTACCTGGCTCCGATCCGGGCCCGCCGTGCCGAGTACGCCCGTGACCGCGCCCACCTTCGTACGGTCCTGCGGGAGGGCAACGAGCGGGCCCGGGCGGTGGCCGACACCACCCTCGCCGAGGTGCGCGCCGCCATGAACTGCCACTACTGACCGGCGATCGTCGAGGTCCGGCGCCGGCTGGTGAGTGCGACCGCCGCGGCTGTCACCGCCAGCAGCGCCGCGCCGGTCAGGAAGCCGGGGCCCGGGCCGCGGGACTCGGCGATGATGCCGGCCAACGCGGCGCCGGCCGAACTGCCCGCGTTGGTGGCGACGTTCACCCAGGTGCCGGCCTCGGCGGCCGCGCCGTCGCCGGCCAGGTCGTCGGCGGCCAGATAGGCGACCACGTAGACCGGGGCCAGCGCCGTCCCGGTCGCACACAGCACCAGACCGAGCGTGACCAGGCCGGGCGCCACCGAGGCGGCGGTCAGACCGGCCGCCAGGACCCCGGCCAGCGCCGCGAGCTGTCGCAGATGGTGGCGGCCGGGTTCCCGGCGGGCCCACAGCAGGCCACCGGCGACGCTGCCCACGGCGAGGGCCGCCTCCAGCAGGCCGGCGGCGCCGGGACGGCCGTGGTTCTGGGCGGTGGCGGCGATGCAGGTGTACGCCACACTCGTCCCGGCGCCGACCCCCAGGATCGCGGCGAGCAGCCCGCGCACCCCGGGTGACCGCAGCGGGCCCGGATCGAACAGCCGTCCCGGGGCCGCGGGGTCCCGGTGCCGGGCCGGCGGCGCTGTGGCCATGCCGAGAGTGCCGGTGAGCAGCAGGAACGCGGTGAGCAGCAGCGCCCGGTGGGCCGGGCCCGCCGCCACGAGCAGACCGGCGATGAGCGGCCCGACCAGGTACAGCGTCTCCTCGACGACGGCGTCCAGCCCGTACGCCCGCGGTTTGAGGGAGGTGCCCGCGGTGAGCCGGCGCCAGCTCGCCCGCATCGACGGGCCGAGAGGCGGCGCGGCGAAGCCGGCCAGAGTGATCAATGCGACCAGTACGGCCGGCTCGCGTGCCACGGAGGCGACGGCCAGGGCGACGGCGCACACCAGCGCGAGCGGCGGCAGGACGGCGTGCTGGCCGTGCCGCTCGGCGAGGCGGGTCTTGACGGGCAGGGTGATCGCGGTGATGCCGAAACCGGCGGCCGCGAGACCGGCGACGGCATACGAGCCGGTGGCCTGCTGGACGGTGAACAGGATGGCGAGCGGGAGGATGCCGTAGGCCAGCCGCCCGCCGATCGCGGGCACGAAGGTGCGCAGCGCGAACGGCAGGCCGAGAACGGCACGGTAACCTCCCACGCCGACGGCGTGGGGCATGAGGGAGACTCCTCGAACGAAGCGACAGGAACCGGGGGAGTGGCCCGTTCCTACGGCGGCGTCGAGGTCATGCCGCGATCTTAACCCTCCTATTCGCTGCGCAGGTTTCCGGGGCGGGTGAGGCGCCACAGGATCGGCAGGCCGGCGGCGGTCGTGCCCAGGACCACCACGGCGGCGATGCCGGAGGTGGCGGTGATGCCGAACCAGTCGACGGTCAGCGGTGCGCCGACGGCCGTCATCAGGACGCCGGCCAGCACGCTGCCGACGGCCACGGCCAAAACCATGCCCAGTACGACGGGAACGGCCACCTGAAAGAGCACCGAACCGCCGAGCGTGCGCCGGCGGGTGCCGAAGGCGACCAGGACGGCCAGCACCCGGCGGCGTTCGCGCAGCTGTTCGACCACGTTGACGACCATGCTGGCGCCGATCAGGACGAGCAGGACGATCGCACCGGCGAGCAGGGCGTCCCGCATCCCGGCCAGCGCCGCGCGAACCGAGTCGTTGCCGTACGAGTACAGGTACGCCTGAAGGTCCAGCCGGGCCGCGCTGTTACGCAGATGCTCCATGGCCTGCGGCACACCGGGGTCGAGGGCCACGTAGAAGTTGGTGTCGTCCGGCTGGACGGCGACCCCGGCCAACGCACCCGGGGTGATCAGCAGCGTCTCGCCGGAGGTGGGCTCCGCCTCGGCCCGCGACACTGCCCGGGTGCCGGCCGGCGACGTCCAGGACGTGTCACCCAGCCGGTACGTCGTCCCGGCGGCCGCCCCGTCCAGCCCGAACACGTCGCCGTCGCGGCACTCGCCCACCTCGGCCAGCTGGCTCAGCAGGGCGCAGTCACCGATCCGCAGCGTGGCCCCGTCGAGGCGGACGATCCGCAGTGGCCGCCACTCCTGGACACCCGGAGTGGCGTCGAGCGCCGCCGTCCAGCTGCGGTCGGGCAGGCTGCTGCCGGGCAGGATGGCGATGCCGTATCGAACCGGTGCGCTTGCCGAACCCCGGGTGTAGAGGGACTCGATGCCGGTCACGATGCCCTGCATGGCGATCACCCCGGCCACCGAGACGGCGATGCCGGAGACGGCGCGGATCGCGGTGCCGCTGTCGAACTGGAGGCGGCGCACGGCCAGTTGCCACGCCGGGGACCCGCCGGCGCCGAGCCGCCCCACGACCGCCTCGACCTGCCACGGCAGCAGCAGCGCGATGCCGGTCAGCAGCGCGGCCATCCCGGCGACGACCTGGATCTCGTAGCCGGCCGAGTGCTCGTCGATGCCCCGGTAGAGCGGCCACAGCAGGACCACGCCGGCGGTCGGCAGGAGCAGCCGCCACCACAGGCGGCGGCGGACCGGGATGCTCATCCGGGTCACGCCGAGCGGCTCGACCACGACCCGGCGCATCGCCGACAGTGTCACCGCGACGGCCACGACCGGCACCGCGATCACGATCAGGACCACCAGCGACGGCACCGGGCGCAGGTCGGCCAGGTAGAAGGAGAGCGCGCCGGTGCCCCACCGGTGGGCCAGCAGGATCTCGCCCACCCACAGGGCGGCGCCGATCAGCAGGCCCAGCACGGCGCCGGCCAGGGTCTCCCCGGCGGCGATCCGGCGGGTCGTCGCGGCGTCGGCGCCGACCAGCCGCAGCGCCGCCAGCCGGCGGTCGCGGGCCTCGTCACCGAACCGGACGGCGGCGGCCATGAACACCATCACCGGGATCAGCAGCACCACCATGCCGACCAGGGTCAACAGCACGAAGATCGGGACCGGGTCGCGCACGATCGCGCCCGGGGTGCCGAACTCGCGGATCCGGCCGTCGTGCTCCGCGGACAGCGTGTCGGTGCCCATGTAGAAGAAGAGCTCGGCCGGACCGGACAGGCCCTCCGCACCGATCACCCCGGCCACCTCGGCGTCCCAGCGGTCACGCAGCAGACCGTTCGCCGGATCGTCCAGCAGCCGGGCGAGCGCGGGGGAGACCACCATCCGGCCGGGACCGGGGACCGACGACACCCCGGGCGGCACGGGCGGGTGCGAACCCTCCGGCTGCAACAGCTCGCCACTGATCGCCCAGCCCTCGAAGCGGGTGTTGAAATGGCTGGTCAGCATGGTGTCGTCGGCGCGTGGCAGGTCCTGGTAGCCGTCGATGGCGCGAGCGTCGGTGCGCGCGTTGCTCGCGGCCATGGCGGCCGGCACGGTGGCCGCGCCGAGCAGCACCGCCACCCCCAGACCGACCCCGACCGCGATCAGGCCGAGACGGAACCAACCGGCCCGGCCTCCGGCGACACTCATCCGGACGCCGAGAGCGAGCTCGAAGAACCAGTTGCGGACCCTCACCGCGCCGGCTCCTGCTCACGAACCCGGCCGTCGCGCACGACGGCCTCGCGGTCGGAGTAGGCGGCCACCCGCGGCTCGTGCGTGACCAGCACGACGGCGGCCCCGGTGTCCCGGGCCGCCGCGATGAACAGCTTCATCACCAGCTCGCCGTTGAGCGAGTCCAGCGCGCCGGTCGGCTCGTCCGCGAAGATCACCGAGGGCTCGGTGACCAGCGCCCGGGCCACCGCGACCCGCTGGCCCTGACCGCCGGACACCTGGCCGGGACGTTTCCCGGCCAGGTCGGCGACCTCCAGCCGGTCCAGCCATGTGGCCGCCCGCCGCTGTGCCTCCCGCCGGCCGGCGCCGCCCAGCCGCAGGGGCAGAGCCACGTTCTCCAGGCAGGTCAGCTCCGGCACCAGCTGCCCGAACTGGAACACGAAGCCGAACTCGCCGCGCCGCAGCGTGCTGCGCTCCGCGTCGGACATTCGAGCCAGGTCGCGGTCGCCGTAGCGGATGCTGCCCGAGCCGGGCGTCAGGATGCCGGCGAGGCAGTGCAGCAGCGTCGACTTGCCGGAGCCGGACGGGCCCATCAGGGCGAGGACCTCACCGGCGTACACATGCAGCGAAGCACCGCGCAAAGCGGTGGTCTCACCGAAGCTCAGGTGGACGTCGTCGGCGGTGAGCAACGGCATGTCTCTCCCCACGGTGGTGGTCACGGGCGGACCCGGGCGGCGAGCCGGTCCAGCCGGGCCGCGGTCAGCTCCAGCCAGCGCAGATCGGCCTCCAGGTGGAACAGGGCGTGGTCGCAGATCAGCTCGTCGGCCAGATCGCCCTCGTTCTTGCGCCGGGTGAGCACCCGCATCAGCCGCAGGTGCTCGGCGCGCTGAGCATCCAGCACCTCGGTGGCGTCGCGGCCGGTCATCAGGGCCAGCACGACCTTCGTGTAGAGGGTGCTCTGGAGGTACGGCTCGGGCTTCTCGGGCCGGGAGATCCACTCGGCGACGTCGGTGATCCCGGCGTGGGTGATCGCATACTTCTTGCGCTCCGGTCCGTCGCCCGGCTCGGACTCCACCTCGACGAGGCCGTTCTTCAGCAGGCGCGCCATCGTCGAATAGACCTGGCCGTAGTGCAGCGCCCGGTCCCGGCCGAACGCCTCGTCATAGGAGCGTTTCAGGTCGTAACCGTGGCGTGGGCCGTTCTCCAGGAGCCCCAGCAGGGCGAAACCGACTGACATGCCGGCCACTATACACACGATGTATAAACCTGGTGCATAGCTTGCGGCCATGTGTTCTACTGTCGGCCATGAAACGGCGGATGGGTCTGATCCTGAGCGTGGCGCTCCTGGTCGTGGGCGTCGGCGGCCTGGCCGTCCACCGGTGGTGGGAGCGAGCGCCGTTCGGGCCGAGGGCGATGGGCGCCCAGGCCACGCTGCGGCTCGTCGACCAGGCGACCGCGAACGCCGCCCTCGCCCCGGTCAACGCGCAGTTCGCCAACGACGAAGGCGACCAGATCCTCCTGGGCCGGGTCTCCTGGAAACGACCACCCTCGGCGCGGGACGGCAGCTCCCTGCGGATTGTGCTGCTGGACAAGCGCCGCCATCTGCTGCCCGGCTTCATCGCCGTGACCTCGGCGAACCCTGACCAGGTCAGCAGCGGGACGGACGGGGCGGTGGACACCGCCGAGCGGCGTTACCGCTGGCTGAAGGGCGCGGGCGCCCAGGAGATCGACGGGTCCTTCTGGACCTCTGGCGTTGTCGTCAACGTGTCCTCGCTGGACGCGTCGCCGGTGACGTTCCAGACCGTGCTCCGTGCCGGAAACCCGGAGACGCCAGCCGAGTCGATGATCGCCACGGCGCCGGTGGCCGTAAAGGACATGCTGGTCGCCCTGATCTGTGTGGGGCCCGAAGGGCAGGTCTACTGGGCGCAGCGCCTGCTGAACTGAGCCGGTCACCCGGACCACGACCAGGGCGGGGATTGGGATAGTGTCGCGATACATCTGCGGGTGAGGCGGCGCGACGACCATGGGACTACACGGAGGCCGGCGCGGGTTCGGCGGCGGCGAGGGCGGCCGGATGCGCCGGGGGATGGTGCCCGACCTGGTGCTCACCGCGCTGCTCGACGGTCCCGCCCACGGTTACGAGCTGATGGACCGGCTGGAGCGGTTCAGTGGCGGCAGCTGGCGGCCCAGCCCCGGCTCGATCTACCCGCTGTTGCAGATGTTCCAGGACACCGGGCTCGTCAGCAGCAGCGAGACCGACGGCCGCAAGGTCTTCGACCTGACCGGCGAAGGCCGGGAACGGGCGGCGGAGCGGCGGGTCGACGCGTTCGGGGCCGGCTTCCCGAGCGATCCGCAGGAGCACTCCCAGCTCCGGACCGAAATGCACCAGTTGCGGGCCGCCGCCCAGCAGGTGTCCGCCATCGCCTCCCCGGAAGCCGTCGACCAGGCCGTGGCCATCGTGAAGAACGCCCGCCAGGCCCTCTACCGCCTGCTGGCGGAGCAGTGACGCGATCGTGGACGCCGGTCGCCCCTCATTGTCCGCGTGCGGAGCCGTGACGCGATCGTGGACGTCGTCGTGGTGGGGGCCGGGGTCGCCGGGCTGTCCTGCGCGCGGGCGCTGACTGACGGCGGCGCCCGGGTCCGTGTCGTCGAGCGGAGCCGCGTGGTCGGCGGCCGGCTGGCCAGTAGGCGCTACGACGACCGGTATGTGGACATCGGCGCCGCCTATCTGGTCGCCGACGACCCGGACTTCACCGCGCAGGTCGACGCGTGGCGGACCCGTGGCCTCGCCCGGCCGTGGACCGACACCCTCAGCGTCTACCCCGGCGGGGAGCGGACCACCGGGCCGGTGCGGTGGGCGGCGCCCGGCGGACTGCGCTCGCTCGCCACCGATCTGGCCACGGGCCTCGATGTGCGGTTGTCGACCGATCTGGACACGATCCCGGCGGACGCGGACATTGCCGTACTGGCCATGCCCGGCCCGCAGGCGCTGCGCCTGTCACCGCCACCGGCGGTCGCCGCCGCCGCGCGGGCACAGATCTGGAAGCCGGTGATCGCGGCCGTCCTCACCTACCCGGCCCGGGAGTGGGGCGACCTGCGTGGCGCTTTCGTCAACGACCACCCGTTGCTCGCCACCGTCTGTGACGACGGCGACCGGCGTGGCGACGGCGCGCCCGTCCTGGTGGCACATTCGACGGCCGCGCTGGCCGCCCGGTACCAGGACGATCCGGGCAGCGCGGGCCCGATCCTCGCCGGCGCGGTCGGCGAGTTGCTCGGCCTCGCCGCCCGGCCCTCGACACACGTACACCGCTGGCCCTGTGCCCAGCCGGAGGCCGTTGACGCCCCGTACGCCGTCGACGGCCGCGTCTGGCTCTGCGGCGACGCCTTCGGCCGCCCCCGGGTCCAGACCGCCTGGCTCTCCGGCCGCGCCGTGGCCCGAGCCCTCCTCGCCTGACCGATCCCGCCCGCTTCGGTGGCATAGCGTGATCAACATCAGTGGTGAGGACTTTCCGGTACGAGTGAGCCCGCCCCGTCATCTCAGGGCCGTCCCGCCCTGCCCCGCGAGCGTCTGCCCACGCACGCCTCTGCCGCGCCCGCCGGGCTGAGGTCGGTGGCCGGGCAGGCCGTCCCCGCCGGTGTGCCCCGCGCCTGCCGCCGGTCGCCGCGTGCGTTCCGGCCGGCTTCGTGTCACCTGTTTGCGCCGGTCGCGGCGTGCGTTCCGGCCGGCCCGTGTCGCCTGCCTGCCGTTGATCGCCGCGTGCGTTCCGGCCCGGCTGTCTGCTGCCGATCGCGGCAGGCCGCCGGCGCGGGGCGTGTCAGCCGGCTCTTCTCGGTAGGCGCCTGAGGTGCTGGGCCGCCGGCGCGGGGCGTGTCAGCCGGCTCTTCTCGGTAGGCGCCTGAGGTGCTGGGCCGCCGGCGCGGGGCGTGTCAGCCGGCTCCTCTCAGTAGGCGCCTGAGGCGCTGGGCCGCCGAGTGGATCGGGTTGCGGCGGGGCCGATGTGGCAGCACCGGGGCGTGGGGCAGCGCCGAGCCGACGTCGCGCCGTGCGATCTCGATGCTCAGCACCACCGCTGACATGTCCATGAAAGCCTCCCTCATCGATCCCGTTACCGTTCACGTTAACGGTAACGGACCCGATTGGCACGCACGTTTCTCGATCCGTGGTGGCGGGATACGATGCGGTCACCGTGGAAGACGACAGCCGGGGCGTTTCGCCCGAGACCAGCCGACGAGTGACCCTGCGTGACGTGGCCCGGATCGCCGGGGTGTCGCACCAGACCGTGTCGCGGGCGATCAACGGCAAGGGCGAGATCGACCCCGAGACCCGCCGCCGGGTGCTCGAGGTGGTCCAGCAATTGCGGTACCGACCGTCGCGTCATGCCCGTGGACTGGTCCGGCCGGACACGACCACCATCGGGCTGATCGTCGCCGACGTGGTGAACCCGTACTTCCCCGAGCTGATCGCCGGGGTGATCAGCGCCGCCGAGCAGCGCGGCTGGAAGGTGCTGATCAGCACGACGCAGGACGACCCGGGCCGCGAGCCGGAGCTGCTGCGCTCGCTCGCCGGGCAGGTCGACGCCCTGATCGGCTACCTGTTCCAGCCGGAGGACGTGATCGCCGGCGCGGTGGAGGGCCTGCCGCTGGTGGTCATCAACCGGCCCGCCCGGCATCCGGCGTTCAGCGCCGTCGAGGTGGACGTGCGCGCCGGGGTGGAGGCGGCGATGGAGCACCTGATCGCCCGGGGGCACCGCCGGATCGGCATGATCGACTGCCCGTCCGCCGCCGACCCGTCCCGGCGGGACGTTCTTCTGGCCGCGGCAGCCGCGCACGGCGTCCCGATCGCCGCGGACGCGATCGTCGAGGTCGAGCAGTCCCAGGCCGGCGGGGAGGCCGGTCTCGCCCGGCTGCGCGAGGTCCGCCCCGACGTCACGGCGGTGATGGCCTTCAACGACATGGTCGCGATGGGCGCGCACCGCACCGCGCGCCGCCTCGGCCTGAGCATGCCCGGTGACATCGCGCTGATCGGCTTCGACGGTCTCAGCTTCGGCGAGCTGCTCGAACCGCCGTTGACCACGGTCGGCATCGACAAGCGGGGGTTGGGCGAACTGGCCGTGGCCCAGGTCGAACGGCTCCTGGCCGGCGACACTCCGCCCACCGTGGTGGCCCCGACCCGGTTGCTGATCCGCGGCTCGGCCTGATTCGCCCCGGGAGGCGCGGCCGCCGCGGAGGCCGATCGGGTACGCGCGGTCCGGTTGCGGTCGTAACGGTCTGGTCATCGTCGTGTGTCGATGATATGAACTCTGTGGGCGCTGTGGGAGCGCTCCCAGAGTGAGGAGACGTTACATGCGTGAACATCGGCGCCGCTGGGCAACCGGCATCGTGACCGCTGTCGCGGCCGTCATGACGGCACTCGGCGCGACGGCCGGCCCCGCCGCGGCGGACGCCGCCGGGAGCGCAGGAGTCGCCACCGGCTACTCGCACACCTGCGCGATCCCGGCTGGCGGCAGCCTCTGGTGCTGGGGTGGCAACGGGCGCGGCCAACTCGGCAACGGCACCACGACGGCCAGCACCACCCCGGTACGCGTCGGCACCGCCACCGACTGGACCGCCATCGACGCCGGACCCTCGTTCAACTGCGCCCTGCGTGCCGACGGCGGCCTGTGGTGCTGGGGCAACAACCTGCGCGGCCAGCTCGGCGACGGCACCACCACCAACCGTCCCACCCCGGTACGGGTCGGCACGGCGGCGTGGAGCACCGTGAGCGCCGGCGACAGCCACACGTGCGGTGTCCGGACCGACGGCACCCTCTGGTGCTGGGGCTTCAACCGGCTCGGCCAGCTCGGCACCGGAAGCAACTACTACGAGACCGCCCCGGTGCAGGTCGGCACCGCCACCACCTGGGCAGACGTCACCGCCGGGTACGGCCACAGCTGCGCCACCCGTACCGACGGCAGCCTGTGGTGCTGGGGTGACGGCACGACCGGCCAGCTCGGCATCGGCGTCCTCAGCTACCGCACCACCCCGGAGCGGGTCGGCACCGAGACCAGCTGGAACGGGGTGACCGCGGGGTACGGCTTCACCTGCGGGACCCGTACCGACGGCAGCCTGTGGTGCTGGGGCGAGAACGGGTACGGCCAGCTCGGCAACACCGGCAGCTACCAGACCACCCCGACCCGGGTCGGCGCCGGCACCACCTGGGCACGGGTCGCCGCCGGTGACAGTTCCGTCTGCGCGGTGCGTACCGACGGCAGCCTGTGGTGCTGGGGCAACAACGCGAACGGCCAGCTGGGCGACGGCACCACCACGCACCGGTCCGCGCCCGTACGGGTCGGCGACGCCGTCACCTGGAGCAGCGACGTCGCCGTCAACTACCACGGGTGCGGGGTGCGTACCGACGACAGCCTGTGGTGCTGGGGCGGCAACGGCTCCGGCCAGCTCGGCGACGGCACCACCACGCCGCGGACCAGCCCGGCGCAGGTGACGCTGTAGGTCAGCGCAACCGGGAGCGGAACTCGGCGAGCGTCAGCACCGCCGCGTTCCGCTCCTCCACCGGGAAGACCGCGATGTCGGCGTCGTCCTCCTCCAACTGCGGCAGCCATTCGCGCAGGAACACGTCGGCCGGGATGCGGATGGCGTGCTCGCCGTCGACCTCGCCCTCGTTCTCCAGCCGGGCGACCGTCGCGTACGGCCAGATCGGCAGCAGGTTGCGCCGCCGGGCGTCCTCGGTGAACAGGACGTCACCCTCGTCGCCCCACACCCACAGGGCGCCCCGGTCCGCGATGGCCTCGAACGTCCGGGCCACCCGGGCCGTCTCGTCCAGCCCGCGCAGCTGCTCCGCCTCAGGGCGGGGAATGTCATCCGATGTCACCCGGCGATGCTATGGCACCCGCCCAGCGCGCCCACCAACTGGGCCGCGGTCTTCGCGTGTTTCGCGTAGGCCTCCGGGAACGCCGACACCTGCACCGCCTGGGCCGCCTCGGTGAGCCGCATCTCCTGCCAGCCGTCGACGGTGAGCAGGCGGTCGTAGAACTTCCCGGTCTGGTACGCCGGGTCGGTGAGCTGCCGCGGCGTGCCCCACCCCTGGCTGGGCCGCTGCTGGAACAGGCCGATCGAGTCACGGTCGCCGCCCGGCAGATTGCGCAGCCGGGACTCCTGCAGCGCGGTCGCCACCGCGATGACCAGCGCCTCCTCCGGCACCCGCCGCTCGCTGCCGATGGTGACGATGAGGCGCGCGTTGGCGAGCTGCTCGTCGGTCCAGTGGCCGAGCGCCGACGGTGTGGGGGAGGGCGCGCAGTTCTCGTCGGCGCGTACCAGCGGGCTGATCAGAAAGGCGGCGATCACGGCGACCGCGGTCACGAACAACATGCGCACGACGGGGAACGATATCGAAGACCATCGTGGCCCTCACCGCCGGAGCACGAAATCCTCGTACGCCTGGAGAAGCAGGCCGTGGAAGTGGTGCACGCCGTGTTCGGAGAGACCGGGCGCCTCCGGGTCGTACACGATCCGTCCCTGATCGAAAGCGGGCGTCGCCATGCCACGCTGGACGCTCTCCACGATCGCGATGTCCTGCTGCTGGAGCACCTCGTCGATGTAGCGGACCGCCTCGGCCTCGGCCCCGTCCAGCTCGGGCGTCTCGAAGTAGAAGTCCCACGTCTCGAGCGTCCGGTCCGGCCCGGCCGGAATCACCTGCAATACCATGAAATTGCCACGCCCCGGATACCGCAGCAGGCACGTGTTCGGCCACAGCCACCACACCGCGTGCTGGGTCACCGAGGCGCCGGCCACGTTGTACGCCGGATTGTCCGCCCGCCCCGCCTCGGCGAAATGGCTGGACCAGATGCCGTGCGTGCGCACCTCGTAGGTGTCCATGTCGACCAGCGCCACGAACTCGCGGTGCGCGACATGACAGTGGTAGCACTCCAGGAAGTTGTCGATGACGTTCTTCCAGTTGGACCGGATGTCGTAGGTGAGCCGCTTCGCGAACGTCAGCGACGCGACGTCCGGCGCCCACCGGGCGATCTCGGCGGCCAGGTCCGGCGCCTGTTCGGCCAGCGGCGCGGCGTCCGGATCCAGGTTGACGTAGACGAAACCGCCGAACTCCTCGGCCCGGATCCGGTCCAGGCGGATCTCTCCGGGATCGAAACCCCGCATCCGGTCGGTCTTTCGGGCCCGGCGCAGGCCGCCGTCGAGGTCATAGACCCAAGCATGGTACGGGCAGACGATGCTTTTCGTGACGCCCGAGCCGGACAGCAGCTCATGGGCCCGGTGCTTGCACACGTTGTAGAAGGCGCGCAGGGTGCCGCCGGAGTCGCGGACCACGGCGACCGGCATCCCGGCCACCGTCGCCGCCACATAACTGCCCGGCGCCCGCAGCTTTTCCACGTGACAGACCCACTGCCAGGTGCGGGCGAAAACGGCCCGTTGTTCGAGATCCAGCCACTTCGGGTCGAGGTACGCCTCGGCCCGCAGCGACATCGACCGCCCGGGATCGGTGTCGTACCCGGATCCGATGTCCTTGACGTCCCGCCCATCGACATTGGTCATGATCCGAACGTTAGGGCCGCCCGATGCCGCCGTTCAAGAGGCGTCTGATTTGCTGATCACCATGCGCAGCACCGCCGAGTTCGACGCCTTCGGGCCCTGGATCGACGAGGTCACCGACGTCGACGGCCTGCCCCGCCTCTACCGGGACTCCGGCCTCGATCCGCGGGCCCACCGGCTGGTCCTGAAAGTGCCGCGCGACATCGAGCGCCGCAACGCCAACCCGCACATGCATCTGTACGACTACGTGATCGCGGTCGGCGACGAGATCCTCACCGTTCTCATCCGGCACGAGGACACCTACCGCACCGCCCGCATCCCGTTCGACCGGATCGCCGCCATCCGGGACAGTGTGCGCCTGCTCAACGGCCAGTTGACGATTCACACGCTGGACGGGCCGGCGCTGACCGTCCCGTACAACGGCTCGGCCGGCGGCCCGGTCCGCGACCTGATCCGGCTGCTCCGCGAGGTGTACCTGCCGGCCGGGCCGCCCGGTCCGGACGACCCGTACCGCGTCGATCCGCACGTCGGCCCGGAGGACATCGGACTGCTCACCGACTACCGGCGGCTGATCGCCCGGGAACCGGGGATGCGGCTGCTCAACGTCTCCTACCGGCAGCATCTGCGCCACCGGATGCGGCTGGTGGCCATGCCGCCCTCGATCGTCGTCGGCGACGACCGCGAGTGGCAGATCATCCACCGCCGGGACTGGTTCACCGGCCCCGGCGACGACCTCTCGCTGGCCCGCACCGTCCTGCCCCTGGCCCGGATCGGCAACCTCTGGGCCCGGCCGCACGAGCGCTACCAGCACGTGCACGTCATCACGGCGGAGTCCGGCGCCACCACTCTCGAGATCCCGGTCGTCCCCGGCCCGTTCAGCGAGGCCCTCCTCCCGCCGGCGAGGTGAGGCCGAGCAGGGCGGCGAGCTCGCGCCACCGGGGGAGGGTCGGGGCGGCACCGTCCCCATATCCGCATGCGTCGATGCTGCCCCCATGGGCGGCCGCCACGTTCCGCCCGGGCGTTCCCGGTGAAACGCCTGTCGGTGCGGTTGCGCTGGTGGAGACTAGGAATGCCACCGGTCGCGGCGCGACTGGGCGGGCGTCCGTGCTCCAGCGGAGATCTCGCTACGGACGGTGATCCTCATGGTCATGCAGGGCAGGAAACGAACCGGGAAGAGGCATGACGAGGGCATCCTGTCGTCGGTCGTGAGTTCCACGGCGGACGCCATCATCGGCTGCAACACGCAGGGGCGGATCACCGCATGGAATCCGGCGGCCGAGCGGATCTACGGCTACCGCTGCGACGAGGCCCGACGCCGGCCGGTGACGATGTTGTACCCGGCCGACGTCGCCGAGCGTGACTGGCAGATCTTCCAGAAGGCCCTCCGGGGCACCCCCACGGCGCAGGTGCGGACCGTACGGCTGCACAAGGACGGCACGCGCGTACCGGTCCGGATGTCGTTCGCGCCGATCGAGGGCACCGACGGGTCGGTACGCGGCGTGGTCAGCGTCGCCCACGAGCTGACCGACGAGATCCGGTCGGAGGCCCGGATGACGGCGCTGCTGGAGGCGACCCCGGACGCGATCGTCGGCGTCGACCCCGGCGGGCGGATCGTGTTCGCCAACCGGTCCTGCGAACGGCTGCTGGGGTACCGGCCGGAGGAGCTGACCGGCCGGCAGGCGGAGATGCTCTTCGCCCAGGACGCCCGCGCCGACATGATCGAGCTGTGTGAGCGCCTGTTCGCCGATCCCCGGCTGCGCGACCGCACCCGGACGCTGACCACCCGGCTGCGGCGCCGGGACGGCACCGAGTTGCCCGGCGAGACGACGCTGAGCTGGCGGGAGGAGCCCGGCGGGCCGCTGCTCATCGCGGCGACCCGCGACCTGACCGAGCAGCACCGGGCGGAGGACAAGCTGCGGGCGCTGCTCGAGGCGGTGCCGGAGGCGATCACCGGGGTCTCGCTCGACGGCCGGATCGTGATGGCCAACCGGGGCACCGAGAGGCTGCTCGGCTACTCCCGGGAGGAGTTGCTGAACGAGCCCTACGACCGGCTTCTGCCCGGGTACGAGCGGGAGCGCGTCGCCCGGATGGTGGCCGGCCTGTTCGAGTCCGAGCTGCCGTCGACCGTGGTCTACGTCGACATCCTCCGGGCCGACGGGACCCTGGTGCCCACCGAGAGCACGGTGTCCCGGTTCGACGGCGGCGGCGAGCGCATGCTGCTGGTCGCCGGCCGCGACATCACCGACCGGGTGGCGGCCGAACGGGAACGGGCCCGCCTCGCCGAGCAGGTGCAGCGGCAGCGGACCCAGCGGCTGGAGGCCCTCGGACAGCTGGCCGGCGGTGTCGCCCACGACTTCAACAACCTGCTCGCCGTCATTTCCAACTACACCGAGCTGCTCGGGGACGAGGTCACCGATCTGGCCCGGAGCGACCCGAAGCAGTGGCAGCCGTTCGCCGACGACCTCGACCGGATCCGGAAGGCCGCCGAGCGGGGCGCCGCGCTCACCCAGCGGCTGCTCACCTTCAGCCGGCGGGACCTCAGCCGGCCACGGGTGCTGGAACCCGGCGCCGTCCTGGACCGGCTGCTGCCGTCGCTGCGCACCGCGGTCGGTGAGGGCCACGAACTGCGGCTGACCGCCGTACCCGAGTTGTGGCCGGTCCTGCTCGATCCCGGGCAACTCGACCAGCTGCTGGTCAACCTGGCGATCAACGCCCGGGACGCGATGCCCGGCGGCGGCCCGGTGGTCATCGACGCCGACAACCTCCGGTTCGACGGTGACGACCCCGGCTATCAACCGCCACCCGAGACCGGGCGCCGCTACCTGCGCCTGCGGGTCACCGACACCGGCGTCGGCATGTCCGCCGACGTGGCGGCGCGCGCCTTCGAACCGTTCTTCACCACCAAGACCAAGAACCCGGGTACGGGACTCGGGCTGGCCGCCGTCTACGGGATCGTGGGCCAGGCCGGCGGCTGCCTGGCCGTGACGTCGATTCCCGGCGCCGGCACCACCATGACGGTCCTGCTGCCGGCCACCGACGAGGCGTACAGCGACCCGGCGGACGAGATCGTCCCCGACGACGGCGGCCCGGACGGCGGCGAGCCGGGGCGGTACCACGTCATCCTGCTCGCCGACGACGAGGAGGGCGTCCGCGAGTCCACCGCCCGGGCGCTCTCCCGCCACGGCTACCGTGTCCTGACCGCCCCCGACGGCCCGGCCGCGCTGACCCTGGCGCACCAGCACCGCGACGAGATCGACGTGCTGCTCACCGACGTGATCATGCCGAGGATGCACGGCGGCGAGCTGGCCCAGCGGGTGGTCGAGCTGATCCCGGACATCCGGGTGATCTACATGTCCGGGTACGCCGAGCCGCTGCTCGACGTCGCGCCCGCCGGCTCCACGGCCACCCCGCTGCTGGAGAAGCCGTTCGCCATCGCCGAGCTGCTGCGCACCCTGCGCCCCGGCCCGATTCGCTCCGACGGCAGGGGAACCGGTATGCACGTCACGTGACAGACGGATCTTCGATCGGGCGCGCCGGGCAGCGAATGGCCGTCGCCACCCTCGCCTCGCGGGTCGCCGGGTTCCTGCGGATCCTGGTGCTCGCCGCCGCGCTGGGGCTGGGCGGCCGGCTGCTCGACACGTACAACCTGGCCAACACCGTGCCGAACGCCGTCTACGAGCTGATCGTCGGCGGCACCATGGCCAGCATCGTGGTACCGCTGCTCACCCGGGCGGCGCTGCGCGAACCCGACGGCGGGGTGCTCTACGCGCAGCGGCTGCTGTCCCTGATCGTGTACGTGCTCGGCGCGGTCACCGTACTGGCCGTGGTCGCCGCACCGCTGCTGATCGACCTGTACGCCCCCGGCTTCACCCCCGATCAGCGGGACCTGGCCATCGTGTTCAGCCGGTTCTTCCTCCCGCAGATCCTCTTCTACGGTGTCAGCGCGACCACCGGCGCCATCCTCAACATCCGCGGCCGGTTCGCCACCGGAGCCTGGGCGCCCCTGGTGAACAGCGTCATCGTCATCGCGGTGGGGCTCGTCTACCTGGCGATCGGCGGCGCCACCGGCACCGGCCTGACCACCGGGGAATTGCTGCTGCTCGCGGTCGGCACGACGGCCGGGGTGTTCGCGCAGGCGCTGCTCGTGGTGTGGGCGCTGCGCCGCAGCGGCTTCCCGATCCGGCTGCACCTGGACCCGCGCGGCATCGCCATCCGGCGGATCGGGAAGCTCGGCGTGTGGGTGCTGGTGGCGGTCGTCGCCTCACAGACGCTCACCGCGGCGGCGACCCGGGCCGCGTCCTGGGGCGGCGCGGGCGGCATCACCGCCTTCCAGAACGCGAGCGCCGTCTACCTCGTGCCGTTCGCGGTCATCGCGGTGTCGGTGATGACCGCCATGCTGCCCCGGCTCAGCGAGTACGCGGCACGCGGCGAACACCAGCGGGTCACCGTCGGGCTGTCCCGGGCGGTGCGCACCGCCCTGGTGGTGATGGCGCCGATCGCGGCCGCCTTCGTGCTGCTCGGCCCGACCGTCGCGGTGGTGCTGTTCGACCACGGCAACAGCGATCCGGCGACGGTCCGGGTGCTGGGCCTGGTCCTGACCTCGTTCGGGCTCACCCTGGTGCCGTTCACCAGCTACATGATCCTCCAGCGTGGCCTGTACGCCCTCCAGGACACCCGGACGTCGGCGCTGATCACGGCGCTGGTCGCCGCGGTCGGGGTGGCCGGATGCGCCGTCGCCGGGGCGGTGCTGCCGAAACGGGACATCGTCATCGGCATCCCGGTGGCGTACGCGGTCGCCTACCTGGCCGGGCTCATCGTGACCGCCCTCGTGCTGCGCCGGCGGCTCGGCCACATCGACGGGTGGCGCCTCGTCCGTACCCATCTGCGGGTTCTGGCGGCGACCGCGGCCGGCGCGGGATGCGCCGGCCTGGTCCTCTGGGTCACCGGCCCGGCCTCCTGGACGGGCGCCCTGCTCACCCTGCTGGGCGCGGTGGCCGCGGGTGGCGCCGGCTACCTGCTCGCCGGGCGGCTGATGCGCCTCGCCGAGCTGCGGCACCTGCTGAACACCGCGCTGCCGGGCCTGCGGACCTGGTGAGCTACTTCGTCGGCGGCGCCGCGTCGGTGGTGGTCTGCTCCAGCACGACGCTGTAGCCGATGAGGTCGCCCGGCCGCAGCCGCGAGGTCGTGCCGCCCGGCTTCACCACCCGGGACTCCTGGCCGAGCGCCCGGCCGGTGGCGGTGTCGATGATGAAGCGGCGCTCGATCGCGCCGGTGAACGCGCTCTGCGCGGTGAACGCGAAGCCCTCACCCGTCCGGCCGTGCTGGTCGGCCACCACCCCCAGGGAGCGGGTGCCGGGCAGGTCGGCGATCAGGCGGAAGGCCGCCGCCCGGACCGGTCCGCTGACCGGGACGTCGGTGATCAGGCCGGAGGCGACGTTCAGCAGCCACTGGTCGCGGTCGGTGGGCATGTCGCCGCCACCGCCGTCGAAGTGCTTCAGCAGCGCGGCCCGCAGCGCGGCCGGCTCGGTCGGCAGCTTCTCCAGATCGCGGACGGGGAGGAACGCGTACACGTCCGCGTCACTGGTCGACACCCTTCGCGGTCCGGCGCCGGTGCCGACCGGTGATCCCGGCCCCACCTCGCCGTTCGGCAGGGGCTTGCCGACCAGCACCGTCGCGGGGGAGCCGGCGGCCTGCCAGGCGGCCTCGTCGGCGGGGGTCAGCGGGGTCAGGCCGAGCGTCTGGGAGACCACCCGGGTGGGCTCGTCGCCGGCGCGGGCCAGCCAGGTCTCGTCCGACGACTTCGCCGTCATCCGGAAGGTCGCGGTGCCGGAACCCACCGTGAGCACCGACCCGTTCTCGTGCCGGAACAGCAGGTACCTCCCGGAGCCGGGGGCCTCCTGGCTGCTGCGCTCGGCGGCGGCCAGCAGGATCTGCGACCCGGTCAGCCGGCCGGTCGCCTCGACCGAGGACCCGGATTCGGACGGCGCGGGCGTCGCGCCGCCGTTGACCACGACCACGGCCACGGCGGCGATCGCGGCGGCGGCCAGCGCCCCGGCCGGGATCAGCGCGGCGGCCCGGAACCGGCGGGGACGGGCCCCGGTGATCGGCTCGGTGCGCGGGGCGAAGGGGAGCGGCGGCGTGCCGGACGGGTCCAGCCGGGCCGGCCGGGCGTCGGCGAGGGACTTCATGACGTCGGTCTGCTTGCTCATCGGCTCGGCTCCTTGATGACGACCGGCTTGACGAGCGCCGGCTGGGGGGTGGTCGGTTCGCCGGCGGCCGCGACGGCGCGCTCGAGGCGGGTGCGGGCACGGTGCAGGCGTACGAGGAACGTCGCGGTGGAGCAGTTCACGACCCGGGCCGCCGCACGGGCGGACAGCCCGTCCCAGGCGGTGAGGGTCAGCACCTCCCGGTCGTTCTCGGAGAGCCGGGCGAGCGCCGCCAGGATCGCCGAGCGTTCGGCGACGCTGTCGGCGACGTCGGGGGTGTCGTCCGCCCACGCCAGCATCTCGGCGGCGAGGGCACGCTGCCGTTCCTCGTCGCGGTAGCGCTCGCGGATCACGTTGCGCGCGACGCCGAGCAGCCACGGCAGCGCGGCGCCGCCCGGCATGCTGCCGAACCGCCGCCAGGCCACGAGGAACGTGTCCGCCACCACCTCGTCGGCGTGCGGTCGCCCGGCCCGGGCGACCGCGTACGCGTAGACGCGGGGATGGTACTCGGCATACAGCGCGGTGAACTCCTGCGCATTCTCAGGGTCTGCCACTGATGGGCCGTCCTTAGGGAAGGGGTCCTGTCACCTGGTAATGCGCCGGGGAGCCGAATCCTTACAGCCGTTTCTCCCGCGACCGATTCGCCCACCGGCGCGACGGCCCGTGACTAGGCTCGGATCAACGACGAAAGCGGGTGTCATCGTGTTGTCGGACAGGTCCCGGCCGATCATCCAGGCCACGCTGCCGGTCGTCGCCGACCATATCTCGGAGATCGCCAGGCGGTTCTACGCGCACATGTTCGCCGAGCACCCGGAGTTCCAGGACGGGATGTTCAACCGCGGCAACCAGGCCGAGGGCTCCCAGCCGAAGGCGCTGGCCGGGTCGGTCGCCGTCTTCGCCACCAGGTTGCTGTCGCATCCGCCGAGGATCCCGGAGCGGCTGCTCACCCGGATCGCGCACAAGCACGCCTCGCTCGGCATCCGGCCCGACCAGTACGACATCGTCCGTGAGCACCTCATGTGGGCCATCGGCGACGTGCTCGGCGACGCCGTCACACCGGACGTCGCGGCCGCCTGGGACGAGGTGTACTGGCTGATGGCGTACGCGCTGATCCACCAGGAACGCGGCCTCTACAGCGCCCGCGGCGTCACCCCGGAACGGGTGTGGCGGCAGTGGCGGGTCGCCGCCAAGGAATGGGAGACCGACGACGTCGTGTCCTTCGTGATGCGGCGCGTCGACGACCGGCCGGTCAAGACGTCCCTGCCGGGCCAGTACATCACCCTCCTCGCGACCATGCCGGACGGCGTACGCCAGCCCCGGCAGTACAGCCTGACCCGCGCCGACGACGGCGAGCACCGCTACTTCGCGGTGAAGCGGGTGCACGGCGGCGGCAAACCCGACGGCGAGGTCTCCAACCTGCTGCACGACTCGGTCAATGTCGGTGACGAACTGACCATGAGCGTTCCGTACGGCGACGTGGTCCTGGACGACTCCGGACGGCCGGTCGTGTTCGCCAGCGCCGGCATCGGGGTCACGCCGATGGCCGGGATGCTGTCCCACCTGGTGGCCGCCGGCTCCCACCTGCACATCACGATGCTGCACGCCGACGCCGCCGAGTCCACCTTCCCGCTGCGCGCGCAGATCGTCGACGACCTGGCCCGGCTGCCCAAGTCCGCCCTGTACGTCTGGTACGAGCAGGACCAGCGCACCGACCTGCCGGTGACCGCCGCCTTCTCCGGCGCCATGAACCTGGACCAGGCCGACCTGCCCGAGGGCGCCGTCCACTACCTGTGCGGGCCGCTGCCGTTCCTCCAGTCGATCCGCAGCGCGCTGATCGACCGTGGCGTCCCGCCCCGCGACATCCAGTACGAGGTGTTCGGTCCCGACCTGTGGCAGGCCGACGCCGACTGAGGCGCCCGGCCTGACCGGTTAGGCTGTCCGGAGGTGTGCCGGGAAGTCTGGTCGGCGGGAGATTCACCGACCCTCGATCTGGAGGCCCCGTGCCCGACGACCCCAGCCCGTCCCCGATCGTGCTGAGCCGCGGGTCCTGGGCCGAGGCCCGCCGGATCGCCGACGTGCTCCGCAAGGAGACCGTCGGCGGCGTGCTGCTGCTGGCCGGCGCGCTGATCGCCCTGCTCTGGGCGAACTCCCCGTGGTCCGCCTCGTACGAGGCGCTGACCGGGTTCACCGTCGGCCCGCACGCCCTGCACCTCGACCTCACGTTGGCCACCTGGGCGGCCGACGGCCTTCTGGCGATCTTCTTCTTCGTCGCCGGTCTCGAGCTCAAACGCGAGTTCGTGGCCGGCGACCTGCGGGATCCGCGCCTGGCCGCGGTGCCGGTCGCCGCGGCCGTCGGCGGGGTGATCGCGCCCGCGGTCCTCTACCTGGCCGTCAACCACGGCGGCGCGACCGAGGGCTGGGCGATTCCGACCGCCACCGACATCGCCTTCGCGCTCGCCGTGCTCGCCGTCGTCGGCCGCAGCCTGCCCACCGCGATGCGCACCTTCCTGCTCACCCTCGCGGTGGTCGACGACCTGCTCGCCATCATGATCATCGCGGTGTTCTACACCGAGGACCTGGCGATCCTGCCGCTGCTCGGCGCGCTGGTGCCGCTCGGGCTGTTCACCTGGCTGGTGCAGCGCCGCGTCCGGAGGTGGTGGCTGCTGCTGCCGCTGGCGTTCGCCGTCTGGACGCTGGTGCACGCCTCCGGGGTGCACGCCACGGTGGCCGGTGTGCTGCTCGGCTTCGCCGTCCCGGTGCTCCCGGTCTCCGGCGAGCACGGTCTGGCCGAGCATTTCGAGCACCGGTTCCGGCCCCTCTCGGCCGGCGTCGCGGTGCCGATCTTCGCGCTCATGTCGGCCGGGGTGACCGTCGGCGGGCTGGACGGGCTCAGCGAGGCGCTGTCCGACCCGGCCGCGATCGGCATCATGGTGGGCCTGCTCGCCGGTAAGCCGATCGGCATCCTCGGCGCCACCTGGCTGACCGCCCGGTTCACCAGGGCCCGCTTCGCCGCCGGTTTCGCCCCGATCGACATGGCCGGCCTGGCCGTGCTCGCCGGCATCGGCTTCACCGTCTCGCTGCTGATCGCGGAGCTGGCGTTCGGCGCGGGCAGCGTCCGCGACGGCTACGCCAAGATCGCCGTGCTGGCCGGGTCGCTGGCGGCCGCCCTGGTGGCCGGTGTGCTGCTGCGGGTGCGTAACCGCGCCTACCGCCGCCTCCGGGCGGAGGAGCGGATCGACTCCGACGGCGACGACATCCCGGACGTCCACCAGCGCTGAACGACCGGGGGCTCAGGGCCGGGTCGGCCCTGAGCCCCGGTGGTTCAGCGGGCGATCATGGTCCGGTTGACCGGGGTCCGGCCCCGGCGGGCGAACCCCATGTTGGGCGGCCGGGTGGATCCGCCGCGGGTGACGACGACCACCTCGTCGGCGGAGATCCGGCGGTTGACGGTCCGGCGCAGGCCAGGATGCCGGGTCTCCCACGCCTGGCGTATCCGGACCGGCAGATGCAGGTCGCGCCACACACGGCGCAGCATCAACGGATTGATCAGATCTTCGACCTCGTTGCACTCGGCGGCCTCGCACAACACCTTCTCGTAGGCGTGCCGCAACTGGACCGGGTCGTCCAGGTCGTAGCGGCGGCGGCTGGCGTGCCCGCAGGCCATGTGGTGCGGCACCTCCAGCACCCCGAGGCTGCTGCCGTGCAGGTCGTCGATCCGGTCAGGGACAGCGGGAGCCCGGCTTGCGGCGCTGCGGTTCTTGCGTCCGTCCCGGGCGGCGACGTACGACATGCCTCCCAGGCTAGGCGCGCCGGAGCCGGTCGGCGGGCTAAATCGGTGGTGGAGCCGCAGGCCCCGTGCCAGGGTGGGAACCGTACCGGCATCCGACCCAACTCGACTTCGTCATTGCTGAACCGAGGAGTAAACCGATGCGAGCAGCTTCCACGCTCCGGACCCCGACCCGTCCCACCGTGGAGATCTGCTTTGTCATTGTTGAACCTCGGGATCGTCGCCCATGTTGATGCCGGCAAGACCAGCCTGACCGAGCGGCTGCTGTTCGAGGCCGGGGCGGTGTCCCGGCCGGGGAGCGTCGACGACGGCACCACCCGCACCGACTCGATGGAGCTGGAGCGCCGCCGCGGCATCACCATCCGGGCGGCCGTCACCTCGATCGACCTCGGCGACCTGACCGTCAACCTGCTCGACACCCCGGGCCACCCTGACTTCATCGCCGAGGTCGAGCGCTCGCTGGCGGTCCTCGACGCCGCCGTGCTCGTGGTGTCCGGCGTGGAGGGTGTGCAGCCGCAGACCGTCGCCATCTGGCGGGCGCTGCGCCGCATCGGCGTGCCCACGCTGTTCTTCGTCAACAAGGTCGACCGGCGCGGCTCCGACGTGGACCGGGTGCTCGGCCAGATCCGGCGACGGCTCGCCACCTGCCCGGTCATGCTCACCACCGTCACCGGGCAGGGCGGCCGCGACGCCCGGGTGCGGGCGCTGCGCCTCGACGCTGAACCGGTCGTGGCGGCGGTCGCCGAGGCCGACGACGTGATCGCCGGGCGGTGGCTGTCCGGCGAGCCGGTCCGGGCCCGCGACGTGCGCCGCGCCATCCGCCGGGCGGTCCGCCGCGCCGAGCTGGCTCCGGTGGCGTGCGGCTCGGCGATCACCGGCGCCGGCGTGCCGCAACTGCGTCATGTCCTCTCCGGTCTGCTGCCCCGCTGCGACGAACGGGACGGTCCGGTGGCGGGCACCGTGTTCGCCGTCGACCGCGACGCCCACGGGCGGCGGGCCTGGCTGCGGTTGTGGTCGGGTCGTCTGCGCGTACGCGATCGGGTCGCTCTGAACGGTGACCGGCCGCAGACGGTGACCGAGATCGCGGTGAGTGAGCCGGACGGGGTCCTGGTCCGGGCGTCGGCGTCGGCCGGCCAGATCGCGGCGGTGCGCGGGCTGTCGGCGCGGATCGGCCAGCACGTCGGCGATCCGCCGCGCCGCCACCTCTACCGGTTCCCGCCGCCGACCCGGCAGGCCCTGGTCGAGCCGGTCGATCCGGCGCAGCGGCTGGCGCTGTTCGCCGGGCTCGCCGACCTGGCCGACGAGGATCCGCTGGTCGACCTGCGGCTCGACGAGCACCGGTCGGAGGCGGTCATCCGGCTGCACGGCGAGGTGCAGAAGGAGGTGATCGCGTCGCTCCTGGAGGAGCGGTACGGCGTCCGCGTGCGCTTCTCCGGCACGCTGACCGCCTGCATCGAACGGGTGGTGGGCGAAGGCCACGCCGAGGACCGGATCCGGGAGCGCGGCAACCCGTACCTCGCCGGGGTGGGGTTGCGGGTCGAGGCCGCGCCGGTGGGGCACGGCGTCGAGTTCCGCCCGGGCATCGAGCCGGGCCGGCTGCCAACGGCGTTCATCGCGGCCACCGAGGAGGGCGTGCGGGCCGCGCTGCGGTACGGCCGGTTCGGCTGGCCGGTCACCGACTGCGTGATCACCATGACGTCGTCGCAGTACTGTCCCCGGCAGAGCCGGCCGCACCAGAAGTTCGACAGGTCGATCTCCTCGGTGGCGGCGGACTTCCGCAACCTCGCCCCGGTGGTGGTGACCGCCGCGCTGCGCGGGGCCGGCACCCGGGTGTGCCAGCCGGTCGAACGGTTCGACGTCAACCTGCCGCACGAGCAGGCCGACGCGGTGACCGCCCTGCTCGGCCGGCTGGGTGCGGCCATCGACGACACCGCGGACGCCGGCGGCTACCTGGAGGTCAGCGGCACCCTGCCGTCGTCACGGGTGCCGCGGATCGTGGCGGCGCTGCCCGACCTGACCGGCGGCGAGGCCGTGCTGACCGCCCGCTTCGACCACTACGCGCCGGTCACCGGGGAGGACCCGCCGGTCCTGCCCCGGCGCGGCCCCGATCCGGCCGACCGGCGGGAGTGGTTCCGGGCGGTGCCCCGGTAGGCGCCGTCAGCCGGCCAGCACCTCGTCCATGCCCTCGCCGCGCCAGGTGCGCAGCAGTTCGTGGAAGACGACCGGTCCCGGCCCGAAGGAGTGGTTCACGGGCCGGGGGCTGCCCTCGCCGTTGTAGTAGCCGGGCGTGCACTCGGCCTGGAACCGGTAGTTCTCCAGCGCGTGCTCCCGGATCGTGGCGGCCCACCGTTCCTCCGCCTCGGCGGTCGGCTCGATCCGCTTCGCGCCGCGCTCGCCCGCCTCGGCGACCACGGCACCGATGTGGGTGGCCTGCTCCTGGAGCACGTGGACGAAGTTGACCGCGGCCGCGTTCTGCAACGACCCGAGGTGGAACAGGTTCGGGAAGCCGTGGCTGTAGAAGCCGTGCAGCGTACGGGGACCGTTGCGCCAGTGCCCGAGCAGCGGCAGACCGTCGCGCCCGTACACCGGCAGGGTTCCGGAGACGACGCCGGAGATGCCGACCTCGAAGCCGGTGGCGAAGATGACGCAGTCCACCTCGTACTCCCGGTCGCCGACGACGACGGCGGACGGCGTCATCGCGGTGATGCCGCCGTGGTCCGCGGTGTCGACCAGGGTGACGTCCGGCCGGTTGAACGCCGGCAGGTAGTGGTCGCTGAAGCCGGGCCGCTTGCACATGTACCGGTACCAGGGCTGGAGGACCGCGGCGGTGACCGGGTCGTCGACCACCTCCTCGACGCGGGCGCGGATCTCGTCCATCTTGCGGAAGTCGGCCAGTTCGTCGAGGTGGTCGCGTTCCTCGGCGGAGATGTTCGGGTCCAGTGATCCGGTCAGCATCTGCCGCTGGAGTCGGGCCGTGGCGGTCCAGCCGTCGCCGATCAGATCCTGTTCGGTGTGGCCGCCGGTGACGACGGTCAGGAAGTTCTCCATCCGCTCCCGCTGCCAGCCCGGCTCCAGTGTGGCGGCCCACTCCGGGTCGATCGGCCGGTTGTCGCGGACGTCGACCGACGACGGGGTGCGCTGGAAGACGTACAGGTGGCCGGCGGCCTCGGCCAGGTGCGGAACCACCTGGATGGCGGTGGCGCCGGTGCCGACCACGGCCACCCGGCGGCCGGCCAGCCCCGACAGGTCGTCGCCGGTGTAGCCGTGGTCCCAGCGGCTGGTGTGGAAGGTGTGCCCGGCGAACGTCTCGATCCCGGGGATGCCGGGAAGTTTCGGCTGGGTCAGGGTGCCGGAGGAGACGACCACGTAACGGGCACGGAACTCGTCGCCGCGGTCGGTCGTCACGGTCCACTCGCAGGCGTCGTCGTCCCACCGCAGCTCGGTCACGCGGGTGTGGAACATCGTGTCGTCGTACAGGTCGTACCGTTGCGCGATGGCGACGCAGTGCCGCCGGATCTCCTCGCCCGGGGCGTACCGCCACTTCGGGACGTAGCCGACCTCTTCCAGCAGCGGCATGTAGACCGTGGACTCGATGTCGCAGTGGACGCCGGGATACCGGTTCCAGTACCAGGTGCCGCCGAAGTCCCCGGCCTCGTCGATCATCCGGATCCGCTGGACCCCGGCCTCGCGCAGCTTCGCGCCGGTGAGCAGACCCCCGAAGCCGCCACCGACGACCACGGCCTCCACCCGGTCGTTTTTCGGCTCCCGGACCGCGAACGGCGTGTAGGGGTCTTTGGCGTAGTAGCCGAACTCGCCGGCCGCCCGCCGGTACCGGGTCGCTGCGTCCGGGCGGATCCGGCGGTCGCGTTCGGCCCGGTAGCGCGCCCGCAGCGCGTCGAGCTCCGCGGGCCGGTAGCGGTGGGGGATGTGAGACATGAGGTGGATTTTAAATCAGCTGACTGACTTAAAGTGCGGGCCCCGGGGTGTACCGGACGATGTGGACGCTGGGTGATCAGAGGTTCGGCGCTCGGTAGAGACCCTCGATCGCGTTGATCAGACCATCCGCGATCGACGGCCACGCCGGGTCGGCGGCGCGCTCCCGCTCCGCGCAGAAATGCACGATCAGCGTACGGGCCATGTCGTCCCGTTCCAGGCGGACCCGCGGCGGCAGATCCGGCAGGCAGTCGTGCAGCCGCTCGGAGACCCGGTGCAGCATCTCCATCCCCTCGAACTCGGTCGCCGCCAGCTGCCGCAGCGTCGGCTCGGTCATCAGCTGGGCGGCGAACCGGGCGTACCAGCTCGGGCTGCCCAGCGTGGCCAGGTGGTCGGTGATCGGCCGGACCGTGCAGGTGACCCAGTCCCGCAGGGTGGCGCTGCCCGCGTACCGGTCGTGCAGTCGCCGCCGGATCTCCTCCACCGGCGCCGCGTGCCGGGCGATGATCGCCCGCACCAGGTCGTTCTTGCTGCCGAAGTGGTAGCTCACCGCCGTATTGTTGCCCTGCCCGGCCGCCTCGCTGATCTGCCGGTTCGAGACGTTGAAGACGCCGTGCTCGGCGAAGAGCCGCTCGGCCGCGACCAGGATCCGGGCGCGGGTGTGCTCGACCCGCTCGGCGCGCAGCCCGCGTCCGGGCTCTCTGGTGGGCTGCCTCATCGATACAGAACGATAGGGGATCAGGGCCGGTGGGCGATCCGCCGGGTCAGCGCGTGCGCCGCCTCCAGCGGCAGGTACGCCAGGATCGCCAGGCCCGCCGACGCCACCCCCAACGGCAGCCGCAAGCCCTCGTACAGCACGTGCGACCGCAGCGGGAAACTGCCCTCCACCTCGGCCAGGCACACCGTCTCCCCGCCGCGCCGGGCCGAGAAGAAGGCGCTCTCCCCGGTCCGTTCGGCCAGCGAGCGCAGCACCTCCCGGGCCGTGGACGTCACGTCGTACCGCTTGGTCCTCCGCCCGCCGTACCGATGGTGGGGTTTCAAATCGGACGTCGGTTGTCAGGTTTTGGCGGAAGCCTGGGTGGCATGACGCAGAAAGCATTGGCCGGAAAGGTGGCCCTCGTGGCCGGGGCGACACGCGGCGGCGGCCGGCAGATCGCCGTGCAGCTCGGCGCGGCCGGGGCCACCGTCTACGCGACCGGCCGCACCACCCGGGAGGCTCGCTCGCCGATGAACCGGCCGGAGACGATCGAGGAGACCGCCGAGCTGGTCACCGCGGCGGGCGGCACCGGCATCGCGGTGGCCGTCGACCACCTGGACCAGGACCGGGTCGCCGCGCTGGTGAAGCGGATCGACGACGAGCAGGGCCGCCTCGACGTGCTGGTCAACGACGTCTGGGGCGGGGATCCGTTGACCACCTGGAACGAGCCAATCTGGGAACAGGACCTCGACCAGGGGTTCCGGCTGCTCCGCCAGGCCGTCGACTCGCACATCGTGACCAGCCATTTCGCGCTGCCGCTGCTGATCCGCAACCCGGGCGGCCTGGTGGTCGAGGTCGGCGACGGCACCACCGATTACAACACCGTCAACTACCGGTTGTCGGTCTTCTACGACCTCGCGAAATGGTCGGTGAACCGGCTCGCCTTCTCCTGGTCCCGGGAACTGGCCGGCCATCAGGCGACCGCGGTGGCGCTCACCCCGGGCTGGCTGCGCTCGGAGATGATGCTGGAGAACTACGGCGTCACCGAGGAGAACTGGCGGGACGCCTGCGCCAAGGAGCCGCATTTCGCGATCTCCGAGACCCCGGCGTACGTGGGCCGCGCCGTCGCCGCCCTGGCCACCGACCCGGATCGCGCCCGCTGGAACGGGAAGTCGGTGTCCAGCGGCGAACTCCCAAGGTCTACGGGTTCACCGACGTCGACGGGAGCCGGCCGGACGCCTGGCGCTATCTCGTCGAAGTACAGGATCCCGGCCAGCCGGCCGACGTCACCGGCTACCGATAAAGCCCGCCGACGTCATCGGCTACCGATAGAGATCGCCGAGGCGCCGCGCGGCCTCGGTGAGCCGGGCACGTAGGGCCGGCGGCTCCAGCACCTCGGCCTCCGGGCCGAACCGCAGCAGGTACGTGTAGGCGACGTCGATCGACTCCACCGGCAGCCGGGTCCGCACCCATCCGTCCGGATCCGGCTCCCCGGCCGCGTCGAGGGCCTCCCGCGCGGCGGGCGGCTCGACCACGTACCGCAGGATCCGCCGCCCGTGCGGGCTGAGCCGGATCGTGATCGTCTCCCGCAGCATCCGCCGCACGAACTCAGCCGCCCGTTCGGCCCAGAACGACGGCAGATCAAACCCCGTTTCGCGTACGAACGAGGCACCGTCCTCCTCCACCCCGGCGATCCGGTCCACCCGGTAGGACCGCAGATCGCCCCCGACCCTGCCGACCAGATACCAGACCCCGTTCTTCAGCACGAGCCCGTACGGCGCGACCGTCCGGGTGACCTCCCCGTCCCGCCGGTAGCGCATGGTCAGCACCCGGTCCTGCCATACGGCCCGGGCCAGCGCGGCGAGATGCTCCGGCGGTTCGGTGTCGTCGAACCATCCCGGCGCGTCGAGGTGGAACCGTTGCCCGGCCCGTTCCGAGGCCTCCCGCAGCCCGGCCGGAAGCGCGGCCAGCATCTTGCGGCGCACCGACCGCACCGGCTCGCCGAGTCCCATGTCCCGGGCCGGTCCGGGCAGCCCGGCCAGGAACAGCGCCTCCGCCTCGTCCCGGTTCAGCCCGGTGAGCCGGGTCCGGTAGCCGCCGACCAGCCGGTACCCACCGGATCGCCCCTGCTCGGCGTAGACCGGCACCCCGGCCGCCGACAGCGCCAGCACGTCCCGGTAGACGGTCCGCTCGGACACCTCCAACTCGGCCGCCAGTTCGGCGGCGGTCATCGTGCCCCGCGACTGGAGCAGCAGAACCAGGTTGATCAGGCGGGCGGCGCGCATACCGGAGATTCTCGGCCATCGGAACGCCAGGTCCGATCCCCGCCAGCGTCCCCGCCCACCGGCGGACAGGGTGGAGCGCATGCATGTGGTTCCGGGACTCAAGGTCCTCTACTTCGGCACACCGGTCGTACTGATCAGCTCGCGCAACCCGGACGGCTCGGCGAACCTGGCCCCGATGTCGTCCGCCTGGTGGCTGGGCCAGACCGCCGTGCTCGGCCTCGGCAACACCGCCCGGACCACCGAAAACCTTCGACGGTACGGCGAATGCGTACTGAACCTCGTACCGTCCGGCCTGGTCGCCGAGGTGGACCGGATCGCCCTCACCACCGGCGTCCCGCAGGTGCCGCCCCGCAAGCTGACCCAGGGATACCGGCATGTGGCCGACAAGTTCGCCGAGGCCGGCCTGACCTCGCAACCGTCCGACCTGGTCGGGCCGCCGAGGGTGACGGAGTGCCCGATCCAGCTGGAGTGCCGGGTGACGGCCACCCACCCGATCGGCGCACCGGATCCGTGGGGGACCGCCTTCCACGTGGACGTCCTGCGCACCCACGTCGAGCAGGACCTGCTGATCCCCGGCACCGCCCACGTCGACCCGCACCGCTGGGATCCACTGATCATGAAGTTCTGCGACTTCTTCGGCGGCGGCGAGAACGTCCACCCCTCCCGGCTGGCCGCCGGCTGGAAGATGCCGGTAGCCGATATCGCCCGAAGCTAGAGCCCTTTCGGGGTCCCTTTTTTGGGGGTACGGGTGTCCTCGTCCCCCCTTTTCAGGGTCGTCCCGTCCGGTCGGCGCGCGCTTGCTGCCTGCTCCGGCCTGTGCCGCGCCCGCCGGGCGTAGATCGGTGCCCGGGCGGGCCGGCCTATTCGCTGCCACCCCGTCTGCCGCCGGTCAGGGCCGTCCCTGCTTCGGTCACGCTGGGTGGGTGGTCGCGGTGTTGTCGGCCGGGCCTCTGGGTTGCCCTCTGCCGTAGTGCCGGTCGCCCGGTGCGGTGGTCCCGCTCTTGCTTCCCAGGCACGAGGGCTGCCTGCTCTCGGCCGTTGCGCCGGTCGCGCCGGGTGGGTGGTCGCGGTCTTGCTTCCCAGGCACGGGGCTGCCCGCTCTCGGCCGTTGCGCCGGTCGCCCGCGGTGGGTGGTCGCGGTCTTGCTTCCCAGGCACGGGGCTGCCCGCTCTCGGCCGTTGCGCCGGTCGCGCTGGGTGGGTGGTTGCGGTTTTGCTTCCCAAGCACGGGGCTGCCCGCTCCCGGCCGTCACGCCGTTCCCTCTGGGCGGGTGGTCGCGCTTTCACGAGGGTGGGCGCGCACGGTGGTGGCGGTGTCGTGGTCGCCTGCGTGGCCTATCGCGGCGATGGCCGCTCACGTGGCGGTTTTCGTGTGCGTTCACCGCCGAAAGCCCGCCCGGCCGGCACTCCGTGTGAGAGGGGAACCCGGTTCACCGGCTCTTGTGGAAGACAGAGGTAGCCAGGGAGTCTCTTTCTCGGGTGTCGGCGGGGTGGATGTCAAGTCGCCTGTTTGCGTGTTTCCCGTCTTCGCCGCGAGGTTAGGCCGGTCACCGTCGGCCGCGCAAGTCATCCGCAGGCATCGATGTGAATCTTGGGTGATCGTCACCGTACGCGTGATCTTGCGCCATTGTGGCCATCCGGGAGTCTCCTTCTTGGGCGTTCGCGGTTCTCCGTCAAGCGCCCGGTCGGGCGAACCACCAAATGGGGGCGCCGTCCGCCGTGCTAGGCGGAAATGGGGCTTTCGCCGGAAACAGGTGCCCGTTTCGCCCGCTTTGCACGCCGCTGTTGTGCGATCTTGAACGATTTACCACCGCCTCGGGTGGTAAATCGTTCAAGATCGCTCCGAGTGACGCGTCCTGCTGTCGAGGGATTGCGGATTCGGCCGTGGGCGACCAAGAAGACGACTCCCGGATGTATCCGATAGCCCAAGGTCTTCCAGCGGAAATAGATCATGGGCAATGATTGACCGCCGGACGGCAACCAGGAATCAAGATCGGCCCAACGGCCACCATCACCCAAGATCACGGTCACGGTGAGTGGCTTTCAGCGGGTTTCCCGTGGCGCGACCGGCACTGAGCGCCACCACCCACCCGGCGCGAGCGGCGGGACGGCCGGGAGCAGCGCCCAGGATGCCTGGCGAGCACGACCGCAACCACCCACTCGGAGTGAGCGGCGGCACATGCGGGGGTGTCCCACCGATCTCCGCCCGGCGGGGGCGGCACAGGCTGGAGCGGGCAGCGAGAGGGGCCGGGCGGACGGGACGGCGCTGACAAAGGCGGGACGACGACGCGCGTACAAGAGGAAAGAGCTGGAAGCGAAACGCGGACCTCGACCACAAAGGCGCCCGGCGCCGGGCCCTATGGTGATCGAATGGCATCAGTGAGGCAGTTCCAGGTCACTTTCGACTGTGCGGATCCCGAGCGGGTCGCCCGTTTCTGGTGCGAGGTGCTCGGTTATGAGCCACCATCACCACCCGGCGGTTTCGGCACCTGGGACGCCTACTGGCAGTCGCGCCCGGAGGAGAAGCGCGGCGCCTGGTTCGCGTGCAGCGACCCGAACGGGGTGGGCCCGCGCCTGTATTTCCAGCGCGTCCCGGAGGGGAAGGCTGTCAAGAACCGGGTGCACCTGGATGTGCGGGCCGGCACCGGACTGGTGGGCGACGAGCGCCTGGCCACCCTGGAGGCCGAGCGCGACCGGCTGGTCGCGCTCGGCGCCACGTACGACTACACCCTGTACGCCGACGGCGAGAACGAGTCGTGCATCGCCATGCGGGACGTCGAGGGCAACGAGTTCTGTCTGGACTAATCCGCCTCGATCACCAGGAGGACGGCGTCTTTGGCGACGGTCGCGCCGGCCCGGGCACGCAGTTCGGTGACCGTGCCGTCGACCGGGGCGGTGAGGGCGTGTTCCATCTTCATGGCCTCGACGACGGCGACGGTCTGCCCGGCGGTGACCCGGTCGCCCTCGCTGACGGCGACGACGGTGACGGTTCCGGGCATGGGTGACAGGATCGGGCCACCCGCTCCGGCGGTCCCGTCCGCCGAAGCGTCCAGCGCCTCGTGGTCGTGCAGCGCCCAGGCCTGCCCGTCACGTCCGATCCACAGCACCCCGGCCGCGTCCCGGGCGTACGCGTAGGTGCGGGTCACCCCGTCCTGCGTGTGCCGTCCGTCGGCCCGGGTGGCGATCGCTACCGGCGGCCCGCCGTCGATGCTGATCTCGGCGTCGGCGGCCCGTCCCCGGTACCGGATGGCGACCGGCTCGTGCCCGGCCGCGCTGATCCGCCGGGTGGTCCAGGCCCGGTCGCCGAGCCGCCACCCGCCGGGGATGTCGAACGGGTCGGCCAGGGCGGGTGTGGCCGGTTCCAGGTCGAGCAGGGCCAGTCCGACGGCGGCGCCGAGCACGTCGGACGGCAGGTCCTGGCCGGTGAGCGTGTCGAGCCGGCGGCCGACGAGCCCGGTGTCGAGGTTCCCGGCCCGCACGTCGGGGTCGGCGAGCAGCGCCCGCAGGAACCCGATGTTGGTGCCGAGCCCGAGCAGCACCGTCCCGGCGAGGGCGGCGTCGAGCCGGTGCAGTGCCTCGGCGCGGTCCGCCCCGTACGAAATGATCTTGGAAAGCATCGGGTCGTAGTCGGAGCCGACGACGCCGCCCTCGGTCACGCCGGAGTCGACCCGGACGCCGGTGGGTTCGCGCAGCGCCAGGATCCGCCCACCGGTCGGCAGGAATCCGGTGGCCGGGTCCTCGGCGTACACCCGAACCTCGATCGCATGCCCGCGCGGTCTCGGTGCGGCCGGCCACGGCGCCACCTCGCCCGCCGCGACGCGCAGTTGCGCCTCGACCAGGTCGACGCCGTACACCTCCTCGGTGACCGGATGTTCGACCTGGAGCCGGGTGTTCATCTCCATGAAGTACCAGTGGTCGGGCCGGTCACCGGCGACGATGAACTCCACGGTGCCGGCGCCCACGTACCCGCAGGCACGGGCCGCGTCGCAGGCGGCCGCGCCCATGGCCTGCCGCTGCTCGTCGCTGAGCAGCGGCGACGGCGCCTCCTCGACGATCTTCTGGTGGCGGCGTTGCAGTGAGCACTCGCGTTCGCCGAGGTGGGTGACGTTGCCGTGCCGGTCGGCGAGCACCTGGATCTCGATGTGCCGGGGCGTGGTGACGAGCCGTTCGACAAGCAGCGTGTCGTCGCCGAACGAGCCACGCGCCTCCCGCCGGGCACTCGCGATCGCGGCGGCCAGGTCCTCGGCCCGGTGCACCTCGCGCATGCCCTTGCCGCCGCCGCCGGCCGACGGTTTGAGCAGCACCGGATAGCCGATCCCGGTGACCGCCGCGGTCAGCTCCCCGTCGGACAGGCCGATGCCCTCGGATCCGGGGACGACCGGCACGCCGGCCTTCGCCACGGTCTGCTTGGCGCGAATCTTGTCGCCCATCGCGTCGATCGCCATGGCCGGCGGTCCGATGAAGACCAGGCCGGCGGCCTCGCACGCGGCCGCGAAGGCGGTGTTCTCGGACAGGAAGCCATAGCCCGGGTGGACGGCCTCGGCGCCCGCGTTCCGGGCCGCCGCGACGATGGCCTCGATCGAGAGGTACGACGAAGCGGCCGCGGCCGGGCCGATGCGGACCGCGATGTCAGCGGCCGTGACGTGCGGCGCGCCGGAGTCGGCGTCGGAGTGGACGGCGACCGAGCGGATTCCGAGGCGCCGCAGCGTGCGGATGACGCGGACGGCGATCTCACCGCGGTTGGCGACGAGGACGGTGGAGAACATGGCGCTCACATCCGGAAGACGCCGAACGCCGGTTCGGCGAGGGGCGCGTTGGCGGCGACGGACAGGGAGAGACCGAGGACGGTACGGGTGTCGGCCGGGTCGATGACCCCGTCGTCCCAGAGCCGCGCGGTCGAGTAGTAGGGGTGGCCCTGTGACTCGTACTGGGCGCGGATGGCGTCCGGGTCGTTGCCGGACCCGACCGTCCCCAGCACGAGGGCGGCCTGTTCACCGCCCATCACCGAGATCCGCGCGTTGGGCCACATGAACAGGAACCGGGGCGAGTAGGCGCGGCCGCACATGGCGTAGTTCCCGGCCCCGAACGAGCCGCCGATCACCACGGTCAGCTTCGGGACCCGGGTGGTGGCGACCGCGGTGACCAGCTTCGCCCCGTGTTTGGCGATGCCGCCCGCCTCGTACTCGCGGCCCACCATGAACCCGGTGATGTTCTGGAGGAACACCAGCGGGATGCCGCGCTGGTCGCACAGTTCGATGAAGTGCGCGCCCTTCATGGCCGACTCGGAGAACAGCACCCCGTTGTTGGCGACGATCCCGACCGGGTGGCCGTGGATGTGCGCGAACCCGGTGACCAGCGTGGTCCCGTAGTCCGGTTTGAACTCGCCGAACCGGGAGCCGTCGACGATCCGGGCGATGACCTCCCGCACGTCGTAGGGGATCCGCGGGTCGGTGGGCACCGCTCCGTACAGGTCGGCCGGGTCGACGGCCGGCTCCTCGACCGGTATCCGCTGCCACGGCGCGGGCGGCCGCGGGCCGAACGTGGACACGATGGACCGGACGATCCGCAGCGCGTCGGCGTCGTCGTCGGCCAGGTGGTCGACCACCCCGGAGGTACGGGCGTGCACGTCACCGCCACCCAGCTCCTCGGCCGTGACGATCTCGCCGGTGGCCGCCTTCACCAGCGGCGGCCCGCCCAGGAAGATGGTGCCCTGGTCGCGGACGATGACCGCCTCGTCGGACATGGCCGGCACGTACGCCCCACCGGCCGTGCACGAGCCCAGCACCGCCGCGATCTGCGGGATCCGCCGCGCCGACAGCTGCGCCTGGTTGTAGAAGATCCGCCCGAAGTGGTCGCGGTCCGGGAACACCTCGTCCTGCTTGGGCAGGAACGCGCCGCCGGAGTCGACCAGGTAGATGCAGGGCAGCCGGTTGTGCAGCGCCACCTCCTGGGCGCGCAGGTGCTTCTTCACGGTCATCGGGTAGTAGGTGCCGCCCTTGACCGTGGCGTCGTTGGCCACGATCACGCACTCGCGCCCGGCGACCCGGCCGATCCCGGTGACCATCCCGGCGGCCGGCGCCTGCCCGTCGTAGAGGCCGTGCGCGGCGAGCGGGGAGAGCTCCAGGAACGGCGACGACGGGTCGACGAGGGTGTCGACACGGTCGCGGGGCAGCAGTTTGCCGCGTTCCACGTGCCGGGCGCGGGACTTCTCCGGTCCGCCGAGCCGGGCCGTCGCGAGTTCCGCGTTCAGGTCGGCGACCAGCGCGCGGTGCGCCTCGGCGTTGCGGGTGAACTGGTCACCGCCCGGGTCCACGCGTGTGCCCAGGACCGGATGTGCGGTCATCGGTTCTCCTCAGCAAGTGCGGTCACGGTTCGTGATGAGCTGGGGCGGCCCAGGAGCTCCGCCATCCAGACGCTCGTGTCGATCAGTTTGCGCAGGTCGACGCCGGTTTCGATGCCGAGCCCGGCGAGTTGCCAGAGCAGGTCCTCGGTGGCCAGGTTGCCGGTGGCGCTCTTCGCGTACGGGCAGCCGCCGAGCCCGCCCGCCGACGCGTCCACGATCGTGACCCCGTGCTGGAGGGCGGTCAGGGTGTTGGCGAGCGCCTGCCCGTACGTGTCGTGGAAGTGCACCGCGACGGTCTCGATGCCGATGCCGGCGGCGGTCAGCGCGCCGAGCAGCGCGGCGACCCGGCCGGGAGTGGCCACGCCGATGGTGTCGCCCAGGCTGAGCTCGGTGCACCCCATCGCCATCAGGCGTTTCGCCACGTCGACCACCCGCTGCGCGGGCACCTCACCCTCCCAGGGATCACCGAAACACATCGAGAGGTACGCGCGGACGCGCACTTCCTCACGACGGGCACGCTCTACGACCGGCGCGAACATGGTCAGCGACTCGTCGACGGTGCGGTTCAGGTTGCGCCGGGCGAACGTCTCGGTGGCACTGGCGAACACCGCGATGTCGCGGACCCCGAGGGCGAGCGCCCGGTCCAGGCCGCGCTCGTTGGGCACCAGCACCGGGTAGCGGACGCCGTCGGCGAACGTCAGCCGGCCGAGCAGTTCCTCGGCGTCGGCCAGCTGGGGAACCCATCGCGGGTGGACGAAGCTGGTCGTCTCGACCACGGTGTGACCGGCGTCGACGAGCCGTTCGATGAACTCGGCCTTGACCTCGACCGGCAGCGGACGGGCCTCGTTCTGCAGTCCGTCGCGGGGCCCGACCTCGCAGATCGTGACGCGGGCCGGCAGCCCGGACAACGGTGTGACGCCGTAAGCGGTCACGGCGATACCTCCTGGGGTTGCTCGTTCGGACCTTAACTGACCGCACGTACGGTCAACAAGCGTCTAGCGGCCGCCGGAGGGATCTTCGTATAGTGGGCGGGTGACCGTCCGGCCCGCACGTGCCAGCTCCCGTGACGCCATCCTGCGGGTGTTCGCCGAGCACGTGGCACGGCGTGGATACGCCGACACCAGCCTCGGGGACATCGCCGCCGAGCTGGGTCTGAGCAAGGGCACCATCGTTCATCACTTCCGCAGCAAAGAGGCGCTGCTCGGAGAGCTGCACGAGGCGTATTTCGGCCGGCGGTTCGCCGAGGCGGAGTTCATTCTCGCCGAGCTGGACGACCCGGTGGGCCGGCTCGTGGCGATGATCTACGCGTTGCTGGCGGCGCACCGCGACGACCGGGCGGCGAGCCTGGCCTGCCTGCGGGAGCTGATCCGCTACTTCGAGGGCGAGCTCAACGACTTCGTGCGCCAGCAGCGGGTCGGCTACACCCAGATCGTGGTGGACATCCTGGCCGACGGGGCCCGGCGGGGGGTGCTGCACACCAGCGACCCCCGGATGACGGCGTTCCACATCTTCGGCATGTGCAACTACGCGTGGACGTGGTATCAGCCGGACGGCACCCAGTCGGTGGAGGAGATCGCGAGCCGGTTCGCCCGGGAGATCCTCGGCGGGCTGGCCGGCTCCACGGAGCAGGGCGCCGCGCTGGACGACCGGATCGCACACGCGATCGCGACCGTCCAGCGGGCGCCCGGGCGGCTGCCGGCGGCCGTCAGTTGACGAAGACCGGCGATCCTGCCGAGTCGACGACCGGGGTGTACTTCGCGGTGAAGTAGCCGTTCGCCACGCAGGCGGCCGGTCCGGTGGACTTGTTGAACTGCTGGTCGGTGAAGGTGATCGAGTTGTCGGCGTTGTCCGCCGTACCGGTGATGCTGTTGTTGTTGGCCGTGAAGACGCAGGTCACCGTGCCGAGCAGGGTGCGCAGCACGAGGGTGGCGGAGATCGGCGCGGTGTCGGTGCCGCTGACCGTGACCGTGCCGTCGCTGGCGACCGTGGTGGCGTAGGGCTGGTTGTTGATCGCCACGCTGTTGACACCGAGGACCCCGATCACCCCGGTGACGGTGCAGTTGGCGAGTCCGAGGGTGGCGCCGAGCGCGGCCGCCCCGGGCGCGGCGGGGTTGTCGTTGACCACCGCGCTGAGGCTGGAGGTGTTGCACTTCATGCCGTTCGCGCCGGCCGCGGCGGTGGCGAAGACCGCCTGGGTGCCGGTGGCGAGGCCGGACGCGATGGTGTCACCGACGGCGACCGCGGTGCCGGCCGGGGCGCCGGCGGTGAGCACGGCGTCGTCGTCGGCCAGCGCCGGTGCGGCGGTGGCCAGTAGCGGGACGAGTACGCCGGTCAGTGCGGCGACGATGATGCGCTTGCTGTGCATGGGGGTGCACCCTTCTCTATCAGGAGGCGGCTAGTGCCTGGGTCAGGTCGTCCAAACTGGGGGACAGTGCGAGGGCCGTGTCGTTGGCGCTGAACACGACGGCGTTCTTCCCGGCCGCCGACGGCAGGCCGAAGGCCAGGTTGATGATGGCGTCGAGGCTTCCCGGGATGAGGCCGCAGCCGTTCGCCTTCGGTACGGCGTACGCGTTGTCGACCAGGGTCGCGCCGGTGAAGCCGGCGCCGAGGGTCTGGAAGCCGTTCGGGTCGGGGACGATGTTCAGGGTGCCCGGGTCGCCGGTGACCGGCCCGTTGGGCGCCGGCGGGCTGGTGGTGCCGGTCGTCGGCCGGAACCGGATCGGGGTGGCGTCCGAGCCGATGTAGCAGTGGCCGCCGAAGAGCGCGTTGCGCAGGCGCAGCTTGACCGGCAGCGTGAAGACCGGGGTGTTGGTGCCGGTGGCCAGCGGGACGAACTCGGTGATCGGCCCGGCCAGCTCGACCTGGGCGAAGACACTGGTCACGCCCGGGATCAGGTTGGCGATGCCGGGCAGGGTGACCTGGAGCGGCTTGGCGATCAAAGTCTTGCCACCGGCCGCGGGGACGGTCGAGTAGACGTTGGCGGCGCTGCCGTCCGGGAACTCGCGGACCGGCGCGCTCGCCGGCCAGTAGATGCCGAACTGGACGGTGATCGGGTCCTCGAAGGTCACCGTGGTGGAGCCGATCGTGATGCTGCCCCCGTTGGTGAGCGAGTGGACGCATCCGACCTGGAGATTCGCCGGATCCTTCATGGTCGCGGCGGCGAGCGGGCACTCGCCGAGACCGGTGTAGGCGCCGCCCGGGTCGGCGCGTACCGGGGACGGGACACTGAGGACCAGAACCGTGGCGGCGATCGAGGCGAGGACCGAGCTGAGCCGTGACGCGGGCATGGCGCCACCCTTCTTTTTCGTCGAAGGACGTGGCCCGGCCGTTTCCGCAGCGTTCCGGGGATTGAAGACAACCATCGAGGTCCGTACCTTTCGGTATGAGAAACCTGCGCGGTATCCGATGTCAAGACATTGGGGGATGTCGATGACCGATGCGGTGGTCAGCCCGCTTCCCGGCGCCCGGCCCGGACGTGACCCGGCCCGGGCCATCAAGCGCGGTCCACGGTCCATGACGCCCGAGGCGGTGGCCGCCCGGCAGCGCGAGCGGCTGTACGACGCGCTCGTGCACACGGTCGCCGAGAAGGGCTACGCGAACGCGCGGGTCAGCGACATCTGCACGGCGGCCGGGGTGACCAGGCCGGCGTTCTACGCGCTGTTCGCCGGCAAGGAAGACGCGTTCCTCGACACGTACCGGCACGGCACCGGAGTGCTGCTGTCGCTGATGGACTCCTCGTACGCGGCGGCCGGCGACTGGCGCACCGGTGCCCGCGCCGCGCTGAAGGTGCTGCTCGACGTGCTGGCCAGCGTCCCGGCGTTCGCCACCATGGCGATCGTGGAGATCGACGCGGCCGGTCCCCTGGCGCGCCGGGAGCGGGCCGAGCTGCTGGGCCGGTTCGCGCGCTTCTTCGCCGACGCCCCGCCGGTCCCGGACGGCCTGGTCGAGACCGTGGTCGGCGGCGTCTACGCGACCATCTACCGGCACGTCGCCGGCGGCCGGGTCGCGGATCTGCCCGGCCTGCTGCCGATGCTCGGCTACTTCATGATGGCCCCGTTCCTGGGCCGCGACGGCGCCGCCGCCGAGCTGGCGGCGCCCCCGGTGGGGGAGCGGGTGGTGGCCCCGTGCGCCACGTCAGATACCGACGAGGTTTTTCACTGACCGAATGAGTCTTGACGGCTCTGGTTACCGGGGCGTAACTTCGCCGAAATCCATCGAGTAGCGCCAATGTGCGGCATCCGCAGTGCCCACACAGCGTCTTTCCGCAGGGAGAGTGCATGTCCTCCACATACGGCCGGACCCGCTGGCGCCGGTTCACCGCGATGCTGCTCGGCGGCCTCGCGGCCACCGCCGGCCTGATCCTGCTCACCGGCGAGGGGGTGCTCGCGGCCTCCTTCTCCATCTCCGGCATGCCGTTCACCGTCACCTCGCCCAAACTGCACGGGTACGGCTTCGCCCAGTACGCCGAGATCGACAACATGGCGCCGGGCAGCCCCAACGAGGGTGACACCGGCGGCCAGGTGCTCGTCATCGTCTCCGCCATCCGCGACGCCGAGCTCGACGGCCTGTGCCAGAGCATCGCCCTCGGCGGCATCAACCTCAAGATCACCGCTGGCAGCCCCACCAACAAGGTCACCGCCGACACCCTCGTCGTCGACTCCGACGTGATCACCGCGAACGCCACCTTCAAGACCATCGACATCGGCCAGGACGCCAGCACCCTGGACCGGGTGCCCGGCAAGAAGGGCGCGATCGGGGTCTTCGGCCAGCAGGCCGAAGAGGTGACCCTCACCAACCTGCGGCAGAACAACTACGCCACCACCGCGGCCACGTTCTACCTGCCCAACCTGCGGATGGCCTTCACCTCGGACGGCTGCTGAGCATGCCGGACCTCGATGACACCCGGGTCTCGCCAGGCGCCCGCGCCTGGCGGGCCTGGGGCGTGTGGCGGCACGCCCGCCCGTTCTGGGCCGGCCTGTTCGTCCTGCTTGGCGGCGTGGAGATCCTGTTCACCGTCTGGGCCCCGCTCGGCGTCGTCCTGCACGTCGGCATGCAGGGCTTCATCGGCTACCTGATCCCGGTCGTGCTCGTCCTGTGCGGCCTGCTGCTCTGGTTCAACCCGGCCCAGCGCCTCTTCTACTCGCTGATCTGCGTCGTCGGCGCCCTCGCCTCATGGATCACGTCCAACATGGGCGGCTTCGTCATCGGCCTGCTGCTCACCCTGATCGGCGGCGCGCTCGCCTTCGCCTGGACCCCTGAAACCATCGAGGAGAGCGCCTCCCCTCTCTAACGTATCGCTTTGACCGGGGCTTGCCGCAAGGCCCGGGTGATCGGCCAGAATCGCCTGGTGAACCGCTACATCGTGACGTTGACGGAGATCGGCCGGACGGCGACTGCCCTCGCCGGGGGCAAGGGCGCCAACCTCGGCGAACTGGGCCGGATCGGCGGCCTCCGGGTGCCGTCCGGGTTCGTCGTGACCACCGAGGCGTACGACCTGATCGCCCCCGAGATCGCAGACCGGCTCGACCGGCTGTCCGCGGTCGCGGCGGACGACCGGGAGACGATCCGCGTGCTCAGCGCGGAACTGCGCCACGCCGTCGAGTCGATCCCGCTGCCGCCGGAGATCAGCCTGCCGCTGCGGGCCGACACCGACTACGCCGTACGGTCCAGCGCGACCGGCGAGGACTCGGCGGCGGCCTCCTTCGCCGGGCAGCACGACACCTACCTGAACGTCGCGGCCGGGGCGGTGCCGGAGCACGTACGCCGCTGCTGGGCCTCGCTCTTCGCCGAGCGGGCCGTCGCCTACCGGCTGCGCAACGGCATCGACCACCGTACGGTGCGGATGGCCGTCGTCGTCCAGGAGATGGTCGCCCCGCGGGCCGCCGGGATCATGTTCACCGCCGATCCGGTCACCGGCGACCGGAAGGTCACCTCCATCGACGCGGCCCCCGGCCTCGGTGAGGCGCTGGTCTCCGGCCAGGTGAACGCGGACGTCTACCGGGTACGCGACGGCGCGGTCACGGCCCGGGCGATCGCTGACAGCCCCGCCAGCCCTGACAGCCCCGCCAGCCCCGCCAGCCCTGACAGCCCCGCCAGCCCCGCCAGCCCTGACAGCCCCGCCAGCCCCGCCAGCCCCGCCAGCCCTGACAGCCCTGACAGCCCTGACAGCCCCGGCGGTCCCGACAGCCCCGGCGGCCCGGACGGTCCGGACGGCTCCGACGGCTCCGACCATCGCGAGGCCGGGTCGTCGCTGGGGGCGCCGCCGGTCCTCACCGACGACGAGGTGCTACGTCTCGCGGACCTCGGCCGGCGGATCGAGGCCCATTTCGGCGGCCCGCAGGACATCGAGTGGTGCCTGGACGCCGACGGGTTCGCGATCGTGCAGAGCCGGCCGATCACCACGCTCTTCCCCGTCCCGGAGACCACCGACGACGACAATCACGTGTACGTCTCGGTCGGCCACCAGCAGATGATGACCGAGGCGATCGCCCCGCTCGGCCTGTCGGTGTGGAAGCTGACCTCGCCCGGCCCGATGGTCGACGCGGGCGGCCGCCTGTTCGTCGACGTGACCAGCCGGCTCGCGTCACCGGCCGTCGGCGCGGCCCTGGCCGAGGCCCTGACCAGGTCGGATCCGCTGATCGGCGACGCGCTGCGGGCCGTCCTCGACCGCGAGGGCTTCCTACCGCCGCCGCCGGAGGAGGTCCCGCGCACCCCGGGCCTGGACCGGCCGGAACCCATCGAGACCGACCCGGCGATCGTCGCCGACCTGATCCGGCTGCGGCAGGCCGAGTTGGCGGCGCTCGAACAGGACATCGCGGGGCTGTCCGGGCCGGAGCTGATCGACTTCGTCATCGCCGACATCCGGGGCATCCGGCGGACCCTCTTCGAACCCCGGAACATGCAGGCGATCATGGCCGGGATGGACGGCACCTGGTGGCTCAACGAGAACCTGGAGGCCTGGCTGGGGGAGAAGAGCGCCGCCGACACGCTCAGCCTGTCCGCCCCCGGCAACGTCACCTCCGAGATGGGGATGGCGCTCCTGGACGTCGCGGACGCGCTCCGCCCGTACCCCGAAGTCGTCGATCTTTTGTCGCGGGCCGGGGACGACGCCTTCCTGGACCGGCTCCCGGAGCCGGCGCGCGCCGCGATCCAGGGCTTTCTCGACGAGTACGGCATGCGCTGCGTCGGCGAGATCGACATCACGCGGCCGCGGTGGAGTGAACACCCCCTCGCGATCGTGCCGATGATCCTCAGCAACATTCGCAACGCCGAACCCGGTGCCCACGCCCGCCGCGTCGAACAGGGCCTGCGGGAGGCCGCCCGCAAGGAGCGGGAGGTGCTCGCCCGGCTGCGGGAACTCCCGGACGGGGAGGCGAAGGCCGCCGAGACGAAACGGATGATCGACCGGGTCCGCACTTTCATCGGCTACCGCGAATACCCGAAGTATCACCTGGTCAGCCGCTATTTCATCTACAAACTGGCGCTTCTGGAGGAGGCTCGACGTCTGGTCGATGCCGGAGTCCTCGTCAATGTTGACGACATCTATTTCGTCAACATTGACGAACTTCACGACATCGTACGGACGAAGCACGCCGACGCCCGGCTCATCCGTGACCGGCGGGACGCGTTCCGGACGTATCAGGCGCTCACCCCGCCACGGGTCCTCACCTCGGACGGCGAGATCGTCACCGGGGTCTACCGGCGTGCCGACCTGCCGCCCGGGGCGCTGGCCGGGCTGGCCGTCTCGGCCGGAACCGTCGAGGGCCGGGCCCGCGTCCTGCACGACCTGGCCGACGCCGACCTGGCGCCCGGCGACATCCTGGTCACCCCGTTCACCGACCCGAGTTGGACACCGGCTTTCGTCACGGTGAGCGGCCTGGTCACCGAGGTAGGCGGGCTGATGACCCACGGCGCGGTGATCGCCCGGGAATACGGCCTGCCCGCGGTCGTCGGCGTGGAGAACGCCACCACCCTGATCAAAGACGGTCAGCGCATCCGCGTGCACGGAACCGCCGGCTACGTCGAGATCCTCTGACTCCCGGCATCCGTTGGCGTGCGCCGCTCGTTGGCGTGCGCCGCTCGTTGGCGTGCGCCGCTCGTTGGCGTGCGCCGCTCGTTGGCGTGCGCCGCTCGTTGGCGTGCGCCGCTCGTTGGCGTGCGCCGCTCGTTGGCGTGCGCCGCTCGTTGGCGTGCGCCGCTCGTTGACGTGCGCCGCTCGCTGGCGTGCGGCGTCCGCTGGCGTGCGGCGTCCGCTGGCGTGCGGCGTCCGCTGGCGTGCGGCGTCCGCTGGCGTGCGGCGTCCGCTGGCGTGCGGCGTCTGTTGATCTGTGGTGTCTGCCGGCGTTCGGCGTTCGCTGGTTTCGCCGTTCGCTGACTTGCGGCATCCGCTGATTTACGGCGTCCGCCGGCTTTCGGCGCGGAAAAGTGGTCGATCGGCGGACCCGGCGTCCGTCGCCGCTCCACCGGTGAGCGCGCAAGAATGCGGTCTTCCGTCTCGGACACGAGGAGATAAAGCTTTCATGCGCCGTACCATCCTGGGGGCCGTCATCGCGGTCGCCGCCACCCTGGTCAGTACCACTCCGGCCCAGGCCGCCGCACCCGCCCTGCGATTCCACTCCACGCAGTACGACTCCCCAGGCAAGGACACCCGCTCCAACACGTCCCTCAATGCTGAGTGGATTGCTCTCGTCAACACGAGCAGCAAGGCCGTCAACCTGTCCGGCTGGTCAATTGTTGACAAGTCCAAGACGTACACCTTCGGCAACGTGACCATCGCCGCGAACGGCGGCAAGGTCTACCTGCACACCGGCAAGGGCACGAACACGAAGACCCACCTGTACTGGGGCTCCGGAAACTACGTCTGGAACAACACCGGCGACACCGCCACGCTGCGCACCAAGGCCGGCAAGACCCACGACACCTGCAAGTGGGGCAACAAGTCGGGCCGCACCCGCGTCGCCTGCTGAAAACCACTTTCCGGTACGAGTGACGCCGTCCCGTTCCCGGCAGGGCTGTTCCGCCCAGTCGGCGCGGGGTGGTTGCCTGTTTCGGTTTGTGCCGGAAACAGGTGCCCGTTTCGCCCGCTTTTCTGCCGACGTTGTGCGATCTTGAGCGATTTGCCACCCGAAAGAGTCTTCTTCTCGGCTGCCTACGGCCGAATCCGCAATCCCTCGCCAGCGGGACGCGTCACCGAAGCAATCTTGAACGATTTACCACCGTTGCGGGTGGCAAGTCGTTCAAGATCGCACAACGTCGGCATGAAAAGCGGGCAAAACGGGCGCCGGCTTCCGACGAAAGCCGCATTTCCGCCTAGCACGGCGGACGGCGCCCCCATTCGGCGATTCACCCGACCGGGCGCTTGATGTAGAACCGCGAAATACCCAAGAAGAAGACTCGAAACGGTGGTAAATCGTTCAAGAGCGTCCGGCGTCCGGCGTCCGGCGTCCGGCGTCCGGCGTCCGGCGTCCGGCGTCCGGCGTCCCGCGTCCCGCGTCCCGCGTCCCGCGTCCCGCGTCCCGCGCGGCGAGGGGCGTGAGTAGGCAGGAGATCGCCGTCTGCGCCGGGTGGCGCACGTAGGCGTACCGGAAAAGGGGGTCAGATGGCCTGGCCGGAGATGAACGGGAGCCAGCCCGCGTACCAGCCGGACAGCAGGGCCAGGGTGCCGAGCACGATGACAAGGTCCCGGTTCCTGAGGCGGGCCAGCAGCAGGGCCGGCACCAGCAGGACCGGGAACGCGGGGAGCAGGTGGCGGCCCACCATCGACATGTGGGTGCGGGAGCCGGTGGCCATGATGAGCATGACGGCCGCGAAGACGGTGAGCTGCCACGGGGCCCGGCTGACCAGCAGGGCCAGCAGCAGGATGAAACCGGCCAGGATCAGCAGGGACAGGACCCGGATGGGCTTCTGGGAGTTGTCGTCGTCCACGCCGATGAGGATGTCGGTGGACATGTTCCAGGTGTTCTCGAAATAGTCCCAGCGCGCGCCGAACGTGTTCTCGTGAATGCTGAAGTAACGTTCGTAACCGCCGAGCTTGGCCGAGGCGTAGGCGATGTAGCCGAGCAGCCCGGCCGGGGCCAGGGCCATGGCCGCGTAGGGGCGCCAGCCGCCGCGCCGGGAGAATGCGGCTACCAGCGCGGCCAGGCCCACGGTGCCGATCAGCACGGCGGCGGTGGGACGGCTCAGCCCGGCGGCACAGGCGAGCGCACCGGCGATCAGCCAGCGTTCCTTGAGTACGGCGTAGAGCGCCCAGGCGGCCAATGCGGTGAACAGCGATTCGGTGTAGGCGCCGTTCTGGGTCATGGCGGCGGGCACCACGGCCCAGACGGCGGCCAGCATGACGCCGGTGCGGTGGTCGCGGACGTGACGGCCGATGGCGTACAGGCCCCAGGCGGCCGCGATCGCCGAGACGAACGAGACGATCAGGCAGGCGACCTCGGGGGAGATGCCCAGGAAGGTCAGCGGGCGGGCCAGCCACGGGTAGAGCGGGAAGAAGACCAGGCGCATCTCGTACGGGATGCCGTCGGCGTCCACCGCGCCGACCGGGCCGCCCAGTCCGCCACCTGCGATTTTCGCGTACCAGCGCCCGTCCCAGGAGAGCAGCGCGTCTAGGATCGAGGTGAAGCTTCGCCACTGGTTGTTGATCGACCCGTCCGGGAAGACCTGCCGGCCCGGGGACCGGACCGCGGCGTGGGACGCCAGAATGTGCATGACCCAGAGGCTGATCGTGCGCAGCAGCAGGTAGAGGTAGATCGCGGGGGCCGCGTGGCGGGCCGCGGTCCGGAGCCGGGTGAGCCGATCGGAGGGTTCGGCCGGGCCGGTCTCGTCCGCTGCCGTGTCTGGGCGGGTCGTGGTGGCGTCGGAAATGGGAACAGCCTTTCAGGACGGTTCGGGAGCGCTCCCAATACCAATTTTGACCGCATTGACATAGATCGCTGCGCCAGGTTACCGCAGCCAGGTTATACGTGGCGCGACGGGAGCGTAGCCGAGCCGTGCCGGAGCGCCGTCGCGTGGGCGACATCGGGTTGACCGGCCTCGATTGGTCGGCTACGAAAAAGTTAGTCAGAATTCGCATCGGCGAGAGGGCTCCGATGACCGTCACCGACATCCTGTCCCCCGAATGCCTGGCCGACCCGGCTCCGGTCTGGGCGGCGCTGCGCGACACCGATCCGCTCAGTTTTCACGAGGGCATGAACGCCTACGTCATCAGCCGCTACGACGACGTCGAGCGGGCCTTCAAGGACCCGGTGTTCACCAGCGACAACTACGGCTGGCAGCTGGAGCCGGTGCACGGCCGCACGATCCTGCAGATGGACGGCCGGGAGCACTCGATCCACCGGCGCCTGGTCACCCCGGCCTTCAAGGGCAGCGAGCTGACCACGAAGTTCGTCCCGGTGATCCGGCGCAACAGCCGCGAGCTGCTGGACGCCTTCCGGGGCGACGGCGAGGTGGAGCTGGTCGACGCGTTCACCACCCGCTTCCCGATCAACGTCATCGTCGACATGCTCGGCCTGCCGAAGAGCGACCACGAGCTGTTCCGCCGCTGGTACACGTCGATCATGGCGTTCCTGTCGAACCTCACCCAGGACGAGACGGTCGCCGCGAACGGGCTGCGGACCCGGGACGAACTCCAGGCGTACCTGCTGCCGCGCATCGCCGAACGCCGCGCCGAACCCCGCGACGACCTGCTGTCGCTGCTCGGTACCGCGGAGATCGACGGCGAGCGGATGTCCGATCTGGAGGTGAAGGCGTTCGTCAGCCTGCTGCTGGTCGCCGGCGGCGAGACCACCGACAAGGCCCTCGCCAACATGATGCTCAACCTGGTCAGCGACCCCGGGCAGATGGCGAAGGTGCGCGCCGACCGGTCGCTCATCGGCAACGCGCTCGCCGAGACGCTGCGACACTCGCCGCCGGTCCAGATGATCATGCGGCAGCCGTCCGAGGACGTCGAACTGTCCGGCGGAACCGTTCCGAAAGGCGCCACTGTGATCTGCCTGATCGCCGCCGCCAACCGGGATCCGCGCCGCTACTCCGACCCCGACCGGTTCGACGTCGCCCGCGCGGACCTCGACTTCTCCAAGGCCTACACGGCCGCCGCCAACCACACCGGATTCTCGCTGGGCCGCCATTTCTGCGTCGGCGCGATGCTCGCCAAAACCGAGGTCGAGATCGCCGCGAACGACCTGCTCGACGCCATGGAGGACATCGAGCTCGCCGCCGCGCCGGTGCTCCAGGGCCTGTTCACCAGGGCTCCGTCGAAACTGCGCCTGCGATTCCGTCCGGCTCACTGACACATTCAAAACCGGGTTCGGGTACGCGTACCCGAACCCGGTTTTGAAGGTCTTTCAGCCGCTGACACTCCAGTCCTGGACGTCGATCTGACTGCCGCCGTAACGCGGGGCGAAGAAGCTGAGCGTGCCGAGCGTCTTGAGGCGCTGGTGGTCGATCAGCGGGTCGGAGTAGTAGACGGCCGACGACGTGTAGCGGATCACCCAGTCGGTCCAGCCGGACGCCTTCGACGCGGTCTGGATGTGCAGTTTCCGGGTCGAGGAGTCACCGCTGACGACGTAGAGGTTGTCCTTGGCGTCGACCGCGATGTCACCGCGGGCGGACCGTTCCAGGAACGGCGTGTAGGTCTGGTGCCACACCTTGCTGGCCTTGTCCCGCCAATAGTGAACGAGTACGGCGGATTCCCGCGCGGCTGTGAAGTCGGTGTTGCTCGCGGCCGAGGCGGGCAGGTGCGAGGCGAGCACGTGCACGATGCCGGCCGCGTCGACGACCTGCGACTCCTGGTTGATCAGCCCCCGGTTTTGATCGATGGCCCACACTTTCAGCCCGGCGGCGTTCGAGGCCAGTGGCGTGCTGCCGGTGGTGGCGATGACGGTGCCCGCGTTGTTGCGCCAGGTGCGGCCCTTGTCCTTGCTGTACGCGTAGTACAGGTCGTGGTTGGTGCTCGCGTTCGACGTCTCCCGCACCGTCCACGTGACGTGCAGCAGCGGCGCCGCCGGGTCGTAGTTGTCGCACTCGATGCCGAACAGGTAGGCGTTGTTCCCCGCGGTCGTCCCGTCGATGAACTCGCCGATGTAGCTCCACGCCCCGGACTTGTACTCGTAGAGCACCTCGTCGCCGGTGCCGCTGTACCCGGTCCGGATCGCCAGTTGCAGGGTCCCGTCCGGGTGGGCGAAGAACTGCGGATAGGTGACCACGTCCATGCTGGTGCTGGTCAGTTTCGTCTGCACGGCACCGAAACTCGCGGTCGACCACGAAGCGGCGGTGGCCAGCCCGGCCACCGACTTGCGATAGCGGAACTGCGACGAATGCGTGTCGAACGCCAGGTGGATCGTCCCGTCCGACGGCGCGATCCCGATGCTGATCGTGTTGTGCGAATCGGTCGACGTGGTGACGTAGTCGGTGAGCCGCAGATTCGACCAGGTCCCGGACGGCACCTGACGGCGGGACAGGTTCACATAGCCGCTCTGATCCCAGAAGGCGGAGTACTGCCAACCCTGGTAGGTGACGATGCCGTCCTGCTGGAACGACTCGCCGTTCATGTAGCCGGTGTAGGTGAGCGCGGTGCGGCCACTCGTGGTCAGCACCGTGGTCGACGTCTGGGTGACGGTCGGGGCGGCGGCCGCGGCGGGGAGCGCGGCCAGCATGACGGCCGGTATCGCTACCAGAGCAGCCAGTGTGAATCGTTTCATCATGCCTCGCAGGGGGACGGGGGTGAATGGAACGAGCGGTGGCGCGAACGTTAAGCCGCTATTTCGGGGCCGTCAAGCTGCGAATGTTTCTATCGGTTTCGGTAATCTGAGGGCGCCGTTCGCGGCCCGCGAAGAGGGGAATCGGCCTGCGGTTGGGCGTGCCCACCCCGTACACCGGCGCTCTTCTGGGTTTGACCCGCCCGCGTGCGTGGTCTCTCTCAGCGACCGACGAAGTCGGGCGTGCGTTTCTCCGCGAAAGCGGTGACCGCCGCGTGGAAGTCGGCGCTCTCCAGCAGCGCCGACTGGCCGGTCAGCTCGCGGGCCAGGCTGTCCTCCAGATCGCCGAGCGTGGCCGCGTTGACCGCGCGTTTGGTCTCGGCGAGGGCCAGCGGCGCGGCCCGCGACAGCCGGGTGGTCAGCTCGTCGAGAGCCGGCCGGAGCTGCTCGGGTTCGACGACGCGGTAGACCAGGCCCCACTGCGCGGCGGTCGTGGCGGGCAGCCGTTCGCCGAGCAGGGCCAGGCTCATGGCGCGGGCGCGGCCGATGTTCGCCGGCACCAGCAGGGTCGCGCCGCCGTCCGGCATGAGGCCCACGTTGACGAACGCCAGCTGGAAGAACGCCGACGTCGAGGTCAGCACCAGGTCGCAGGCCAGGGCGATCGAGCAGCCCACGCCGGCGGCCGGGCCGTGCACCGCGGCGACGACCGGGCGGGGCACGGCGCGGATGGCGCGGATCACCCGGTTCGCGGCCTCGACCGTGCCGGCCGGCGAGGAGAAGTCGCCGACCGTCAGATCGGCCCCGGAGCTGAAGGCGCGGCCCGCGCCGGAGAGCACCAGCACGCGTACGTCCGGATCGTCGCCGGCCTCGGTGATCAGCTCGGCCAGATCGTCGAGCACGCCCTCGGTGACGGCGTTGAGCACGTGCGGCCGGTTCAGGGTGATCCGCAGGACAGGCCCGTCGCGATGGCAGTCGATGAACGTCATCACGCCACCGCCGTACGGGTGCGCAGCCGGTTCTCGATGATGTCGACCGCCTCGCCGACGATCCGGTCGAGCAGCTCGGCGCAGGTGGGCACGTCGTCGATCAGCCCCTGGGCCATGCCGACCGACCAGATCCCGGCGTCCAGATCGCCGTCCTCGAACACTTTCCGGCCACGCGATCCGGCGACCAGTTGGGCGATGTCCGGGAACGTGCCGCCGCCGCGCAGGATCTCGACGACCTCCCGGCTGACCGTGTTGCCGGCGACCCGGGCCGTGTTGCGCAACTGCCGGAAGATCAGCTCGGTGCCGCGCTCGTCACCGGCCACGATGGCCTGCTTGACGCTCTCGTGGATGGGCGACTCGGCGGTGCACATGAACCGGGTGCCCATGTTGATGCCGTCCGCGCCCAGTGCCAGCGCCGCCACCAGGCCGCGCCCGTCGGCGAACCCACCGGAGGCGAGCACCGGGATGCCCAGCCGGGCGGTGGCCGCCGGGATCAGCACGAGGCCGGGGATGTCGTCCTCGCCCGGATGCCCGGCGCACTCGAAACCGTCGATGCTGACCGCGTCCACGCCGACCTTCTCGGCCTTCAGCGCGTGCCGGACGCTCGTGCACTTGTGGATGATCCGCACGCCGTGCTCGCGGAACATCGCCATGTGCGGCTCCGGATTGGACCCGGCCGTCTCCACGATGGTGACGCCGGAGTCGACGATCACCCGGCGGTACTCGTCGTACGGCGGTGGGGTGATCGTCGGCAGGATCGTCAGGTTCACGCCGAACGGCTGGTCGGTGAGCTTCCGGCAGCGCTCGATCTCGGTGGCCAGGTCCTTCGGGGTGGGCTGGGTCAGCGCGGTGATCATGCCGAGGCCGCCGGCCGAGGAGACCGCCGCGGCCAGTTCGGCGCGGCCCACCCACTGCATGCCGCCCTGCACGATCGGGTGCCGGACGCCGAAGACCTCGGTGAACCGGGTGCTCAGCGGCCCGGTCATCGCGGAGCCATCCGGATCGCGCCGTCCAGCCGGATCGTCTCGCCGTTCAGCATCGGGTTGCGCACGATGCTCACGGCCAGGTCGGCGAACTCGGACGGCTTACCGAGCCGGGCCGGGTGCGGCACCTGCGCGCCGAGCGAGGCGCGGGCCTCGTCCGGCAGGCCGGCCAGCATCGGCGTCTCGAACAGGCCGGGCGCGATGGTGACCACCCGGATCAGCGGCTTCGCCAGCTCCCGCGCGATCGGCAGGGTCATCGCCGCCACGCCGCCCTTCGAGGCCGAATACGCCGCCTGGCCGATCTGCCCGTCGAACGCCGCCACCGACGCGGTGTTCACGATGACGCCACGCTCGCCGTCCACCGGCTCGGTGGCCGCGATGCGTTCGGCGGCCAACCGGATCACGTTGAAACTGCCGATCAGATTCACTTCGACGGTACGACGGAAGACGTCCAGCGGAAACGGTCCGTTCTTGCCGAGGACCCGGGCGGCCGTGCCGATGCCGGCACAGTTCACCACCACCCGCAGGTCGCCCAGTTCGGCGGCGATGTCGAGAGCGGCCGTCACGGATTCCTCGCTGGTGACGTCGCCGGGGCTGAACCGGGCCGCGCCGCCGAGATGCTCGGCGACGTCCTTGCCGTCGGAGGAGGGTAGATCGACGATCACCACCCGGGCGCCCTCGGCGGCGAGGGCCTGCACGGTGGCTAGGCCGAGACCGGATGCGCCGCCGGTGACGAGGGCGACGTCGTGCTGGGACAGTCTCACGAAAGACTCCTTCAGGCAGCATTGCCGGACCGTCAGAGTCTCACCCCATCGGACAGAAACAGTCAAGGCTGTCTGTTTATGGCCTTCAACTGAGCAGCGCGTGCCGGGCGATCTCCTTCCAGTGCTCCAGCAGCGGTTCGGACGCCGGATCGCGGGCGTCGAAGGCGTAACTGAGCGCCGTGCCCCGCATGCTGGTGAACAGCACCGGGCGTACCGGCAGGTAGAGAGGCCGGCCCACCAGGTCGGGGCCGAACAGCTGGTCCATCCGCGCCCAGATGGCCCGGCCCAGGCGCTTCTCCGCCGGCCGGATCGCCCCGGCCAGCGCCGGTTCGGTCCGCGACGCCACCCACAGCTCGGTGGCCGCCCAGAAACTCGGCTCCCGGAACGTCGCCCAGAGGCAGTCCACCACCACGGCGATCCGCTCGCCCGGGCCGGTCGCCTCGGCGATCCGCTCGGTCCACGGCCCCGGCACCGGCTCGGCCAGCTGCGCCTCGATGATGTGGTGCGCCGCCGCGACCAGCAGCTCCTCCTTCGACCGGAACTGGTGCAGCATCCGGCCCCGCGACATCCCGGCCTCGGCCTGGATGGAGATGGTGCTGGTTCGCGCATACCCGTCCCGCAGCAGGCAGGTGACCGCGGCGTCCAGGATCCGGGACCGGGACTCGCGGGTCCGGTCCGCCCGGGGCCGGCTCTGGGCGGGTGTCGTCGTCATCCGCCGACAATAGCGGTCAGAGTTGACCGCTCACGAACGCTCGACCAGGCCGCACGTCTACCGCCCGGGCGAACTGCTGCTGTTCGGGCTGGGCGGGCTGGTCATCGCGGTCCTCGGCGCGATGCTGCCGGCCGGGTGGGCGGCACGGACCCGTACCGCCACCACCCTGCGCACCGGGTGACGAGATGATGGGGGCATGGATTCCGAGGCCGTACAGGTGCTGACCCGATGGCAGGACAGCGGCGGGACGTGGCGGGTCCTCGTGCGCAGCGACACCCACGTCACCGTCGCCCTGCTGACCTGCACCGAGGAGGAGGTCGAGCGCTGCACCTGGCCCAGCGACCCGCGGCTGCTCGCCCTGATCAGCTGACGCCCGGCCCGTGGTCGGCGTGCTCCCACAGCCGGTTGTGGTACACGTCGTTCAGGTCCCGTCCCTCCTCGATCGACGCGGAGAAGGGGCGGGCCGTGGTCGCGGCCGGCGCCCACGGGGCCGCCGTGTCGAAGCCCGCGCCCAGGAGGCTGTCGCGGATCACCAGCTGGCCGTTCGCGGTGATGCCGGGCAGGTAGCCGGTGGCGCCGGCGCCCTGGTCCCAGGCCCGGCCCAGGCGGCCGGTCGGCGCGGCCGCGTAGCCGTCGTCGGCCACGATCCGGGAACGGGTCACCAGGAATCCGTACGGGTAGGCCGGCGCCGTGTTCGGTGCGAAGATCACGCCACCGGACGGCTTGCGGCTGGACACCAGGCGGAACGTGCAGTTCGTGAAGACAGCGGCGGCCCGGCCGAAGACGAAGTCGGTGTCACCCTCGACGTAGGTGTCGCGCACCGACACCCGGGCGATCCGGAGCACGTCGTCGGCGTTGGTCATCAGGGTGTCCTGGCGGCTGATCAGGCGCAGCCCCTCCAGTTGGGTGCGGTCCGCGTCGGTGCGCAGCGCCAGCGCCTGATGGGTGCCCCGGTCCACGGTGTCCAGCAGCGTGTTCGTGACCGTCAGGTTCTTCAGCTGGAGGTCGGTGCTCTGCGCCCAGACGACCGTGGCGCACAGCCCGGCCGTGGCGCTGGTCTTCGTGGCGCACGACTGGTACATGGGCCAGGCCGGGTCGCCCTCGGCGTACCGGCCGTCGGGGTTGACCTGGGCGGCCCACTGCGCCGGGGTGACCGTGGCGTCGATGGTGAACTCCAGGCGTACGTCCTCGGCCCGCCCGGCGCCGTAGATGGTCAGCGGGGGAGTGCCGGCCGGGATGAAGACCGTGCCGGTGTACGTGCCCGGCCGCACCGCGATCCAGAGCCGCTTCTCGCCGCCGGTCCGGTAGGCGGCGTCGACGGCGTCCTGCACGGTCGCGAAGCCGTGCCCGCCGACGACGAGATCGGGGTGGCGCGGGGTCCGGATCGGGTGCGGCCGCCAGGGGTCGGCCACCGGCGCGGCGTACGTGCCGGAGAAGCCCAGATAGTTCGCGGCCGTGAACGGGGCCGCCTCGGCCGCCGACAGGACCGGCCGGGCGGTGGTGCCCGGCGGGACCTGCGCGGTCAGTGGAAGTGCCAGCGTCACGGCGGCGAGAACTGCTGCTAAACCCATCATCAACCTCCAGGAATGCGCTTTCCCGGAGGATCATACTGTCGAAGTCTGTCGATGCCAGAGAATCGACCGATGTCTTGGGATGCGTCGCACGTCAACCACCGTTCGTTCTGGCGGCATCTGGCCCGCGTGTGCGGTGGCGAAAGCCTGGAGATCCCCGGTGGGCTGCTGGTCCGGGCCGGGCTCCCGGGTGGTTCGTGGAACCAGTTGCACCTCGATCCGGGCGACGGGCAGGAGGCGGCCCTCGACCGGGCCGGGAAGTACTTCGCCGGGCACGGGCTGCCCTGGCGGCTCTACGCCGAGCGGGAGTCGCCGGCCGCGGACGCCTTCGCCGCCCGGCACGGCGTCCCGATGCAGCCGCGGTACCCGGTGCTCAACCGTCCGGCCGGGCCGCTCGACGACCCCGTCGACGGTCTGGAGACCTCGGACGCGGCCGGCCTGGACGACCTGCGCGAGTTCATCGACTGCGCCGGGGCGTCCTACGGGCTGGATCCGGCGGTTCTGGGGCCGCTCGTGAGCCCGCGCGCCTTCGACGACCCGGCGTTCCGGTTCCATCTCGGGCGCCACGCCGGGCGGGTGGTCGCGGTCAGCGTCAGCGTCCAGCACGCCGACACGGTCGGCGTCTACTTCGTCGGGGTACGCCCGGAGCAGCGCCGCCACGGGTTCGGCCGGGCCGTCACCGCGCACGCCGTGCGGGCCGTCCCCGGGGCGGGCACCGCCGTCCTCCAGGCCACGCCCGCCGGACTGTCCATCTACCAGGACATGGGCTTCCACATCGTGACCGAGTACCGCTACTGGAACTTCTTCTAGCGCCTGTTTCGGAAGGGGGACAGCCCAGTCATCCCTTCCGAAACAGGCGCTAGGTCCAGCACTGGGCGGCGACGCGGCGGAAGTTGCCGCCCAGGATGGCCGCCACCGCGTCGGCCGGGTAGCCGCGGTCGCGCAGCGCGGCCTCCACCGCGAACAGTCCCTCCGGCGGGGTGAAGTTGATCGGGCCCCAGCGGGTGAACCAGTCGGGGAACAGCTCCGGGTTGTCGCGGATCGCCGCGTTGGCGTCCTCGAAGTCGAACGAGAAGTCCGTCGACAGGCCGACGTGCTCCGGCCCGACCAGCTCGACCGCGTAGTCGACGTGCCGAACGAAAGCCTCCACCGACGCGTCGTTCGGGCCCAGGAAGATGCCGATGCCGGTGATCCCGACGACGCCGCCGGTGGCCGCGCACGCCCGTGCCTGCTCGTCGGTGATGTTGCGCGGGTGGTCCCACAGCGCCCGCATGCAGGAGTGGCTGTAGATCATCGGCTTGGTGGTGACGTCGCTGATGTCGAGGGCGGTACGGGCGCCGCAGTGCGAGCCGTCGGCCACCATGCCGACCGCGTTCATCTCACGGATCAGATCCCGGCCGTACGCGGTCAGCCCCTCGTCGGTCTCGTCCAGGCACCCGCCGCCGGCCGCGTTGCGGTTGTTGTAGGACGGCAGCATGGTCCGTACGCCCAGGTCGTAGAACTCCCGTACCCGGTCCAGCCGCCCGTCGAGCGGGCCCGAGTCCTCCAGGTCGAAGGCGACCGCCACCCGTCCGGTGTCGCGGGCCGTGTCCAGGTCGGCGAGCCCGGCGGCGAGCACGAACCGCTCGTCGGCCTCGATCCGCGGCCGCCAGTCCGCCAGCAGCGCGATGACCTCGTCGTAGCCGTGCGGGGCGTACCCCACGTTGACCGAGACGTAGCTGCCGCCCGGACGGCGGTAGCGGTCCAGCTCACCGAGGTCGGCCTCGGACGTCAGCGGCAGGCAGCAGTGCTGTTCCCAGAGCAGTGACACGTTCAGGACCCCAGATAGTCGGCGAGCACGAGGGCATGATTGTGCACGGTGTCGCGGACGCTGTAGAGCAGGGTCACCGTGCCGCGCTCGTGCTCCGTGCGGCGCAGCGCCGCGACGGCCTCCGGGTTGGCGTCGAGCTCGGCCCGGTAGCGCCGGGTGAACTCGGCGAACTCGCCGGTGTGCTGGTGGAACCACTGCCGCAGCCCGGTGCTCGGCGCGGCGTCCTTGGCCCACTCGCCGAGGGCCGCGCGCTCCTTGGAGACGCCGCGCGGCCAGAGCCGGTCCACCAGGATCCGGTAGCCGTCGCCCGGATCGGGATCGTCCTGCACCCGCTTGATCTGGAAGGCCATTTCCGCATGTTATGTCCGGGCCCGCGCCGGTTCCGGTGCGGGGGCGCGGCCCAGCTCGCGGACCGCCGGGATGAGCAGCAGGGCGGCGCACCCGAGGACGCCGACCAGCACCGACGAGCCGAGAACCAGTTCCGCGCCGACGACCGCGGCGACCGGCCCGGCGAGCGCCTGACCGATCGGGAGGCTGCCGGTCGAGCCGAGCACCTCGTACGACGTCATCCGGTTCAGCATGTCCGGCGGTACCTGGGTCTGCACGCTGGTCTGCCACTGGACCGACCAGAACGCCCAGACCAGGCCGTTGACCGCGGCCGCGGCCAGCAGCAGCGGCAGATTCGCGTGCAGGGCGATGGCCAGTGGCAGCAGCACGAAGGCGAACATCGCCACGGCTCCGGCGGCGAGCGGGCGGGCGGGCCGCAGCCGGAGGGCCAGGATGCCGCCGCAGACGGTTCCGGCGCCGAGGGCGGAGTGCATCCAGCCGTACGCGGTGGCGCCCAGATCCTCGCTGACCAGGGTGGCGCCGAGCGGGATGAGCGGGCCGAACAGGAAGATGCCGTAGACGATCCAGACCAGGACCACCGACCAGATCCACCGCCGGGCGCGGAACCCGTGCCAGCCCTCCCTCAGGTCGCGGATCGTCGACGACGAGGTGCGCGGGACCTCGCCCAGTCGCAGGCCGGCCAGGCAGAGGGCGCTGATCGCGAAGGTCGCGGCGTCCACCGCGTACACCGGACCGGGCCCGAGGAACGCGAAGATCAGGCCCGCGGCGGCGGGGCCGAGCATCTCGGCGATCGCGACCGCCGTACGGATGACGGCATTGGCCTTGTGGGGATCGCTCGCGACGAGTGGCACGATGCTGTTGACGCCGGGCTGGAACATCGCGGCGGCCGCGCCGCTGACCGCCGCGCAGGCGATCAGCAGGCCCAGCGACGGGGTGCCGGTGAAGAAGGCGACCGCGACGACGCTCTGGGCGACGATCCGCACCAGGTCGGCGCCGAGCATCAGCGGCCGGGCGCCGAACCGGTCCGCGAACACCCCGCCGAACAGGATGGACCCGAGCATCGGCAGCATCCAGGCGGCGAGCACCAGCCCGACCCCGGTGGCGCCGTGGATCCGCCCGACCGCCAGCGCGGCCGCCACCGTGAGCATCGCGTCGCCGAAGACGGAGACGGCCCGGGCGACGAAGTAACGGGTGAATCCGGTGGTCCACATCCGTCGATCTTTGCTCGATCGACCCCGATGGGTAAAGTTTATTTACTATTTGTGAGGGGCGGCACCAGCTTGGCGGTGATGTCGCGCAGCCGGGCGACGTCCTCGGCGGTCAGGTGGTCGAAGACCAGGCGGCGCACCTCGGCCACGTGGCCCGGCGCGGCCGCCCGCAGCGCCGCCATCCCGGCCTCGGTGAGCTGCGCGATCTGGCCGCGTTTGTCGCTCGGGCAGGCCTGCCGCAGCACCCAGCCGCGCTGTTCGAGATTGCTGACCGCGTGCGACAGCCGGGTCGTGGTGGTCCCGGTCAGCCGGGCCAGCCGGGTCATCCGCATGGCCCGGCCCGGCTCGGCGCTGAGCGTGGCCAGAATCTGGTAGTAGGCGTGCGGAATGCCGGCGTCCTGGCGCAACTGCTGGTCCAGGGCGGTGGGCAGCATCATCAGCACCTGCGCCAGGTTGATCCAGGCCTCCGGCTCGGCGCCGGTCAGCCACCGTACGGGTGAGGCGTCGGTCACCGGCTCATCCTCCTCGATCTCCTAGCGCACCGGCGCGAGCAGGTGGGCGTTCACGTCCCGGACCAGATCGCCCAGGCCCGGGTGCTCGACCACGGTCACTCCGCCGTCCTCCAGGATGCGTACACCCTCGCAGTCGGCGAACAGCGACGGCTCGCGCAACGCCAGCACGACCCGGCCGATCCCGGCGGTCAGGATCAGATGCGTGCACGAGGTGGGCCGGGACCGGCGGGTCGTGCACGGCTCCAGCGAGCTGTACATGGTGGCGCCGGCCAGATCGAGGTCGCGGCGGTCGGCCAGCTTGGCGAGAGCCGCCTCCTCGGCGTGGTACGCCGGGTGCACCTCGCCGGTGTAGCCGGTGGCCAGCGCCGTGCCGTGCCGGTCGACGACGACGGCGCCGACCGCGTAGTGGCTCGGCGACGGGGGAGAGAGCCGGGAGAGGTCGATCGCGGTGGTCAGCCAGCGCCGGTCGACGTCGTAGGTGAAGGCCATGCGGGGGTCCCTTCGGCGAGGGGTGGCGACGTCTCATCGGCGCGCCGCCGCCCGGATCGACGATTCCGGCCGGTCCGGATCAGCCGGCCAGCGGCAGGTCGATGGTGTGGTGGGTGTGCGCGACCTTGGCCGACAGGTAGCGGGCGTTGGCCTCGGAGAGGTGCACCCCGGTCGGGATCAGGTCGGCCACCTCCACACCGAGGGCGTCCAGTTGAGCGGCCTTGTCCGGATTGTTGCTCAGCAGCCGGATCCGGCCGGCGCCCAGCGCGGTCAGCATCTGCGCGGCCGGGGTGTAGTCCCGCTCGTCCTCGCCGTGGCCCAGCGCCAGATTCGCCTGGTAGGTGTCGAGGCCGGTGTCCTGGAGGGCGTAGGCGTCGAGCTTCGCGTACAGCCCGATGCCGCGGCCCTCCTGGCGCAGGTAGAGCAGGAAGCCGCCGGCCTCGCTGATCCGCTCGGCGGCCTCGCGCAACTGTGGGCCGCAGTCGCAGCGTTCGGAGCCGAAGACGTCGCCGGTCAGGCACTCGCTGTGCGGGCGGACCAGGGGCGCCCCGCCGCCGGCGATCGCGGCGCGCCAGTCGCCCAGGCCCAGCGCCAGGTGCTCGCGGCCGTCGGACAGGCCGTGGAAGGTGAACACCTCGGCCGTGGTGGCGTAGCCGTCCGGGAACCGCAGGGGCACCGTCACCCGGGTACGAATCCGCGCCGCGGTCGTCGTCGTCACCGTCATGCCCGCCTCCGAAGTTGTTGAAGTTTCACATACGAGCATCCGCGCCAGATGTTGAAAGATCAATAACTTCGCCTGTGGTTCCGGTCACCCGCGTACCGTGACTCCGGTGGAGGTCCTCCGTGGTGGCCGCCTGACCGCCGGGGTGGTGCGGATCGGCGACACGGTGCGGCGTCCCGCCTCGCCCGCGTCGGCGTTCACCGCCACCCTGCTGGCGCACCTGGCCGCGGCCGGTTTCGACGGCGCGCCGCGCCATCTGGGGCGCGATGATCTGGGCCGCGACATCCTGACGTTCCTGCCGGGCGAGGTGCCCGCCAAGTGGCGCGCCCACGACGACGGGCAGGTGGCCGCGGCGGCGGCGCTGATGCGGCGGATGCACGACGCGAGCCGGGATCTGGCCGGCGACGGGCGGGTGGTCTGCCATCACGATCCGGGGCCGAACAACACCGTCTTCCGGGACGGGCGGCCGGTCGCGTTCATCGACTTCGACTTCGCCGCGCCCGGCGACCCGCTCGAGGACCTCGGCTATCTGGCCTGGTCGTGGTGCATCTCGTCGAAGCCCGAGCGCGGGGACGCGGCGCGCCAGGCCGGCCAGGTCCGGGTGCTGGCCGACGCCTACGGGCTGACCGCGGCCCGGCGGCGCGACCTGCCCGGCGCCGTCGAGCAGCGGCTGGAACGCAACGAGCGGTTCTGGGAGCAGGCGCCGGCGGTGACCGCCGGGCCGTCGCCGGCCGAGTGCCTGGCGTGGACCCGGCGTGAGAAGGCCTTCGTGCGGCGCTTCCGCGACGTGTTCGCGGCGGCTATGCGCTAGTTCCGGTACGGGTCGCGGGCGTCTCGGCCGGGGTGTAGGCGGCGTGTACGGCGTCCGCGCCCGCCGTGTGGGCCCGCTCCGCCTCGTCGCCGCTCACCGGCACGCGCTCCTCACCGACCGTCGGCTCCGGTTTGGGCCGCCCGTGGTGGGTGTCCCAGACGTCCCGGGCCAGGATCTGCACGATGCCGGCCACCGGGATGGCCAGCAGCGCGCCGAGGATCCCGGCCAGCTCCACCCCGAGGAGGATCGCCACCAGCACGGTGAGCGGGTTGAGCCGCACCGTCCGGGCGAAGACGACCGGCTGCAGCAGGTGGTTCTCCAACTGCTGGTACAGCACGAAGAACACCAGCACGACGATCCCGGCGGTGGTCGACTGGGTGAACGCCGCGAGGCTCGCCACGACGGCCCCCAGGGTGGCGCCGACCAGCGGGATCAGGTCGACGACGCCGACGAACAGGGCGATCAGGCCGGCGTACGGAACATCCATGATCAGCAGGGTGACGAAGGTGAGCGCGCCGCAGACGAAACTGATCAGCAGGTTGCCGGTGAGGTAGCCGGTGACCGTCCTGGCGCAGTCGTGCCCGACCCGGCGGATGTGCTCGGCCCGGCGCTCCGGGAAGAGGGCCAGGAACCCGTCAACGACCTTCGGCGCCTCCAGCACCATGAGGTAGGAGAGCACGAAGATGGTGACGACGCCGGCCACCCCGGTGGCCACCGAACCGAGGAGAGCGATGGTCGGCGCGCCCAGGCCGGCGGCGTAGTCACGGATCCGGTCGGCGTTGTTCTCGGCGTACTCCATCAGATGGAACCGCTCGACCAGGCCGCCGACCGGACCGCGGCCCGCCCGCAGATCGTCGGCGATCTGCGGGAAGTTCGTGATCAACTGGGCGCCCTCCCGGGCCAGCGGCACCACGAACAGCGTGATCAGACCGCCGAGCAGGGCGAACGCCGCGAGGAACACCAGCAGGGTGGCCAGCCAGCGCCGGCCGAACGCACCGCGCCGGGTCACCCAGCCGACCGCCGGGTGCAGCGCCACCGCGAACAACGCCGCGATCAGGATCCAGGTCAGGACCTGGCGGGTGTGGTAGGCCAGCAGCAGCACCGCCGCGGTGGCCAGCACGATCCCGATGACGACGAGCGTACGGCGCGCGACCACCGCCGTGTCAGTTTGCCCCATGCTCGCGGTGTACCCGGGCCTCACCAGGGCAAACGGGACCGAGCCGGGTTCCGGGCAGGGTGCTGCGCTACGGTGACGGCCATGCCGCGGCGATCACCAGGGAGCTACCGTGTCGGGATCGCCCGGCGGGAGGCGATCCTCGAGGCGGCCGTCCGGCATTTCGCCAAAGGCGGCTACCACCGGACCGCGATGGCGCGGATCGCCGCCGACGTCGGCATCACCGAGGGCGGGCTGCTGCACCACTTCCCGTCCAAGAAGCATCTGCTGCTCGCCGTCGTCGAACGCCGGATCCTCACCGCGGCCCGCTGGCTCGACGAGGTCGACCCCGGCGCCACCGGGGCCGGGGTGCTGCGCCGGCTCGTCGAGATCACCGGGCGGCAGCTCGAGGAACCCGGGCTGATCGAACTGTTCGTGCTGGTCTCGGCGGAGGCCGCGGACACCTCCAGCCCGGCGCACCGGCTGTTCGCCGAGCGCTACGACGACGCCGTCGACAGCCTCGCGGCCCGGCTGCGGCGAGCGGTCGACAGTGGCGAGTTCCGGGCGGACACCGACTGCACGGCCATCGCCCGGGAGTGCATCGCGGTCAGCGACGGCCTGCAACTGCAATGGGTGCTCAGCGGCGGAACCCTCGACCTGACGGTGGCCGTCCGCGCCCACCTGGAGCGGGTCGCCCGCGCCGTCACCACGGACGGCAGCGGCCTCGGCGACTGATCCCGGCGTATCCGGTCGATTGTCCGCCGGTCCCCTATGTACCGGCCGGGCGATCGGGGCATCCGCCGCGGCGCCGCCCCACGAATCGGTTCCGATCGGTCGAGGGGGAAGCGAAGGAGGCCACCGATGTCGCCGTCCACTACTGACAGTGTGCTCATCGCTACTAATATCAAGCGGATGTGCATCGACGGGGATAAGTGGATCGCGGGAGCCGGGTCGTGACCGATCAAGCGGTGCGCGTCGTGGTCACGCCGGAACCCTCACCGGCCCCCGCGGACACCGGTCGCGCCTGGCGGGGACTCGCGGTCGTCCTGGGCTCCCAGGCCTGCGCGCTGTCGGCCAACCGGATGCTGCTCATCGCCATCCCATGGCTGCTGCTGACCAGCACCGGTGACCCGGCCAAGGCCGGGCTCGTGACGCTCTGCCAGGCACTGCCGTACGTCATCGTCCAGGTCGTCGTCGGGCCATTGATCGACCGGCTCGGCGCGCGGCGGATCAGCGTCGCCGGTGACGCGATCAGTGCGGTCGCCATGATCCTGCTTGCGGCGACGCCCGGGCCGCCGCTGCTCATGGTGATGCTCTGCATGGCCTGCGTGGGCGCGGCCGACGGGCCGGCCGTCGCCGCCAAGCACACCCTGCTGCCAGGGGCCACCGAGGACGCCGGCCAGCCGATCGAGCGCGGCACCGGCATGGCGACGGTGATCGAGCGGGCCGCCACCAGCGCCGGGCCACTGGCGTCCGGAGTGCTCGTGGCGGCGTTCGGTGCCCGTACCCTCTGGGCCGTCGCCGTGCTCTTCGCCGCCGCCGCCCTGATCGGCGCCACCGGGCAGCGGGTCGCGGGCCGATCCCGTGCGGCCCGGCCGGACGGCTACCTGCGGCAGCTGCGCGACGGCGCGGGCTTCCTGCACCGCGATCGCTCGCTGCGGGCCATCGTGCTGATGTACGTCGTCACGAACTTCCTGGACCAGGCGTTCCTCACGGTGCTGCTGCCGGTGTGGGCGCACGGGCACGGCCACGGGGTCGCGTTCGTCGGCCTGCTCAGCGGCGTCTTCGGGGCGTGTGCGGTGTTCACGGCCGCGATCGCCGCCTGGATCGGCGCCCGCTTTCCACGCCGGACCGTCTTCCTGGTGGCGATCATCGTGGCCGGGGTGAGCCGGTACGTGGTGCTGGCCGCCGACGCGCCGCCCACCGTCGTGCTGCTGGTCTTCGCGGCGGCCGGGCTCGGCAGCGGCGCGGCCTGCCCGATCGTCGAGGCGGTCGAGGCCGAGCGGGTCCCCGACCACATGCGCGGCCGGGTCCGCACCCTGATCGTCGCCTGGGCGTGGGCCGGGATCCCGTTCGGCGGTCTGGCCGGCGCCGCCATGCTGACCGCGGGCCTGGCCACGGCCCTGTGGGCGTGCGGCGCCGTCTACCTGGCCGCGGTCGTCCACCCCGGACTGCGGGTGACCTGGCGCCGTTGACCCCCCGTCTGCCTGGCCGCCGCTGTCCATCGGCATGCCTGGCGTCGTTGACCCCCGTCCTCCTGGCCGCCGTCTTCCGCCGGCGTCGCGCTGTTGACCCTTGACGGAGTGAGTGCTCACTCCGTACCGTCGCTGTCATGACAGACGCACCCACTAGCCGGCGCCGCGCGCCGGGAATGAGCCCCGACCGACGTCGCGACATGATCGTTCAGACGGCCCTGCCGCTGATCGCCCAGCACGGCGCCGCCGTCACCACCGCCCAGATCGCCCGGGCCGCCGGCATCGGCGAGGCCACCGTCTTCCGGGTCTTCGCCGACAAGGACGCCGTCCTCCAGGCCTGCATCGCCACCGTCCTCGACCCCACCGTGGCGCTGGAGGACCTCGGCGCCATCGACCTCACCCTCCCGCTGGCCGACCGGCTCCTCGAAGCCGCCGACGCCCTCGACGCCTACCTCGACCGGATGGGCACCGTCCTCGGCGGACTGCACGCCTCCGGCCTCCCGAACCGGCGGCCACCCGCGCCCACCGACGGCCCCTCCCGGCGCGACGACGCGCAGGCCGCCACCCGGGAGGCCGTCGTGGCACTGTTCGAACCCGACGGTGACCGGCTGCGACTGCCCACGGACGTGCTCGCCGACGCCTACCTGCGGCTGCTGTTCGGCCGGACCGCCGGGCCCGGCCGCCCCGTCGAAAAACCGGACCGCCGGCAACTCATCGACCTGCTGCTCAACGGGGCATTCCGCGAATCACGCTGATCATTTCGGAAAATAGAATTGCGCGGTACGGCGACCGCTGACTATCGTCGTCCTCACAACACACCGCAACAGACTCGAGGAGCTTCCGATGAACCGCTGGCAAACCGATACGATCTCGGTCGCCGTCGTCATCGAAGCCTTCGATGAGCAGGTGAACAACTTCGAATCCCAGCCCGGGAGGCGCTGCTAGCGCCCGCGGAAGCGCCCAGCGCCGAAGCCGCCTCCCGGACCCGGGGAAGGCGGCTTCACTGTTTTCCACATAGGGGTGTGGCGCAATTCGGTAGCGCAGCGGCCTCCAAATCCGAAGGTTGCAGGTTCGAATCCTGTCACCCCTGCTATTCGCGTTTTTTCACAAGCCCATCAAGCTCAGACGGCGGAGCATCCGGTTGAAGCCCGGGGGGTGCGCGGTTCGATTCCGCGGGTGGGTGCGCACGGCAAGGACCAGCGGAGCAGCCAGGAGTGCTCACCGGTCTCTCAATCCGGAGGTCGCGGGTTCGAATCCCGCCTGGTCCACGACACGGCCGGCCATATGGCCGGTCACTTTCCGAGATGGTGCAACAGGCAGCACGCCCGGCTCTGGACCGGGAGGTTCGAGGTTCGAATCCTCGTCTCGGAGCGCAACAGCACGCCGTTGTAGCTCACCGGGTAGAGCGGCCGCCTCGTAAGCGGCAGGCAGGCGGTTCGAGTCCGCCCTTCGGCTCGAAAGGAGAACACATGCCGACGCAGGGGAGTCCGGAGTCCCCGTCACCCCGTCAAGGTGAAGATCGCGGGTTCGAATCCCGTCGTCGGTGCGAGGCTGGTGTAGCTCAGTCGGTCAGAGCATCGAGCCGATAACTCGAAGGCCGGCGGTTCGATTCCGCCCACCAGCACACGTCCGGCCAGCTCGATGTCTGGGCACCGTCCTGACACGACGGAGGCCGCCGGTTCGACGCCGGCGCCGGACACGTGGAGCCGTCGACTAAACGGTCAGGTCACCGTCCTTTCAAGTCGGAAGGTGCGGGTTCGAATCCCGTCGGCTCCACTCCATCCCTCGTCGCCCAACCGGCAGGGCAGCGCACTGTTAATGCGTACCGGTGTCAGTTCGAATCTGACCGAGGGAGCGTAAGGCAAGACCCGGCAGATCTTTCTTCTTGTGGCTATCTGGGAGTCTTCTTCTTGGTCGCCCACGGCCGAATCCGCAATCCCTCGACAGCAGGACGCGTCACTCGGAGCGATCTTGAACGATTTACCGCCGCCTCGGGTGGTAAATCGTTCAAGATCGCACAACAGCGGCGTGCAAAGCGGGCGAAACGGGCGCCTGTTTCCGGCGAAAGCCCCATTTCCGCCTAGCGCGGCGGACGGCGCCCCCATTTGGCGGTTCGCCCGACCGGGCGCTTGACGTAGAACCGCAGACACCCAAGGAGAAGACTCCTGGATGTATCTGGTAACCCAAGGTCTTCCAGCAAAAATGGATCATGGGCGATGGTTGGCTGCCGGGCAGCGACCAGGAATCAAGATCGGCCCGACGGCCACTATCGCCCAAGATCGCCGGTGGGTCGTGGTGATGCCGCGGCCATCCGAATGCGCGACTCGACATCGTGGCCACCCACAACCGAGAAACAGGTTCTCTGGCTACCTCTATCTTCCACAAAGGCCGGTGAACGGGGTCCCTCGCTTACGCGGAGTGCCGGCCGGTCGGGCTTTCGGAGGTGAGCGCACACGAAAGCCGCCACGTGGGCGGCCATCGCCGCGATAGGGCACGTAGGCGACCACGACACCGCCGCCGTGCGCGCCCACCCTCGGGTAAGCGCGACCACCCGCCCAGAGGGAGCGGCGTGACGGCCGAAAGTAGGCAGCCCCGGTGCCTGGGAAGCAAAGCGCGACCACCCGCTCGGAGGGAGCGGCGTGACGGCTGGGAGCGGGCAGCCCCGGTGCCTGGGAAGCAAACCGTGACCACCCGCTCAGAGGGAGCGGCAGAAATATGCGGGAGTGGCCAACCGGTCTACGCCCGGCGGGGGCGGCACAGACTGGAGTGGGCAGCGAGAGGGGCCGGGCGGGCGGAACGGGACGAATAGAAACGGGGCGGCGACACGCGTACGAGAAATGGAAGCGGAAGCGAAACGCGGACCTTGACCACAATGGCCGGTTTTGAACAGTGGGACTCACCGGACCGGGGCCGGGGCTTCCGCCCGCACCGGCCGCAGGCACAGCACCGCCGTCGCCAGGCCGGCGACGGCCGCGCCGCCGAGTAGCAGCCGGTAGTCGGCGACCGCCAGCAGGCTTGCGCCGGTCGCCTGGCCGATCGCGCCCGGCGCGAAGCTGAGCAGCGTGACGGTGCCCGAGACACGCCCGAGGTAGGCCGCCGGGATCTCCCGCTGGAGGACGGTCGCGCCGGTGATCAGCACCCACGGCGCCGCCAGGCCCGCGAGCAGTGCGGCGACGAGTACCGGGGTGAGTGACGGCAGGCAGCGTAACGCCGCACCGGCCGCGAAGAGGGCGATGCCCGTCCCGGCGAACACGTGTGGCCGCATCCGGCGCTGCAACGGTCCGGCCAGCAGGCCGGCGGCCACCGATCCGGCGCCCTGCACCGTCATCAGCACACCGGCGAAGGCCGGCGTCCGGTGCAGGCCCTCGTCGACCACGGCGAAGACCGTGGTGCCGGCCATCCCGACCAGGAACATGAGCGACGACGTCGACAGGATGATCCGCCGCAGGACCGGATGCCGCCACAGTTGACGGGCGCCCTCGGCGATTCGCTGCCGCCAGGGTTCCGCGGCCGGCGTGGGTTCGATCCGCCCGGGGCGGATGAGCAGGCACAACGCGGCCGCCACGAAGAACGTGGCCGCGTCCAGTACGGCGACGCCGGCGCCGCCCAGCCAGGTGAACAGGCCCGCGCCGAGCAGCGGGGCGGCCAGTTTCACACCCTCGGAGGCTGACATCCGCAGCCCGTTGAGGTCGCCGAGCTGATCCGCCGGGACCGCGGCGGGCAGGACCGCGTTCTCGGCGGCGTCGAGGATCACGAAGCTGATGCCGTAGCAGAGCATGACCGCGAAGATCAGCCACACCTGTGTGTCGGTCTCGACCAGCAGCAGGAGCAGGAGCAGCAGGCCCATCACCGTGTTGGCGCCGATCATCACCCGCTGGCGGCGGGGCGCGCGGTCCACGACGGCCCCGATCACCGGCCCGGCCAGGGTGGGCGCCCAGACCAGGAAGCCGACCCAGGCCGCCAGGCTGCTGTCCCCGGTGAGCGCCATGACCCAGATGCCGGCGGCCAGCATCATCGCGTTGCTGCCGAAGCTGGAGACGAGAACCGATCCGAGATATGCCGTCGCGTTCCGGCTCCACTTCACCTGACGATCCTCCTGGGTTGAGTCGTTGGGGCTCAACGCTAGGTGTCCGGTTTGGCGGGGTCAATGGCGATTTTGTCAATAAATAATTGACAACTTGCGGCGATGAATTCCGGGCCGGAGTGCGGTCTTCTATGACGACGACCCCGAAACGCAGGGAGAAGACCATGGGCACGATCCACATCGACCTCTTCACGACCCTCGATCTGGTCGGCCAGGCGCCGGGTGGGCGCGACGAGGACCCCGACGGCTTTCCGTACGGGGGATGGCAGTTCTCGCAACCCGACCAGACCGTCGGCGAGCACGTGATCGCCGGAATCCTGGCCACGGACGCCCTGCTGCTGGGCCGCCGCACCTACGACATCTTCGCCGGGTACTGGCCGCACCAGGACGATGTCATCGCCGAGCGGTTCAACAGCATCCCGAAGTACGTCGCCTCGCACGGCAGCCCCACCCTCGACTGGGCCGGCACCTCGCAGCTCGGACCGGACCTGCCCGCCGCCGTCCGCGAGCTGCGCGACAAGCACGACGAGGTGCACGTGATCGGCAGCCTCAACCTGGTGCAGACCCTGCTGCGCGAGCGCCTCTTCGACCGCCTCAACCTGTGGGTCTACCCGCTCGTGCTGGGCGTCGGCAAGAAGGTCTTCGACGGCGGCGCGGTCCCCACCTCGCTGACCCTGGCCGAGCCGCCGATCACGTCCGACCGCGGCGCCGTCCTGCTCCGCTACACCCTCGGCGACCCGATCACCGCCTGATCCGGCATCGTTCCAGCCCTGCGGCCAGTTCGGGCGCCACCTTCCGCAGTTCGGTCAGGTCGGTGTGGGCGTTGAGCAGGTGCGTCCAGGCGACGCCGCGCCCCTGTTCGAGATGTGCCAACGCCGTGCCGGGATCTTCCACGGCGATCGCGCAGGCCGCGCCGTCCCGGCCCAGCTCCGCGCCGAAGGTCCGCAGCATGTGCAACTGGTCCCGCTGCTCGATGCCGTGCCACGCGAGCAGCGGGAGAAGTTCGAGCGCCACCCGGTACGGCTCGAGCGCCGCCTCGAATCTCCGGTGTGTCGCCAGCACGTTCGCACAGCTCCGTGCCGCCCGGAACCGGGTCGAGGTCGGCGCGGCCCCCGAGGTGTACACCCACGACCAGTACTTCAGTGCCTCGACCAGATCGCCGTTCGATCCGGACCGCTCGAACAGTGCCTCCGCGAGAACACATCCGAAGGAGAAACCGTCGGTGTGGCCGGCGGGTGTGGCCTGCAATGCCTCGCGGCTCAGCTGGACGGCCTCGTCCAGATCCCCGGCGAATTGGAAACGGGTGTACCGGGTGCGCAGTGCCCGGCTGAGGTTGGACTGGTACACGGGCCGATCCGGGTGACCGGTCGGGCTCAGGGCCACCGCCTGCCGGCCGACGCCGACGGCCTCGTGCAGATCGTCGCCGGCACACCGCTCCAGGAGCACCAATCCGAGACCGGAGAGGCGGCCGGCCGCCTCCGGATGGCCGACGGGCGTCATCCGTGCCGCCTCGCGAATCGCGTCCACGGCCCGATCCAGATCGGCTCCGTCCCGCGTGCGCCCGAATCGGGCGTGCAACACGGCGCCGAGAAGGTCGAGGTATCCAGTTCGATCGATGTTCCGATCGGGTGTGGCCGCGAGCGCGCCCTCGGCGGCGTTCAAGGCGTTCTCCAGGTCGGTGCCGTCGCCGGTTCGCAGGAACCGTTTACGAAGCAGGCCGGCGAGGCGGGCGAGGGCGGCGGCCTGATCGGGGTGACCGTCGGGCCCGACCTCGAGCTGTCGGCGAGCGGCCTCGACAGCCGCGGCGAGATCGGCGTCGGACCCTGTGCGTGCGAACCGCACCGCCATCACCTGGGAGAGGGCTGCCAGGTGAACGTCCCGATCGGGATCGTCAGCGGGTGCCGTCGCCGACGCCATCCGGATGGCTTTCACGGCCTCCTCCAGATCGGCGTCGGCGCCTTTTCGCTCAAACCGGTCGATCAGGGTGAGTCCGAGAGTGTTCAGGCTTCGAGGGTGGTCCGGACGACCGTCCGAGCTTGTCACCGCCTCCCTGGCGCATGCGACGGCCTCGTCGAGGTCGGCGGCGGCGCCGGTGCGCCGGTGCCGCGCCCGTAAGGCGCTGGAGAGATTGATCAGGAACGCCGCTCGACGGGGATCCGGTTCGGGTGTGGCGTCCACCGCCCTCCTGGCCGCCGCGACGGATTCGTCGAGGTCGGCCAGGGTGCCGGTGAACCGATAGCGTTCCCGCAGCATGCTGGAGAGATGGGTCAGAAGCGTTGTCCGTACGACATCGTTCGTGTTCGTGGCGCGGACCGCCCTCCTGGCCGCATCGATGGCTTCGTCCAGGTCTGCTTCGGTGCCCGTGACCTCGGCGCGCAACAACACAGCCGTCGCGAGGTTGGTGAGGCAGGCGGCCCGGTCGGGATGGTCATCGGCGATCATGTCCACCGCTGCCCGTGTCTCTGCGCAGGCCCGATCCAGATCGGCTCGGTCGCCCGATTCCTGATAGCGGATCCGGAGCCTGCCGCCGAGGTTGGTCAGCAGGAGGGGAAGAAGAGGGTCATCGGCCGGTACGGTGACGGCCAGGCCGGTCATCAGATCGATGATCTCGTCCGGTGACGCGGAGGCCTGACCGTTCATGATCGCACGCAGCTGGTTCCGGAGTTGCTGCTGACGCTTGGGATCCGGCATCCATCCAACCTGGATCCCCGCAGCGGCGTGTGTCAATGTCCGCTACCAGGTCCACTTTTGCAGGGCGGCGCCCGTACAGGTGGTGATGTTGATCTGGGCGTTGTTGGCGGTGGAGGCGGCGGCCAGGCACAGGTTCGTGTTGCTGAGCGGGCGGATCGTGCCGTCGGTGTTGGACCGCCACTTCTGGGCGTTCGTGTTGTTGCAGGTGAACATCCAGATCCGCTGGCCGGACGCGAAGTTGCTGTTCGGCACGTCCAGGCAGTTGCCGAGCATCCGCCACGTCCAGTCGCTGATCCTGGTCAGGGCCTGCGCCTTGGTGTTGTTGCAGGTGTACGCCTGGAGGTAGGTGCGGGCCGCGATCGCCGAGCCGGGCACGTCCAGGCAGCGGCCGGTGCTGTTGCGGAACGGGCTCATCAGCGGGTTCGGGCCCTTCGCCACCTGGACGATCTTCGCGACCGACGGGACGCCGTCGGCGTCGACGACGAAGAGCATGTAGTAGCCGGGCGGGGCGACGCCGCCGGTCGGTGGGCCGGTGACGGTCAGCGTCGTACCGGAGGTGGTGAATTTCAGCGGCACGTAACGCTGGCCCTGGTCGACGCCGTGGGTGACGTCGGCCAGGCCGACCAGGGCGACCTTGCTGATGCCGGCCGCCTGCGGGCTGGTGACGGTGAAGACGCCGTTCACGCTGACACCGGCCGGCGCGGCGCTGATCACCGGCCGGTCGGCGAGGTCGCCGCTGCCGTCCTTCTTGTAGAGGTACGGCGGGGTGAAGTACTCGACGTTCTTCTCCAGATAGCCCACCGTCATGCAGACCGCGCAGATCCCGCCGCCGCCGGTCAGCACCCGACCGTCGGGCAGCAGCGCCGCCGTCGAATGGTACTGGCGGATCCGGCTCGCACCGGCCAGCACCGTCCACTGTCCGGTCGCCGGATCCCAGCGTTCGGCCGTCGTCACGGCGTGGTCCAGGTCGACCAGGCCGTTGACGGCGGCGCTGGTCATGCCGCCGGTCGCCAGCACCGAACCGTCGGCCAGGACGGTGGCGTTGAGCTGACGCCGCCCGGCGGTCATCGCACCGGTCGCGGTGACCGTCGGATTGGTGCCGTTGTCGGCGTTCAGCACGACCGCGGTGCGGGTGGGCACCTTCGCCACGCCGTCCTCGGTGACATTGCCGCCACCGACGACCAAAGAAAGACCGATATCGTACGGGGAGAAGCTCCCGTAATCACGATTGATCGCATCCCGGGTGGCGGTTCCGGTGATCACCCCGTCGCCGGATGTGGTGATCGTGTATCCGGTCGTGTTGGGTCCGAAGAACGCGAGCTGAGTGTCCGGCCGCGACCCCATGAACGGATAGACCCGCGCACTGTACTTGGTGAAATTGGCCAGTTTCCGAATGGCGCCGTCGGTCTGATAGACCTCGGCCGTCGCCGGCCCGCCGCCGATGATGACCTCCTCGCCGTTCGCCGTCTCGGCCACCGACGGATACCAGCGGGCCGCGGCCATGTCGTTGCCACGGCTCCACGTCTCGGTCTGCCAGTTGAACACGTAGGTGCGCACCGTCCCGGCGAGCTGCGGGTTGGCGTTCCCGCCGGCGACCAGGATGTTGCCGTTGGCCAGGTGCGCGAACCCGGCGCAGAAGATGTTGCTGCCCGCCAGGTCGACCCGGCGGAACGTGTCGTCGGCCGGGTTGAACACCATGGCCCGGGTGAAGCTCTGATCCGGATAGGTCTCGGTGGCGTCGTCGCCGACCGAGTCCCAGATCAGCACCTTGCCGTTGGGCAGCACCGCGGTGAAGACCGGCACCACGGGCGTGTTCACGACCGGGCTCCACGAACCGGCGGTCCCGGGGTCGGCGACGGCCGCCCGGCTCTGCGCGGTGCCCGGCCGGCGGCCGGTCTCGCGGTGGATGCGATCGGCGTTCTCCGCGGTCCGCTGCTCGATGACCCGCATCGGGGTGCCGACCAGGTCCTGCTCCCGGTGTTGCTGGTCGTCCTCGGCGTGCTCGTGCGCCCGGTGATCGTGCGCGGTCGCGCCGGACGCGGATGGGGATTCCAGACCGACGGCGAATGTCGCGGCTAAAAGACAGAAGACGGTGACGACGCGGCGCGGGTCCATGAGAACTGTCCTTTCGGCAGGTCTTCTCGACAGCGCGCCGGGAATCGTTATCGGTCGGCCACCGGTCCATTCAGATCATGCCGGTGCCGTGGTGTTTCCATGGGAACGGCAATTCCCCCCGTGATCATTTAATTCGCGCCGTCCAGTTCGGTCACCATAACGCCGACTAAGGCGTCCTTCAATATTCGTTACCGTCTCTCCATCGTCTGATCCTGGACGCCGTACCCTGTCTCGCGACGTCCGGAGCGGGAGGGGCCGATGGGAATGAGATGGGACGACGGCCTCGACGACGTGCCGTGGCGGGAACTCTTCGGACCGGAGGGCGGGGCCGAGGTGGTGGCGGCCCTCCGGGAACTGGCCGAGGAAGGCGCCAACGGCGACCGCGTCTACGAGGCCCTGGAGGACCACGACAACGACTACTGGTACGCGGAGTCGTACAACCAGCCCATCGGGTTCCGGCCCGAGGCCCTGTACGCGATGCGATTCCTGGCCGGGATCGCGGCCGACCCGTCCGGCATCGGCAGCACCGCCGCGCTGGAGGTGGTCGAGTCGATGATCGACCAGGCGCTCGACCGGCCGACCATGACCGGCGACGAGCTCGACGCGTACGTCGATGCCCTGCGCGCCGAGGTGGAGGTGATCCGTCCGCTGCTGGAGGAGGCGCACCGGCTCGGCTGCGCGGGGATCTACGGGGTTCCCGCCCTGCTGGCCGGTATCGACACCGGGCACCTGATGGGCGGCGCCTACGAACACCGCTGGCGCGGTGTCGCCCGGCCGCTCGTGGACAGTGCCACCGACCGGCTCACGATCCTTGGCGACCTGCTCGTCACCCATGAGCGCACCGGCCTGACCTTTCGCAGCACGCACGACGGCACCCCGGTCCACGACTTCCGGTTTCCGGCGCGGGCGGCGGACCGCCCGCACCTGACCGTCGACGACCTCGTGTGGTACGACCGCATGTCGGTGCGCCCGTTCGTGGACGGCGACGGGCCGGGTGTGCTCACCGTCGACCTTGGCGACCGCAACCCGCGACTGTGGCGCCTCGACGGCACCACCTGGCGCGAGATCTTCCTGCGCCGGCCCGGCCTGCCGCTGCGCCCGTCGGCGTGGAAGGTCCGGGACACCGCTACCCTCGGCGGCGAGTGCTACATCCGGTACCGCGACGGCGTCACCGTACGGTTCGGCGCCCGGACCGGCGAGCCGTCCGGCGTCCCTTCCCGGGCGCCGCTTCCCCTGACTGCGGACCGCTACGAGGCGAACGGCCGCACCTTCGTGCTGCGCCGGGAGTACGGGCAAGTGGAGCGGGTGGACGCGGAGACCGGCGAGTCGGCCGGATCGCTGAACAGCGTCGGCTACGCCTTTGCCTCCTGCGTCTACCGGGTCGGCGACCGGCCCTATCTGGCCGTGACCGGCCTGCGCCAGCTGCACCGCTTCGACGCGGTGACCGGCGAAGAGGTCGGCCCACCGCTGTTCGGCCACCGCCGCCACGTCCGCGACGTCACCTCCGCGGTTGTTGACGGCCGTCCTCAGCTCTACTCCGCCGATGGCGTCACCGTCCGCCGCTGGGACGCCGAGACCGGCACCCCCTGGCCCGCGCCCCCACCCTCCTGAGCGGGAGCGCCGAGCCCGCGTCCCCGCCCTCCTGAGCGGGGACGCCGGGTCACAGACGGGCCAGTGCGGACGGCGGGTCCTCCATGGCGTCGGCCACCGAGCGCAGGAAACCGGCGGCCGCGCCCCCGTCACACACCCGATGATCAAAGACAAAGGACAACTGCGCGATCTTTCGTACGGCCAGAGCGCCCGCCACCACCCAGGGGCGATCGATGACGCGGCCCAGGCCGAGCATGGCCACCTGCGGATGGTTGATGATCGCCGCGCTGCCGTCGACCCGGAAGGCACCGTAGTTGTTCAGCGTGAACGTGCCCGCCGTCAGCTCGGCCGGGGTGGACTCGCCACGGCGGGCCCGGGCCGTCACGTCCCGGATCGCCGCGTCCAGCCGGGTGGTCGTCATCGCCTGCGCGCCCATCACGGCCGGGACCACCAGGCCGCGGTCGGTCTGTACGGCCAGGCCCAGGTTGACGCCGGGCAGCTCGACGATCTCCTGGCGTTCGGTGTCGAGCCGGGCGTTGAACACCGGATACTCCCGCAGCCCGGCCACCACGAACCGCGCCACGTAGGCCATCAGCCCGGGCGATCCGGCGTCGTCGCGGGTGCGCTCCCGCAGTTCCCAGAGGGCCGTGGCGTCGACGTCCACCCACACGGTCGCCTCGGGGATCTCGGCGCGGCTGCGGGTGAGGACCGCCGACACCGCTTTGCGGAACCCGCTCAGTGGAACCCGGCGCTCCCCGGCGGCCGATGTCGTCGGTTCGGGCGTCCGCGTGGCTGATTCCACGTCCCGCCGGGTGATCACGCCACCCGGCCCGGTGCCGTGCAACCCGGACAGGTCGACGCCGTTCTCCCGGGCGAGACGCCGGACCAGCGGCGACAGCACCAGAGGCGCGGCCGCCGGGCGGTTCGGCGGCACCGGGCGGCTCGCCGGTGCTGGGGCGACGGCGGCGGTGTCCCGGCCCCGGGGTCGGCGGCGCCGGCCGGAGTCGGCGGTCGGGGAGGTTCCGTAGCCGATGAGGACGTTGCCGGAGCCGGCGCGCTCCTCCTCCCGGTAGGTGTCGGCCGCGTCCGGCGCCGCCACCGTGATCAGGGGCGCGCCGACGTCGAGGGTGGAGCCCTCGGCCGCGTGCCGGGTGGTCACCCGGCCGGCGTGCGGGGACGGCACCTCGACCACCGCTTTCGCGGTCTCCACCTCGGCCACCGGCTGGTCCACGGTGATCACGTCGCCCTCGGCGACCAGCCAGCGGACGATCTCCGCCTCGGTCAGGCCCTCGCCGAGGTCGGGCAGCAGGAAGGTCCGGGCGCTCACGCGTCCTCCCACTGGAGGTCGTCGACGGTGTCGAGGATGCGGTCGACCGACGGCAGGTGGACGTGTTCCAGTTTGGGCGGGGGATAGGGGATGTCGAAGCCGGTGACCCGCCGGATCGGGGCGTGCAGCGAGTGGAAGCAGCGTTCGGTCACCCGCGCCACCACCTCGGACGACACACTGGCGAACCCGGCCGCCTCGGCGACCACGACGGCCCGGCCGGTGGAGCGGACGGCCGCGCACACGGTCTCGTCGTCGAACGGCACGATCGAGCGCAGGTCGACGACCTGGAGGCTGCGGCCCTCCTGGGCGGCGGCCTCGGCGGCTTCGAGGGCGACCGGCACGGCCGGCCCGTACGCGATCAGGGTGGCGTCGGTGCCGGGCCGGCGCACCACGGCCCTGCCGATCGGCGGCACCGGAAGGGTGAGGTCGGCCTCGGAGCGGGAGAAGTACAGCTTCTTCGGCTCCAGGAAGATCACCGGGTCGGGGGACTCGATGGCCCTGCGCAGCAGCCCGTACGCGTCGGCCGGGTCGGCGGGGGCGATCACGTGCAGGCCGGGCGTGTGCGCGTAGTACGCCTCGGAGGAGTCACAGTGGTGCTCCACGCCGCCGATGCCACCGGCGTACGGCACGCGGATGACCAGCGGCACCCCGACCCGCCCCCGGGTCCGGTTGCGCATCTTCGCGGCGTGGCTCACGAGCTGCTCGAACGCCGGGTAGGCGAACGCGTCGAACTGCATCTCGACGACTGGCCGCATCCCGTTCATGGCCATCCCGATCGCCATGCCGAGGATCCCGGACTCGGCGAGCGGGGTGTCGAAGCAGCGCTGTTCACCGAATTCGGCGGTGAGCCCGTCGGTGATCCGGAAGACGCCGCCGAGCGGGCCGACGTCCTCGCCGAACATGACCACCGTGTCGTCGGCGCGCATGGCGTCGCGCAGTGCCCGGTTGAGCGCGTTGGCCATGGTGAGCTTCTCGGCGGCCATCAGCGGGCCTCCTCACGGGACAGCTCGTCGGCGACGAGGGCCCGCTGTTCGAGCAGCTGCGGGGTGGGTTCGGCGTAGACGTGGGCGAACAGGTCCCGGTAGTCGGCGACGGTGTCCTCACCGAGCCCGGCACGCATGCGTTCGGCCAGTTTCTCGGCGCTTTCCCCGTACCCCGCGATCTTCTCTTCGTCGAGAAGGCCGCGGCCCCGCAGATAGGTCTCCGCCCGGGTGATCGGGTCGCGGGCCAGCCAGGGGGTGACCTCGTCGGCGGAGCGGTAGCGGCCCGGGTCGTCGGCGTTCGTGTGCGGCTGCACCCGGTAGGTGTGCGCCTCCACCAGCTGCGGGCCGTCGCCGGCGCGGGCCCGGTCCACGGCCGCGCCGAGCACGCTGAGCAGCGCGGCCACGTCGTTGCCGTCGACGCGGGCGCCGGGCACGCCGTACCCGATGCCCTTGTGCGCGAGCGAGGGCGCCGCGGTCTGCCGGGCCAGTGGCACGGAGATCGCGTATTCGTTGTTCTGGATGAAGAAGACCACGGGGGTACGGAAGACGGCGGCGAAGTTGAGCGCCTCGTGGAAGTCGCCCTCACTGGTGGCGCCGTCGCCGCAGACCGCCATCACGACGGTCGGCTCGCCGCGCAGCCGGGCCGCGTGCGCCACCCCGACCGCGTGCAGCAGATGGGTTGCGAGCGGCGTGGCCTGTGGCGCGACCCGGGTGGTCAGCGGGTCGTAGCCGCTGTGCCAGTCGCCGCGCAGCAGGGTGAGCGCCTGCACCGGGTCGACGCCGCGGGCCACGATGGCAGCCGAGTCGCGGTAGGTGGGAAACAGCCAGTCGCCCGGGTCGAGGACCTGTACGCAGGCGACCTGGCAGGCCTCCTGCCCGTGCGACGAGGGGTAGACCGCCAGGCGGCCCTGCCGGACCAGGGCGTTCGCCTGGTCGTTGAAGCGCCGCGCGGAGATCAGTGCGGCGTACGCGTGGACCAGTGCCTGTGGGTCGGGCATGTCCTGGCCGACGTGAACGGGGTTGCCGTCCGGGTCGATGAGCGTCACCGGCTCCGTGGACGGCAGCAGGAGAGCTGCGTCACGTGTCATGCGAGGATTCTGTGCAGGAAGCCAAACGATCACCACAGGTGCGCCGAACGCGAGATAATGTTTCGTCTTCGAGGGCTATCCGGAGCCGAACGTCCAGGCTCGGGCGATCCGGAACCCGCCCGGCGAGACAGGTGGCCAGATGCTCGACGACACCGACCAGCGGATCCTCACCGAGCTGGCGAAGGATGGCCGGATGTCGATGCGGACGCTCGCCGAGACGCTGCACATCTCCCGGGCGAACGCGTACGCCCGGGTGGCCCGGCTGCGGCAGGACGGGGTGATCCGCGGCTTCCACGCCGACGTCGACCCGGTCGCGGCCGGGCTCACCACGGCCGCCTACGTGACGCTCAACCTGCGGCAGGCCAACTGGCGGGAGATCCTGGCCCGCCTGCGGGTGCTGCCCGGGGTGGTGCACATCGGCCTGGTCGGCGGCGACTTCGACGTGATCCTGCTGGTCCGGGTCGCCGACAACACCGAGCTGCGGCATCTGGTGCTCGACGAGATCCAGGGCATGCCCGGTGTCGTCAGTACCCGTACGCTGCTGCTCTTCGAGGAGTCCACCCCGTGAGGATCCGCTGATGAGCATCGACGTGACCGCCCTGCGAGCCCATTTCCCGTCGCTGGAGGGTGGTCTCGCCTTCTTCGACGGGCCGGGCGGGACCCAGACGCCGCGGCCGGTCGCCGGCGCGATCGCCGCCACGCTGACCGGGCCGCTGTCCAACCGGGGTGCGGTCAGCGTCTCCGAGCTGAACGCCGAGCGGGCGGTCGCCGAGTTCCGGGCCGCCTACGCCGACCTGCTCGGTGTCCCCGCCGACGGGGTGGTGTACGGGCGCAGCGCCACGCAGCTCATCTACGACTTCTCCCGGCACCTGGCCAAGACGTGGCGGCCGGGTGACGAGATCGTGGTCAGCCGCCTGGATCACGACAGCAACGTGCGCCCGTGGATCCAGGCGGCCGAGCGGTCCGGGGTGACGGTCCGCTGGATCGAGATCGACCCGGGCACCGCCGAGCTGGATCTCGATTCCTACCAGCGGGCGCTGTCCTCGCGGACCCGGCTCGTGGCGGTGACCGCCGCGTCGAACGTGCTGGGCACCGTGCCGCCGCTGCGCCGGATCGCGGACGCGGCCCACGAGGTGGGCGCACTGGTCCATGTGGACGGGGTGCACTACGCGGCCCATCACCTGGTGGACGTGGCGGCGCTCGGGGCGGACCTGTTCGTGTGCTCGCCGTACAAGTTCCTCGGCCCGCACTGCGGGGTGCTCGCCGCCGATCCGGCGCTGCTCGCGACGTTGCGGCCGGACAAGCTGGTGCCGTCGCCGGACACCGTGCCGGAGCGGTTCGAGTTCGGCACCCTGCCCTACGAGATGCTGGCCGGGGCCACCGCCGCCGTCGACTTCCTGGCCGCCATCGACCCGGGCACGGCGGCCGGTCGCCGGGAGCGGCTCGCACACTCGCTGCGCTCGGTGCACGAGCACGAGACGGCCCTGCGGGGGCGCGTGGAGGCGGGCCTGCGCGGGCTCGGCGACCAGGTCACGGTTCATTCAACGGCCATTGATCGTACGCCGACGCTGTTGATGAATTTCGATGGCCGTGACGCCCGGCAGGCGCAGGTGTTCCTCGCCGGCCGGGACGTGCTGGCGCCGGCCGGGTCGTTCTACGCGCATGAGCCGTTCGCCGCGCTGAAGCTGACGGCGCCCGCGCTGCGGGTGGGGCTGGCGGCCTACAACACCGCCGGCGAGGTGGACCGGCTCCTCTACGGGCTGACCGCCTGGCTCAGTCGTTGACGGGCAGCGACAGCCAGTAGGCGGCGAACTCGTCCGGCACGAAGCCCTCGGCCCGGTAGAGCGCCTGCGCGGTGTGGTTGTCCGGCGCGGTCTGGAGCTGCACACCGATCGCCCCGGCCTTCTCAGCCTCGGCAACGCAGGCCCGCACCAGTGCCCGGCCGGCGCCGGTGCGCCGGGCGGTGGGGGCCACGAACAGGTCGTTGAGCGTCCACACCGGAGCCATCGACAGTGAGGAGAAGGTCGGGTAGATGTGCGTGAACCCGGCCGGCTCGCCGTTCTCGTCGCGGGCCAGCAGCAGCACCGACTCGCCGCGCTCGTGCCGCTCCCGCAGGAACGCCAGCGCCTTCTCCGGGTCGGCCGGCCTGCCGTAGAACTCGAGGTAGCCGCCGAACAGGACCGCCGCCTCCGGCAGATCCTCCACCGTGGCCCGGCGTACCGTGATGCGGGCAGCGGCATTCGTGGTCATGTCGTGGTCCTTTCGTCCGCGCGAAAACCTCGCCCGGATCATGCCGAACGGCGCACCCTCCGCAGAGGACGGCCCACCGCCGTACCGCTCACCGGGACGTGCCCGGTCAGGTGCGCAGCGTGTGGCTGGGGGAGCGGCCGAACAGCTTGCGGTACTCGACGGCGAACCGGCCCTGCGCGGCGAACCCCCACCGGCGGGCGATCGCGCCGACCGTGTCGCCGCGGGCCGGGTCGCCGTCGCGCAGGTCGCGGTGCGCGCCGTGCAGGCGGGCCAGGCGCAGGTAGCCGGTCGGGGTGGTGTCGCCGTGCCGGGCGAAGGCGGCCTGGAGACCCCGTACGCCGAGGTTGGCGACCCCGGCGATGTCCTCGATGGTGATCGGTTCGCCGGCGTGCGCGTCGATGTACGCCATCGCCCGGCGGACCGCGGCCGGCGGCACCCGCCCCGGACCGGGGGTGTAGTCCGTCGTCATCGTGGTGTTCGGGAACACCGCCACCGCGGTGGCGCCCACCAGGTCGAGGAGCGCCGCGTGCACCAGCGGATGCGCCACGGCGGGCTCCGGGCCGGTGAAGGTCGCGGTCACGTACTTGACCGTGGCGATCCAGTGCTGCCGCATCCGCGGCGACACCGGTGCCGGCGCGTCGAATCGAAAATCCACCGTGTCCACTCCGAGCCGGCCCGCCGCCCGGGCCGCCGTCTCCAGGGGGAATCGGACGTTCTGCAGGTCGAGGCCCTGCCAGGCGACCTGGAACGGTGTCCCGATCGGTACCAGGAAGGCATCCCCGGGCACGAACGGGACGGTTCCGCCGCCCGTGTCGACCCGGTACCAGCCGTCGCAGATGACGACCGTGATGATCGAGTCGAACGGGTCGGAGGCCGACTCCACCGCGCCGCGGTAGCGCAGCCGGTCGAGGGCGAGGTCCCCGGCCGCCGCGGTCCGCGAGTGGAACAGGAAGCCGTCGGTGGGACCGCTCATGCGCGGACGGTGGTCGACATACGTACGCCGGAGGATCTCATGGGTCTCGGCGACGTCGGTGGTCCGGAACTCCGCCCGCCGGATCGGCACGGTCGCCAATACCTTGTTCATGACGCCCCCTGTCTGCCCTGGTCACGCACCACCTGTGCAGGATGCGTCCACTGACAAGGCTATTCAGGGTCTTTGTCGTCTTTGCCCGAAATGATCATTAGTGAGCCGAACGGGCGTACTCGACGGTACGGACGGTCAGGAGGCGTAGCGCTTCTCGGCCCGGGCGCGCGCCTTCGCCGCCTCCTCCTCCCGGTTGCGCGGCGGCGCGTTCGTCACCAGGTTCGCCAGCAGTTCCGCGGTGGCCGCCGCGACCGCCGCCACGGCCTGGTCGAACGCCTCCTGGTTGGCCTGCGAGGGCCGGGCCGTTCCGGCGATCTTCCGGACGTACTGGAGGGCGGCCGCCTGGATCTCGTCCGGCGTCGCGGGCGGCTCGAAATTGTGCAGCTGATGGATGCTCCGGCACACGATGCGATCTCCAAGTCGTGGGACAGTCGTGCACCCGAATCTATGCCATACTCGCCCTCTCGATCATCGAGCCGCGGTGCTGGGGAAGCCGGGGTGCGCATGCGACTGCGGACGGCGCTGGTGGCGGGCCTGCTCGTGGCCGTCACGGTCCAGATCCTGCTGCCGATGCTTCCCGGGCCGGCCGGGCTGGGGCTCTGCGACGTGCTGGTCGCCGCCGCGAGCGGCTACGCGGCCGTCCACTACCGGCGGCGCCTCGGTGATCCGGCCAACTCCCGGCGGATGCGGCTCGCCTTCGGCTGCGGCGCGGTGGCCTGCGGAATCTGGTCGGTGGCGAACGTGTTGCTGCTCGCCTGGGCGACGGTGCTGCCCGCGGCGGGACCCTGGGGCGTCGTCCTCTCCACGGTCGCCGCGTCGTTCGTACCCCTCGCTCTGGTTCTGGCCGGGCCGCGCCTGCGTGGTGTCGCGGCAGTGCGCCGGGCCATCGACGTGGCCGCGGTCTTCGGTGCGGTGTTCGCGCTGGCCTGGACATACGTGTTCGCCGGCGCGGGCGCCGAGCGGATCACCGAGTGGGGGTACCGGGTGACGCTGGTCGCCTTGCTGGTGTTCGGCGCGGTGGTGGCGCTCGTGACGCTGGCCGGGTCGGAGCCGGGGCAGAGCGCCAGCGCCCAGCAGCTGCTGGCGGTGGCCACGCTGGTGCAGGCGCTCACCCTGCTGGTCGCCGCGCACAACGGCCTCGAGGGGCACGCCTGGTGGGCGAACGGGGTGGGCGGCGGCTACATCCTCGCGGCCTGGGCGATGGCCGCGTCCAGCCGCCTGGCCGTCTCCCGGGCCGGCGTGGACGGCGTCGACACGCTGGTGTTCCGGGCCTGGGCGCTGCTGCCCTACCTGCCGGTGCTGTTCGCGGTGACGCTCGCCGCGGTCCGCCAGACCCGGACCGGGCACCTCGACCCGGTGCTGGTGTGGCTGCTGCTGGCCAGTTTCACGCTGGTGCTGCTGCGGCAGTTCCTGACCCTGGTCACGGTGGGCCGGATGGCCGTCGTGCTGGAGGTGCAGAAGTCGGCGCTCGAGCACCGGGCCCACCACGACGGGCTGACCGGGCTGCTGAACCGGGCGGCGTTCGAGGCGCGGGCGTCGGTCACGCTCGCCGGCGACCACACCGGGGCGACCGCCATGATCCTGGACCTGGACGGATTCAAGCCGGTCAACGACACCCTCGGGCACGCGGCCGGCGACGACGTCCTGATCGTGGTGGCCCGGCGGCTGCGCGCCGAACTGCGCCCCGGCGACCTGGTCAGCCGGGTCGGCGGCGACGAGTTCGCGATCCTGCTCGCCGGCGCGGACGGCGCCGAGGAGGTGGCCGGGCGGCTGCTGCGCCGCATCGGCGAGCCGATGCGGATCCACGGGCACGACGTCACGGTGGGCGCGAGCATCGGGCTGGCGACGGCCGGGCCGGGGGAGCGGGTCACCCTCACCGGGTTGTTGCGGCAGGCGGACACCGCGATGTACGCCGCGAAGGCCGCCGGCAAGGGAACGGTCAGCCGGTCTTCTCGTTGATGTCGAGCGGCTCCGCGGTGAGAACGTTCGACTTCACGTACGCCAGGTCCAGCGTCACGTCGGTGAACCACAGCACCGGCAGGGTCAGCGGCGGCGGCTGCTCCGGGGTGAACGTGACCGGGATCAGCCCGAACAGCTTGCCCTTGAAGGTGGGGCTGTAGAACTCCACGTCGCCGTCGAGGACCAGTTCGCCGCTCTCGATGACCGTGGTGGCGTTCCCCGGCTCGTCGATGGTGAGGCTGAACGGCGTGTTCACCACCTTGTCCATGGTGAACTTCAGTGACCGGATCGGGCCGTTGGCGGTGGGCACCTCGGCGACCCCGTCGTACGACGAGTTGTACATGGTCACCGAGGCGGCCTTGACCACACCGGGTTTCACGCTGGCGAGGGGGATGTCGCCGTCCTCGGCGAGCAGGCCGACCTGCCGGGCGCCCAGGCACGGGATCTCCTCCGCCGGGTGGGAGGTGGCCTCCTTTGTGGGCGTCCTATTGGGCGTTGTCGTGGGTGTTGTCGTGGGTGTCTTTTCCGGGGCCGGTGCGGTGGTGGAGGCCGACGGGGTGGGCTCCACCTCCTGCTCGTCGTCGTTGCCGCCGATGCCGATCAGGTCGCCGACGCCCTCCCAGAAGTCGTTGATGCCGTCCAGGATCGGGTGATCGCTGGTCTCGGTCGGTGTCGGCGTCGGCGTGGGTGTGGGTGTGGGTGTGGGTGTGGGGCTTGCGGAGGCGCCGGCCGACGGTGTGACGGTCGGTGTGGCGCTCGGCTTCGCCGTCGTCGTGGTCGGCGTGGCGCTCGCCTTACGGGACGGCAGACCCTCCGGGCACTCCGCCGCCTCGGCCGGCCGGTTTCCGGCGACCGCCACGGTGGCGGCCAGCAGCAGCGGCGCCATGATGAGCAGCGCCTTGCGGTGCAGCGAGTGGTGCCCGGTTTCCGGGCCGATGCCGGGAACGATGGTCGGATCCACCGGCGCCGGCGGGATCTCCCGGGTGGGCCGCTTGCCGGTCCCGGCGCGGGGCGCTCCCCACGCCACCACCAGGGCGCCGCCCACGATCCCGAGCATCATGCCGAGGATCCAGCCGCCCAGGTTCAGCCCGATGAACGAGTACAGCGCCGTGATGATCCCGACGATCCCGTAGAACAGCCGCTGCGCCGGGGTGAACCAGGCCAGCGCCCCGCAGGTCAGCATGATCACCGGCAGCAGGTACGAGTAGAACCCCTGAGGCCCGATGTGAATCTGGATGTTGTCCAGCTCCAGGTTGGCGCTGACGAACATCTCCAGCCCGGACAGCAGCATCACGAGCCCGCCCCAGAACGGCCGGGCACGCCGCCACCGGCGGAACCGGTCCCAGAAGTTCTCCGTCGGCACGGCGGTCCTTTCCTCGGGTTCTCAGCAGCGGACGGGCTCGCGGAGACGTGCCCCGCGAGCCCGGTGAGACTGGGTCAGTCCTGGTAGCACTCGTGCGAGCCGCCGACGTGCAGCTTCAGGCTCATGCCGTTGAGGACGAACGTGGAGGCGGAGGTGTAGTACGCCTTCTGCCGCAGGTTCTCGATCGTGACGGTCCGGGACTGCTGCCCGAAGGAGCCCGGAGCGCCGTGGCTCTCCGCACCGTCGCGGGTCATGGTGGAGGCGTCCAGGCCGATCTGAATGTCCTCGAAGGTGGCGTTCCCGCCGAGCTCGGACATGCCGATCAGCAGGTTCTCCGCCTTCACCGGGTTGTTCTCATCGTTGCCGGCCTCGATACGCAGGGTCACCGGCCCGACCGCGACGGACTGGCAGAGACCGACCAGGGTGGCCGACTTGATGCCGGACATGGCCGCCGGGATCTTGCCGCCCGGGTAGTCCGGGTCCTGGGTTTCCAACTCGCCGCTGTACTGGGTGAAGCCGGTACCGACCAGCGTGTCGGCGGTGAGCTTGAACTGCTTGCCGGACACGGTGAAGTTCGCCGCCAGGGCTCCCTCGGCGAGGGCCAGCACCAGGCCACCGGCGACAACGGTCGGCACGCCCACCGCAACGGCGAACCGGCGCCAGTTGGTGCGCCCGTACGCCGGCGCGTTTTGCGCCTCCTCCACGCGGACCTCCTCTTCGATGGTGGACCGGCGACTTCGCAGCGAGGCACGTCGATGGTCGCGGTCGTAATGTGCCCGAAATGCTGCCGCTCGCGGGCCGCGACTACAAGAGGTCGTGTTTACTCGTCAGTAACCCAGATCACTTGATCAACATGACTGACGGTGAGCTCTGCCGCCGAGGTATCCGAAATTTCGGACATTAAGATCGGGGGCGAGCAATTACCCGTTACCCCGGGTACGCAAGGCCAGATTTGTCACGGCTCCATAACGAAGTGTCCCCGTGGCGCCGCCGCTCTCACCGATCCGGCCGCGGAGATGCCCAGGCTCGCTCCCAGTGCTGACCCCGCTGTCAATTGCCCTACTGCCATTCGCCGTCCGTGTTTTCGGCCAGCGGGGTCAGTGCTGTTTCGGCCGGTTCGAGACAGTTCTCACGGCCGGCCGGGTCCGAGGTGGACCACGTCGAGGCCGTCCAGGTCGGTGCGGTGCGTGATCAGCAGGACGGTCCGGTCGCCGGCCGCGGTCAGCAGGTCACGGGTGAGGGCGGCCGCCGTCTCGTCGTCGAGGTGCTCGGTCGGCTCGTCGAAGATCAGCACCCGCGCGTCGGTGAGCAGCAGCCGGGCCAGCGCCAGCCGCCGCCGCTGACCGCCGGACAGGGCCATGCCGTGTTCCCCGACCAGCGTGTCCAGCCCGCCCGGCAGGGTCTCCACCCAGTCCAGGAGCCGGGCCTGCCGCAGCGCCGCCCGCAGTTCGGCGCCGGTGGCCGAGGGGCGCCCGATCCGCAGGTTCTCGCCGATCGTGGTGTCGAACAGGTAGGCGTCCTCCGGCAGATACCCGACCACACGGCGCACCTCGTCCGCCGGGATCCCGCGCAGATCGGCCCCGTCGAGCGTCACCCGCCCGGCCCGCGGATCGAGGAACCGCACCAGAAGCGCGGCCACCGTGCTCTTGCCCGCGCCGCTCGGCCCCACCAGCGCCACGCGGCCGCCGGCGGGCAGCACCAGATCGACCCCGCGCACCGCGGTCCGCCCCGGCGCCCATCCGGCGGTGACACCTTCCAGCCGCATCTCCGGTACCCGTCCGTCGGCGTGCGGCAGTGGATCGGCCCCGTGCGTTGCGGTCGGCCCCGGCGCCCATCCGGCGGTGGCACCTTCGAGCCGCGTTTCGGTTCGGGAGCCCGTTTCCGGTGCTTGAGCGGTCTGCGCATGTGGGAGCAGAGGGTCCGGGGTGGACCAGATCTCGGTGAGACGGTGCAGTGCGGCCCGGGCCGTCGCGTAGTGCTGGGCCGCCACCGGCAGCGGGCCGGCGATCTCGAACACCGCGAGCGGCGTCAGCACCACGAGCGCCAGCAACTCGCCGTCGAGCGTTCCGGCGCTGACCGCGGCGGCCCCGGCGACCAGCCCGGCGAGCACCGAAGCGCCGGTGCTCAGGACGGTGACCGCCGCACCGAGCCCCGCGGTCGCGGCCGAGCGCCGGGCCGCCCCGGTGAGCCGGGCGTCCACCTCGTCGAGCCGGGCCAGACGGTCGGCGGTCACCCCGTACGCCGTCAGGTCCGGAAGCCCGTGCAGCAGATCGACCACCCCGGTGGCGAGTTCGCCGCGCAGCGGCGCGAGCCGGCCATCGGCCTGGCGCGCCGCCGCCCGTTGCAGCACCGGGACGCCGCCCCCGACCACCAGCAGCGCCACCGTGAGCGTGACCCCGGCCGCGGGCACGAGAGCGCCGATCACCAGCACCGACGCGAGCCCGACGACCGCCGCCACCGAGTACGGCAGCAGCACCCGGGTGACCAGGTCGAGCACCGCGTCCACGTCCGCCGCGAGACGGCGCGAAAGATCCGCCCGCCGGAATCCGGCCAGCCCCGCCGGAGCCAGCCGCTCCAGCCGGGTGAACAGCCGCACCCGCACATCGCCGAGGATCCGGAACGCCGCGTCGTGCCCGATCAGCCGCTCCAGGTAGCGCAGCACGCCCCGGCTCAGCCCGCACGCGCGCACCGCGACGATCGCCACCATCAGGTGCAGCACCGGCGGATGCAGCGCGGCCCGCGAGATCAGGAACGCCGACACCGCGGTCAGCGTCACGGCCGCACCGGCCGCGCCGGCTCCGGCGAGCACCGCGAGACCCAGGCGTCCCGCCGCCGGCTTCACCAGGTGGTACGCGCGAAGCCCGCCCCGATCAACCACGGCCGTCATCGCGCGGCCGTCGCTGGTTCGACCGCCGCTGATTCGAGCGCTACTGGGTCGACCGTCGCCGGGACAGGCACGCCGCTGAGGGAGATCTCCCCCGCCGGGACGGGCGTGCCGGCGAGGGAGATCTCCCGGTCGGCGAGGGCGATCAGTTCCGGCCGGTGCGCCGCGATGATCACCGTGCGGCCGTGGGCCAGCCGCCGGATCGCCGCCATGACTCCGGCCGCCGTGACGGCGTCGAGGTTCGCGGTCGGCTCGTCGAGCAGCACGATCGGTGCGTCCCGCAGGAACGCCCGGGCGAGCGCGATCCGCTGCCGCTGCCCGGCGGAGAGCCCGGTCCCGGCGTCACCGAGCATCGTGCCGTAGCCGTCCGGCAGCTCCCGGGCGAACTCGTCCACCCCGGCCCGCCGCGCCGCCGCGGTGAGGGATTGATGGGTGGGCGCCGGCTCGGCGAGGGCGATGTTCTCGTACACCGAGGCCGCGGTGAGGTGAGGGCGCTGCGGGACCCAGGCGAGACGGCGGCGCCAGGCCTCCGGGTCCAGGTCGGACAGGGGTATGCCGCCCACGGTGACCCGCCCGCCGGTGGGGGTCGCGAAGCCGAGCAGCACGGCGAGGGCGGTCGACTTGCCGCAGCCGGACGGGCCGGTGAGTGCCACGATCTCGCCCGGTGTGATGGTCGCGTCCAGGCGGAGGGCGGCGCCGGTACGGCCGGGATAGTGGACCTCGACGCCGTCGAAGACGATCGGGCCGGCCGGCGGGGGCAGGGTTCCGGTGGGCGGGAGCGGGGTCTCCAGGACGGCGAAGACCTCCTCGGCGGCGGCCAGGCCCTCCGCGCTGGCGTGGTAGTTGGCGCCCACCTCGCGCAACGGCCGGTACGCCTCCGGCGCCAGGATCAGCACCAGCAGGGCGGTCGCCAGGTCGAGCTCGCCGGCGACCAGCCGCAACCCGATGCCGACGGCGACGAGCGCGACCGACAGCGTGGCCAGCAACTCCAGCACGAGCGAGGACAGGAACGCGGTCCGCAGCGTACGCATGGTGTGCCGCCGTTGATCGTTGCTGATCCGCCGGATGATCTCGGCCTGGGCCCGCGCGCGGCCGAAGAGCTTGAGCGTCGGCAGTCCGGCGATTACGTCGAGGAAGTGGTGCGACAGCCGGGCCATCAGGCGGAACCGGCGGCGGTTCTGCGCCTCGGTGTGCATGCCGACGAGCGCCATGAACAGCGGGATCAGCGGCAGCGTCACCACGATGGTGACGGTCGCGACCAGGTCGGCCGGCAGTAGCCGCAGCAGCAGGAGGCCGGGCACGAGCACGGCCAGCACGAGCTGTGGCAGGTAGCGGGCGAAGTAGGCGTCGAGGGCATCGAGCCCGTTCCCGGCAAGCGCCGCCAGCTCCCCGGCCGGGCGGGGGCGGTCCGGCTCGGGAGTGGTGGTGTGCGTGATTTTCCCGGCCGGGTGGGAGCGGTCCGGCCCGAGAGCGGTGACGTGCGTGAGGAGCCGCCGCCGGAGCTGGCTCTTGACCGCGGCGGCCGACCGGGCCGACGCCACCTCCTGCGCCCATGCCACCCCGGCGCGGGCGGCGAACACCGCGGCCAGCGTTCCGACGGCCACCGGGGAGAGCCCGGCGCCGTCGAGGAAGACCGCCGTGATCGCCGAGGCCAGCAGCGCCGCCTGGGCGATCAGCAGCGCCGCGTGCACGCCGCCGAGCAGGACGGTGGCGGCGAGGTACGCCCGGGTGGCCCGGGCGTACCTCAGAAGCCGTGGATCGAGCGGTTTCACGCCGGGATGTCGCTCAGCTTGAGCCGCTTGCGGAACACCCAGTACGTCCACCCCTGGTAGATCAGCACGATCGGGGTGAAAATCACCGCCACCCAGGTCATCACCGTCAATGTGTAGTGAGTTGACGATGCATTGTTGACGGTCAAGTTGTAGGTCTCGTCAATTGTTGACGGCATGACGTTGGGGAACAGCGTCACGAACAGGGCCGTGACCGCGAGCACGATGGTCACCCCGGTCGCGGTGAACGCCCAGCCCTCACGCCGGGCGCGGGTCAGCGGCACGGCGGCGACCAGGGCCAGCGCGGCCAGGACGGACAGTGCGATGCCGAGCCCGTCGCGGTTGGCGGCGCCGGTCCAGATCAGGAACGCGGCGGCGACCGGGACGGCGACGAGCGCGAGACGTTCGGCCAGCCGGCCCGCCTCGGCCCGCATCGGACCGTCCGTCTTCAGCGCCAGGAACACCGCCCCGTGCAGGGTGAACAGCGCGAGCGTGGTCAGGCCGCCGAGCAGCGCGTACGGGTTGAGCAGGTTGAAGAACCCGCCCACGTACTCGTGCTGGGCGTCAAGCGGAACCCCGCGCAGGATGTTGGCGAAGGCGACTCCCCAGAGGACCGCCGGGACCACGCTGCCCCAGAAGATCGCCAGATCCCAGCCACGCCGCCAGCGGGCCGAGTCCCGTTTGCCGCGGTACTCGAAGGCGAGCCCGCGCACGATCAGCGCCATCAGGATGACCAGCAGCGGCAGGAAGAACCCGGAGAACAGGGTGGCGTACCACTCGGGGAACGCCGCGAAGGTGGCGCCGCCGGCGACGAGCACCCACACCTCGTTGGCGTCCCAGACCGGCCCGATCGTGTTGATCGCCAGGCGGCGGGAGCGGTCGTCGCGGCCGAGCACCGGCAGCAGGATGCCGACACCGAAGTCGAAGCCCTCGAGCAGGAAGTATCCGGCCCAGAGCACGCCGATCAGAATGAACCAGACGGTGGTGAGTTCCATGACCCCTCAGTAGGCGAAAGCGAGCGGCTTGTCGGTCTCGTCGCTGGCCGGAGGGATGTCCGGTGCCCCAAGAGCAGCATATTTCAGGAAAAGTCCAACTTCGATGACGGCGAGGATCCCGTACAGGACCGTGAGGGCGATCAACCCGGTCGCGGCCTCACCCGTGGACACGGCGGGCGAGCCCGACTGCGCCGTCTTGAATATCCCGAAGACCGTCCACGGCTGCCGCCCCATCTCGGTGAATATCCATCCGAACGAGTTGGCGAGCAGCGGCATGGCCACCGTGGAAACGGCCGCGATCCACAACCAGCGCGACCGCGGGGTCCGGTCACCGCGGGTGAACCACAGCGCGGCCGCCGCGATCAGCATGGCCAGCGCCCCGAAACCGATCATCAGGCGGAACGACCAGTAGGTGACCGGCACGTACGGCACGTAGTCACCGGCGCCGTACTTCTCCTCGTACGCTGCCTGAAGGTCGTTGATCCCCTCGACCTCACCAGCCGGGTCGCCGGTCGCCATGAACGACAGCAGCGACGGGACCCGCACCGACCACAGCTCCTCCGAACCGTCCAGCGACCCGATCGTGAACAGCGAGAACGACGCCGACTCGGTGGTCTCGTAGAGCGCCTCGGCGGCCGCCATCTTCATCGGCTGCTGCTCGGTCATCACCCGCGCCTGGATGTCCCCGGTGATCAGCACGCCGAGCCCGGCGATCAGCACCACCCAGGCGCCCAGCCGCAGCGACGGCCGGAACACCTCGTCCTGGTTGCCGCGCCGCAGATGCCAGGCGCTGACCGCGAGCATCAGCGCCCCGGCGGTCAGGAAGCACGCGGTGATCGTGTGCGGGAACGTGACGAGCGTGGTCGAGTTGGTGAGCACCGCCCCGATGCTGGTCAGCTCGGCCCGCCCGTCACCCATGGTGAAGCCGACCGGATGCTGCATCCACGAGTTCGCGGCCAGGATGAAGTAGGCCGACAGCATCGTGCCGATCGACACCATCCAGATGGCCGCGAGATGGACGAGGCGGGGCAGCCGGTCCCAGCCGAAGATCCACAACCCGAGGAAGGTGGATTCCAGGAAGAAGGCGAGCAGGCCCTCGATGGCCAGCGGCGCCCCGAAGATGTCGCCGACGAACCGGGAGTAGGCCGACCAGTTCATGCCGAACTGGAACTCCTGCACGATGCCGGTGACCACACCGATCGCGAAGTTGATCAGGAAGAGTTTGCCCCAGAACTTGGTGGCCCGGAGGTACTCCTCCTTGCCGGTCCGCACCCATGCGGTCTGGAGGCCGGCGACCAGCGCCGAGAGCCCGATCGTGATCGGAACGAAGATGAAGTGGTAGACGGTGGTGATGCCGAACTGCCACCGGGAGAGATCAAGCGCGTCCACGCATCGACCCTTTCCGCTCGAACGTGCCGTGAGCAGGGCCGAAGGTCCCGGGCCGGATGGCCGGGTGACCGGAACGTAACAGCGGCCCTTCGCCGACGGCCGTGATCGGAAACACCGCGGGCGTAGCGTGCGTCTGTGGATCTGCACACCGTCACCGAAGTGATCAGCCCCGCGTCGCCCGGCCAGTGGCGGCCCGGCGACGCCTGGCTGGGCGGGGGGACAGCACTGTTCGGAGAGCCCCGGCCGCACGTCAGCCGCCTTCTTGATCTTACGGCCGCCGGATGGCCGCCGCTGACGGTCCACGACGACGGTGTCGAGATCGCCGCCACCTGCACGATCGCCGAACTGGCCGAGGGCCTGCGGCGGTACGGCATCGTCCGGCAGTGCTGCCACGCGTTCCTCGCCTCGTTCAAGATCTGGAACGTGGCCACTGTCGGCGGCAACCTCTGCGCCGCCCTCCCGGCCGGACCGATGATCTCGCTGACCGCGGCGCTCGACGGCACCTGCGTGCTGATCGGTCCGGACTCCCGCGAACGCCGGGTTCCGGCCGCCGCATTCGTCACCGGCGAGGGCACGACCGTGCTGCGTGACGGCGAGATCCTGCGGGCGATCCACCTTTCCGAATCACTGTTGAGTATGCGTACGGCGTACCGTCGAGGGTCTCTGCATCGTCATGGCCGATCGGCCGTGCTCCTGATCGGCCGGGCCGACCCCGTCGGAGGAATCTCACTCACCGTGACCGCAGCGACCCGGCGCCCGTACGTCTTCCGCTTCCCGGATCCGCCCTCGGCGGACGAGGTGGAGGCCGCGCTCGACACCATCCCGGACGGCCAGTACGTCGACGACGTGCACGGCCGCCCGATCTGGCGCCGCCATCTGACCAGGCACTATGCGGCACAGATCCGGATGGAGTTGGCCGCATGAGTATCGAGATCAACGGAACCCCGCACGACCGCGCACCCCGGCCCGGGCAGTGCCTGCGCACCTACCTGCGGGAGGAGGGCTGCTTCGGCGTCAAGAAGGGCTGCGACGCCGGCGACTGCGGAGCGTGCACGGTCCATGTTGACGGGACGCCGGTGCACAGCTGCGTCTACCCGGCCTTCCGCGCCCAGGGCCACAGCGTCACCACGATCGAGGGCCTGGCCGGGCACCCGATGCAGCAGTGCTTTCTCGACGCGCAGGGCTTCCAGTGCGGCTTCTGCACCGCCGGCATGATCATGACCGCGGCGGCGCTTTCCCCCGAACAGCGCGAGGATCTGCCACGCAGCCTCAAAGGCAACCTCTGCCGATGTACGGGCTATCGCGCCATCACCGACGCCATCGAGGGGCGCCCCGCGGCCGTGACCCCGCAGGCCGGCTCGGCGGTCGGCGCCAACCTCGGCGCTCCCGCCGGGCCGCAGGTGGTCACCGGGACCGCCCGGTACACGTTCGACCTGGACGTGCCCGGGATGCTGCACCTCAAGGCGCTGCGGTCGCCGCACGCGCACGCCCGGATCCTGTCGATCGACGCCACCGCCGCGCTCGCCGTGCCGGGGGTGCAGGCCGTGCTCACCCACAAGGACGCCCCCGAGCGGCTGTTCTCCACCGGGCAGCACGAGAACGAGGCGGAGGATCCGTACGACACCCGGGTCCTCGACGAGGTGGTCCGTTTCGTGGGGCAGCGGGTGGCGGCGGTGGTCGCCAGTTCCGAGGCGGCGGCCGAGGAGGGGGTGCGCCAACTGCACGTGGAGTACGAGGTGCTGCCCGCGGTGATCGATCCCGCGCTGGCCATGCTGCCCGGGGCGCCGCTGGTGCACGGGGACAAGGGGATCGCGCAGGGGATCGTGCGGGCCGACGCCAACGTGGTGGGTGAGCTGCACGCCGGCATCGGTGATGTGACCGCGGGGTTCGCGGCGGCCGACGCGGTCTATGAGGCGACATTTCGGACACCGCGCGTGCAGCATGCGAGCTTGGAGACGCACGGCGCGGTGGGTTGGCTGGATGACGACGACCGGCTGGTGATCCGCTCCAGCACGCAGACGCCGTTCCTGACCCGGCGCGCCCTGTCACGACTTTTCTCAATAAACCCGGACAAAGTGCGCGTGGTGGCCGGGCGAGTGGGCGGCGGATTCGGTGGCAAGCAGGAGATGCTCGTCGAGGATCTCGTCGCGTTGGCGGTCCTGCGCACCGGCCGCCCGGTCAAGTGGGAGTTCACCCGCTCCGAACAGTTCACGGCGGCGACCACCCGGCATCCGTTCACGATCACGGTCAAGGCGGGGGCTCAGCGGGACGGGACGATCACGGCCCTCCAGCTGAACGTCCTGGTGGACACCGGCGCCTACGGCAACCACGGCCCGTCGGTCATGCACCACGGCTGCCACGAGACGGTAGCCGTCTACAAGTGCGGAAACATCCGGACAGACGCCTACACCGTCTACACGAACACGGTCCCCGCCGGAGCGTTCCGCGGCTACGGCCTCGGCCAGGTCACCTTCGCCGTCGAACAGGTCCTCGACGAACTGGCCCGCATGATCGACATGGATCCGGTGACGTTCCGTGAGCTCAACGTGGTCCGCCCCGGCGACGACCTGACCGCCCCCGGCGCCCACGTCCCCGACCTCGGCATCGCCAGCTACGGCCTCGACCAGTGCCTCGCGAAGATGCGGGAGGCGGCCGCCACCGTCGACGAGGCCCCACCCGGCTGGCTGACCGGCCAGGGGATGGCCATCGCGATGATCGCCGCGGGCCCGCCCGGCGGCCACTTCGCCGACGCGACCGTCACCCTGCTCCCCGACGGCCGCTACGAGCTGTCGGTCGGCACCGCCGAGTTCGGCAACGGCAGCACCACGGTCCACGCCCAGATCGCCGCCGACGAACTGCACACCACCCCCGACCGCATCCTCATCAGACAGTCCGACACCGACGTGGTCCGCCACGACACCGGCGCCTTCGCCTCCACCGGCGTGGTGGTCGCCGGCCAGGCCGTACTCCGCGCCTGCCGCTCGCTGCGGGCCCAGCTCCTCGCCCTCACCGGCCACACCCCCTCCGAGACGTACGCCCTGCGGACCCTGGACCTGACGTCGCTGGGCACCGTCTCGGCGAGTGGCCATTTCGACGGCACCCCACGGTCGGTGGCCTTCAACGCCCAGTTCTTCCGTGTCGCCGTCGACCCCGGCACCGGCGAACTGCGCATCCTCCGCAGCGTCCACAGCGCCGACGCCGGAACCGTCATGAACCCCCTCCAGCTCCGCGGCCAGATCGAGGGCGGCGTGGCCCAGGCGCTGGGCGCCACCCTCGCCGAACACGTCGACATCAACCCTTCCGGCGAGGTCACCACGACCACGTTCCGCCAATACCACCTGCCGACCATGGCCGATATCCCGCCCACCGAGGTCCATTTCGCCACGACGACGGACACGATCGGGCCGCTGGGCGCCAAATCGATGAGCGAGTCCCCGTACAACCCGGTCTCCCCGGCCCTGGGCAACGCCCTCCGCGACGCCCTCGGCGTCCGCCTGACCGACCTCCCCTACACCGCCGACCGCATCTGGCAGGCTCTGAACCCCTAAACCCCCTATTTGGTACGTGTGACCTCGCCCCGCCGAATCCACCCCGTCCCGCCGAGCCCCGCGAGCCGGGTGCAGCCTCCCGGCCGTGCCGCGCCCGCCGGGCGTGAACGCGGCCTCACCCTCACCCCGCCCGCCGCCCCCTCCCGCTCGCGCCGCCACCTCCCACGTCGCGCCGCCGGCCCATCGCCGCCCGCCGGCGAAAGGGCCGTAGGTGCCGTTTTTGACGGATTTGGGCAGCTCCGGGGGCCGGCCGGGCTGATCGATTCTTGGGCCGGGGTGCGCGGGTCGTGCAGAGTGGGCGTCGACACGCGCGGGTGAGGGGGACACGATGGCGCTTCCGGGATGGCTGGAATCCGCACGTCGATGGGTGGTCCGGCCACCGGGCAGCACCGTTGATCTCGGTTCGCTGTGGGCCGAGGTGGCCCGTGCCGGTGAGCTGGAGAGCGAGTTGACGCGACTCGACGACAGCGCCTTGACGAGCCGGAAGTGGAGCGGGCGGGCGGAGTTCTGCGCCGTCGCCCGGGAGGCGGCGCGCCGCGAGCTGGGGCTACGGGCATACGACGAACAGCTCGCCGGCGCGCTGGCGCTGATCGACGGCCGGGTGGCGGAGATGGCCACCGGCGAGGGCAAGACGCTGACCGCCGCGATCGCCGCCGCCGCGCTCAGCGCCGACGGGCCGGTGCACGTGCTGACCGTCAACGACTACCTGGCCCGGCGCGACACCGAATGGATGTGGCCGCTCTACCAGCGGCTCGGCGTCTCGGTCGGCTGGGTCACCGAGAAGTCCACGGCCGCCCAGCGGCGGGCCGCCTACGCGCGGGACGTCACCTACGTGTCCGTGAACGAGGCCGGCTTCGACCTCTTGCGCGACGGGCTGTGCACCGACGTCGCCGACCGGGTGCAGCGCCCGCTCGGCGCGGTGATCGTCGACGAGGCCGATGCGGTGCTGGTGGACGAGGCCCGCGTACCCCTTGTCCTTGCCGGATCGACGCTCGCCGGACCGGATCTCGCGCTCGGGATGGCCGGGGTGGTCCGTGACCTCAGGCCGGGCGAGCATTACCTGCTCGCCGAACAGGACCGGACCGTGCACCTGACCGCCGACGGCATCGCCGCGGTCGAGCGGGCACTCGGCGCCGAGCTGTACGCCGTGCAGAACCTGGACCTGCTCACCGCCGCCAACCTGGCCCTGCACGCCGAGGCGCTGCTCACCCGGGACGTCGACTACATCGTCCGGGACGGCCGGGTGGAGCTGGTCGACGGCTTCCGCGGCCGGGTCGCCCAGCGGCGCCGCTGGCCGGACGGCCTCCAGTCGGCGGTCGAGGCGAAGGAGGGCCTGACCGGCAGCGGCGGCGGCAGCATCCTGGCGACGATCACGCTCCAGGCGTTCCTCAACCGGTACGCGCGGGTCGCCGGCATGACCGGCACCGCCCTCGGCGTCGGCGAACAGCTGCGGGAGCACTACCGGCTGGAGATCGCCGTCCTGCCGCCGCACCGCCCGTGCATCCGCCGCGACGAACCGGACCGGACGTACCGCACCGCCGGCCGGCGCGACGAGGCCGTGATCGCCGAGGTCACCGCCGTGCACGCGACCGGCCGGCCGATCCTGCTGGCCACCCCGGCGGTCGCCGACTCGGAGACCCTCGGCGAGCGGCTGCGGGAGGCGGGAATCGCGTGCACCGTACTGAACGCGAAGAACGACGCCGAGGAGGCCGCGATCGTCGCGGAGGCCGGCGCGATCGGGGCCGTCACCGTCTCCACCCAGATGACCGGGCGTGGCGTCGACATCCGGCTCGGCGGCAGCGACCAGCGCGATCACGACCGGGTGGCGGCGCTCGGCGGCCTCTACGTGATCGGGGTGGGCCGCCACGACAGCGCCCGGATCGACGGCCAGATCCGCGGCCGCGCCGGACGACAGGGCGACCCCGGCGGCTCCGTCTTCTTCGTCAGCCTCGAAGACGACCTGATCACCAGGTACGCGCCGGCCAAGTCACCGGTGGTCGCCGACGCCCAGCGGATCGCCGAACAGGTCAACTTGGAGATCCACCGCAACACGTGGCGCTACCACTACCTGCTGGAACAGCACCGGGTGGCGATGGCCGACCGGCGCGAACAGGTGCTCACCACCGACCGGGGCAGCGAGATCCTGGCCGGGCTGCGATCCGCCGAACACGCGGCGCTGGTCCGTGCGCACGGCGCCGACCGGGTCGCGGCGGTCGCCCGTACCATCGTGCTGCACCACCTGGACACCGCCTGGGCCGACTACCTGGGCTTTATCGGCGAGCTGCGCGAAGGCATCCACCTGCGGGCCGTCGCCAACCTGGATCCGCTCGACGAGTTCCACCGCGCCGCCGTACCGGAGTTCCGCCGCCTGATCCCCGACGCCGAGGAACGGGCGGCCGCCGTGTTCGCGGCCCTCGACCCGTCCGGCGCCGACTGGACCGCCGCCGGCCTGGGCCTCGACCGCCCCAGCGCCACCTGGACCTACGTGGTCGACGACGACGCACTCGGCACCGACATGACCCACTTTCTCGCCGGCCTTGTCGACCTGTTTCGCACCAGGTGATAGATCTTGGAAGGTGAGTGACGACGGCCGAACCCTGTACGTGATCGTCTCCGCAGCCGGCATCGCCTCCGACGTCGGTCAGCTGGTCACGCTCGCCCAGGCCGACGGGTGGACGGTGCAGGTGATCGCCACCCCGTCGGCGATGCCGTTCATCGACGCCGAGGCGCTGGAGGCACAGACCGGGCGCCCGGTCCGCAGCCGCTACCGGGCGCCCGGCGACCCCCGCCCGCCCCGGGCGACCGCCATCGTCGTGGCTCCGGCCACCTTCAACACGATCAACAAGTTCGCCCAGGGCCACGCCGAGAACTACGCCCTCGGCCTGCTCGCCGAAGCGCCCGGCCTGGGCATCCCGGTGGTGGTCCTGCCGTGCGTACAGACCGCCCTGGCGTCCCGGATCCCGTTCCGCGCCAGCGTGGACCAGCTCCGCGCCGAGGGCATCCGCGTCCTGTTCGGCCCCGGCGAGTTCGAACCCCACGAACCCGGCGCCCTCACCGACTTCCCCTGGCACCTGGCCGTCGAGGCGCTGCGGCAGGAGACGGCGTGAACGGGGACGGCTCCGCCGCCCGCCGGCTGGCGGTCCACCTCGAGGAACAGGGCCGCGTCGACGAGGCCGCCGAGATCCTCCGGCAGCAGGACGAGGTCTGGCCGCTGGGCGAACTCCTCGCCCGGAACGGCCGCGTCGACGAGGCGATCGAGGTGCTCTACCCGGGCGGGGTTCGCGGCGCCGACCACCTGCCGGTGCTGTGCGGGCTGCTCGCCGAACGGGGCCGTTTCGACGAGGCCCTCGCCATCGTCGACGCGCTGCTCGAAAGCACCGGCGGAACCGGCCACGACCTCATCGGGCAGCGGCTGGCGATGCTGTCGGCGCACGGGCGGCGGGCTCAGGCCATCGCGGAGGCGCCCCTCGACGACTGGTTCGCCCGCGGGTGGGTCGCCGAGCTGATGGTGGAGGAGGGCCGGCTCGACGATGCGGTCGAGTTGCTGTGGCCGTACCGGAAAGATGAGGGTGAGGGTCTCGAGCTGGCCTGCCTACTGGTCCGGCAGGGCCGCGCCGAGGAGGCGATCGCCGTGGCCCGCGCCCGCGACCGCCCGGAACCGCCCCGTTACGACCCACGTATCTCCGAACCACCGTTCTGACGCTCGACCACGTGTTGCGGTTTGCCGGGAGGGGACTAGATTGCGGCTAAGGCGATCGATGACCCTGGATGGCTGTCATGTTCGAACAGTTCCAGATCGTGACCGACCCGGTGGCCGGCTCCGTCGCGCTCTCCGCGATCTTCGCCGCGCTGCCACTGCTGACGCTGTTCGTGCTGCTCGGTGTGGTACGGATGCGGGCCTGGCTGGCCGGGCTCGTCTCGCTCGGCGTGGCCCTCGTGGTGGCGGTCGCCGTCTACTCGATGCCGGCCGGGCAGGCGCTGCTGTCGGCCAGTGAGGGGGCGGCGTTCGGCTTCTTCCCGATCCTGTGGATCGTCATCAACGCGATCTGGGTGTACAACCTGACCGTCGTGAGCGGACACTTCGACGTGCTGCGCCGGTCGATGGAACGGGTCAGCCCGGACATGCGGATCCAGGCGATCATCGTGGCCTTCTGCTTCGGGGCGCTTCTGGAAGCCCTGGCCGGATTCGGTACGCCGGTGGCGGTGACCGTGGTGATGCTGATGGCGCTCGGGTTCCGGCCGTTGCGGGCCGCCGCCGTGGCGCTGATCGCCAACACGGCGCCGGTCGCGTACGGGGCGCTGGCCACCCCGATCGTCACGCTCGGCACGGTGACGTCCGGGGCGGTGGCCGATCCGCGGCTGAACACCGACACCCTCGGTGCGATGGTCGGCCGGCAGACCCCGATCCTGGCGGTCGTCGTACCCCTGGTGCTGGTGGCCGTGGTCGACGGGCGCCGCGGCGTGCGGCAGACCTGGCCGGTCGCCCTGGTCGCGGGCCTGACGTTCGGTGTCGGGCAGTTCGTGGCGTCGAACTACGTCTCGGTGCCGCTCACCGACATCATCGCCGCCCTGGTGTCGGCCGCGGCGGTGGTCCTGCTGCTGCGCGTCTGGCGGCCGTCCGAGTCGCCCGACCTGCACGCCACCGCCCCGGAAGCCGATCCGGACCGGCCCGCCGCGGCTACCGCGGGCGACCCGGCGGAGGCGGGTGGCGACCGGGTGCCGGCCGGGGCGGCGACGGCTACGGAGGTGCGGCGGGATCCGCCGGTGGAGGTGTTCCGCGCGTACGCGCCGTATCTGATCATCATCGTGATCTTCTCGATCGCGAATCTGGGGCCGGTCAAGGAGGCGCTGGCGCAGGAGCCGTGGACGGTGGTGTTCCCGTGGCCGGGGCTGGACGTGCTGGGCGCCAACGGCAAGCCGCTGTCCTCGACGAACTTCACCTTCGGATGGCTGCCCGCGGCCGGCACGCTGATGATCCTGGCGGGCATCCTCACGGCGCTGGTGCTGCGGATCCGGCCGGGTGCGGCGGTCCGGGCCTACGGGCGTACGTATGTCGAGTTGCGCCACGCGATCGTGACCGTGATGGCGGTGCTGGCTCTCGCGTACGTCCTGAATCAGTCTGGCCAGACCGCGACGTTGGGTGCGCTTTTCGCCCAGGCCGGCGTGGTGTTCGTGTTCCTGTCGTCGATCCTGGGGTGGATCGGTGTGGCGGTGACCGGTTCGGACACGTCGTCGAACGCGCTGTTCGGCGCGTTGCAGGTGCAGACGGCGGCGCAGGCGGGCCTGGATCCGGTGCTGCTGGCCGCGGCGAACTCGTCCGGCGGCGTGCTCGGCAAGATGATCAGCCCGCAGAACCTGGCGATCGCGGCGTCGGCGGTCGGCATGGCCGGCAAGGAGGGCGACATCTTCCGCCGGGTGGTCGGCTGGAGCCTGGTGCTGCTGTTGTTCATGTGTGTGCTGGTGACGTTGCAGGGCACTCCGGTGCTCGACTGGATGGTGCCGCGGTAGAGGGGGAGTGCCGGAGCGCATTGCCCATCGGCGGCGCCGGTTTCGTGTGCGCCGATCTTGGACGCTGGGCAATGCACTCCGGTGCTCGACTGGATGGTGCCGCGGTAGAGGGGGAGTGCCGGAGCGCATTGCCCATCGGCGGCGCCGGTTTCGTGTGCGCCGATCTTGGACGCTGGGCCACCGAATCCGGTGGTCAAACGTCCAAGATCGGCGCGGGCGTGCGCGGTGGCGCGGCCAGCGCGAGGGCGAGCAGGCCGTCGGCGCGGGCTCGTCCCCGGGGGTACGGAGTCAAGGGTGCGGTCATGCACCCGTGAGGCCGTAGTGGGTGGTTTCTGTCTCCGGTCGCCGTGGGGCGGCCGGGGGCGGGCCGTCGTCGACCGGGTAGCCGAGGCGGACGACCAGGTAGGGGTGGCCGGTGGTGCCGATGAGGGTGGTGAGGATGGAGCGGGGCCAGGGGGTTTCGACGAGTTCGCTCATTGGGGAGCAGGCGACGCCGCGGACGGTGGCGGTGAGCAGCAGGGCGGAGAGGGCGGCTCCGGCGCGCAACCAGTCGTCGGGGTCGTCGCTGTGCAGGACGACGTAGCGGGCGCCGATGTCGGAGGCGGCGGCGGAGACGGAGAAGCCGCCGGTGGAGCCGGGTGCGAAGTCGCGCATCGGGACGCGGCGCAGGGTGTCGGTGGCGGCGGTGGCCGCGGGGACGCCGTCGCCGTATTCGGTGGGGCGGTCGGTCCAGGTGGCGACTTCGGCACGCAGTCCGGGGCGGTGGGCGGCGTCGGAGGCGGCGCGGGAGGTGGCGGCGGCCAGCAGGGGGAGCTCGTCACGGCGTACCGGGCGCAGGTGGAGGCCTTGGGCGGCGACGGCTTTGCGCAGGTCGGCGATGATCTCGTCGCCGGGGGTCTGTGAGCCGAAGGCTCGCCGGTCGGTGCGCCGGTGGGTGATGGCGGCGGCGAGATCGGTGTGGCGGGGTGTGTCGGGCGGGCCGAGGGTGAGGCGGGCGAGGGGGTCGGTGCCGCGTTCGACGGTGACCTGCCAGCCCTGTGCCTGGATGGCGACGGTCGCGTGGTGCAGTGCGGCGCCGCAACTGAGCAGCATGAGGTGGTGGTCGGGGTCGAGGTACGGCAGTGCCCTGGTGGTGTCCGGGCGCAGTTCGGCGGTGTGCCGGCCGATGTGCCACTGCCAGGGTTGGGTGTTGAGGATCGACGGCGCGTGCCGGGCGAGGCGTGCGGCGTGTGCGAGGACTGCCGTGCGGGACGTCATGGTTTCAGGGTGGGCCGTCCGGTGCGGTGCGGGCAGGGTCGGAGGTCCCGGTTGTCGCGCCGCCGGCGAGTTCGTCGCGTGGACCGGTCTGGAGGCGCGCGGTGAGGACGACGTGGAGTTGCGTGAGGTGATCGTTCACATGATCGAGCATGCTGATCCGCCGCGTGAGCGCATCGATGGGCGGCGGGGTCGGTGAGGGTTTTGTGAAGGTTCCGTGTGCCGGGTCGCGGCGGGTTCGGGGGCGTGCCTAGGTTGCGGTCATGAGTGCGGGGGACTGGTTCGGGACGATCACCGGGGTGGTGGCGATCACGGTGGCGGTGCTGCCGGTGGTGGTGCTGGGAGTGTGGTTGCTGGCGCGCCGGCGGCGGGCCGCGGGTGTGGTGCGGCCGGGGTGGCGGTCGCTGGCGGAGGTGGGGATCGTCTACGGGACGGTGCCGTGGGTGTGGATGATCCTGACGCCGGGTGGCCGGGCCGGTGAGGTCGCCGGCCGGGTGAGCCTGGTGCCGCTGCGGGATCTGGTCCACGTTTTCGCGGGCGGGTGGCTCACCATCGTGGTTCAGGTGGTGGCGAATCTGCTGGTGTTCGCGGCGGTGGGCCTGTTCGGGCCGGTGCTGTTCCCGGCGTTGCGGTCGGTGCCGCGGGTGCTGGTGGTCGCGGCGGCCGCGTCGTTGCTGTTGGAGGCCGGCCAGTATGTGTTGCGGCTGGACCGGGTGTCCTCGGTGGACGACGTGCTGCTGAATGCGGCGGGCGCCGGGTTGGCGGCGCTGGTGTCGCGGCGGTGGTGGCGGGCTCCGGCTACAGGGATGCCAGCCAGGTGTGTCCCGGATGCACGCGGTTGAGCAGGCGGGCCAGGGTTGTACGGCGGGCCGGTGACAGCAGCGGCAGGGTGCCGTCGAAGTCGGCCTGGTCCTTCGGGCGGCGGTGTTTGGCCTTGAAGAGCAGGACGAGTTCGGGCCGCAGGTAGGGGATCCGGTCCAGGGTGTGTTCGATGATGTCGGGGTAGGGCAGCCGGATCGTCTCGTCGCGGCGGCAGATCCAGGTCGGGCCGTCGTGTGGTTCGCGGAAGACGTCGACGAGGTAGTCGCCGGTGGCCGGGTCGCGTAGCCAGGTCTGGTGGGTGGCGTTCAGGGCCTGCGGTGACGGCGACTGCCAGATCCGGGCGTCGCCGACGGCGTCGAAGGTGTAGCCGGGGAACCGGTCGCGGATCTGCGGGAAGTGGGCGGCGGGGACGGCGATCTCGAGGTCGTGGTGGTGGCGGGTCTGCTCGCCGCGGAACAGGTCGAGGGCCCAGCCGGCCGCGACACACCAGGGTGCGGGGGTGCCGGCCAGGCGTTGGGTGATGTCGGCCGGGGTCCAGCAGCGGGCCCAGCGGGCTTCGAGGGCCGCGATGTCCTCGGCGGCGACGGGGATGCCGCCGCCGGGCGGTCGGTCACTCATCCGCCGACGATAGCCGCGGTGCCGGTCAAGCACGGTCGGCGATGACGCGGAGAGGGCGGCGGTGTCGGCGTTGCGGGTGGTCAAGCATGGTCGGCGAGGACGTGGGAGAGGGCGGCGGCGTCGGCGTCGTGGGTGGTCAGGCGAGGTCGGCGATGATGCGGGAGAGGGTGACGGTGTCGGCCTCGTAGGCGGTTTCGCCCTGGTGGGGGTCGCGGGCGTGCAGGGTGTGCAGGATCGGGGCGGTGGGGACGGACAGGTCGGCGAGGGTGGCGGAGGCGCCGCGGACGGCGCGTTCGGTGCCGGGGGTGGCGGTCAGGTCGATGCGGTTGACGACGCCGGGGGTGACCCAGGTGGGTACGCCGCCGAGCAGGCCGAAGATCTGCAGGTGGAAGTGGCCGCAGAGGATCAGGCGTACGTCGGTGCCGGTGATCACGGTGGACAGTGCGGCCGGGTCGCGCAGGCCGAGGTGGTGCTGGACGGCGACGCCGGGGACGGCGATCGGCGGGTGGTGGAAGGCCAGGGTGGTGCCGTTGGGGGCGGGGGTGGCGAGCAGGTCGGCGAGCCAGTCGAGTTGGGTGGCGCTGATCCGGCCGGAGCCCTTGCCGGGGATGAGCGAGTCGAGGGTGACGATGCGGTGGCCGGCGATGGTGGTGGTGGCGGCGCGTTCGCCGGTGGGGGAGCCGAGGTGGTCGGCGGGCAGGGGGTGGCCGTCGGGGCCGAGGTGGCCGGTGCCGAGGATCCTGGTGAAGGCGGCGCGTTCGTCGTGGTTGCCGGTGGTGTAGAGGGCGGGGATGCCGCGGGGGCCGGTGAACTCGGCGATGATGGCGCGGGTGTCGGTGTAGGCCTCGGGGGTGCCGTCGTCGGCGATGTCGCCGGTGATCACGACGGCGTCGAGGCCGGGGATCTGGCGGCAGTCGTGCAGGATGCGGCGCAGGGATTCGCGGGGGTCGACGCCCGTGCGGTTGGGGCCGGGGTCGCGGGTGACGTGGGTGTCCGACAGGTGAAGGATGCGCACGTTCACACGCTAGGCAGAGGTGTAAACAAGGCTCAACGGTGTTTCCCGGGAGCTGGACCACCGATCTGCGCCCGGCGGGCGCGGCACGGGCGTGCGCGGGCAGGTGCTCGCGTGGTGCCGGCGGGACGGCCGGGGATGCGGCCGGGGGCGGCGAACGCCCGTACCGGAAACGGGGTTGATCTTCAGCGGTTGAGCCAGCGCAGCGGGTCGCCGATGACGTCGTGGATGACCGAGCGGGCGGCGCCGATGGCGGGGGCTTCGGGGCCGTAGGTGGCGACTTCGACGGTGGGGCGGGCCCAGGGTGCGCCGAGGAACTGGGTGGCGACCTCCCGTTCGACTTCGGGGGCGATCCAGGGGGCCAGGTCGCGGTAGATGCCGCCGAGGACGACGTGGCCGAGGTCGAGCAGGTTGAGGCAGTTCGCGAGGGTGGCGCCGAGGACCTCGCCGGCGCGGGTGAGGGCGGCGAGGGTGGCCGGGTCGCCGGAGCGGGCGCGGTCGGCGATGAGGGTGATGGTGGGGCGTACGCCGAGGGCGGTGCCGGGGTCGGAGGAGACGCCGGCGGCGCGCAGGATGGCCTCCTGGCCGGCATAGCGTTCGAGGCAGCCGCGGCGTCCGCAGGGGCATGGCGGGCCGTTGCGGTCGACGGTGAGGTGGCCGATCTCGCCGGACCATCCGTGGGTGCCGCGGTAGAGGCGGCCGTCCAGGACGATGCCGGCGCCGACGCCGATCTGGCCGCTGACGTAGAGGTAGTTGGCGCGGGCGTGCAGCAGGCCCGGTTCGGAGAGGGCGGCGAAGTTGGCCTCGTTGTCGAGCAGGCCGTGGACGTCGGCGGGGAGGACTTCGGTGACGGCGAGGTCGCGCCAGCCGAGGTTGGGGGCGAGGGTGACGGTGGCGCGGTCGCGGTCGACGATGCCGGGGACCGCGATGGCGCTGCCGCAGAGGGTGAGTTCGTTGGCGCGGGCGGCGGCGTGGGCGGCGCGGGAGAGCGTGTTGATGCGGTCGAGGATCTCGGTCATGGTGTGGCCGCGCTGGTCCTCGGCGACGACGTGCTTGTAGCGGACGGCGCCGGTGAGGTCGACGACGCAGACGGCGGTGTAGTCGACGTTGACGTCGACGCCGAGGCCGGCGGGGCCGTCGTCGCGCAGGGCGAGGGCGGTGGCGGGGCGGCCTGCGCGGGCGCGTGGGGTGGCGCCGGTCTCTTTCACGAGACCACCCGTGATCAGCTCGTCGATCAGGCTGGAAGCTGTGGACCGGTTGAGGCCGGTGCGGGCGGCGATGTCGGCCCGGGAGATCTGTCCGGAGGCGTCGGCGACGTGGCGCAGGGCCAGTGACAGGTGGGTGGCGCGCGGGTTGACCGCGGTCGTGTCGTGACGCCGTCGGACGGTTCCGGCATGCATCGCGGCTCCTCTCACGCGTCGTGCAGACACCATAGCGGTCCGTGTAATTCGGGACCCGAGCAGTTATGTCACCAGGGCCAACAAATACGATGGTCACTCTGGGTTAATCCTAACGGCACTTAAGCCCGTTTTCTTCACGGTGAGTGTTACGCAGCCGTTACGAACCCCCGCGTGAAAGATGATCGCGATACCCGTATGTTGTGCCCAGCAACAAATCGAAGCCTCAGTGGCCCGCCGTTGTCGCGGGCCCTATAGAAAGGAGACGTCGAGGTGTCCAAGAACTTCCGGGTCCTCGCGTCCGTCGCGATCGCCGCTTCGCTGGCCGCGACCTCCGCTTGCAGCAACACCCGCGACGAGGAGGCCTCGTCCGCCTCCACCTCGAACCTGATCGGCATCGCGATGCCGCAGAAGAGCCTCGAGCGCTGGAACAAGGACGGCTCGCACCTCGACGAGATCCTCAAGAAGGCGGGCTACGAGACCTCGCTGCAGCACGCCGACAGCGTCGAGCAGCAGATCACGCAGATCCAGAACATGATCAACCAGAACCCGAAGGTTCTGGTCGTCGCCTCCATCGACGGCACCGCTCTGGCGCCGGCGCTGGAGAAGGCCGCCGAGAAGAAGGTCAAGGTCATCGCGTATGACCGGCTGATCAACTCGACCCCGAACGTCGACTTCTACGCGACCTTCGACAACTACCTGGTCGGCAAGCTCCAGGGTCAGTTCATCGAGGAGAAGCTGGGCCTCAAGGACGGCAAGGGCCCGTTCAACCTCGAGGCGTTCGCCGGCTCCGCCGACGACAACAACGCCAAGTTCTTCTTCTCCGGCGCGTGGGACGTCCTCAAGCCGTACATCGACAGCGGCAAGCTGGTCATCCCGTCGGGCAAGAAGCCGGCCACCAACGAGCAGTGGACCACCGTGTCCGTTCAGGGTTGGAAGACCGAGACCGCGCAGTCCGAGATGGACAACCGCCTGAACTCGTTCTACACCGGCGGCAAGAAGGTCAACGTCGTCCTGTCCCCGAACGACTCGCTGGCGCTGGGCATCGCGCAGTCGCTGGAGAGCAAGGGCTACAAGCCGGGCGCCGACTACCCGATCATCACCGGTCAGGACGCCGACCTGGCGAACACCAAGAACGTTCTCGCCGACAAGCAGTCGATGACCGTCTGGAAGGACACCCGCACCCTGGGTGACCAGGTCGCCAAGATGATCGACGCGATCGTCAAGGGCGGCACCGTCGAGGTCAACGACGAGAAGACCTACAACAACGGTGTCAAGGTCGTCCCGTCGTTCCTGCTCCCGCCGGTCGTCGTCACCAAGGACGACGTCAAGACCAAGCTGGTCGACTCCGGCTTCTACACCGCCGACAAGCTCGGCCTGTAAGCCTCCCGTAGCCGGGCCCCGCAAGGGGCCCGGCTTTTGGAACTCGAGAGCAAGCGAGTTGAGCGATGGCACACGACACCACCCCGATCCTGGAGATGCGGGGGATCACCAAGACCTTCCCGGGCGTCAAGGCGCTCTCGGACGTCACCCTCGGCGTCGCCCGCGGTGAGGTCCACGCCATTTGCGGTGAGAACGGCGCGGGCAAGTCCACCCTCATGAAGGTGCTGTCGGGTGTCTACCCGCACGGCAGCTACGACGGCGACATCGTCTTCGAGGGCGAGACCTGCCGATTCAAGACGACCCGCGACTCCGAGGAGCGCGGCATCGTCATCATCCACCAGGAGCTGGCGCTCAGCCCGTACCTGTCGATCGCCGAGAACATCTTCCTCGGCAACGAGCGGGCCCGCGGCGGCGTCATCAACTGGGCACAGACCAACAAGCAGGCCGCCGACCTGCTCGCCCGGGTCGGACTGGAAGAATCCCCGGACACCAGGATCCAGGACATCGGCGTCGGCAAGCAGCAGCTCGTGGAGATCGCCAAGGCGCTCTCCAAGAAGGTCAAGCTGCTCATCCTCGACGAGCCCACCGCGGCGCTCAACGACGAGGACTCCGCGCACCTGCTCGACCTGATCCGGCACCTCAAGGGCCAGGGGATCACGTCGATCATCATCTCGCACAAGCTCAACGAGATCGCCGCGATCGCCGACAGCACGACGATCATCCGCGACGGCCAGAGCATCGAGACCATGGACATGCACGGCGCCGAGCCGGTCTCCGAGGACCGCATCATCCGCGCCATGGTCGGCCGTGACCTGGAGAACCGCTACCCGGCGCACACCCCGACCATCGGCGAGGAGGTGCTGCGGATCGAGAACTGGACCGTGCACCACCCGGCCGACCACAGCCGGGTCGTCGTCGACAACGCCGACCTGAACGTGCGCGGCGGCGAGATCGTCGGCATCGCCGGGCTGATGGGCGCCGGCCGCACCGAGCTGGCCATGAGCATCTTCGGCCGCAGCTGGGGCGCCAACATCTCCGGCAAGCTGTTCCTGCACGGCAAGCCGGTCTCGATCAAGACCGTCGACGCGGCCATCGGGCACGGCATCGCGTACGCCACCGAGGACCGCAAGCACTACGGCCTCAACCTGATCGACGACATCAAGCGCAACACCTCGGCCGCCAAGCTCCAGCGCATCACCTCCGGCGGTGTGGTCGACGCCGGCCGCGAGGTCGTCATGGCCGAGCAGTTCCGCAAGGACATGAAGACCAAGGCCAACAGCGTGGACGTGGTCGTCGGCAAGCTGTCCGGCGGCAACCAGCAGAAGGTCGTCCTCGCCAAGTGGCTCTTCGCCGAGCCCGAGGTGCTGATCCTCGACGAGCCCACCCGCGGCATCGACGTCGGCGCCAAGTACGAGATCTACGAGATCATCAACAAGCTCGCGGACTCCGGTAAGGCCGTCATCGTGATCTCCTCGGAGCTGCCCGAGCTGCTCGGCATCTGCGACCGGATCTACGCGATGAGCCAGGGCCGGATCACCGGGCAACTTCCCCGCGCCGAGGCCAGCCAGGAGAGCCTCATGCGCTACATGACCATGGAGAAGAGCGGAGCAACGCGGTGAGCGCCACCACCACGCTCGAGCAGCCGAAGGCACAGCCCGAGCCCTCCAAGAAGAACGACGGTGGGTCGCTCAAGGCCTACCTCGGTCAGAACGTCCAGCAGTACGGCATGATCGCGGTCCTGCTGCTGATCATCGCGGCCTTCCAGTGGTCGACCGACGGTCTGATGCTCAACCCGGACAACATCGCCGCGCTGATCCAGCAGAACGCGTACGTGTTCGTCCTGACCATCGGCATGGTCATGGTCATCGTGGCCGGGCACATCGACCTGTCGGTCGGATCCGTGGTCGCGTTCGTCGGCGGCATCTGCGCCGTCATGATCACCGACTTCGAGCTGTCGTGGCCGGTCGCCGTCGCCATCTCGATCGTGATCGGCGGTCTCGTCGGCTGCTGGCAGGGCTTCTGGGTCGCCTACGCGGGCATCCCGGCGTTCATCGTCACCCTCGGCGGCATGCTGCTGTTCCGCGGTCTGGCCATCGTCGTGCTCGAGCAGACCATCGCCGGCCTGCCCAGCGGCTTCAACGACATCAGCAACGGCTCGCTGCCGGCCGCCGGTTACGTCGGCAACCTCGACGCCGTCACCCTGTTCATCGGCGTGTTCGCCTTCGCCGGGCTGACCATCGCCCAGATCCGGGCCCGCCGTGAGCTGACCAAGCTGGACCTGCGCACCGAGCCGTTCGCCGCGTTCGCCGGCAAGCTCGTGCTGTCCGCCCTGGCCATCGGCGCGATCACCTACCTGCTCGCGTCCAGCGCCGCCGGCACCCCGATCGTGCTGGTCATCGTCGGCGTGCTGGTGCTGATCTACACGTTCCTGATGAACAACACGATCTTCGGCCGGCACATCTACGCGATGGGCGGCAACCTGCCCGCCGCGATGCTCTCCGGTGTGAAGACCAAGCGGGTCAACTTCCTGATCTTCGTGAACATGGGCCTGCTCGCCGGCGTCGCCGCGGTCATCACCACCTCCCGGGCCGGTGCCGGCATCGCCGCCGCCGGTACCAACTACGAGCTGGACGCGATCGCCGCGGCCTTCATCGGCGGAACCTCCGTCAACGGCGGCATCGGCAAGATCACCGGCGCGATCACCGGTGCCCTGATCATGGGCGTGCTCAACATGGGCCTGTCCATCATGGGCACCGACCCCGCCTACCAGCAGGTGATCAAGGGCCTCGTCCTGATCGCCGCCGTCGCGCTCGACATCCTCAACAAGCGGCGCGGCAAGTAAGACCTTTCAGGGGGTAGCGGCGCCGCACGGTGGACAGACCGGGCGGCGCCGCTCTTTTGTGCCCGCGGCTTTCCGGCCGCGCCCGAAAGGGGCGATCTCCACGCTGCCCTACGACGGTCCCGTCTGACCACACCAAGGCCCACTCCGGCACCGGGGTGCTCGCTACCCCATGATGGACAGCGTGGGTTCGGCCACCAGGATTTGATTGCGGCCCGCCCGCTTGGCCCGGTACAACGCCTCGTCGGCGAGGCGCAGCAGGTGGTCGGGGTTGCCGGTGGCGGCCAACTGCGCGACGCCGGCACTGAACGTGACGTTCAGCGTGCCGAGTGGCGTGTCGACCGGGGTGGCGGCGCACTGCCGGCGCCAGTGGTCGGCGCGTTCGGCCGCGGCCTGCGCGTCGATCCCCGGCAGGACGACCACGAACTCCTCACCGCCGTAGCGGGCCACCATGTCGCCCTCCCGGACCGAGCCGCTCAGCTGCCGGGCCAGGTCGACGAGCACCTGGTCGCCGACCGCGTGCCCGTACCGGTCGTTGACGGTTTTGAAATGGTCCACGTCGATCATCACGATCGACAGCGGGTGGCCGTCGGCGGCGGCGCGGGCCTGTGCCTCCAGCACCGCGTCCAGGTGCCGCCGGTTGTACACCCCGGTGAGGCCGTCACGCACGGCCTGCTCGGTCAGCTCCGCACGGAGCCGCTCCAACTCGGTGATGTCCCGTGCCACCACGACGGTGCAGGTGCAACTGCCGTCGGCCGCCTCGATCTTGACGACCCGGAAGTCGTATACCTCGCCCGAGGCGCCGGAGATGGTGGTCTGGCCCGTGCCGGCGATCATGGCGGTGAAATGCGGGTCGGCGACCTCCTGCCATCGCTTGCCGATCACGGCGCCGCCCGCCGGGTTCACGGCGGCGAGCAGCTTGATGGCCGCCGGGTTGACGTCGAGGATCCGGCCGTTGGGGTCCAGCACCATGACGGCGTCGCTGAGCGCCGAGATGACCTGCGCATAGGTGACCGGCACCCGTTCGGAGGTCACACCCGAGCGGTCAGACCACCACCAGACGACACCGGAGACCAGGAACAGCACCGGCGTCAGATCAAGCCCCTGCATGTCCACGTCGATGAATACCGTCACCAGGTTGCCCACGGTCGGCGCGAGCGCGCCGATCAGGAACCACCGGTACATCCGCCGCTGGCCGCGGACCGCCCGGCGCAGCGCCCGGATCACCAGTACCGTGCCGACCGCCATCAAGACGTAGCCGTACAGGACGTGCACCCAGTACGCCGGACCGCGCTGCGCGATGACCCCGAAGGTGCCCGCCTCGACCTGCCGGTAAAAGGTGTGGTGCCACGGATCGGTGGCGATGACGGCCACCAGTAGCAAAGGCTCGATCAGTATCAGCGCGAGCCGTGGCGGCCGGTGCCCCGAGGAGACCGTGGTGTGCCAGAGGAAGCCCGCGACGACCATCGCAACGCCGGGGAAGATCGCATAATTGAAACCGAGCGCCAGCCCGAGCGTCGGCGCCACGAGGGAGCAGGCGCTGGCCAGCGACCATTCCGCCGCGCCGGCCATGACGAGGCTGAGCGGAACGGCCAGCGGTGTCTCGGACCGCCGCCGATACGTCAAGGCGGCGTACACGACGGCAATCAAACCGGCTCCCGCGTACAGAGCGACGATTGCCATCCGCATCTCTACCCCTTCCCCGAGGTGACACCCGCACCGTCGGCGCCAGGAAGGGCGAGTTGAGCAGACGCCTGGGACATCACGTCGTCGAGGCTCCGAAGGGATAGCCGCGCGGCAGGGTGGGCGAACGGCTCAGTCGCGGGGACCGCCGTGCATCAGACCGCTCAGGCCGCCTGGCAGGGTTTTCATGAGGGCCTCGTCGAATTCGCCGTCGACCAGGACGAACACCACCCGGGCCGGGACGTCGCCGCGGTTGGCCCAAGCGTGATCGGTGCCGCGCTGCACGACCACGTCACCGGCCCGCAGCGTCACCTCCGAGTCGTCGAGGATCAGCGTGATCTCGCCTTCCAGGACGATGCCGTAGTCGATCGACGCGGTCCGGTGCACCGGCGACTGCAAGCCGCGCGAGTCCAGATGGCCGGGCAGGAACTCGTTGACGCGGATCTTCGTGCCGTGCGGGGGCGGCGGCACGGCCAGGGTCCGCGCGGTCGGCTCGTCCGGTTCGGCCGCGACGATCCGGGCCGGAGCGCCTTCGGTGTTCCAGATCTCGTGGAAGAACACGCCGTCGGCGGGCAGCTCCCGGCTGACCGGAACCGGCCCGTCCGACACCACCACCGACACGCCGTCCGGGGTGTGGCCGGTGACCACCCGCCGCGGCGCGCTCATGCGTGGCATGCGATCGGCCCGCCGTGGAAGGCGACCATGTCCGGCCACACCGACGGGACGGTCAGGCGGGTGTCGATCGGGTTGCCCTTGAGCTCCGAGTAGGCGCGGTGCAGGTTGCCGACGAACCGTTCGGTCTCGGCCCAGCCCTTGAAGCGGTTGTCGCGGTGCTTGACCGCCGCCTCCAGCGGGGTGAGGCCCTCCTTGAAAGAGACCTCGGCGACCTCGGCGATGTAGGAGACGTAGGCGTCCAGGTCGTCCAGCAGCACCCCGACCTCGTCGCCGCGGCACACCGGGCCGTGTCCCGGCGCGAGAACCGACGGGGCCAGGTCCCGCATGTGGGCGATCGCCTTCTTGAACCCGGCGACCGAGCCCTCCAGCAGGAACGGCTGCCCACCGGCGAACGCCAGGTCGCCTGCGAACAGCACCCGCTGCTCCGGCAGCCACACCACCACGTCGTTGCTGGTGTGGGCGCGGCCGACGTGCTGCAACTCGACGCCGAACGAGTCCAGGTGCAGGGTCATCCGGTCGCTGAAGGTGACGTTCGGCGGGCGCAGCACCAGGTTGCCGTATTCCGGCGACGTGATCACCCGGGTGGCCTCCAGACCGGCCGCCAGCACCTCGTCGCGGCACTTGTCGTGGCCGATGACCAGGGTCTCCGCGGGCAGGAAGCCGTTGCCGTACGTGTGGTCGGGGTGGTGGTGGGTGTTCACCACGGCCCGCGGCGCACCGGACGACACCTTGGCGACCTCGGCCAGCACGGCCCGGTTGCGGCGCTCGGTCGAGGTGGTGTCGACCAGGATCGCGGTGCCCGCGCCGTCGGCGATCACACCGCAGTTGTTCACCATCCACCCACCGGCCGGCTGGATGTAGGCGTAGACGCCGTCGGCCAGCTTGTCCACGTACGGGTTGCCGTCGTCCCAGGTCACATGTCCTCCTCTAAGGTGCGGTCACCTCATTGGGGCATCTGGTGGGCCGGGTCACAACAGATCGGGCCATCGCCAGCAGCGATTCCTGCCATACCGGAAACGACCGTTCCGGTGGTACGGGTGTGCCGGGTTGACTGCGCCGGTGACCATCCGATGGCCCCTGCTCGTGGTGCTGGCCTCCCTCACGGCGCTGGCGCCGGTCGCCACCGACCTGTACCTGCCCGGTTTTCCGGCGATGGGCGCGTCCCTCGGCGCCGACGCCAGCGGGGTGCAGTTGACGCTCACGTCGTTTCTGGCCGGGCTGGCCCTGGGGCAGCTCGTCATGGGCCCGCTGGCCGACCGGTACGGCCGCCGCCGCCCGCTGATCGCCGGAACCGTGGCCTGCACGGTGGCCGGGGTGGCGTGCGCGCTCGCCCCGACGCTGCCGGCGCTGGTGGGGTTCCGGTTCGTGCAGGGGTTCGCGGGCGCCGCCGGGATGGTGATCGGCCGGGCGGTGATCGCGGACCTGGCCGCCGGGCGGGCCGCGGCACGCGCGTTCACGATGCTGGTGACCGTCGGCGGGGTGGCGCCGGTGCTGGCGCCGCTGGCCGGGGGCGTGCTGTCCGGGCCGGTCGGCTGGCGGGGCATGCTGTGGGCGGTGGCGCTGCTGTGCGTACCGATGGTTGTCGGGGTCGTGGTGGTGGTGCCGGAGACCCGGCCGCCCGGGCTGTCGCCGGCGCCGCTGCGGCGGGCGCTGCGGACCGTGGCCGCAAGTCGCGGGTTCTGGCCGCCGGTGGTGGTGTTCGCCTGCTCGTTCGGGGTGATGATGGCCTACATCGCGGCGTCGCCGTTTCTGTACCAGGACGTGATCGGGCTGTCCGAGATCGGGTACGGGATCGTCTTCGGCGTCAACGCGGCCGGGCTGATCGGGGCGGGCGCGCTGGCCGGCCGGCTGGTACGGCGGATCGACCCGGCCCGGATGGTGCGCTGGTGCGTGGCGGCGCAGGTGACGGCGACCGCCGGGTTCGCGGCGCTGGCGATCGGCGGGGCGCCGGTGTGGACGTACCCGGTGATGATCTTCGTGGCGGTGGCCGCGAACGGCGGGATCATGGGCAACACGGCGGCGCTGGCCATGGAGCCGGTCCGTGCCGTCGCCGGGACCGGCAGCGCGGTCCTCGGGTTCGGCCAGTTCGCCGTCGGGGCGCTGGTGTCGCCGCTGGTCGGGCTGGGCGGCTCCGGGTCGGCGGTGGTGCCGGCGCTGGTGATGGCCGGATCGTCAATGCTCGCCGGGCTGGTCTGCCGGTTCGGTCTCGACCGCGACCGCCACGTCGTAGAGCAGCCGGCGTAGCCAGGCCACGCCGGGATCCTTCTCCCGGCCGGCGTGCCAGTGCGCGGCCTCGGTGATCCGGACCGTGTCCAGCGGCGTCGACGCGATCGCCAGATCCAGGAAGCCGAGACAGCGGTGCGCCAGCCGGGACGGCACGAACGCGCACATCTCGGTGCCGGCCACCGCGTACGGCAGCGTCAGCAGGCTGGTCACCCGCACCAGCACGGTCCGGTCGGCCAGCCCGGACCGCTCCAGGACGATCTCCAGCGGCCGTTTGAGCTCGCCCGCGGCGGAGAACTCGGCCACCGCGTGCGCCATCACACCCAGGTCGGCGGCGCTCAGACCGCCGTCCTTGAGCCGGGGGTTGTCGCGGGCCACGATGCACACCAGGTGATCGGTGAAGACCGGCTGGGTCTGGCCGGGGAACGCGAACCCGAGCGGGCCGATGATCAGATCCCGGCGCATCAGCTGGGTCCCCAGCTGCGGCCCCTCCAGGGTGTCCAGCGCGACCGAGCAACCGGGCGCCTGCTCGGCCATCAGGCGGATCAGCGGCTCGGCGAGGACGGTCATCGCGTACTCGGACATGCTGACGGTGAACCGGCGGGTGCTGGACGCCTCGTCGAACTCCCGCTGCGTGCCCAGCAGCGCCTCGGCGGCCTCCACCGCCCCGGCCACGGCCGGGCGCAACCGCTCGGCCAGCGGGCTCAGGTCGAAGCCGCGACCGGACCGGACCAGCAGCTCGTCGCCGAAGTGCCGGCGCAGCCGGGTCAGCGCGCTGCTCATCGCCGACTGGCTCATCGTCATCCGCTCACCGGCGTGGGTGAGGTTGCGCTCCTCGATCAGGGCGTGCAGCGACAGCAGCAGGTTCGCGTCGACCTCACGCAGCCGCTCCTTCACCGGACATCCCCTCCAGAGCGCACTGTACCGGCCGGCCGGGACGGTGCCGGGACCTCCGGCCCTGGTGGGCGGGACCAGGTTCGCGGTCTGGTGGAGGGGCAGCGGCCGGGCCGGCCGCCACTTCCGGCAAGGGGGTCCGATGACCACTCCGTTCGCCCCGCCGTCGCGCAGGGTTCTCACCGATTGCGTACGGTCGGCCACCACCGCCCCGTCGCTGCACAACAGCCAGCCCTGGCGGTTCCGGATCGCGCCGCCGGCCGTCGAGGTGTACGCCGACCCGGGCCGCCGCCTGCCGGTCACCGACCCGGACGGGCGCGAGCAGCTGATCAGCGTCGGCGCCGCGGTGTTCACGCTGCGCCTGGCGATCCGGCGGGCCGGCTACCAGGTGCGCTGCGAGCTGCTGCCCGACCCGGACGATCCGTCGCTGGCCGCCCGGGTCACCGCGGGCCGGCCGCTGGCCGTCGACGCGACGACCGAGGCGCTGGCCGCGGCGATCCCGTACCGGCACACCAACCGGTGGCCGTTCGCGCGGGTCGCGGTGCCGGCCGGCGCCGTCGAGAAACTGCGCGACGCCGCCGAGCGGGAGGGCGCGGTGCTGACCGTCGCCGACCCGGCCGGCCGCGACGCGATCCTGGGCCTGGCCCGCGCCGCCGACCAGCGGCTGCGTGAACGCGACGACTACGCCGCCGAGATCAGCCGGTGGACCGGCCGGGCGGCACGCCACGACGGGGTGCCGGCGTGGGCGTACGGGCCCGGCGACGTCCTCGGTGTGATGCCGGTCCGCGACGGCGCCGGAACCCTCGCGGTGGCCCGGGCGCCCGTGGCGTTCGAGCCGTACCCGACCGTGCTGGTGCTGGCCACCGACGGCGACAGCGCCGCGGACCGGCTGTGCGCCGGGCAGGCGCTGCAACGGGTGCTGCTGACCGCCACCTGGCTGGGCCTGGCCGCCACCCCGATCAGCCAGCCGGTCGAGGTGCCGGAGATCCGGGCGCTGCTCACCCGCCGGCCGGCGCAGATGGTGCTGCGCATCGGCTACGGCGGCGTCGCCGGGCACACCCCGCGCCGGCCGGTGAACCGGGTGCTGCTGGACGAGCCGCCGGGGTAACCTCCGGCCATGACGCTGGGCGGCACCGATCTGAACCTGCTGCTGTTCCTGCGTGTCCTGCTGGAGGAGGGCAACGTGACCCGGGCCGGGGCCCGCCTCGAGGTGGGTCAGCCCGCGATGAGCGCCGCCCTGGCCAAGCTGCGCCGCCGTTTCGACGACGAGCTGCTGGTCCGGGCGGGGCGGGACTACGAGCTGACACCGTTCGCCCGTGACCTGCTGCCGGAGGTGCAGCGGGCGGTGCGGCTGATCGCCCGCGCCCTGGAGCTGGAGGACCACTTCGACGCCGCCACCAGCGAGCGGACGTTCCGGCTGGCGATGAGCGACTACGCGATCGCCGTGGTGCACGAGCCGCTGGTGCGGCTGCTGCGGGCCACCGCTCCCGGGGTGCGGCTGTCGATCGAGCGGATCGGGCCGAAGGCGCGTACGTCGTCGCGGACTCTGCTGGAGTACGACGCCCTGGTCGCGCCGCTCGGATTCGGGTTCCCCGGGCAGCGGCGGATGCTGTGGCGCGACCGGATGGTGCTGATCGCCGACCGCCGGCATCCGCGGCTGGCCGGCGGCGGCCTGACCCTGGCCGATCTGGCCGAGCTGCCGCACGCCGTGGCGACGTTCGGGCCGGGCATCCTCACCCCGGTCGACCGGGTGTTCGGCGAGCACGGCGTCGACCGGCGGATCGTCCTGCAGGTGCCCGGGTTCCTGCCGCTGGCGTTCGTCATCGAGGGCACCGAGATGGTGGCCGTGGTGCCGGAGCGGCTGGCCCGGCTGCACCTGGCGCCGGGCGGCCCGATCACGGTGATCGAGCCGCCGTTCGGTGAGGTGCTGCTGGCCGAGGGCTACTGGTACGGCCGGGACCGGCTGGCCGACCCGGCGCACCGCTGGCTGTTCGCCCGGTTCGACGAGCTCGCGGGCGAGCTGAAGCGGCCCGGCTGAGGGTCACGCCAGGTAGCCGGTGAACAGCCGGTCCGGGTCCCGGACGTCGAGGATCTCCCGGTAGCGGCGCTCGGCCGGTTCGGACAGCACCCGCATCGGCCGCCGCCGCAGGTCGCTGTCACCCAGGTAGGCGCCGACGGTGACCGGCGCAAGGTCCGCCATGGCGTCGGCCAGCCACGCCTGGCAGCGCTCGTCGTCGGCCGGGGACTCCCACAGCACGTACGACGCCAGGTAGATCTCCGACTGCACCGAGAACGCCATGTCCGGCAGGTCCCGCAGCGGCGCCATGCTGAACCAGATGGTGAACGCCTTCTCATTCGGCAGTGTCGTGTAGGCGCGCCGCATGGCCGGCACCACCTTCTCCGCCGGCCCGGACAGCCACGCGTTGTCGACCGCCCACCGGTGGCCCTCCGGATTGTCGGCGAGCTGCCGCTCCCGCTCCTTGGCGAGCGTGGTCGGGACGGCGTCGATCGACAGCAGCGCCCGGTCGAGTGCCGGGTTGTCCCGGAACGGGGCGAGCGCCGCATCCGCCTCCGCAGCGGAGGAGACCAGCGCGACCGCGGTGACCAGCAGCACCGGCGACGGTGACAGGACCGGGTCGGTCTTGGTGAGGGCGACGATCTCGACCGTGCCGGCGACCGTGTGATGCATGCCGTGCAGCCACGTCATGACCTCGTCGAAGTCGTCCAGCCGGTACGCCTGCACGGTGTGCGCGACGTGCCCCGGCATCGGCAGTGTGCGCAGGTGGAACCGGACGACCACACCCGGGAAGCCGGGGCCGGCGCCGCGGGCCGCCCAGTACAGGTCCGCGTTCTCGGTCGCCGACGCCCGCACCAGCGAACCGTCGGCGGTGACCACGTCGACCGCCTCCACGTACTCGGCGGCCCAGCCCCAGCCGCGGGCGTTCCAGCCCTGCCCACCCTGCAACAGGAACCCGCCGAGGCCGACGGTCGGGCAGTGGCCGCCCACGAAGAACCGGCCGTGCTGCTCCAGGAACGGCGCCAGTTCCAGGCCGCCCCTGATCGCCGGAGACACCGAAACCAGGAACGAGGACGGGTCGTAGCTCATCTCCCGGAGCCCGCCGAGGTCGATGACCAGGGCGTCGTCACGGATCGACCACTGCGCCCAACTGTGCCCGCCGGACCGGACCGCGACCTGCCAGCCACGGTCGCGCGCCAGGCGTACCCCCGCTTGAACGTCTTCGGTGTTCGTGGCCTTGAGGATCGCCGCCGGCTGCCGTCCGGGCAGCCGGCGGTTGAAGATCCGGTCGACGCGGGCCGTCTCGAACCCGGGGTCGCCGGGATACCGGATCTCGGTCATGCCGGGGCGCACAGGGCGCCGAGGGTCTGGCCCATGATCCGGCCCGGGTCGGCGCCCGGCGTGTCCGGGTGGATCTCCCACTGGGCGAGGGTGAGGCTGTTGTCCAGGACCATCCTGACCCGGGGGAAGCGGCGGGCGTGGAAGGCCGGCAGCACCTCGTCGACTCCGGGGCCGGCGGTCAGCATCTCGGCGAGCACGACGGCGTCCTCGGCACACATGGCGGCGCCCTGGGCGATCAGCGGCGGGCAGGCGTGCGCCGCGTCGCCGATCACGATCACCCGGCCGCGATGCCACGGGCCGTCGATCAGGATCGCCTCGATGTGCTGGTAGTTGACGATCGCGTCGTCGGCGAGGCTGTCGCGTACCTGGCCCCAGATGCCGCCGTACCCCTGCCCGTGCTCTTTCATGATCTTGCCGTTGGGGTGTTCGCCGACGAACGAGCGGTCCAGGTTCTCCTCGAGCAGGAACGCGTAGCAGAGGCTGTCCGAGATCGGCGTGTACCCGGCCTTGTACTTGGGGCCGCCGTAGTAGAGGCCGGAGCAGTCCATGGCGTCGGGCCGCTTGGCGACCACCCGCCAGATGCCCATGCCGACCGGCTTCGGCTGCGCGTCGATGCCGATCATCGAACGGACCCGCGAGCGGATGCCGTCGGCGCCGACGACCAGGTCGACGGTCTCTTCCGTGCCGTCGGAGAGGGTGGCCACGACGTGGTCGCCGCGGTCGTCCAGCGCGGTGACCGTGCAGCCCAGCCGCACGTCGACGCCGGCGTCGACGACCCGCCGGGCCAGGATGTCGGCCAGGTCGGCGCGCAACGCGCCCATCGTCGGCGGGACCGCGTCGCCGCCCATCGGGGGTGTGGGCATCTCCATCATCGGTACGCCGTCCGCGCGGAACATGCGCAGCTTGCCGAAGGCGAACCCGTGCTCGGCCAGCTCGTCGTAGATGCCGACGGTGTGGAACGCCTGGAGAGCGTTGCCCTGGAGGGTGATGCCGTGGCCGACACCGCCGAGGGCGCCGCGCAACTCGGCCAGGATGACCCGCACACCGCGCTGGGCCAGGCCGAGCGCGAGCACACCGCCGGTGATGCCGCCGCCGACGACGAGGACTCGGGAGGTCGTCATCTTCTTCTCCTTGAAACTCAGGCGAACTGGGAGGGGCGGGCGCCGGTGATCCAGCCGACGACGTGATCGGGTTCGGTGCCGGCCATCGGCACGTCGGCGACCTTGCTGCCACGATTCAGCACGACCACCCGGTCGGCCACCTCGTAACAGAGCGGAAGGTTGTGGGTGACCAGCACGATCGCCACACCCTGCCCGGCCATCCGGCGGATCAGCGCCTCGACCTGCTTGGTCTGCTCGTAACCGAGCGCCGCGGTGGGTTCGTCGAGCAGCAGGACGCCGTTGGCCTCGCCGGTGACCCGGATGGCGCTGCGGGCCAGTGCGACGACCTGCCGTTGGCCGCCGGAGAGCATCTCCACCGGGCGGGTCATCGGGGCGGTCCGCACCCCGAGCCGGTCCAGTTCCGTCTCGGAGCGTTTGCGCATCGCCTTGCGGTCGACGAAACCGATCCAGCCGAGCGGGCCCTTGTAGAGGATCTCCCGGCCGATGTTGAGGTTGGTGGAGATGTCCTGCGCGTCGACCAGAGCCAGGTCCTGGTAGACCATCTGGATGCCGGCCGCCGACGAGTCGCTGGGGGAGTGGAACTCCACCTCCTTGCCGTGCACGGCGATGGTGCCGCCGCTCGGCCGGTGCGCGCCGGACATCACCTTGAGCAGGGTGGACTTGCCGGCGCCGTTGTCGCCGAGCAGGCCGACCACCTCGCCCGGGTCGACGTGGAAGTCGATGCCGGCCAGAGCGCGGACGTAGCCGTAGTGCATGTCGATGCCGCTGAGTTTCAGTGCGGGGGTCGTCATGGTCAGACCTGCTTCCTGTGCACGGACAGGTTGGCGCTGGACATCAGCCGGTTCGACACGGCGGTCTGCACGATCCGCTCCAGCAGCAGCGACGCCAGCAGCAGCACGCCGGTGATCACGGTCGCCCAGTACGGCTGCACGCCGCGGATGGTCAGGCCGTTGGAGATGGTGGCCAGGATCAGGGCGCCGACCAGCACCCGGGGCAGGCTGCCGCGGCCGCCGGTCAGCGCCACCCCGGCCAGCGCGACCGCGGTGAGGGCGTTGAAGATGATGCTGGGGCTGGCCTCCGGGGTGGCCTCGGTGGTGATCGCCGCGGTGACCAGGCCGCCGAGTGACGCGCACAGGCCGGAGATGACGAAACCGAGCACCTTGTAGCGGTCGGCGTGGATGCCGGAGCGGCGTACCGCCTCGGCGTTGCCGCCGACCGCCATCAGCCGGATGCCGTCGCGGGTGCGGGTCAGGAACACCGTGCCGATCAGGAACAGTGCCGCCACGATGTAGACGGGGGCGGGAATGCCCAGGTAGCGGTCGGTGCCCATGAACGTCAGCCCGGTCAGGCCGGGGAAGGTGTAGCCGCCGGCGATCACCGCCGCCAGGCCGGAGAGCGCCGACAGGGTGCCGATGGTGACGATGATCGGGTTGAAGCCGCGCAGCGCGATCAGGCCGTTGACCAGGCCGACCAGCACACCGCAGAGCATCGCGGCGACCAGGGACAGCCAGACCGGCTGACCGTTGGTGATCATCCAGCCGGCGGCGCAGGCGGAGAACGCGGCGGTGCCCGGCAGCGACAGGTCGAGCACGCCGGTCATCACGCCGAAGCCGACACCGGCCGCGAAGATCGCGGTCAGGGCAGCGGCGTTCGCGATGAGCAGGGCGTTGTCGACGGTGGCGAAGTACGGGGCGCACCAGAACGAGAACGCCACGATGATGACGCCCCACAGCACGAAGATGCCGCGGTCGCGTACGAAGACCAGCGCGGACACCCCGCGTGGCATGTCATGGCCGGCCGGCACCGGCGTCGCCGCCGGTGCCGTCTCGTCCGCGGTGGTCACGGTCACTGCCCGCTTTCCTTCGTGATCACCTTCTGTGGGGTGGCGATCTGCTTACCGAGGGCCGTCGGGTCGGCCATCATCGCGGTCAGCGTGTCGAACGACTGGACCATGTCGGCCTCGAACTGCAGCGCCACCGAAGCGTAGATCTTGCCGTCCTTGACCGCCTGGAGCACCTCGTCGTTGCCGCCGGTCTCGGTGATGCAGGGCAGCTCCTTGCCGGCGGCGGCGAACGCGCCGACCGCGCCGAGGGCGCCCTCGTCGTTGTTGCCGATCACCGCGTTGGCGTCCGGGTTGCCCTGGAGCGCGTTGCCGATGTCGGTCTGCGCCTTGGCCCGCTCGCCGACGGTCACCTCGGTGACGATCTCGGCGCCCGGTGCGGTCGCCTTCAGTGCCTCCAGCTGGGTCTTCTCGACCTCTTCCTTGCCGGCGGTGCCGGGCGCCGACACGGTCAGGACGACCTTCGCCTTGCCGCCGAGTTTCTCGTTGACGCACTTGCCGAGCGACTCGCCGATGGCCTTCCCCTGGGCCGCGTAGTCGATCTTGGCAAAGGTGAGCCCGGCCTGCATGCCGCTCAGCCCGTAGTCCTCGGGTACCCCGTTGAGCACCAGCGGCACCTTCTTCTCCTGGGCGGTCTTCACCAGGGCGGAGAGGGCGGCGGGCTGCACGGCGATCACCCAGGCGCCGCCGGCGCGGCCGGACTCGATGACGCTCTTGAGGTCGGTGAGCTGCTTCTGGGGGTCGAGGTTGGGGTCCTGCACGAGGATCTCGTAGCCCTTGCCGCCGCCGTAGGCCTTCACGCCCTCGGAGAGGCTCTTCATCGCCGGGATCTTCAGGGCCAGGGCGGAGAACACGACGGTCTTCTTGGCGGAGTCGCCGGATCCCGCCGTGGCGGTCCCGTCGGCCGGCTGTGTGGTGCCCGAGCAGGCGGTCACGGCCAGGAGGCTACCGACGGTCAGAGCCGCGACGGGACCATATTTTTTCAACTTCATGTCAACTCCAGGGGCTTCGAGCGACAGCTGTTAACAAACGTGTGCTGGGTCACAGACAACACGGGGCCACCACGATCGGGAACCCTCGTCGCGGTGATGGCAGGCATCGCCGTCGGGACTTTCTCCGGCCGGCACCGGCGCACCTAGCGTGAAAGCGTCACAGGTTCGACATCACCCCGGAGGACTTTCATGGCTTACGTCGTCAGCGCCACCTGGACCGCTCAGCCGGGTCAGGAGGCGATCGTCCTCGACGCCATCGAGAAGCTCACCCCGCCCTCGCGCCAGGAGCCGGGCAACCGCTTCTACCAGGCCTACCAGGACCCGGCCGAGCCGAGTGTCTTCCGCCTGTTCGAGATCTACGACGACGAGGAGGCGTACGCGGCGCACGGCGCGAGCGAGCACTTCAAGGAGTACGCGCTCGGCCAGGCCATCCCGGTGCTCGCCAACCGCGAGCGCGCCTTCTACACCACGATCGGCTGACGACCATGCGACTGGCGGCCTTCCACCTGACCGGCTCGGAGAAGCGGCAGGTCGGCCTGGTGGTGGGGGAGGGCCCGGCCTGGTGGGTGCACCCCTTCCCGGACGGCACCGACCTGGTCGAGCTGCTGGCCGCGGACATCAGCGACCGTGAGGCGGCGGCCGACACCGCCGCCCGCGGCGACGGGCTGCGCCCGGACCAGATCCGGCTGCTGCCCCCGGTCTACCCGACCGCCATGCGTGACTTCCTCACCTTCGAGCAGCACGTGGCCGGCGTCGGCAAGGGCATGCAGGGCCACGAGTCCGTCCCGGACGAGTGGTACGCCGCGCCGTCGTTCCTGTTCATGGCCCCGCACGCGGTCACCGGCGGCTACGACGACGTGACGATCGCCCCGGACACCGAACGGTTCGACTACGAGCTGGAACTGGCCGCGGTCATCTGCCGCGACGTCCGCAACGCCACCCCCGACCAGGCCAGAGCCGCGATCGGCGGCTACTGCGTGATGAACGACTGGTCCGCCCGCGACGTGCAGGGCCGGGAGATGAAACTCGGTCTCGGCCCGTCCAAGGGCAAGGACTTCGCCACCACGATCGGCCCCTGGGTGGTCACCGCCGACGAACTCGACGACCACCGCGACGCCGACGGCTTCCTCGACCTGCGGATGACCGTCAAGGTCAACGGCGAGGTCACCGGCAGCGACCGGTCCGGGCACATGGGCTGGTCGTTCGAACAGATGGTCTCGTACGCGTCCCGCGCCTCCTGGGTCAAGAAGGGCGAGGTCATCGCGTCCGGCACGTGCGGCGGCGGCGCCCTGGCCGAGGGCTGGGGCCGCACCGGCGAACTGCTGCCCCGCCCGCTTCTGCCCGGCGACGTCGTCGAGATGACCATCGAACGGCTCGGCACCATCCGCAACCGCATCGTCGCCGGCACCGAGACCGTGCCGCCGATCATCCCCGCCCGCCGCCGTGTCCGGGAGGAGGTGTGAGCATGCCCGAGGTCGTCACCCGCGACCCGGCCACCGGCCGGGAACTCGGCCGCTATCCCGCCCACGACGAGGCGGCCGTCGAACAGGCCCTCGCCGAGACGGCGGCCGCCGCGCCCGGCTGGGCCGCCACCCCGCTCGGCGAGCGGCTGGCCCTGCTGCGCACGGTCGGGAAACTGCTCACCGAACGCCGCGACGAGTACGCCGCCCTGATCACCGCCGAGATGGGCAAACCGCTCGCCGAGTCCCTCGCCGAGATCGACAAGTGCGCCTGGAACTGTTCCGTCGTCGCCGATCTCGCCCCTGAGTGGCTCGCCGACCGGCCGGTTTCCGCAAGCGCCGCGCAGTCGTGGATCAGCTACGAACCACTGGGCGTGATCTTCGCGGTGATGCCGTGGAACTTCCCGTTCTGGCAGGTCCTGCGGTTCGCCTGCGCCGCCCTCGCGGCCGGCAACACCGCGCTGCTCAAGCACAGCCCGGACGTCACCGGCTGCGCCCTGGCCATCGAGGAGCTGTTCGAGTCACTCCAGCCGGGCCTGTTCCGAGCGCTGGTGATCGACGCCGGCCGGGTAGCCGACGTGTCCCGCCGGATCATCCTCGACCCGCGTATCGCCGCGGTCACCCTGACCGGCAGCGAGCGGGCCGGCGCGGCGGTGGCCGAGGCCGCAGGCACCGCATGTAAGAAGACGGTTCTGGAGCTCGGCGGCTCGGACCCGTTCGTGGTGCTTGCGGACGCTTCGATCTCGGCCGCAGCCGACGCCGCCGCTCGGTCTCGCTTCGGCAACGCCGGCCAGAGCTGTGTCGCCGCCAAACGGTTCATCGTCGTCGAGGAGGTCGCCGACGAGTTCGTGGCCGCACTCCTTGCGTCGCTTGAGACTACGCAAATCGGACCTTTGGCTCGTGCGGACCTGCGCGACAACGCGATCCGCCAGATCGAGGAGACCGTCGCCGCCGGCGCGAGGCTGCTCACCGGCGGCCGCCCGGTCGACGGCCCCGGCTACTTCCTGGAACCGGCCGTCCTCGACCACGTCACCCCCGGTATGGCCGCGTTCACCGAGGAGACGTTCGGCCCGGTCGCCGCCGTGGTCCGCGCCCGCGACGACGACCACGCCGTCGCACTGGCCAACGACACCGACTTCGGTCTCGGCTGCTCGGTCTGGGGCGCCACCGGCCACGCCCTCGCCGTCGGCAGGCGCATCCGCTCCGGCGCCCTCTTCGTCAACGCCCCGGTCGCCTCCGACCCACGGCTGCCGTTCGGCGGCATCGGCCGCAGCGGTCACGGCCGCGAGCTGTCCGCCGAGGGCGTACGCGAATTCACGAACCTGCGCACCGTCGCGGTCGCCTGACTCCCCTGAAAGGAAAGGCAATGTCCCACCTCAACGCCCACGGGATCACCCACCTGCGGCACGTCGACCTCGCTGTGCCGGACTACGCCACCCAGCGCACCTTCTACCGGGACACCTGGGGCCTCACCGAGGTCGGCACCGACGGCGACCTGTCCTACCTGGCCGCCGAAGGCTCGCCGGAGCAGTACATCATCCGGCTGCGCAGGGCGGCCGACAAGCGGCTCGACCTGATCGCGTTCGGCGCGACCGACCCGGCCGCCGTCGACGCGCTCGCCGCCAACCTCGCCGCGCAGGGCGTCCAGCTGGTCAGCCAGCCGGGCAAGCTCCAGACGGCCGGCGGCGGGTACGGCTTCCGCTTCTTCGACGTCGACGGCCGTACCATCGAGATCTCCTCCGACGTCGAGACCCGGCAGCACCGGGCCATCGAGGAGGGTGAGGCCATCCCGGTCCGTATCTCGCACGCCGTGATGAACTCCAACGACCCCACCCGCACCAAGGACTGGTACGGGAAGTACCTCGGCTTCCAGCTGTCCGACACGCTGTGGAGCGCCCACATGGGCGAGATGATGCACTTCATGCGGTGCAACGACTGGCACCACAGCCTCGCCATCGCCCGCGGCCCGCACACCTCCGTGCACCACGTGTCGTTCGAGATGCGCGGCATCGACGAGTACATGCGCGGCACCGGCCGGGTCATGCGTGCCGGCGTCAAGAAGATCTGGGGACCGGGCCGGCACCTGGCCGGCAACAACACGTTCACCTACTTCCTCGACCCCAGCGGCAACACGATGGAGTACACCACCGAGCTGGAGCGCCTCGAAACCGACCAGTGGCACCCGACGCTCTACGACATCGCCGACCCCAACACCCAGGACCAATGGGGTACGGCGGACCCGATGAGCGAGATCATCGCCAAGGACTCCTTCAACGCCCCCGACCGTGGCGTCTTCGTCGCCCCGCCCGTTTAAGGACCACCCATGTTCGAGTACTTCCCCGGCAACTACATCTGGAGTTTCGGCGTCACCGCGGCGCTGAACTCCGGCGGTGCGATCGACGAGGTGGACCGGGCCTGCCGGCCGATCCGTGAACTCGCCCAGCAGGGCTCCGACGTCGGCACCGAGCAGTTCATGCAGTCCTGGCGCAAGGTCGCCGACCAGGTCGAACAGCAGGCCATCGAGGCGGAGAAGGCCGACCACCTGCGCACCGCCGGGCAGAAGTACCTGCGGGCCGGCGGCTACCTGTGCCAGGCCGAGCGGATGCTGTCCAACTCGTCGCCGCTGCGCATCCCCACCTACCGGCACCTGCTCGACGTGATGGAGAAGTCGTTCGAACTGATCGACCCGGCGACCACCCGGGTGGAGGTGCCGTTCGAGGGGACGACCCTGCCGGCGTATTTCACCAACGCCTCCACCGATGGTTCGCCGCGGCCGACGATCATCATGTGGAACGGCTTGGACTCCACCAAGGAGCACATGTACACGTCGGGCTGGCCGGCCGAGATGGCCGCCCGCGGATTCTCGGTGCTCCAGGTCGACTGCCCCGGCTCCGGAGAGGCGCTGCGGTTGCAGGGCCTTACCTCCCGGGTGGAAACCGAGGACTGGGCGCGGGCGTGCGTCGACTATCTGTCGGCGAGAGAAGATGTCCGAAGTGACCGGATCGGCCTGGTCGGCTGGTCGCTCGGCGGCTACTACGTGCCCCGGGCCGCCGCGTTCGAGAAACGGCTCGCCTTCGCCGTCGCGTGGGGCGCCAACCACAACTGGGGCGAGGTGCAGAAGAAGCGCCTCGAACGCGAGGGCGAGAACCCGGTCCCGCACTACTGGGAGCACGTCCTCTGGGTGTGGGGCGAGACCGACCTGGACACGTTCATCGCCAAGGCCGAGCGGATCCACCTCAACGGCGTCGTCGAACACATCACCTGCCCGTTCCTGATCACCCACGGCACCAACGACCGGCAGATCGACGTGGCCTACGCGCACCAGTCGTTCGACCAGGCCGTCAACGCACCGAAGAAGGACCTGCGGCTGTTCACGCCGGAGGAGGGCGGCACCGAGCACATCGGCCTCGACCACCTGCCGCACGTCGGCGCCTACACCGCCGACTGGATCGAGGACACCCTGCGCGAACTGAACGCCGCATGACCGGGTTCCTGTGGGGTGTGGCGGGCGCCGGCCACCAGACCGAGGGCCACAACGACCGCAGCGACACCTGGTTCCTGGAGAACGTCACCCCGACCGTCTTCCGCGAGCCGTCCGGCCCGGCCACCGACAGCTGGGCGCGGTGGCGTGTGGACATCGGCCTCGCCTCCGGCCTCGGCCTCAACGCCTACCGCTTCTCGGTGGAATGGGCACGGATAGAGCCTTCCGAGGGTACGTACGACGAAGCTGCCCTCGATCACTACGAGGCGATCGTCGACCACTGCCTTTCCCTCGGGCTCGCACCGGTCGTGACGTTCAACCACTTCACCTCGCCACACTGGTTCGCGGCCGCCGGCGGATGGCTGAACCCGGACGCTCCACGGCTGTTCGCCCGCTACTGCGACGCGGTGACGGCCCGGTTCGGGGACCGGATCGCGATCGCGGTCACCATGAACGAGCCCAACCTCGCCCGGCTGCTCAGCTGGATGGAGCTGCCGTCGTTCGTACGCGAGCTGGAACGCAAGACGCTCGAAGCCGCGACCGCGGCAGCCGGGGTGACCAGATATCGCGTCGCGAACGTGATGCTGCCGGAGGAGATGGACGCCCTCGCCGACGGCATGGAGGCCGGCCACCGGGCCGCGCGGGCCGCCATCAAGGCCCGCCGCCCGGATCTGCCGGTGGGCCTGTCCCTGGCGGTGGCCGACGACGTCGTCGACGGCGACGACCCATCAGTGCGTGACCGCAAAAGATCAGAGGTGTACGAACGCTGGCTGCACCTGGCGCGCGACGACGACTTCGTCGGCGTGCAGAACTACGAACGACTGCACTACGACGGTAACGGCGCCGTTCCGGTCCCGGCGGAGGCCCCGCGTAACCAGATGGGCAGCGCCGTCGACCCGGAGTCGCTCGGCGGCGCGGTCCGCTACGTGCACGCCGAGACCGGTGTCCCGGTGCTGGTCACCGAACACGGCATGGCCACCGCCGACGACACCCTACGGGCCGCGTTCCTGGAACCGTCGCTGGCCGGGCTGCACGCGGCCATCGGCGACGGGGTACCGGTGCTCGGCTACCTCCACTGGACGCTGCTCGACAACTTCGAGTGGATCTTCGGGTACGGGCACCGGCTCGGACTGTTCGAGGTGGACCGGGACACGTTCGCCCGTACCCCGAAAATCAGTGCCGGGGTCTACGCCGACCTGGTCGCCGCCTACCGCAAGCGGGTCGTGGACGGCCTCCCCGTGACGCTGAATGAGACGGCATAGGGTACTGCGATGGGTACCTGGGGAGCCGGAAACTTCGACAGCGACACGGCTGCGGACCATCTTTCGATCCTGACCGAGCGGCTGGTGAGCGAGGTCGAGGAGGCCATGTCCGGCGATCCGGTCGAGTTGGAGCCCGACGAGTACTGGGGTGTCGCCGTTCCCTGCAATCTCGAGATCCTGCACGTGCTGGCGAGCCGGCGCTGGGTCGGCGTCGTGCTGCCCGAGGCCGCGACAGTCGAGGCGTGGAAGGCGACCTACCTGGCCGTTTGGGATGCGACCATCGACGGGTTGGAGCCGGCCCCCGAGCACCGGACGCAGCGACGAGCGGCACTGGAACGCACCTTCGACCAACTCGTCGAGGCGATCCGCATCAGCTGACTCCGCACACGTCCGGGTGGGCCGGTTTCCTTGCGTCCGCCCGGACGTGCTCGCAGTGTGGCTGATGTCAAAGGCTGATCGATGCGGCCCAGTCGACGTTTGAAGTGTGGCCCAGGGTGGCGTACCAGTTGTTGGGAGCCGGGTGCAGCTGAAGGTAGGGCAGGTCCGGGACCCCGTACGCGTGCAGCACGTCCCACACGGTGTCGGCGCAGTTGTTGCCGATGACGTCGTAGCCCCGGCCGGCCGAGGCTGCCGCGATCACATCGGCGGGGCCGGTGTCGAAGGTCGCCCGGGAGCCCGTGATCGCCTTGTAGGCGTTGTAGCCGCGAGACCTCATCGCGGCCAGCATCTCTGACTCGGTGCCGCTTCCGCGCCAGAAGCCGTTGTCGACGCCCTTGTCGATGTGGGCCTTGCCGGTGGGGTTCTCCACCGAGCCGAAGGCGTAGCCGCCGTCGCAGGTGAGCCGGTAGCCCCAGCCCACATGTCCGAGGCCGTTCGCCCCGGCGGTCCGGACGAACACGTAGGCGCCCTTGGCGGGGCCGCATTGCAGGGTGGCCGCGCTCGCGAATGCCGTCAGCGGCCCGATCGACGCCGCGAGGAGTGCCACCGTCAATGCGCAGAAAACCAGAAACCGGGGGCGTCGGACGGCGCTTGCCATGGACATGGGTGACTCCCTGTATCACCGCGCCCGGAGGCGGGGACGATGTGTGAACGTGCACACATTATGATCACCGTTGATCTCCGTCAAGAGCGACGGGCCTGATGACTTGGCCGCCGAACCACATGGCCGATACTGCAGACGTGACCTCGATCGACGACGACTCTCCCAAGCCGCCGGACACCCAGGCGAAGGCCGGGCCGGATCCGGCCGACCGCAAGGCGCTGAACAGCCGTTGGGTCTTCACCCTGGCCGGCCTGATCGCCGGCGCCTATTTCATGGTCAACGGAGCGATGATGCTCCGGGAGAAGCACGGTGACGGCGTGTTCGCCCTGATCATCGCTGGGACCGTGGTGGTCGTCGGGGTGATCGGCGGCGTGATGCTCAAGTCGTACCTGACGGAACGAGCAGCCCGGAAGTAGTTTGGTGGCTCTACTCCGCCTCGGCCGGCGCCCCGGTCGCGTGGTTACGCACCTCGACAGAGCTGACCGCCCTGGGCTCGAGGCCCAGGGGCGGTCAGCGTGCCCGAGCCGAAATCACGCGGTGTCCCCGTCCTTCGTGTCGGTGGCTGTCGCGGGTTCGAGTCGGCGGATGCTGGACGGGTAGGCCTGGCGTCCGGCGATCAGCAGGATGACGGCGCCGACCGCTGCGAGTGGGACGTATCGCATGGCGGTTTCCAGGCCGAGCCGGTCGGCGAGGATACCTGTCACGAGCGACCCGGCGGCCAGGCCGAGTACGTTGTTGAAGAAGGTGAGGGTGCCGAACGCGGTGGCCCGGATCGATTCGTGGGTCAGCCGCGCGACCATGGCGCCGGTGGGCCCGGTCGTGCCGGCGGCGAAGAAGCAGCCCACCGCGAGCAGCAGCTTCTGCGGTCCGCCGGGCTGCATCGCGAAGCCCGCGCCGAGGAAGGCCAGGGTCAGGGCGGCGAAGACGATGGCGGTGGTCCATTTGCCGATCGGCCGGGTCTGCCCGACGCGGTCGGTGATCAGGCCGCAGACGACCATGCCGGCGCCAATGATCAGGATGTACAGGGCGGCGACCTTGGCGGCCCGGTCGGGGGCCAGGTCGTAGGCCCGGTTGAAGTAGCTGGGCAGCCAGGCGAACAGTGAGCCGGTGATGAACAGTTGCAGTCCGCCGCCGAGGTAGGCGAGGACCACCGCGGGAGTGGAGAAGAGGGTGGTCAGCTTGGCGCGTTGCTGTCCGGCCGCCAGGGCCGGTCCGGTGGCGGCGTCGTCGGCGATCTGGTGTGCGGCCAGTTTGCGTTCGTTGATCGTCACCAGGTAGAGGCCGGCGAGGACGAGGCCGAAGATGCCCATGGCGGCGAATGCCCAGCGCCAGCCGAACTGGGCGGCGAGGACGCCGCCGAGGGCGACGCCGAGCACTGATCCGAAGGAGCCGGCGGCCATGAACGCGCCGGTGAGTGAGGCGCGCCGCTTCGCGGAGAAGACGGCGAGGACGACGGCGAGGCCGACGCTGCCGTACGCGGCCTCGCCCACGCCGATGAGCAGGCGGGCGGCGAGCAGGTGCCCGTATCCGGCGGCGAGGGCGCAGCCGAGGGTGGCGAGGCTCCAGACGACGGCCATGACGACGATCGACCGCACCCGTCCCCATCGGTCGCCGACCAGTGACAGCGGGACCGCGAGAACGCCGACGGTGAGGGCGACGACGCTGGTCAGGCTGCCCAGCTGGGTGTCGGTGAGCCCCCACTCGTCTTTGAGGAACGGGAACACCGCCGACAGGACCTGCCGGGACATGTAGTCCGACAGCAGCAGCCCGAAGGTGAGCGCGAAGACGACCCACGGGAAGACCCGGGAGACCCGGGACAGGGGGGAGGCCGGGGTCGCGACGCCCACACTCACTGGCAAGGACATGATCGCTCCAAGAATGAGCCGGGAGGGGAAGGTACTACATGAGTGAGCGGAAAAGCAGGGCTCAGGCGTGGAAGGTGAAGCCGACCTGGCCGGGTTTGCGGTTGGGGGCGTAGCCGAGCTTGGCGAGGGCTTCGTCGGCGCTGTCCCAGTACTCGCCGATCTTGTAGATGTCGCGGGCTTCCTTGCCGTCGGCGATCTTGCGGCCGAGTTCGCCGGCGATCCGGACCAGCTGTTCGACCTGCCGGACGGAGGTCATCTTCTCGCCCTTGGCGTACCAGAGGTTGTCCTCGTTGCCGCAGCGGGTGTGCAGGCCCATGGCGATGCCCATGGTGTTGATCGGCAGCACCGCACGCATGATCGATTCCATGGTCAGCGACGCGCCGTCTGGCACCCGGCGGATGAAGTCCATCATCGTGTACGGGTTCGGGCCGTCGAAGCCGCCACCGATCGCCACCCAGCTGATGTTGAGCGGACCGGTGTAGACACCCCGGCGGACCAGCCGCTCGACGGTCTCCAACTGCGCGCTGTGGGCGAGCTGGAAATGCGGCTGAATACCCGCCGCACGCAGCCGCTTGAGGTGTTCCTCGACCCACGCCGGCTCGGCCGGGACGACCATGTTACGGAACGCCTCGTGCAGGGCGGGTCGTTCGAAGGAGGTGCCGGCGATGTCGTCGGCGGTCATCAACTCCACGATGTTCATCTGGCTGGTGTTGATGGCGATGGTGACCTGGTCGGGTGCCGGGTCGAGGGTGGTCAGCAGGTGCCGGGCCTCGTCCTCGAGCCACTTGGCGGCTTCACCGTCGTTCTCCGGGGTGAACGAGATCGAGCCGCCGATCTGCAAAATCATGTCGGGTACGGCGTCGCGCAGCCGGCCGAGCAACTCGTTGAACATCGACATCCGCTTCGAGCCCTTGCCGTTGAGCTCACGCACATGGATGTGCAGGACGGTGGCGCCGGCGTTGTAGCAGTCGACCGCGGCCTGAACCTGCTGGTCCATGGTGACCGGAATGTCCTCGGGGAAGTCACCCGGCTCCCACTCCGGCCCGTAGGGAGCGGCGGTGATGACCAGCTTCTCCTGGTTCTCCGGCCACAACGAATCGTCAAGGAAGTGCATGGGGTCTCCTTGGGGATCAGAACGTTTTGTCGCCGATGACGCCGGCGCGTTCCATCTTGCGGACGGCGGGCCAGTAGTCCTGTACGGCGTAGTGCTGGGTGCTGCGGTTGTCCCAGATCGCGAAGCTGTTGCGCGTCCACCGCCAGCGCACCTGGTACTCCGGAATGGCGGCCTGGCGGATCAGATAGTTGAGCAGTTCGCTGCCGCCGGGGGTGTAGTCGAACCCGAATCGCACGTTCGCCGGCGTGTGGAAGTTGGTGAAATGCGTGGTGAACGCGTTGACGAACAGCACCTTCTCCCCGGTCTCCGGGTGCGTGCGGACCACCGGGTGTTCGGCGTCGGGGAACCGTTGGTGCAGGGCGAGGCGCTGCTCGATCGGCATGTTCGCCCCGAAGGACGCCTCGATGCTGTGCCGGGCCCGCAACCCCTCGATCCGGGTTTTCACCTCGTCGGGCAGCCGCCGATAGGCCTCGGCCATGTTCACCCAGATCGTGTCACCACCGACCGGCGGGCCTTCGACCATCCGCAGCACACAACCCAGCGGCGGGGCTTCCCGCCAGGTCGCGTCGCAGTGGTAGGCGTTCTCGTAGTGTTCGGCCGGGCTGTCCAGGTCCTTGTAGATACGCACCAGACCGGGATGGTCCGGGTCGCTGCCGGCCACCGGATGGTCCTCCAGGGGCCCGAACCGTTCCGCCAAAGCCACATGCTCGGCCCGGCTGATGTCCTGATCCCGGACGAACAACACCTTGTATCGCAGCAGCAGCGACCGGAGCTCGGCGAACAGGTCGCTGTTCCGCGAGACCTCGCCCAGGTCCACGCCGCGCAGCTCAGCGCCGATGTGCACCGTCAACGGATGCACCTCGAACGGGCTCGCGGGAGCCGTGACCGGCTCGGTGGCTGGGTCGATGGTGTCCTGCATGGGGTTCCTCCGGTGGGTAGGGGAAGGTCAGTCGAGGGTGAAGACCGAGGAGCCGATGCTGCGGCCGGACTCCAGGTCGTGATGCGCCTGGACGGCCTGCTCCAGCGCGTACCGTTGATTGATCTGGATCTTGATCCGGCCGGACGCGACGTGGTCGAACAGCTCACCGGCCAACGCCGCCCGCTCGCTCTCGTCGGCGATGTAGTCGGCCAGCGCCGGCCGGGTGACGAACACCGAGCCGTGGATCGCCAGCTGCATCGCGTCGATCGGCGGCACCGGGCCGGACGAGGTACCGAAGCAGACCAGCAGCCCGCGGCGCTTCAACGACTTCAGCGACTGGTGGAATGTGGTCGCGCCGATGCTGTCGTAAACCACCGGCACACCGGCGCCGTCGGTCAGTTCGCGCACCCGGGCGGCCACATCCTCACGCGGATAGACGATGGTGTGGGCGCAACCGTGCGCCCGGGCGACCGCGGCCTTCTCCTCGGTGGAGACCGTGCCGATCACGTTGATACCGAGCAGACTCGCCCACTGCGTGAAGATCAGACCGACACCACCGGCCGCCGCGTGCAGCAGCACCGTGTCACCCGGCGCCAACGTGGCGATACGCCGCAGCAGGTAGGCCGAGGTCAGGCCACGCATGGTCATCGCGGCCGCGGTCTCGAACGAAATGCCGTCCGGCAACTTGATCAGAGAAGCGGTGGGCATCACCCGGGCAGTGCTGTACGCGCCGAGCGGGCTACCCGTGTAGGTCACCCGATCACCGGCCGCGAAGTCCGCGACACCGGGCCCGACCGCCTCGACGACACCGGCCGCCTCCACACCCAGACCGGCGGGTAACTCCGCGGGGTAGAGCCCGCTGCGGAAGTAGGTGTCGGCGAAGTTGAGACCGACCGCGTGATGCCGTACCCGAACCTCACCCGGACCCGGCTCACCCACCTCGACCTGCTCCCACCGCATGACCTCCGGCGCACCGGATTGGTAAAAGCGGACGGCCTTCGCCACGTGTCTCCTCCAGGGATATTCGATCTTGCCGGTAGGTGATGTGGGAAACGGTAGGCGTGACAGAGCCCTTGTGCTTAACCTGACGGGACGGATTGCTTATCCTTTTGGGACATTGCGAGTCTGGCCACTCCCGACACCGAGGTCATCGGCTCCCGGTGGCGCGCGCGCCGGGCGGAACGGGAAGGCGGGGGAGAATTCAGCTCGCTGAAGAACAGCACGCTCGGGCGGCTGACGCCGCCCGAGCGTGAGACGTTCCTCGAGGTGCTGCGGAAACTCAGTTCGTGACCAGGACGTCGTCCATGCCCTCGGTACGCCAGGTGCGCAGCAGCTCGTGGAAGACGACCGGGCCGGGACCGTACGAGAAGTTCACCGGCCGCGGGTTGCCCTCGCCGTTGTAGTAGCCGGGCGTGCACTCGGCCTGGAAGTTGAAGTTGTTCGGGGCGGTCTCGAAGATGGTCCGCACCCAGCCCTCCTCCGCCTCCGCGGTCGGCTCCACCCGGATGGCGCCGCGCTTGGTGGCCTCGGCGACCACGGCGCCGATGTGGGTGGCCTGCTCCTGGAGCACGTGGACGAAGTTGACCGCGGCCGCGTTCTGCAGCGCACCCAGGTGGAACAGGTTCGGGAAGCCGTGGCTGTAGAAGCCGTGCAGCGTACGTGGACCGTTGCGCCAGTGCCCGAGCAGCGGCATCCCGCCCCGGCCGGTGACCGGCAGCGTCCCGGACACCACGCCGGAGATGCCGACCTCGAAGCCGGTGGCGAAGATGACGCAGTCCACCTCGTACTCCTGGTCGCCGACGACGATGGAGTTCGCGGTCATCCGGGTGATGCCGCCGTGGTCGGCCGTGTCGACCAGGGTCACGTTGGGCCGGTTGAACGTCGGCAGGTAGAAGTCGCTGAACGTGGGCCGCTTGCACATGTACCGGTACCAGGGCTTGAGGATCTCGGCGACGGCCGGGTCCTCGACCACCTCGTCGACCCGGGTGCGGATCTCGTCCATCGTTCGGAAGTCGGCGATCTCGTCGAGGTACTCGCGCTCCTCCGCCGAGATGGTCGGGTCCAGCGTGCCGGTCAGCATCTGCCTCTGGAGCTTGGCGGTCGCCGTCCAGCGGTCGCCGATCAGGTCCTGGTCGACGTGGCCGCCGGTCACGATGGTCAGGAAGTTGTCCATCCGCTCCTGCTGCCAGCCGGGCCGCAGCGACGCGGCCCACGCCGGGTCGGTGGGCCGGTTGCCGCGGAAGTCCACGGTCGACGGGGTGCGCTGGAAGACGTACAGCCGCTCGGCCGACTCGGCCACGTGCGGGACGACCTGGATGGCGGTGGCGCCGGTGCCGATCACGGCGACGCGCAGGCCGGCCAGCTTCGACAGGTCGTCGCCGGTGTAGCCGTAGTCCCACCGGCTGGTGTGGAACGTGTGACCCTGGAAGTCCTGGATACCGGGGATGCCGGGGAGCTTCGGCTGGGTCATGGTGCCCGACGAGATCGCCACGTAACGGGACCGGAACTCGTCGCCGCGGTCGGTGGTGACCTGCCACTCGTTGGCGGCGTCGTCCCAGGTGAGCGACGTGACGCGGGTGTGGAACATGGTGTCGTCGTACAGGTCGAACCGCTTGGCGATGGCGACGCAGTGCCGGCGGATCTCCTCACCGGGGGCGTAGCGCCACTCCGGGACGTGGCCGACCTCCTCCAGCAGCGGCATGTAGATGGTCGCCTCGATGTCACAGTGGACGCCGGGGTAGCGGTTCCAGTACCAGGTGCCGCCGAAGTCGCCGCCCTCGTCGATCATCCGGAGCTGCTGTACGCCGGCCTGCCGCAGCTTCGCGCCGGTGAGCAGACCGCCGAACCCGCCGCCGATCACCACCGCCTCGACCCGGTCGGTCTTCGGCTCCCGTTCCGCGAACGGCGTGTACGGATCCTTGGCGTAGTCGCCGAACTCGCCGGCCGCCCGCTGGTACTGGGTGGCCCCGTCCGGCCTTGTGCGGCGGTCCCGCTCGGCGCGATACCTGGCGCGCAGAGCGGTGAGTTCCTCGGGGGTGAACCGGTGGGGTGTAGCGGGGATGCCGGAGGGGGACATGTGTGGGACCTTTCGCGGGGAAGCTTCCGGTACGGCACAGCCAGGCGATCAATTTAAAGCAACTGACTGATGTAGATGGTGAAGCTGGGCCGCCTGTCGCGTGAAATGCGGTCCTAAATGCTCTGACACGGCGCCCCGTAGAGCCCTTCGAGAGCGTCGATCAAACTCGTCGCGGTCGCCGCCCATACGGAACGTGAGTCCACACCGGGTGGCATGGCCCGTTCCCGCCGCGCGCAGAAGTGCATGATCAGGGTGTGCGCCATGTCGTCGCGCTCCTGCCACACCTCGGGGGTCAGGTGCGGCAGCCTCTCGTGCAGACCGTCCAGGACCGCGTGCAGCGTCGGCGCCGCACCCACCTCCGCGGCCGCCAGCTGCCGCAGGTTCGGCTCGGTCATCAGCTGGGCCGCGAACCGGGCGTACCAGCTCGGATTGCCCAGCGTGGCGAGATGGTCGGTGATCGGCCGGACCACACAGGTCACCCAGTCCCGCAGCTGGTCGCTGCCGCCGTGCTCGGCCAGCAGCCGCTCCCGGATCCGCTCCGTCGGCGTGGCGTGCCGCCGCACGATCGCCCGGACCAGCTCGTTCTTGCCACCGAAGTGGTAGCCGACGGCCGCGTTGTTGCCCTGCCCGGCCGCCTCGCTGATCTGCCGGCTGGACACGGTGAAGACACCGTGCTCGGCGAAGAGCCGCTCCGCCGTCTCCAGGATCCGCGCGCGCGTCGTCTCCACCTGCTCGGCGCGCGCCCTCCTGGCGTTACTCATGCTCGTGGCTCCGGTGCGACGTGCGAGAGTGGTCGGCGATCAGGATAAAACCCGGTGATCGTACGCCGGAGGCGGATCCGGGGGCGGCGATACGCTGACCAGGTGACACCCGACCTCGTCCTGCTGACCCGGGTGGCCCACCGGGACCGGGAGATCACCGGCGCCCGGCTGCGGGACCTGCTCGCACTGCTCGCCGGGGACCTGCGGACCGGCTGCGGCACCGGCCGGCTGATCGAGGCACTGTGGCCGGACGAGCAGCCGGAGAATCCCCCGAAGGCGTTACAGATCCTGGTGTCCCGGGCACGGTCGCAGCTCGGCGGGGACGTCGTCGTGCGTACCCCGACGGGTTATCGCCTGGCGCTGGCCGACGATCAGCTGGACAGTGCCGCCGTACTGGTCCGTGCCGCCGCGGCGGCCCGGTGTGCCCGCGACGGTGACCATGCCGCGGCGCTCGCCCACGCGGAGGCCGGATTGGCGTTGTGGCGGGGGATCGTGCCAGGGGAACCGGAGGACGACAGCCGGCTCGCCGCGCTGCGGGCCGAACGACGGACCGCGCACCGCGCCCTGACCCGGGCCCGCGCGCTGGCCCTGGCGAGGCTGGACCGGCACGCCGAGGCCGCCGGACCGCTCGCGGAGCTGGCCACGGAACGGCCCCGCGACGAGGAGATCCTGGTCGAGCTGCTGCGCTGCGAGGCGGCGACGGCCGGTCCGGCGACCGCGCTGGCCCGCTACGACACCTACCGGCGGGCGCTGCGCGACGAGCTCGGCGCCGATCCGGGAGCGGCGGTGCGGGCCGAACACCGGCGGCTGTTGCAGGGACTCACCCCGACGGTGCGGCACGGTGTCGCCTACGAGCCGAATCCGCTGCTCGGCCGGGACGAGGACGTCGCCGCGGTGGAGGCGCTGCTGCGTACCTCCCGGGTCGTCTCGATCGTCGGGCCGGGTGGTCTCGGCAAGACGCGTCTCGCCAACGCGGTGGCCCGCCGCGCCGAGATGCCCACCGTGACCGTGGTTCCGCTCGCCGCGATCGGTCCCGGCCAGGTGGCCGCCGAGGTGGCGGCCGCCGCCGGCGCGCATCTGCTGGTGCTGGACAACTGCGAGCACGTGGTCGCCGACGTCGCCGGCGTGGTCGGTGACCTGGTGGCGTCGAACGCCGACGTGCGGGTGCTCACCACCGGGCGTACCCCGCTCGGGTTGTCGTCGGAGACGGTCTACCGGCTGCCGGAGCTCAGCCTGCCGGCCAGCGTGGCCCTGTTCGAGCAGCGCGCGCGGGCGCAGCGGCCCGGCGCCGACCTGCCGGCCGGCGAGGTGGAGCGGGTGTGCCGGCATCTGGACGGGCTGCCGCTCGCCGTGGAGCTCGCCGCCGCCCGGGTGCGGATCATGTCGGTGAGCGACCTGGCCGGGCGGCTCGGCGACCGGTTCGGGCTGCTGCGCGGCGGCGCCCGGGACGCGCCGGCCCGCCACCACACGCTGCACGCCGTCGTCGACTGGAGCTGGAACCTGCTCGACCCGGCGGGGCGGGAGGCGATGCGGTCACTGTCGGTGTTCCCCGGCGGGTTCACCGTCGCGGCCGCCGAACGGATGCTCGGCGGCGACCCGCTCATGCTGCTCGAACACCTCGTCGACCATTCGCTGCTCACCGTGGACGACACGCCGTCCGGGACGCGGCTGCGGATGCTGGAGACGATCCGCGAGTTCAGTGCCGCCCAGCCGGGGGCCGAGCCGACCGGCGCCTTTCTGGAGTGGGCGCGGGAGTTCGGGCTCGCCCACCACGCGCACCTGTTCGGGCCGGAGCCGTACGCCTCGGCCGTCGCGATCAAGGCGGAACAGGAGAATCTCCAGCACGCGCTGCGTCTCGCCGTCGACCGGGACGACCGGCCCACCATCGCGGCGGTCACCGCGGTCCTCGGCGGCCGCTGGCTGGTCGACTCCGACTATCCGCGGCTCACCGTCCTCACCCGGCAGACCTCCTGGGCGCTGTCGCACTACCGGCCGGAACCGGAGTACGTCGAGGTCACCCGCGGCGCCCTGGTGCTGGCGCTGGCCGCCACGTTCGGCACCGAGGGCGCCCGGCCGGTCCGCGCCGTCGTCGCGTTGCGCCGCCTCGGGGCGGCCGACCCGGACACCGTGCTCGCGGCGGTCGACCGGGTGATCGCGGCGGTCCGTGACCCGGCCGAGCTCCAGCGGCTGTGCGGGAGCCCGGAGCCGCTGCTCGCCGGGGCCGCGAGCATCCTGATCAGCTACCACCGGGAGGCCGCCGGCGACCTCGACGGCGCGCTGGCGGCCGCCCGGCAGGCGCTCGGCCACTTCTCCGGGCCGGACCTGCCGTGGCTGCGGTCGGTCAACCACTGCCGGGTCGCCGAACTGTGCCTGCACCTCGAACAGGGCGCCGCCGCCCGCGACCACCTGCTCGCGGCGCTGCCGGTGATGGAACGGCTCGGGGCGCAGTCCACGGTGGCCGGCGCCCGTACCTGGCTGGTGCTCGCCAACCTCCAGATCGGCGACGCCGACGAGGCCGAGCGCTGGCTGGAGGGGGTGGCCGCGGTCGCGTACGCCGAGGAACTGGAGTCCTCCTCGATCGGGTACGACCTGGGCGTCCGCGCCGAGCTGGCGTTCGCCCGCGGTGACGTGGGCGGCGGGCTACGGCTGTGGCGGCGGGTCGCCGACCAGCTGCGCGACGCCGGCGAGGCCTACGGCGTCATCGACCCGTGGGTGATGGAGGCGCGGTCGGTGACGGTCATCGCGCACGCCCGGCACGGACGGCTCGACCTGGTCGCCGACGTCGCGGCGGCCCTGCCCGCCCGGCTGCACGACCTGCTCACCCATCCGCTGGACAACCCGCCGCCGTACCTGGTCGAGCAGACGATCTGCGGGACCCTGCTGCTGGCCGTGGCCACCGCCGACCTCACCCACCCGGATCGGGCCACCGGCGCGGCCCGGATGATCGCGCTGGCCGAACGGTTCCGGACACTGCACAACTTCCAGCCGACCATGTCCACGGCCGCCGCCCGGGCCGACGCCGGGAAGGCCGACCGGCGGGCGTACGAGGAGGCCGTCTCCTCCTACGCCCGCCTGGACGGCGACGGGCTGCGGGCGGCCGCGGTTCAGGCGCTGCGCTCGCGGCCGTAGTTGCGTCTCGCCCACACGTACCCGGCCACCGCGATCGCCCCGCACCAGCCGGCCGCGACCGCGCCGCTGTTCCCGATCGGCGTGCCGAGCAGCAGCCCGCGCAGCGTCTCCATGATCGGCGTGAACGGCTGGTGCTCGGCGAACCAGCTCAGCCCGGCCGGCATCGACTCGGTCGGCACGAACCCGCTGCCGAAGAACGGCAGCAGTGTCAGCGGCATCGGCAGGTTGCTCGCCCCGTTCACCGACTTCGCCGACAGGCCCATCCCGACGGCCAGCCACACCAGCGCGAACGCCGTGGCGGTGAGCAGGGCCGCCGTGGCCAGCCAGTCGGTCACGGTCGCGTCCGGCCGGAAACCGACGAGCACCGCCACCGCGAGAATGATCGCGAGCTGGCACAGGATCTGGAGCACACTGCCCAGGACATGGCCGGTCAGCACCGACGTCCGGGCGATCGCCATGGTCCGGAACCGGTCCATGATGCCGCTCGTCATGTCGATCGCCACCGAGATCGAGGTGCCCTGAACGGCGCTGGCCACGGTGATCAGCAGGATGCCGGGGACGACGTAGTTGACGTACGCTTGCCGGCCACCCTCGCCGCCCAGCCCGTCGCCGAGCGTTCCGCCGAGCACATAGACGAACAACAACAAGAAGATGATCGGTACGGAGAGCAGCAGCAGCGTCGTCGAAAGGTCCCGGGCCATGTGCCGGAACTGGCGGCGCAGCATGATCATGGAATCGCTCATCGCGTCACCGCCATGAACACGTCATCCAGGTCGGGCGTGTGCACGCTCAGCGCCTCCACCTCGACCGCCGCGGCGTCGAGCCGGCCCAGCAGGTCCCTGAGCGTTTTTGTCTTGTTGTCGCCCGGCACCCGCAGCACCAGTTCCTCGCCGGTTTCCATCTCCAGGGCCGCGCCGGCCTCGGCCAACGCTCGATGATCGGCGAACCGCAGCTCCACGTGCCCGCCCGGCACCAGCCGTTTGAGCTCCTCCGGGGTGCCCTCGGCGACCAGCCGCCCGTGGTCGAGCAGCGCGATCCGGTCGGCGAGCTGATCCGCCTCCTCCAGGTACTGGGTGGTGAGGAAGACGGTCACGCCCTGCCCGGTCAGCTCGCGGACGATCTGCCACATGTCCCGCCGGCTGCGCGGGTCCAGGCCGGTGGTCGGCTCGTCCAGGAAGATCACTTTCGGGCGGCCCATCAGCCCCATGGCCAGATCCAGGCGGCGGCGCATGCCACCCGAGTAGGTCACCGCCGGCTTCCGCGCCGCCTCGGCCAGCCCGAAACGGTCCAGCAGATCGTCGGTACGCCGCCGGCGCTCGCTCTTGGACAGATGGTTCAGGCCGGCCATCAGCAGCAGGTTCTCCTCGCCGGTCAGATAGTCGTCGAGCGCCGAGAACTGGCCGGTCATGCCGATCACGGCCCGTACCCGGCCGGGGTCACGGGCCACGTCGTGCCCACAGATCCGGGCCACGCCCGCGTCCGCGCGGATCAGGGTGGCGAGAATCCGCACCATGGTGGTCTTTCCGGCCCCGTTCGGGCCGAGCAGCGAGAACACGGACCCCTCGGGCACGTGCAGGTCGATGGCGTCGAGCACCACCTGATCGCCGTAGGAACGGCGCAGGCCGGTCACCTCGATCGCCGGGATGTCAGTCATAGTGGGGACCATGCGCGCGGCCCGGATCACGGCGGTTTCACCGCGGTTTCACCGTCTCCACCGGGCGGCGCACCGATGACCGCCCCGCTGTCCGGCCTGGTGGTCGCCGACTTCAGCCGGGTGCTGGCCGGCCCGCTCGCCACCATGACCCTCGCCGACCTGGGCGCCACGGTGGTCAAGGTCGAACGCCCCGGGACCGGCGACGACACCCGGCTCCTGGGGCCCGCCGTGGGGCGCCGCCTCCTCCTCGTACTTCGAAGGCCTCAACCGCAGCAAGTACAGCATCGCCCTGGATTTCACCGACCCGGCCGACCGCGCCACCGCCCTGGCCCTGGCCACCCGCGCCGATGTGGTCGTACAGAACCTGCGCCTGGCCGCCTTCGGCCTCGACTACGCGTCGGTGGCCGCCGTCAACCCCGGCGTCGTCTACTGCTCGATCACCGGCTTCGGCGACGCCGACCTGCCCGGATACGACTTCCTGGTGCAGGCGGTCGGCGGCCTGATGAGCATCACCGGCGAGGCCGGCGGCGACCCGCTCAAGGTCGGTGTGGCGCTGGTGGACGTGCTGACCGCCAAGGACGCCACCATCGGCGTTCTCGCCGCCCTCAACCATCGCCGGACCACCGGCCGCGGCGACCACGTCCAGGTGGATCTGCTGTCCAGCCTGCTCGGCGGCCTGGTCAACCAGGCGTCCGGCTACCTGGCCACCGGCATCGCGCCATCACGCATGGGCAACCGCCACCCGTCGATCACGCCCTACGAGACCCTTCACTGCGCCGACGCCCCGATCGCCGTGGCGTGCGGGAACGACCGCCAGTTCGCCCGCCTGTGCGCCGTCGTCGGCGTGCCGTCCCTGGCCGGGGACCCCCGCTTCGCCGACAATCCGTCCCGGGTGGCCAACCGCGAGTCGCTGGTCGAGGCACTGGAGAAGGCCCTGGCCGCGGCCCCCGCCGCCGAGTGGGAGAAGCGCCTGACCGCGGCCGGCCTCGCCGCCGGCGTGGTCCGCGACATCGGCCAGGCGATCGATCACGCCCGCGACCTGGGCCTGGATCCGTTGGTCGAGACCGGTCAAACCCCACAGATCAGACACCCCATCCGGTACGCCCACGCGCACCCGAAACCGGCCACCGCACCGCCGGCTCTGGGTGAGCACGACACCCTGATCCGCTCCTGGCTGTCCGGCGCCACCGACCTGCCGTAGGGGATCGGCGGGTTCAGGCCGCGGCGGGCAGGGTGAAAGCGAAGCGGGTGCCGCCGCCGGGGTTGTCGGTGGCGGTGATGGTGCCGCCGTGGCGCTCGACGGTGAGTTTGCAGATGGACAGGCCGAGGCCGGTGCCGGAGTAGGCCTGGCCGCGGTGGGCACGGTGGAAGGTGTCGAAGACGGCGTCGTGCTGCCCGACGGGGATACCGATGCCGTTGTCGGCGATGGTGACCGTGACGACGCCGTCCACCTGGGTGCTGGTGACCGTGATGTGCGGGATCACACCGGCGGCGGTGTACTTGACGGCATTGCTGACGAGATTGTCCAGAAGTTGCCGCGTGAGTACCGGGTCGGCATGCACGGGGTGCAGGTCGTCGGCGGTGAAGGCGGGCACGGGCGTGCCGGCCGCGATGGCGGTGTCGATGCGCGCGTCGGCGACGTCGGCGACCATCTGGTTCAGGCCGACGACGGCCGGGGTGAGGGTGGCGTCGCGGGTGGTGGTGTAGGTGAGCAGGTCGTTGACCAGTCCGCGCATGCGGGCCGCGGCGCGTTTGACCCGGACAAGGCCGCCGTGGGCGGCGATCAGACCGGGGTGCTCGGGGATGTCGGCCAGGGCGTCGTCAGCCGTCTCCGTCCAGCCCTCGATGGTGGTCAGCGGGTTGAGCAGGTCGTGGGCGACGACCCCGGCGAAGCCGGACAGCGCGTCGAGGTGGCGGGTTTCGGCGGTGACGTCGTGAATCAGTAGCACGGTCCGGTCCATGTAGCCGTCCGGGTGAACCAGAGGGGCGGCGGTGCAGCGCAGGATTCGGTCGTGCGGTAGGTCCGGGTTGCGCACCAGTATGTCCAGGACGTGGGTCTGCCCGTCCGCGGCGCCCCGGCGCCAGGGCAGATCCTGTTCGGGCATCGGGGTGCCGTCGACGTGATGCAGCCCGTAGAAGGTGATGGGGTCGAGCGTCCCGGTGGGGCGGACCCGGCCCAGGAGGGTCACCAGGGCGGGATTGTGCATGACCAGGCGGCCCTCGTGATCGTGGAGGCCCATGCCGTCGGACGTGGAGTCGATGATCGCGTTCAACAGCTGCGCCTGCCGGGAGGCCTGCTCCTTCTCGGCGGTCAGTTCGAGGGTCAGCGTGGCGCGTTCCTCGCGGATCAGGGACAGGGTCAGGCCGATGAGGGCGGACGTGGCGGCGAACACGTGCGCGACCAGCACCTCGGTCTCGGCCGAGCCGAGCGTCGCGAACGGCCCCGACCGGCACAGCGTGGCCGCGCTCGCGGCCAGGGTGACGGCCGCACTGAATGCCAGGACGTAGGTGGTGCACAGCCGGACAGCGGCCCACACGGTCAGGACGAGCAGCGGGAACACCATGGAGATGCCGGGAATGGTGAACATGATGCTGTAGGCGGCCGCCGAACATCCGACCACGGCCAGGTACTCGCCGATGCGAGTGCTCGGCACCTCCCGCATCGCGTACCGCCAGGCCGCCGGCAGGGTTCCGTGCCGGGCCCGCAGGTCGGCCAGCACCGCCGCGATGTGCTGAGCCAGCGCCTCGCAGATCAGCATGCTGATAGCCGTACTGATCAGCACGGTCATGGCCTGGCTCCACACGAGGGTTCCGGTAGCCATCCACAGGCCCGGGAAGCCGACCACAGCGCCCGCGACGGCGGCACCGATCGCGGCGGCGAGTTGCGGCCACAGGTCCGCGGGGCGGCGCAGCCGGGCACGGCCCGGCGCACCGAGACGCTGCGGACGCAGGCGGGCCGACAGCCTCACGTAGACGGCGGCCTGGAGCGGTGCGACCACGGCGCACACCGCGGCGGTCGCCACGGTGTGGCTGGCGACCAGGTTGATGCCCACGATCGCCGTCACCAGCACCGCCAGGTCGACCCATCGCACCGGCGACCGGCGCTGCGCGACGAACCACATCACCACGACGCCCACCGGCGGCCACAACTCGTACAGCCCGGCGTGGGTGAAGGGCACCCGGCTCAAGAACTCCATCAGCAGGAACAGCGATGCGAAGCCGGCAGTGCGCAACAACGATGCCCGGACACCCGTGACACCCGGCTCGTCGTGGGCCGTCATCCTCGCACCTCCGTCGGACGCTGTATGCCAGCCCTTTCGGCCGGCGGCGCAGGCCCATCGAGAACCGGCCGGCCCGATTTCCCCGGGTCCGACGTCCCGAACCGGACATCACGCGTCATACGCCGGCGGGTAGTGGCCGCGGGGCGAACAGGGTGCCGCGGACGCTTCCGCGGGCGGTGCGTGCCGCGACCACGGCCCACGCGACCACCAGGGCGGCGTAGAGGGCGACGGCGCCGACCCGGAACAGGGTGGCCCCGGTGTGCAGGGCCAGTCCTGACGTGCCGGTGACCACCGTGCCGACCGGGAAGGTGAACGACCACCAGGTCAGCGAGAAGGGCAGATGGCGGCGGGCGGTGCGGATCGTGACGGCCGCGGCCAGGGCCGCCCACAGCAGTGTGAAACCCCAGACCGGTACGCCGTACAGCACCGCGAACGCCGCCATCGCGTCCGCGTACGGGGCGGGCAGAGCGGTGGAGGCCACGCCGCCGAGCAGGTTCGCGGCGGTGATCGACTGGCCGAGCGGGCCGAGAACGATCCACAGGGTGGGCACCATCCGTGCCGGCCCGATCTCGTGATGAACCAGCCGGGCCCAGATCATGCTGATGACCACCAGTGAGGCGAGCAGGCTGATCCCGAACATCGCGTAGCAGACCAGCAGCATGGTCAGGCGAGGCTGACCGGCCGGCGTGTGCGGTACGAGCATCGCGCCCGTCGACGCCGACACCATCGGGGGCACGACCGCCATCAGCCAACCGCCGAACGCGCTGCGCGGATCCACGCTCTCGTGCCGGGTGAACTGGAGATACGGAATCGCGAACGCGGTGAACAGGCCCGCGAGCGTCCCGGCGGACCACAGCACCCAGTCGACCGCGACCGCCGCCTGCGGCCCGATCACCTCCGGGCCGGCCAGCAGCGTTCCCGCTCCGACCGTCATCAGCGCCATCGGCGGGGCACCGTAGAAGTGCGCCATGACCGGGTCGCGGTGGTGGCCCCGGGCCGTCCGGGGATGACGGCGCCAATGCGCCACCGTCGCCGCGGTCAGCACGATCAGCAGAAGTACCGCGACCATCCACACGGCGGTGGCGAACATGCGCAGGCCGTCGGACCGCAGCGGCAAAGAAAGCGCGGCAGTCGACACGATGCCGGTCCCCATGACCGCGGCGAACCAGTTCGGGGTCAGATTCTCCAGTACGTCGGTCACATGATCGTTTGCCGCAGGTGTCGAGGTCGTACTCATGGGCATCACGATCCCGGTCCGGTGAACCGGCCGGTAGCTGCCACAACCTTGTGAAGTCACAAGCCGGATTTGTGGCTGTGTACGATTCCGGCTTGTGGCGTTGAGCGCGCGGATGCCGGACCTGTCATCACTGGAACTGCTGCTCGCGATCGCGCGTACCGGGAGCCTGAGCGCCGCCGGACGTGATCTCGGCCTTACCCAGCAGGCCGTTTCCGCTCGCCTGGCCGGGCTGGAGGCCCGCACCGGGATCCGCCTCGCCGTGCGCACCACCCGCGGCGCCGTCCTCACCCCCGCCGGCACCGTGCTGGCCGGCTGGGCCGACCGCCTCCTCCAGGCCGCTCACGAGGTCGACACCGGGATCGCCTCGCTGCGTGCCGACGCCCAGGGCCGGCTGCGGATCGCGGCCAGCCTGACCATCGCCGAGCAACTGCTTCCCGCCTGGCTGGTCACGCTCCGAGCACAGGCCCGCCACCAGGGAAAGGAACCGATCGAGGTGGTGCTCCAGGCCACCAACAGCGACACCGTCGTCGATCAGATCCGGGCCGGGGACGCCGACCTCGGCTTCATCGAGGGATCCGGCACGCCGCGCGGGCTGCGCAGTCGTGTCGTCGCCCACGACGAACTGGTCCTCGTCGTCCTGCCCGATCACCGCTGGGCGCGCCGGACCTCCGGGGTCACCGCCGAGGAACTCAACGACACACCCCTGGTCACCCGCGAGGCGGGCTCCGGGACCCGGGAATTTCTGGCGACCGCGCTCCGGAGCCGCCTGGGCGCCGGCACCCGCCAGCCGAAACCGGCGCTCGAACTGTCCACCACCGCATCGGTGCGCGCCGCCGTCCTCGCCGGTGCCGGCCCGGCCGTCCTGAGCCGGCTGGCGGTCACCGACGATCTGCGCGGTGATCGGCTGCGCCATGTCGCCGTCGTCGACCTCGACCTGCGCCGGGAACTGCGCGCGATCTGGAACGGTCCACGAACACCGCCGCCCGGAGCCGTCCGCACCTTCCTGGCCCACCTCGGGACCCGGACCGGTTGATCCGTCGCCGGCCGGAGCCGTCCGGATCTTCCTGGCCCGCCTCGGCGGCCGGGTCGGTTGATGCGTCGCCGGCCGGAGCTGTCCGGATCTTCCTGGCCCGCCTCGGGACCCGGGCCGGTTGATGCGTCGCCGGCCGGAGTTGTCCGGACCTTTTTGGCCCACCTCGGGACCAGGACCGGTCAATCCGCCGGCATCAGGATGGTGGTCAGCAGCCGGCGGGTGCGGCCCTCGGGTGGCAGTGCCATGCGCCGGGCGAACACTCCGGCCAGTTCGGTGATCAACTCGCCGAGTTCGTCGTCGGTGAGGTGCAGCGCCGCCTGCCGGTAGCCGACCAGGTCCCGGCCGAGGTCGACGTCGCCGCGTGCGAGGTAACGGTCGTAGTCGGCGAGCAGGCCGGCCGCGAACGCGGCGAACGCGGCCCGGTGCTGCTCGACGGTCAGCCGCGCGGCCGCCTCAGCATCGATGACCGTGGTCCCGGTCCGTAGCCGGTAGGTGCGCTCGGCGGCGCCGCGCACCCGGCGCTCCTCGACCACCTCCAGGATCCCGGCCTCGGTCAGGGTGGCCACCTGCCGATAGAGGGTCGCGGTCGCCACGTCGGGGAGCAGCTCGCGTAGTCGCAACGTGGTGAGGTCGCGATCGCCGAGGAAGGCCTGCACTATCCGCAGCCGGACCGGGTGCAGCAGCAGCTCCGCCGTAGTGATCCGGGTCATGTCCCTAGATCATTCTCAAATTTGACATCGTTCGCATGAGTGAGAATGGTACAAGGCATGAGCGTTGTGTCCATGACCTCGTCCGCACTCACCATCGAACTCACCGCCGCCGAGAAGGTCGCCGGACTGCATGGCGACGTCACCATCCCACTGACCGCGATCACCGCGGTCGAGGTGGTGCCGGACGCGCTGGCCGCCGCGCACGGACTGCGCGCTCCCGGACTGTCACTGCCCGGCGTCCGGAAGATCGGCACGTGGCGTACCAGGCAGGGCGCGGAATTCGTCGTCGCCGGGCGTGGCCAGGCCGGGGTGCGGCTCACCCTGACCGGCCAGAAACTCGCCTCGGTGCTGCTCGGCGACGACGACGCCGAAGCGCTCGCCGAACGCATCCGGGCCGCCCGATGACCGCCACGGCGCGTGAGGTCGAGCTGCGCTTCCCCGGCCCGATCGAGACCTCGCCGGCACGCTGACCGTCGCAGGCCGCGACGGCTGCCGCGGTGCAGGCCCGCCCGCCTGTCGGCGCCCGCCCGCCTGTCGGCGCCCGCCCGCCTGTCGGCGCCCGCCCGCCTGTCGGCGCCCGCCCGCCTGTCGGCGCCCGCCCGCCTGTCGGCGCCCGCCCGCCTGTCGGCGCCCGCCCGCCTGTCGGCGCCCGCCCGCCTGTCGGCGCCCGCCCGCCTGTCGGCGCCCGCCCGCCTGTCGGCGCCCGCCCGCCTGTCGGCGCCCGCCCGCCTGTCGGCGCCCGCCCGCCTGTCGGCGCCCGCCCGCCTGTCGGCGAGCACCCGGGCCTGTAGGCGAGCGCCCGCCTGTCGGCGCCCGCCCGCCTGCCGGTCCGCGGCGATGCTCGACTGGCGCCGGAGACCGAACGGCGGGCTCAGCCGGCCGGGCGAAGGATGAGGTCGGCCTCCACCCCGTAATGGTCGGAGAGGTAGGCGTGCCGCCCGTCGGCGAGAGTGACCTCGTCCTGGAAGACCAGTTGGGCGGCCCCGGTCATCGGCGGGCGCACCAGGATGTGGTCGAAGGCGGGCGGGTTCGGCCACCCGGGCGTCGGCCGATAGGTCGGCCGGGCGTCACCGGCCAGCACGTCCCGGAGCCCGGTCTCGTTCAGGAACTCCCGCAGCACGACGGAGTCACGCGGCACGTTGAGGTCACCGGTCACCACGACCGGCGCGCCCGGGTCGACCGCTGCGACCTGCCGGGCCAGCACCCCGAGTTCCGTCCGCGCGATGTCCGTGTACCGGTTTTCCGCCGACCAGTCATCGTCCCGGTTGGCCGAGAGATGGGTGTTGATCACGACCACTTCGCCGTCATCGGTATCGACGGTCACGACCAGTGCACCCTTGCGCATCAGATACTCCGGCCGGGCCGGCGCCGTCAACGGGAACCGGACGAACCGTGACCGCGTCACCGGCCACCGGGACAGCACCACCAGGCCGCCTTTGAGCAGGACCGTCCCGGCCGAGACCCGATGCGGATACCGCGGGATCAGATGCCGGTACATGACCTCCTGCAGGCAGACGACGTCGTACCGGGACTTTTCAAGGATCTCGCCGAGTACCCGCAGCCGCGGTCGGACATCCCCTTTGAACAGTGCGTTCAACGTCAACAGTCGCAGTGTGATCCCACCTCATCGAGCGTTCTCCCCGGGACGGACCATACCGGTCTCGTAGGCGAGGATCACCGCCTGAACCCGGTCGCGGAGCTTGAGTTTGGGCAGGATCCGCTTCATGTGGGTTTTCACGGTCGACTCCTCGACGAACAGCTCCGTCGCGATCTCCGCATTCGACAGACCCCGCGCCACCAGCGTCAGCACATCCCGCTCCCGGGCGGTCAGCACCCGCAGCCGCCGCGTTGTCTCCGGATCCGGCGGCGTGGCCGTCGTCATCCGGTCGATGACCGTTCGCGTGACCGATGGCGACAGCAGCGACTCGCCGGCCGCGACCGTGTGAATGGCTTCGATCAGCTGCTCCGGCCGCGTCCGCTTGAGCAGGAATCCGGACGCTCCCGCATTGAGCGCCCCGAACACGTAGTCATCGTCCTCGAAGGTGGTCAGGATCAGCACCCGAACCTCAGGCACGACCGCACTCAGATCCCGGGTGGCCGCGATCCCGTCCTGCTGCGGCATCCGCACATCCATCAGCACCACGTCGGGCAGGAGCGCCCGGGCCTGCGTCACCGCCTCCCGCCCGTCGGCCGCCTCACCGACCACGGCGATCCGGTCGTCGCTGGAGAGAACGGCCCGCAGCCCGGCCCGCATCAGATCATCGTCATCAACGATGAGTACCCGAAGGACCTCGGTCACCCTTTCACCCCCGTTCCGTCACCAATTCTCCGGCACCGAGCCACGAGGTCTCGCTCTGCGCTCGCCCTATATGGCGGCCTCCGTGGCCGCGATCGGAAGGCGGGCGTGCAGCCGGAACAGGTTTGGTCCGCTTGTGTCCGCCTCCAGGGTGCCGTCCAGCAGGGCGACCCGCTCGCGCATGCCGACGATGCCCATCCCGCCGCCGGGCTGTGAGACCGAGCCGACCGGGTTGCTCACCTCGATCTCCACCTCCGCATTCCCGTAGGCCATCCGAACATCGGCGGTCCCGGAACCGTGCCGGGCCGCATTCGTCAGCGCCTCCTGCAGAATCCGGTAGGCCGCCCAGGCCACCCCACTCGGCAGGCCCCGTGGCGCCCCGTCGAACGTGGTCGACACCTGCAACCCACCGGCCCGGTGCCTGTCCACCAGTTGCTCCAGCGCCGCAGTGTCGGCGGGCGCGGGATCGGCCGGCCCCGACTCCTCCCGCAAGGCCCGGACCAGCCGGTCGATGTCGGCGATGGTGCTCTGCGCGACCTCTTCGATGGTTTCGATGGCCTGCCGTGACCGCTGCGGATCGCGCTCGTGCAGCAGCCGCGCCGCACCCGCCTGCACCAGGATCACGTTGATCGCGTGCCCGGCCGAGTCGTGCAACTCGCGGGCGATCCGGGTACGTTCCTGTGCCGCGGCGAGCCGCCGCTGCGCCGCGATGTCCAGCTCACGCAGCCGCGCGTGCTCCTCCAACTCGGCGATCCGCTCCTGCCGCAGCCGGTTGCGGTCACCGGCGACCCACACCAGCAGAACCATCGTGATCCACGCGGCGAAACCGGGAGCGATCGACAGCATGGACCGCGCCTGGTGGTTGACGGCCATCAGGGCGATCGACAGCGCGGGGAACGACATGACCGCTGTCCACGCCGCATATCTGGGGCGGCGGGACGCGCCACCGAACTTCTCGGCCATCGCGTAGGTCGCGATCAGAGCGCCCGGCGGAACGTCCAGCGGATAGTCGAGGGCGATCAGGCACAGAGAGGCCACCGTCGTGATCGCGTAGACCGTGGCCGGAGCCCGGCGAGCGAAGATCAAGGGCAGCGTCGACGCGAGGGCCAGCACCACCCCGAGCACGTCCAGCTGCCGGTAGACGCCCTCCTGGGCGCCGAGACCGCCCTGCTGGAGCATCACCAGCGTGAACACGGCGGCGAACAACGCCACCATGCTGTCGACCAACCACCGCCTCATCGTCACGCGACCAGCGTACGGCCGCCCAACCGCCCGGCGGATCCTTCACGAGGGGCATCCGGTGTACCCCTCAAGGGGTACGAGCCATGCCCTCTCCGGAGCGATTCGGCCGAGCGTTCATCGTCCCTACCGTCTGCCGCATGACTTCGGTATCGGTGCACAGAACCAGCGTTTTCGAACGGCTGGCCGGGTGGTCCTATCGGCATCGCTGGCTGGCGCTGCTGCTCTGGGTGCTGGTCCTGGCCGGTGTCACGGCCGGCGCGGGCATCGCCGGCGACGACTACCACAACGACTTCAGCCTGCCCGGGGCGCAATCGCAGCAGGCGCAGGACGTGCTGGCCGACCGGGCGCCGACCCGCGCCGGCGCCACCCTGGAGATCGTCGTCCAGGACCCGGCGGGAGTGGAGCGGCCAGCCACCCGGGCCGCCGTCGACGACATGCTGGCCCGGATCCGGAGCCTGCCGCACGTCGCCGACGCGGCGAAGCCGGAGGCGGTCTCAGCGGACGGCACGATCACCTATGCGACGGTCGCCCTCGACGTCACGGCCGAGGCGATGCCGGCCGAGGACACCCGGAAGATCATCGAGGCGGCACAGGTTCCCGGCCTCACCGTCGAGGTGGGCGGGGAGGCGGCCCGAGCCGCCGAGGAGGCCGAGGGCGGTGCCGCGGAGGGCGCCGGCATGCTGGCCGCGCTGATCGTCCTGGTGTTCCTGTTCGGCTCGCTGCTGGCAGCCAGCCTCCCGATCGTGATCGCGGTCTTCGCCGTCGGTTCGGCGATCGGCCTGGTCACCCTCGCCTCGCATCTGGCCACGGTCGCCGACTTCACGGCCCCGCTGCTGATCCTGGTCGGCCTCGGCGTCGGCATCGACTACGCGCTGCTGGTCTTCTCCCGCTTCCGCAGCGAGCTGACCGCCGGAGCTGACCGGGAGACCGCGGTGCGCACCGCCCTCGACACTGCCGGGCGGACCGTCTTCTTCGCCGGCACCACGGTGATCATCGCCCTGCTCGGCCTCGTGTCGCTCGGGATCGGCGCGCTCCAGGGCGTCGCCGTCGCCCTGGCCGTCACCGTCCTGGTCACGATGCTGGCCGCGCTGACCCTGCTACCGGCCCTGCTCGGCCTCTTCGGCGCGCGGCTGGAGCGCACGCTGCGCAAACGTCGCCGGCCGGAAGGGCGGATCTGGCGGAGCTGGAGCGACGCCGTCGGCCGCCGCCCCTGGCCGATCGCGATCGTCACGCTGGGCGTTCTGCTGGTGCTGTCCGCGCCTGTGCTGGACATGCGGCTCGGTTTCGCCGACGCGGGCAGCGACGCCCCGAGCAAGACCAGCACCAAGGCGTATGAGCTGCTCGCCGCGGGGTTCGGTCCCGGCTTCAACGGCCCGCTCGTGATCGTGGTCGACGCCGCCGGTCAGCCGGCCGAGGCCGCGGCACACGCGGTCCAGCGCGCGGTCGCCACCACGCCCGGGATCGCGGCCACCCTGCCACCGATTCCCGCTCCCGGCGGTGACGTGGCCACGGTGATCGCCTACCCGGCGTCCGCTCCACAGAACAAGGCCACCGGCGAACTGGTCGGCGCGCTGCGCGACGACGTGCTCCCGGCGGTCGCGCGGGACAGCGGGGTGACCGTCCTGGTCGGCGGCCCCACCGCTGCCGTCATCGACTTCTCCGACGCGGTCGCCGCCCGGCTGCCCCTGTTCGTGGCCGTGGTGGTGGGCCTGTCCGCGCTGCTCCTGCTGGTGGTCTTCCGGTCACTGCTGATCCCGCTCAAGGCTGCCGTGCTCAACCTGCTCAGCGTCGGTGCCGCCCTCGGCGTCATCATCCTGGTGTTCCAGGAGGGCGCCTTCGGCATCCCGCCCGGCCCGATCGAGGCATATGTCCCAGTCATGATCTTCGCGATCATCTTCGGCCTGTCCATGGACTACGAGGTGTTCCTGCTGGCCCGCATGCACGAGGAGTGGGAGCGCACCCGCGACGCCGCCGGTGCGGTCCGGGAAGGCCTGGCCACCACCGGCCGGGTGGTGACCGCCGCGGCAGCCATCATGATCGTCGTCTTCGGTGCCTTCCTCATGTCCCCCGACCGCATGCTCCAGCAGTTCGGCCTGGGTCTGGCAGTCGCCGTCCTGGTCGACGCCGTGATCATCCGCTGCCTCCTCCTCCCCGCCCTCATGCACCTGTTCGGCCCCCACGCCTGGTGGCTCCCGAGCCCGTTGGCCCGCCGCCTACCCCACCTGGCGCTGGAGCACCGGTGAGAAGCCGTGCTCCAGCGGCGGGTGCTGAGGTCCGCTGGGAGGTTTGTGCCAGCGGCGGGCCGACAAGGCATCCGGTGGGGCGGTGCCGTCGGCGGGAGGCTGGGCCAAAACACGCCGTAGCGCCCCTGGCCCTGGTGGACCGCGATGTCACCGCACCAGGGCGTCGCCCAGGGGCGTTCGTCGGTAGAGCACGGATCTGCCCGCCCGGGCCCTCTCCACCACGCCGGACCGGAGGAGTACGCCGAGATGATCGCCTACCGCACCGACCGCCATACCCAGGGCCCGGGCCAACTGACTCGTGCTCGCGGGATCGGCCAGCATCATCAGGATCAGGGCGCGGGAGCGTCCGATCAGTGCGGCCAGGTGTTCCGGCGCCTCGGGTGGCCCCTGTTCGAGCAGGGTCGCCACACCACGTACCGGATAGACGATGGCCTTCGGCCACGGCTCGTCGGCGAAGACGGCGAATTCCGGCCAGATGAACACCGACGGCACCAGCAGCAGGCCCGCGCCGTCCAGCACCGTGGCGTGGCCGCGTCGGCCGATCAGGTCGATTCCGCCGTCCCGCCAGCGCAGCTTCGGGTGGAGGCCGGACAGGGCCGCCTCCCAGCCGGCGCGGCTGAGTTCGCCGGATCGGTGGACGACGTCACGTTCGCAGAGCAGGCGCAATTTCGGCCAATCCTCGGCGAGCAGGACAGACCAGGCGGCGGCCAGGAAAACGGCCAGCCGGTCCAGGATGTCGGGGGCGTTCAGCACCTCGCGAGCGGCCGGCGACGACGATGACCGTGCGAGGTAGTAGTCGATCTCCTCCTGTACGAGCGGGGGCGGGGCGGCTCGCAACGCCGCCAGGTCGTCCTCGATGGTCTGCCCGATCCGCTGCGGTGGGGGACAGATGAAGGTCGCCCCCGACGTGTCCAGGTGCAGCGCGTGAATCGCATCGAGCACCGGATCGGCCTTCAACGGCTCGAATCGGGGGCGCAACCGGGCCAGCCACGACGCTGGAACACCCCGTCCGTGTGGACCGGCCACCGCGCGGATCAGGTTGATCAGATCGAACACCGGCGACAGTGCGAACCGCGTCCGCAACAGGTCCTCGGCGCCGACGACGAACCGCAGCACCCCACAACCTTACGTCACACGACGAAACATTGGTCCGCCGTAGTGCCCGGCCGGCAAGCTCACGGAATGACCGTCACCGATCGCCAGGCCACCTATCGCGAGGTGTTCGCGGAACCCACGTTCCGCACGCTCTTCGTCGCCCGCACCCTCGCCATCAGCGCGAACTCCCTACAGATCTTCGCGCTGTCGGTGCTGGTCTACGCGAGCACCGGCTCCCCGCTGCTCAGCGCGCTCGCCTTCGGTGCCGGGTTCCTGCCACAGTTCGCGGGCGGTCTGCTGCTCGGCTCGCTCACCGACCGGCTCCCGGCCCGTCCGCTGATCGTCGCCGGTTACGCCGTGGAGGCCGCGCTGGCCGCGACTCTGTGCCTGGCCGGCCTGCCGGTTGTGGTCAACCTGCTGCTCGTGGCCGCGGTCGCCTGCTTCACCCCGGTCTTCTCCGGCGCCGCGTCGAAGGTGATCGCCGAACGTCTCACCGGCGACGCGTACGTCCTGGGCCGCTCGTTGACCAGCATGTCCTCCTCCGCCGCACAGCTTCTCGGCCTGGCCGGCGGCGGCGTCGCGGTTGCGACCCTCGGTGCCCGCCCGGCCCTGCTCGTCGCCGCCGTCTGTCACCTGCTCGCCGCAGCCGCCGTCCGCATCGGACTGCCCGCCGACCGCAGTGGACTGCCCGCCGGCTGTGGTAGCGACCGCGGTGGACTGCCCGCTGAGCGCGTTGGCGACCGCGGTGGATCGCCCGCCGACCGCAGTGGACTGCCTACCGACCATGATGGACTGCACGCCGACCGCGGTGGCGACCGCGCTGGACCGCCCGCCGGCCGTAGTGGACCGTCTGCCGTCCGGGGCCGCGCCGGCTCGAAGACCGGGGGAGCGGTCCGCGACAGCTGGACCGGCGCGATCTCCATGCTCACCGACCGCACCATCCGGCGCCTGCTGCTCGCCCAATGGCTGCCGTCCGCGTTCGTCGCCGGATCCGAAGCCCTGCTCGTCGCGTACGCCGCCAGGCGCGGCTTCGCTCCCGGCGCCGGCGCGATCCTGATGGCGGCCCCCGCGGTCGGCATGCTCATCGGCAACTTCGCCGTCGGCCGCCTGCTGCGCCCGAGCGTCCGCGAACGTCTCTCCGCCCCGCTGATCATCTTGCTCGGCGCCCCGCTGATCACCCTGCTGGCACCGCTGCCGCTTCCCTTGGTCACCGCGGTCCTGGTACTCGCCGGAACCGGCTTCGCCTACGGCCTCGGCGTGCAGCGCGAATTCCTGGAAGCGGCCCCCGCTGACCGTCTCGGCCAACTGTTCGCCCTGCTCTCCACCGGCCTGATGGCACTGCAGGGCGTAGGCCCGCTGGTTTTCGGCGCGCTCGCCGAACTGACCTCACCCGCTACCGCCATCGCGGCCGCGGGCATAGCCACGTCGCTGGTCGCCCTCCCCGTCCACCTCCGGCGCCGCGTCGCCTGAAACCATTCGGGGTACGGATTCCGCGTGCCGCCGCCACCGAATGGGACCCGGGCGTCAGCGGGTAGGAGGGGATTGCCACGGCTGGCTGGCGGTTGTGCCGGCTGGCTGGGTCTTGGTCGAGTGGCGGGTAGAAGGGTTTGTCCGGCTGGTCGTAGCTGCCGGCTGCGGTTGGGCGGTTAGTGGGTAGGAGCGCGTTCCCTGGCCGGTGGTTGAGGTTGCCGGCTGCGGTTGGGCGGTCAGTGGGTAGGAGCGCGTTTCCCGGCCGTTGGTTGAGGTTGCTGGCCGGGCCCGCTTGGACAGCGGCCAGAGCTGCCGTTTGGACAGCGGCCAGAGCTGCCGTTTGGACAGCGGCCAGAGCTGCCGTTTGGACAGCGGCCAGAGCTGCCGTTTGGACAGCGGCCACTTGCGGCAAGGCTCGGTATCGGGCTGCCTGACCGAGCCTCACCCCGTGAGAACCGGAGGGCTCAGGCGACGAGGGCCCAGCGGTGCTGTGGGCGCTCCCGGCGTGCCGGGTACAGCAGCTCGATGACGCTGAGCGCCCACAGCATCCGGGGGACGGCCAGCTCGGGGTGGTCGCCATACTCGGCGGCGACGTCGGCTGCGCAACCGCGGACGCCACCGTGTGCGCGCACCGCGACGCGGATCGCCTCGTCGACGACCTCGTAGTCGGGTCGGCTTCCGGTGGCCAGAGCGGTGGTGAACAGCGCCTCCGCACGGGCGGCGGTCAAAACGGCAGTCATGGTGCTCTCCTCCTTCGCGCGACACTCTCGACCGGTAGACCCTCAAGGTAGCCGTGGGATACGACATCTTTTCCGGGCGTAGTCCTTCGAAGGGGTGAACACCGCCGGACCGCCGACGGTTCACATCACACGGTTTCGTAGGCGACCACCGGGCTCGTCGCCATCCGGTCGGGGCCGGGCAGCAACGCCGGGTCCTCGCCGTCGAGCAACCGCGTCGACATGACCGTGTCGCCGATCTCCCGCAGCGAGTCCGCCGAGGTGGCGAGGTGGACGACGGCGAACTTCGTGTCGCCGGGATGCCACAGGGTCAGCGTCCGGACCAGGCCGGGAACGCCTTGCACGACGGGGCGGATCCGTTCCGCGCCGGCGCGGCGGATGGCGGCGAGCTGGACCGGGTTCATCGGCCCGTCGAAGTAGCCGACCCATGCCGCGGTGGCCGCCTGGCCCGATGCCGTGCCGGTCCGGTCGTCCTCGATCTGATAGATGTCGTCGGTCTGGATCGTCACCGGGCGTGGTCCGCGACCGGCCTGTGAGCGTTCCGAGGCCAGTTCGGCGTCCTCCCGGTTGGTCCACAGCGTGATCAGCGTGCCCTCGAGCAGGATCAGGCCCGCGTACCCCGGATGCCCGGAGATCATTTCGACCAGCTTGCGGGCGAGCTTGTCGGCGTTGTCGGGCCGGGACGCGGTGGTCTGGATTCGTGCATACATCGTCGGTCACCTCCGGTAGTCGTTACCGATGATGTTCGGCCCGCTTCCGTCCCCGCACATCAGTGGAAGTACTGACCGCCAACGTTGGCTTCGACCGCACCCAGGGATCGGATGCCGTCGCGGGATGGCTCGCAGCGCGTGCGGGAACTCGAAGAACGTGCCCGGATCGGCCGGATAGCGGCGTGGCGAGACTCCGGCGAACGCGCCTTTCACACCGGCGCGGTCGAGCAGATCACGCCATTCGGCGGCGGTCACCGAGCCCGGCGACGCGACGCCGTGGCAGAAAAGGCCCAGGTGCAGGAAATCGTACGTGTCCGCGCGGTCCACGTTCCGGGTGCCGGGTTGTTGACCGTGAGGGGCCAGGGCTGAGAAACGGCCAGTCAACTGGTCCAACCAGTTGACGGGTTGGTGTGAGGGCGGGCACACTTCCCGGCATGACGTTCGAGCCGATCTCCCGGCAGTCCGTGTCGGATCAGGTGTTCGGGCGGCTGCGTGACGCCATCGTCAGCGGTCGCTACGCCGCCGACGAAGCGCTGCCCAGTGAGCGTGAGCTGTCCGCGACGTTCGAGGTCAACCGGCATGCGGTCCGTGAGGCGCTGCGGCGGTTGCAGCAGCTCGGGCTGGTGCGGGTGAGCCAGGGCGGGGCGACCCGGGTGCTGGACTGGCGGGCCACCGCGGGTCTCGACCTGGCCATGGCGCTGGCCGGAGCCGAGGACGTGCTGCCCGTCGTCACCCTCGGGCGGGATGTGCTGGAGATGCGCGCCTGCATCGGCTCCGACGCCGCCCGGCTGTGCGCCGAGCGGGCCACACCCGGGGCGCGGGCGGCGATCGCGGAGGCCGTCGACCGGTATGCGGCGGCGATCCCCGATCTGGCCAGGATGGGAGATGCCGACCTGGCGCTGTGGCGGCGGATCATCGAGGGCTCCGGGAACATCGCCTACCTGCTCGCCTTCAACAGCCTCACCGCCGGGGCGCTCGCGGTCGGTCATGTGCCCGCTCCCCGGCGTACCGCTGAGCTCTTGGACGTGGCCGCCCACCGTAGGTTGTCCGATCAGATCGCGCGGGGCGACGCGGCCGGCGCGCAGCGCACGGCCCGTGCGCTGCTCGCGCTGACCGCCACCGGCGAGGCCGCCGCCTACGACGAAGCCGGTGAAGTCACTCCGGAACGCGGCTGACGACAGGCGGGCGCAAGCCCGCCCATGACGAAACCGGCAAGTCACGAGCGATCGCGGCTGACGACGCCGGTCCCAGTGGTGCGCGCGTTCCCGGCCGAGGGAAGTGGCCGACGGAAGTGGCCGACGGAAGTGGCCGACGGAAGTGACCGACGGCAGCCGGGGACGGAAGCGGCTGACGGTAGCCAGGCACGGAAGCGGCTGACGGCAGCCAGGCACGGAAGCGGCCGACGGCAGCCAGGCACGGAAGCGGCTGACGGAAGACGCGGCGATGACCCCTGATCCGGCCAGGGCGGTGACCACCGAAGACCGTCCCGGCTCACCCCATGAGATTGGACGAACACCCCGAATGATTCCCGCCGTCCTCTACGCCGTCCCGGCGTTCCTGTTACTGATAGTCATGGAGGTCCTGTCGTACCGGTTCCTGCCGGACGACGAGGAACGCGGCTACGAGGCCCGCGACACCGCCACCAGCCTGTCCATGGGCCTGGGCAGCCAGATCATCGGCGTGCCGTGGAAGCTGTTCACCGCGGTGCTGTTCGCCGGGCTCTACGTGCTCAGCCCGTTCACACTGGACCCGTACGACTGGTGGGTGTGGGTGCTGCTGTTCTTCGCCGACGACTTCGCCTACTACTGGTTCCACCGGCTGCACCACGAGGTGCGGCTGCTCTGGGCCGGGCACGTGGTGCACCATTCCAGCCAGTTCTTCAACTTCTCCACGGCGCTGCGGCAGAGCTGGACGCCGATGACCTCGCTGCCGTTCTGGCTGGGGCTGGCGGCCCTCGGGTTCCCGCCCTGGATGATCTTCCTCCAGCAGTCGATCAGCCTGGCCTACCAGTTCTTCCTGCACACCGAGCGGATCGACCGGCTGCCCCGGCCGATCGAGTGGTTCTTCAACACCCCGTCGCACCATCGGGTGCACCACGGCTCCAACGACCCCTACCTGGATCGCAACTACGGCGGCATCCTGATCGTCTGGGACCGGCTGTTCCGCAGTTTCGAGCCGGAGGGGGAGCGGGTCAACTACGGCCTGACCAGCAACATCCAGACGTTCAACCCGCTCAAGGTCGCCACCCACGAGTACGCGGCGATCTGGCGGGATGTGCGGGCGGCGACGAGTTGGCGCCACCGAGCCGGGTTCCTGTTCGGCCGCCCGGGCTGGCAGCCGGCGGCATGAGCGCGATGACGGCGCGGCGCCTGGACCTGCCGCTCACCCTGTTCGCCGTCGCGGCGGCGGTCGAGCTCGTCGCGGTCGCGGCGGACGTCACCGCCCTGCAATGGGTGGCGAAACCGCTGCTGGCGCCGCTTCTCATCGCCCATCTGCGCAGGCCGGGACCGATCACGCTGGCGCTGGTCTTCGCCACCGCCGGGGACATCGCGCTGCTGGTCCCGGGGCAGACCGCGTTCCTGATCGGCATGCTGTTCTTCCTCGGCACGCAGATCACCCTGATCGTGGCGTTCCTGCGCCGGTCACGGCCACCGGTGGCGGCGATGATCGGGTACGGGGTGGTCTGGGCGGGCGCGAACGTTCTGCTGTGGAGCGGGCTGGGCGCTCTGCGCGTACCGGTGATGATCTACAGCCTGGCGCTGACCACCATGGCGGCGGCAGCGGCAGGGGTCTCCCGCAGGGTCGCCGCCGGTGGCGCGTGTTTCCTGGTCTCGGACGCGCTGATCGGCCTCGGCGTGGCCGGGTTCGAGCCGCCGGGCCACGGCGTGCTGGTGATGGCGACATACATGGCGGCCCTCTACCTGATCGCCACCGGCTTCGATGGGCGCGGGCCCACCGGGGCCAGGGCACGAGATGAATAGATTTACGACTTCTTGAGGTGATCTGTTCAATAGGGTGATTCGCGGAGTTGAACCTCCTCGAAAGGAGTGCACCATGAGCACCCACACCCTGATCAGGGTGGACGAGACCGTCGATCGGGCGGCGGTGACCGAGCTGTCGCGGCGGCCCGAGGCTCCGGTGAGCGGTGCCCCGACCGGCCCGACGATGGCCGGCGGCCCGCTGACCATCCTGCTGTCGGCGCCACGGCCGAAGAAGGCCCGCTGACCGCCGGCTACGAGCAGGCGGTCGACGAGCTGGCGACCCGTGTCGTGGACGGACTCGCATCCGGCCATGACACGGGTTCGCCCGCACATTTCGTGGCCGTGTGCCCGTCCCGTTCCCGCGCGCTCGCCGCGATCCGCATTCTCGGCGCCGACACCATGGCCGGCGCCGCGCTGCCGGGCCCGGACGACCGTGCGATCCTCGCCGAGGCCGTCGGCACGTTCGCGCAGCCGGGCCCGGATCCGGTGGCCGACTGGCAGGAGTGGGCGATGCACCGCGCCGCGGGCGTCGCCCACCGGATTCCGGCCGGCCTGCCGTTCCATGCGGGCGACTCCTGGCGGACTTTCGCCGGTGCGCTCGTGGCGCTCTCCGCCCTGGCCACGCCGAAACTCGACGGTCCGCTGCACGATGCGGTCCGGGACCGGCCCGCGGACATCGCCCGAGGGGCCACGCGAGCGACGATTCGGCGCGATCATCCGACCGCGGCCGCTCTCACTCGCTGGCTGGTCCTCCTTCAGCGGTACGGCGTACGCGTGCCGCTGGACACCGGCCTCCTGCTCGACCACCTCCGGCTGCTGGGCTGCGCCGACGCCCGGACCGCCCTCGACGTGGCCGTTTGCGATCGGATGCTGCGATGACCGCCACCGTGGCCGCCCACCGGCTGGCGGAGTCGGCCACCGGCTGGCTGAACGGCGGAATTCACCACCTGCGCCTGGATCCGGACGACGACGAGACGTACAAGTCGCTCGGCGAGACGGCGCTGGCGGCGGCGATCATCCTGCGTGAAGGGGTGGCCGGTGCCGGCCAGCAGCACGCCGCCCACGATCTGCTCGAGCACGCCTGGCAGGAACTCGGCCGCGGCGACGTGCTCTACGCCCGCCAGGCCGGGAACCCGGCATCCGCCGATCCGCTGGAGATCTACGTCCATTTCGCTCGGGCCGGTCTCCGGCATCCGGCCCTTGAGGAGCTGCTGCGGCATCTACGGCGGACATGCCCTGAACACGCGATGGAAATGCTGCCGAACCGGCGTCTCGCGGTGGCGAATGCCGCCCGGGCCACCGGCCTGGAGCCCTCCGCCGACATGACGGCACTCGCGGCGCGAACCTGGCTGGGCGCGGCCACCGCGCCGTGGCTCGTCGACCGGGCAACCGCCTACTGCATGACCCACACGGTCTTCCACCTCACCGACTGGGGTGCCGACCCGGGCGGCCTCACGCCGGAGATGGTCGGCTACCTGGAACTCTGGCTGCCGGTGTGGCTCGACGTGTGGACCGAGATCGCCCAGTGGGACCTGGTCGGCGAACTGCTGATCGTCGACGCCTGCCTGCCCGCGCCGGTGTGCCCGCCGGAGGCCTGGACCGGGCTGGCCGAGGTGCAGCGCCCCGACGGCCGGCTGCCACGCGACGCCCAGCCCGGCCCGGACGAGCCCGGCGAGGCCTTCCTGCACGACCACCACCCGACGGTGGTCGCCGCGATCGCCGGCACCCTCGGCCTGTCCCGGCGCCTGCACGCGCCGGCGGTCGTCGTGTGATCGGCCTACCGCCCGGGGCCACCGTGGTCAGCACGGTCACCGTCCGCGACGGACAGGCTTCCTTCACCCATCGGGGTACGGGAGACGCGCATACCCGGTACGAGATCGGATCGGTCACCAAGACCCTGACCGTGCTGCTGCTCTGCGACCTGGCCGCCGCCGGCGTGGTGACCCTCGACGACCCGGTGAACCGCCACCTGCCGCCGCCGGCCCGTCTGCCCGGACCGCACGGCCGCGAGGTGACCCTGCGCCATCTGGCCGCGCACACCTCCGGGCTGCCGCGCGTGCCCCGCGACCTCTACCTGCACGCGCTGCCCACGCTGCTGTCCGCCCCGTACGCCCGCTACCCCGGCAGGATGCTGCTGAGGGCGGCCGGCCGGTGCCGGATCCGCCACGCGCCGGGCAGCCGGACCGGATACTCGACGTTCGGCATCGGACTCCTCGGCGAAGCCCTGTCCCGGGCGGCCGGCGCCGGATGGGCGGACCTGATCGCGGCCCGGGTCACCGTTCCGCTGGGGCTCGCCGACACCGGCTGCGAACAGCGCCCGGCCCGGGACGCCACCGGGCACAACACGCGCGGGCGGGTCCGGCCGCCGTTCCGCATTCCCGGCCTGGCCCCCGCCGGCGCCCTGCGCAGCACGGTCACCGACCTCGGCCGCTACCTGGCAGCGTGGCTGGATCCGGACGGCTCGCCGCTGGCGGCCGCCGTGCGCCTGGCCACCACCGCGCAGATCGGGTGGGAACACGACGGCGACCTGCGCTGGCATTCCGGCGCGACTCCCGGCTTCACCGCCTTCGCCGGATTCTGTCCGCCCCGGCGTACCGCCTTCGCGGCGCTGACCGACGCCACCCCCGGCCGCGACAGCATCGTGACGCCGGCCTTCGAGATGCTGGAGGGGACGGCTGTGTCGAGGTGGTCCTCGAGCCCTGACCGGCGGTCGGATGTGGACGGCGGATGAATTCGGGCCGCCGGGGTGGTGAAAGGTCTGGCCCATCCCCGGCCCGGCCTGCGAGCCTGACCGTTCGTGTCCCTGGATTTCCAGTCAGTCATCGCCATCCTCAGCGTCGTCGTGCCGCTCGGGGCGTTCGTGTGGGAGTTCGCGATCGTCCGCCGCAAGCGGCTCGGCTATCGCGTGCAGATGGACACCCTGCTCACCGGCAAGGCCGGCGCCACCGAGGCCAACGTGCTGGTGCAGCAGTACCAGGACGACCGGTCCCGCAACCCGTCGCTGGTGCTGCTGCGGGTGGAGAACGCCGGTTGGACGGAGATCCGCGAGGAGGACTACCTGGCCCCGGTCGGCGACGTCGGCATGACGGTCCTCTTCCCGGAGCGCAAGGTCGTCGGTATGTCGGTGCCCGACTACAGCCAGGACGAGCTGCACCGCTTCTTCTACGTGCCGAACAGGACGGCCATCGGCGACCAGCCCCGGTTCGTCGAGGCGCCCGGCTTCGAGAGCGACAACGAGGGCACGTCGGGCCTGGTCAACCTGCCGAAGGTCAAGCTCAACCCGGGCGAGCACTACAAGGTCCTGGTGCTGCTGGAACGCTGGAACGGCGACGACAAGCCCGGCAGCCCGCCGCCGACGTTCCGCGCCGCGCTGAGTGGCCCGCAAAACCGGTGGTTCAAAAGAATCGACAAGGTACGGCTGGCGCGCACCGAGAGTCACACGTTCGCGTCCCGGCCCGCCATGGTCGGAATCGGTCTGCTGGCCGTCGCGGTGCTCGTGCAGTCCAGCCTCGCCCTGTTCCTGCGGGCCTGTCGACCCGGCAGATCCGTGACATCTACGCGGGGCGGATCGCCAACTGGTCGGAGGTGGGTGGCGCGGACCTGCCCATCCACCTGGTGAGCCGCCACCGCGGGTCGGGTACCCGTACCGCCCTGGTCGAGCGGGTCCTGACCGACGGCACGACCCGGATCGACGTGCCGGAGGCGACCGTCAACGACTGCGCCGCCATCCAGAAGGACCAGCCGGGCCACTGCGAGACCGACAGCACCGAGACGCTGCTGCGGGAGGTGGCCGACATCCCCGGCGCGCTCGGGCACAGCGAGGTGAGCAGTGCCGCCACCGCCGGGGACGTCGTGCAGGTGCGTATCGACCAGGCGCCGGCCACCCTGACCGGGGTCGAGGACGGCCGGTATCCGTACTGGCAGACCGAGTTCGCGTACACGTACGGGGAATTGCCCGCCGATTCGATCGCGGCGGCCTTCCTGCGCTATCTGACCGACCAGGGTGGCAAGGACATCCTGCGCGAGCACGGCAACCGGCCGTGTTCGGAGACCGAGTTCCCGCTGGTGTGCCGGCCTACCTGACGCCCTCCCGTTGCCGTCCCGGGTGCTCGTCGGCCCGGGGCAGGCCGTCGATCAGCTGGTCGAGGCGCTTCATGTACGGGTCGTCGGCGTCGGCCAGGTAGTCGTCCGGCCGGGTCCGGTCGGCGCCGGACGGCACCTTGGCGGCCCGCAGGACCAGGGTGACCACGACGGTGACCGCCAGGTTCACCACCAGCGCCACGATGCCGACGTAGATGCTGCGGCCGTCGCCCAGTGACCAGCTGGAACCGCCGAAGTGTTCGGCCACGGTCCGGCCGGTGCCGTCGAGTCTCGGGGTCAGGTAGAGCATCACGACGCCGACGGCCAGCCCGGTGATCAGGCCGCTGATCAGGGCGGCGCGGTGGAACCAGCGGGTCATCAGCCCGAGGAGCACGGTCGGGATGGTCTGGAGGATGACGACGCCGCCGATCAGTTGCAGGTCCACCGAGAAGGTGGGGTCGACGGCGAGGATCAGGGCGGCCGCACCGAACTTGACGATCAGCGACACCCAGCGGCTGACCTTCGCCTCGGTCGCCGGGGAGGCGTTCGGGCGCAGGTACGGGCGGTAGAGGCTGCGGGTGAAGGTGGTCGCCGCGGCGATCGACATGACGGCCGCCGGGATCAGGGCCGCGACGCTCAGGGCGGCGTACGCGATCCCCGCCGACCAGGGCGGGAAGAACTCGTGGATCATCTGCGGCACCACGGTGTTCAGGTCGCCGTCGGCCGGCCGGACGCCGCGGGACAGGGCGAAGAACCCGAGCATCGCCATGATCCCCAGAGCGATGCAGTAGACCGGCAGGGCCGCGGCGTTGCGGCGGATCGTCGCCCGGTCCTTGGCCGCCAGCATGCCGAGCAGCGCGTGCGGGTACGCGAAGATCGCCAGCACCGAGCCGATGATCAGGGTGAGGAACCCGAGGTGGCCGGTGTCCGGCAGCAGCAGCCCGTCGGCCGGGTTCGGGGTGGCCGCGAACCGGGTGGCGGCACCGTTGAAGGCGCTGCTCCAGCCGCCGTACATGGCGACCATCAGCACGGCGGTCAGCAGCATCCAGGCGAGCAGCACGTCCTTGACGATGGACAGCAGCGCGGGGGCGCGCAGCCCGGACCGGAACGTGCAGATCGACACCACGGTCACGGCGGCCAGCAGCGGCCACTCCCCGCCGAATCCGACCGTGCGCAGCACCGCCTGCAACGACACCAGCTGCACGGCGACGTACGGAATGGTGGCGAGAATGCCGGTGACCGCGACCAGCGCGCCGAGGCCGGGCGAGGCGAACCGGGCGGTGGCGAACTCGCTGTGGGTGAGAAAGCCGTGCCGCCGGGCCACCGACCAGGCCTTCGTCGTGAAGAAGAAGGTGAACGGGGTGGTGATGACGGCGAACGGGACGGCGAAGTAGCCGATCGCGCCGATGCCGTAGGTGAGCGCCGGCACGGCGATGAACGTGTACGCGCTGTACATGCTGCCGCCGAGCAGGAACCAGATGGTCCAGTTGCCGAACGCGCGGCCGCCGACGCCCCACTCCTCGAGCGTGTGCGGGTTGTCCGGGGCGCGCCAGCGGGCCGCGCCGAAGCCGGCCAGCACGACGACGGCCATCAGGGCGACGAAGACGCCGACCTCGACGGTGCGGTCACTCATGGTCGTCCCCGCGGGTGACCAGGTGGACGAAGGTGATGACCACCATGGCGAGCAGGGCGCAGGCGAGCTGGTACCAGAAGAAGAACGGGACACCGGCCACTCGGGGCTCGATGCGGTTGGTGTACGGGGTGAGCAGTGGCGCGACCGTCGGAACTATCAGCAGCCACTGCCAGTGGCGGGAGCGGGAGCGGGTGGGTGCGGGCATCGATATGTCTCCTGGCGTCGTGGCGCGTCAAGATCAACAATTTGCACTTGGTGTGCCGAAACCTGGCACCCGTTCTACTCGTAGAGATCCAAATAGGAAAGGCCAAATACGAGACGGTTGCCGGTTATGTAGGTGCCGGCCACCAGGCTCCGGAGCCACATGTCACCGCGGCACATATCGAGATCGGCCGACCGCCTCTAAGGTGTCGCCCATGCCGCACGGATGGGAATACCTCGATCTGCTCGCGCGCGAGGCCGCGGTCGTCGAGTTCGAACGGCCGCTGGTCGCCGCGCGTACCGCCGGGCTGTCCGGGACCGAACTCGCCGACCTCGAACAGGCCAAGGCCATGGCCCTGCGGGTGCGGGCGCTGCTGGAACGCCGCCGGCGGCGCGAGGAGGAACTGTCCGCCCTCTACGAGACGGCCGGCGACCTGGCCGGGCTGCGCGACGTCGACGCCGTCCTGCGGGCCATCGTGCACCGGGCCCGGACACTGCTCAACGTCGACGTGTCCTACATGACGCTCAACGACCCGGAGCGCGGGGACACGTACATGCGGGTCACCGACGGCTCGGTGGCGGCCAGCTTCCAGCGGCTGCGGCTGCCGCACGGCTACGGGCTCGGCGGGCTCGTGGCGCTGACCGGAACCCCGTACGCCACCGCCAACTACGCCACCGACGAACGCTTCCAGCACACGGCCGAGATCGATCAGGGAGTCGGCGAGGAGGGCCTGGTCGCGATCCTCGGTGTGCCGATGCGGCTCGGATCGACCGTGATCGGCGTGCTGCTGGCCGCCAACCGCACCGAACGGCCGTTCGCCCGCGAGGAGGTCGCGCTGCTGCTCTCCCTGGCCGCACACGCCGCGGTCGCGCTCGACACCGCCCGGCTGCTCAGCGAGACACAGGCCGCCCTCGCCGAACTGTCCGCCGCCAACGCCGTCATCCAGGCACACAGCGAGTCGGTGGAACGGGCCGCCGCCGCCCACGAGCGGATGACCTCGGTCGTGCTGCGCGGCGGCGGGGTCGGCGACGTCGCCGCCGACCTGGTCGACGTCCTGCACGGCGCCCTGCTCGTGATCGACGCCGAGGGCCGGCCGCTGGCCACCGCCGCCAGCCCCGGCTGCGCCACCCTGGACGGGCCCGGCGACACCACGGTCGGCGAGGCCGTCGCCGCCTCCCGCGGCGCCGGCCGCAGCGTGCGCCGCGGCGAGCTGATCATCGCGGCGGTGGTCGCCGGCGCCGACAACCTGGGCGCCCTCGTCTTCCGGCCCGACCGGACGCTGTCCGAGATGGATCAGCGCATCCTGGAACGCGCCGCCCAGGTGACCGCCCTGCTGCTGCTCTTCCGGCGCACCGTCGCCGACGCCGAGGCACAGGTCCGCGGCGACCTGCTCGACGACCTGATCAGCCGCCCGGTCCGCGACCCGGCCGCCGCCCGCTCCCGGGCCGCCCGGCTCGGCCTCGACCTGGACGCGCCCTTCGTCGTGGTGGCCGCCGGCGACGACACCGGCGACGGCCCCGGCCAGCGCGCCACCTCCTGGGCCCGCACCTTCGCCGCCGCCCGGCACGGGCTCGCCCTCACCCGCGACGACCGGGTGGCCCTGCTGCTGCCCGGCGACGACCCGGCGGACACCGCCCGGCAGGTCGCCCGCGAACTCGGCCGGGCCCTCGGCCGGACGGTCACCGCCGGCGGCGCCGGCCCGTCCCACGGCGCCGCCGCGGTCGCCCCCGCCTACCGGGAGGCCGGCCGCTGCCTGAGCGCGCTGGTCACCCTCGGCCGCGCCGGCACCGGAGCCGGCGCCGCCGAACTCGGGTACGTCGGCCTGCTGCTCGGCGACCGCCGCGACGTCACCGGCTTCGTGACCGCCCTCGCCGGGCCGGTGATCGACTACGACGCCCGCCGGGGCACCGCACTGATCCGCACCCTGGAGGCCTGGTTCGACGCCGGCGGCGCCCTCGGCCGGGCCGCCGAAACCCTGCACGTGCACGTCAACACGGTCACCCAGCGCCTGGAACGGGTCGCCCGACTGCTCGGCGAGAACTGGGACGAACCACGCCGCGTCCTCGACCTGCAACTGGCCCTGCGGCTGCACCGGCTGCGCGGTCCACTCGAGCCGGTGGACTGACCACACCGTCGGACACCTCAATGTGTGGATTCGATCCATGGGCTACCGGCCCCGGAAGACCTACGGTCGGCGATACCCCGCTGGAGAAAGGACCACCCATGCCCACCACCGCAGCGGTACGGGCCGGAACCGACCGTGCCCCCATCGTCAAGGTCGTCTTCGCATCCCTGGTCGGCACCGCCGTCGAGTGGTACGACTTCTTCCTCTACGGCTCGGCGGCCGCCCTCGTCTTCGGCGCCCTGTTCTTCCCGTCGTCCGATCCGGTCACCGGCACCCTGCTGTCCTTCGGCACCTATGCGCTCGGCTTCGTCGCCCGCCCGCTGGGTGGCATCGTCTTCGGGCACTTCGGCGACCGGGTCGGCCGCAAGAAGATGCTCGTCGTCTCACTGTTCGTGATGGGACTGGCGACCGTGGCGATCGGCCTGCTCCCGACGTACGCCTCAATCGGTGTCGCCGCCCCGATCCTGCTGCTCGCCTGCCGTCTCGCGCAGGGTTTCGCCGTAGGCGGCGAATGGGGTGGCGCCGTGCTGATGGCCGCCGAACACGGCGACGACGCCCGCCGCGGATTCTGGTCCTCCTGGCCGCAGGCCGGCGTCGCCCTCGGAAACCTGCTCGCCACCGGCATCCTGTGGCTGCTCGCCCTGGTCCAGTCCGACGAGGCGTTCAAGGCGTGGGGCTGGCGCATCCCGTTCCTGCTCAGCGCCGTCCTCGTCCTGGTCGGCCTGTGGGTGCGGCTCAGCATCGAGGAGTCCCCGGTCTTCAAGCAGGCGCAGGAGAAGCTCGCCGACCGGACCCACCAGCCGCTGCTCGAGGTGATCCGCCGCTACCCGCGCGAGGTCCTCATCGCGATGGGCATGCGAATGGCCGAGAACATCGGCTACTACCTGGTCACCGTCATCTCCATCACCTACCTGACGACGTACGCCGGAAGCGCCGCCGACAAGAGCATGATCCTGTCCGCCCTGCTCATCGGCTCCGGCGTGCAGTTCTTCGTCATCCCCCTGGTCGGCGCCCTCTCCGACCGGGTCGGCCGGCGCCCCCTCTACCTGATCGGCGCCGCCGGCCTCGCCGTCTGGATGTACGTCTTCTTCGACCTGATCGGCAGCCGCGACTCCGGCAAGATCGCGATCGCCGTCGTGGTCGGCCTCCTCCTGCACACCCTCATGTACGCCCCGCAGGCCGCCTTCTTCTCCGAACTGTTCGGCACCTCGGTCCGCTACACCGGCGCGTCCGTCGGCTACCAGCTTGCCTCGATCCTGGCCGGCGCGCTCGCCCCGATCATCGCCCTCAAACTGCTCGGCGACGTCGACCAGCCGAACACCACGGCCGTGGCCGTCTACATGACGATCGCGTCGGTGCTCACCATCGTGGCGGTCCTGGCCGCCCGCGAGACCGCCCGGACCTCCCTGAACCACGACCGCACCCTCGACTGACCCTCAGCCGGCCGCCGTGGCCGTGACCAGGTACGCGGCGGCCCGCACCCACACGCCACCGGCACGCTGCCGGGCGGCGAACTCTCGTCGGATCGCGGCGCGGATCCGCCCGGCCCGGCCGTCACCGGCGAGCAGCTCACGAACCTGGGTGGTGCCGGTGGCGTACGCCAGCACGTCGGCCACATCGGCGCCCAGCCGCGCCGGCTCCTCGACCGGCCGCACCCGCACCGCACCGAAACCCGCACCGGCCAGAATCGTGGCGATCCGCCCCGGGTCGGCCAGCGGGTCACCGCCCACATCGGCGAGCTCGAACCCGTACCCCTGAAAGACCCGCAACGGGATCGCGAAGACCTCGTTCGCCAGGGGATCCTGCCAGCTCAGGAAGGCCAGGCGGCCGCCCGGCCGCAAAGCGGCCCGGAGGTTGCCGAAGGCCGCCACCGGGTCGTCGAAGAACAGCACACCGAAACTGCTGACCACGACGTCGAAACCGGCCGGCGGCAGCGGATGGACCTGCGCGTCGCCGCGCACGAAACGCACCCCGGCGACCTCCCGGCGCGCCACCGCCAGCAGCGGCTCGGACACGTCCAAGCCGACCACCGTGCCGTCCGGACCGGCCGACAGTGCCAGCGCCCGCGTGGTGTCGCCGCAGCCGCAACCCACGTCCAGGACCCGGTCGCCGGGCATGACAGCCGCCGCGTCCAGCAGATGCGGGATCAGCCGGTCCCGGACGGCGGCGTGCCGGGCCCGTTCGGCCAGCCACCGCCGGGCCGTTTCACCGTTCCAGCGTTCGATCTCGTGCTCGTTGGCCACCCCGCCACCATGGCAGGGCCCGGCGCCCCGCCTTTTGGCAGGGCCCGGTGCCCCATCTATTCAGCAGGGCTCGGCCACCCCGGCTCAGCGGGCGAACCGCTCCCGGCGAACCGTCGGGCGCCGGCCGCGGATGGTGGCCCGCTGCATCGCCGCGATCACCCGGTCCGCGGTCTGCTCCGGCACCTCCACCAGCGAGAACCGGTCGGTGATCTGAATCGCGCCGATGTCGCGGGAGTTCAGGCCGGCCTCACCGGCGATCGCCCCGACCAGATCCTGCGGGCGGACCCCGGCGCGGCGGCCGAGACCGAAGAACAGCCGGGCCACCCCTTCGCCGCCAGCCCGGTTGTCGCGGGCCGGCGCCCTCCGGCCCTCCGGCGTCCTCCGGCCGTCCGCGGTTCTCCGGCCCTCCGGCGGCAGGGACGGTGTCGGGATCTCGTCCTCGTCCCGGTCGCCGCCCGCAGCCTCGTGCAGCAGCTTCACCGCGGCCAGTGCCACGTTCTCGACGTCGAACTCGTCGGTCAGCGACTCCAGCACCACCCGGAACCGCTCCAGGTCGTCGGTCTCCAGGCTGGCCTGCAACGCCGTACGCGTCACCTCCAGCCGCCGCGCCCGCAGATCGGTCACCGTCGGCAGCTTCTCCAGAGTGATCCGCTGCCCGGTGAGCCGCTCGATCGCCTTGAGCATCCGCTGCTCACGCGGCTCCGCAAAGGTGATCGCGCAACCCTCCCGGCCGGCCCGCCCCACCCGGCCGATCCGGTGCACATAGGCCTCAGGCGCCACCGGCACGTTGAAGTTGATCACGTGGGTCAGCTGCTCCACGTCCAGCCCGCGCGCCGCCACATCCGTCGCCACCAGCAACTCGGTGCTGCCACCGCGCAGCCGGCCCATCACCCGGTCCCGTTGATCCTGGCTCATGCCGCCGTGCAGCGCCTCCGCCCGGTAACCGCGCCCGTTCAGCGTCTCGGTGACCTGGTCGACCTCCTCCCGGGTCCGGCAGAAGACGATCGCCGCCGTCGGCGCCTCCACATCCAGGATCCGCCCCAGCGCGGCCGCCCGGTGCGCCCGCGCCACGACGTAGGCGCTCTGCCGGACCAGCGGCAGCTCACCCGGTTCGACCGCCTTGCGGCCCATCGTGATCCGCGTCGGATTCCGCAGGTGACGGCGGGCGATCCCGTCGATGCGGGGCGGCATCGTCGCGGAGAACAACACCGTCTGGCGGGACTCCGGCGTCTCGGCCAGGATCGCCTCGATGTCCTCGGCGAACCCCATGTCGAGCATCTCGTCGGCCTCGTCCAGCACGACGGTCCGGATGTCGCCCAGCCGCAGCGTCCCCCGCTCGATGTGGTCCAGCACCCGCCCCGGCGTGCCGACGACCACGTCCACCCCACGGTTCAGCACCTGCAACTGGCGGCCGATCGGCTGTCCGCCGTACACCGGCAACACCCGGACACCCAGATCACGGCCGTACCGGTGGACCGCCTGCGACACCTGCTCGGCCAGCTCCCGGGTCGGCACCAGCACCAGCGCCGACGGCCCGGCGTCCCGCCCAGCGGGCACCAGCCCCTGCAACAGCGGCAGCGCGAAGGCGGCGGTCTTACCCGTACCGGTGGCGGCCTGCCCGACCAGGTCGTCCCCGGCGATCAGCGGCGGGATCGCCCCCTGCTGGATCGGTGTCGGTTCCTCATAGCCAAGATTGGTCAACGCACGGAGTAGTTCCGCCCGCAACCCCAGTCCGGCGAAACCCGCTTCGGACTCAGACGGATCACATTCCATGCCTGAACCCTATTCCAGACCGTACCCCGGCCCATCGGTACGGGGGGATCCGGCAGTTCAGCCGAGCAGGGGCCCGCCCAGGCAGAGCCGCCCGCGGGCCGCCGTACCCCAAAATGGTTTGATCTTTTCCGGATCAGCGTTTGCGGACCAGGGTGACGCCGTCGCGGACCGCGAGCATGACGGAGTCGACGCGCGGATCTTGCAGGATGTCGTCGTTGAGCTGCTGGATGGCCACATGTGCGGGGCGGCGGGGATCGAGGACGTGGCCGCCCTGGAGGGTGTTGTCGAGGATCAGGAGGCCCCCGGGACGCAGGCGGGGGACCAGCGCCTCGTAGTAGGTGGGGTAGCCGGTCTTGTCCGCGTCGATGAAGGCCAGGTCGATGACGGGGTCGGCGGGCAGGGCCCGGAGGGTCTCGTCGGCCGGGGCGAGGCGCAGGTCGATGCGGTCGTCGACGCCGGCGCGCCGCCAGTACTCGCGGGCGAGGGTGGTCCATTCGTCGGACACGTCGCAGGCGAGCAGCCGGCCGTGCGGGGTGAGGCCGCGGGCGATGCAGATCGCCGAGTAGCCGGTGAAGACGCCGACCTCGACGGCGTAGGTGGCGCCGGTGAGCTGCGTGAGCATGGTCAGGAGGCGGCCCTCGTCGTGGGACACCTGCATTCCGGCGGCGTCGGGGAACAGGGCGGCGGTTTCGGCGCTGAGGTCGCGGAGGACGTCGTCGGGGGCGGTGCTGTGGGCGTACAGGTAGGCGGCGATGTCCGGCTCGATGATGTCGGTCATCCACGAAGCATCTAAGATTCTCGACGCTTAGGCAAGGCATGGTTGAAAAAGCGGCGAGAATCCTCGACAGTTGACCGGTGCGCGACGACCGGGACGACCTGGTGCTGACCGAGGCCGACCAGTTCAAGGCGCTCGGTCATCCGCTGCGTCACCGGCTCGTGCTGGCGCTGCGGCAGCGGCCGGCGACCCTGGGACAGCTCGCCACGGCGCTCGCGGCGACCAAAGGCACCGTCGCCTACCACGTCAAAGTTCTGGAACGGGCCGGATTCGTACGGGTGGCGTACACCCGGCGGGTACGCGGCGGTGTCGAGCAGTACTACGAGCCCACCAGTGAACGGCTGCGTATCGGGACCGGTGCGCCGGTCGGTGGGGACTTCCTGGTCCGGGCGGCGCTGGGGGAGATGCTGCCGGCTGACGAGACCGCCCCCGACCTCACGATCCTGCGTCACGTGCGTCTCACGGTCGCGCAGGCCCGGGCGCTCGCCGCCGGCCTGGAGCGGTTCGGCGAGCAGGTGCCGGATGATCAGGGCGCCGGCCGGCCCTACGGGATGCTGCTCAGCCTCTACCGTGCCGACATCCCGGTCCTGCCCGACGATCCCGCCGGCTGAGCCCGGTCAGGCGGTGTCGGAGGTCAGGAACGCGGCGAGCTGAGCGACGTCCTCGGGCCTGCCGAGTCGCCGTGACGGGATTGCCGATCATGCCGCACCGACCTCGTCCAACCTCCAGCCCTGGAGCGTCGTCGCGGTCCGCGACCCGGACCGCAAGAGACGGCTGTCGGTACTCGCCGGCAACCAGGCATTCGTCGCCCGGGCGCCACTGTTCCTGGTCTGGATCGCCGACCTGGGCCGGGCCCGCCGCCTCGCCGCCCGCGCCGGAGCCGACGTGCACGCCGCCGACTACCTGGAGACCACCCTCATCGCTTTCGTCGACACCGCCCTGGCCGCACAGAACGCGGTCGTGGCCGCGGACTCGCTCGGGCTCGGCTCGGTCTTCGTCGGCGGCATCCGTAACCACCCCGAGCAGGTGGCGGCAGAGCTGGGATTGCCGGCGCACACCGTGGCGGCGTTCGGGCTGGCGGTGGGGGAGCCGGACCCGAGCGAGCGGGCGGGCGTCAAGCCGCGCCTGCCGCAGGCGGCGGTGCTGCACCGGGAGAGGTACGACGCACCGGCCGCGGACCGGCACATCGGCGCCTACGACGAGCGGCTGTCGGCCTACAACACCCGGTTCGGCCTGCGCGGCGGCTGGACCGACCGGGTGCTGACCCGCCTGCGCGGCCCGGAATCGATGGCCGGCCGGCACCTGCTGCGCGGAACCCTGGATCGCCTGGGCCTACCCTCACACTGACCGGTGATCAGCGGCGTAGGTGTCGCCTGGGCGGTGCCGATCGGGCTCCCCGCCCATGCGCGCCGTGACGAGTGTGACGGCTGTGCGGCCGCTGATGTAACAAGGTTCGGCCATGATCGATGGTGGCTGTGTTTCCGCTGGTCGACGCATTTTCGGAGGTGCCATGAGTCTCGGTGTGGCGATCGGCCCGGCCGACGCGGTCAACTACGTGGACGAGACGATCGAGTTGACCCGGGAGGCCGCCGAGGCCGGCCTGACGAGCGCCTGGTTCGGGCAGCGGTTCGAATACGACGCCGCGGGCCTGGCCGCGGTGGTCGGCCGGGCCGTCCCCGGTATCCGGGTCGGCACCTCGGCCATTCCCGTCTTCGGCCGGCATCCGATCCTCGTGGCGGCCCAGGCCCGCACCGCGCAGGCGGCCACGCACGGTCGGTTCCAGTTGGGTTTGGCGCTGGGCGCGCCGGCGTTCGTCGAACCCGCCTTGGGTACGCCGTTCGAGCGCCCGATCGCGCGGCTGCGCGAGTTCCTCACCGCACTCCGGACGGTTCTGGAGACCGGTCACGTCGACCACCACGGTGAGCTGATCACGGCGGTGACGCCGCTGCCGTCCGCGCTGCCCGGCGCGGAACATCCGATTCCCCTGCTGGTGGCGGCGATGGGCCCGCAGGCGCTGCGGGTCACCGGCGAACTGGCGGACGGCACACTGCCGAACCTGGCCGGCCCGCGCACCCTGGCCGAACACATCGTGCCCGCGATCACCCGGGCCGCGGCCGAGGCCGGCCGCCCCCGGCCGCGGATCATCGCGCTGGCGCCCGCGGTGGTGACCGCCGACGTCGACCGGGCCCGCGAGACGGCGGCGAAACAGCTCGCGATCTACGACTCCATTCCCTCGTACCACCGGGTCATCCAGTTGGAGGGCGCGGACAGCGCCGCCGATCTCGCGGTGATCGGCAGCGAGGAGGAGGTCGCCGCGGCGGTACAGCGGTACTACGACGCGGGCGCGGACGAGGTGGTCCTCACCCAGACCGGCCTCGACGGCACCGAGAACCGCCGCCGCACCTGGAAACTGCTCGGCGCGCTGAACCAGCAGCGATCATCGTCCTGAGAGAGCCGCCGTCAGCGGGCGGAATGAAGACCCTGCCCTGAGGTGAGCTGATCGACGGGAGGCGGTCCGCGACCTCCCGGTGACCCGGCACAGCATTCCTCGCCTGCGCCGGGTGGTGGCCGGATCCCGCGGGCAGACCTCAGCGTCCCTCGCCCAGCAGGGTGTCGGGATCGAACAGCTCGGCCTCCATCCGGGCGATCAGGTCGGCGTCGATCAACTCGGCGACCGGCCCCGAGTCGGTGGAGATCAGTAGGTCGAGCAGGTCCTCGAGAACGATCAGCGTGATCAGCGGCATGCTCGGCACGGGCGCCAGGTCCGGTCCGTACAACGCCGCGTGCTGTGCGGAGACCTTGATGACGCCGGCGAACGGTGGGTACACGTGCCACCGGTAGCCCGACGGAAGGACGATCGCGACCGCCGACTCGGGTCGCAGGACCTGGATGCCGATGCCGTCACGTTCGCCGAGCAGCCGCTGCACGGCCTGGTGCAGGCTATCGACCGGCGACGCGGCGGCGGCCACGCTTTCCGTGACGACCAGTACGGCATTCTCCGTACACATGGAACAGGTGAAAGCCAGGGCGAACGCGTCGACGGCGGCCTCGATGGCTCTCCTCGCGCCGCAGCTGGCACAACGCTCCCGCCTCGGAGCTCGTGGGGCGTGGGAATCCGACATCGGCGCCTCCTCTACCTGGTGTCCGCAACGATCGGTGCGGTGAACCACACCGGGCGCGCGCCCGACACCTCGCGGATGACGAACGACCACGCTGACCTCACCAACGGCCGACAGCCGGCGAACTTGAACCATCCGCGGGAAGAGAAGGCCGCCCGGCCTCCAGGTGGGCGGCCAACCGGTCCCGAAGACCGGTGAGACGGTCGATCTCGGCGTTGAGGGTGGCGATCCGGCGGGCGGCGACTCCACTGGGATTCGAACAGGCGCCGGGTGCCCCGTACGCGGGAAGGTCTTCGTCTTCGAGAAGGTCCAGAGGGCCGGCGCAGTCGCGTAGATCGGCGACGGTCAGGCCCAGCGACAGCAATCGGCGGATCACCCGGACACGTGCGACGTCCCGCGTCCCGTAGACCCGCTGGCCGGTCACGCTGCGCCGCGGTGGCGGGAGCAGGCCGTTCGCCTCGTAGAACCGCAGCGCCCGAGGTGTGGTGCCGGCCGCTGCCGCCGCGTCGCCGATCCGCATGAGGCCCCCTGCCTGTCGACGTCAGACGGTCACGACTACGGTGCCGAGGTGACGTCCGGTCAGTACGTCGTGCAACGCCTGCGGGGCCCGCCCGATGCCGTCCACCCGGTGGTATGGGAAATCGATGACACCGTCCCGCAGCCAGCCGGCGAACCGGGGGATCCACTCCGTGCGGACCTCGCTGTCGCCAAACGCACTGTAACCGGCCATCGACACCCGTTTGAGAATCAGCCGGTAGGTGTCGATCTCCACGGGCGCCTCGCTGCCGTTACGGTCCGGGTCCAACTGCCCGGACAGCGCCCCGACCAGCGCGACCCGCGCCCCCGGATTGGCCAGATCGAGCGCGGCCCGCAGATCCTCGCCGCCGACGTTGTCGAAGACCACGTCGATGCCCTCGGGCGCCGCTTTCGCCAGCTGCTCGGCGAGCGGGGCCGCGCCGCGTACCACGACCGCGTCGTAGCCCGGCATCCGCTCGGCCTTCCACGCCGAGCCGGTGCTGCCGATCACCCGGGCCGCACCCAGCAGCCGGGCGACCTGCCCGGCCATCGAGCCGACCGAACCCGCGCCGCCGGAGACGAACACCGTGTCACCGGGGCGGACCGGCGCGGCCCGGGTGAGCGCCCCGTACGCGGTCACCCCCTGCGAGAGGTGGGCGACCGGGTCCGGCAGCTCGTCGCCGGCCAGCTGCCAACCTCCGGCCGGCAGGACCGCGTACGTGCGCCACCCGAGCATGTGCTGGACCAGGTCTCCGGCGCGCAGACCGCTGTCGTCGGGTGCCGTCACGACCTCACCGACGGCTGGCCCGAACAGCGTGTCCCCGACCCGGAACGGCGGCATCGGCGCTCCCTGGACGCCACCGAGCAGGCTCCGCAGCGCTGCGAAGATCGTGAAGAACCGGTTGCGCACCAGCACTTCCCCGGCTCCGGCGACCGGCACCGGCGTCTCCACGACGGCCAGGTCGGACGGCTGGGGCAGTCCCTCGGGGATGGTGGCGACTCGCACCTCGTACGGGGCCATCCGAACTCCTTCGCGTGCGGCGGGATCAGGCGGCCCCGACGGTAAACCCTGACCCACGCGTCAACGGCAAGCCCGGGTCCTACGCCCCGACGTGGATGCCCGGGCGGCGGTCCGGATCGGCCTCGTGTTCGCGGATGATCTCGCGGGCCACCGGCGCGGTGTCGCCGCGGCCCAGCAGGAAGTAGCGGACCATGTGGACCAGCGGGCTGCCCTCGGCCCAGGCGAAGTAGCAGTGCGGGCGTACGCCGGTGGTGTCACGCAGCGCGAGCAGGATCGCGGCGATGGCATTCGGCGCGGCGGGCGCCTCGGCACGCAGCACCCGGTGACCGTCGACCTCGACACCCCGGACCGAGAGCGTGTCGCTGAACGCCGACGGGTCCACCACGTCGATCTCGAGGAAGATGACGTCCGCCGTACCGGGCACCGGGTTGTCGCCGCGCTGTTCGCGCTCCTTGGCGGAGTACTCGGCCGCGTCGCCGCCCTGCCGGCGGTTGGCGATGAGATTGATCCGTCCGTCGTACGCGATGGTGTCGGTGATGAACCGGCGGGCGTTGTCGTCGAACTCGATGTGGTCGGCCCGCAGCTCGGTGGTCCGCGACACGCGGGAGATCAGCGAGACGACGATGATGCCGGCGATGAACATCGCGGAGATGGCGAGCCCGTCCGGCTTGTCGATGACGTTCTCCACCAGCGCGTAGCAGAGGATCGCGGTCAGCAGCCCGAAACCTGCGCCGGCCGCCCGCTGACCGGCCCGGAACGCGGCGACGGTGACGGCGAACGCACCGGAGACCATCATCGCCAGGATGCCGGTGGCGTAGGCGCCGGCCTGGGCGTCGACGTCGGCCTCGAACGCGATCGTGAGGACGACGCTGATGAGCGTGTAGACGAGCACGACCGGCCGGACCGCCCGGCCCCATTCCGGGGCCATGCCGTAGCCGGGCAGGTAGCGGGGCACGATGTTGACCAGGCCGGCCATCGCGGACGCGCCGGCGAACCACAGGATGAGCACGGTGCTGATGTCGTAGACGGTGCCGAAGGCCTCGCCGAGATGCTCGTGCGCCAGCCAGGCCAGGGCACGCCCGTTGGCGGCGCCGCCCTCCTCGAACTCGGCGGCCGGGATCAGCACCGTGGTCACCACACTGCTCGCCAGCAGGTACACGCTCATGATCAGCGCGGCTCCGGTGAGCAGCTTGCGGGTGTTGTGGATCCTCGACCGCAGCCGCTGCTTCTCGTCCTCGCCGGTGGACGCGACCAGCGGCATCATGCTGACACCGGTCTCGAAACCGGACAGACCCAGCACCAGCAGCGGGAAGGCCAGCACCGCAGGCACCAGCAGACCACCGCCACCACCCTCGGCGGTCAGCGCCGTGGTCCACGCCGACCAGGCGCCGGGCGTGGTGACGATCTCCGCGACGCCGACCGCGATGATCACGGCGTTCAGCCCCAGGAACACCGCCACCAGCGGGATGGCGACACTGACGGCCTCACTGAAACCGAGCAGGAACACCCCGCCCAGCACCAGCAGCAGGACGACGGTGAGCGCGACCGCGTGCCCGTGCAGGGCCTGCGGGGCGTGCGGGTTCTCCAGCACGTGCAGGCTCGCGTCCGCGGCCGACAGGGTGATCGTGATGATCCACGAGGTGGCGACGAATCCGAGCAGCACCAGCACGAAGATCTTGCCGCGCCAGAACGGCAACAGCCGCTCCAGCATGGCCACCGAACCGGCGCCGTGCGGGCTCTCCCTGGCGACGCGCCGGTACATCGGCAGCATCCCCAGCAGGGTCAGCGCCACGATCAGCAGCGTGGCCAGCGGGGACACGACCCCGGCCGCGGCCGCGGCGATCGCCGGCACGTAGGCGAGGCTGGAGAAGTAGTCGACGCCGGTCAGGCACATCACCTTCCACCAGGCGTGCTGCTCGGCATGCGCCTCACCGGCGGCCGGGCCGACCGGCTGGACCCGGTGCCTGAGCAGCCACATCGCCAGTGGCCCGCCGCGCTGCTCACGCTGGGCCGGTGTGTCCACGACCGCCGGTATGACATACCCGGAATCAGCACTGTCCGAACTCGACTCCGCCGGATCACCGATGGTTTCCATCATTCACTTCCCCTGTGGCTCCGGCGGCGCCTCACCGCCCCGATCACGCTACGACTGCCGGTCCGAACTGGCTATCGCGGGGGATCATGCTCCCAGGCGAACACGACCAGCCGCCCGTTAGCATCGGCGGCATGGCAACGCGGCTCGTCCAGATCAACATGAAGGCTCACGACGACGCGAAGCTGGGCGGCTTCTGGGCGGAGGCGCTCGGCTGGGCGGTCTCCAGCGAGGGACCCGGCGTGACCAACCTCGAACCCGAGGGCTTCGTCTACCCCGACCCCGACCCCGTCGCCGTCTGCGTCGACCTCGTCGTCTCCGCGGAACCCAAGACGGCGAAGAACCGCGTGCACCTCGACCTCGCCACCACCTCGAAGGACCATCAGGCTGAACTGGTCGAGCGCCTGACCGGGCTCGGCGCCACACCGATCGACATCGGGCAGGGCGACGTGCCGTGGAAGGTCATGGCAGACCCGGAGGGCAACGAGTTCTGTGTGCTGGACTGGCACGACCCGGTCGCGGACACCGGGCCGATCGCCACGGTCGTGGTCGACTGCGCGGATCCGCGAGCCATGGCCCGGTTCTGGGGTGAGGCGACGGACTGGACCGTGCACAGGGTGACCGATCAGAACGCGGTACTGCGTTCGGCCCAGGGTGTCGGCCCGTACCTGCAGTTCCTTCGCACGCCCGATCCAAAGACGGTGTGGAACCGCGTGCACCTCGACCTGCGCCCCTACCCGGGTGACGAGCGGGACGCCGAGGCCGCTCGACTGCGCGCGCTCGGGGCTACCGCCATCGACCTGGGTGACAGCGATATCCCGTGGACCGTCCTCGCCGACCCGGAAGGCAACGAATTCTGCCTGCTCGCCCCGGGCTGATCCGGCTGCCGGCGGGCCTCGCTCACCGGGTGTGGGTGTTCTCGCAAGGAGCCATGCGAGGCAGGACACTGACGCCATGAACATCACCTCGATCCGGGCGGACGTCGCCGTCATCGACGAGCTGTTGCGGGAGATCGCGAAGCGGCCGGTCGACGTTGGTGACCCGAACTGGGTGGCCACCATGCGCCAGGCGCCGCCGCCGGTCGAGGAGGCCGGGGTGGCGGTCGAGGCGGCGGCCGCGCTGGAGGCTCTTCTGGACGCGTACGAGACGGGTGGCGCGGCCGCCCGCGAGGAGGTGCGGGCCGTCTTCCGGGATCATCCGAGGTTCCGCTGGGCCGTCCATCTGCCGGCCGCATGGGAGTCGGAGGCGGAGTTCCGCCGCAGGCTCGTCCACGTCTCCGCCGGGAGTCAAGGGTGCGACCCACGTGACGAGCTGATGAGCATCTGGTGGCTGTGCAACCGGGCCCGCGAACGGGGCATCGACGTCGAACCCGTGCTCCGTGACGTCGCGGACCTGTCGTCCGATGTGGATATCGGCGGTTTCGGGTCCATGCGAATGCTGATCATGCGCGGACTGGAGATCCACGACATCGACTGACACGGTGCTCACGCGTACCGGAAAGAGGCCGGAAGGGGAACGCGGACCTCGACCAACGTGGGTTCTTAGGTGAGGCTAGCCTTGCCGATGGCCGGACCGAGGGGGTGGGTGCACGATGCGACGGACATCGCTCGCCGAGACCGTGCGACGGCTGGCCGCCCTCGACCCGGACGCCGGCTTCGACCTCTGCCCACCGTCGGGGGAGGGCTGGCTGCCGCTGGCCGAGGCCGCCGGCGACGAGGCGCTGGACGGCTGGCTCGCGGTGCTGGTGGACCAGCACGGGCGGCGCAACGTGGCCGGCAGCGTGCTCGCCTACCACCTGGGCAGCGCGGTGATCCTGCCGACGGTCGGGGCCATGGTGCTCGACGGCGTCTGCCCGGACCCGGCCGTCGGCAATCTGGCCATTCGGGTGGACGGCGACGGCAATGTGGAACGTGTCGCCGTGCGTACGCTCGCGGTCGCGCCCGTCGCCGACGACGCGGCGCTGCGGGTGTGGTGGGCGCGGCGGGCGGTGGCCACGATCACGCCGCTGCTGGCGGCCGTCGGTGCCCGGGCGCCGTTCAGCGCGCGCAATCTGTGGGGTGTGGTCGCCGACCAGGTGACGAGCACCGCCCTCTGGATCGGGCAGCTCGCCGGCCTCGGTCCGGGTGCCGCCTGGGCGCGGGCCGAAGGGCTGGCCGCGGCCTTCACCGGGGCGGCGCCGACCGCGGTGAGAGCCGGTAGGCCGTTCCCGGTCCGGGAGCGCATGTTCCAGGTGGGTGGCACCTGCTGCCTCAACTACCGCAGCGTCCTGGAATCCGGGCCGCCCGCGGAGACCTACTGCGACACCTGCCCACTGCGCGACGACGAGTCGAGACGGCGGCGCCTCGAGGAGTACCTCGACTCAACCGCCGCGTAGGGCGGCGCTATCCTGCGGCGCCGCAAGATCGAAGTCGGGTGTCGGGCGCGTGACGACCTATCGGCGGCGACGAGGGCCGAGCCGCCACGACTTCAGTCTCGGGCAGAGCCCGGCGCAGCTGCGTGACCGCAGTTGGCAGGCGTGTGCGGTCAAGGCGGTGACGGTCGAGGGCGACTACACACGGATCAACCTGCAGGGGCTCGACGGATCCGGGACCGGCCTCACCAGGACCGTCTCGGGACGGTCGCCGCTGCGCGCGGACGACCTCGTGTTCGTACGGTTCAGGCAGATGTCCTATTTTGATGTCGCCGCGGGTGAGCCGGTCGTCGTCGAGGACGCCAAGCATGCCGCCGCGCTCGCTCGACGGTTGATCACCGAACGGGATGGGCGGCATGTCCTGGCGGCGTGACGGCGGCCCTTGGAGTGCGGATCAGCCGTCTACGGGGTGAGGATCGGAGTCGATGTCCCGCAACAGTTCACTGATCCGCTCGATGAGAGATGTGAACCCGACCTTGGTCGCCGCCGCGAGGCTCTTCTCCCATACCTCCCGGGCGCTGTCCGGTTTCCCACTGGCAGCCAGAAGCTCGCCAAGGCTGACGCCTACGACCGCAATCCCATCGGGTCGTTGCAGGCGGTCGAGGATCTCGAACGCCTTGAGCGCGTTGGACAACGCTGAGGAGAAGTCCCGTTGATCTAGTCGTATCTGTGCGATACCCCAGGTGGTGTTGGCGATGCCGACCAGGTCGTTGATCCTCTCGACGACCGGCAGCACCTTGTCTTGGCGGATCTGGAGTGCTTCGTCGTGGTCGCCGCGTTGGTAGAGGGTGTCGGCGATATTTCCCCAGGTGACGGCGATGGAGCGGGCGTTGCCGAGTCGTTCGTAGACGGGTAGCTGGACCTCGTGGCGGATGCGGAGTGCTTCGTCGTGGTCGCCGCGTTCGTGCAGGATGTCGGCGATTTCACCCCAGGTGACGGCGATGGAGTAGGTGTCGCCGAGTCGTTCGTAGACGGGTAGTTCGACGTCGTGGCGGATGCGGAGTGCTTCGTCGTGGTCGCCGCGTTGGTAGCGGGTGTCGGCGATCTTTCCCCAGGTGATGGCGATGGAGCGGGCGTCGCCGAGTCGTTCGTAGACGGGTAGCTGGACCTCGTGGCGGATGCGGAGTGCTTCGTCGTGGTCGCCGCGTTCGTGCAGGATGTCGGCGATTTCACCCCAGGTGACGGCGATGGAGTAGGTGTCGCCGAGTCGTTCGTAGACGGGTAGTTCGACGTCGTGGCGGATGCGGAGTGCTCCGTCGTAGTCGCCACGCTGATAGAGGATGTCGGCGTGCCTTCCCCGTGCCGCTGCCGCTTCGCCTTCGGAGCCTGCGGTGGTGAACATGTCCCGGGCTTGATGGAGCAACTGTTCGGCCTGCTCCAGCGCGCCCCGGGTGATCAGGAACTCGGCGTAGAAGGCAATGACTCGCGCGTGTTCCAGCGGCTCAGCGGCGCCACCTCCGGCCGTGGCCCGCTGGACTGCCCGCTCGAACAGTGCGACCGCCGTGTCACCGTCGCCGCTGACTCGTGCCGCCTCAGCAACCTTGCGTAACAACTTGACTGGCGCAGGTGTAACGCACCGGTCCAGCACGGCGATGGCCTGCTGCCCGAGCGCGAGCGCCTGCTTCGCCGGTCCCGCGAGCAAGGCGTCCACCGCATCCCCGGCGCACAGCGCGACCACCGTCGGATCATCAGCCAGCACCGCCAGCCGGGTGAGTTGCAGATCCAAGTCGGCGTTCCAGGCTGGTCGATCGTCGGGGCCACCCCACGCGGCAAGCAGGGGCTGCACCACCACAGCCGCGAGTTCGGCCTCGTCGGCCTCGGGCAGCGGGGTGAGCCGGCCGGCGGCCAGCGCGTTTACCGCGGCAGCGGTCGCCCGCTGATCGCGGACGTCGGGGAAGGTGTCGGCCAGCCCGAGACCGCAGAGCCGCTGCACGGACCCACCGGTGCGGGTTTCCAGCAGGTCGGTGACCGCCGCCGGCATCGGCAGGTCGAAGAGGGTCAGCGCTCGTAGTAGGGCGATGTGAGCAGTGCCCGCCTGCTCGATCAGCGCGTCGAGTGCCAGGTTCTCCACGAACGCGCGGACCTCGGCGTCCGTGGGTAGATCGCCACGATCGAGATAGGCCTCCATGTCGGTGACCGCCTGCTCGGCCCGGGCCAGGTCGACCTGCGGGCTGTAGACCAGCCGCAACGCGACCAGGTCCTGCAGGCCGGGGTTTCCACCGCTGACCGCCACCGCCCGTGCCGCCAGCCCAGCCCGCGCCTCCCGCAACTGTTCGGACGGCACCGCCCGCTGCCGCACTGCCAACTTCCGCTGCGCCACCCCCGTCAACGGCGCCAACTGCACCGGCTCCAACCGCTCCTGCAACCGATCCAGCGTGAACACGAACCGGCTCGTCAGCACCAACCGGCTGTCACCCCGCTCCGGATCGAACGCCCCCAGTACCGCCGCCAGCACCGGGGCACACCCGGCGGCCACCCGATGCGGACCCTCCGACTGCGGTTCGAGAATCTGTTCGAGATCGTCGATGATCAACAGTAGCGGCCGTTGTCCCTCGCTACCGGCCTGGAAACAGGGACCGGACAGCAGGTCCACCAGCAGCCACCGCAGAGCCTCCGGCTGGTCGCGTACCTCGGCCCGCCGTGCCTCGATCAACGATCGGGCCGCCGGGTTGTCCTCCACCGCGGCGGCGACCGCCTCCAGCACCCCCAGTGCGGTGTAGTCACCGAACACCACCGCCACCGCGCGATCGCCGAACCGGTCCGCCAGCCGAGCCGCCAGACTCGACTTACCCAGCCGGCCCTGGCCGTGCAGCAGCACCCCGGCATGCTCGTTGCCGCGCAACACCCGCAGCGCCTGCCGCATCTCCCGGCGCCGGCCGACGAACATCTCCGCCGCGGCCACCGGAACATGCCGCCGCTTGAGATCCAGAAACGTCTTCGTACCGTGCAGCGCCGACATCCACTGCCGCTTGCGTGTTCCGGCCACCACCGGACCGCCACCGGCCGGACCCAGCCAGATCCGGGCCAGATGCCAATCCGCCCGCAAAAGCGGCTGCTCACAGGCCAGCAACTTCCGGCGAGCGTCACCCACCGCAGCGGCCAGATCCAGCCGTAACCCCAAGCGCTGGTAGAGATGTCGCGCGAACAGGGTCGCGGCGCCATCGGTTACCGACCCGTCCCAGCCGACCACCGCCGGCACCCCGGCACGGACCAGACTGGTGGACAGCGAATGCGCCACCGGAACCACCTCGGATGTGCCCGGCCCGCCGTCGGCCGGCTCACCGGGGGAGCGGTGATCCTGCCCGGGTGGCAGGTAGCCCTCCGCGTCCGCCGGTGTCGCCGTCAGGCACGCCGACACGAACATCAACCGCGGCCTCACCGACAACCGGCCGATCAGCTCCGAAGCGGTCACCGGCAGACCGTCGCCGACCTCGTCCTCCATCATCAGCACCGGCACCCGGGGCCCGCCCGGAGACGCCGGCCAGTTGTTCACCCCATGGCAGGACAGATGCAGCACCGGCAACCCACCCAGATCAGCCCACCGCAACCCCAGTTGCTCCGGATCACCGGTGTCCTCCACCACCAGGTCCACCCGGGTGTCGCCGACCGCGGTGAGGATCGCCGACTCCTCGGCCTCGAAGTCGAGTTCCCGCTGCCGCCGCGGTGCCGAGGCCATGAACATCAACCCCAGCCGGTACTCGTCAAGCGGCGTAGCGTCCGTCGGCGTCCCCAGGCGGCGAACCACCTCGAACCGGCGCAGCCCGTCAGCGGCCAGGAACCCGGTCTGGTCGGCCAGCACCTCCCACGGCGCCCGCAACACCACCCATCCCGCCGCCGAGGGCGACCACGGCGCCCGCACCTCGAACACCAGCGGCGCCGCCACCTGCTCCAGCCGCGCCGCCACCTGCCCATGGCCGCCGTCGATCCATGCGAACAGTTCCCGGCCCAGCCCCACGAACACCGCGTCGTCGGAGCGAGCATGCACCGCGTCCACATACCGCCCCGCGATGTCCTGCAGCAGCTCGACGTCAGGGGCGCCCAGCTTCCGGCGAGCGTCCACCGGCTCGCCGCCGACCAGCACCTCGAACCCGGTGTCCGTCACCATCAGACCGGTAACCACTCGCGCGGACCTCCTCACCCCACCAGGCCGTCACCATTACCTGGCGGACAGGCGCGTGCGGGGCCACCCGTAGGGGAGTAACCAGGGCCGCCGGAGATTGACCGTGTTCGCTGGCTCCTGGCAGCGTCGATGGCGTGGAAATCACTCGGGGGAACACCGAAACCATGCTCAGCCGCCGAACCGTCCTGGCCGGTTCCGCGGCCGCGGCCGTCGCTGCCACCGTGGGCGCCACATCACCGGCGGAAGCGTCCTCGAGCGGCCTGGACCGGGCCGCCCTACAGGCCGCGCTCGACCGGATCGGCGCCACCGGCGCCACCGCCGCACTGGCCCGCGTGGACAGTCCGTCCGGCAGCTGGCGCGGCGCCAGCGGCGTCGCCGAGCTCGGACGTCCGGCCAAGCCGCCGGTAGGCGGACAGTTCCGGGTCGGCAGCATCACCAAGACCTTCGTGGCCACCGTGATCCTGCAACTCGCCGCCGAGAAGCGGCTGCGCCTCGACGACACCCTGCAACGATGGCTGCCCGGAGCGATCCCGAACGGCGCCCGGATCACCATCCGCCAACTGCTCCAGCACACCAGCGGTGTGTTCGACTACACCGAGGTCCTGTTCGCCACCCTCGACGACGTCCTGCGCGCCCGCTACCGGACCTTCCGGCCGGAGGAACTGGTCGCGCTCGCCGCCGCACGGCCGCCGGTTTTCGAGCCCGGCACCTCCTGGTCGTATTCCAACACCAACTACGTCCTGCTCGGCCTCATCATTCAAAAGATCACCAAGCATGCGTACGCCCGAGCGGTCGGCAACCGCATCCTGCGGCCGCTGCGGCTGCACGGCACCGAGGTCCCCGGCACCGACGCCACGATCGACGGCCCGCACGCCCACGGGTACGAGCCGATCGAGCAGGACGGCGAGATCGTCCCGCTGGACTTCACCGACCTCAACCCGTCGATGGCCTACGCCGCCGGCGAGATCGTCTCCACCACCGCGGACCTCAACCGCTTCTACCGTGCCCTGCTCGGCGGCCGGCTCCTGCGGCCCGCACAACTGACCGAGATGCTCGGCAACCCGGCCGGCGAGATCGGCTACGGCCTCGGCATCTTCCAGCAGCCGCTGCCCGGCGGACCGACCCTGTGGGGGCACACCGGCGGCATCTTCGGCTACCTCACCTACTCGTTCTCCACGGCGGACGCCAAGACCCAGCTCACCGTCTCGATCAACCCGTGGATCGGCGACTTCGGCCCGGCCCTGACCGACCTGGCGCTGCTCGCCTTCGGGGTGACCGCCTCCACCGCGAGGACCCTGGCGCCGGTCGTCCCGTTCCCGATGCCGGGCGTGCGCTTCCCGGCATCCTGACGCCGAACCGGCCTGCCCGGCACCCCGCCGGGCAGGCCGTCACCGCTGCTGCCCCAGCATCCGCCAGCCCCGCGACAGCCACGGCTGGGCCCCGGTCCGCAGCACCTCCGCGCACTCCTCGGCGGTGACCCGGGCGAGTTCGGCGTCGTCCGCGCTCATCCAGCCGGCGTCGCGCGACTCCTCGTACTCGTCCCGGTCCTCGATCTCGACGCGCCCGTCACTCGCGTGCCACACCGGATCCAATTCGAGATCCACATACCGCCAGCCCGTGCTGGTGGCCTCCGGCGGAAGGCAGACGTCGATCTCCAATCGCCGATCCGCGGGATCATCGACCCACCACGCGGCCCACGGCCGGTCGCTCCGCAGAAGAACCATCACCGGTACGGGCAGAGCGCCCCGATCGTGCGGAGCCTCCCACGCCGAACCGACCGGCCCGAACAGCCACGTGCCGTCCTCGTCCTCGGCGACGTGCCGAAGATCGAACCAGTAGACGCCGCCGGGGCGTTTGATCTTGGACAGGCGGACACTCATACGGCAGCCGGCTCCTCACGACGGGGTAGGGATCGTGGAACGGACCAGCAGCGGACCGCGACGGCCCAGCGCCCACACCGCGAGCCCGGCGCAGCAGAGCCCCGCGCCCGCGCCCGTCACCGCCGTCCAGCCGCCCACCGGCCAGAGCGTGGCCGCGGCGGCCGACCCGAGAGCGGCGCCGGAGAAGTTGCCGGCGGCCAGCGCCGTGTTGAGCCGGCTGCGGGCCCCGGGACGGAGCGCGAACAGCCGCGCCCGGTTGAGCAGTGCCTGCGTCTGCAGGGCGACGTCGATCACGACGATGACCATCACGATCGGTACGACGGACCGGCCCGCGAACGCGGCGGCGACGAAACCGCCGAGCGCCAGCATCCAGGCCGCGCCGGTGGCCGGAAGCGACCGGCCGCGGTCGTGCAGACGGCCACCGTGGAGTCCGGAGAGGACACCGGCGAGCCCGGCCAACCCGAACAACCCGATCACCTCGACCGGATACCCGAACCGTGGGCAGCTGAGCAGGAACGTCAGCCCGGTCCAGAACAGCGAGAACGCCGCGAACCCGGTGGCCGCCAGAACCAGCGTCCACCGGGCCGCCCGTTCGCGCCGCACCACCGTGCCGATCGAGGCGATCAGCCGCCGGTACGGCAGGCGCGCCCGTGGCGCCGGTGGCGGGATCGCCCGGTGCAGCAGAACCGCGAGCAGGACGGCGGCGACCGCGGCGACGGCGAAGACCACCCGCCACCCGGCCGTCCCGGCGACGAGACCGCTGATCGTGCGGGACGCCAGGATGCCGGTGAGGGTCCCGGAGCCGACCACGCCGACGATCCGGCCGCGGTCGGCGTCACCGGCCAGGTCTCCGGCGAGCGGTGTGAGGACCTGCCCGGAGACCGTCGTCATGCCGAGCACGCCGACCGCCGCCAGCAGCACGCCGATCGACGGCGCCAGCGCACACAGCAGGAGCGCGGCGGCCGAGGCCAGTAGCAACACCGGGACGAACCGGCGCCGGTCCAGCATGTCGCCGAGCGGCACGAGCAGGAGTACGCCCACGGCGTACCCGATCTGGGTGGTGGTCGTCAGCCACCCGGCCGTCACGGTCTCGGCGTGCAGATCGCCGGCGATGAAGCCGAGCAGCGGCTGTGTCCAGTACAGGTTGCCGATGGCCACCCCCGCGGCCACCGCGAACAGCACCGTCAGCCGGCGGCTCATCCCATCACAGTAGAGCCTCGTCGGCCTCCATCTCGGGTGCGGTGAGGCGCGGTCGCGGTGCGCGGGGCAGGAGCCGGCCCACGGCGGCGGCGGTGATCACGGCCAGGGCTGCGCCGACCGCGAAGACGGTCACGAACTGTGCTTCCCGGGGCAGCGGCAGCGGGCCCGGGACCGGGTTGCGGGTCATCATGGTGACCACGAACGCGGTGCCCAGTGACATGCCGACCGAGCGCGCGATCGAGTTCACGCTGTTGGCGATGCCGGTCTCGGCGGGTTCCACGTGGGCGATCAGCAGCGCGGGCAGGGCGGCGTACCCGAAGGTGACCGCGGTGTTGACGACGAGCGCCCCGAGGATGACCTGCCAGGCGGCCGAGTGCAGCACCGCGAGCATGGCGAAGCCCGTGCCGGCCAGCGCTGCCCCGATCACCAGTGTCGCCTTGGCGCCGAAACGCGCGACCAGCCGGCCGCCGAGCGGTGCGGTGAGCACGCCGCTGGCCGTGCCGGGCAGCAGGTAGACGAGGCTGGCGGCGAGCACGGTGGCGCCGAAGCCGTAGCCGGCGACCGCGGGCGGGGTCTGGACCAGTGTGGAGACGGCCAGGAAGACGGCGAACATCGAGAAGCCGAAGAACAGGCCGGCCGCGTTGGCCACCACGATCGGGCGGTGGCTGAGCATCCGCGTGCTGACCAGCGGGTGGGTGACCCGCCGCTCGAACAGCACGAACGCGGTCAGCACCACGACGGCGGCGGCCAGCAGACCGATCACCCGGGCGGAACCCCAGCCCCAGCCGTTGCCCTCCTCCAGCGGCAGGAGCAGCAGCACCAGGCCGAGCCCGAGCAGCGCGGCGCCCGTCCAGTCGAGGGTGCCGGTGGCGGCGCCCGGGCGGTGGGGCAGCAGCCACGCCCCGGCCAGGCCGATCGCGGTCATCACGGTGGCCAGCCAGAACAGCTGGTGGTAGTCGCCGCCGTGGCGCATCAGCAGTCCGGTGACGACGAGGCCGAACCCGGCGCCGACCGAGAGCATCCCGCTGACCAGGGCCATGGCGCCGGTCAGGCGGTGCGGCGGCAGCTCCTCCCGGAGCATGCCGATGGCGAGGGGGAAGAGCCCGAAGCTGGCCGCCTGGGCGATCCGGCCGGCGAGCAGCAGCGGCAGGCTGGAGGTGGTGGCGGCGAGCACGGAGCCGAGCAGCACCACGGTCAGCACCCCGAGCATCACCGGGCGGCGGCCGTAGAGGTCGCCGAGCCGGCCGAGCATCGGGGTGAGCACGGCCGCGGCGAGCAGGTTGGCGGTGACCACCCAGCTGGCGGCGCTGGTCGAGACACCCAGGTCGGCCCGGATGTTGGCGACGACCGGGACGACCAGGGTCTGGAGGGCGGCGACGAGGAGCACGACGTAGCAGGCGACGGGCAGGGCCAGGCGCGTTCGTGTGGGCATGAGCCGAACGTAGACCCGTCGCCAAGAATTTTCAACGCCGCGTCAAAAACTAAAGATGCACCGTCAATTACATTTGATGGGCTGTAGAGTGGTCGCCGTGCCAGCCATCAAGAGCCGCCGTGGCCCCACGAAGGGCGACCAGCGGGAGCAGGCCCTGGTCGACGCGGCCCGGGCGGTCTTCCGGGACAAGGCGATAAGCCAGGTCACGATCGACGAGCTGGCCGGGGCGGCCGGCATCACCCGCTCCGGGTTCTACTTCTACTTCGAGTCCAAGCAGGCGCTGCTCGCCGCGGTCGTCGACCAGGGGATCGCCGAGGCCAACCTGGAGATCGCCGAGTGGCTCGACTCCGACGGGCTCGACCGCGGCGCGCTACGCCGGGGCCTGGCCGCCGGGCTGGACCGGTGGAAGATCGACGGGCGCTGGCTGAGTGAGGCGTTCATCGCCCCCGACCCCGGTCCCGACGTGGCACAGGTCCGCGACCGGCTGGTCGACCAAGGCTGCACGATGTTCAGCAAGCGCATCGAGCGCGACGCCCGCGCCGGCCTGACCGTCGGCGGCCCACCCGACCTGCTCGCCAGGATGGCGGTGCACCTGCGCAGCGCGATGTTCGCCGACGTCTACGCCAACCCCGGCGCCTTCGACGAGGACGCCATGCTCGACACGCTCACCGACGCGATCCTGCGCCTGGTCTACGGCGTGAGCCCGGGCGACGCCACACCCTGATCCGCCACGCCGTGATGTGGGTCCGCGACTGACCACCGGCCAGGCGACCGCCATGGGTACGGGCGGTAAGCCGATCCAAGACCGGGGTCAGGGGTGCCAGGCCGACCAGCGGTCGACGGTGATCTCCAGGAACGGGCCGGGCGGCGGGGTGGCGTGGTACTGCGGATAGCGGGCGATCAGCGCGGCCAGGCCGGTGGGGGAGGAATCGAGGATGCGGGCGGTGCCGTCGGCGCGCACCCACCACAGGGCCGACCAGTCGTCGTCGTAGTGGTCGGCGAGCACGCACACGCGCGGGTTCGCCGCGATGTTCGCGAGCCGGCGCAGATGGCGGCTGCGTTTGGGTTTGGCGTCGACAGCGGTGTGGATGACGTCGCCGGTGACCGCGAAGACGATCGGGACCAGGTGGGGGACACCGTCGGCGCCGACCGTGGCGAGCCGTGCCACTCGCGCGGACGCGAACAGTTCGGCGGCTGACTCCATGATCTGATCCTAGGTCGCGGGGGCTCACTCGTTCCGGATCGCTTGTTCGGCCGGGATGTGGTGCCCGGCCGTGTACTCCATCAGGTGACCTCGATCCGGCACGGTGCCCCCGTTCAACCGTGCCGTGAGCTGCGGCAGCGGTATGTCAGCGCGGTGTCCGGAGAGGTGGTTTCGGCGTCGCGACCGGCGGAACCGGCGGCCGTGGCTCTGGCACGCTGCGGCGATGAACAATCCCCTGCGCTTCCTTCGGCGCCGATGGACCCCGGTGGCCGCCCTCGTTCTCGCCGGCGCCGTGGCGATGCCGGCCGCGGCCGGGCAGACGGCCGAACCCGGCGGTGCGCGGCATCTGCGGGTGATGACCCACAACGTCTACTTCGGCGCCGACCTCACGCCCGCGCTGGCGGCCCGGGACACTCCCAGCCTGCTCGCGGCGGTCTCCACCATCTGGGCGGGCGTGCGGGCGACCGATTTCAGCGCGCGGGCCGAGGGCCTGGCCGACGAGATCCAGAAGGCGCGGCCCGATCTCGTCGGGCTTCAGGAGGTGGCCACCTGGACGGCGGCCGGGCCGGGCACCGGGCCGTCGCAGGACTTCCTGGCCATCCTCCAGCGCGCGTTGCAGCGGCGTGGCCTGCGGTATGTCGTGGCGTCCACGTCGGCCGGCACCGATGTGGGTCCGATTCCGCTCACCGCACCGTGCGGGTCCACGACGGTGGGGGCGTGCACGCTGCGGTTCCAGGACCGCGAGGTGCTTCTGGTCGACGAGCGGGCGCCGGGTCTGCGCTGGTCGGCGCCCCGCAGCGGCGTCTACCAGGCCCGGCTGACCGTTCCGCTGCCGGTTCCGGGTGTTCCGCCGGTGCAGGTGATCCACGGCTGGGCGTCCGTCGAGGCCACCCAACGCGGTGTGCCGTTCCGGTTCGTCACCACGCATCTGGAGACGGAGCAGTCGCCGGCCGTGCAGCGCGCTCAGGCGGCCGAGTTCCTCGCCGGGCCGGTGTCCGGAGCGGACAACGTGATCGCGGTCGGTGACTTCAACAGCACCGTGGACACCTATCAGCTCTTGACCGGGCAACTTCGGGACGCCTGGACCGCGTCGCCGCCGGGGTTCACCTGCTGTCAGGCCGCCGACCTGGCCAACCCGGCACCGCAGCTGACCTCGCGGATCGACCTCGTGCTGCTGGGCGGAGCGGCGAAGGCGGAGCGGGCCAGTGTCGTCGGCGCCGAACCGTTCCGGCGCACCGCGCCGCGGTACACGTCGGACCATGCGGGCGTGACGGCCGACATCGACTGGCGGCGGCCCGTCAAGAAGCCGTGATGCGGTAGCCGAGGGGCAACAGCGACACGTCCCAGCGGCTGGAGACGGCGCCCCAGATGCCGCGCGGGGCGAAGAGGGTGACCAGCATGGCTACGGCGCCGAGGACCACGAGGTAGGCGGCGCCGTAGCCGGCGAGGGTCTGTTGCAGGGCGAAGAAGAGCAGGGCGCCGAGGATCGGGCCCTCGATGGTGCCGATACCGCCGATCAGCACCATGAACAGCATGTAGACGCTGTACTGGGGGCCGAATATCGAGCTCGGCTGCACGTACAGGTGGTGGCAGAACAGGACGGCCCCGACGGCGCCGGTGCCGAGCGCCGCGAGCAGGTAGGCCACCCGCCGGACCCGGCCGACCGCGACACCGGCGGCGGCCGCGGCCAGCGGTTCGGCGTGCACGGCCCGCGCGTCCAGGCCGAAACGGCTGCGCATCAGCAGTCCGATTCCGATCACCGAGGCGATCATCAGGCCCAGCGCCCACCAGTAGGTGATCGCATGCCACAGCACCAGCGGGTGGCGGCCGGCGCCGGGCAGGCTGACGCCGGTGTTGCCGCCGACCCGGGGCGAGACGGTGGCGAGCATGCGCAGGACCTCGGCGACCACCCAGGTGGCGACCGCGAAGTAGCCGGCGGTCAGGCGCAGCACCAGCAGCGACACCGGCAGGGACACGAGCGCGGCGGTGACGGCGGCCAGCAGGACGCCCCAGGCCGGGTCGACGCCGGCTGACGCGTACAGATGAAGGGCGTAGGCGCCGACGCCGAGATAGGCCTGCTGTCCGAACGAGGTGAGGCCGGCGAAGCCGGCGAGCAGATTCCACAGCCCGGCCAGGGCCACGAACAGGAACAGGTCGATGAGCGCGGTCTCGGCGCGGGCGGCGAAGTACGGTACGGCCGCGAGCGCCACCGCGACGACCGTGCCGATCGTCGCCGTGGCCGAGGCGGTCCGGGTCCACCGGCTGATCGTCGGCATGCCTCACACCTCCGGGCGTGCGAACAGGCCCTGCGGGCGCACCGCCAGGACGATCAGGAACAGCAGGTGTACGCCGAGGACGGCGTACTGCGCGTTCCACTGGCCGACGAGCTGCTGGGTGAGGCCGAGCGCCACCCCGCCGGCCAGGGTGCCCCACAGGGAGCCGAGCCCGCCGATCACCACCGCCTCGAACGCGAAGATCAGGATGGTGCCGCCGGACAGCGGGTCGAACGCGGAGATGAGGCCGAGGAACACGCCGGCCAGTGCCGCGGTGGCCACGGCGATCCCGGCGACGGTGGCGAAGAGCGGCCGGACCCGTACGCCCACCAGCCGTGCGGTGTCCGGGTCGTCGGCGACGGCGCGGACGCCACGGCCCCATGACGTGTACGACAGCAGCACCTGGAGCAGGGCCAGCACGAGCACCGCCGTGAGGAGTCCGGTGAGCCGCAGCCAGGAGACGACGACGCCGTCCACCGGCTGGAACCCGGCGAGTGCCGCGGCGCCGCCGTCCAGCGTGCGGGTGTCGGCGGAGACGGCGACCAGCAGCAGGTTCTCGATCATCACGGACAGGCCGAAGGTGACCAGGATGGGGGCGAGTTCGCCGCCGCGCAGCGCCCGTTCGAAGACGGCCAGGTGCAGCAGCACGCCCGCGGCGAAGGCGGCCGGCAGCATCAGCGGCAGCGTCCACCAGACCGGTACGCCCAGCGCCGTGCACAACAGCAGGGTGAGGTAGGCGCCGCAGACCGCGAAGTCGCCGTGCGCCAGGTTGACCAGCCGCATCACCCCGAACGTGAGCGACAGCCCGCACGCGACGAGCGCGTACTCGCCGCCCAGCAGCACACCCTGGAACGCGGCGTTCACCCAGGTCACGACACGGACCCGAAGTAGGCGCCGATCACCTGGTCGCGGGGCAGCCGGTCGGTGGGGCCGGACAGCGCCACCCGGCCTTCGAGCAGGCAGACCAGGTCGTGGCAGGCGGCCAGGGCGCGGTCGAGGTCCTGCTCGACCAGGATGACGGCGGTGCCGGTGGCGCGGAGTTCGGCCAGTGCGCCGTAGAGGCCGTCCACCACGGCGGGGGCGAGGCCGAGGGAGATCTCGTCGAGCAGCAGCAGCCGGGGGCCGGACGCCAGTGCCCGGGCGATCGCCACGGCCTGCTGCTCGCCGCCGGACAGCAGCGCGGCCCGGCGGGTGCGGCAGCGGGCGATCAGCGGGAACACCTCGTACAGGCGGGGGAGTGTCCAGGCGCCGGGGCGGGCCCGCACGGCGCCGACCCGGATGTTCTCCTCGGCGGTGAGGCTGGGGAACAGCCGACGGCCCTCCGGCACGAGGGCGATGCCCGCGCGTACCCGCTGGTGGGGTGGGCTGTCGGTGACGTCCGCGCCGGCGAACCGGATGCGGCCACGGGCCGGGCGGTGCGCGCCCGCGATCGTACGCAGCAGGGTGGTCTTTCCGGCGCCGTTCGCACCGACCAGCGCGAGCGCGCCGCCTTCGCCGACCCGCACGCCCACACCCGACAGCGCCTGGAAATCCCCGTACCGTACGTCGAGATCCTCCGCCTCCAGCAGGACGTTCACGGCGCCGCCCGGCCGAAGTAGGCGCGCTGCACGGCCGGGTCGCCGAGCACCGCGCGCGGTTCGCCGTCGGCGAGCACCCGCCCGTCGGCGAGGCAGACTAGCCGGGTGGCGACCCGGACCAGGGCGCGGATCACGTGTTCGACCCAGACGATCGCGATGCCGGCGGCGGCGAGGTCGCCGATCGTGCCGACGAGCGCGCCGGTCTCGGCGTCGGTGAGGCCGCCGGCGATCTCGTCGAGCAGCAGCACGCGGGGTCCGGCGGCGACGGCGCGGGCCAGTTCGAGGCGTTTGCGGGACAACAGCCGGAGTCCGGTGGAGCGGCGGTCGCCGTCGGCGAGCAGCCCGGCCGTCTCCAGGGCGCGGATCGCGGCCTGCTCGGCACGCCGTCCGTGCAGGCCACCGCCGCGCACCGCGGCGAGCAGGGCGGTCTCGAAGACGGTCAGGTCGCCCATCGGCCGGGGCACCTGGAAGGTACGGGCGAGCCCGAGCCGGCAGCGGCGCTCCGGTGGCAGCCCGGTCACGTCGGCGCCGCCGAGCAGCACCCGGCCCCGGTCGCGGCGCCGTACCCCGGCGACGATGTCGAGCAGGGTGGTCTTGCCGGCGCCGTTCGGTCCCACGACGCCGACCGCCTCACCGGCGGTGACCGAAAACGACACCCGGTCGAGGACGGTGAGGGCGCCGAACCGTTTGCCGATGTCGCGCACCTCGAGGGCCGCGGTCATCGCAGCAGTTCAAGGTCGCCCTGAACTCCGATGTCGGGGGCCGCGCTGTTGTCGACGACCACGAGGTCGAACTTGCCGGTGTCGTTGCGGCGCCATTGGCCGACCAGGTCGGGGGCGAGGGAGACGTTCTTCACCGGGCCGGTGGTGAAGTCGTACCGTCCGGTGATGGCCTCGCCTTTGAGGCCGCCGATGGCGTGTGCCACGGCGGTTTTGTCCTTGGGGTCGCCGGACGCTTTCAGGGCGGCTACGGCGATCTCGAAGAGGGCGTGGTCCATGCCCATCGGCTGGGTCCACTGCCGGCCGGTGAGTTTCTGGTAGCCGTCGGCGAACGCGGCCGCCGTGATGCCGTCCAGCGAGGACCGGTACGGGTAGTCGCGGTGCCACCAGGCCGGTGCGACGAGGTTGTGCCCGAGCGGGCCGAGCGCTTCCACCACGCTCGGGAAGAGCAGCGCCTTGGCCACGGTCGCCAGCCGGGGCCGGAACCGGTTCTGGGCGGCCTGCTTCCAGAAGGTGATGAAGTCCGGCGGGATCGGAGCGGCCTGGAGGATGTCGACGCCCTCCCGGTTGAAGGTGGAGATGATCGGGGTGAAGTCCTGGGTGCCGTCCTGGTAGGCGCCGGGGTCGACCAACTTCCAGCCGAGTCCCTGCACGACCGGGGTGAAGTACTTGCGGTAGGTCTCGCCGTCGACGTCGTTGGGCCACAGCGCGCCGACCGTGTGCGGGGCGCCCGGCACCCGCTGCCACAGTTTCGAGAACACGTCGGCTTCGGCCTGGGTGCCGATGAAGTGCAGGTACGTGTACTCGAACGTCTTCGTGCCGCTTCCGCCGCGCGGGTAGTACCAGATCTCCCACGGGCAGATGGTGGCGATGCAGGGCACGTGCGCGGCCTCGCACTGGTCGCTGACCGGGTTGGTGGTGTCCGGGGTGGAGGTGGCGAGCACGATGTCGACCTGATCCTGGTTGATCAGCTCGCCGGTGACCTGGGCGGCCCGGGCGCTGCTCGACTGGGTGTCCTTGTCGATGATCTCCACCGTGTACCGGTTGCCGCCGACGGTGATGCCGCCGGCCAGCGCGGTGCGGACGACGCCGAGGACGTAGTCGTTGGACTCGCCGAAGACCGCGAGGGGGCCGGTCTTCGGGATGGCGTACCCGATCCGGATCGTTCTGCCGCCGGAGTTCGGCGTCTCCTGAAGCCCTCTGCCGCAGCCGGCGGCCAGGCTCGCGGTCGTCAGGCCCGCCGCCCCGAGCAGGGTCCGGCGGCTCATCGTCCTTCCCATGATGACGGTGTACTCGCCGGCGCCGGGCGGGTCTTGAACGGCGGCGCACAGCGCTTGACCGTGTGCGCCTGCTGCCGCCAAGCTGAGGAGCACACCGGAGGTCGAGGATGATCGATGTGGTGCGTACCGGGGATCTGCCGGAGGCCGAGCGCTTCGACTTCTGGCGCCAGGCGGTGTCCGAGGCGTTCGTGCCGCTGGACGCGTCCCGCACCGGCAGCGGCGCCTTCCGCGGCGAGCTGCGCGGCGCCGGCCTCGGGCCGATCCGGCTGTACCAGGTCGACGCCGACGGTCATCAGGTGCGGCGGACCAGCCGGTTGATCGCCGCCGAGCAGGGTGACTACTTCAAGCTCGGGCTGCAACGCCACGGCGGGAGCGTGCTGGCGCAGGACGGGCGCGGCGCGGTGCTGCGGCCCGGCGACTTCACCGTCTACGACACCACCCGGCCCTACACGTTCACCTTCGGCGATCCGGGGCGGCTGCTGGTGCTGATCTTTCCGCGTACGCTGCTCGGCCTCTCCGCCGACGACGTCGGCCGGCTCACCGCCACCCGCTTCTCCGGGCGGGCCGGGCTCGGCGCCCTGATCAGCTCCTTCCTGATCCGGGCGGCCGACGTCCTCGACGACGTCGATGTCCGCGACAACCACCGGCTCGGCGCCAACGTGGTCGACCTTCTGACCACCGCCCTCGCCGGGCGTCTGGACCTCAGACCCGAAGACCCCGACACGGTACGCCGGGCGCTGTTCACCCGCGCGGTGGCGCACATCGACCAGCATCTCGGCGACGCGTGGCTCGCGCCGGACCAGATCGCGGCCGCGCTGCACATCTCCACCCGTTACCTGCAGAAGCTGTTCCAGGCCGAGGGCGTGACCGTGTCGGCGTGCGTGCGGCAGCGCCGGCTCGAGGCGTGCCGTCACGATCTGCTGCTCACGGCCCGGCCGGTCAGCGCCATCGCCAGCCGGTGGGGGCTGCCCGACGCCGCCCATTTCAGCCGGCTGTTCCGGGCCACCTACGGCGCCAGCCCCCGTGAGTACCGCCGGGCGCACACCGTTTGAACTCTCGCCACCAAAAATGTCACACGTGTGTTATTTTTCTGCCCGCTGCGCGACGGCGTCAGGGAGGCGATCGTGACAATGAGCTGGCAGAGCAAGCTCGCCTACGGCTGGGGAAGCCTGGGCAACAACATCCTCTACGGCTTCGTCGCGACCTATCTCGCGCTCTTCTACACCGACGTGCTCGGCATCGCCGCCGCCTCCGCGTCGGTGCTGTTCCTCGTCGTACGGGTGGTCGACGCGCTGTTCGACCCGGTGATGGGGATGCTCGTGGACCGCACGGCGTCGCGGTGGGGCCGGTTCCGCCCGTACCTGCTGTTCGCGCCGCCCGCACTGGCGCTGCTCACGGTGCTCGCGTTCTCGGTGCCGCGGCTGGACTCCGCCACGACGCTCGCGCTGGCGTACGTGACGTACCTGCTCTGGGGGATCGCGTTCTCGGCGATGGACGTGCCGTACTGGTCGATGTCGGCCGCGCTGACCCTGGACGCCCGGGAGCGCACGTCCCTCGTGATGGTTCCCCGCACCCTGGCCAGCGTCGGCTTCATCGGCGTGAACATCGTGACGTTGCCGCTGGTCGCGGTCCAGGGGTGGCGTAACGTCGCCGTCCTCTACGCGCTGATCGCCGTCGCGCTGACCTGGATCACCTTCGCCCGGGTACGTGAACGCGACGACCACGTGCCGTCACCCCGGTACGCGGCCGGGGAGATGCTGCGCCTGTTCGCGCGCAACCGGCCACTGCAACTGCTGCTGGCCGCCATGCTGATGACCGAGGTCGCCTTCACCGTCCGCAGCATCATCCCGGCCTACTACCTGCGGTACAACTTCGACGCCGAGGCCCTGGTGCCGCTGTTCGTCGGCGTCTTCGCCGTCACCACGATCACCGGTTCGCTGCTGAGCCCCCTCGCCGCACGGCGCTGGGGCAAACGCGGGGCGGCCCTGGCCGGGCTCGCCGTCACGACGGTCACGTCGGTGGGCTCGTGGCTCACCGGCTACCAGTCGCTCGCGCCGATCCTGGGATGGATCGCGCTGACCGGGATCGGCTACGGCGTCACCAACATCACCCTGCTGTCGATGCTCGCCGACACCGTGGAGTACGGCCACTGGCGGACCGGCCGCCGTACCGAAGGTCTGGTCTTCTCCAGCAACATCTTCAAGACCAAGGTCGCCTCGGCGCTGGGCGCCTCGCTGGGACTCGCGCTGCTGGCCGCCTTCGGGTACGTGGCCGGAGCGCGGCAGAGCACCGCCGCACTCGACGGACTGCACGCCACGATGACGATCGTCCCCGGCGTGATCGGAGCCCTCGCCGCGATCCCGCTGATCTGGTACCGGCTGGACGAGCGCCGTCATGCTGAACTGGTGCGTGAACTCGATGAACAAGCCGCGGTCGCCTGAGTCATGGGCGTACGGGAAAGAAGGCGCGAAGCGCTGATCGCCGCCGCCTATGAGCTCTTCCTGGACCGGGGCGTCGACCAGGTCACGATCGACGACATCGCCGACCGGTGCGACGTCACCCGGCGCACCGTCTACCGGTACTTCGCCACCCGGGATCAGGTCGCGCTCGCCGTCGAGGTGGAGATCCTCCAACGGTGGGCACGCGTGCTGCACGACCTCAGCGCCGGCTGGAAGGGCACCGGCGCCGACCGGCTCCGGGCCGCGCTCGCCGACGTCGAGCAACTCGTCGACGACGCCGCCGACGAGGTCCGGTTCACCCGGGTGTTCGACGCCAAGCCCGCGGGCGACGACGACAGCGATCTCGGCGGACAGTTCCGGGCCGTCATCCACCATCTGCTCGCGCCGATCGTGGAGATCCTCCGCCACGGCCGGCAGGACGGCACCCTGATCCTGACCTCGTCACCGGAACTGACCGCGTCCACGCTGACCAACGCCTACCTGGGCCTCGCCCAGCGCGTCTACGGGCTGGGCGACCGTCTCGCCGAGGAACAGCTGATCGAGCCGCGCCGGATGCTGACCGAGCTGGCCCGCCTCTACGTCGCAGGGCTCAGCGCCGGTGGTGGGCACACGGCACACCACCGGCGCGACGACTCAGAGGATCAGTAGGCGGTGTCGAGTGCCACCGCGATGTCGGACACGTCCAGCGCGAACTCGCCGACCATCGACGCCGCCCCGGTGAGCAGATCCACGGTGTACAGCGTCTGATAGCCGCTCGCCGGAGTGAGCACGGCGAACGCCGTCGACGACACGGTCTTGCCGTTGCTCAGGTCGCTGAAGATGTCGAAACCGGCGTCCGGCGCGGCGTCGACACCCAGGTTGCCGGTGGCGACCAGGAAGCCCTGGTTCGCCGGGGACTGGATGACCACCTGGTCGGACGTGGTGTTGATGTCGAACAGCGTGGTGTTGGTCGTGGCGTCCAGATCGTTGTTCGTGTACGCCGCAGCGGTGACACCCTTGGCCGGGCCGGTCATCGGCGGGGTGGTCAGCGTGGTGTCCGCGATCGTGGTGTGGTCGCCCAGGTTGTGCCGCAGGTTCTGGCCGTTGTCGCTGATCACGCGCAGCCGGTCGGCGGCCGGGTTGAAGTCGACGCCGAACCGGGTGCCGTACAGGGTCTCCTGCAACTGCGACACCTTCGTCGCGATCGTGCTCGGGATCCCGATGGTGTAGATCCCGCCCAGGTTGCCGACGGCGTACAGGGTGTTGTCCTGGACCCGCATGTCGATCCCGATCACCGACGTGTCGCCGACCAGGCCGGTGATACGGCGTACCCAGTCCTGCTGTTCCGGGGTGTTGGTCTTGAAAGCCAGCATCCGGGTGCCGTTCTGGGAGATGCCGTAGGCCTGCAGGCCGGGGGTGGCCGCGGCCGAGCCGCTGCCCGGCTGCGCCGCCACCAGCGTGGTGGTCGCGATCACCAGAACCGCCGCCGACGCGGCCCACTTCTTCATCCGTGCCCTCATGAGTGTTCCTCTCCGATTCCCCTCGAGCGGCTTGCGCATCGAAAGTTAGGAATGCGGAATGGAGCCGGACTGGACGCGGAATGGACCTCCGGACAGTCAGCGGTCGATGAGGCGGCGGATGTCCTCGGCCTCCGGGGCGCCGATCTCGGTGTAACCGGTCCACGCCTGATTGCGGTGCTTCCCGGCGGTGTCCGGGTCGCCGAGCATCTCGGCCGCCCGGGCCAGACCGGCGTGCGCCCGCGCCGACTCGTACCGGTCGCCGGTGCCGGTCGCCAGGGTGAGCGCCGCCAGATGCCGTTCCCGGCCGTCCGCCGGCCGGCCGGTGGTGGTGAGCGCCTCGCCGAGGCTGTTGGTGACCCGGGCCTCGCCGGCCCGTTCGCCGAGCTGCTGGAAGATCTCCAGCGCCTCGCGGAGGAAGACGACGTCGTGGGTGACCGCGCCCAGCCCGTCGAGCGCCAGTGCGGTGCCGGCGCGTTCGTTGGTGCGCCGGAAGATGTCCAGCGCCTCGCGGTGGGAGCGGACCGCGCGCCGGCTGTCGCGCTGCCGGGCGGCGATGTCGCCGAGGCTGACCAGGGCGTACCCCTCGCCGACCGGATCGCCGATGTCGCGGCAGATCCGGACCGACTCGTTCAGGTAGGCCGCGGCCTGCTCGTCGAGGCCCTGCCGTCGCAGGACCTGGCCCAGGTTGCCGAGCGCCCGCGCCTCGGCCGCCCGGTCACCGGTGAGCCGGCACAGCTCCAGCGCCTTGCGCAGTGAATCGGCCGCCTCGTCGTAGCGCCCCTGCCACTGGTCGACGTGGCCGAGGTTGCCGAGCGCCCGCGCCTGGACCGCGTGGTCGCCGCACGCCCGGGCCAGCACGACCGCGCGCCGCAGCACGGTGTCCGCCCGTTCGTAGTGGCCCTGCTGCACGTCCATGACCGCGAGGTTGGTCAGCAGCTGCGCCTCCGCGGCGGCGTCCCCGGTCAGCCGGGCGGCCCGCACCGCGTGCTCGTGCATGACGACCGCCTCCGGGTAGTGGCCGCCGCTCTCCAGGTAGCGCAGCAGTGTGAGGGTGAGACCGACGGCGTGCGCGGGCCGGTCGTGGACGGCCGCGTGCGCCACCAGCGCCACCAGGTTGTCGCGTTCCCGGTCCAGCCAGGCCTGGGCGCCCGCGCCGTCGCCGACCGGCGGGATCGGCGACCGCGGCCGGACGGCGCGGACCCGCCGGTGCCGCTCCGCCGGATAGAGCGTGTCCATCGCGGCGGTCGCGGTGAACAGGGTGGCGTCGGCGAGCCGCTCCAGTGCCCGGTCACCCTCACCCCCTTCCAGGCCGAGACCGATCGCGTACGCCCGGAGCAGGTCATGCTGGCTGTAGCGGTCGGCCGTCACGTGCTGGACCAGGTGGGCCCGGGCCAGCACCTCCAGCACCTCACCGGCCTCGACGACGCCGGTGCCCAGCAGCGCGGCGACCGCGTAGCCCGCCACGTCCGGGCCGGGAACCAGGCCGAGCAGCCGGAAGGCGCGTGCCGCGGCCGGTGCGAGCTGACGGTAGGACCAGGAGAACACGGCACGGACCCCGGTCTGCGGGTCGCCGCCGGCGTTCAGCAGTTCCAGGCGGCGGCTCTCGTCGGCGAGTTCGGCGACCAGCATCCGCAACGGCGCCTCGGGCCGCCCGATCGCGAGTTCGGCGGCGACCCGCAACGCCAGCGGCAGCTGCGCACACCGTCCGATCAGGTCGGCCGCCGCCGCGGGATCGTCGCGCACCCGGTCGCCGATCAGCCGGGTGATCAGGACCAGCGCCTCCCCGGCGGGCAGCAGTGGCACCACGAGCCGGCCCGCGCCGTGCCGGGCGACCAGTCCCGGCAGCATGTCCCGGCTGGTCACCACCACGGTGCAGGACGAGGTGCCGGGCAGCAGCGGCCACACCTGGTCGACCGACACCGCGTTGTCCAGCACGACGAGCACGCGGCGGCCGTCGAGCAGGCTCCGGTAGGCGGCGGCGCGCTCGTCCCGCCCGGCCGGGATGTCGTTTCCGGCCATGCCCAGGGCGCGGAGGAACCCGGCGAGCGTGTCCTCGGGCGTCATCGGCTGTTCGGAGTCGTAGCCGCGCAGATTCACGTGGAGCTGGCCGTCCGGGAACCGGGAGCGGGCCCGGTGCGCCCATCGCACCGCCAGCGCCGTCTTGCCCACGCCCGCCATCCCGGACACCGTCACGACGGTCTGCTCACCGGACGTGACCAGGCGATCCAGTGCGGCGAGCTCGTCGGCGCGGCCGGTGAACCCCGGTACGTCCGCCGGCAGTTGGGCGGGCTTCGGCCGTACCGGAAGGTGGTCTGTGGTGTTGATCTGCGGCGCCGGAACGGCGACGGCCTCACCGGGATCCCGCAGCAGGGACGCGTGCGCGGCGGACAGTTCCGGGCCCGGATCGACGCCCAGTTCGTCGGCGAGCAGGCGGCGCGTGTCGTGGAACGTCGCGAACGCCTTGGCCCGGCGGCCGGCCGCCGTGTAGGCGCGGATCAGCCGGGCCTGGCCGGCCTCGTCCAGCGGTTGGGCCGCCGCGGCCTCCTCCAGCGCGGGCAGCGCCTCGGACACCGCGCCCAGCATGATCATGAGTTCGCCGTAGCGGCCCAGGGCGGCCCGCCGCTCCTCGATCAGGGCGAGGACCTTGGGGTGCCCGGCCAGCATCGGCACATCCATCAGCGGCGTGCCCTGCCACTGCGCGAGCGCCTCGGCGGACAGGTCGGCCGCGGTCCGCTGATCCCCGTTCTGCCGCGCGGTGGTCGCCTCGGCGAGCAGCCGCCGGAAGCGCAGGAGGTCCACACTGTTCTCGGGCACCCGTAGGGCGTACCCGTCGCCGACGCGGGGGAGGAGGGTGCTGTGCGAACGGAACGCCCGCCCCGGTTCCAGGAGCCGGCGCAGATGCTTGACGTGCGTCTGGATGATGTTGGCCGCGCTCGGCGGGGGCCGGTCGCCCCACAGCGCGTCGACGAGTTCGGCTTGGCTCAGCGGCTGCCCGCCGGCCACCGCGAGCAGGCCCAGCACGGCGCGCCGGCCCGCCGAGGTGAGTGCCACCGGGTCGTCGCCGAGCCATGCGCGGACCGGGCCGAGCACTTGGATCCGCACGCTCTCACCCCCGGCGCAGGGCGGTGGAGCGGCGTCGTCCAGCCATCGTCCAGTCAGGATCCAGTCTGGTGCTCCACCCTGCTCAAGGAACCTTAGGTGGACCTGAACCGATACCACAAGCACGGGGAGTGCATCGTCATGCATCGATCAATGGCGGTTGTCGCCGGCCTGGCCGCGGCCCTGCTCACGCCGTCCGCGCCGGCGGCCGCCGCGGATCCCGCGGTGTGCCATGTCGGCTATGTGACCAACGGCGACCCGTGGTCGTTCAACGGGCAGATCACCATCACCAACACCAGCGGTCTCACCCTGTACGGCTGGACGCTGAGGTTCGCGCTGCCGGCCGGGCAGACCCTCCGCAGCGGCTGGGAGGCGACCTTCACCGTCACCGGGCAGGAGGTGACCGCGAAGAGCCTCGCCTACAACAGCGACGTGCTCTCGGGGAAGTCGGTGTCGGTGGGCTTCCACGCCTCCGGCGACGTGAAGGGCCCCTATCCGGCCGAGTTCCGGATCAACGACAACCTGTGTACGACCGGCCCCGTCTGACCGGGAGCGGACGGCTCGCACCGTCCGCTCCCGGTCACCACCGGATCGCGAGTCGCCGTCGCGAACCGGAGAGCCCGGCGGCCGGGGGGACCGCCGCCGGGCTCTGGGCTGAATCGGTCAGCGGGCGGCGGCGGCCTCACCCGCGGCCTTCAACTCGGCGGCGGCTTCCAGGTCCTCGGTGCTGACCGCGGCGAGCGAGCCGGCGATGGACACCGCCTCGTAATAGGTCCAGGCCAGGCTGTTGCAGGCCGGGCGGACGGCGGCCGAGTAGGTGGCGCACTTGCGCTTCAGGTCCTCGTAGAACATCGAGTCGAGACGGCTCTTGTTCGCGCTGAACGCGCCGATCTCCTTGTAGTTGCGGTAGCCGAAGTCGTGCCGCCAGCAGGACAGCTTGAAGTCGAACCCGAGGGGATTGTCCGGGCTGGACGAGCAGTAGTCGGTGCTCCAGTTGAACGTGTACGCGGACCAGGCGCCCTGGTTCTGCCGCGCGGCGTTCCAGGAGTTGTAGCTGCTCACGCTGGTCTGGGTGAAGGACGAGAGAACGGCCGCCTTCTCCGCCGCGGTGACGGCGTAGGCGGGGCTCGCCGCGCCCAGCATGGCGACCACGGCGGCCGCGGCGGCGAGGACGGTACGGAGGGGGCGGGGGGTCGGGACTGACGGGTACATCCGGCTCCTCATGAGATGCCCGCCCCGGTGGATGGGCGGGTTTTTGGGGATGGCACCGCCGGGGCACCGCCGTTTGTTACCGGCGAGTTCCCAAACGATGACTAAGTTGAATGCCTAACCGGGCGGCGCCCGATCCCTTGATCGCAATTTTTCGATGTGTGCAAAAACGGACACCGGGGCGGTCTCTTCCCATCACCGCAGTGCGCACATCGCCTAACGGTGTGCGCTCCTGGTCAAGACAGCTCCGCCGGTGCCGCCCGAGGATGGCCGGGTGGGACGGTTGGACGGCCAGGTGGCATTGATCACCGGCGGTGAGGGAAGCGTCGGCATGGCGACCGCACGGGCCTTCGTGCGGGAGGGCGCGCGGGTGGTGCTGGCCGGCATCGCCGAACCCGGGCTCGCCGCCGCCGGACGGGAGCTCGGTGACGACGCCGCCAGCTGCACGGTCACCGACGTGACCGATCCGGCCTCGGTACGGGCGGCGGTCGCGCACACCGTGCGGCGGTTCGGGCGGCTGGACATCGTGTTCAGCAACGCCGGGATCAGTGGGCCGGTGGCTCCGGTCGCCGGCTATCCCGACGACGAGTTCGACCGGGTCCTCGCCGTACACGTGCGGGGGTCGTTCCTGACCTGCAAATACAGTCTGCCGGTGCTGTCCGACGGCGGTCGCATCGTGATCAACTCCAGTGTGGTGGGGTTGACGTCGGATCCCGGCATCGCGGCGTACGCCACGGCCAAGCACGCGGTCGTCGGCCTGATGCGCACGCTCGCCAAGGAGGTCGCGGGCCGGGCCATCCGGGTGAACACCGTGCATCCGGGGCCGATCGACAACGACTTCCAGCACGGCATCGAGACGGCGGCGACCGGCCGCCCGGCCCCCGAGGCGGCCGCCGTCTTCGACGAGATGATCCCGCTGCGCCGGCATGCCCGGCCGGACGAGATCGCCGCGGTCGTGCTCTTTCTGGCCAGCGCCGACAGTTCCTTCATGACCGGCGCCACCCTCGTCGTCGACGGCGGCATGAGCATCTGAGCGCCGTCACGGCCGGGCGGACATGCCGGCGGCCGTGTAGATGGCGTCCAGGGTGCGCATCTGGGCCACCGCCTCGGCCGGACCGGTGCCGCGGTCGTCGCCGTCGCGGAAGGCCTCCAGCTGGAACGCATAGGTGGACCGCCGGTCGGCCGCCTCCACCCGGCTGCCGTGGCGGCCACGGACGCGGATCCTCCCGCGGATCTGCGGGTGGTAGGGCCAGGAGACGCGCATCCGGCCGTCCGCACCGGCGACCTCCAGCGTGGCGCCGATCAGGTGACGTGACCAGATCGACGACACGATCCGTCCCTCTACACCGGACTCGAACCGCAGGGTCGCGGTGACCAGTCGATCGACGCCGCCGCGTTCCCACGCCCGGGCCTCGGTGACCTCCGGCTCCGGCCCGAACAGGTCACGCAGTTGGCGGACCGGGTAGTAGCCGACGTCGAGGAGGCCACCGCCGCCCAGGGCGAGATCCCAGCGGATGTCCCGGCCGGGCGGGACCGGCGCGCAGAAGGTGGCACGGGCCGAGGTGATCCGGCCCAGCTCACCGGAGGCGATGATCTCCCGCAGCCGGGCCTGCAACGGATGATGGTGCGAGTGATAGGCCTCCATCACGACGCTGTCCGACGACGCGGCGACCTCCGCGACCCGCTCGGCCGCCGCGGTGTTGCTGGCGAACGGCTTCTCGCACAGCACGTGCTTGCCCGCTTCGATCGCGGCGATCGTCCAGGACGCGTGCAGGGCCGCGGGCAACGGGATGTAGACGGCGTTCACCACCGGGTCGGCCAGCAGCGCCTGGTACGACGGGTGCACGTGACCGATGCCGTGGCGTGCCGCGTACCGCCGGGCCCGGTCCTCGTCGCGGGCGGCGATCGCCACCACCTCGACACCGTCGACGGTACGGGCCGGATCGATCAGGGCGCTCTTCACGATGCGGGCGGCGCCCAGCACACCGATGCGCATCACCGTCTCCCTTCTGGATCTTGTCAGGGCCGGAGAGGCTGACTTAGATGGATACCGGAGCGATTCTCACAGGTGGGCTCGGGCGGGGGCATGGACGAGCAGGAAGACGCCAGGATCTGTAGTACCTGTCAGGTGGTGACGATCTTCGATGCCGGATCGGGTAGGTGGATCCATCCCGATCCGTACCGTGCGAAGTTCTCCCGCGACGTCTGCGACGCACCGGCGCCGGGACGCCCGGCCAAGGGCAGCGAACGCAGGTTCGGGCGTGGCCGGGCGTACCGCCGCGACCGATGGACCATCACCGGATCCGTCGTCGACACGAAGCCGGACCCGGACGAGCCCGTCGCCGTCGGCACGGACAGCTCCTACAAACCCGTGCGCACCGAGGCCGGCGTCCATCGGCCGATCTCCTGGGGATTCGTGACCACCACCGGCCGGTACGGCATGGGCGCGAACGACAGCCGCGGATCGGTGCCCGGCCGTGACCGGGTGCTGCAGGGCGAACTGCGCGCGATCTGGTGGGCGCTGCTCGACGTTCCCGCCACCCATCCGATCACCGTCTACACCGACTCGCGGGACGCGATCGACCTGCTCACCCGGTGGCGCGACGGGGACCGGGCGATGCCCGACGGGTACACGGTGGAACGTACGAGCGGCCGGGAGGCGACGCTGGTCCAGCTGGCCGGGCGGGTCGAGCGGGCCGGCGACCGGTTGCGGGTGACGTGGGTTCGCGGGCACACCGGGCATCCGCTGAACGAGTGCGCGGACGCCCTGGCGAAGCTGGCCCGGGCCTGGGCGGATGAGCGGCTGGCCAAGGGAACGGTCGAGGCCGACGCGCGGCGGGCGGTGCGTAACGCCCTGACCAGGTTCGCCGCATAGTCCGGGTTCTGGGAAACGGCGTGGACCGCGCTTGCGGGCGTGGGGCACAGTCCAGGCGTGGACGACACCATCGCTGTACGGCATCGCTCGCTGGACGAGATCCTGGAAGGCCTGCACCTGGTGCGGCAGTCCCCGCGGGGCACGGGCACCCTGGCGCTGGCCGTGCGCCGGCCCTCGACCGGCGCCCGCGAAGTGCTGGCCCAGGCCGAGCTGCACCGGGAGACCGGGCTGGTCGGCGACAACTGGAGCCGGCGGCCCAGCTCCCGGACACCCGACAACACGCCGCATCCCGGCATGCAGCTCAACGTCATCAACGCCCGGTTCGTCGAACTGATCGCCGGACCGGATCGCGACGCCTGGGCACTCGCCGGTGACCAGCTCTACGTCGATCTCGATCTGAGCTTCGACGCCCTGCCGGCGGGTTCCCGCCTCGCGATCGGCGATCAGGCCGTCATCGAGGTGACCGACCAGCCGCACACCGGCTGCGCCAAGTTCGCCGCCCGGTTCGGGCGCGACGCCCACAAGTTCGTCTGGACCGACGAGGCCAAGAGCCTGCGGCTGCGTGGCCTCAACGCCCGGGTGATCACCGGCGGGACGATCACGCCCGGCGACACCGTGCGGCAGATCCTCTGATTGTCGTTTCCGTCCAAGACGGCGGGCGGGTCCCGCCCTAGCGTGGACCCGCAGCCCGCCCGAGCAGGAGGAGACAGCATCATGCGCGATCTGGTCTACACCGGTTTCATGTCGCTCGACGGCGTCGTGGACTCGCCCGGCGGGCCGGAGGAGGGGCACCGCAGCGGCGGCTGGGTGGTCAAGGACCTCGAGTTCGTCCCCGAAGCCTGGTCGCTCAAGGGCGAAGAACTCGCCGACACGACCGCGCTGATGTTCGGCCGCCGCAGCTACGAGGCGTTCGCGCCGTTCTGGCCCGGCTCGGAGGACCACGCCGCCTACAAGGACCTCCCCAAATACGTGGTTTCGGCCACGCTGTCCGGCGACGCCCTCGTCGACGGGTGGGGGCCCACGACGATCCTGCGTTCCACCGACGACGTCGCCGCGCTCAAGAACGGTGACGGCGGCGCCATCTTCATCCACGGCAGCGCCGAACTGGCCCGGCGGCTGTCCGGCGCGGGCCTGATCGACCGATACCACCTGCTCGTCTTCCCCACGCTGCTCGGCGCCGGCAAGAGCCTGTTCGGCCGGGCCGACCGGGACAAGCAGATGCTGAGGCTGCGCGAATCGCAGACCTACCGCAACGGCATCCTGAAACTCGTCTACGACGTCGAACGCTGACCCAGGTCCAGGCCGATCGCGCCGCCCGCGCCGTCCCGCAACTGCCGCACGGTGCGCCCGACGTACGAGCGCAGCGCCCGCGCCAGATGCGGCTCGTCGAAGTAGTCGAGCTTGGCGACGACGTCGGCGGCCGCGTCGCCCGCGGCCAGCAACTCCGCCGCCGTGCGGGCCCGCTCGATCTGCCGGACCGCGCCCCGCGTCAGGCCCGTCGCGGCGCGGAACCGGCGTTCGACGGTGCGCCCCGAGACGGCCGGCAGGTGACCCCGCAGCACCTCGGCGACAAGTGGATCACGAACCACGGTCCCGGCCCGGACCAGAGCGCCGACCAGCGTCTCGACGTCGTCGGGGCCGGGCGTCTCCCAGCGCGCGCCGTCCAGCCGGAACGTGCGGCGTTCGGTGCCGGGCAGCTCGATACCGCCGTCGACCAGCGCCGGCGTGGACACGTTGCGCAGCGAGGTGCCCACCGCGAAGTCGACGCCTGTGAAGATCGCACCCTCGGGTACCGGCGCCGACCGGGTCCGGGTCTCCGGGCCGGTGACACTCGCGAACGACCGGCCCTCCCGCTCCCAGAACACCAGGCCCCAGCGCACCCCCGCGACCGATGTCATCGCGGTGACCCGCTCGCTCGCGCACGTCCACACGGCGTCGACCCATGGCGAGTCGGACCGGCGTGTCTCGAACCGCAACTCCACGCGTGAAGGCTACGCGGGTTCGGTAAACCCGGTCTTCTCGTGGTCGATTACCCGTGGCGAGTCGTTCGCCCCGGGGCCTGAAATCCCGCAACCGGGTGGCACCGGTTCGGGCACTTGGTGTGCACCTGCCGCCCTGGAATCTCTTTCACATGCCCGGCCGACTTCGAGGCCGGACTAACGGGGGAGATTGTTTTGCGACGCGCCAAGCTGCCGATGATGCTGACAGCCTTGACCGCCGTATTCGCGGGTGGCACCGCTGTCGTGGCGCCGACTGCCGCTGTTGCGGCGCCGGCCAGCAAGTGTGTTACCGACGCCAACCTTGTCCCGTCCTGTGGCGTGTTGTGGGGTGGTGCGGCTGGTGGGTTCACCAGTAAGCCCCGCGACCTGGAGCACAAGAACTGGGAGAAGATGTCCGGGCGGACCGCGACGATCTTCCACACCTATCACAAGGGTGACGAGGAGTTCCCGACCAAGGCTGAGATCGCGATGACGCAGGATCCGGCGAACCCGCGGGTGCTGCTGCTGAACTGGAAGATCGCCTACGGCTCGTCGTGGGCGAAGGTCGCCAAGGGTGAGCAGGACGACCGGATCGACGCGTTCGCCAAGCGGATCAAGGCGTACGACAAGGACGTGTTCCTGGTGCTGAACCATGAGCCGGAGAACGACGTCAAGCCGAAGAAGGGTTCCGGCTGGGAGGCCAAGGACTTCAAGGCGATGTACCGGCACACGATCCAGCGGTTGGAGGCGCAGGGCGCCGACAACGTGGTGAACGTGATGGCGTACATGGGTAACGAGCGGTGGATGGCCCAGTCGTGGTGGAAGGACCTGTACCCGGGCGACGACGTCGTGGACTGGATCGGCCTGGACTCGTACGTGAGCGTGGAGAAGGGCTACTACCACTACGGCACGTTCGGTGATCTGCTGGACCGTAAGCCGAAGAACGGTGGCCCGGGTTTCTACGAGTGGGCGACGACCAAGCACCAGGGCAAGCCGATCATGGTCGCCGAGTGGGGCGGGTATCACCGGATCGGTAAGAAGACCGACAAGTCGGCGGTGTACAACAGTGTGCTGCCGCAGCTGAAGAAGCGTCCCGCGATCAAGGCGATCGTGCACTTCGACACGAAGGCCGATGACCAGGGCAACCGGGACATCAGCATCAACAGCACCCCGGCCAGCCTCGCCGCGTTCAAGAAGCTCGCCGCCAACCCGATCTTCAACGTCAAGCTGAGCTGACACTCACCGAAGCCGCCACCCCACCAGGGGTGGCGGCTTCGGTGCTTCTGTCCGGGTCATCCGACGTTGACGGCTTCCATCAGGCGGTCGGCGAAGGCGGCCAGCCGCCGGGCCTGGCCATCGTCGCTGACCAGGAACTGGAGACCGACCTCCTGCCCGTTCTCGTGCTCCGCCATGTTGACCACCCGGGCCTGTGCGGTCAGTTCGTCGTCGCCTCTGCGCAGGTCGACGTCGAAAGCCACCCCCTCGATGAACTGCTGGCCGGCCGGGGCGATGCACCGCAGGCCGCCGGCGCTGACGTTGACCAGCAGCGCCTCGACCGCCGGCCGGCCGGCGGGGCGCAATGTCACCTGGCCGGCGGTGGCGATCCGGTCGTGCTCGCGGCGTTCCAGATGGCTGGCCAGGTTGGCCATCTCCTCGACCCGGCCCAGGGTGGCGTTCATCTGCGCGGTGAGGTTGCCCATCAGGGTGGCCTGCTCGGCCGCCACCTCCCGCAGCGAGGTGGCGGCATCGCCCACTCCGCCGATGCCCTCGATCATCGCGGTGATGGTCTGGGACATCGCGGTGGTGTCGCGTTCCAGGTCGTGGATGGTCTGGGTGATCTGGTCGGTCGACTCGGCGGTGTTGGTGGCGAGCTGTTTCACCTCGTCGGCGACGACCGTGAAGCCGTACCCGAGATCACCGGCCCGGGCCGCCTCGATGGTCGCGTTGAGTGCCAGCAGGCGGGTCTGCCCGGCGATCCCGTTGACCAGGTTCACCATCGAGGCCGCCCGGCGCAGGCTCTGCTCCAGTGAGGCGATCACCTGTTCCGCCTCGCGGGCCTCGTCGACGATCGCGCCGGCGGCCTGGTTGGCCACCGAGATCCGGTTGTCGATCACCTCGGAGGAACCTTTGACCTCGCCCACCTTCTCGGTGACCTGGCGCAGTTCCTCGGCGATCACCCCGGTGGACTCGTCGATGATCTCCTGGGTGCGGCGGCGGAACTGCTTCTCGGCCTGGCGCTGATGCTGGAAGCCGGCTCGCAGCTGTTGTTCGCGCGCGGCCTCCGCGGTGAACAGGGCGGCTTCCTGGTCCGCCAGCCGGGTCCGCGCCACGATCAGCGCCCGCCCGATGTCGCCCATCTCGTCGCGGCCCTCCGGCAGCGGCCGCGGAGACAGGTCGGCTGCGGCGATCGCGGTCACCGCGTCGACCGTCTGCCGGACGTCATGGTTGGTCCGCCAGAGCACCGCGACGGCACACCAGAGGGCGAGCCCGAACCCGCCGATCGAGATGGCCAGCACCACCGCCCCCTGGATCTTGTAGGTGCTGATGCGCTCGTCGATCAGACCGTTCAGCGCGTCGTTCAGCGGTACCACCGCGGCGGTCGCCGCCTCGGCGGCCTTTCCGGTATCGGCCGGCCCGGGCTCGGCGAGTGTCGCGGTGAGCTGCTTGGCCAGTTCGTCGAGCCGGTCGGCGAGGGCCTCGACCGGTCCGGTGATCTGGCCGGCCAACTCGGTGTCCTCGGTGTTCGCGGTGGCGGTCGCGACGTCGTTGCGGAAGACGGTGGCGCTGCTGGCCAGACGTCCGGCCAGCACCGCCTGATTGGCTACCGCGGTCAGGCGGGCGCTGCCGGCGGGGACCGGCATCTCTGTCTGGAGCGTCGTCAGCATCGCCACCGGCAACTGCACCGCCTGGGCGTGCATCACGTAGAACGAGTCCAGGTCGGGGTCGAGAGCCAGGTTCGACTCGTTGCTGACCTCGGTGACCAGCTTGGCCAGGGCGGTGGCGGTGGCGATCCGCTCGGGGAGCGAGTTGCCGCCCACCTCGGGTACGGCCGCCGCGGTCTCGGAGACCTCCAGATCCGGATGGGCGTCCGCGGCGGCGCGGACAGCGGCCAGATCAGGGGTACGGCCGGCGGCCGTGTCGGTGAGCGCGACCAGCACCGGGCGCAGCACCTCGGAGCCCTCCCGCTCCCGGGTGCTGAAGTTGATCTTGGAGCTGTTCACCGCCGTGTACATGCCGGTGGCCAGCGCGCCGGGCACCAGCAGGGCGAGAACGACCACACCCAGCCGGGTCGCGGTACGGATTCGGTCGGTGATCCGCAGCATCGGCCGCAGCAGTACGGGTGGCGAACCGGCCCCCTCTGCCATGGTGTCCACCTTCCCGACATTCCCGGTTTACACCGTTTATACGGGAGTCGCGGTTACCTGTCCGGCGTTCCACCCGCGCCGGGGCCGGCGGCGTCACCCTGGAAAGGTATCCGTCCCGGGGTCCGCCGGGTCGGCCGCATCACCCCGGAGTCGCGGAAACCCGCACGCACCCGGTCCCGGATCTCCCAGAGCCCGATCAGCAGGACCGTGAGACCGGCCAGCCGCACCACGTGCTGCAATGCCTCGACCTGCAGGGCCCACACCATGCCGTCGAGGTCCTCGGCGGACGTGTCGACGTTCATCCGGATCAGGAAGGACGCGAAGATCGCGGCGTTCCACACCGGCACCGACCAGTGCGAGAGCAGCCCGTCCGGCTCGGCGACATAGCCCCGCAGCGCATCCTTGGTGCGGCGCCGCCAGACGAAGAACCCGACGAGATACGCGCCGACCAGGAACAGGCCGAGCAGGTTGAGCGAGTCGATGTGCTCGATGATCCAGATCAGCGCCGGCGAGACGGCCTCGTCGCCGGACCGCAGGTGGGACCAGACGGCCAGGTCGCAGACGAGGAACAGCGCGGTGAGGCCGCAGGTCGCGGCGACGGCCAGCATCAGCGCGCGGGTGCCCCACTCCCAGGTCTTCGGCGGGCTCGCCGGAACCCATCCGTCGTCCGTCGTCATCGTTCCCCCGCCGCTCAAGATCAACTGTTGCCACGGAGAAAATAGCCGGTCGGCAGAGGCAACGGAAGATCCAGCCTTGGCGGGGCGGTGGCTGATCAGCCCATCACCGTTCCGGACGAGTCCGCGTTGACCTTCCGCCTACGGGAGAACGCGCCCAGGTCGACGATGTGGCCGGTGTACGGGCAGGTGAACCGCACCGGGTCGGTGTCGTGATCGTGGCCGTTCTCCACCGCGTCGATGATCGCGTCCAGCAGCGAACCGATCACCGGCGCGTTCTTGAACTGGTTCCCGCTGGTGCCGATCGCGACGTAGAAGCCCGGCACCGCGGTCCGGTCGTAGATCGGCGTCCAGTCCCCGGCCACGTCGTAGACGCCGGCGATACCCCGCGGCCGGTTCGGCACGGTCATCCCGGGGAGCCGGCGCGCGGCCCGCAACACCTGCGCCTCGAACCCCGCCGAAGTGGCGTTCAGGTCGGCGGCGTCCGGGTCGTCGATCCACTGCAACGTGTCGCATTCCGGTTCCGTGCCGCCGACCAGCATGTTGCCGCCCGACTCGGGCCGCAGGTAGACCCCGAGGTCCATGTCCCCGATCACCGGGAAACCGCCGCGCAGCCCGGCCGGCGCCGCGACGTGATGCACCTCCTGGCGCATCGGGCGGACCGTCACGGCGAAGTCCCCACCGGCGCCGGCCATCTCGTTCACCGCGCTGGACCACGGACCGGCCGCGTTCACCACGATCGGCGCCTCGACCGGCGGATGACCCTCGAAACCGGCCCGCCAGACGTCCCCCACCCGATCCAGCGACGTCACCCGCCGCCGGAAGGCGAACCGGGCCCCGCGATGGCCGGCCGCCGCCGCCAGGTTCGCCGCGGCCAGCCGGGGATCGTCGACGTAACCGCCGTCCGGTGTGTAGACGGCCCCGAGCCGCCCGTGCGGATCGGCGAAGAACTCCTCGGAACCGACCGGCTTGGGCGGATAGAACGAGCCCGTCTCGATCCCGGGCAGCCTTTCGGAGAGCATGTCGAAATCCCAGATCTCGTACGGGACACCGGCCCGCTCGAACAGCGACACCATCCGTTCGCGATCGAGCAGCGGCACGTCCAGGACCACCTTGCCGACCCGGTGGAACCGTGCCATTCCGTTCGGGTCCCGGTAGCCGAGGTGCTGCTCCCACTCCTGCCAGCCGAACCGTGACTCCCACGCGATCGCGACCCCGGCCCAGGTGGAGAAGCCGTACCGCACGATGGCGCTGGAAGCGCTGGTCGAGCCCATGCCCGCCGCACCCGCCTTGTCGACCACGAGCACATCCAGCCCGCGCCGCGCCAGCGCCAGCGCGCACGAGGAGCCGACGACACCGGCTCCGAGGATGAGGACGTCAGCGGTTTCAGCCATGGCGATCATGATCCCACCGTCATGTGAACCGGCTTTGTCGAATGTTGTCGGTCGCCCAAGCGACGCCGTGAAGAACCTGGCCCGGCGATCCGGCTGAGTTCGCCGGGCCAGAGACTCTCAGAACTGGTCGGGGGTGTCCAGCTTGCGGTAGAACGAGATCTCCGGCGGGCCGTCGACGCCGGCCGCCTGCATGATCCGGGGGATGTCCGGCTGACTGTCGAAGAACTCCTGGAAGGTGGCCTCGTCCGGCCACTCGTCGATCACCAGGACCTCGCCGTCACGGCCGGCGAAGGTGTGCCGGGTGGCGCCGGCCGCCTTCCCCGCCTCGGCGATCTGGGTCATCGTTTCGGCATGGGCGCTGGCGGTCTCCTCGACGGTTTTCGGGTCGGCCTTGAGACGAAGGATCGTGATGACGGGCATGTGCTGACCTCCGGATTCTTCGCGGTAGGTCAGATATATCGGATTCCGGCAGGTTACTGACCGGGGTTCATCACCAGGGGTGACGGAAGCGGCTCGCAGGCGGCCAGCCAGGCCTCGGGCACCCCGGCCAGACCGGTACGGGCCGCCACGATCCCGCCGACGATGGCGCACGTCGTGTCGACGTCACCACCGGCCAGAGCGGTCGCCCACAGCGCCTCGGTCACATCGTCCAGGTTGGCGGCCGCGCACCAGATCGCGTACGGAACCGTGTCCGCGGCCGAGATCAGCGACCCGCACCCGACCATCCCGGCCACATGACGCGGATCGGCGGACAGCGCGAACCGGGTCGCCCGCCGCAGCCGCGACGCCACCTCACCGTCCGGCACCCGCGCGGCGACCGCCTCGATCAGCTCCCCGCCCGGGACGCCGCGCACGCTCAGCGCCGCCGCGACCGCGACCGCCACGGCGCCGGCCGTCGCCTCCGGATGCGCGTGGGTGACCTCCGCGGACCGGACCGCCTCGGCCACCACAGTGTCCAGATCGCCGGCGAACCACGCACCGAGCGGCGCCACCCGCATCGCCGCGCCGTTACCCCACGAGCCCATCCCGTCGAACTGCCGCCGGGTCACGACCGGCCACGGCTCGCCGTCGCCGATCGCCCGCAGCACGTCGTGCATGGAGGCCCCGTAGCAGCGGTACGGGTCGGCCGCGTACGCCCCGGCGAACTCGGCGGCCAGCGCGTCCTGGTCGACGCGGCCGTGCCGGTCCAGGATCCGCAGCAGCGACAGCGCCATCGCGGTGTCGTCGGTCCACAACCACGGACCGTCCTTGAGCCGCCGCTCCACCAGCGCGGTCTCCAATGTCTCGGCGGGACGGAAGAACCATGTCTCGCCGAACGCGTCACCCAACGTGAGCCCGCGCATAGATGCCACCGCCGCTGTCCTGTTCGCCACGCCGACATCGTTTCCTGCCACCACCGGTGCCGCCAACCGAGATTCGCCTACGCTGCCCGGGTGCAGATCGATCTCGTCGCCCTGATCGTGGACGAGTACGACCCGGCCATCGCCTTCTTCACCGGCGTGCTCGGGTTCGACCTCGTCGAGGACTCGCCGTCGCTCACCAACGACGGCCGCCCGAAACGGTGGGTGGTGGTCCGCCCGCCCGGCGCGCAGACCGGCCTGCTGCTGGCCCGCGCCGACGGGGAGCGGCAGAGCGCGGCGGTCGGCGAACAGGCGGCCGGGCGGGTCGGGTTCTTCCTGCGGGCCGACGACTTCGACGCCACCTACCGGCGGATGGTCGACGCCGGTGTCACCTTCGTGCGGGAGCCGCGCACCGAGCCGTACGGGAAGGTCGCGGTCTTCCTCGACATCGCCGGCAACCGGTGGGACCTGCTGAGCGGGCCTCCGCAGTGAAACGGGAACTACTCGTGCGCCCATCGGAATACGGTGGTTGACGCCGCTGTTGGCCAGCGGCGGAACGACCACAAAGGAGAACAGATGACCACCGCAGCCGCCATCGTCCCCGACGAGCTTCGTGACCTGCTGGAACGGCCGCTCTTCGCCGACCTGGCGACCGTCCGGGAAGACGGCACCCCCCAGAACAACCCCATGTGGTATGCCTGGGACGGCGAGTTCATCCGCTTCACCCACACGAACTTCCGCCGCAAGTTCAAGAACATCACCGCGAACCCGGCGGTGGCGATCTCGATCATCGACCCGGAGAACCCGTACCGCTACATCGAGGTCCGCGGTGTCGTCGACCGCATCGAGCCGGACCCGACCGGCGGCTTCTTCGTCGAACTGGCCAAGCGCTACAACGCCCCCTTCGGCACCGACACCCCGAAGGACGCCCCCGACCGGGTCGTCCTAGTCGTCCGCCCCACCTTCGTCGGCGGGCACTGACACTCCCAGCGCGCCGAGCTGGGCCAGGATCGACGGGTCGGTGATCTTCTCGTCCTCGGCCAGCAGCAGGATCTTGCTGAGGATGACGCTGGTCATCCGGTCCTCGTCGGCGAACGGCAGGAACAGCCGACGATGAGCGGTCACGCCGAACCGGGCGGGCACCACACACAGGTAGCCGCCCGGTTCGACGTGGATGCTGCCGCTGGTCAGATGCACCCGGTAGGTGGCCCGGCCGCCGCGCACCACGGCCGACGAGCCGTCCACGGTGACCCGGGACAATGCCAGGGCGGCGATCAGCGTGGTCAGGATCTGCGCCCGGCTCGCGGCCTGCGGCGCCGAATCCCACGGCACCGTGCCGGCGACCGACACCACCAGATCCAGGTCGCGCATGACCTCGGAGAACACGACGGCGGGCACCTCGTCGAGCGGCACCGGTTTGCCGTCGGCGAGGAACCGGACGCCGTCGACCAGGACGTCGCCCATGCCGAAGTAGCCGTGGAACTCCGCGGTCAGCGCGGCCGTCAGCTGCCCGGCCGGCCGGGTGGCCTGATGGTCGGCGTACCGACCGCCGACGCTCCAGCCCCGCCCGGACAGCAACTGGGCGGCGACCCGGCCCTCCACGGTCTGACCCGCGAAACGCCACGACACGTCACCCGACTCGCGTTCGGCCGGGGTCAGCGCGTACACCTCCCGGAAAGCCTGTTTGACCGGCTGCTGGAGCCGCCGTCGCATGATCTCCGCCTGCCAGGTCGCGAGGGTCCCGTCCGCGAGCAGGTCGACCGGGTGGACTACGGTCACCGGGCCGGTGGTGTCGATGTCGTCGAGCAGGCCGACCGCGCCGGTGGCGTCGCGCCAGAGCAGTGACGGCAGCATCGCGGCGCCGGCCGGCAGGGTCCGTAGGCGGGCCAGCTCGTCCGGCTGAAGCGTCCGCCCGGTCGCGACGAGACGCTCCACCAGCCCGGTGCGCATCCGCCGGGCCTGGTCCCGCAGCAGCTCCTGATGCTCGCGCAGCTCCTGATAGCCCGGATCGGCGCGGACCGTGGCCGGCACCGACCTGAGCGGCTTCCCGGCCCGGCTCACCGTCAGCACCGGCTCGGCCCCGTCGAACCGGAGGTCCACGCGGTACTCCCCGCAGTCCACCCCGGACGGCGCCCGCGACGCGAGGGCCGCCTCGCAGTCCCACTCCAGCAGGGCCGGCTCCGGCACGCCGGCCACCTGCGCCAGATGGTCGAGGGCGATCGCGATCGCGGCGGCGTGACTGTGCCGACGATTCGGCCCCAGCTTGACTCCCTTCTTCGCGGACGCGCGCAACGCCAGATAGCGGTCGAGGACCGTCTCGTCCGGAGCGAGCGGCAGCATTCCGAAGGCGGCGATGCCCTGCAACGCGTTGTGCTTCACCCGTTTCAGCACGGCGGCCCGGTTGTCGCCGAGCACCGCCGAGACCATCTCGCTGGGCTGCAACTCCAGCAGCCGCCGGGCGTCGTCCACCCCGGCCTCGCCGATCGCGGCGAGCAGGACGGCCCGGTCGTGCCGGACCGCCTCGTGGTCGGGTGTCGCCAGGATCAGGCGCAGCAGCGGAGCGGCGCTCGCCAGCCCGAACAGGCTGAGCAGTTGCTCGTCCTTCCGCCAGCCCCACACCCGGCGCCGGTCGTCGACCGGGCGCTCAGCCAGCAGCGCGACGAGCGTCACCAGTTCGTCGGCGGTCAGCTCGGCGGCCCCGAGGTGAGCGGCGATCCGGGGATCGCCCGTCCAGTCCAGCGCCGCCCGCACGAACCGCAGCCCCCGTGGCGGGATCCCCTTGGGCAGGTCGTCCCAGTCCGGTGGCTCGGGCGCCGAGACCAGCTCCCAGACCAGCGCGTCCACCCGGTCCAGGACCGTGTCGGCGCACGCCGCCCGGGGTGGGCCGGCCACGGCCCGGTCCAGGTGGAGGTCGTCGGCGATGGCCCGGTCGACGACGGATCGGTCCAGCTCACCGGCCTCGTGGAGGGCGTCGAGCACCCGCACCGTCGGCGACCGGGACAGGTGGCCGAGCGGGCTGAGCACGAGCAGCCGCAGCAGGGCCGGGTCGGAGATGTCCGGGACCAGCTGGTCGAGATGCATCCGGTGCCGTGGGTCGCGGCCGAGGAGGGTCGCGAGCAGTCCGTGGCGGTGCGGCGTCGGCCACGGCCCGGACAGCAGCTCCGCCAGGCCGGCGGTGGCGTCGACCGGGAACGCGGCGTCGTAGATCTCGTCCAGCTCGGCGACGACGTCGTCCAGATACCGTCGCAGGTTGCCGATGGCGTGATGCTCCCCGCGCTCCATCCGCAGCCGGATCTCCTCGGCGAGCGCCCGCAGCCCGGCCGGGTCCGTGGTGTGCCGCGCCCGCTCGGTGAGGCGGGACAGCACCTCACGCTCGGCGCGGACGAAGTCCGCGTACTCCTCGTGAACGGGCCACTGAACCATGGCCGGGAGATTAGCCCTCGGGTACGACAAAACCGGTGAGCAGCCCGTCGACCAGCGCCCGCAGGCCGGTCCGGTAGGTGTCCTGCGCGGCGAGGACCCGCCACTGGTCGCCGATGGCCGCCAGGGTCGGCGTGCGGGCCGGGTCGAACCCGGTGAAGTCGACGTCCCGCAGCGTCGTCCGCCCGCCGGCCGAGTGGATGCGGACCAGGAGCTCGCCGACCGTGTAGTACCAGATGCTGCGGAACACGTGCACGGCCTGCTCGCGGGTGCAGCCGCAGTCCACGGCACCGGCCACGATGGTCTCCACCATGCCGGTCAGTGGCTCGCCGACCAGCCCGAGCAGGCCGTCGGTGGTGACCACCTCGGCGGCCCACGGCCAGGCGGCGAGCGCGTCGTGCATGGTGGCCGCGGTGACGATCATCCGTTCCCGCGGGTCGTCCGGCAGGTCGGGGCGGGGGATCTGGGCCGCGTACTCGCTCAGCATCAGCAGCAGCAGGTCCTGCTTGTCGCGTACGTGGTGATAGAGGGTCGTCGTCCCGATGCCGAGCTCGGCGGCGAGCCGCCGGACGGTGAGCCGCTCCCAGCCGTCCTGGTCGATGAGGCGGCCGGCGGCGGCCATGATCTGCGCGCGGGAGGTCACCGGGGGGCGGCCGGTGCGGCCGGTCGATGCGTCGGTTCGGGGCACGGACCCATCTTCGGCCATTTCCCTCGGCGAGGGTTCACTGCTACTTTCGGAACATGTTCCGAAAATCGCCTCTCGCCGCTGTCGCCGTCGTGCAGTTCATGGTGTCGCTGGATCTGTCGGTGGTTAACGTCGGACTTCCGCGCATCGCCGCCGGGCTCGGATTCAGCCCGCTCGGCCTGACCTGGGTCATCCACGCCTACGCCCTCACCTTCGGCGGGCTCCTCCTGCTCGGGGGTAAAGCCGCCGACCGCTACGGCCGGAAACGGGTGCTGCTGGCCGGTCTCGCCGGCTTCGCCCTCGCCTGCCTCGCCGGCGGTCTCGCCCAGAGCCCCGGCCAGCTCGTCGCCGCCCGCGCCGCCCAGGGCATCGGCGCCGCGGCCGTCGCCCCGGCCGCGCTGGCCCTGCTCACCGCCGCCTTCCCGGCCGGTCGGCCGCGGGTCCGCGCGTTCGGCGTGTGGAGCGCCATGAACGCGGCGGGCGGCGCCCTCGGCGTGCTCGTCGGCGGCGTCCTCACCGAGTACGCCGGATGGCGCTGGACCATGTTCGTCAGCGTCCCGATGGCCGCCGTCGCCTACACCCTGGCCTGGCGCGTCGACGCCGACCGGCCGCCCGCGCCCAGCGCCCGTCCCGACGTGCTCGGCGGGATCCTGGCGACCGCCGGGATGACTCTGCTCGTGTTCGGCGTCGTCCGTACCGACCGGCACGGCTGGACCTCGGCGGCCACCCTGATCACCCTGGCCGTCGCGGTCGCGCTGCTGGCCGCGTTCGTGGCCGTCGAACGGGCCACCACCCGCGACCCGCTGATCCGGTTCGAACTGCTCGCCAACCGCTCGGTGGCCGGCGCCAACGGCTACAACCTGCTGGTCGGCGCGGCGATGGCCGCCGCGTTCTACTTCGCGTCGCTCTACCTGCAACGGGTTCTGGACATCGGGCCCGCCCTGGCCGGGGCCATGTTCCTGCCGTTCTCGCTCGGCGTGGTGGCCGGATCGGTGCTGGCCGTCAAACTCGGCTACCGGGTCGCGCCGCGCACCCTGCTCATCGCCGGCGGACTGCTGACCGCCGCCGGCTTCGCCTGGTTCAGCCGGATCAGCCCGGACGGGACCTTCGCCGCCGACGTCCTCGGGCCGTCGATCGTCGCCAGTGCCGGATTCGGACTCTGCCTCGCCCCGGTCGTCTCCACCGCGACCGCCGGCGTTCCGCCGGAGCAGGCGGGAACGGCGTCCGGCCTGCTCAACAGCTCCCGCCAGATCGGCGCGTCACTCGGTCTCGCCGCCCTCGGCACGGCGGCCCAGCACCGCACCGGCGACATCGCCACCGCGACGTCGCTCACCGACGGTTACGCCCTCGCCTTCACGCTCAGCGCCACCCTGCTGCTGGCCGCGGTCGTCGTCGCGATCACCGTCCTGCCCCGGAATCCCGCCACCGCCGACGCGAATCCCGCTACCGGTGGCGCGAATCCCGGTACCGGTGGCGCGAATCCCGTTACCGGCGGCGCGATGCGCTCATCCGCGAGGAGAACCGAGCCAGCCGGGTAGGGAGCAGCTGGGGTTACGGTCGAGGTCCAGGTCAATAGGACGCACGTTCCAGGCGCTCACGTCGTACCGGTGAAAGGGGTTGATCTGATCGCGACGTGGCCTGGCCGGCTCTCATCCGCGGCCCGCTCGTGATGGAGTGCCGGCATGGTTGATTTCACCGCGACATTGCCGCGCAAGCGGATGGGCGCCGGGGTCCTGCTCCTCGACCCGGTGGGGCGGGTGCTGCTGGTCGAGCCCACCTACAAGCCCGATTGGGAGATTCCCGGCGGGGCGGTCGAGGCCGACGAATCGCCGCGGGCGGCGGCCGTCCGCGAGCTCGCGGAGGAACTCGCGCTGACCACGCCGGTCGGCCGGATCCTGGTGACCGACTGGGTTCCGCCGCGCGACGGCCGCACCGAAGGATTGATGCTGGTCTTCGACGGCGGAACCCTTACGCCGCAACAGATTGCGGACATCGTCGTGCCCGAGGCCGAACTGCGTGGATGGGCCTGGTGCACACCGGACGAGGCCGCGGCGCGCCTGTCGCCGCTGCTGGCCCGCAGGGTCACCGCGGCCGTTCTGGCCAAAACCGACGGCACCGCACGCTATCTGGAAAACGGCGTCACGATCTAATTCGCGGCCGGGCCGATCGCCGAGGCGGGTCCCCACCAGTGGGGCCGGCATGTTCCGGGTGTGGGTTTCCTCGCCGCGGGCGGTTCCCGGCTGGCCGTGGGGGCGAGTTCCAACAGCCCCCCGCAGCCGTCCGGACCACCCACTCAAGCGCGTAGAGCGGTGCCCGCTGGCGAAGTGACTGCCCGGCCCAGCGGCCGGGCGGTTGTCGGGCGCTTCGGCCTGGAGCGGGCAGGTGGTCGCCGGGCTTGGCGGGACGGGGTTGGTGCGGTGGGGACGGCGTCGCGCGTACCGATGAATGTGGGTGTTGGTTTGCGATTGTTCGCGTTCACTATTGGTGCGCGGCGTTGCCGGTAAGGACCAGGAAAACCGGTGGGTAGAGCGTGTCCATAACGCTCTGACCAGGCGCGTAGCGGCCGTACGGGCGGGCCGGTTCCGGAACCTGAATGTATTGACAGGATTACTAACTGGTGCCTAGATATGTTCATCTGTGATTGAAAACGTCTCAGCGCTCACGCTTCGCTGTTCAGTTTTGGGGAGTCATGTTGATGAAGTCTGCCCACCGCCGGGTGGCGGTCGCCGCCCTGGCCGCCACCTTCGTCGTGTCCGGCTGCGCCAAGTCGGAGGATGAGCCGGCCGCCACCGGCGCCGGCGCGGCGCCGGCCGCCTCGCAGGTCGTGCAGTCGGCCGCCCCGGGCGCCGCCACCTGCACGATCGACCAGCACGGCGGCGAGAAGATCGATCTCAAGACGGCGAAGGTCGGCTTCTCGCAGTCGGAGAAGGAGGCGAACCCGTTCCGGATCGCCGAAACCCAGTCGATCAAGGACGAGGCCGCCAAGCTCGGCATCACCCAGTTGACGACGGCCAATGCGAACTCGCAGTTCAACAAGCAGATCAGTGACGTCGAGCAGATGATCGACGCGGGCGTGCAGCTGCTGGTCATCGCGCCGCTGAACTCGGATGGCTGGGACTCGGTGTTCGCCAAGGCTTCGGCCAAGAAGATCCCGATCGTCACCATCGACCGGAAGATCAACGCGGCCGCCTGCAAGGACTACCTGACCTTCATCGGCTCCGACTTCGCCGAGCAGGGCAAGCGCGCCGCCGACGAGATGGCCAAGGCGCTCGGCAACAAGGGCGAGGTGGCGATCCTGCTGGGCGCGCCCGGCAACAACGTCACCACGCTGCGGACCAGTGGCTTCAAGGACCAGATGGCGAAGATCGCCCCGGACATCAAGATCACCTTCGAGCAGACCGGCAACTTCTCCCGCGAGGAGGGCCAGAAGGTCGCCGAGCAGCTGCTCCAGTCCAAGCCGAACATCAACGGCATCTACGGCGAGAACGACGAGATGGCCCTCGGCGCGGTCACCGCGCTCAAGGGCGCCGGCAAGAAGCCCGGCGACGTCAAGATCGTGTCGATCGACGGTACCAAGGGCGCGGTCCAGGGCATCGTCGACGGCTGGATCTCGGCGGTCATCGAGTCCAACCCCCGGTTCGGCCCGCTCGCCTTCTCCACCGCGGGCGACTTCTTCGGGGGCAAGCCGGTCGGCCAGGACATCATCATCGCCGACCGCTCCTACGACGAGAGCAACGCCAAGGCCGACCTGGCCAGCGCTTACTGATCCAGATCAAGACCAAGGAGAGGTACGCGTGACGCTGCTCGAAGTGGCCGGCGTGTCCAAGGTCTTCCCCGGGGTGCGGGCGCTCGACGACGTGTCGTTCGCGCTGCGGCCCGGGGAGGTCCACGCGCTGGTCGGTGAGAACGGCGCCGGCAAATCCACCCTGATCAAGGTGCTCACCGGCGTCTACCGTCCGGACGCCGGTGAGCTCCGCTACCAGGGAGAGCCGGTGTCCTTCGCGACGCCGATGGACGCCCAGCGGGCCGGCATCTCGACCATCTACCAGGAGGTCAACCTCATCCCGCTGATGAGCGTGGCCCAGAACCTGTTCCTCGGCCGCGAACTCCGCACGAACCTGGGCCTCGTCGACCGCACCCGGATGGACCGCGAGGCCCGCGACATCCTGGCCGGATACGGGGTCACCACCGACGTACGGGAAAGGCTCGGCTCTCTGCCGCTCGGCGCCCAGCAGATGGTCGCCCTGGCCCGCGCCGTCATGATCGACGCCAAGGTCGTCGTCATGGACGAGCCCACCTCGTCCCTGGAGCCCCGCGAGGTGGAGACGCTCTTCGGCGTCATCCAGGACCTGCACGAACGCGGCATCGGCATCATCTACGTCTCGCACCGGATGGACGAGCTCTACCGGATCTGCGACACCGTCACCATCCTGCGCGACGGAAAACTGGTGCACACCGGCAAACTCGCCGACCTGGAACGGGTCCGCCTGGTCGCGCTGATGCTCGGCCGTGAGGTCTCCGACGTTCGCCGCGAGGGTTTCACGGTCTTCACCGGCGACCACGCGGCGGCCGACGACACCCCGGTCCTGCGCGTGTCCGGGCTCAGCAGCCGCAACCGGCTGCACGACATCAGCTTCGGCGTACGCCCCGGTGAGGTCGTCGGGCTCGGTGGCCTGCTCGGCGCCGGCCGCAGCGAGACCATCAAGGCGATCGCCGGCGCCTACCCGGTCGACAGTGGCGAGATCGAGGTGGACGGGACGCCGCTGCGCCACCCGACCACGGTCAAGGCGGTCGCCGCCGGCATCGCGGTGCAACCCGAGGACCGCAAGGCCGAGGGCATCATCCCCGGCCTGTCCATCCGGGAGAACATCGCACTGTCCATCCTGCCCCGGATGTCGACCTTCGGCCTGGTCTCGGACACGAAGATCGACGAAGTGGTCGACCGGTTCATGACACGGCTCCGGATCAAGGCGTCCAGCCCGCACCAGCGAGTCGGCGACCTGTCCGGCGGCAACCAGCAGAAAGTGCTGCTCGCTCGCCTCCTCGCCACCGGCCCCAAGGTGCTCCTGCTCGACGAGCCCACCCGCGGCATCGACGTCGGCGCCAAGGCCGAAGTTCAGGCGCTCATCGACGAACTCGCCGCCGAAGGACTCGGCGTCGTGCTCGTCTCCTCCGACGCCGAGGAACTCGTCGAAGGCTCCGGCCGGGTCGTGGTCCTCCGCGACGGCGCCGTCGTCGGCGTCCTCACCGGCGAGGACGTCACCACCGAGAGCCTGCTCGCCACGATCGCGGAGGCCGGCGCATGACCACCCTCGCCCTCACCACACCCCGCCGCGCCGACCGGCTGCCGAAGTACGGCGTCTACATCGCCATCGCGGCGCTGGTCGTCTACAACGCGGCCTTCACCCCGTACTTCCTCACCGTCAGCAACCTGCGTATCCAGCTCATCCAGGTCGCCCCGATCATCATCGTGGCGCTCGGCATGGCCCTGGTCATCGGCACCGAGGGCATCGACCTCTCGGTCGGCGCGGTGATGGCCCTCGCGGCGGCCCTCATACCCCTCTATCTGGGGTACGGGGTGATCGCGGCCGTCCTCGTCTCGTTGCTGGCCGGGGTGGCCGTCGGCCTGATCAACGGCGCCCTGGTCGCGAAGGTGGGCCTGCAACCGATCGTCGCCACCCTCGCCCTCTTCGTCGGCGGCCGCGGCCTGGCCGTCGTCATCTCCGACGGGCAGCTCCGGGACATCCGCAACGCCGACCTCATCTACCTGGGCTCCGGCGATCTGCTCGGCATCCCGGTGCTGGTGTGGACCGCCGCCCTGGCCATCCTGGTCGTGGCGTTCACGGTCCGGCGAACCGTCTTCGGCCGCAGGCTTCTCGCCATCGGCGGCAACCGGCCCGCCGCCGAACTCGCCGGGCTCCCGGTCCAGCGCGTCCTGATCACCGTCTACGTGCTGTGCGCGGTCCTCGCCGCGATCGCCGGACTGCTGTCGGTCGGCCGGATCCAGTCGAGCGACGCCTCCTCGATCGGCCTGCTCATCGAACTGTCCGCGATCACCGCGGTGGTCGTCGGCGGCACCCCGCTGACCGGCGGCCGGGTACGCGTCCTCGGCACGGTCGCCGGCGCCGTCCTGATGCAGCTCGTGATCGCCACCATGATCAAGAACAACCTGCCGCCGTCCACCACCGAGATGGTCCAGGCGGCCATCATCCTCGTCGCCGTCTACGCGGCCCGGGAAAGGAAGACCAGGTGACCGTACTGGCCGTCGCCCAACGCCGGGCCGGAACCGCCTTCCAACGGCAGGGCGCCCTCGCCGTGCTGGCCGTCGTGGTGCTGATCGCGTTCGGCGCGTTCCCGAACTTCCGCAGCCTCGACAACGCCGCCACCATCCTGGTCGCGGCCGCCCCACCGATGCTGATCGCGCTCGGCATGACCTTCGTGATCATCACGGGTGGCATCGACCTGTCGGTCGGGTCGCTCTACGTGCTCGGCGGGGTCCTCGCCGCCTGGGCCTCCCAGTACGGTTTCGTCGCCGCGATCGCCGTGCCGCTCGCCGTCTGCGGTGCGATCGGGCTGCTCAACGGGGCGCTGATCGCCTACACCGGGATGGCGCCGTTCATCGTCACCCTGGCCGCGCTGCTCGGCGCCCGCGGCCTCATGCGCGCGGTCAGTGACGAGGGCTCCACCACCTACATCGTCCAGAACGACGCCTTCCACACCCTCGGCACCGGCTCCCTGCTCGGCATCGGCAACCAGGTGTGGCTGGTCGCGATCATCGTGCTGCTCGGCATGGTGGTGCTGTCCCGCACGCGATTCGGCAATTCCGTGTACGCGGTGGGCGGCAGCGAGGACGCCGCCGCGCTCATGGGCGTCGCGGTCCGGCGTACCAGAATCGGGGTCTATGTCTTGTCGGGGTTGCTGGCCGGACTGGCCGGAACCATCAACGCCGCCAAACTCGGGTCAGGAGTGACCGTCCTGGGAGCGGGCATGGAACTCGACGCCATCGCCGCCGTCGTGATCGGCGGGACGCTGCTCACCGGCGGTGCGGGCACCATCGCCGGAACCGTGGCCGGAGTGCTGCTGCTCGGCGTCATCCAGAACCTGATCAACCAGGTCGGTGACCTGAACAGCAACTGGCAACAGGTGATCAGCGGCGCGTTTCTCGCGCTGGTCGTCGTCGCGCAGACCTATCTGGTACGCCTCCGTCGCACGTAGCGGGATAGGATCCGGTCCATGATCGACAGAATCGAGCTCTCCCCGCGCGGATGAGTGCCCTCTTCACCCACGCCCTCCGTCTCCACCAGCGGTATCCCGACGAGCCGCTACCCGGCGACGGTGCGCCGTTCCCGGACGAGGCGGAGCACCGGAGATATCTGCCGGGACCGGAGGACCGCGGCCTTGCGGGCGCCGAGGTCGCCGGGATCCTTGACCGGAACCTGGACGACCCCCGGTATCTGGCCAGCGCGTTTCACGACGTCCACGTCCCCATCCATCCCAGCGAGCACATCGGCGCGGCGGCGGCCCGCGCCGACCCGGAACGCGTGCGCCGCGCCGGCCGATGGCTGGTGCGGCACGGCACCGACCGCTGTGCCGTCACGGTGGGCCTGGCCCTGCTGGCGGCCGGCGACCACCCCGGCGACATCCCGCTGATCCAGACCATCGGGCTGCTGTCCGAGCGGTACGGGCCACTGGCCGCCGTGGCGCTGGCCCGCCGCAGCGGCGGGGAGGAGGCGCTGCGCTGGCTCGCCCAGCGCGTCGCGGGCTGGGGCCGGGTCTACGTCATCGAGGCGATGTGCCGGCGCGGCGTCCACACCTCCCGGGACTGGCTGCTGCGGAACGCCTGCGACGGCGACCTCCTCAACGGATACTTCGCCGGCAAGGTCGCCATCGCCGCGCGCCTCGACGAGGCGATCAGCGACCCCGGGGCGGATGACCCGCTCGTCGACCACACGGGACGCCTGCTGTCGACCCTGGCCATCTGCGGCGGTATGAGCCACACGCTCCGGGACCTGCCCGCGGCCGACCGGATCATCAGCGCGCACGCGGGCCACCTCAGCCGCCGCCCACCCACCTACCTGCGGTATGTCGACGCCGCCGTCGTCGCCGACGTGTCGCCGAACGACATCTATCTCGAACTGCTCCGACGGCCCGACTGGGTGGATGCCGCCCGTGCCGGGTTCGCCGACGATCCCGACTACTTCGACTGGTTCGCCGACAACGTGGCCGCCCGGCTCGGGCTGCCCGACCTCTCCACATAGTCATCGAGGACGAAGGCGGCGGCCAGGTCCGGCGTCGCCTTCGTGATGAACGTCAGGGCCTGCTCCTCACTCATGTCGGGAGATTCGTAGTGGCGCGCTCCGGCCGCCGTCGCGACACCCACCGTCATCCGGCCACCCCAGCGCTGGAAGACCGACTGCTGGACCGTCCAGCCGATCACCGCGCGCCGCTGCAACGCGACCGTGCGGCGGTGGCGGATTCCGTGTCGCACCACCAGATAATCGCCATCGACCGCGTGACCCAGCGAGCGATACGCCACCACGGCCAACGGAAGCGTCACCGGGATCAGCGCCAACGGCAGCAGCCACCACGATCCGGGCAGGACGCCGGTCAGCGTGAACACCAGTACCGCCCCGGAGATCAGCGCCGGACCGTAGACCGCCATCCCGAGCCGCCGGGTCAGCGCGCCACGCGGATGCCGGGCCAGCGCGGCCTCCAGCGGGCGGGCCCCGTCCGGCAGGATCTTCGCCGCCAGGTCGTGGGCCTCGGCCAGGCGGATCCGCGGCAGGATGTCACCGCCGCTCGCCTCACCCGCGGCCGCGCCCAGACCGGACGACAGCACCTTCGTCCGGGCCAGCCGCAGCCAGCGCCACACCAGCGGCTCGTCCACGGCGATGCCGCGCATCCGGGAGTCGGTGCGCTGCACGGTCCGGGTGTTGAGCAGCCCACGCCGGGTCACCAGTGCGGTGTCCGGGGCGGTTCCGGTGCGGACCAGCCGGAAATTGCCGTTCTCCAGCAGGAACGCGACGGTCGTCGCGACGACCCCCAGCGGGTACGCGATGAGCAGCACCAGGGCGATGTTGGCCACCGGCCCGCGGCCGTCCCAGCCGATCAGGTCGCGGCCCAGCTCCGGCAGGTCGACGCCGAGTGCCCGCAGCAGCCAGTTCAGCCCGAACAGCGGCCCGGCGATGGCGAAGACGGCCCACACCGACACCACGTTCAGCGGGATCCACGACCGGCGGAATCGGGTGAGGACGGCCTCCGTGGGCGTCTGTGCCACGGCCGGAACCGGGTCGGGGGAGGCGGGATCGACCGAGGGCGAACCGGGCATCAGTTCACGCTGGACCAGGGCGGCGTGCCGGTGGTCGAGGGCGTCCAGCTTGAACGACGACTCCGTCTCGCCCGAGCCGATGTGCACCGTGCGCAGCCCGAGCAGGCGCTGCAACAGCCGGGCCGAACTGTCCACGCTGCGGATCCGGTCCCGGGACACGGTGCGGTGCTTGCGCGACAGCCAGCCGGTACGCATCTCCACCCGCTCCGGCGTGATCCGGTAGCGGGTGGTCTGCCAGCGCCGCAGATCCAGCAGCGCGGTCAGCAGGCCACCGCAGGCGCCGGCCACCAGCGCCCACACCGGCTCGTCGCTCACCACGATGCCCAGATATCCGGTGGCCAACGAGATGACGACACGGATCAGGTCGAGCCAGACGACCCGTACGCTGAGCCGCCGCCACCCTTCGCCGTCGGTCATGTCGCGTCGCCCGGGGTCGCGGCGGTCACTTCACGTAACCGGTCGACGGTCTCCTCGGCGATCCTCGCGTCCACCCCCTCGATCGTGATCTTGCCTTCCGACGAGGCGGTGGTCACGGTGATCGAGGCGAGGCCCAGCCACCGCTGCAACAGCCCGATCTCGGTGTCGATGCTCTGGATCCGGGAGATCGGCACCACCTTCCACTCCCTGGTCAGCCAGCCGGACAGCGCGTAGACGGCGTCCTCGGTGGCCTCCCAGCGATGCGTGCGGTAACGGGCGTACGGCATCACCGTGATGTTCACCGCGTAGGTCACGGCGACGGCCAGGATCACCGGTCCCAGATATGGGCGGGCGCTCTCGGCGTACCCCCAGATCGCACCGAGCGTGCCCAGCACGCCGATGGACCAGAGGACGGCCTGGAGTGTCCGCCAGGTGATGAACCGGCGATCCAGCCGGTGCCGCGGCGGGCGCAGGGTGAGTGAGGCCTCCATGCGCCCATGGTGACGGGGTCAGGCCACCCGCTCGTCCGCGGAGGGCGCTCCCCGCCGCGGGATTTACCGAACGAACGATTGACCACGCACCGTGATCTCCTTGTCGAACCGGAAACCGAGCCGCTCCATCACCGCCCGCGACCGCTGATGGTGCGGCTCGGTGAACGCCACCACGTGGTCGGCGCCCAGCTCACCGAACGCCAGGTCGAGTCCAGCGCGGCTCTATCTCTGGGCGTGAGGGGCGATCCACCAGCGTACGGCCGGGGCGAGTGCGGCGGTGAGGGCCGCTGAGACGACCAGGCCGCCGCGGGCGCCGAGGAGGGCGATGAGCGGGCCGGCCAGACCCAGGCCGAGCGGGGCGGCCAGGGTGACGCCGGCTGTGTAGAAGGTCAGGACCGGCTGCTGATCGTCGGCGTCCAGATGGTCCTGTAGGTAGGTGTAGGCGAGCGCCGTGAACGGGCCGTAGATCACCCCGCCGATCGTGAAGGCGAGCGCCGCGACCGGGATCGAACCGGCGGCTGCCAGCGCCGCCACCGCCGCCGCCCAGCCGGCGATCACCGCGACGATGCTGGTCCGGGGACGGAACCGCCGCAATTGGCTGGTCAGGGCGGCACCGAGCAGGGCGCCGGCGCCGAAGCAGGTCCACAGGACGCCCAGCGCGCCGGCGTCGGCGGCGAGATCCCCGGTGACCAGTAGCGGAAGCGCCACCTCGACCGGGCCGTAGCAGAGGTTGAAGAGGAAGACGACCAGCAGCAGCCGGGACGCCACCCGGTGCCGGCGGATGATCTCCAATCCGGAGCGGGCCTTCCCGGTGCGGCCGTGGAACGGTGTAGTGGTCGTCGCGGCGGCCGCTATCGGCAGCGTGGCATAACAGGCGGCGGCCACCGCGAGCGCTGCCGCCGGGCCGGCGACCGCCGAGATGAGGCCACCCAGGGCGGGGCCGGCGACGTACAGCGCCAAGCTGTCGGAGATGCCGAGCAGGCCGTTCACCGGAAGCCGGGCCTGCTCGCCGGCCATACCGGTGGCCAGCAGGCGGCGGCCGCTGCTGGACAGCAGCCGCAGCGCGCAGCCCGCGAACAGGCCGCCGATCAGCAGGCCCAGGGTCAGCCGCCCGAAGTGGGCCAGCAGCCACGCCAGGCCGAACGTGGCCGCCCGCAGCAGCCCGTCCGCGGCTACCACCAGGCGCGAATCGAACCGGCGGCGACCCGCTCCGAAGAAGACAGCGATCGCGATCGGCAGGAGGAACGGCGCGGCCAGCACAACGGAGACGGCGGCGGCCGGATCGACGGCGCCCCTGACCTGGAGCGCCAGCAGCGGCAGGGCGACGAAGCCGATCCCGTCGCCGAGTTTGGCGACGGCGTCGCCGCCGATCAGCGTCGCGAGGCGCCGGTCCCGTAGCACCGCTGAGTAGGTCACCGGCTGATTCTCGCCGGTTCTCGTATCCGCCCGGGATGAGGCCCTCCGGGTGGGGTTAGCACCACCATGGAGCGGGAGCCTGCCCCATCGTGCCAGGGCGCGGATCGCGAAAGGCTGGACCACGTCGAACCAGACGGGGGAGGAACAGTGCGCAGCTCAGAGGGGCAAGTGGTCAGCCGGCGGGCCGTTCTCGGCGGGGCGGTCGCGGCGGCGGCCGGGGCGTGGCTGACGTCGACCGAGGCGGCCTCGGCGACCGACCGGGTGGCCCTGGCCGTGGAGGCGGAGGCCGCCCGGATCGACGGCGCGCTGATCGAGCTTCGGCGCGACCTGAACACCCATCCGGAGGTTTCCGGCCAGGAGCAGCGGACCGCCGGGGCGGTCGCGGCCCGGCTGCGGGCGGCCGGGCTCGACGTCACGACCGGTGTCGGCGGGCACGGTGTCGTCGGCGTCCTGACCGGGGCCCGGCCGGGGCGGACGGTGGCGTACCGGGCGGACATGGACGCGGTCGGCCCCCAGGACCAGATCGGCGGCGGCCCCGGACCGGCCCATCTGTGCGGCCACGACATCCACACCACGGTCGGGGTGGGCATCGCCGAGGTGCTGGCCCGGCTGCGGGAGCGGGTCGCCGGCCGGGTGGTGTTCCTGTTCCAGCCGGCCGAGGAGAACCTGTCCGGCGCCGCCGCGATGATCGCCGGCGGCGTCCTCACGGCGACCCGCCCCACCGAGATCCACGCGCTGCACTGCGGGCCGTTCCCGGTTGGCCGGTTCGCGACGATCGCCGGTTTCGGGATGCCCGGCCAGGACCGCGGCCTGATCACCCTCACCGGCGACGATGCCGCGGCGCGCGCTCAGCGGTTGGCCACGAGCATCAACAACATCGGTACGGTTCAGCGCCCGTCCACCCCCGCCGACCTGGAGCAGTTGGTGGCCTACCTGCAGACTCCGGGCGGCCCGCTGGCCCGGTTCGTCTTCGTCCAGGCCCGGGCCGCCGGCGCGACCGTCCAGGTGGCGTCCCGGTGCTGGCCGGAACACCGCTACACGGAGGTCCGCGCCGAGATCCGGCGCCGCGCCCGGGCAGAAGGTCCGGCCACCGTGGACTTCCCGGCCGACCCGTTCCCGGCGATGGTCACCCCGCAGCGTGAGGGCAAGGCCGTGGAGCGGCATCTCCGGCGCACGCTGGGCACCGAGCGGGTGATGCCGCTGCACGCCGCGATCCCGTTCAGCGGCGAGGACTACGCCCTGTTCCTGGACCGCCTTCCGGGCACCTACACGTTCCTCGGCGTCCGGGCCCCGAACACCGGCGTCGAGACCAGCTACCCCCACTTCGCCACCTTCCAGCCAGACGAGAGCGCAATCGGCCACGGCGTCCGCGCCATGTCCGGCTGGCTCCTGTCCCGCACCCGCCCCTGACATTCCGCGCCGGCGATCCAGTCCGGCCGACTGCCAGCGTGTCCGAGACAGCGCTCGCCGCCGTTGAAGCACCTCGGCCGGCGCGGTCTCGGGCGCTTGGGTCAGCGCTGGCAGCGGCCTTGGCGAGATTCGCCGCGCCCGCTCGGCTGTTGCTTGATCGCCCGCGCGGCTGACCCTGGCCCGCTACAGAACTTTTGTGGTCGAGGTCCGCGTTTCGCTTCGGCTTCTTTGCCGGTACGCGTGACGTCGTCCCGCCTTATCCGTCCTGTCCCGTCCGGTTGGCGCGATCTCGCTGCCCGCTCCGTCCTTTGCCGCGCCCGCCGGGCGTAGATCGGTGACTGGGCAGGCCGGCCGATGTGCCGCGTCCCTCTCCTTGCCGCCGGTCGCGGCCGGGGCGTCGGCTCTCGCCCTTGGCGGACCGGGTCACGCTGGGCGGGTGGTCGCGGTGTTGCTCGCCAGGCACCCGGGGTGCTTGCTGTCGGCCGTTGCGCCGGTCGCTCTGGGTGGGTGGTTGCGGTGTTGCTTTCCAGGCAGCCGGGGTGCCTGCTCTTGGCCGTTGCGCCGGTCATCCTGGGTGGGTGGTTGCGGTGTTGCTGGCCCGGCAGCCGGGTTGCCTGCTTTCGGCCGTTGCGCCGGTCACGGCGATCGTCATCCGCGGTCCCGCCGGGGCCCAGCGGCCGCGCACGGCCACCCTCCGGGCGGGCGGGGCTACACGGTTGGACTCCAACACGGGTGGGTGCGCACGGCCGAGCCTCAGCGCGGGTGGGTGCGCACGGTCGGGCTGTCGAAGCGGTGGTGGCCGCACACGAAAGTCGCCGCGTGCGCGGCCACCACCGTTACGGGCAGGTAGGCGACCACGACATCGCCAGCGTGTGCGCCCACCCCGCCCATCGCCGTGACGGCCGCCCACCCGACGGCTGTCGTGCCCGCTCACAGCGAAACCCGGCCGGCCGACACTGCGTGTTAGCGTGGGATTCCGTTCACCGGCCCTTGTGGAACATCGAGATGGCCGGAGCAGCACCGATGTACCACGCGCCTCCATGCACTCACCACCATGGTCACGGTGGGTGACTCCCGACGGGCTCCCTCCTGGCGCGACCGGTGTCAACCGCAACCACCCACCCGGCGCGGCCGGCGTGATGGCCGGGAGGAGCGCCTCGGTTGCCTGGCGATCACTACCGCAACCACTCGCCCGGCGCGGCCGGCGTGATGGCCGGGAGGAGCGCCTCGGTTGCCTGGCGATCAGTACCGCAACCACTCGCCCGGCGTGACTGGCGTGACGGCTGGGAGGAGCGTTTCGGTTGCCTGGCGATCAGTACCGCAACCACTCGCCCGGCGTGACTGGCGTGACGGCTGGGAGGAGCGTTTCGGTTGCCTGGCGATCAGTACCGCAACCACTCGCCCGGCGTGGCCGGCGTGACGGCTGGGAGGAGCGTTTCGGTTGCCTGGCGATCACTACCGCAACCACTCGCCCGGCGTGACTGGCGTGACGGCTGGGAGGAGCGTTCCGGCGGCCTGGTGATCACTACCGCAACCACCCATCCCGGCGGGACCGGCAGTACATGCGGGGGTGTCCGACCGATCTACGCCCGGCGGGCGCGGCACAGGCGGGAGCGGGCAGCAAGCGCGCGCCGACCGGACGGAACGGTCCGGATCAGGCGGGACGAGGACACGCGTACAAGAAAGGAGCTGGAAGCGAAGCGCGGACCTCGACCACGAACGATCTTCAGGGGCGGAAGCTGGCGCGGTATTCGGTGGGGCTTCGGGTGGTGAGCTGGCGGAAGGCGGAGTTGAAGGCGGACAGCGAGGTGTAGCCGACGGTGTAGGCGATCTTCGTGACCGGGGTGTCGCCGGCGGCCAGTTCCTCGATGGCGCGCAGGATCCGCATCCGGCGCAGGGTGGCACGCCAGGTCATGCCGCACTCGTCCTCGAAACGGCGGGCCAGCGAGCGCGGGGCCAAGCCGACCTCGGCGGCCAGTTCCTCGAAGGTGAGCTGTTCGGCCAGGCGCTGTTCGGTGAGGTGCAGGGCACGGCGCAGTTCGGGGGAGCGGCCGGTGGGCACGACCACGGGGCTGGGCTGTTCGGCGAGCTTCCAGGTGACGGCGGCCAGTGCGTCGAGGACGCTTTCGGCGTACCGGGAAGGGGGTTGATCCTCGGTGGCGCAGAGGCCGCACTCGGCGACCAGCGCGCGGGCCAGCGGGGTCAGGTCGAAGACCGTCAACGGCGCCGGAGGCGGCGGGACGAAGGTGGTGTCGAACAGGACGGAGGAGGTGGTGACCGGTTGCGGGATGCTGATCCGAATCGGACGGCCGGCTGTGATGAGGGCGGCTCGGGCCGGTGGCAGCAGCCAGGTGGCGCCCTCCGCCTCGAGGCGGAGGGCGCCGGTCGAGGCGCAGAGCAGATAGTGCCGGTCGACCTGGAAGTCGCTCGCCGGGGTGGCGGGAAACGACCGGACGAAGCTGTACGCCGGGCGGTGCATGGTCAGGCGACGGTTTCCAGGAGGTCGGCGCGGAATCGGCGGCTCACCGGGGTTCCGGTCATGAGCGGGCGGATCACCCGGCCGGAGCGGGCGAACGAGGGCGTGCGCTGATAGTCGGCGAAGGACTGCTCGTCGGCCCATTCGTGGACCAGGGTGACGGCGGTGTCGTCGTGCCGGGACGCGTAGACCCGGTAGGCGAGATTGCCGGGAAGCGCCCGGATCTCGTCGTGTTCGCTGTCGAGTTGGGTGAGGGCCGCGGCCCGGTCGGCGGCGGCGGTGGTGAAATCGACGATGACGATGACCATGAGTTGATCCTGCCGCCGGGAGCGGGGTGCCGGCTCCCGCCGGCCGGACGTGTTCACGCTTCCATCGGACACGGGCCGGTGAGGGTGTCGAAGTCCAGCGGCCGGCCGACGGGCACGGGCCGGGTGCGTTCGACCAGTTCCGCCGGTGGCTCCCCGCCGTCGCGGAGCGCGTCGACGTACGCCTTCGTCTCGCGGAGGGTGAGCCGTGGCGCGACCGCGCGCAGATGTCGCAGGACGGCCATCGTGCCCTCGTCGCGCAGCAGTTCGCGGGCGGCGGCGAGCACCGGATCCGGCTTCGGCTCACCGCGGATCCGCTCCCGGTACAGCTGGAGCCACTCGTCGTGGCTGACGACGGTGACCGGGATGTGATGGATGCTGCCGTCCAGGCCGTCGACCAGGTACGGGCCCTGCCCGATCAGCATGTCCCGTATATCGCGGCTACGGGCCCAGGCAGCGGACTGCCAGGTGACGAGCCAGCCGAACTCGTGTTCCTTGACGCGGACGACGGCGACTTCCGGCAGGTGAGGATGGGCCCGCCGCTCCTTGGCCAGCAGAGCCTCGACGAGGGCGACGGCACGATCCCGGTCGATCATGATTCCAGGCGTGCGGTCAGGAAGCGGCGTTCCGCCTCGGTGGGTGCGAGCGCCGATGCCCGGCGGTAGCTCTCCGCGGCCTCGGTGGGGCGGCCGGTGCGGCGCAGCAGGTCGGCGAGGGTCGCGTGCAGCAGATGGTAGTCGTCGAGGCGACCGGTTTCGGACAGTGCGACGACCAGTGGAAGCGCGGCCGCGGGGCCGGAGGCCATGCTGACCGCCACCGCCCGGTTCAGTTCGACGACCGGGCCCGGTTCGAGACGGGCCAGATGGTCGTAGAGGGCGACGATCTGCGCCCAGTCCGTCGCCTCGGCGGTCGGCGCGGTGGCGTGGCAGGCCGCGATCGCCGCCTGCACCTGGAACGGCCCGGCCCGGCCGCGGCGCAGCGCCCGCTCGCACAGGGCGGCGCCCTCGTCGATGGACAGCCGGTCCCAGAGGGTGCGGTCCTGGTCGGTGAGGGTGACCGGGTCGCCGGCCGGATCCCGGCGGGCTGCCCGCCGGGCGTCATGCAGCAGCATCAGCGAGAGCAGGCCGAGCGCCTCCGGCTCGTCCGGCATGAGCGCGGCCAGCACCCGCGCCACCCGGATCGCCTCGGCGCACAGCCGCGCCTTGACCGGATCGGTGTAGCCCTCGTTGAACAGCAGGTACAGCACGTGCAGGACGGCCGGCAGCCGCTCCGGCAGCAGGTGGGCGGGCGGCACCCGGAACGGGATCCCGGCGTTGCGGATCCGCTGCTTGGCGCGGAACAGCCGCTGCCCCATGGTCTTCTCCGGCAGCAGGAACGCCCGCGCGATCTCGGCGGTGCTCAGGCCCGCGAGGCAGCGCAGGATCAGCGCGACCTGCGCCGCCAGGCTCAGCGCCGGATGGCAGCAGGTGAACATGAGTTCCAGCCGCTCGTCCGGGATGTCGCTGTCGTCCGGGTAGGGCGCCGGCTCCGCCATGGCCACCTCCGGCAGCTTCGCCGCCTCCAGCGCTTCGCGGCGGATCAGGTCGATCGCCCGGCGGCGGGCCGTCGTGGTCAGCCAGGCGAGAGGCTGATCCGGTACGCCGTCCGCCGGCCACCTGCGCAGCGCCTGCGTGAAGGCGTCCTGCGCGCACTCCTCGGCCAGGTTCCAGTCACCGCCGGTGAACCGGATCATCGTGGCGACGATCCGGCTCCACCCGTCGGCGTAGATCCCGGCGATACGGTCCTGAGTGGTCAGAGCTCAGTCCTGCTCGAAGGGCCAGAACGGCCGCAGCTCGATGACGCCGCGGTAGGCCATCGGGTGCTTGGACGCGATCGCGACGGCCTCGTCCAGGTCCGCGCAGTCGATCACGTCGAAGCCGGCCATCAGGTCCTTGGTCTCCGCGTACGGGCCGTCGGTGAGCAGCACCTGCCGGTCCCGGACGCGGACCGTGGTCGCGTCGGCGCCCGGCCGGGTGCGGCTGCCGACCACGTGGTTCTCCTTGATCTGGGCGAACCACTCGTCGATCTCCGGCGCCCCGTCGTTCTCGTCGGGCACGAGGTCGGGGTCGACGCAGACCAGCATCAGGTACTTCATCGGGTGGCTCCCGTCGAGTCGAGGGTCATCGCGGTGATCGTGGACGTCATGATGCGGCAGAGGGTGACGAGCCGGTCGTTGATGCTGTCGGTGTCGGCGGGGACGCCGGTACGGCCGGGGCCGTGCACGAAGCTGTGGCGCACCTCCGTGGTGCCCGGCTCGGCGCCGTCACGCAGCTCGTACCGCCAGTGGGAACCGGGCCGGCCGGCGTCGTCGAGCGCGTCCCAGGCGAACACCCGCGGCGCCGTCGACTCGGTGATCACGCAGGTGACCGTACTCTCGAATCCGTCCGGAAAGCGGTTGTGGCCGATGAATCGCCGGGGTCCGTCCCAGGTCGCGCCGATCGTCTCCGGGCTCCATTCGCCGATCCGGTCGACCGCGGTGACCAGTTCCCACATCTTCTCGCGGGGCAGCGGCACGATCACCGTCACTGTCACCTCCGCGCCGGTCTTCACGTCCATGACGTGACTCCTCTCGTCGTCACTCCGACTGTCTTCAGTCCGACTGTCTTCACTCCGATGACGAACGGGATCGGGCTTCTACTACCGGCCGGGCAAAACTTTTTGCCGGGCCGGGCGACACTGGTCTCATGGGCGAGTCAGCGAGGGCCGTCGAGGCGCGCCGGATCTGGGATCGGGTGGCGCCCACCTACGACCGGCGGATGGCGTTCCTGGAACGGCACATGTTCGGCGACGGCCGGGTGTGGCTGGCCGGGCGGGCGCGGGGCCGGGTCCTGGACGTCGGCGTCGGCACCGGCGGGAACCTGGCGCACTACCCGGATGACGTCACGGTCACCGGCCTCGATCTGAGCCCGGCGATGCTGGCGCTGGTCCGGCGTCGGGCGGCGGACCTGGGCCGTACGGTCGATCTGCACGAGGGCGACGCGGAGCGGCTGCCGTTCGCCGACGGCTCGTTCGACACGGTGGTCTGCGCGCTGGCGCTGTGCACCGTCCCCGATCCGGCCGCCGCGATCGCCGAGGCCCGGCGGGTGCTGGTGCCGGGCGGCCGGCTGCTGCTGCTCGATCACGTGGTGAGCACGTGGCCGCCGATCCACTGGTTCCAGTGGGTGTTCGAGCGGTTCACCATTCCGGCGGCCGGCGAGCACTTCACCCGCCGCCAGGTGCCGCTGGTCCGCGCGGCCGGGTTCACGATCGTGGCGACGCGGCGTACCAGGGCCGGAACCGTGGAGTGCGTGGACGCGGTCAGGCCCGCGGACCCCGGCACGCCAGGGCGATGATCCGGTCCCGGCTGTTCCATGAGGGACAGTCGCCGTTCACCCGGACCGCGCACACTGCCTCGACTCGATCCCGGCGCCGAGTCGGAAGTGCGTGAGCGTGATGTGTGGGTAGGTCCGGCTCTCGAGGTGCGGTTGCCGGACCTACCCGGCAGGGGTCACCAGTAAGGCGTGAACTTCATCATCGTGCACCTCCCTTGGTCGGCCTGGCGAAACGAAGTTCATCAACGGCTACTGGACAAAGAGTGACGAGCCGATTCACACGGTGGGAAGTGTCCATCCAGTGGGTGCGGGCAGCGTGTGCCCGGAGCCGACCGGGAAGGGGCCACCATGACGTCGCTCGTACGCAACCGGGAATTCCGTGCCATCGCGGTGACCGAGCTGCTGTCGGTGCTCGGTGACCAACTGTCCCGGGTGGCGCTCGCCCTGCTGGTCTTCGGGCGGACCGGGTCCGCCGGTCTCGGCGGCCTGACGTACGCGTTGACCTATCTGCCCACGGTCGCCGGTGGCTTCCTGCTCTCACCGGTGGCGGACCGGCGGCCGCGGCGCGAGATCCTGATCGCGATCGACACGGTCCGGGCGGTGGCCGTCCTGGCCATGGCCATTCCGGGCACCCCGCTGGCGATGCTCTGCGTGCTGGTCGCCGTGTCGGCCTTCCTGAGCGGTCCCTATCATGCGGCCCGTCTGGCGATGCTGCGCGAAATCCTGCCGCGGGAGCAGTACGGGCCCGGCATGGCGGTGCGGCAGTCATTGAATCAGGGCGCGACGCTCGCGGGGTTCGCCTCCGGCGGCTTCCTGGCCACCGCTTTCGAGCCCACGACCTGCCTGATCATCGACGGTGTCACGTTCGCCCTGTCGGCGGTCGTCCTGCTGCTGTTCGTCCGCCACCGCCCGGCCGCCCTGCCGTCCGGCCGGCCGGCCGCCATGACCACCACCCTCCGGCTCGTCTGGCGGTCGCCGGCCATGCGTGCGGTCTTCCTGATGACTTTCTCGGCCCTGTTCCTGATCGCCCCGGAGGCCCTCGCCGCGCCGCTCGCCGCCGAGATGTCCGTCAGCCCTCGGTGGGTCGGCCTGTTCATGGCGTCGGCCGGGCTCTTCTCCGTGGTGTTCCTGGCGTTGCTGGCCAGATTCGTGACGGCGGCCCACTACGCGAAGGCGTTCCCGGTCGCCTGCGTGGTGCCCGGCGTGCCGTTGCCGGCGGTTGCCGCGGTCGACGACCCGTACCTCATCCTGTTGGTCTTCGGTCTCAGCGGCGCGATGTGGGCGGTGCTGATCGTCATATCGGTGTCGTTGTTCGCCGAACTCCTGCCGGACGACCAGCGAGCCCGGGGCATGGGCATCGCGGCGTCCACGAACCTGACGGCGCACGGCATCGGGGCGGCCGTCGCGGGGCTGGTCGCCGAGCGGATCGGCGCCGGGGTAGCGATCAGTGTGCTCGGACTGGCCGGCCTGGTGTTCGCGATACCGCCGATCGTGCTGTGGCGGCGGGCCGTCTCCGGGCGTGTAGCTCGGGCGAGCTACACGCAAGTGTCCGCCGAGAGGTGACGTTTTCTCTCGTGACGATCCGTAGTTTTCTTCGCAGTCGCGGTGGCCTGCCGCGGATTCTGCGAAGGGTGTGTCATGCGGTTCCTTCTTCAGTTCGTCGCGGTGGTAGCGGCCACGTTCGTGGCCGGTCTGGCGGTCCGTTCAGTGGACGGCAACGTCTGGCTCTCGCTGGCCGTGGGCGTGGGCGCCGCGTTCTTCACGACGGCGGTCTACTACGGCGTGGTCCGGGCCACCGAGAAGCGTGCGGTGACCGAGCTGGCCGGCCGGGCGGCTGCCTCCGGGCTGGTCAGGGGCACGCTGATGGGTATCTCGATCTTCGCGGCGGTGATCGGCGTGATCGCGGCCAACGGCGGTTACCGGATCGTCGGGCTCGGCGACGACCCGGTCAACGCGGTGGGCCTGATCGGGTTCATGGCGGCGGCCGCGACGACCGAGGAGCTGATCTTCCGGGGCGTGTTGTTCCGGCATCTGGAGAAGCTCACCGGCACGTGGCTTGCGCTGGTGGGGTCGGCGCTGGTGTTCGGTGGCATGCACCTGCTCAACAAGGACGCCACGTTGTGGGGCGCGCTCTGTATCGCGATCTCCGGTGGCGGCATGCTGACGTCCGCGTACGTCGCCACCCGTAGCCTGTGGCTGCCGATCGGCCTGCATTTCGGCTGGAACTACGCGCAGTCCGCGATCTTCGGCTCCGCGGTCTCCGGAAACGGCGTACAGCAGGCGGTTCTGGACTCGGAGTCGACCGGTGACGCGCTCATCAGCGGTGGGCGGTTCGGCCCGGAGGCGAGCGTCTTCACCGTGGTGGCCGGCGTTCTGGTCACGGCGGTGTTCCTGTGGCTGGCCCACCGCCGCGGCAACCTGATGCCGAGGCGCCGCAACGCCGAGCCCGCGCTCGCCTCTAAACTCGACGGGTGAAGAGCGTCGCCGATCTGCGGGACCAGTGGCGCCGCCTTGACGTCACCGTCCAGGACCTGCCGGTCGCGCTGCTGCTCACCGCGCTGGCCCTGGTTCCGGCCTGGCACCGGCACGGCACCCAGCTCGCCGACCTGGTGCCGGCCCGGCCGTTCGGCGTCTGGGGCGTGCTCGTCATCACCGTCGAGTGCCTGCCGCTGGCGATCCGCCGTAAATGGCCCACTTCCAGTCTGGCCCTGGTGTTCGCCGGCTTCGCGGCCGACCAGCTCTGCGGCTGGAACACGCTCGGCGGCACCGCCCTGTCGATCGCGCTGATCAGCGCGGGCATCCACATTGCACGTCACCGCCGGGCGACGGTGATCGTGGCGTCCGCCGCGTTCCTCGCGCTGGCCGCCGTGCTGGCCCGCATGGGGCAACTCGGATTCGACGTGGTGGTGCTGTTCTACGCGGTGCTGGCCTCCCTGTGGGCGGTCGGGGACGGGATACGGCGCAACCGGCTGGCCGAGACGGAACACCGCCGGCATGCGGAGGAGACGGCGCGGGTCGCCGAACGCACCCGGATCGCACGGGAGCTGCACGACGTGGTGACGCACCACGTGACCGCGATGGTGGTGCAGGCCGAGGCGGCGCGATACCTGGCCGCGGCACCCGAGCGGCTCGACGAGGCGCTGACCGCGGTGTCGGGCACCGGGCGGCACGCGATCGCCGACCTGCGTCACCTGCTCGACCTGCTCAACCCCGCTCATGGCGATGAGCTGCGGGTGCTGGTCGAACAGACCCGGCGGGCCGGGCAGCCGGTGGAGCTGGTCGAGCAGGGCAGTTCGCCGGACACCCCGGGCGGTGCGGGCGCCACCGTCTACCGCGTCGCGCAGGAGGCGCTGACGAACGCCCTCAAGTACGACCACGGCGCGCGGACCAGCGTCACGGTGCGCTACGGGGTGGGGGAGATCGACGTGCGGATCAGCACGGACGGATCGGGGTCGAGCACGGCGTCACCCGGTGGGAGCGGGCGCGGCCTGGCCGGGTTGCGCGAGCGCGTCGGCACGCTGGGTGGAGACTTCACCGCGGGCCCGGGCGCCGATGGCGGTTTTCTGGTCACCGCACGGATTCCGGTCGGGGTGGGCTCGTGATCCGGGTGCTGGTCTGTGACGATCAGCCGTTGATCCGGACCGGATTCGCCACGATCATCGGCGCCCAGCCGGACATGGCGGTGGTCGGTGACTGCGGTGACGGCCACGCCGCGGTCGCGCTCGCCCGTGAACTCGAGCCGGACGTGGTGGTGATGGACGTACGCATGCCCGGTCTCGGCGGCATCGAGGCCACCGCCCAGCTCGCCGGCGCGGGCGTGCCGCATCCGGTCAAGGTGCTGGTCGTGACGACCTTCAACCTCGACGAGTACGTCTACGAGTCACTACGGGCCGGTGCCAGCGGTTTCCTGCTCAAGGACGCCCCGCCGGCGCACCTGCTGCACGGCATCCGCACCGTGGCGGCCGGTGCCGCGCTGCTCGCCCCCGAGGTCACCCGTCAACTCGTCGGCCGGTACGCGGCCCGGATCCGCCCCGCCGCGGGCACCCCTGGTGACGTGCCGCTGAGCGCCCGCGAGCTGGAAGTGCTGTGCCTGATCGCGAACGGACTGTCCAACAGCGAGATCGCGGCGACCCTGGTGATCAGCCAGGAGACGGTCAAGACGTACGTCTCGCGGATCCTCACCAAGCTGGACCTGCGCGACCGGGTCCAGGCCGTGGTCTACGCCTACCGTCGCGGCCTGGTCACCTGACGCCGTCCGGTGGCGCCCAGCCCTGCGCCAGGATGTCGAAGATCGCCTCGATGGCGGCGCGAGGGTCCGGCCGGCCGCGGACGAGGGCGGGGATCTCGAGTACGAATCTGGCCAACGTCACGCAGGCGAGGTCGTCGTGGTCCACGCCGCACTCCTCGGCGATGGCGGCGCTGAGACTGTCGGTGTGCCGGGTCCACATGCGTTCGGCGTACGACCGCAGCGCCGGCGTGGTGTCGACCAGGGCGACGAACTCGGCCGCCTGGGGATGCCCCGCGATGGGAAGGTAGGCGCCCAGCAGGTGCTCGCGGAGAGCCTCCACCATGTCCCGTCCGGCGGCCCGCCCGCGCACCACCGCGATCAGTTGAGCCTCGTTGTCCTGCTCCTGGTCGAAGACCAGCGCTTCCTTGCCGGAGAAGTGCTTGAACAGCGTCGTGGTCGACACATCGGCCGCGTCGGCGATGTCGCGCAGGCTCACCCGGTCGTAACCGTGCTCGAGGAACAGGCGGAGAGCCGCGTCGGCGATCGCCTGCCGCGTCGCCGCCTTCTTGCGCTCCCGACGGCCGACAGGGGTCTGGGTCATGAGCCGAGTATAGGGGTAGGTGGCATCAGGCAAAAAGTTGACTCGTTGCACTTTTGAACTCGTTCTGCTTTTCTGAAGCCATGACAACACCCACCAGGCAGGCCCGGATCAGCGTCGTCGGTGCCGGGCCCGCCGGGCTCACCTGCGCCCGCATCCTGCAACGGCACGGCATCGCGGTCACCGTCCACGACCGCGACCCCGGCCGCGACGCCCGCGACCAGGGCGGCACCCTCGACCTGCGGGCCGGCGACGGCCAGCTCGCCCTGCGCGAGGCCGGCCTGCTCGACGAGTTCCTCCGGCTGTGCCGCCCGGAGGGCCAGGAGATGCGCGTCCTCGGCACCGACGGCGAGCTGCGGGCCCGCATCGTCCCGGCGGAGGACGAGCTGTTCAAACCCGAGATCGACCGGGGCCAGCTGCGCGACCTCCTGCTCGATTCGCTGTCGCCAGGCACCGTACGGTGGGGCCGGGCGCTCACCCACGTCGGCGGGCCCGCCGACGGTCCCCGCACACTGCACTTCGCCGACGGCACCGTCGTCGAGACGGACCTGGTCATCGGCGCCGACGGAGCGTTCTCCCGTGTCCGCCCGGCCGTCTCACCCGCCGTCCCGCGGTACACCGGCGTGAGCTTCACCGAAGCCTGGTTCCATGACGTGGAGGATCGGCACACCGAGCTGTCCGCGCTGGTCGGCCCGGGCAGCGCCACCGGCGCCGACGGGCAGCGCGCGCTGTGGGGCCAGCGCAGCAGCGGCGACCACATCCGCGTCTACATCATCCGCCGGGTCCCGGCCGACTGGATCACCGCCGCCGGTCTGCGGCCCGGCGACACCGCCGGTATCCGGGCCCACCTGCTCGACGAGTTCGCCGGCTGGTCCCCTCACCTGCGACAGATGATCAGCGACAACGACGGCCCCTACCTCGACCGGCCGATCTTCGCGCTCGGCGTTCCGCACGCCTGGGAGCACAATCCCACCGTCACCCTGCTCGGTGACGCCGCCCACCTCATGCCCCCGCTCGGCGTCGGCGTCAACCTCGCCATGCTCGACGCCGCCGAGCTCGCGCTCGCGCTCGCCGGCTCCGCAACCGTCGACGAGGCGGTTCGCGCGTACGAGGACACCATGCTGCCGCGCTCCACCGAGACCGCCAAGCTGCTCGAAGGCCGCGCCGAGGACCTGCTCAGCGACGACCTGCCGCCCGAGTTCGGCGACGATCATGGCGCCTGACGCCACAGCGGTGCCGGGCCTCACAATGGTCCGGTGAATCACCTCGGGCGATGGATGCGGATCATGGCGGGCATCACCGGTCGCGGCCCGCGGGAACGCCGGCTGCGGGCCGCCGTGTCCGGCCGCACGGTGCTGATCACCGGCGCCTCCGAGGGGATCGGCGCCGCCACGGCCCGCCGGCTCGCCGCGGCCGGCGCCACCGTGCTGCTGGTGGCGCGCACCGCCGAACGCCTCGACGAGGTACGCGCGGAGATCGAGGCGGCGGGCGGGCGCGCCTTCACCCACCCGGCCGATCTGTCGTCACCGGAGGCGGCCGCCGCCCTGGCCGCCGAGCTGGTGGCCGGCCATCCCCGGATCGACGTGGTGGTCAGCAACGCCGGGCGGTCCATCCGGCGATCGGTCGCGGACACCGCCGACCGGTTCCACGACATCCAGCGCACCATCGGCGTCAACCACCTCGGCCCGGTCCAGCTGCTGCTCGTGCTGCTCCCGGCGATGCGGGCGGCCGGCGGCGGGCACATCGTCAACGTCTCCACCGCCGGGTTGTCCCTGCACACGCCGCTCTGGTCGGCCTACCACTCGTCGAAGGCCGCGTTCGACACGTGGCTGCGCAGCGCCGCCGTCGAGCTGCGGCGCGACCACGTCACCGTCAGTACGGCGTACCTCAATCTGGTCCGCACCCGGATGAGCGCGCCCACGCCGCACTATGCGCGGGCCCCGATGATGTCGGCGGCCGAGGCCGCGGAGATCGTCTGCCGGTCGGTGGCGCACCGCAGCTCCTGGTCGCCGTGGTGGGCCCGGCTCGGCGCGGTCGTCGCGGCGGCGATGCCGCGGACCGTCGAACGGACGCTGGCCGCCGGGGTACGGGCGATCGACGCCGCCGAACCGTTGCGGGTGCTGGCCGCGACCGGTCTGTGGCGGCCCGGCCGGGTGGTACGGCTGCTGCGCGCCAGTCGCCGGCACGGGCGCAGCCTCGCCACCGCGCTCGCCGCCGGACCGCCCGGCGGGATCGCCCTGGTCGACGCGGACGGGCCGGTCACCTACCCGGAGCTGGACGAGATGGCCGGCGCCTGCGCGGCGGGCGCGGCGGCCCTCGGCGTAGGGCCCGGCGACCGGGTCGGCCTGGCCTGCGGCGGGCACCGCGGGTTCGTGGCGGCCGCGGCCGGGCTGTCCCGGCTGGGCGCCGATGTGATCCTGCTGCCACCGGACCTGCCCGGCGATCGCCTCGCGGCGGTGGTGAAACAGGAGCGGATCGGCCGGCTGGTGCACGACCCGGACGCCGGCCTTCCCGCGACGCCGTGGCCGGATCTGATCGGCGGCGACGCCACGCATGCCTGGCCGGATCTGATCGCCGGGGAGGGCCCTCCTCCCGCTGCGGCGCGGCGACCGGGCAATGTGTACGTGCTGACCTCCGGCACCACCGGAGTACCCCGCGCCGTCTCCCGCCCGCTGCCGCTGCGCATGCTGCTCGGGCCGGTCACCACCCATCTGCGGTTGACGCCGGTGCGGCCCGGCGAGCCCATCGTGGTGGCCACCCCGCCGCATCACGGTTACGGTCTCACCTACCTGTCCGCCGGCCTCACTCTGGGCGCTCCCGTGGTGCTCGTGCCCGGTGGCGACCCGGAGCGGATCCTGGCCGCGGTCGCCGCCAACCGGGCCGGCCTGCTCTTCGCGTTGCCGGTCCAGCTGCGCCGCATCTGCGCCCTGCCGGAGTCGGCGTGGCCGGATCTCGGCTCGCTGCGGGCGGTGATCAGCGGCGCCGCCCCGCTCGACCGTGACCTGTGCGAACGGCTGCGCGAGCGGTTCGGGGACCGGACGTTCAACATGTACGCCACCACCGAGGCCGGCTGGGCCGCGATGGCCACCCCGGCCGATCTGCGGGCCGCGCCCGGCACGGTCGGGCGGGCACCCCGCGGCGTACAGGTCCGGATCGCCGCCCCGGACGGCACACCGCTGCCGCTGGGCCGCATCGGCGAGATCCGGGTGCGGGGCTGGCATCCGGACGGCCGCTGGCACCCCACCGGCGACCTCGGCCATCTCGACCCGGCCGGACGGCTGTTCGTCGACGGCCGGCTCGACGACATGATCGTCTCCGGTGGCGAGAACGTGTATCCCGGCCCGGTGGCCGCCGTGATCACCAGCCATCCCGACGTCGCGGACGTGCTGCTGGAACCGGTCGCGGACGGCGAGTTCGGCCGGCGGCTGCGGGCCACCGTGGAGATTCACCCCGGCCGTACGCTGACCGCCGACCAGCTGCGGGACTGGCTCACCACCCGGCTGTCCCGCGCCGAACGACCGAAAGAGATCGCCGTCGTGACGGAGCTGCGCCGCACCGCGACCGGAAAACCGCTGCGCGGCTGAGAATCGGTGGCGGCCTGTCTATGCCCGCGTGGGCCACAACTGGATCAACCACTCCTCGACACCGGCGTAGCCGGTCTCGACGGTCAGCCGCTCCATCGCCTCGCCCCGGCCGCGGGTGTGCGCCCGTAGCCGCTGCGAACCCTCCACCTCCAGGTCCGGGCCGGCCGGTTCCCCCATGATGGAGCGCAGCCGCAGCCGGCCCGACGGCGCGGACAGCGACGCCTCGGCGACCTCGTCCCACTCGCCGTCGGCCGTGCCCGGGTCGGCGGCCCATCGCTCGATCGTGACGGCCGGCCGGAACAGGTCGCCGCCGGAACGGAACACCACGCCGTGCTGTCCGGCGCGCAGGATCTCATCGTGTTCGGGTAGCCCCTCGTCCAGCGGTGTGGGCCGGCTGCGCGGGTCGAGCAGGACGAACATGCGGTGGTCGACGCGCGGAGCGTACTGGAACCGGCTGATCGGCGGCATGAACCCTCCCGGGACGGTCATCAGGGACGGTACAGCGGTGCCCGGCCGATCGGCCGGGCACCGCTGTACCGGTCAGGGACCGGTGACGGGGTGGATGGTCACCGCGCCGGCGGTGAGGTTCTGCGGCTCGGTGACGTCCACGTCGTAGCCGGCTTCCGGCCGGTTGTCGTACCAGGTCTCGTTGCCGGGATGAGCGCCGCTGCTCAGCGGCCAGATCACCAGCCGGAAACGGTCGTCGCCAGCCTGGCACTGACCGGCCCGGCCGGTGGTGCAGCCGTCGTATCCGTAGTAGACGAAGCCGTACCCGCTCTGGCCGTTGACTGTCGCCTTCCCTCGTGCGGCGACCTTGCCGTCGGGGGTGACCACCAGCCATTCCAGGCCCTTGTTGCCGGCGTCCAGGCGCAGGTCGGTGTTCGCGAGGTACGCCTTCGCCGTCCCGGTCACCGTGTCGGTGTGGTAGTAGTTCCCGGCCAGGTGGAACGACATCGAGCCGGCGGTGGGCTTCGCGGCCCAGGCGCTCGCCGCCGAGGTGAAGGCGCCGTCGGCGTTGACGAAACCGGCCTCCGGGTCGTAGACGACGATCATCGTGGTGGCGGTGTCCGAGGCGCCCCCGTCGTCGGTGACGGTGACCGAGATCGTGTACATGCCGGCGTGTGCGAAGGTGTGCCGCCGGTCGCAGGTGTGCGACTCCGCCGGGTAGGTGTCGGCGCCGCCGCCGTCGTCCCAGCGGACCGAGCAGGTGTGCGTGTCGAGGACACCGGGGTCGGTGAACGGCGCGTTGAGATTCACCGCGGCGCCCGCCTTGAAGACCTGCCACGGATCCGGGCCGTTGATCTTCACACTCGGCGGGGCGTTGCGGACCGTGACGGTGGCCCGGTCGGACACCGGCGTGTTGAGACCGTCGTCGGCGGTCAGGGTGACCTCGACGGTGCCCTCGTCGTTACAGGTGATCCGGGTGACCGGCCGTTCCGGCGTGGCGAGGGTGCAGGACATGCCGTCGCGGCCGGAGGTGACCCGGTAGGTCCACCGGGTCGACGGGGCGCCTTCGAAGTCGTGGACGGCGCCGCGCAACGTGCCGGGTGCGCCCTCGTCGGTGGTGATGTCCTCGCCCGCGTTCACGGTCGGCGCCGAGTCCGGGATCACGCCACCGCCGCCACCGCCGCCACCCGTGCCGGTGAAGCCGAGCAGCACGTAGAACGGGTCGTTGTGCAGGATGCGCTGCGATTCGTACCAGCCGCCGAGGACGGCGCCGCCGGAGGCGTTGTCCGAGCCGTCGATGACCCGTGCGGAGTAGTGGCCGTTGGATTGCGAGGCGCCCTGATAGGTGGACTTGAACGGGTATTCGTCACACTCGAACTGCCCGCCCTGCGAGTAGTCGGCGCCCCACCATTCCCGGCAGGTGCGGACCGCCTCGTTGTTGTTGTCGCGCACGATCGTCGCGTCGTACGGCTCGTAGATGCGGTGCAGTGGCCGGGGTTGGTCGGCGAAGGGATCTCCGGCCACCTTCTTGCCTTCCAGCACCGGCCGGGTGTTCTGCGGTTGGTACATGGCGTCGTAGATGTGCAGCGCGGCCTTACGGTAGTTCTGGTACTCGTCCATCGCCATCGGGAACAGCTCCGACACCCGGTCGAAGACGCACCCGCGGTCGCCCTGTAGATAGGTCGCCTCGTCGCAGCGGTAGCCGTTGTCGCCGGTGTCGTCGGCCACCGTGTTCGCGGCGGGGTAACTCGCGGTCGACTTGATGTGGAAGTCGAAAAAGCTGACCTTGTCCACGCCGAGGCCGTACCCCGGATCGGACTGGTAACGGAAGACGGTGTCGCTGTTGTGCTTCCACTCGGCGATCGTGCGGGGCTCCACGTCGTCACCCAGCTGGTGCAGGCAGGGAACGCCGTTCCCGTCGCACACCAGGTTCAGTTGGAGCACCATCGCGTCCAGCATCGGATTGTCGGTCTGGATGTCGTGAATGCGGGTGGTGAACGAGATCTGGCTGTACCGGGGGTCCAGGGCCGGCTGCGTCGCGTCCCAGCCCTCGCCCTTCGTGGTCATCCGCCAGCTGATGTCGCCGATCTCCTGACTGCGGACGCAGACGAAGATCCTGATCTGGCAGACCTCCAGCTCGGTGCTGTACACCACCGTGTGGCACCAGTTGAAGTGGTCGATGACGAAGCCGCCGGACCGGTCGGCCCATTCGTCGGCGGCGCATTCCTCGATGGTGGTGCTCGGAGCGCGCAGGGAGGCTCCGGTCTTGGCGTACTGGCCGCGGTGAATGGTTTCCGCCGGGTCGACGGTGGTGGCGGACATCGTGGCGCGCGTGGTCTGCGCCTCCTGCGAACTCTTCAAATCGGTGAGCCGGTATTGCCCGCCGGCGGCGGGGGCCGGTTCGGCCGGCGCAGCCTGGGCGACGCCGGCGAAGCCGAACGACAGCACCAACACCGACAGCACGGATGCCATGCGTCTCACTCGGTCATTCCCTCTCGATCGGTTGACTGGGGTCGACGGACCCCTGCACCGCGGGGAAGGGCGCACGCCACATGACCGGCCGTCGGCCGGCGCTGGGCAGCGAAAACTTGATCATCCCCCGTGGATGGAATCGCTCCCAGAGCGATTCATCGCCACCCTTGTTGATCGATTCGTAGATGTCAATACCCGGCGTTCGGCTCCCGGGTGGCGAGAACCAGGGTGGTGCGCAGATCCAGGACCACCGTGCCGCCGAAGCCGTCGATCAGGCGGCCCAGCGCGGTGAGACCCTTCCGCTGCACCTCGGGGGAGTGGCGCAGGAACGGACCGAAGGTCCGGATCAGAGCGAGATAGTCGCCCTTGGCGAGGGGCAGGCTGGTGTTCAGGACCTTCTTCCGTACGCCGGTGAAGCGCCCGGATGCGAGAACGTCGTCGTGGAACCAGTCGACCGGCCGCTCCTGAACGGTCGGGTCGAGGGCGTTCAGCGCCTCCTGAACGGCGGTGCCCTGCTCCGGATCCTGGTAGCCGTAGCGGTGACCGAGGACGGCCAGCGTGCCACCGGGCGCGAGCGCGGCGCAGGCGAGATCGTTGCGGCGTCCCGGATCCAGCCAATGCCACGCCATCGCGCAGGCGATCAGGCCGACACCGCCGGCCGGAGGCGCCCACTCCTCGAAGGACCCCGCGTGGATGTTCGCCCGGGGAAACCGCCCGGCGAGCACGGCGGCCATCCGGGGATCCGGCTCGATGCAGGTCAGCGGCGCGCCGACGGCGGCGAAGACCTCGGTGCCCTTGCCGGTGCCCGCGCCGATCTCGACCATCGAGGCGGGGACGCCGCCGTGGTACTCCAGGATCATGTCGGCGACCGTCGGCGGATAACCCGGGCGGGCGGTGTCATAGAGGCCGGCCACCGTTCCGAACAGTTCCATGGGGGCGACCCTAACGGCTCGGCGTGCATTGCCCGTACCGAAAATGGTCTTGCCCGAACCGTTGACGGTCAGTGTTCGGCGACCGGTGAACCGCGCAGGTCCACGCGTTTCAGGCCCTCGCCGTCGCGGTCGAGGTCGTACTCGAGGTAGCCGTCGGCGCTCCAGCCGCCCGCGGCCGGGACCCGCAGTTCCACCTTCTCGCACTTGTAGGCGCCGGTGGCGGTCGCGTTGAGGCGGGGCGCGAGGTCGCAGGTGCCGAGGGCGATGTTCTCGTCGTGCCGTTGCAGGTGGTAGTGGAGGGTGAGCGCGTCGAACCCGCGTTCCCCGTCGTCGTCACCGCCCCGGGCCCAGGCGACGTGGGCGTAGGCGCCGCGGGTGGGTGTGCCGTGCAGCAGGCACAGCCGTACGTCCATCCGGGTGTCGTGGCCCGGCGTGCCGAAGGCGACGTGCCGTGGCGCGCTGCACGTCCCGGCGTCGGCGCGGGCCGGCGGTGCCACGCCGGCGAGCAGTCCTGACCCGAGCATCGTGATGGTGATCAGCCCATGAGTTCCCGTCATGTCGGATACCCCCGTGTGTGGATCTTTCATGATGGAGTACCCATGGGCTGATCAGGAGAAACAGTGTCAGGCGAGGTTGATGTAGTCGAGTTCGGCGTAACCCGTGCCGGCCGTCAGGTTCGGTGAGCCCTTGGCCAGGCGGATCAGGTTCCAGCCCGCCTTCAGCGTGACCGTGGCGTTCACCGTCGAACCGAACACACCCCACGCGGCGGTCGGCGGGTAGCTGATCGTCTGCCAGCCGCCCCCGTTGTACGCCAGCCCGTGCGTGGCCGTCGCCCCGGTCGCGTTGGCGTACCCGATCGTCATCGTGTACGACCGCGCTGTCGGCACGTTGACCAGGAAGTCGACGAACGACTGGTTACGGGGGTTCGCCGAACCGTCGATCTGCCCGACGTACCCGCCGTTGGACGCCGAGCCGGACGAGAACCGGTTCGCGTTGACGACAGTGGCGTTCTCCGCCTCGTACCGCTGCTGCCATGTCGGCACACCCGAGGTGGGTGTAATCAACAGTTGATACGAATCCCATGCATGCATGCCGGTCACCGGCACACTGATGCTGCCGCTCGACACCGTGTAGGTGGCCGACGACACCGCGATCGGCGCGCTCTGGCTGGTGGTCCGGCCGGTCGTGCCGCTGCGTGACAGGGTGACCCGCACCTGCGAGCCGAGCGCGCCCAGCCCGTTGACCCGGACCGTGTTGTCGCCGCTGTCCCCGCCCAGCACCACGTTCACGACCTTGCGGGTGCTGTCGTAGGCGGCGACACCCTCCAGCCACGAGCCGGGGACGGTCTGCACGATGTTGCCGGCCATGTCGCCGTACCACTTGTAGGTCCAGTACGACGAGGTCGGCGCGTTGTTGTACAGCAGGCCGTTGAGGGTGCCCGCCTCGTACCAGTAGGCACGCTCCGCCGACCGGATGCCGTGCCGCTCGAAGACCGCCATGTAGTGCACGGCCACGCTCGGGATGTCCACCTGGGACGGGGAGGCGTACTCGTTGATCGAGATCGGTCGCGCCGAGATGCCCAGTGACGACTCGATCGCCCGGTAGTCGGCGACGTGCGCCTGCACGTTGAGGTAGCTGTCGTTGTCCAGCTCGTGCCAGACGATCACGTCGGGCAGGGTGCCGGTGTCGCGGGCGTTGGTGAGGAAGCTGACCATCCAGTCGTGGTTGTAGATCGAGTGGCTGGGCCCGACGATCGGGGTCACCGTGTCGAGCGTGCGGATCAACCTGTGGGTACGGGTCCAGCCCGCGTTGAACGTCCCGGCGGCGCTGGTGTTCCAGGTCCAGTCGGGTTCGTTCCACAGCTCGTAGCCGTCGACGTTGGTGGTGGTCGTGGCGTTGAGCCGGGTCTGCACCATGGTGCGGACCTTGGACTCCCAGTCGGTCCAGCTCACCCACTTGTACGGGAAGTCCTTGTAGATGTCCGGCAGCCGCCAGAACTGCTGGGCGCCGCCGCTGGTGACCTTCCCGGCGACCAGCGCGCCGTCGCAGCAGGGGGTGGTGGCGCCGTTGCCGAGCTGCTGAACGCCGGGCGGCGGCTGGGTCAGGTGGTTGAGCCGGAGCGGGTACATCTGCTCCAGCGGCGGTTTCGTACCGGTGTCCACGGCGTACAGGCCGCCGGAGGCGACATGGGTGACCGGCCGGACGACGGTGCCGACGTTGACGGTGAGGGTGTTGCCGGCGGCCTGTGCCGGGCTGGGGACGGCCAGCCCGGCCAGGACCAGTAGGAGAACTGCGGGTCTGTAGCGCACGGTTCACCTCGGTGGATGGGGGAAGGGGACGGTTTACTCCTCCCGTGGCGCCAGCGGGATCCAGACCCGCATCGGGCCGGGTTCGCGGTTGGCCCACAGGAAGTAGGGGATGGCGGTGACCGTGGTGGTCGCCGCCGGGGGCGGTCCGGTCCGGTTCAGGTCCCGGTAGAGCGGGCCGCCGGACGCCGTTCGGAGACGGACCCCGACCCGCAACGTGACCGGCGCCAGGCCGCTGCCGTGGTAGGCGACCGCGGCCGGGGCGGCCGGGTCGAGTTCCAGATCCTCGAACAGGGCGCCGGCCAGTGGCCCGGACGTGGGCAGGTCGGCGTGTTCCAGGCAGTGCACGAGCGGGCCGCGGGTCAGGGCGGCCGTGCCGCGGACGGCGTCCACCCGGGGGTGCGCGGCGACCAGGCGGACCGGCATGGCCAGGGTGAGCACGATCCGGTCGCCGGGATGCCAGATGCGGTGCAGGCGCAGGTAGCCGTCCTTGACCTGGTCACGGGACGGGGCCGGGGTGCCGTTGACGGCGAGCCGGGCGTCCGGGCACCAGGCCGGGATCCGCAGCGACAGCGTCCACGGCTGGTCGGACGGCGAGGTGACGGTGACGGTGATCTGCTCGTCCCACGGGTACCGGGTCTCCACGGTGACCGCGTGCCCGCCCGCCGACACCGTGCCGTCGGCGTAGAGGTGCAGTTGAAGACCGTTGTCGTCACCGGTGGCGGCGTAGGTGTGCAGGGACGCCATCAGCCGGGCCAGGTTCGGCGGGCAGCAGGCGCACTCGTACCAGTCCAGACGGTGACCGGGCGCGTTCTCCCCGCCGCCGTCGTGGCCGGTGCGGCGCTGCAACGGGGTGGAGTAGAAGAACGCGGTCCCGTCGACGGCGGTGCTCGCGGCGATCGCGTTGTAGAGCACCCGCTCCATCTCGTCGGCGTACTTCACCTTGCCGGTGGCGAGCAGCAGCCGCCAGCCGAGCTGGAAACTCGCGATCGCGGCGCAGGTCTCGGCGTAGGCACGGTCCGGCGGCAGCTCGTAGGCGTCGCCGTAGGCCTCGTCCCGGTGCCGGGAACCCTGCCCGCCGGTGATGTAGGTGCGGCTGTCCAGCGCCGAGTCCCACAGCCGCTCGGCGACCGCCAGCAGCTCCCGGTCACCGGTCTCCACGGCCACGTCGACCGCGCCGGCCAGCAGGTAGAGCTGCCGGACCACGTGGCCGGTCACCTCCTCGGTGTCGCGCAGCGGTTGGTGGTCCTGGTAGTAGGCCGGCCCGAACCGGCCCGGCCCCAGCACCTCGTGGCCACGGTTGTCGAGGAAACGGGCGGCCAGATCGAGGTACGGGCGGTGCCCGGTCACCCGGTACAACTCGGCGAGGGCGGTCTCGATCTCCGGATGGCCGTCGGTCTCGCGCGATTGCCCGTACCGTTGCACCAGAAGATCGGCGAAACGGCGCGCGACCGAGACGACCTGCTGGGCCACCGGATCGCCGGGCGCGGAACGTGCCGCGGCGACCGCCGCCTGGATCAGATGGCCGGCCGTGTACATCTCGTGGCTGAAGTGCAGCTCCGTCCACTGCCGGGACCGGTGCTCCGGATCCTGGTAGTAGGAGTCCAGGTAGCCGTCCGCGTCCTGGGCCTTCTCCAGCAGGGCGGCGGCCTCCTCCACGAAGGCCGGTTGGCTGCCCGACCAGAACGCCGCCTCGAGCGTCTTGTGCACATCGGTGTCGGCGAACCAGAAACCCGTGAACGCGGTGTCGGAATCCCCGGTGACCCGGCGCAGATTGTCCAGGTTGCCGTGGGTGGACAGCCGGGTGACGCAGTGCGGCAATGTGGACGCCGCGTTGCGTTCCTGCCAGGCGCCGAGCAGACCGTCCGGGGTGAGCCGCACCGCGTCGGCGGGCAGCGGCCGGAGCGCGGCGAGGGCATCGGGCGTGGGCACGACGGGGCCCTGGAGTGCAGACATGTGGTTCCTCAGTCCTTGACTGCGCCGGCGGTGACGCCGGCCGCGACGTAACGCTGGGCGATGATGAGCAGCAGCGTTGCGGGGATGGAGGCGACCACGGCGGTCGCCATGATCGCGTTCCACTGCTGGTTGTTGTTGCCGATGTACTGGTAGATGCCGAGGGTGATCGGCTGGGCGTCACCGCCGCCGTCGAGAGTGCTGGCGAAGACGAAGTCCGACCACGCCCACAGGAACGCGAAGAGTGACACCGTGACGATCGCGTTGCGTGACACCGGCAGGATCACCGAGACGAAGGTGCGCCACCGGCTCGCGCCGTCGATCAGCGCCGCGTTGATCAGCTCGTCGGGGATGCCGGACATGAACGCCGTGAAGATCAGCACGCCGAACGGGACCGCGATGGTGGAGTCCGCCAGGATCAGGCCGGGCACCGTGTTGAGCACGCCGAGCCGCAGATAGATGGCGTAGAAACCCATCGCCATGATGATTCCCGGGATCATCTGGGCGATCAGCAACACGAAGCTGAGTGCGCCGCCGCCCTTCGGGCGCAGCTTCGCCAGGGCGAAACCGGCGGGCGCGGAGAGCGCGAGGGTCAGGGCCACCGTGCCGAGACCCACGATCAAACTCGTTCCGAGGTACGGCATCTGCTGCTCGATGACGGCGCGGTATCCCTCCAGCGTCCCGTCGAGGGGGAGCAGGTGCGGTGGGTCGGCCCGCATGTCGGTGTCCTTGGTGAGCGACACGTTGATCATCCAGTAGATCGGGAACAGCATGACCGCCGTGAAGAACAGCCCGAGCCCGGTCTTGGCGTGCCGTTTCCATCGCCCGGCCGCATGCCCGCGCGACGCTCGCCCGCCCGGGTTGCGTTCGCCGGATGCCTGCTCGCGGGGCTCTCGGCCGCGGCCCTGGGGTGCGGGAGCGGTCATGCCTGCCTCCTCTGGAAGCGGATGTAGAGCAGGCCGAAGAAGAGCGCCATGATGATCAGCAGGTTGCCGACCGCCGCGCCCGGACCGAACTCGGGCAGCAGGTTGCCGAAGCTGAGCCGGTAGGACCAGGTCGCGAACGTCGTCGACGCGTCCGCCGGACCGCCCTTGGTCATGATCCAGATGATGTCGAAGACCTTGAGCGTGTAGACCAGACCGAGCAGCAGCGTGATCGCCGAGACCGGCCGCAGCAGCGGGAACGTGATCCGCCAGAACCGCTGCCATCCGGTCGCGCCGTCGATGGCGGCCGCCTCGTACACATCGGCCGGGATGGCCTGGAGGCCGCTGTACAGCACGACCAGGTTGAACGGGATGCCGATCCAGACGTTCGCGATGATGACGCTGGTCAACGCCCAGTCCGGCGACGTCAACCAATTGACCGGATCAACATGGATCAACTCAAGTGCAGCGTTGACGATGCCGGAGTCACTGTTGAGCATCCACGTCCATGTCGACGCGCTGACGATCAACGGCAGCAGCCACGGGACGAGGAACAGAGCCCGCAACGTTGCCGACAACCTGAAGTTCTGCGCGAAGAACACCGCCAGCGCCAGCCCGATGGCGAACTGGAACGCGATGCTCACGAACGTGAACACCAGCGTGTGCAGCAACGCCGGCCCGAAGGTCGGATCGGCGAACACGGTCCGGTAGTTGTCCAGCCCGGAGAACGGGGCGTCGCCCTGCACGAACGAGCGGACCGTGTAGTGGCGCAGGCTCAGATCGAGGTTGCGGTACAGCGGGTAGGCGTAGAAGGCGACCAGGTAGACGACGACCGGCGCCAGGAACGCCCACGCCGTCCAGTGCCCGGCCCCGCGCCGCCGCCGGGGAGGCCGCGCCCCCGCCCCCGCCTTCGCTTGAGCGGAGGCGGCGGCGGAGGCGCGGGTCATCACGTCGTGTGCCATCGTCACTTGGTGGCTGCGGCGGCCGTGGTCTGCGCCGTCTTGAGCGCGTCGGCGGGGGAGGCCGAGCCGCTCAGCGCCGCCTGGAAGGCGGTCCACATCGGCTGGGAGATCTTCGGGTACTTGGTGCCGAGGTCGTCACTGGTCCGGCCCTTGGCGGCCTTGACCGCGTCGACCCACACCTTCAGTTCCTCGTTGGCGGCCACCTGCTTCTGCTGCACGGCCTCGGTCGCCGCGATGTAGGAGAGTGTGGTGTCCGTGGTGTAGGCGTTGTCGGCGCTGGTCAGGCAGGCGATCAGCTTCTCGGTCACCGCGTACCGGCCGGTCTTGGCCTGCACCGGGGCGGTGACGAACTCGCCGCCGGTCGGGGCGGGCGCGGTGCCGCCGGCCTGCGACGGGATCGGGATGATGCCGTACTCGAAGCCGGTCTTCTTGGCGTTGGCCAGCTGCCAGGTGCCGTTCTCGCTGAACGCGAAGTCGCCGGTGGCGAACTCCTGCCAGCTGGTGGTCTGGGTGTTGTTGAGGACCGAGTTGGGCGCGTACCCGCTCTTCACCCAGCCGTTCCACAACTCCAGCGAGGCGATGCCCTGGGCCGAGTCGAGCTGGGTCAGGTCGGCGCCGGAACCCCAGAACCAGGGCAGGAACTGGAAGCTGCCCTCCTCGGTGCCGATCGCCGAGAAGGTGATGCCCTTCTTACCGGACGCCTTCACCTTTTCCAGGGCCGCGGTCAGCGCCGCCCAGTCCTTGATCGCCGCCGGGTCGACGCCGGCCTTGCTCAGGACTTCCTTGTTGTAGTACAAGGCGAGGGTGTTGGCGCCGATCGGGATGCCGTAGGTCTTCCCGCCGATCTGGCCGGCCGCCAGCAGGTTCGGCTCGATCGCCGCGGTGTCCACCTTGACCTCGTCGGTGGTGGTCAGCACCCCGGCATCGGCCAGCGTGGAGACCACCGGGTTGTCGACGATCAGCACGTCCGGCGAGTTGCCCTGCTGGGCGGCGAGCAGCGCCTTGTTGGTCAGGTCGGTGGTGTCGTAACCGGTGCGCTCGACGGTGACGCCGGCGTCGGTGCCGCACTTGGTCAGCAGCTTCACCCAGTCCGAGCCGCCGTCGAACTGCGGGTACGGGTCCCAGATGGTGTAGGTGCCGCCGGCCTCGCCATCGGTGTCCCCGGAATCGGAGGAGGACGAGCAACCCGCCACGAGGCAGGCTGTGATGGCGAACGCGGCCGCGACGCGGAGGCGGAGTGTGGTCATATGAGTTCCCCTTGGACGCTCGTAGGCAATGTCAAGGAAATCGATTGCCTAGAAGCTAGGGAGCCACTTGTCCCGATGTCAAGACCAAGTTACGGTCGGATTACGCGCCGCACTGGCGTCGTCTAGGAAACTGGGGAGGAAACGCTGAGCACCATGGATCGCGCCGTCACCATCAGCCAGGTGGCCGCGCTCGCGGGGGTTTCCACGGGTACGGCGTCGAAGGCGCTCAACGGCCGCGGCGCTCTGCGCCCGGAGACCCGGTTACGTGTTCAGCAGGCCGCCGAGCAGCTCGGATTCGTCGCCAACGCGGCGGCCCGCAGCCTGCAGACCGGCCGCACCTACACGGTCGGGATGATCACCACCGACAGCATCGGCCGGTTCAGCATCCCGCTGCTCATCGGCGCCGAGGACGCGCTCGGGGCGGGCCAGATGTCGGTGTTCCTGTGCGACGCCCGCGACGACCCGATCCGTGAGCAGTACTACCTGCGTACCCTGCTCAGCCGCAAGGTCGACGGCATCATAGTGACCGGCCGGCGCACTCAGGCCCGCCAGCCGATCGGCCGTGACCTGCCGGTTCCCGTCGTCTACGCGTTCATCAGCTCGGCCGACGGGCGGGACTGCTCGGTCGTGCCGGACGAGGCCGACGGCGCCCGCCGCGCCATCCAGCACCTGCTCGCGGTCGGCCGGCGCCGGATCGCCCATGTCACCGGCCCGGAGCACCACCACTCGGCACAGATGCGGGCGGCCGGCGCGGTCGACACCCTGGCCGCCGAGGGCCTCCACCTGGCCACCCCGGTCCTGTACGGGGAGTGGAGCGAGGCGTGGGGCCGCCAGGCCGCCGGGATCCTGCTGTCCACCGGCGCCGATGTGGACGCGGTGTTCTGCGGCAGCGACCAGGTGGCCCGCGGCCTGGCCGAGGGGCTGCGCGACGCCGGCCGGGAGATCCCGCGGGACATCGCACTGGTCGGCTTCGACAACTGGGACGTCATGGTGGACGGCTCCCGGCCGGCCCTGACCAGCGTGGACATGGACCTGGAGGGAATCGGCCGGACCGCCGCCGAGATGCTGCTCGCGGCGATCAACGGCGAGCCGGTGCACGGTCATCAGGCGCGCCCGTGCCGCCTGGTCCCGCGCGCCTCCACCGCTGTCTGACCCCTCCCGCGCCGGGCCGGTGTCGGTTAGGCAATCGTTTTCCTTCAGGGCATTGACGGGCATCGCTGGGTCACGTAACTTGGCCGAAACGACTCCCGTGTTAACGCTCACATCAGCGTTGGAGAACGCATGCCCGGAAGAAGAAGCCTGTCCACGGCGGTCGCGGCAGGCCTGCTGACCGCCACCCTGCCGGCGATCCCCGCGCTGGCAGCCGACGTACCGAACCCCGTCGTCGCCTACGAGTTCGACGCCGACGACCTCACCACCGGCGTCGTCACCGACACCTCCGGCAACGGCCTCGACGGCACCCTCGTCAACGGCGCCACCGCGGCACTGGTCGACGGTCGCGACGGCGGCCACGCCCTCCAGTTGCCCGGCGGGGCGCCGACCTCGAACGGCGCCTACGTCACCATCCCGCGGAAGGTGCTCGAGGGGCGTACCGACCTGACCGTCTCCGCCCGCGTCAAGTGGGACGGCACCACGGCGCCCTGGCAGTGGATCTACGCACTCGGCAAGGACACCAGCCGCTACCTGTTCAGCACGCCGTACAACGGGGACGGGAAGCTGCGCACCGCCGCCACCAAGGACTGGGCCGGCGCCGAAGCACAGGTCACCGGCTCGGCCGCGCTGCCCGCCAACGCCTGGAAAACGGTCACGGTCACCCTCGGCGGGGGACGGCTCACCACGTACCTCGACGGGGTGTCGGTCGCTGCGGCGACGACCACCGCGACCGCGGCCGACCTGATCGACGCGAGCACCACCAGCGCCGGCTTCATCGGCCGCTCCTTCTATCCCGACCCGCTGTTCGACGGCGCGGTCGACGACTTCCGCGTCTACGGCTCGGCGCTCACCGCGGCGCAGGTCGCCGACGAGTTCGGCGCCGAGATCCCCACGGTGACCGCGCTGTCGCAGACGACGTTCGAGATCCGGACCACCATCGGGACCGCGCCCGCACTGCCCGCGTCGGTCACCGCCGACTTCACCGACGGCTACGACCGGCAGGTCCCGGTCACCTGGGACCCGGTCGACCCGGCGAAGTACGCCCAGCGCGGCACCTTCACCGCTGCCGGAACCGCGGCGGGCACCCCGGTCTCCGCCACCGTCACCGTGATCCGCGAGGGCGAGCTCACCATCGACCTGGCCGCCACCACCGGCGACTTCCACGGCGGCGCCTCCGGAACCCTCTACGGCCTGTACGCCGACGGCGTCCCCAGCGACAACCTGATCGAGGGCATGCGCCTGCGCACCGTCTCGACCAAGGCGCAGGACGGCCCTCAGCACCCCGGCGCCGACGCGCTCGAGGTGGTCAAGCCGCTCGCCGACAGCACCGACGGCGACGTGTACATCTACATGACCGACATCCACCGCGGCTTTCCCTACCAGTGGCCGGGCGGTACACCCGTCGAGAAACTCGCCACCTACCGCGAGAAGATCGCTCAACAGGTGGATCAAGTTCTCAACCTTGACGAGGTGTATCAAGACAACATCGTCTTCGTGCCGTTCAACGAGCCCGAAGGCAACATGTTCGGCACCGGCGAGTGGAGCTACAACGGGGTCAGCTGGCTCAGCGACCCGGACGACTACTTCGCCGCCTGGGACGACTTCTACCGCCTCATCAAGCAGAAGATGCCGTCCGCACGGATCGCCGGCCCCAACACCAGCATCCTGTTCGAGCAGGTCAAGGGCTTCCTGGAGCACACCGTCGAGGCCGGCACCGTACCGGACGTGATCACCTGGCACGAGCTGAGCCACCCGGAGGCGGTCCGCGACAGCGTCGCGAAGTACCGCGCCTGGGAGAGCGAGATCCTGCCCGGCCGGAAACTGCCGATCAACATCAACGAGTACGCGTTCAACTACCACACCAGCGTGCCCGGCCAGATGATCCAGTGGATCTCGTCGATCGAGGAGTCCAAGGTCGACGCCGACATCGCCTACTGGAACATCGACGGCAACCTGTCCGACTCGGCGGTGCAGGCCAACCGCGGCAACGGGCAGTGGTGGCTGTACAACGCCTACGGCAGCATGACCGGCCAGACCGTCAAGGTGACGCCGCCCTACCCCGGCCAGAACTACACGCTCCAGGGGGTGGCCGGCCTCGACAAGGCGAAGAAGCAGGCCCGCGTCATCTTCGGCGGGGCCACCAGCGCCGGCTACATCCGGTTCGACAACGTGCCGAAGTACTTCGGGAAGACCGTGCACGCCTGGATCCGGGAGATCCCGTGGACCGGGCAGGTCGGCGACTCGGCCCAGCCGCGGCTGCTCGCCGAGAAGGACGTGGCGGTCGCCGACGGCGCGATCGCGTTCGAGTTCGACCGGCTCAGTGAGGCTTCCGCGTACGAGATCGTCTTCAGCCCCGCCGGGGAGAGTGACCGGACCGCGGCCTCGCCCACCACCTGGCAGGGTTCCTTCGAGGCCGAGGCGGCCACCTACACCGGCGGCGGCTACAGCAAGAACGGGCCGGAAGGTTCGCCGCGCGACGTCTCGAAGTTCTACACGTCCGGCGCCTACAACGTCGGCGGCCTGCGCACCGGCAGCGACGGCGTACTCGACTTCACCGTCACCGTGCCCACCGACGGTCTTTACGACTTGAGCGTATTCGCCAATTCACTCAACACGTTCGACCTCGTCAAGGAGCAGGGGCCGACCAACGTGTTCCTGCGTGTCGACGGCGCCGCCGAACAGGAGGTGTTCCTGCCGCTCGGCTACAAGTGGGTGGTCTGGGACCACGCCGACACGACGGTGCGGCTGACCGCCGGCGAGCACACCATCTCCCTGGCCGCGCGCAGCCTGGACGGCACGAAGGCCACCAAGGGCGACGCGATCATCGACCGGATCACCCTGGAGCTGCCGAATCCGGCCGCCGCGACCGACGTGTACGAGGCGGAGCTGGCATCCCTCGCCGACGGCGCGAAGCCGGTCTACGCGGGCCGGAAAACCTCCGGATCGGGCGTCGCCGACCTGGGCCGCGGCGGCACCGCCACCTTCTGGGTGTACTCGGAGGCCGACGCCGCGGCCGTCCTCGACGCCGGAGTCACCGGCGGCTCCGTGGAGATCGAGGTCAACGGCATCGCGGTCGGCGGATCCCGGTCGACGGCCGTCTCCCTCTCCGGCGGCATCAACAAAGTCAAGATCAAGGGCAAGGCGAGAGGTACGGCCATCGACCGCCTCGCCGTCCGATCCGCGACGGCCCTGCCCGCGACCGCCCTGGAGACCGAGGCCGTGACTGCCTTGCCGGCGACCGTCCTGGAGGCCGAAGCCGCGCAACTCGCCGGCACCGCCACGGTCACCGCGAAATCCCTGGCCAGCGGCGGTTCAGCGGTCACCGGCGTCGGTGGCGAACCCGGCAACGCCAACATCCTCACCTTCACCGTGAACGCCGCGAAACCCGGCACCTACGCCATGCGCGTCCGCTACGCCAACCCGGAACAGGCGGTCGCCACCCACTACAACCCCGACCCGCTCGCCCGGCCCGCCGACATCGCGATCAACGGCGGCCCGGCGAAACGAACACTGTTCCCGCACAGCTTCCACGACAACAACTTCTGGGAGCTGACCATCCCGGTCGTCCTCAAACGCGGCGCGAACACCATCGCGTTCTCGTCCGAGGAACTGCCGAACTTCGACGGTACGACCTACGCCTCCGACACCTGGCCGGATGTGCTGCTGCGCTCCAAGTACGCCCCGGTCATCGACAAGATCACGGTGGCCCCGTTCAGCGCACCCGTCCACTGACCCGACGGCGGGCCGGCTCATGCCGGCCCGCCGTCGCACAGGGTGAGCCAGCGCCTCGACGAGCTGCGCACCCTGCTCACCGACCTGGAACGGGAGCCGCGGATCGACCGCCGAGACTGACCGCCGCCCGGACGGCCGGCGCCACCTCGTTCGCCCAGCGCCCCAGCGTCACACCGTCCGGCGTGCCGCCGGTGGGGGAGAAGAGCGTGAACCCGGCCGCACCGTGCTCGACGACCGCGCCGGTCAGTTCCTCCACCCACTGCGCGGACGAACCCCCGAGCCAGCGGCCGTCACCGTCACGGGTGGCCGGCAGCGGCCGTTCGGTGATTCGCCCCGGCACGTTGTAGATCGTGGCGACCTCGGACGGGTCCCGGCCCACCGCGGCGGCGGCCTCGTCGATCACCGGCCGTGACTCCCGGTAGCGGGCGCTCAGCCAATCGGCGGCGTGACCCGGGATCCAGCCGTCGGCGACCCGCCCGGTCGCGGCCAGCGACTTCCGGCCCACCGAGCCGGTCCACACCTTCGGCGCCTCGACCGGAGCCGGCTCCAGATTGGTCACCCGGTAGTGCTTCCCCTCGAAGGTGACCGGGCCGCCACCGCCGGACAGCAGCCGGATGAGCACGATCGCCTCCTCGAACGCCTCCACCGCCTCACCCGCCGACAACCGCGGCACACCCATGTCGGCGATCCGGTCCCACAGGCCGCCCGCGCCCATGCCGAGAACGACGCGGCCACCGGAGAGGGCGGAGAGCGTCCCGACCGTTCGGGCCAGCATCGCCGGCGGCCGGGTCGGCAGATTGGTGACGTTCGCGAATCCGGCGATCCGCTCGGTGCGTCCCAGGACCATGCCGATCGCGGCGTACGCGTCCAGCCGCCCACCGAGATACGGATGGTCGGACAGCGAGAAATGGTCCAGCCCGTCCCGGTCCGCCTGCGCGGTCAGGCGCAGCCACTGCGGCCCGTCGGCGATCCCGTCGTGCGCGCCGAAACCGAAGACGACGTTGCCCATGGTTACCTCCACGTGTCGTAGTTCGTACTCCGAACTATGCGTAGTTCGTAGCACGAACTGCGAGGGTTGCGCTAGGCTTCCCCGGTGGCCAAGCCGGAGGATCAGATCGGGGTCGTCGCCGCACTCGTGCGCACGGCGTTCCTGGTGAACGCTGTCTATGCCGAGTCGGCCCGCGAGTTCGGCCTCACCCAGCAACAGGGCCAGCTGCTCTGCGTGCTGATGCCCCAGGCCTATGCGATGGGCGAATTGAGCACCATTCTCGGCCTTGCCAAATCCAGCCTCACCGGCCTCGTCGACCGCACCGAACGTAACGGCCTGGTCCGCCGCGAGCCCGACCCACGCGACCCGCGAGGCATCCGCGTGACCCTCACCCCCACCGGCGCCGAACTCGCCGACCGCTTCTACACCGAAACCTGCCGCCGCGTCGCCGACCTCCCCGCCACCCTGACCGACCAGGAACGCGACACGGTCGCCGCTCTCCTCAGCCGGGTGATCCACCACAACCAGGTGCCACTCGTCTTCAGCGAAACCCTTTGATTGGTACGGCGTTCGCCGCCCCCGCCGATTCCACCCCGTCCCGCCGGCTCCACGCGAGGCGCTGCAACGCAAGCCCGCGACGCGCCCGCCGGGCTGAGCTCGGTGGCCGGGCAGGCCCGTCTCCGGCGGCAGGCCCGCAGCGCCGGGAATCGGCACCGCAGACTGGTGTGATGGCCACCTCCGCCGCGCGGCACGCCACTCTCCGGCACGTCACCGACCGCATCACCCAACTTGACGATGGCGGCGGGCCCCGCATCGGTGTCGACGGCGTCGACGGGGCCGGCAAAACCGTGTTCGCGGATGAACTCGCCGCCCAGGTTCGTGAGCTCGGACGGCCCGTCGTGCGGGTGTCGCTCGACGACTTCCACCACGTGCGGGCTGTTCGCCATCGGCAGGGCCGTGACTCGCCGCGGGGCTTCTGGGAGGACTCCTACGACTACGAGCGCTTCCGGCGTGACGTCCTCGAGCCCTTCGGGCCGGGCGGGTCCCGGCTCTACCGGGCGGCAGCCCACGACCTGGAAACCGATGTCGTTCTCGACAGGGAGCCGTGCCTCGCGGACCCCGGCGCGGTGCTCATCGTGGACGGTTTGTTCCTGCACCGCGACGAACTCGTACCGGTCTGGGATCTGTCGATCTTCCTCGACGTCCCCTTCGAGGAGACGGCCCGGCGCATGGCCGACCGGGACGGCACCAGCCCCGACCCGGACCACCCGGGCATGCGGCGCTACGTCGAGGGCCAGCGCCTCTACTTCGCGGCGTGCGCACCTCAGGACCGTGCCACGATCCTGATCGACAACCGCGACTTCGGCGCTCCCCGGATCCTCCGCGAACGGTAGGCGAATCTTCCCGGCCGGTGCGGTGCGCGGTTCAAGACAAGGCCCCCGATCGCGGTGCCGACCGTGTTCGACGTCCCGCCGTTCCACTTCTGTAGTCGTTTTCTGCAGTCGTTCCGCGCGGAACCGGTCGAGGCCGTCAGAATCCGGCCTAACGTTGACGGTGACCGGCTTCCCGACTCTCCTTGGGGGTGCCCTGATGCAAACGTCAGTCGGTAGAACTCTGATCACGGCGGTCCTCGGCGTGGCGCTTGCCGCCTGCGGCGCCGTGGCCGCCGACTCCTCTTCCGCCAATAGCGGCACCGCCCCCGCAGCCGGGGAGGCTCGGGCCGGTCTGGCATCGGCTCCCGCGTGCGCCATCACCTGGGGCAGCGGCGAGAAGACCGCCGGCGCACTCAGTTCGGCTCTCCTGCTCACTGCGGAGACCGGCCGGCACGAGTGTTGGGACCGGGTGGTCTTCGAGTTCGGCGGCAGCGCACTCGGCTATTCGGTGCGTTACAGCGATCAGGTCCCGACCGAAGGCCGGGGCGAGGATCTGGTCCCCTATACCGCGGGCGGATCGCACCTCTGGGTCACCCTGCGTGCGCCGGCATCGACATTCGATGCGACCAGCGGTGAACATGTCGCCAACGTCCTGTCCTACGACACCCTGCGAGATGTCGTCTTCGGCGGCTCCTTCGAGGGGTACACCACCTTCGCCGTCGGTGTGCGCGCCCGGCTTCCGTTCCGAGTCACGACTCTGGCCGGTCCGGGCACTCACTCCCGCATCGTTGTGGACGTCGCACACCGCTGGTGACGGTTCTGGCTCCTCGCCGGTCAACCCCGCGGCGAGCGGATGACCTCAGAGGCTGACCGGGTCATGCCATGCTCCTGGGTCGGGCACCGGACAGGCCCTACGCTGTGCTGGTCAGCGGGCGGTCGCGCGGTGAGGTGAGCATGGGGTGGCGGCACGGATCCGGCGAGGCGGAGCGGCTGCAACGGGCCGCCGCCGTGGAACTCACCCGGGCGATGGAGGACGACGACCCGGCTGCCTATGAGCGGGCCACCGACCTGCTGGAACAGGTGCTGCGGATGTTCGGGCCGGGCGTTCCACAGTGGGCGCCACTGCACGCCGCCTGCGGAAACGCGCTGCTGCGCCGGTTCCAGCTGACCGGGGACATCGCCGTGCTCCGCGAATCGGTGCGATGCGGCCAGGTCGCTGTCGACGCGGCCGGAACCGTGGACGCGGAGACCCGGGCGGTCCTGCACCACCAGCTCGCGGTGGCGTTGCGGCACCTGTTCGAGGCCCGGGGCAACCCGGACGATCTGGAAGCGGCGCTGCTCAGTGCCCGTCTCTCGATCGCCGTACCGATTCCCGACCAGGACTTCCTTGCCTCCTGCCAGGCGCAACTCGGGGTTCTCCTGCGGCTGCGGCACCTGATCAGCGGGTCGGTCGCCGACATCGACGAGGCCGTGACGGTGTGCCGGCAGGCGGTGGCCGCGGTGCCGAAACCGGGTGGGGACCGTGCGTCCCATCTGAACAATCTGGCTTCCGCGCTGTGGGCCCGCTTCGAACAGGACGGCGGCATGCGCGACCTGGAGGACGCGGCACGGGCCGCCGAACAGGCGCTGGACGCCTCGCCGGACGAGCACCCGGAACAGCCGATGATCATGGGCACGCTCGGGACGGTCCTACGCTGCCGGGGCGAGCGCACCGGGTCGGCCGAGGACCTCGACACCGCCCTCGACCTGCTGGATCGTGCGATCGCCGCCACCGAACCGTCGTCGGCGCGGTGGCCGCTGTACATCGCCGACCGGGCCGCCGTGTTCCGCGCCCGGTTCGACCTGTCCGGTGCCGACGAAGACCTCGACCGGGCCGTCACCGAGACCGCGGCCGCCCTGCAACGCCCCGATCTGGTCGGGGCCGAATACCCGGGCATACTGGTCAACCTGGCGACCGCCCGGGCGGTACGGTTCGCGCGACTTGGTGCGGCCGCGGACCTCCGCGACGCCGTGGCGGCCCTACGGAAAGCGCGGGCACTGCTGTCCAGCGACGACCCGCGGCGGGCCGTGGTCACCGCCGAACTGGGCTCCTGCCTACTCGGCCGCCACGACCGCACCGGCTCCGCGGACGATCTGGACGAGGCGGTCCGCCTCCTCGAAGAGGCGGCGCTCCCCGACCTGACGCCCCTCTCCGGCTCCGGTGTGCTTCCCGGCTCGCTCTCCGATCCTGGGACGCTGCCTGGTCCCGGGATGCCGCCTGGTCCTGGGACGGTGCCAGATTCTGGGATGCCGCCTGGTCCTGGGACGGTGCCTGGTCCTGGGACGGTGCCTGGTCCTGGGACGCTGCCTGAATCCGGGGCGATTTCTGGTCCGGGCGCGACTCCTGATCCCGGTGCGATCCCCGATCCGGGGGCGCGCCCGGACCCGGGGGCGAACGCCGACCCCGTACGGGGGGAGGATGACACCTCCTCTCGCGGTGGTGGTGATCGTGGTTCCTCCCGCGGGGATGACGATGGTGGTTCTCATCGCGGTGCCAGAGACGGCAGGTCTCCTCACGGTGGTACCGCCGACAGGGAGCAGGCCGCGGGCTGGCTCGTCAATCTGAGCCATGTACTGCGACGACGCTGGCAGGAACGGGGAGATCCCGCTGATCTGGACGCGGCGGTCCGGCACGCCGCAACGGCGGCGCAACGGCTCGCGGCCGTCGACCCCCGGCGGATCGCCGCGTTGACCGCTGAGGGCATCGCCCGGTACGACCGTTTCCGGAGCCGGGGTGACACCACCGATCTGGCGGCCGGTATCGCGGTGCTCGGCGAGGCTCTGGACCGGACCGGAGGCCGGCGTCCCGGGCATGGCCTGCTGCTCAGCGCCTACGGAGCGGCACTTGCCGCCCGAGCCGAGCGGACCGGCCGCTCTGGCGATCTACGCGGCGCCGTCTCCTACTGGCGGGAGGCGTCCTCGACCGGTGCCGCCCATGTCACCGATCGTCTCGACGCGGCCGTCCGCTGGGGTCAGACGGCGGCCGCGTCCGGAAATCCACGGCTGGCGGCGGAGGGATACCGGACCGCGGTGACGCTGCTGGACCTGCTCGCCTGGCGAGGGCTGGACGGCGGAGACCAGCGGCACCGGCTCGCCGCCTGGCCCGGCCTCGCCGCCGACGCCGCGGCCTGCGAACTGACCGCCGATTCCGCGGCCCGCGAGATCGCCGATTCCGCGGCCCGCGAGATCGCCGATTCCGCGGCCCGCGAGATCGCCGATTCCGCGGCCCGCGAGATCGCCGATTCCGCGGCCCGCGAGATCGCCGATTCCGCGGCCCGCGAGATCGCCGATTCCGCGGCCCGCGAGATCGCCGATTCCGCGGCCCGCGAGATCGCCGATTCCGCGGCCCGCGAGATCGCCGATTCCGCGGCCCGCGAGATCGCCGATTCCGCGGCCCGCGAGATCGCCGATTCCGCGGCCCGCGAGATCGCCGATTCCGCGGCCCGCGAGACCGCAGATTTCTCGGCCCGCGAGGCTGTCGATTTCGCGGCCCGCGAGGTGACCGCCGATCCGGCCGGGGCGATCAGCGGCCTGGAAGCGGGCCGGTCGGTCCTCTGGGCCCAACTGCTCGAGCTCCGTGCCGACGTCCGGGACCGCCATCCGAACCTGCCGCCCGATTTGGCCGCCCGGCTGAATCGGGTTCGCCGGGCTCTGGACCGGCCCGCCGCCTGAAGGACAGCGCGCGAAACAGGCCGGCTCGCGGCGCACGAGCACCCGTGGTCAAGGTCCGCGTCTCGCTTCCGGCGTCTTTCCCGGTACGCGTGACGCCGCCCGTTCCTATCAGGACCGTTCTGCCCAGCCACGCGAGCTTCGTGCCACCCCAGCCTTTGCCGCGCCCACCGGGCGCAGATCGGTGGTCCCGCACCACCACGCCGCCCGCCTTGAGTTGACGACAACCGCATCAACATGTTGACGACGGGGTTGACGGTGTTCAGTGCAGACGACGAGGTTGACGGTGTCCAGTACATAGGTGATGTAGCTGTCGGCGTGTCTGTTCACCTCGGCTGTGAATGCTGTGGGCGACGTCCGAGGGGCCGGCGCGCACGAAGGCCTGTGCGTGTGCACGTGTCGGGGTCACCGGCCGGGTGGGCGGACACGGTAGCGGCGGCGTGTGAGCCGGTCTGGGCTGTGGGTCTGTGGACGAGGACCAAGTGGGACGGCGCTACGTCAGGGAGTGGACAGCCCGGGTGGCTGGTGAGCTGGGCGCGGTCACTGATCAGCGTGAGCGGCAGCAGAAGCGGGCGCCGGAGCTCGCCGTGACCACGCTGGGTTGCCGGGCCACCGATCTCAGCCCGGCGGGCGCGGCACGGGCTGGAGTGGCAGGGAGCTCGCGGGGAGCCGCGGGGCGGTCAGGATTTTTCGGGGGCGGCCTTTGCCCGTACCGGAAAGGGTTATGGGCCTGTGTGTGAGAAAGGGGTCCAGACGCTGGGCTGGTCGGGGTGGTCGCGGCGGAGTTCGCGGACCGCGTGGTGCAGGGCCTCGGCGGCGCGGTCGGCGTCGAGGACGCCGTTGTGGGCGAGGCGTTCGTAGACGCGTTCGGCTACCTGGGCGGCTTCGGCGTCCAGGACCGACCACAGGGTGGCCACGACGTGCCGGAAGCCGGTGTAGTGCAGGGCCGCGGCCAGGGTGATCGCCTCGTCGGGGAGGGTGACACCGCCGACCGCGGTCTTGCAGCCGGACAGGTAGGCGAAGTCGCCGCGATGCTGCTGGGCGCTCAGGTCGGTGACGGTGAGCATGCCGTCGTGGACCAGGACGCCGCCGTGGGACGGGTCGGCCAGGTTCTGTTCGCCGTGGCAGGCGAAGTGGGCCCAGCGGTGGCCGCGCATCTCGCGCAGCACGTCGTCGCGGGTGGCGTGGGAGCCGATCAGCTCGGTGCGGTTGTCGCCGAACAGGCGTGCGACCAGGCGTTCCTCGACGCGGACGTTCGGCAGGGAGGCCTGGCCCTCGGTTTCCGGCATGCCGACGAAGAGCATCCGCGCGGCGCCGGCCTCGGCGTCCGGCTGGGGGCGGCGGGCTTCGACGAGGGCGCGCAGCGTCGGCGTGTACGACGAGATGACCCGGTCGATGACGGCCGCTCCGGGTGTGGCGTGGTCGCCGGCCGCGTGGATCGGCAGCAGGGTGAGCGGGCCGGTCGGGCACCACCAGACGCGTGGCCACTCCCCGTCGGCGGGCGGGGGCGCCGTGTGGCCGAGATGGTCGAGCACGGGCCGGGCGAACGACTCCCACATCCAGCGCAGGCAGTCGTCCAGGAGGGATTCGACGTCGTCGGTCGCGCCTTCGACGACCAGGTCCCGGGGGTCCCGATGGTCGCCGCGCAGCACCCGGAGCTGACGGTCGCCGACCGCCTCCAGGTACGCCTCGACGCGCTCGCCGACGATGTTCTGGGTGAGGTCCGGCAGGGGGATCGTGGTGACCTCGGTCTCGTGCACGATCAGGGCGTCGCAGCGCCAGCGGCTCACGTTGATGATCACGACGGGGCCGCCGGACGCGGCCGGGAGCAGGGTCTCCAGCCTCGGCGGGCGCAGGAAGTCCTCGAAACCCTCGATGGCGCGGACCTGTTCGACCAGTTCGTCCCACTCGCGGGCGAGGGCCATCCGCCGGTCGACGTCCTGGGTGAAGCGCTCGGGGCTGCCGGGCATCATCGCCCCATCAAACCCGACGATTGTCCGCAGTGGAACCGGCGGAACGTCCGACCCCGTACGGCTGTCGGTGGGCAGCGCGACGCCCCAGGGTTGCGTGACCGGCGACACTTTCGATACGAGACCGTTCCGTTTTGATGGAGGCGGGACTAGCGTGGCGATAGGAAACGGAACGGTTCCGTTTCGAAAAAGGTTTCGGGGGCCGCACATGACCAAAGCTCAACCCCAGACCGGGCATCCCCGCCGATGGGCGATCCTCGGTGTGCTGGTCATCAGCCTGCTGGTGGTCGTGCTCGACAACACGGTGCTCAACGTCGCGATGCGCACCATCGCCGACCCGGACAAGGGCCTCGGCGCCACACAGAGCGAACTCGAATGGGCGATCAACTCGTACACCCTGGTGTTCGCCGGACTCCTCTTCACCGCCGGCATCCTGGCCGACCGGCTCGGCCGCCGGCTCAGCCTGGTCGCCGGCCTGGTGATCTTCGGTGTCGCGTCGCTCATCTCGGCGTACGCGAGCTCGCCCGACCAGCTGATCGCGGCCCGCGCCGTGATGGGCCTCGGCGCCGCGGCCGTCATGCCGGCCACCCTGTCGATCATCGCCAACGTCTTCGACCCGCTGGAGCGCCCGCGCGCCATCGGCGTCTGGGCCGGAGCCGTCGGCCTGGCCGTCGCGATCGGCCCGGTCCTCGGCGGCCTGCTGCTCGAACACTTCTGGTGGGGTTCGGTCTTCCTGATCAACGTGCCCATCGTGGTGATCGGCCTGGTCCTGGTGGCCGTGCTCGTGCCGGAGTCGCGTGACCCGAAGCCGGGCCGCATCGACGTGCTCGGCGTGATCCTGTCGATCGTCGGCCTCACCCTCATCACCTACGGCGTGATCAAGGGCGGCGAGGACGGCTTCGGCGAGACGGCGGCCTGGTCCACCCTCACCGCCGGCCTGCTCGTCCTGGCCGGATTCGTGCTCTACGAGCGCCGGATCACCTTCCCGTCGCTGGACGTGCGCCTCTTCACCAACCGGCAGTTCTCCGCGTCGACCGGCATCATCGGGCTGGTCTTCTTCGCGGCGATGGGGTCGATGTTCTTCGGCGCCTTCTACCTCCAGATGGTCCGCGGGTACGGTCCGCTCGCGTCGGGCGCGCTGTTCGTGCCGTTCGCGCTCGGTCAGATGATCTTCGCGCCGGCCAGTTCCTCGCTGGTCAAGCGGTTCGGCCCGAAGGCGGTCAGCACCGTCGGCCTGCTGCTGGTCTCGGCCGCTCTCAGCCTGTGGCTGTTCATCGGCGTGGACACCCCGATCGCGCTGGTCGCGCTGGCGTTCTTCGTCCAGGGCGTGGGCATGGCCAACGTCATGCCGCCGGCCACCGAGGCGATCATGTCGGCGCTGCCCCGGGAGAAGGCCGGCGTCGGCTCGGCGGTCAGCAACACGATCCGCCAGCTCGGCGGCGCGCTCGGCGTGGCGGTCCTCGGCGCGGTCGTCTCCTCGGTCTACCGCGATCACCTGACCACCCCGGCCGGGCTGCCGGACGCCGCCGCCGACGTGGCCCACGAGTCGATCGCCGGCGCCTACGCGGTGGCCGGGCAGGCCGGACCGGCCGCGCCCGCGCTGCTGGCCGGCGCCGACAGCGCCTTCGTCACGGCGATGCACTACGCGGCCGTCGGTTCGACCGTCTTCGCCCTGCTCGGCGTCCTGGTGGCGGTGCTCTGGCTGCCCGGCCGGCGCCCCGCGGCCGCCCCCGCGGAAGCACATGACCTGCAACTAGCCGACGCGTAAACCGGTCGGCAACAATGAACGCCATGAACACCAGCACCGCGGCCGGCCAGGAGCGCAAGGCTCCTGGCCGGCCCCGCAGCGCCCAGGCCGACGAGACCATCCTCGACGCGGTGCTGGCGCTGCTCGGCGAGGGCCAGAGCGCCGCGGCCGTCTCCATCGAGGCGGTCGCCGCTCGGGCCGGCGTCGGCAAGGCCACCATCTACCGGCGCTGGCCCAACAAGGAGGCGCTGCTCATCGACGCGGTCCGGGCCATGAAGGGCCCGCTGCCCGAACTGGCCGGCCACTCGGTCCGGGAGGACCTGATCGCGCTGGTCCAGGCGAACCGCACAGCGCGCGCCCAGCGGCACAGCAAGGTGACCGCCTGCCTGATGCCGGAGCTGCTCCGCGACGACGAGCTGAGCCGGATGTACCGGGACTTCATCGAGCCCCGCCGCGAGGTGACCCGCCAGGTGCTGCGGCGCGGCATCGAGACCGGCGAGCTACGGCCCGACCTCGACGTCGAGTTGACTCAGATCATGCTGTCGGCGCCCGGCATGATGCAGTCGATCTTCCACTTCAACCTCGCGATCCCGGAGGACAGGTTCGCCGAGACCCTCGTCGACGCCGTTCTCCGCGGCGCCGCCGCTTGAACGGTTGTGGCGCGGCCACCGTAGAGAACGGTGGCGGGCTTTCGTGCAACCGGTGCGGGTCGCGAATCGTCCTCATTGAGGAGGCTCGGTCGGCTTAGGGAGGGTTGCGGCGGTGGCGTACTCTCCACACCCGTTGAAAGCGATAGCGAAGTTCCTCACTGGGCTGGCCGTGCTCTCGATGGTGCTGGGGGTGTTCGGTGGGCCCGCCCATGCCATCGCCAACGGGGACAGCGTGCCCGACGGCCGGTACCCGTTCGCCGTCAAGATCAGTGCGCTGGGGATCCCCACGGCCGACGGCGGCACCCGGGACAGCTCCTGCTCCGGCGGGCTGGTCTCGCCCCGCTGGGTGATCACGGCGGCGCACTGTTTCCGGGACGAGAACGGGCGGCGGGTGTCGCGGACCGTGGCGGAGAAGACCATCGCCACCGTGGGACGGGCCGATCTGACCGGAAAGGCCGGGTTCACCGCCAACGTCGTCCAGGTCGAGCAGCACGGGAAGTCGGACGTCGCGCTGATCCGTCTGGACCGGGCCATCACCGGCATCACCCCGCTGCGGCTCAGTAAGCGCAAACCGGCCTCCGGGCAGGAGGCGCGGCTCGTCGGGTACGGGTTCACCAGCCCGAACGCGTCGAACACCCCCAACCGGATGCGGACCGGCCGGTTCGAGGTCACCTCGGTGGCGGCCACCGAGATGGGGTTGTCCGGGATCGCGCCAAGGTCGAACACCAGCCCCTGCGAGCGGGACTCCGGTGGGCCGTACTTCACCGAGGAGCAGGCCGGCGCCGTACTGATCGCGGTGGTCAGCCGCGGGCCCGACTGCCCGCACACCGGACCGGACACCGCCACGCGGGTCGACGCCCTGCGCCCGTGGATCATGTCGGTGATCGGGGACGATCTGGCGGCGACCACGCCCTCGCCGAGCCCGTCACGACAGGCCAGGACCAAACCTTCAGGCACTTCCGGTACGAAGGGGGCGGCCGCAGCCGCACCACCCACGACTCCCGCGGCCACCGGCTGGGGGATCTCGCCGGTCATGCTGGTGGCGTTCCCGGCCGTGGCGGTGGGATTCGTCGTGCTCCTCGTGACGCGGCGCCGGGCCCAGCAGGCGCGGCGGTACCGGGGTAGTCGCCGAACGCGACGGACTTACTAGGACGGCATAACGCCTCCCGCCTCCCGCCAACCGTGTGATCATGCGCGAGTTGGCTGAAATCGGGAGGTATCGCGTCAAATGGCCAGGTCCGAAGGTCGCCGGGCTCCGTTGTGGGCCAGGATCAGTATCGCCGTGGGAGCCCTTCTGCTGATCCCGGCCGGGGCGGCGGTCGCGGCGGGCGGGCCGCGCAAGGAGGGCATTCCGGGCGCCGGCTCGCCTGCTGCCGTACGGCCGGCCGATGTCCGCCGGCCCCTCAACTTCCTGCTCGTCGGCATCGACCCGCGTGGCTCGCACGTCAAGCCGCTGTCCGACACGATCGTCGTGGCACACGTGCCGTCGGGGTGGAAGGACGTCTACCTCTTCTCGGTGCCGCGGGACCTGGTGGTGCGGATCCCGGCGTTCAAGGCGTCCGGCACCGCCGCCGTGCGGACGAAGATCAACGCCGCCATGGCGCTGGGCAGCCAGATGCCGAACGGGACGTTCAGCCCCCGGCAGGGCGTCTACCTGCTGGCCCGGGCGGTCGGCAACCTCACCGGGATCCGCTCGTTCGACGCCGCCGCGATCGTGAACTTCGGCGGCTTCAAGAAGGTGGTCGACACGATGGGCGGCGTGCGGGTGCCCGTCGACCAGGTGGTCAAGTCGGAGCATCTCAAGCCGAACGGCAGCCCGCGGGACCGGACCGCCGTGTGCACGACCACGTGCCTGCGCCCGTACGTCGGCTCGCAGAAGACCTATCCGCTCAGCGCCACCCCGGTGCGGTTCCGGGGCTGGGAGGCTCTCGACTACGTGCGCCAGCGGTACGGCCTGCCACGCAGCGACTACGACCGGACGCGGCACCAGCGGCAGTTCCTGAAGGCGATGGCCAAGCGGGTGATGAAACGGGACGTCACCAAGATCGTCCGGTCCGCCGGTGACTCGCTGACCGTCGTGGACGGTGGCATCCGGCTCGCCGACTGGCTGACCGTGGCACGCAAGCTGGACGTCCGGAGCATGACCTCGATCGACCTGCCCGGCACGGCGCTGTTCGAGGGTGGCGTCTACCGGGGTGAGAAGTTCCTGCCCGGGGTGAAGGGCTTCTTCGCGGCCGTCGCCGAGGACCGGGTGGGGTCGTTCCTGGTCGACCATCCCAAGGCCGTGCGGATCGACCGGTAAACGTATTCATCGACGCTGTTCCATGTCGGAGATCCCTGTTGTAACGTCTCGATTCGACGGAACGTGTTCGCTTCTGGTCGAACGTGTTGCCGTTGTGATCGTTATGTCGCCACAGCGGATGGGGAACCGTCATGTCCCGAGGACTGCTTGCCTTCCGGTGGCCGCTCGCTCTCCGGTGGCCGGCCGTCTTTCGGCGGCCGGTCGTTCTTCGGCGGCTGCTCGTCTTTCGGTGGCCGGTCGTTCTTCGGTGGCCGCTCGCTCTCCGTTGGCTGGTCGTCTTTCGGCGGCTGGTCGCTCTTCGGCGGCTGGTCGCCGGAGTCGTCGTCGCCCTGCTCGCCGTCGTGCTTCTGCCGGCGGCGGCCAGGGCGGAGACGGTCACCGAGACGAGGACCATCCGCATCGACCCCGGCTACCAGCAGCAGGAGTTCGAGGGCTGGGGCACCAGCCTGGTCTGGTTCGCCAACGCCACCGGTGGCTACCCCGAGCCGATCCGCCGGAAACTCGCCGACATGCTGTTCGGGCCGGACGGGCTCGACCTCAACATCGCCCGCTACAACATCGGCGGCGGCAACGCGCCGGGCGTGCGCACGAACTATATGAAGAACGGCGCCACCATGCCGGGCTTCTGGAAGGCTCCGGCCGGCACCACGGTCGCCGACCGGGAGTGGTGGAACCCGGAGGATCCGTCGCATTGGGACCTGGACGCCGACGCCAATCAGCGCTGGTGGATCGACCAGATCAAGGACGACGTGACGATCTGGGAGGCGTTCAGCAACTCGCCGCCGTACTTCCAGACCGTCAGCGGCTACGTCTCCGGCGGTTTCGACTCCAGCGCGGATCAGATCCGGGCGGACCGGGTGGACGAGTTCGCCACCTACCTGACCACCGTGGCGGAGCACATCGAGGACGCGCACGGCATCGACTTCGCCACCATCGATCCGCTCAACGAACCCAACACCAACTACTGGGGTACGACGCTCGGCGCTGACGGGCAGCCGACCGGTGGACGGCAGGAGGGGGCGCACGCCGGGCCCGCTCTGCAACAGGCGGTGATCCTCGCTCTGCGGGACAGGGCCGCACGGGCCGGGGTGACGGTGTCCGCCATGGACGAGACCAATCCCGGCATCTTCATGACGAACTGGAACGCGTACGGCGCCGAGGCCCGGGCCGCGGTTTCGCAGCTCAACGTGCACACGTACGGGACCGGGTCGCGGACCAGCGTGCGTGACGCGGCGAAAGCGGCCGGCAAGAGGCTCTGGATGAGTGAGGTCGAGGGGAACTGGGGTCCCGGGACGACCGACTACACCGGGATGCTGCCCGGGCTCGGGATCGCGACACGCATGGTCGACGACATCCGTGAGCTGGAGCCGTCCGCCTGGGTGTTCTGGCAGCCGATCGAGGACGCTGTCCCGCAGCAGGCCGGCAACGGCAACTGGGGAAGCATCCATATCCCGTTCAACTGCACGGCTGATGCGACATTGGAGACCTGCCCGATCAAGACGAACTCCAAGTTCGACACGATCCGGAACTTCACTCAGCACATCCGTCCTGGTGATCGCTTCGTCAAGGTTGACGACACGTCAACTGTCGCCGCGATCAAGCCGTCCGGTGATGACTTGACGGTTGTACACGTCAACTCAAGTGCAGTCGACAGGATCGTCAACATTGACCTGTCGGCATTTCGGTCCGTGCGGTCCGGTGCGTCCGTCACGCCGGTCGTCACCAGTGCCGGCGGTGCGTTGATCAAGGGCAGTCCGGTCCGTGTGCGTGGTGATCGGGCCACGTTGACGGTGCCTGCGCAGTCGGTCACGACGTTCCTGGTCGACGGTGTGCGCGGGGTCGACCGTGACGCCGCATTGATCCGGTCCGGTCATGTCTACCGGGTGCAGGGTGTCGCGAGTGGGCGGTCGCTCACCCCGAACGCCGGCGGGACGGCGGCGGTGCTTCGCACCAACGCCGCCGGGGATCCGGGCCAGTTGTGGTCCATCACGAAGCTGACCTCCGGCAACACCAACCGGGAGAGGTACGCCGTGAGCGCGGCGGCCTCGGGAGCAAGGCTCGCCGTCCGCAACAACATCCTGGTCCTGGAGCCGCCTCCCACCGTCGAGCAGAGGCCCGCCGAAGCCGGGAGCGCCGCCGACGTGGGCGCGAGCGCAGCCGGCGCGGTGGATGTGAGAGAGAGCGGAGCTACCTCGGTGGCCGTGGGGGACAGCGAAGCTGCTCCGGCGGACGCTGGTGCGGGTGGAGCCGCCGCGGTGGAAGAGGCGGCGCAGTGGATTCTGTCCGGTACCGGGGACGGGACGTGGACGCTGGTCAACGTCGGGAGTGGGCGCCTTGTCGATGTGACCGGGCAGGCGACCGCGGACGGGAGCCCGGTGGGCACCTATACGCCCAGTTCGGGAGCCAACCAGCGGTGGGCGATCGTCGATGAGACGGTGCTGCGGACGCGGACGGTGGCGGCGCACACCGTACCGCGACTGGCGCCCACGCTGCCGGAGCGCGTCGCGCCGGTCTACCGCGACGGTGCTCGCGGCAGTCTGCCGGTGGTGTGGGACATGCCGGACGAGCGGCGCTGGCGGCGGCCCGGCACGGTGACCGTCGCCGGGACCGCGACCGATCCGCTCGGCGGAACCCACCGGGCCACCGCCGTCGTCACCGTCGACACCTTCGTCAGGACGCTGCCGGCGCAGGCCACCACCTACCCGGGCGGGCGCCCGGCGCTGCCGGCGACGGTCACCGGCGTCGGACGGCACGGCGGCCGGGCCGAACTGCCCGTCACCTGGGAGGTTCCGGTCCTGGACCGGCTCGGCGAGTTCCCGGTGACCGGCACGGCCACGGTCGCCGACGGGACCACCCTGCCGGCCACCGCGACCGTCACCGTGGTCGAGCCGATCGAGGTCAACGCCGCCCTCGACGACGGGGTGACGGTGTCCGCCACCTACACCGAGAGCGGCTACTCGGCGGCCGGTCTGCGAAACGGCAACCGTTCCGAGAAAGCGTGGTCGAACTGGCGGTCCGGCACCAAGAACCCGTCCGACACGATCACCGTGACGCTGCCCGCCGAACGTGACCTGACCCGCGTCGTCACCTACTTCTACCGGGACGGCGCCAACCTCAGTTTCCCGGCGAGCCTGCGGGTGCAACTGCTCGGCGCGGGCGGCGTCTGGACCGACGCGAGCGCCGACATCCCGGTGCCGACCGAGGGCAGCCCTGTCGTCGACGTCCCGGTCGCCTCTGCCGGTCCGGTCGTCGCGGCCCGGATCGTGATGACCGCTCGCCCTTCCGGGTACATCACTGTCAGTGAGGTGGAAGTGAACGCGAAGGCCGTACCGTGAAGAAGATCTTGACTTTGATCCTGGTGCTGATCACGGGTGTGAGCGTTCCGGCAAGCCCGGCGCTCGCCGCCGCCGGACCGCAGAGCGTCGCGGATGTGTATCGCTACCTGGAGGATCCGCGGATGACGGGTGAGGGCCAGGAGGCGCCGCACGCCGACCTGCGGCCCTTCGCGACCGCGACCGCCACGAAGGACGCGAAGTCACCGTGGGTGACCAGTCTGAACGGTGGCTGGCGGATGCGGCTGTTCGACCGGCCGGACGATGTGCCGTCCGGGTTCGCCGCCGACGGCTATGACGTGTCGGACTGGAAACGGGTGTCGGTGCCGCACACCTGGCAGTCCGACTTCATCGACCATCCGATGTTCCGCAACATTCCGGAGGAGGTCTGGCCGGACGACCCGCCGTTCGTGCCGAAGGACGTCAACCCGACCGGCGCGTACGTGCGGACGTTCGACGTGCCGCAGAACTGGGACGGCGGCCGCGAGTTCCTCCGATTCGAGGGTGTGACCAGCGGATACTTCGTCTGGGTGAACGGCCGCTACGTGGGCTACGACCAGGGTGGCTACACCCCGGCCGAGTTCGACGTGACCGAGTTCCTGCGGCCGGGGCGCAACACGATCGCGGTCCAGGTGCACCGATGGGGTTCCGGCTCCTACCTGGAGGACTTCGACCAGTGGCGGTACAGCGGCATCTTCCGGGACGTGTGGCTGTACCGTACCGAACAGGTGCGGCTGCGCGACGCGTACCTCACCACCGATCTCGACAACGATTATCGTGACGCGACACTGACCGCCCGGGTGGAGGTGGCTGGGGCGAGCGACGGCTATGCGGTGCGGGGCACGCTGCGGGACGCCACCGGGGGTACCGTCGCGGTTGTCGACGGAAACGTCGACCAGGGCGCCGTCAGGCTGAGCACCCTCGTCACCGATCCGGCGAAGTGGACGGCCGAGGACCCCAACCTCTACACGCTCGGCCTGGAACTGATCGCCCCGGACGGCCACGTGGCACACATGAGCGCGCAACCGGTCGGCTTCCGCGAGATCGAGATCCGCGACAGGCAGCTGCTCGTCAACGGCAGGCGCATCCTGGTGAAGGGCGTGAACCGGGCCGAGACGAATCCGGACAGCGGCCGTCACCTGACCCGCGAAGCACAGCGCGACGACGTGTTCCTCATGAAGAAGCTGCACGTCAACGCGGTACGGACCGCCCACTACCCGTCCGACCCGTACCTCTACGACCTGGCCGACAGGTACGGCCTGTGGATCGACGACGAGGTGGACATCGAGACCCACTCGCGGGAGAACTGCCCCAGCACCTGTCTCGCCTCGAAACCGGAGTGGCAGGACGCGTTCGCCGACCGGTTCCGGGCGATGGTGGCCCGCGACCGCAACCATCCGAGCGTGCTGCTGTGGGACACCGGCAACGAGGCGGGTCTCGGCACCGCCCACTACGCGATGGCGCAGTGGGCGGACGCCAACGAGCCGACCCGGCCGCTCTACCACCAGTCGAACAACCCGGACGGCGACGCCCCGTTCGCCGACGTGTCCGGGCCGCGCTATCCCACTCCGGCGTCGCTGGAGAACAAGGCCCGCACCGGCACCAAGCCGATCATCATGGGCGAGTACGCGCACGCCATGGGCAACAGCATGGGCAACTTCGACGAGTTCTGGGCGATCGCCCGCAGGCAGCCGTCGATGCAGGGCGGTTTCGTGTGGGACTGGGCCGACCAGAACCTGCGCCAGCCGCTGATCACCACTCCGGACTCGTCGGGCAACCGGATCCAGGCATTCCTGGTCGGCAAGCCCGTCCACATTGACGGGCACCGCGGGAAGGCGATCAACCTGTCCAGTCTTGACGACTTCGTCAATGTGTTCCGCGACCGGCGGCTCGACCTCACCGCGCAGGTCACCCTGGACGCCTGGGTGAAACCGGGACAGTGGGCGGGCAGTTTCCCGATCGTCACCAAGGGGCGGGCATACGCACTCCAGATGCGTGACCAGGACACCCTCGAATTCGGGGTGGATCTCGGTGACTACATCTCGGTGGCCGCCGACGTGCCGGCCGACTGGTACGACCAGTGGCACCGGGTCACCGGAACCTACGACGGCTCCGCACTGCGCCTGTTCATCGACGGTGTGCAGACCGCGGAAACGGCCCGCACCGGCACGATCGACCCCGGCCTGTACGAGGTCAACGTGGGCCGCAACGCCGAGACCCAGCAGGACGACCTTCGCGTCCGCACGGGCCGCGGACTGGTCGACGACGTCCGCGTCTACGGCACCGCGCTCACCACCGAACAGTTGGCGGCCGACCCGAAGGACGACGCGATCCTGGCGCTCGACCTCGACCGGTTCGAGCGGCGCGGCGACTTCCTCAGCCTCGGGATCAGCCTGTCCGGCACCGACGGCATGGTCACCTCCGACCGCCGGTTGCAGCCGGAGACCGAGGAGGTGGCGTGGGCGCACTCGCCGATCCGGTTCACCGTGGTCGACGCGGCCGCCGGGATCGTCCGGGTGCACAACGAGCAGACGGCCGGAACCCTGCGGTTGCGGCTGAACTGGTCACACCGTGAGGTCGACCGCAAGCTGCGCGGCGGCGTACGGTCGCTGGATCTTCCGGCCGGTGAGACGGCCGAACTGGACCTGGGCGCGGCGCCCGCCAACCCGGACGACCGGGAGCGCTGGCTCGACCTGGAGGCGGTGACGGTCGACGACCTGCCGTGGGCGCGCAAGGGGTGGGTTTTCGCGAAGGAGCAGTTCGCCGCCGGTGGGCGGGTGGTTCCGGGCATCCTGCCGGGTCCGGCGAGCGGCCGGGCGCCGGCTCTCCGCCACCACGACGACACCATCGAGGTACGGGGTGACGGCTGGCGTTACCGGTTCGCCGACGGGATTCTCACGTCGATGGCCGCCGACGGTCGTGAGCTGCTCACCGCCGGGCCGGAACTGGACGTCTACCGGCCTCCGACCAGCAACGAGACGTACGGCTGGGGCACCGCCGACCGCAACATCTGGCACGACGCCGGGCTCGACCGGCTGAGGACCACCGTCGAGGACGTGTCGGCGAAGGTGGACGGTGGTGAAGCGGTGATCACTGTCCGGGCCACGGCGGCCGCCCCCGGCCTGGCCGACGTGTTCGCGATCGGGCAGACCCTGACGTACCGGATCGACGCGAACGGTGTCCTCACCCTGGCCCACGCCGTGCAGGCGAAGGGCAGCCGGGTCGGTTCGCTGCCCTACCTGCCGCGGGTCGGTGTGCAGGTCAAGGTCCCGGCGTCGATGGACGAACTCACCTGGTACGGCACCGGACCGCACGAGACCTACAACGACCGGCAGAGCGCCGCGACCGTCGGCGTGTGGAGCAGCAGTGTGAACGACCAGTTCACGGCCTATTCACGACCGCAGGCGAACGGCAACCACACCGGCACCCGCTGGGCGGCGCTCAGCGACGGCCGCCGGACCGGGATCCTGGTCGGCAGCCCGGTCGGCGAATCGCTGGACGTCAGCGTGAGCCGCTACGACGACCTGGACCGGGCCGAGTACGACCATCAGCTGCCGTTCGTGCGTAACGCCGGCTGGGTGACCCTGCACGCCGCCACCGGGGAGACCGGCATGGGGGAGACGCCGAACTCGGTGCTCGCCCCGTACCGGTTGGCGCCCGGCGCCGCCTACGACTACGAGCTGGTGCTGCGGCCACTGTCGACCGGTGGGCTACCGGACTCAGCCGCCGCCGCGCCCTGCCCGCCGGACGTCAGCGTGCAGACCGACGGGACGGCCGAGGCCGGGGTGCCCGAGCGGATCGGCGTGACCGTCACCCCGCGCTGCGCCAGTGCGCCCGAGGATGTCGTCACCACCCTGGAGGCGCCGGACGGCTGGCAGGTCACACCGGTCGACGGCGGCTTCGACGTGACCGCCCCGGCCGGCACCGACTGGGGACAGCACCAGCTCACCGCGACGGTCACCTCGGCGACCCCGGACGGGTTCCGCAGCACGGTACGGGCCACGGCCGTCGTCCGTACCCCGCTGCCGTCCGGATCGCTGTGGGTGAGCGACCTGCCGTTCCTCGACCAGGTCAACGGCTGGGGCCCGGTGGAACGCGACCGCAGCAACGCCGAGCAGCCCGCCGGCGACGGCCGCCCGATCACCATCGGCGGTGTCGTCTACGACAAGGGTCTCGGCGGGCACGCGGTGTCCCGGGTGGCGGTCGACCTGACCGGCCGCGGCTGCACCGGCTTCCGCGCCGACGTCGGCGTGGACGACGAGATGGGCTCGTCCGGGTCGGTGGCATTCGAGGTGTGGGTGGACGGTGTCCTCAAGTCGTCGTCCGGCCGGCTCACCGGGACGGCCTCCGCCCAGCCGCTCACCGCGGACGTGACCGGCGGCAGCCGCCTCGAACTACGGATCACCGACGGCGGCGACGGTGTCGGCGCGGACCACGGCGACTGGGCGGCCGCCCGCCTGATCTGCTAGGCACCCGATTCGGAAGGAACGGTGGGCCGGCTGCTCCGCGCGCTACGACGCCGGGCCCACCTCGATCACGCCGCGGGCTCCGCGCTCGGCATCGACCATCGAGTGGCTCACGAACGGGTAGTGGCCGGACTCCGGCAGGACCGCCTCCACATAGCCACCGGAGGCCGGGCCCAGTTGCAGCACCTGGGCGCCGCCCGGATCGTCCGGCCCGAGCACCCGGCGGCCCTCCAGATAGACCGTGTCGAACTGGGCGCCGACCACATGGAACGACGACGAGCGGTTCGGGCCGGCGTCCAGCACCCAGATCCGTACCCGGTCGCCGGCCGTCGCGGTGAGCGGCCGGTGCGCGTACTGGTTCGGGTGGCCGTTGAACATCACCGCGTCCGGCTGCTCGGCCTGCATCTTGGCCAGGTCGCCGACCTGGCCGTCGGCGCCGGCGTACAGCTCCGACTGGACCAGCACGTACTCGTGGTCGACCTTGGCCAGATCCGGTGGATCGATGATCACCGCGCCGTACATGCCGTTGCCGATGTGGTGCAGCATCGGCATCGTCGAGCAGTGGTACATCCAGATGCCGGCCTTCGTGGCGGTGAACCGGTAGGTGAGCGACTCGCCCGGGTCGATGGGGCGCATCGGCTGGTCCGGGGCGAGTGCCCCGGCGTGGAAGTCGACACCGTGATCCATGGTGCCGTCGTTGGTCAGCGTCACCTCGAAGACGTCACCGACGCGGCCGCGCAGCACCGGGCCGGGAACCGTGCCGCCGTATGTCCACATCAGTTGCCGCACACCCGGGGCCACCTCGATCTGCACCTCCTTGACGTGCAGGTCGACGCGGTGCACCGCCTCCGCCGGCGTGGTCGGCGCGGTGGCGTCCCGGACGGTTTCGATGCCGTGCTCATCGGCCGCCATGTGCGTGCCGGCGCCGGTGACGATCGTCAGGGTCATGCCGGCCTGCCGGTGCGCGGGCAGTGAGCACCAGCCCTCGACCGTCGCGCCGACGACGCCGGCATCCAGGCGGGCGGTGCCGTGCCGCTCGACCATTCCGGTGCGGGCGCCGTTGGCCAGAACCAGGTCGTGCCGCCGCTCGTCGTCGTTGGTCAGTTCGATGACCAGCCGGTCGCCGGGCGGCACGGTGATCGTGTCCGGGTGGTACCGCATGTCCTTCGCGGTCACCGCCACGGTCGTGGTGTGGCCGGTCGGGGCGACGTCCGCCGCCGCGACGGTCGTGGGCGGGTCGGTGGCGCGTTGCGCCACGGTGCCGGCCAGCACGGCCAGCAGGACCAGGGCGACACCGGCGGCTGCACCGCCGAGCGGACGGGACACGGCGGTTACCTCCGGGCTTGCACGAGTACGCGTACGGCGGGCACCAGGAACTGGCACAACGCGACGAGCAGCAGCAACGACGTGGCGATCCGGGCGTACGGGCCGGTCGGCAGCAGGAACGCCAGCAGCGCGGCGTTGGCCATCGCGACCCGCTGCGCCCAGTTCCGGTCCAGCGCCGCGCTCCGTTCCCGCGCCACGGCCGGGCCGCCGCCGAGCACCATCGGCAGCAGGTACGCCAGCGACCCGAGCAGCACCTGCGCCACCGCCCCGGCCAGCAGCGGCAGCAGCACGATCCCGAACCGGTCCACGGCCACGTCCGGGCCGCCCGCGGTCAGCAGCGTCCACGCGTCCAGCCCGAGCGCGGCCAGCAGCCAGGCCGCCCCGGCCGCGATCGACCAGGCGGCGAACGACTCCGGCGGTTTGGCCAGCCCGACCCGTACCGCCGGGATCGCGGTCCGGACCACGGCCGCCGCGATCAGGCCCAGCCCGGCGGCCGTCACCACCGGCCACCAGGCGAGCACCGCCACCGCCAGCAGGACCAGGCCGGACACCGCAAGCGGCAGCGCGATCCGGGCCGCGGCGACCGCGTCGTCGGCCATCCGGGTCCGCAGCACGGTCGGCCACAACGTGAGGATCGTGCCGAGGATGGTCAGCATGATCCAGCCGAGCAGGTTCACGTGGGCGTGGAACAGGATCAGCCGGGACCGGGCCGCGTCGTCGGTGACCAGCATCCACGCGCCCGCCGGGATTCCGGTCAGCAGCGCCACGGCCGCCGCCACGTAGTAGTGCACGGTCACCGTGAACCGGGCCGGCAGCGCCGACCGCAGCCGGGCGGTCAGCCACCACAGGTGCGCGGCCACCGCCGCGAACACCGCGGCCGCGCCGCCCACGCCGATCCACGGCAGTTCCGCGGCGCCACCGGCCAGAACGGCCAGCACACCCGCGTTGAGCAGGAGCAGCCGGATCGCCTCACCGGTCCGCCGGGCCGGGATCGGGGCGCGTAGCACGGCCACCGTGAAATGGGCGCCCCACACCAGGATGGCGTTGGTGGCCGCGCCGAGCAGCAGCATGTGGATCGCCAGCCACCGCCACGTGGGCAGCATCGGATGGGCGAACGCCAGCACCACCAGGCCGGCCAGATACATCAACGGCAGAGCCCCGGTACGCCGGTGCCAGCCGGCCCGCCCGTTCACGCCATCACCGCCCAGGCCCGCCGGGACAGGGTGACCGCGCAGCCCGCGAAGGTCAGAACGGCCAGGATGTTGGCGGTCCCGGCGAAGCGCCACACCGGCTCGAGCCCGGCGGCGTCCCCGGCCACCACCCGGACCAGCAGCGACAGGTGCAGCAGGGCGAGCGGCAGGTACAGCACCGGGTGGTACGGCAGCGGGCGGCGCACCACCGCCGGCAGGATCACCGGGGCGTGCACGAAGATCATCGACAGGACGAAGCCGAGGAACACGGCGTGCAGCGTCGCGTCGTACCGGGGGCCGTCGGCCACCGGCCCGGCGCCCGCCCACAGCAGCCCGGCCACCGCCAGCCACCCGTAGCCGGCCAGCAGACCCACCGCGATGTACCGGGGCAGACCGGTCGACCGGACGGTGCGGCGGGCCACGTCGTAGACGGCCAGCCAGGCGGTCACCGCGAGCAGTGCCAGCCCGAACAGCCGGGTGCCCGCCTCCGGCCGGACCGTGGCCGCGGTCGCCGCGAACACCAGCGCCGACATCACGGTCAGGAACCAGCGTTCGGCGGCGGGGGAGCGCAACGCCACATGGGCCAGTTCCAGGCGCTCGCCCGCGATCGTGCCGACCACGAACACCACCATCCACGGCACGGTCTCGGCGACCGGGTAACCGGCCAGCCACAGCAGGGTGGCGGCGTACCAGCCGAACGCCCCGGCCGCCTGGGCCAGCAGGGCCGCCGACTGCTGCCGCGCCCACAGCGCCCGGTAGATGCCGAGCAGTCCGACCGAGGCCAGCATGAGGGCCGCCCGGCCGATCAGGACCGGGCCGAACACCAGCAGGATCAGGGCGCCCACGGCCGAGCAGGCCGGGGCCGACAGCGCCCAGGTGCGGCGCAGGGCGACGGCCCGTTCGACGGCCACCAGTGTGCCGGCGAAACCGAACACCATCACCGGGCCGTGTACCTCGTCGACCGGGCCGGGTGGCGCCGGCACCGGCACGCCGAGAAGCAGCAGAGCGCCGTACAGGCCGCCGAGCAGCGCGAGCGCGGCACCGGCCAGAACGGGAAGCCGGATCCTCACGACCCGAACGCTAGGCCGCGGGTGGTCCCGTCCGGCAGGGCCGATGGGCCCCTACGGCTCCTGCACCATGAAGGAACTCGCCTTCGGGAAGCCGGCCGAGCCGTCCGGCTTGTCGATGTAGAGCTTCTCGCCGCGCCGGTGCACCAGATACTCCGGATAGTTCTTCGAGCGCAGCCGGACCGTACCGATCGCGGTGCCCGCCTCCTGGCAGAAGGTGGCGTCGGCGCGGAACAGGTCCGATTCCTCCGCGACGTCGAAGCGCAGCCGGTAGTCGTAGTGGCGCAGGTAGTGGCCGTCCTCGGTGTGGAACGAGTAGCAGGTGCCGTCGGCCAGGCCGGGAACCACGGTCAGCGGCAGCGGGCCGACCCGGGACAGCGCGGCGAAATCACCATCGGTGGTCAGGTAGGTGCCGGGGTCGCCGAGCGGGGACACCACCCAGGTGCCGGCGGCCAGCTGGGCCGGGACGGAACTCGGCGAGGCGGTCGCGGCCGGTGACGGCGGTGCGGTCACGGCCGCCGGCGCGGACTCCGCCCGGTCGGCGCCTCCGGTGGAGTTCCAGGCCACGAAGCCCACGCCGACCACGGCGACGGCGGCCACACCGACGATGATCGGCATCACCGGAGGTGTACGGCGAGTCTGCCCGTAGACGGTGCCCGCGGGTTCAGGAGCCTGGTCGATCATGGCGGTGACCCTAACCGGTTCCGGCCGCGGGGTACGAAGGGCGTCCCACTGTCCATCCTGGTCTTGACGCTGCGCAACCTCACCGCAACCATTCGCCGATATCGTGATGTGCCGTGAAGCTTGCTCCGGCGGACGACTTCTACCTGGCAGCCCACGACGGCATCGGCGGGCGGCTGCTGATCACCGCTGAGCTGCTCGGCGCGGGCCTGGGCGCCGCACTGCTCGGCGAGCTGATGTTCTGGCGCCGGCTTCAGCCGGACGGCGACATGGTGCACGTGATCGACCCGCGGCCGACCGGCGACCGGGCCACCCTGGTCCTGCTGGAACGCCTCGCCGCCACCCCCGGCCCGCATGCGCTGCGGCGCTGGATCGCCCACCTCGCCACCAGCGGCATGGCCGTCGACCTGGTGGAGAAGCGGCTGATCGCGGCGGGGGCCATCCGGTGGGAGGCGAAGCGGCGGCTGCTCGGCTCCCACCCGCCGCAGCTGGTGTTCGCCGATCCGAAGAGCACCGGTGAGCCGACCACCCGGATCCGGACGCATCTGTCGTACAACGAGACGCTGGAGACCGCCGACCTGATGCTCGCCACGCTGATCATCGCGACCGGGCTGGACGCGTACGTGCTGGACAACTGCAACCCGCGGGACCGGGCCCGGCTGTTCGACCAGTTCCGCCGGCACCTGCCGCGGGCGCTCGGTGATCTGGCCGGTCAGGTGAAGGAGGCCGCCGAGGACCTCGCGGCTACTCGCATCGCCTGACCGGCGGGGATAGGCTCACTTCCGTCCGTTCGGCCCTGCCGTTGCGGGCGCTCCGGGGACCATGGTGTTGTCGATGGAGGTGGCCGCCGTGCTCATCATTCTCGTCATCGTCGTGACCGTGGCCCTGGTCCTCGCCAGCGCCTTCTGGCCGGAACCGGAACAGGAACAGGAACCGGCCGGGACGGAGACCGGCCCGGCGGCGGTCCCCGAACCGCCGGCCGGACCGACCACCCTGGAGGGCGCCCTCGTCGCCCAGCTGATCAGCGGCGAGATCAGCGCCCGCCAGTATCGGCGCGCCGTCGCGAAACTGGCCGCCCGCGACGACCAGCGGCAGCCGGTCCGGCCGCCGTCCGGTCTCGTCTAGGCCGCGCTCACTGGCAGCCGAGGCCCTCCTTGTAGCCCTTCGGCACCTCGTTCTTCTTGATCATCTGGTCTACCAGGTCCCAGGTCACCTCCGGCCAGTCACCCTCGGCGTTCATGTCGTTGAGGACCTTCCACTGGTGGCTGCTCTGCAACGCGGACGCGGCCTGGCCCTGCGCCTCCTTGTCGCCGGCCTCCTTGGCCCGCGACCACTCGGCGATCCAGCTACAGGTCACCTGGCCGGTCACGGCGGCCCCGAAGTGGTACGGCGAGTTCGCGCCGTCCACGTTCACCGCTGACATGTCGAAGCCCGGCGGGATCGGGATGTCGGCGAGCACCTTGGCGGCCTCCTCGCGGACCTTGCCCGGGGTGACCACCTCCGGCGGCAATGCGGCCAGGAACGCCTTCGCGTCGACCCGCTTCACGGTGGCCAGCAGGGCGTCGAACTCGGACCGCTCCCAGCCGCTGCTGGTGCGCAACTCGACGAAGGAGCTGTCGATCGGCTTCAGCATGGCCGCCCAGTCGCCGCCACCGTAGGTGAACACGCTCGCCTCGGTGCCCGCCACCGTGGTCGGCTCCGGCTTGCTGACATCCAGCCGGTCCTTGTAGTAGCTGTCGTACTGGTCGGCCTTGTACCAGTTCATCTGGACCGACCGGTTTCCGTTGACGAACTCGATCGTGCCTTCGGCGGCGGCGAACCCGTACACCGTGGTGATCTTCCAGCCGGGCTGGCCGACCAGCAGGCGCGGATGCTCCTGCGCGGCCTTCAGGTCCAGCTCGTACCCGCCGCCCGTACCGCCCGTACCGGAACTCGGCAGGCCCAGCGGCCCGGACCAGGCACCGGGGGCGGCGCCCTCCGGCTGGTCGAGCAGCAGGGCGGTGGCGCCGATGACACCGGTGACGACGGCCGCGGCGGCCACCGCACCGGCCAGGCGACGGGGCAGGCCGCGGCGCGGCGCCCGGCTCTCGACGACATCGAGCTTCGGTGTGGACATGATCTCCTCCAGGAGCTGCTGCTCCGCCCCGCCGAGGCGGGCGACGAGATCGGGACGGTAGGGGTCGGCGTCTCGAACCATGCGGTCGAGGTGCTTGTCGGTCATCGGCCCTCCTCCGGGACGATCGCGGTCAGGACGTCGAGTACATGTCCGGGTGATCCCAGATCGTCACCGACCATTTCCCGCATCCGCGACCGGGCCCGCGACAGCCGCGTGCGCACCGCGGCCGCGCTGGCCCCCACCACCTCGGCGATCTCGCGCGGCTGCAAACCCTCCCACACGGTCAGGGTGAGCACCTCACGGTCCGTCTCGGCAAGGCGGGACAGAGCATCCTGTACGGCCAGACGCTGCGGAACCTCGCTACCCGGATCCCGGGTCACGATGGCGGTCAGTCGCTGGCGCAGGCGCTCGCCGAGTCGTTCCCGCCGGATGCCACCGCGATGATGGTTGGCCAGAACCCGGCGGGCCACGCCGTACAGCCAGAGTTTGATCTCGTCGTCCGGTGGCAGCTCGCGGCTGCGGCGCCAGGCCACGAGGAAGGTCTCGGCGACCACGTCGGCGGCGTCCTCCGGCTGATCGACGCGCCGCAACGCGTACGCCAGGAGCGCCTCGAAGTTGCCGGCGTAGACGCGCCGGAATCGGTCTTCCTGCTCAGTCCCAGAACCCACGTCACGTCCATGTCCGGTCGAGGGCCGAACGTTACAGCAGTATCGGCCCTCGACCGCGCTCTCAGCTCACCCCGAAGCGGTAGATCGTGGTGGACCGGTACTCCTGGCCCGGGCGCAGCACCGTGGACGGGAAGTTCGCGTGGTTCGGCGAGTCCGGGAAGTGCTGCGTCTCCAGCGCGAACCCGTCACCCTGCCGGTACGGCCGTCCGCTGCCGCCGATGATCGTGCCGTCCAGGAAGTTGCCGGAGTAGAACTGCATGCCCGGCTCGGTGGTCAGCACCGTCAGGGTGCGGCCGCTCACCGGCTCCACCACGAGGGCGGCCGACTCCGGTTCGCCGTCCCGCGGGCGCAGCACCCAGTTGTGGTCGTAGCCGCGCCCGTACAGCATCTGGGTCTCACCGGCCCGGATGCGGCCGCCGATCGTGGCCGGATCGCGGAAGTCCAGCGCGGTTCCGGCCACCTCCGCGATCTTCCCGGTCGGGATGAGGCCCGCACCGACCGGCGTGAACTCGTCGGCGTCGATGCGCAGCACGTGGTCGTAGACGTGCCCTTCACCCTCGCCGGCCAGGTTGAAGTAGCTGTGGTTGGTCAGGTTCACCACGGTCGCCGCATCGGTGGTGGCCAGGTAGTCGATGCGCAGGCCGCCGTCCGCGGACAGGGTGTAGGTGACCGTCATGCTCAGCTCACCCGGGAAGCCCTGGTCGCCGGCCGGGCTGACGTGGGTGAGCGCGATCCCGCCGTCCACCTCGGTGGCCGTCCAGATCACCTTGTCGAAGCCGGTCGTGCCGCCGTGCAGGCTGTTCACGCCGTCGTTGACCGGGGTCTGGTAGGTGACGCCGTCGAGGATGAACCGGCCCTCCGCGATCCGGTTGCCGAACCGGCCGATGATCGCGCCGAAATACGGGCCCGGGTTGTCCAGGTAGCCCTGGAGGGTGTCGAAACCCAGTGCCACGTTCGCGGTCTCGCCATCACGGTCCGGCGTCTCGATCGACTGGACGATGCCGCCGTACGTGATGACCCGCACTCGCAGCCCTCGACCGTTGTCGAGGGTGAAGCGCTCGACGGGGCCATCCGGCGTGGAACCCCACGCCTCACGGGTGATCGCGACAGCATCCGATGACATGGGGGAGACACTCCAGACGTTTCGGCAGCGGGCGGCCTTTTCGGCCGCAGCATATCGTCCGGGCGCGGCCCCGTGGGAGCGCTCTACAACAGGTGGGACGCTGCTCCTCGCCGAGTCAGCAGGGTGCTCCTCGCCGGATCACCCCTGTGCTTCTCGCTGGATCAGCCCAGGAAGTCGAGCACCCGCCGAAGCGCCAGGGCAGTAGCCTCGCGGTCGTAGGACGGCAGCGTCAGATCGGCGAAATAGTGCTGGTCACCGGGGTAGAGGAACAGCTCCGCGGACTTGGTCTGGGCGACGATGTCACGAGCCGCGTCGAGATCGCCCTCGTCGGCGAAGATCGGATCCCGGTCCATGCCGTGGATCTGGACGGGCACGTCGTCGGGCCACGCCGTGCCGAACTCGGACGCCGGAACGCAGGAGTAGAACAGCAGCGCGCCGCGGGCGCCGGGCCGGGTCTGCGCCAGCTTCTGCGCGGGCAGCACGCCGAGCGAGAAACCGGCGTAGACCAGCTCGGCCGGCAGGTCCCGGACCGAGCGGACACCGCGCTCGATCACCTCACCGAACCCGATCCGCTCCGCGTTGCGAACACCCTCGGGCAGCGTCGCGAAAGTCTCGCCCTCGAACAGGTCGGGGGTGTGCACGACGTGACCCGCGGCACGCAGGTCGTCGGCGAAAGCGGTGACACCGGGCGTCAGCCCCAGTGCGTGGTGGAACAGGACGACCTCGGCCATACCGGCATTCTAATCGCCCTTGACGTTGACCAGCTGGCGCAGCGTGTGGCGGATCTCCACCAGGTCGGCGGCATCCCGCATGACCACGTCGATCGGCTTGTACGCCTGCGGGATCTCGTCGAGGAACGCGTCGGTGTCCCGGAACTCGATGCCCTTCATCGCCTCCCGCAACTGCTCCCGGGTGAAGGTCTTACGCGCCCTCGTCCGCGAATACGCCCGCCCGGCACCGTGCGGCGACGAGTTCAGCGACATGGCGTCACCCTTGCCGACCACCACGTACGAGGCGTCGCCCATCGACCCCGGGATCAGGCCGGGCACCCCGCGGGCCGCGTTGATCGCCCCCTTGCGCGACAGCCATACCGTCTCGCCGAAGTGCGTCTCCCGCTCGGTGTAGTTGTGGTGGCACTGCACCCGCTCCACCTCGTCGACCGGCCCGCCCACGAAATCCGCGAAGCAGGCGATCACCCGGTCCATCATCTCGTCCCGGTTGACCAGCGCGAAGTTCTGCGCCCACCGCAGCTCCCGCAGGTAGATGTCGAACTCCTCGGTGCCTTCCACGAGGTAGGCGAGATCCGGATGGGGCACGCTGATCCCGCCACGGGTGACGAACTCCTGCGCCACCCGGATGTGATGGCTCGCGATCTTGTTGCCGACGCCCCGCGACCCGGAGTGCAGGAACAGCCACACCGTCCCGGACTCGTCCCGGCACACCTCGATGAAATGGTTGCCGCTGCCCAGCGAGCCGAGCTGGAGCTCCCAGTTCTTCGCGTACCGGCCCGGGTCGAAACCGGCCCTCTCCGCCTCGGCGGCAAGCCGGCCCACCCGCTCGCGCGCCGAATCGGTCAGCCTCTGGTTGTTCGACCCGGCCGACAGCGGCACCGCCCGCTCGATCGAGGTACGCAACGTGCTCAGCTTCGGCGGCAGATCGTCCCGGTGATAGCGGGTCCGGACGGCGGCCATCCCGCAGCCGATGTCCACGCCGACCGCGGCCGGGATGATCGCGCCGCGGGTCGGAATCACCGAACCGACCGTGGCGCCCTTGCCCAGATGCGCGTCCGGCATCAGCGCGATGTGCGGGTGGATGAACGGCAGCTGCGACGCCAGCTCGGCCTGCCGCCGGGTCTCGTCCTCGAGGAGACTCGCCCAGTTCATCAGACGGCTGTTGATCTGCTGCACCCCGCCCACATTAGCCGGTATTGACCTCCACCGTGGTTCAGGTTGCAGGCTCGTCACCATGGCGAACGCGACCCTTGACGAGGTGTACGAGCGGCTGTGCGACACCGGGCCGGAGTTCGACGGCTGGCTGTCCAACCACGCGCCGATGGCGGCCGAGGCCCTGATCCACCACGGCCACGCCGACCGGGTGCACCGCTGGCTCGACGACTACCGCCGCAACCTGGAGCCCCGCCCGCGCGGCATCAGCCCGATCGGCGCCGACGAGTGGCCGGCCGCGCTCGGCGATCCCACCCGCACCGGCGACTGGCTGAACTTCTTCGAACGCGAGATGACCACGGACCCGTGGCCCGACGTGCTGGCCCGCTGGTGGCCGCGGCTGCTGCCGGGCATCGCCGCGGGCGCCACCCACGGCGTGATCCGGGTGGGCCACGCGGTCCGCGCCCTCCTCACCCCACCCGGCTCGGCACTCCCGGCTGCCGGCCGGATCGCCGAACTGGGGCAGGCGCTGGCGTACTGGGCCGCCCGTTGGCAACCGATGGCCCTGCCCGGTTCGGGCCCGTACCGGACAACCGACCCACGCTCCGCCCTGGACACGGTCCCGCGCGTGCCGGACCAGCGCTTCGGGATCCGCTCCCGGCTGGCCCAACTCGCCGGCCTCCCGGCCTGGCCCGGCGTCCCCGCAGGCCCTTCTCCGGCACCGGTCGGCTCTCCCACCGTGCCGTTCCTGAACGGCCGCGACCCGGTGCCCGCCGGGCCGCCGACTGTCGGCGAGATCCCGTCGGCGGCGCGGCTTCTCGCCGCCGACAACAACACGGTGCACGACCGGATTCTCGCCATCATCGAAGCAGCGGTAGTCCGGCAGGCGGGTTACGGCTATGCCAACCCGGTCATGCTGGTGCACGCCGCCACCGCCCCGACCGCGGTGCTGCGCACGCTGCCCGCCCTGCCGGGCGCGCTGCACCTGCCGAGCCTGGCCGCCGCATGGGCCGCGACCGCCGCGGTCACCTCGGCGTACGCCCCGGAGCAGCCGAGACCGGTGACTCCGCGCCCCGGCACCGGTCCGGAAGACCTGATGGCGTACGCCGCCGACAACGGCGACGCGCACGCCATCAAACTCGCCGACGCGGCCATCGAGGCGGGCGACGCCGAAGCCCTCGCCTGTGCCTACCGAGCCCTGGAACGCTTCGCCCCGTGAGCGGTCACCTCGATCGCTGCCGTAGTGGCATCCCGCGTGTTGGGCCCGTTGGGGGCCGTGTTCTGGAACGCGCTGTGAGCGGCGACGCCGATCGCTGTCGTGGCGGGATCCCGTGTGTTGCGCCCGTCCGGGCGGGCCGACCATCACGTCTGCCGTTCACGTGGTGAGCCACCACGGGCTTGTGCAGGCGACTCCCCGTTGTTGCACGTGTGCCCGGACGGCGGCGCTGGTGGCCCGGGCCCGGGCGGCGCACGTGGCGACGCCGGTCGTGGCTTGTGCGGAGTCGGGGGTGCTGGCCGGCATCAGAAGTGCGCCGCTGTCGGCTCCGGGTCAGTTCGGTCACGGGGCTCAGCCAAGCTCACCACCTCGAGGCTGATGTCCACATGGTGAACATCAGCCTCGGAAGACGAGCGGCGAGTAGTGCAGCGCGCCGGCGACGTGGATCAGGCCGGCGGTCATGGCGGCCGCGAAGAGAGCTGCCAGCACGGCCGGCGGCCATGCCCGTGTCGTTGAGCGGCTAGACCGTGCGGGCAGCAGTGGCAGGAGAAGTGCGACCACGGCGATGCCGGTGGCCAGAACCGCGAGGGGGTACACCACGACGTGGACGGCCCGGCCTACGGGGAATACCCAGTCGCCGAACTGATGGAGGTAGATCACCGCCGAGGCGGCGACGGTGGCGATCACGGACGCGTACAGGGTGGCGGCGAAATCCTCGGCACGGGCCAGCGCCAGGATCGCGAGGACGACCGCGAGTCCGGCCGCCGCGGCCGACCACAGATCGATCCAAGCGTCCGCGTTCGGCACTTCCGGCACCGCGGGCCGCGGGGCCAGCAGGCGCACGACGGTAGCGGCGGCGGCCGCGGCCACTGCCGAGAACAGCAGCGGCCTCCGTCGATGCGGCATCCGCCACGCGAAGATCGCGCCGGCAGCGAGCGCGGCGGCCAGGAACAGGGCCCACGGCGCGGTGGTCGCGATCAGCAGAAACTTTCCGGGACCGTGCTGGACGAAGGTGATCGCTCCGCCGCTGCCCAACCAGTAGGCGAGCCCGAAGAGAACGGTGTTGACCAGCACGGGTGTCAGTAGTCCCGGTCTCCGCCGGTCTCCGGCCCACCGGTGAGCCAAACTGACACTGATCGCTGTGGCGGCCGCGACCGCGAGCGGCACGGTCAGCAGACTCCACCAGTTGATGTACGACCCCGCGGCGCCGTCGGCACGCGTCTGGCTCACACCGGTGAGCATGCCGACCGGCACCCCGGCGAGCATGGCGAGAACCGGCCGCTGGCGGCGCCACCCCAGCGCGGGATGGCGATAGGCCCGGCGCCACCAGGACAGTCCACAAGTGGCCGTGATCAGCAACCCGGCGAGCCCGGCGTCGATCATGTTGATCCAGCCGCCGATCGGCGTGCCGACCAATCCGGGGTTGGTCACCTGGTAGGAGGTCACCAGGACGGTCGTCGCGAGGATCCCGGCGACCATCTCATCGGGCCAGCCGTACGGCGCCGCGCCGTCCGTCCGGTCGATGAAACGCCGGCGCCTGGCGTGTGAGGGATGGGCGGCGGAGATCCGCTCGCGCAACGGCACCGGCTCCTCAGTGGCCCGGCTGAGCAGGGCGGCGAGGCCGGCACGGCCACCGGCCGCAGCGGTCAGGGCATCCGCCTCGTGTTCGCGGGCCCTGTTGATCCGGGCCGCGAGCACCCAGGCGGCCACCAGCAGCATCATGGTCCGCACGGTGTACTCGATCCACATCCACAGCGCCTGCCAGTCCAGTGGCGACATCTCGCGAACGGTCACCAGCCAGAGGACGACCTGGGGAAACGGCAGGACAGCCACCATCGGCAGAGCCCAGCGCATGCCCCGGGTCAGCCAGACCAGCCGGACATCACCCGCGGCCACGTGCGCGGCCTCGTGCCCGAGAAGGGCGGCGACCTCGGCGTCGGATCTCCGGCGTGCCCCCGCCGGCATGATCACCTCGGGTGTCCGGCCACGCTTGATGGTGAAGGCCTCGAGCAGATCACCCGGGCCCAGCCACACCCGCGGGGGCGCCGTGAGGAAGAAGACGGGTGCGATCCGGGCCATCGCCTCCGGCCACCGAGGCGGCGGCGGTCGCAGCTTGCCCAGGCGTTGCAGATAGACCCGGGGAAGCACCAGGGCCAGACCGAGAGCGAGAGCCAGAACCGCCGCCCCGCCGGTCAGCGCGGCTACCGCCCGCGGGCGCTCCAGAGGTGCGGTACAGGCGACGAAACGCTGCTGCTGAGCGAGGACCTCCGTATCGGGCAGTGGGCGCGGATCCAAGCCGGCGAGACACTCACGGACGCCGGCCAGCCAGGTGAGGCCGAAGAACTCGAAGAAGAGCAGGGTGCCGGCATAGGTGCCGGTGGCGACCAGAACGGTCATGAGCAGCACGTACTGGCCGCCGGTAGGAGACGGGACGCGGGCGTGTGAACGCGGGGCCGGTGCCGCTTCGGTCATCGACCGGTCGAGCGCATCCGAAGGGCGCCGATCACCCCGTGTGCGACCCGCTGTGCCTCCTCCGGATCGACCTTCCCCTCCAGACTGAGCAGGACCGAATCGAACACCTCCCGCTCCTGCTCGGGCGTCATCGGGCCGGCTCCCGGTCCCGGCCGGTCGCGTAGCTCGGCGAGCAGCGCCCTGGTGCGGTCGGTCAGGGCATCGGTGGCCCGTTCCGCGATCCGGCCCGATGCGATCCCGAACAGGCCGGCCACCACCGGAATCACGTAGTCCGCCAACGGCAGCAGCTCCACACCCATCCCGACCGGCGGTTTCGGCCTCCGGCGGGCGTTGCCGCGGAACCGGCGCAGCGCGGCCTCCACCTCGTCCACCTCGTCGGGATAGGACAGCTGCAGGGTCTGCCGGCCGACCTCGCTGAGCACGGTGTCCACTGGGCGTTCTTCCTCTCGCTGGACCGGGCGCCAAGCGTAGAGAGCCGTACCGGTACGAATTCGGCATCCTTGTCAGCTTCCGTGAGCATTCCCGCCGCTGTTGTTCACCCTCACGGGGTCAGGACGACCTTGCCGAGAGTGTGGCGGCGCTCCAGGTGCCGGTAGGCGTCGGCGACCCGGTCCAGCGGGTAGACCGCCTCCACCGGAATGTCCAGGTCGCCCCGGGCGTGCAGGGCGGCCAGGTCGGCGAGCACCTCGGGAACGGACACGTGGTTGCTGCCCCGCGCGTGGACGCCGTGCTCCCGGGCGGCCGTGAAATCGGCCAGCGTGTTGATCCGCTCGGGGCGCACACCCAGGGACAGGGCCAGCTCCACGTAGGGCGCGCCGAACGCGTCGATGAACGCGTCGACCCGGCCGCCGGAGGTCTCCTTGATCCGCTGCTCGACACCGTCGCCGTACGCGACCGGGACGATGCCGTGGTCGCGCAGCCAGTCGTGGTGTGCCGGCCCGGCCAGGCCGATCACGATCGCGCCGGTGAACCTGGCCAGCTGGGTGGCGAGGGAGCCGACGCCGCCGGCCGCGTTCGCCACCACGACGGTGTCACCGGAAACCGGGGCCACGGCATGGACCGCGGCGTACGCGGCGGCGCCCGCGGTGGGCAGGGCGCCCGCCACCTCCCACCCGACCCCGGCCGGACGGGCGGCCAGTTGGGCGGCCGGCACGATGACGTGCTCAGCATGCGTGCCGGGAACGGAGGTGAGGCCGATCACCTCGTCGCCGTCGGCGAAGCCGGTGACCCCGGCCCCGACAAACCTGACCACACCGGCCACGTCCTTGCCCTGCCGGGCCGGGAAGGTGGTCGGATAGACCGCCTCGAGGAACCCGCCGCGGATGGCGGACTCGACCGGGTTCAGGCCCGCGGCACGAACCTCCACCAGCACCTCGCCCTCGCCGGGGTCACCCGGCTCGGCGGTGATCACCTCCAGGACGTCGGTTCCGCCGAACCGGGTGAAGCTGACAGCTCGTGACATCGGGCCGCTCCTTTGTGTGGATGTCGGGGACGGCTCGACTCTGGCAGCGTGCGGCCGGGCTGAGAATCGGATCGCTGTGCCTAGGACCAGCGATCCATGGCTATGGCCTGGGGCCGCGCGGGATGATGGCCGGCATGAATCGCCGTGAACTCGCCGACTTCCTTCGCCGTAGCAGGGAGCGGCTCAAACCCTCCGATGTGGGCCTTGCCGACGACGGCCGCCGTCGCACGCCAGGGCTGCGCCGCGAGGAGGTGGCGATGCTCGCCGCGATGTCCGCCGACTACTACATGCGCCTCGAACAGGCGCGCGGTCCACAACCGTCGACGCAGGTGCTGGCCCCGCTGGCCCGCGCGTTGCGGTTGTCCGAGGACGAGCGCGACCATCTTTACCTGCTCGCCGGTCACCGCCCACCCGCCGGGCGGCAGGCGGGCGATCGTGTCCGGCCCGGTCTGCTGTTCCTGCTCGACCGGCTCGTCGACACCCCGGCGCAGATCCTCACCGACATCGGCGACCTGCTGGAGCAGAACAGCCTGGCCGAGGCGCTGTTCGGAGGCGTCTGCCCGACCCGGCAGGAGGAGCGCAACATCGTCTGGCGGTGGTTCACCGACCCCGCCCACCGTGAGGAGTACCCGCCGGAGGACCGTGACCACTGGAGCCGGGTGCACGCCGCTGATCTGCGGGCCGCCGCGGCCCGGCGTGGCGATGACCCGGTGGTGTCCGACCTGGTGCGGCGGCTGCGGCAGGTCAGCGCCGAGTTCGACGAGCTGTGGAGGCGGCACGAGGTCGGAGTGCGGCGCACCGGCAGGCTGCGGCTGAAACACCCGAGCGTCGGGCTGATCGACCTCGAGTGCGAGCAGTTGCTGTCCCCGGCGGAGGACCAGCACCTGATGCTCTACACCGCCCAGCCGGGCAGCCCCAACTTCGAGCAGCTGCGCCTGCTTCGCGTGCTCGGCGGTGAGCGCTTCGTTCAAGCTGCCGGCCCGGATCAGCCCGGCGGCAGCGTTGCGGCCGTGCACGGCCAGGCGGTCGCGTGGCTCGGCGGGATGGGGTAGCCGTGCCCACGGCGGCGGCCGCCGGCCGCGGGCCGGTCACGGTCAGCTTGGGCTGGTCGCGGTCAGGGCCGGCTGGGGCCGGAGCCCGCCCCGGCCGTGACGATCGCGGCCGCCACCTCGTCCAGGTCGGCGTCGGTCAGGGTGAGAGCCGCCGCGGGGAGCCATCCGGCGATCTGCTCCGGGCGCCGGGCACCGACGATCGCACCGGTCACCCCGGGCCAGGCCAGCGTCCAGGCGACGGCCGCCGCCGCCACCGGGACGCCGTGCCGGGCGGCCACCCGCCGCAGGGCCTCGACCACCAGCAGGTTGCTGTCCAGGCGTGCGGTGAAGTCGGGATGCCCGCGCCGCCAGTCGTTCTCCGGCAGCGCCGCCACCCGCGCCGCGTCGAAGGCGCCGGTCAGCAGACCGGAGTGCATCGGCTGGTAGGCGATGACCCCGGTGCCGTGGCCGGCTGCCCAGGCGATCTCGTCGGCCGACTGCCGGGCCAGCGCCGAGAAGGGCGGCTGGATCGCGTCCACGTGCGCCACCTTCTCGGCCCGTCGCAGGTCGTCGACGCCGTGGTTGGACAGGCCGATGGCCCGGACTTTGCCTTCCTGCCGCAGGTCGGCCATGGTCTGCCAGTAATCCTCCATCGGGGTGGCACCGACCGGCTCGGAGCCGGGATCGTCGCCGAAGGCCAGCAGCCGGCCGTCGCCGGGCCAGTGCACCTGGTAGAGGTCGATGTGGTCGACGCCGAGCCGGATCAGCGAACCCTCCAGCTCACGGCGCACACTCGCGGCGGTCATCAGCTTGCGCGGGGGCATGTGGCGCTGCCGCGGATCGTCCCAGACCAGGCCGGCCTTGGTGAACAGATAGGGACGGTCGCGCTCCGGAAGGCCGGCCACGGCCCGGCCGACGATCCGCTCGGAGTGGCCCAGCCCATAGGCGGCGGCGGTGTCGATCCAGTTCACCCCGGACTCGACGGCCCGGTGGATGGTGGCGATCGAGTCGGCGTCGTCCTGCGGGCCCCAGGCGTACTCCCAGTCGCTGCCGCCCATCACCCAGGCCCCGAGGCCGGTGGCGGACAACTCCATCCCCGTCGCGCCGAGCGGATAAGTGGGCACAGTGGAATCGGTCATGCCGGTAACCCTCCCCGGGCCTTCCGAGCACAGCCAGGAGCGTGCGCTGCCTAGGCACGGCATGACCAGGCAGCGCCCGCGCCCGCACGGAATACTGGCGACATGACCTTGGAACGGCGTACCGAGTTGGGTAAGTTCCTCCGGTCCCGGCGCGCCCGGTTGAGCCCGGACGAACTCGGTCTGCCCCGCGACACCGGTCAGCGCCGGGTCCCGGGTCTGCGGCGGGAGGAACTGGCCCGGCTCGCCGGGGTGAGCGTCGACCATTACGTTCGCCTCGAACAGGGCCGCAGCCTGCACTTCTCCGCGGCCGTGCTGGACGCGGTCGCCCGTGCCCTGCGCCTCGACCCGCTGGAGCGCGACCACCTCTACCGGCTGGCCCGGCCGCACACCGATCCGGGACCAGCGCGGCCCGAGCAGGTCCGGCCAGGTCTGCTGCGGCTGCTGGCGTCGGTGCCGGATGTCCCGGCCTACATCATCGGCCGGGACACCGACGTGCTGGCCTGGAATGATCTCGCCGCCGCCCTGCTCACCGATTTCGGCGCCCTCGACCCCGGTCAGCGCAACCTGGCCCGGCTGATCGTTCTCGACGAGGGCATGCGCAACCTCTACGCCGACTGGCCCGCCAAACTCCGCGACGTCACCTCCTACCTCCGGTTCGGCGGGGCGAGGCACCTGGACGACCCGAAGACCCGGGCGCTGGTCGACGAGCTCTGCGCGGCCAGCCCTGACTTCCGCGCGGCCTGGACCGCGCACGACATCAAAGACAAAACCCATGGCGGGTACGCCTACCGGCACCCGATCGTCGGCGAACTGGAACTGGGGTTCGAGACGCTGCGGCTGCCCGACGACCCGGACCAGGCACTGGTCGTCCACACCGTTGAGGACGGCTCGCCCTCGCAGACCGCGCTGCGGTTGCTCGCCGCGTGGGCCACCGAGCCGGCCCGCCCACCGGCACGCTGAGGCCCCCCACCAGACGGCCCGGTGACCGTCGTCTCTGGAATGAGGGGAGGCAGGAAGCGCGCCGGGCCGCTAGGATCGTGATCGGGCGGAGCGCCCGCCCGAGCCTCGTGTGGCTGCCCACGTCGACCATGGATGTGGCCAAGAGTCTTCGACTCAGCGCGTTCTGTTCCGCTGCGGTGCGCTGATGTGCCGTCCGTCTTGCGGGTGACGTGGGTGCCCGTCGAGGGCGTGATGGTCATGTTCGAAAGATTCACCGACCGGGCTCGTCGGGTTGTCGTCTTCGCGCAGGAAGAGGCGCGGATGCTCAACCACAACCACATCGGCACGGAACATCTCCTGCTGGGTCTGACCCGCCAGCGCGAGGGCGTCGCCGCGATGGTCCTGGAGCGTCTCGGTGTCTCGCTGGAGGCGGTGCGGCAGCAGGTCGAGGAGGTCATCGGCCAGGGCCAGGAGCCATCGGGCGGGCACATCCCGTTCACCCCGCGGGCCAAGAAGGTTCTGGAGACATCGCTGCGGGAGGCGCTTCAGCTCGGCCACAACTACATCGGCACCGAGCACCTCCTGCTCGGGCTGACTCGTGAGGGCGACGGTGTGGCGGCCCAGGTGCTGGACAGGATGGGCGCCGACCGCGATCAGGTGCGCCGGCAGGTCGTCCAGTCGGTGACCGGCGCCGGTTTCGGCCGCGAGCCGGAGGAGGGCCGGCCGTCGGGCGTCGCGGCGGTGTCGCCGGTGCTGGACCAGTTCGGGCGCAACCTGACCCAGGCCGCCCGGGAGGGCAAACTCGACCCGGTCATCGGGCGGGAGAGTGAGATCGAGCGGGTCATGCAGGTGCTGTCCCGTCGGCGCAAGAACAATCCGGTGCTGATCGGCGAGCCGGGGGTCGGCAAGACCGCCGTGGTGGAGGGCCTGTCCCAGTCCATCGTCAAGGGCGAGGTGCCCGAGACGCTGAAAGACAAACAGCTGTACACGCTGGATCTCGGCGCGTTGGTGGCAGGCTCCCGCTATCGCGGCGACTTCGAGGAGCGCTTGAAGAAGGTGCTCAAGGAGATCCGGGTGCGTGGCGACGTCATCCTGTTCATCGACGAGATCCACAACCTGGTGGGCGCGGGCGCCGCCGAGGGTGCGATCGACGCCGCCTCGATCCTGAAACCGATGCTGGCCCGCGGCGAGTTGCAGACCGTCGGGGCGACGACCAGCGACGAGTGGCGTAAGTATGTGGAGAAGGACGGGGCGCTGGAGCGGCGTTTCCAGCCGATCGTGGTGGGTGAGCCGTCGCTGGCGCACACCATCGGGATCCTCAAGGGTCTGCGCGCCCGCTATGAGGCCCATCATCGGGTCACGTTCACCGACGCGGCGCTGGTCGCGGCCGCGACTCTGGCCGACCGGTACATCTCGGACCGGTTCCTGCCGGACAAGGCGATCGACCTGATCGACGAGGCCGGCGCCCGGATGCGGATCCGCCGTCTGAGCACGCCACCCGAGCGGCTCGCCTTCCCGGACGTGGTTTCCGAGATCGATGACGAGCAGATCGCCGAGGTGCTGGGCAACTGGACCGGCATTCCGGTCCACCGGTTGACCGAGGAGGAGACGACCCGCCTGCTGGGCATGGAGGACGAGTTGCACAAGCGCGTCATCGGCCAGGACGAGCCGGTGCGGGCCGTCTCGAGGGCAATCCGGCGGACCCGGGCCGGATTGAAGGATCCGAAGCGCCCCTCCGGTTCGTTCATTTTCGCGGGCCCGTCCGGCGTGGGTAAGACGGAGCTGTCCAAGGCGCTCGCCGAGTTCCTGTTCGGTTCCGAGGATGCGCTGATCCAGCTGGACATGTCCGAGTTCCACGACCGTTACACGGTGTCCCGCCTGGTCGGTGCGCCTCCCGGTTACGTGGGTTACGACGAGGGTGGCCAGCTGACCGAGAAGGTGCGGCGCAAGCCGTTCTCGGTGGTGCTGTTCGACGAGATCGAGAAGGCGCACCCGGATGTGTTCAACACGCTTCTGCAGATCCTGGAGGACGGTCGGCTGACCGACGGTCAGGGCCGGATCGTGGACTTCAAGAACACGGTCATCATCCTGACCACCAACCTCGGCACGCGGGATGTGGCGAAGGCGGTGTCGCTGGGCTTCCAGGCGTCGGAGGCCGAGGAGTCGTCGTACGAGCGGATGAAGATCAAGGTCAACGACGAGCTGAAGCAGCACTTCCGCCCGGAGTTCCTGAACCGTATCGATGACACGATCGTCTTCCACCAGCTGCGGGAGGCGGAGATCCTGCAGATCGTCGACATCTTCACGGCGCGGATCGAGGGCCAGCTCCGGAACAAGGACATGGGTCTGGAGCTGACCGACAACGCCAAGAAGTATCTGGCGGCCAAGGGCTTCGACCCGGTGCTCGGCGCCCGTCCGCTGCGCCGGACCATCCAGCGCGAGTTGGAGGACACGCTGTCCGAGCAGATCCTCTTCAACGAGCTGCGCCCCGGCCAGATCGTCGCGGTGGACTACGACGACGATCGGGCCGGGCTGGTCTTCCGCAGCGCGGCTCCCATCGAGTCAGTGGGGGAGGAGCTCCTGCCCGGCTAACACCACCAGGTCGTGGGGCGCCATCGTCAGCGTGTGGCCGGACCGCTCCCGGCGGACCCGGTAGGCCACCGGCGGACCAGCGGCGCCCCACACCGCGCCGACGATCATGGCACGCAGCCCCTGATAGGGCCCGGTCAGCAACCGGACCTGCGTGCCGGGGGCGTGGCCGTCGTCGGCGACCATCAGCACCGCGTCGAGCGTCTGCGCCACGCCGGCGACCGGCGCCTCCGGGTGCGCCGCCCACAGGACCTGGCTCAGCGCGGCCAGCCGGATGCCGACCTGCCGCATGTGCCAGTCGGCGCCGTCACGGCTGGCGGCCACGGCGCGCTCCAGGACCGGCCACAGCTCGTCCGGCTCCCGGTCGAGCAGCGCGCGTGCCGCCCGGTCCAGAGCGGCGCACTCCATGTCGACAGTGGTCTCCTCGCCCATCTCGGCCACCCAGGCCAGGAAACCGGGCTCCGGCAGCAGTGCCGGTGACTCGAAGACGACCGCCATGTACAGCATCGACAGCAGCTCGGCGCGGTCCTCGCCGTGGTAGAGCGACCCGGTCGACGGGAACCGCTCGACCAGATGCTGCGCCCGGCCGTCCGGCAGCAACGCGGCCCGCCGGGTGTCGTCCAGCCGCTCCTCGAAAGACCACCGGGCGCGGGCCTCGATGAGACGCTGCCGCTGTTCGTCACCGGTGAACGGATAGATGGTGCGGCCGCTGCCGGCCACGGTCTCGCCCGGCCGCAGGCCGCTCGCCTCCAGTTGGCGGGCGGCAACCGAATACCGCACACCGGTCAGGGCGGCCTGGGCGCGAATGGCCCGCTTGCGGGCCCGGCCCTGCCGGGGAGTCCGCCGGGGATGCTTCTCAACCATGGTCGTCTCCGGAGCAGTCCCACGCCCTGCGCGGACGGGCGACATAACGGCGCCGGGGCAGGATCCAACGGCGCTGAGTCGCGGACTCTTGGCCCCTGATGGGCAACCGGGCGTGGGCCGGCCACCCGTGGGCTCGGGCGGGCGCACCGCCTGCCATGAATCATATCTACGCCCGTCCGGCGCCGCCGCCCCGCGCCACCGTTCCGCAGACCCCCGCGCTGCCCGTCCGCCTGCCCCGCGCTGCTTGTCCGTCTTCCTCCGCGCTGCCGTACTGCATGGTTCCGCGCCGCCGTTCCGCCTGCCCCGCGCTGCCTGTCCGTCTTCCTCCGCGCTGCCCGTCCGCATATCCCCGTACTGCCGTTCCGTGCCCTCGTGATGCCCCCCGCGCGGGCCGGCCGATGCATCCGGGTCCGGCGGCAGAAAGTAGGGAGTCGCCCGGAACGTCCCGGCGACGCCCTTCGCGACCAACCGACCAAGAACTGGTGTGCCGAAGGTCGGCGCCACCTCGTGCGACAGGGAGTTGCGGGCGGTCAGATCAAGATCAAGACATGGGGGTACGCGATAAGGGCGCTCAAACTCACGACGGCCGCCATCCTGGCGCTGGGCCGTCTCCGGGTGCGGCGGTGGTGATGCGGCCGTGCCCTGTTCGGCTATCGACCCGGTTCGCGGCGCCGGGAGATCACCGTCGTTTTCGCGACTGGTCCTGGTAGGGGCGGTCGCCTGGAGATCCTCAACGAGGGCCCCGAGCGGGTGACCGTCCGGGTTTTTTGAACCGGCCGGATGGAGGCGATGACCCGAATCCGTTGATCGGCGTCGAGCGCACGGTCAGCGGCGCTCTCGATCGGCCACTCGGTGATCGGCGGGTTGTCGGCCAGCACGGCGTGGTGATCCCTCCAGGATGGCTCACGCCTCGGTGCATATGTTGACGAATGTCGATGTAACTGTTTGCATGGCAACGCGGTAAAACGATTCACCGTCTGCGTCATCCGTCAGAAGGAGAACCGGTGCGGAGATCACGATCGCTCGTCCTGGCACTGACCGCCGTCACCGCTGTCGGCGGCGTTCCCGCCCCGGCCCACGCCGGTGGCCCGCGCGCCATCCCGGGGGAGTGCTCCGGTACCGCGCCGATCGTCTGCCACTTCGACGTCGCCCCCGGTGTGTACGACGTCTCGGTGGTCCTCGGCAATGCCGAGGAGGCCGCCGTCACCGGAGTCCGGGCCGAGGCCCGCCGGATGATGCTCGGTGAGATCGCCACCGAGGCCGGCCGGTATGCCCACCGCTCCTTCGCCGTCGACGTCCGCGAACCCGAGGGTGAACCGACCAAGGTCACCTCCGGCACTCCCGGCCTGACGCTGACCTTCACCGGCTCCGCGCCGCGGGTCGAGCGGGTCACGGTGCGCCCGGCCCGCCGCCACGGCCCGACCCTGTTCCTGGCCGGCGACTCGACGGTCTGCGACCAGGACACGTTCCCCTACACCGGCTGGGGGCAGGCGATCCCGCAGCACCTGCGGCGCGGCGTGACCGTGGCGAACTACGCCGACTCCGGCGAGAGCACCGGGTCCTTCCTCGCCGAGCCGCTGCTCTGGGCCACCATGCTGCCGCGGGTCGGGCGGGGTGACGTGGTGCTGCTGCAATTCGGCCACAACGACAAGACCACGACCGCCGAGGACTATCGCGCCAACCTCACCCGGATGATCACCGAGCTGCGTGCCCTGCATGCGAAGCCGGTGCTGGTGAGCCCGCCGGTGCGGCGCCGCTTCGACGCGACCGGGCATCTGGACGCGGTGGCCCGGCACACGAACGGTCTCGGCGTGGACCTGCCGGCGGAGATGGCCGCGGTCGCCGGCGAGCAGGCCGTGCCCTACATCGATCTGACCGCGGACAGCGCGGCGCTCGTCGAGGGCCTCGGCGTCGAGGGGTCCAAGCCGATCTACCTCTACAACGAGCTTCGCGACAACACCCACTTCTCCGAGTACGGGGCGGATCAGATCGGTCTGCTCGTGCTTGCCCGGCTCAACGAACTGCGCCTGTTCCCGCATGCCTCCTTGCGTGGGCCCGGAGCGTCCCTTTAGTGTTAAAACGTTTCATGGAATGCGATCTCCGCCGAGTTGTCCCGTGATCATCGTGGGGCGGCTCGGCGCATCGTCACGAGACGACGGAGCCGCCATGATCGACGCCACCGTCCCTGGTCCGCACGGCCCGGCGCCCATCCGGAGCGGGTCGCAAGGGTTGAGCGAGCGGCAAGGGTTGAGCGAGCGGCAAGGGTTGAGCGAGCGGCAAGGGTTGAGTGGGTCGCAAGGGTTGAGGGACTTGCAAGGGTTGAGCCAGGTGCGAGGGCTGGGCGAGATGCGATGGCTGCGCCGTGACGGTGAGCCCCGGATCGAGTACGGCGCCGACTACAACCCCGAGCAGTGGCCGCGCGACGTGTGGAAAGACGACGTGGATGCGATGCGGGCGGCCGGCGTCACCATCGTCTCGCTCGGCATCTTTTCGTGGGCGCACCTGGAACCCGCCAGCGGCGAGTACGACTTCGGCTGGCTCGACGAGATCATGGATCTGCTGCACGAGAACGGCATCCTGGTCGACCTCGCCACCGCGACCGCCTCGCCGCCCCCATGGCTGACCAGCGCACACCCCGAGATCCTGCCGGTCGACCGGGACGGTCGCACGCTCTGGCCCGGCGGCCGACAGCACTGGCGGCCCACCTCACCGGTCTTCCGCGCGTACGCTTTGCGGCTGGTCCGAGCCCTGGCCACCCGTTACCGAGACCATCCGGCGCTGACCGCCTGGCACGTCAACAACGAACTCGGCTGTCACAACGCCCATGACTACTCCGACGACGCGGCGGCCGCCTTCCGCGAGTGGCTGCGCGACCGCTACGGCACGGTCGAGGCGCTCAACCACGCGTGGGGCACCGCGTTCTGGTCACAGCGCTACACCGCGTGGGACCAGATCCTGCCACCCCGCCTGGCCGCCGCACAGTCCAATCCGACCCAGCAGCTGGACTTCAAGCGGTTCTCCTCGGACGCGCTCCGGGAGCACCTGCGCGCCGAACGCCGCATCCTGCGCGAGCTCACCCCGGACGTCCCGGTGACCACCAACTTCATGGTGGCCGGCGAGATCAACGAGATGAACTACGCCGACTGGGTGGACGAGGTCGACTTCGTCGCCAACGACCACTACGTGCGTCCCGGCCCGCAGTCCCGTGATGAGCTGTCCTTTTCCGCCAACCTCACCGGCAATCTGGCCAGGGGCCGGCCCTGGTTCCTGATGGAGCACTCCACCAGCGCGGTCAACTGGCAGCCGGTCAACCTGCCGAAACGCCCCGGTGAGATGGCCCGCGACGCGCTCACCCACGTGGCGCACGGCGCCGATGCCGTCTGCTTCTTCCAGTGGCGCCAGTCGCGTGCCGGCGCCGAGAAGTACCACTCGGCGATGCTGCCGCACGCCGGCCGCGACAGCGCGATCTTCCGTTCGGTCACCGAACTGGGCGCGCGTCTCGCCGCGCTCGGCTCGATCGCAGGCCTTCCCCGTACGCCCGCCCGCGCCGCGATCATCGTGGACTGGGAGTCCTGGTGGGCCGCCGAGCAGGACTCCCATCCCAGCTCCCGGCTGCGGTATCGGCAGGAGGCGCTGGACTGGTACACGGCCTTCCTCGACCGGGGTGTGCGCGCCGACGTGATCCCGGTGTGGTCCGACCTGACCGGCTACGACCTGATGGTGGCGCCGATCCTGCACATGGTGCCGTCCGCGCTGCGGGACCGGCTCACGGCGTACGCCGAAGGTGGCGGGAATCTGGTGACCACCTACTTTTCCGGCATCGTGGACGAGAACGACCACGTCTGGCTGGGCGGCTATCCGGGCGCGTTGCGGGAGTTGCTGGGCATCCGGGTGGAGGAGTTCGAGCCGCGGCTCGACGACACGCTCTGGGCGGAGCGGGTGCACCTCACCGATCCGGCCACCGAGGTGCTGTTCCCCGAGGTCACCCGCCGTCCGGTGGGCGACGGCTCCGCGGCGTACGTCTCGGCCCGTCTCGGCCCGGAGGGTCTCGCCCCGGTCCTGGCCGAACTGCTGGCCCGTGCCGGCGTCGAGCCGGAACTCCCGCCCGGCCTGTGCGGAAAGGTGGAGCTGACGGTGCGGGGTGGGGTCCGCTTCTACATCAACCGCACCGATTCCCCGCTGGTCGTCGACGGCACCGACCTGCCCGGCCGGGGCGTCCTGGTCGTCGAATAAGGATTCAGGCCCGGGGCGTGGGAGAGGAACGCGTCGTAGGGCCGGTTCGGCACGTCGGCCTGGGCGGCGGCGGGTTCCTTGCGGCCGGCCGGAGCTTGCCACGCACCGGGATGTGGTTGAAGTAGGCCATGGCGACGATGATGCCGACGACCACCCCGGCGGTTCACATGCGGCCCACGATAGTGGCCGCCGTCCCGGGAGCGCTCATGCCGACCCGGGCGGCGGCCTGACGATCACGCCGGCTCGGGGTGCTCCGTGACGTTCTGGAGGTAGAGCTGCTCGCCCAGCTTCTCGATCAGACCGAGCTGGGTCTCCAGGTAGTCGACGTGGTGTTCCTCGTCGGCGAGGATGTCCTCGAAGATCCGCGCCGAGGTGACGTCACCGATCGAGCGCATGTACTCCAGGCCGCGGCGCAGCCGGTCCACGGCCTCGACCTCGATCTTCATGTCGCACTCGAACTGCTCCTTGACCGACTCGCCGATCCGCAGCACACCCAGCTTCTGGTAGTTGGGCAGGCCTTCGAGGAAGAGGATCCGGTCGGTCAGGATCTCGGCGTGGCGCATCTCGTCGATGGACTCGTGCCGGGTGTGCTTCGCCAGTACACCGTGTCCCCAGTTCTCCTGCATCTTGTAGTGCAGGAAGTACTGGTTGATCGCGGTGAGCTCCGCGGTGAGCTGTTCGTTCAGGAATTCGATGACGCGGGCGTCGCCTTGCATGCCAAATACCCCCAGTTATGGCTAACTGGGGTTAATCGTACGCGTCCCGTGACGCTAAGCGACCATGGGCAGGCGTGTGTCCGCGGATTCCTCCTTGATCAGCTCACAAATTCGGTCAAGACAGCTGCCGCAGCCCGTACCGGCGCCGCAGGCGTCCCCGACCTCTTCCTCCGTCCTCGCACCGTCCTGAATGACAGCCCGGACCTCACGCTCGCGAACGTGATAACAGATGCAGACGTACATCGAGCGCCGATCCTTCGAGAAGCCTAGCCTTATGTTGGTTAGGCTGCCCTAAAAATCGAGGACCTGCAAGATGAGGCCGTCGAGGTTGGCCCTCCAGGGACTGTGATCAGAATCAGCCATCACTGCAGGTCACCCTGCGTGGCGCCGCCACGGTCGGGGCTCGTTACGCACCGCGGCCGTCCACCAGGCGCGCACCGACACCACCGGAACCGCCACCATGCCGGCGACCATGAACAGGTACGCGAACACCCCGAGCCGGCGCGAGGCGAGGGCGAACCCGTCACCGCTCAGCGCCCGGGCGAGGTTGACGTCGAAGTCGATGGAGGCCAGCAACCACGCCACCGCGATCCAGATCGGCGCGCCCGCGGCCAGCACGGTCGCGCAGCCCCGGAACCCCGGTGGCAGGAACGGAATCGCGCACAGCAATGCGGCCAGGCCGAGCAGCGTCAGCGACCACCACGGCGCCGACCCGCCCACCTCGACGGCCCAGTAGCGGGCCCCCTCCACGGCCCCGTCGCGCAGCCCCCAGAAACTCGTGCCCGGCGGCGCCGGGACGGCCGGCAGGGTCACCGCGACGGCCAGGATCCCGGCGACCAGCAGCTCGTACCGGCCCGCCACCAGCAGTACGGCCACCAGCATCAGTAGGACCGTGCCGGTGAAGGCGAGCACCCAGCCGAGCCTCGCCTGCACGCCGAAGTCACCGACGGACACGTCCCCGGTCGGCTTCAGCGTTGGCAGGACCGCCGCCGCCCGCCGGGCGTCGGCCTGCTGGATCCGGGTGTAGAGCGTGAGCAGCAGACCCAGCAGCAGCCCTCCGGCCGCCAGCGCGGACGGCCCGGCGACCAGCCGCAGGACGCGCCGCCGCACCAGCAGAGCCCAGGTCAGCACGGTGAGCAGCCCTGCGCCGATCAGGTACGCCACCCAGTAGATCCGCAGCTCGGACAGGGTGACGCGGGCACCGGAGACGGTGCCCGCGAAGTCGGCGCGGGTGGCGAGTGCCAGGGCCACCGTGCCGGCGGCTGCCAGGACGTAGAGGCCGGGAGCGGGCCGTTCCCCGGCGGGCGCCCGGTTCCGGTGCAGCAGGGCCAGACCGCCGAGCAGACCCAGGGTCGCCACCACCTGGGCGATCACCCAGACGGTGACGGCCACGGTCTCCGCCGCGGTCGGCGCCAGTTCCGCCATGGGTGCACCTCCCCGGATCGGCTCACGATCGTAGATGTCACCCTCGACCGGAGCGCGTCCGCCGTACCGTTGCCGGGTTTTGATCCAGGTCTGAAGCGCTCTCCAGGCGGGCGCGGCAGGCGGCGAGGCGCGCCGCCAGCTCCGGGGCCTGTTCAGCAAGAGCCCGCAGATCGGTACGTGTGTTCAACAGTTGACTCCAATACACACCCCGGCCCGTCTCCAGCAGCTCGGTGGCCAACCCCGGCCGCTCCGCCAGCGCCGCGGCGGCGCCGTTGGGCACCAGGTCCCCGGCATAGGCATGCAGCAGGCCCCACTGGTCGTGGCCGTCGATTCCCCGCCACGCCAGCAGCGGCAGCAAACGGACCGCCTCGGTGTACGCGGTGACGGCCGTGTCCGGACCGGTGGAACCGGTGACCGCCCGCACCCAGCCGGCCGCGGCGTCGACCCGGTTGACGATCGGCGCGAGCGTGCACCCGGTGGCCTCCCGGAGCACCCGGACAGCGGTGGCCAGATCGCCCCGCTCCCCGGTGAGCTGGAACCGGGCGAAGAGCGCGCCACCGAGGTTGGTGAGGCGTCCCGCGAGGTCGGGATGGTCCGGGGGAGTGGCGCGGACCGCCTGTTCGTGCACCGTGACGGCCTCGTCCAGGTCGGCGTGGCTGTGCAGCGCGCAACCCAGGTTGGAGAGGATCGCGGCGCGATCCGGATGGTCCACGGCCAAATCCGCCACCGCCCGCCGCCCGGTGGCGATCGCCTCCGCGAGATCGGACGGGTCGCCGTGCCGCTCGAACCGCATGTAGAGCGCCCTGCCGAGATTGGCGACGTAGGTGACGCGAGCCGGGTGACCGATCGGTGTGGCATCCACCGCGGCCCGCCCGATCGTGACCGCCTCGCCCAGGAAACCGTCGTCGCCGAACCGCTTGAACCGGGTGACCAGGGCGCCACAGAGGTTGGCCGCACATCTGGCGCGATCCGGGTGATCGGCCGGGGACCCGCCGAGCGCCGCCCGGCCCGCCTCGATCGCCGTGTTCAGGTCCTCCCGGGCCCCGGCCAGCTCGAAGCGGGTGTGCAGCGCGACGGCGAGGTTGGACAGGGCGCCGGCCCGGTCCGGGTGCCCGGCGGGCAGACGGCGTTCGACCTGGCGGAAGCCGGCGACCGCCCCGTCGAGATCGGCCCCGGTCCCGGTCCGGTCGAAGCGCCGGTGCAACGCGGCGGCCAGGTTGAGCAGGACGGCCGTGTGCTGGAGCCGGTCCGGCGACGCGGCGGCGAGGGCCCGCCGGTGAACGGTGACCGCCTCGTCGAGATCGGCGACAGCGCCCAGGCGCTCGAACCGGTTCAGCAGCGCCACCCCGAGGTTGGTGAAGGCCGCGGCGTCCCGGATGCCGTTCTCGGTGAGAGCGCCGGTGACCTCCCGGAAGCTGTCGACCGCCTGGTTCAGGTCGGCGATCTCCCCGGTCCGCTGGAAACGGCTCAGCAGGGTGTTCCCGAGGTTGCTCGCGTGCACGGCGAGCGCCGGGTCGCGTGCCGGGGTGGCGGCGATGGCCGACCGGTGGGCGTCGACGGCCCGGTCCAGGTCGCCCTGGTCGCCGGCGTGCTGAAAACGGGCCAGCAAGGCGTTCCCCAGCCCGGACAGCAAGGCTCCCCGGCGAAGGTCGTACGCGGGCGCGGCCTGGACCGCCGCCGCGGCGAGCTGGATCGCCTCCTCCAGGGAAGCGCTGTCCCCGGTGTGCTCGAACCGGAGCCGCAGGGGAATGCCGAGATTCGACAGACGCTGCGGATGGTCCGGGTCGTCCGTGGAGCCCGCGGCCACCGATCGTCTCGTGGCGGCGATCGCCTCGTCCAGGTCGGCGAGGTTGCCGAACCTGTCGAACCGGGCCCGGAGCGCCACGCCGAGGTTGGACAGCGTGACGGCCAGATCCGGGTCGCCGGCCGGTGTCGCGGCCACGGCCTCCCGCTGACAGTCGATCGCCGCGTCCAGATCGCCGGTGGCGCCGGCGGCTTCCCATCGGTGCCGCAGGGCGACACCGAGGTTGATCAGGGCATGGGTCCGGTCGGGATGATCCGTGGGGACGGCGGCCAGGACGGCCCGGGCGAAGTCGATGGCATCGTCCAGCGGCCCCGGCTCGCCGAGCAGCGTCGCCACCTCCAGCAGGTCGCCCGCCCTCCGCAACCTCGCGGTGGCCCGGCCGCCCAACATGGCACCAATCTACGCCGGGCGTCGGGACGGATGGCTCAGGTGGCGGCGTAGTTGCGCAGGGCGTGCAGGGCCGCCTCGGCGTGCGGCCCGCGCGCCGTGAGCCCGGAGTCGGCCGGGGCCAGCCGCAGCGCCCCGACCCGGCAGAACGCCCCGGCCGGACCGCTGATCACCGACTCGGCCGCCGGGTCGCCGAACCGCCAGGTGGTGCCGTCGGGCGCGGTCAGCTCGCAGCACAGATCGGGGGCGGGCTGCCCGGCCAGCCGGTACGCGTACGGCAGCGTGTGGAAGCCCAGCCAGGCGACGTGCCGCAGGCGCATGCTGTCCGGGTAGCCGATGCCGAGCGGCCCGGTGATGTCCAGGGCGTGCGCCCAGTGCTCGGCCAGCCGGGTGGTGGCCAGCGTCGGCGGCTTCAGCGACGACGCCACCCACTGCACCGGCTGCTTCGGATCGGCCGTCCGCAGCGCCGCGACCGATGCCCGCCGGGCGGCCCGCCACCGTGTGAACACCTCGTCGGGCGCGGCCTGCTCAGCCCGGACCAGCGCGTTCATGGCGTCGTCGACGTTGTCGCCGAGATCCCGCCAGCCGATGGCGTCCGGCGCGCCGCTCAGCGCGACCGGCACCGCCTCCTCGGTCTGGGCCAGGTGCAGCACCACGTCGGCGACGGTCCAGCCGGCGGCCGCCGACGGGGACAGCCAGTCGGCGGCCGTGAGCCGGGACAGCACCGACTCCAGCTGGTTCTGCTCGGTCTCGAAATCGTCGATCACGTCCGGGCGGCCATCCATGCCGATCACGCTACAGCGACGACGGGGCGGTCCCAACCGACCGGCAGCTCCGGCGACAGCGGCGGCCAGGCGGGATCCGGGCGGAAGTCGCACCACGTGCCGTCGAACGGGAACGCGCCCGCCTCGACCAGCTCGATGACCTCCTTGCCGGCCCGGCGGACCCGGTCCTCGTCGTCCACCCAGTACGCCTCCGGCATCGTGAGCCGCTCCGCGAACAGCTCCTCGTCCTTCCAGGCCCACCTGCGGTCCGGTTCGATCACCACGTCCAGATCCCAGTCGACGGTGTCCAATCCGGCCATCCCCCCGTCGCGCCAGAGGACCAACGGGGCCTCCAGGTTCGCGTACCACCGGTAGAAGGTGCCGTCCGGCCGGTAGAACCACCGGATCGAGTAGTCCCGTCCGCGCGGATGCCAGTTGAGCACCCCGTGGTCGATGGCGTGCGGTGCCGGGACCCGCGAGGCCGCCGACCACTCGGGCAGCGGCGTCTGCCCCATCGTCCGGCCGTCCGGCATGTTGGAGTGCCAGCCCCGCGTGCCGGCCGGCGCCCACAGCACGACCGCGTCGCCGCGCTCCTCGACCACCCGCATCGGGAACACCAGACCCACCTGTTGCCGCTGCGCGTGCCGCAGGTAGATGGTCTCACCGGGCACGAACTCGACGTTCTCCTTCGACATGGGATCGAGGTTATCGAGCCGCCGCCGCGGAACGGCCCGGAACGGGCCGTCCCGCGGCGGGGTGGTTCAGCGACGGCCGGGCAGCGGAACCGTCGACCAGTCGGTGTCCGAGGCCAGATAGAAGCTCGGGTACGACGGCTGGTTGTACGTGGTCTGCTGACGCGCCACCTCGACCCGGTACTGCGGGTCGTGCATGAGCGTGTACAGCTTGTGGTTCGTCACCTCGGTGCTCAGGTAGATCCGGATCGCCGAGGAGTCGGCGGTACGGACCAGCAGCTCCTCACGCCAGTCACCGAGGATGTCGGCGACCAGGCTCGGATTGCCCTTCGTCCCGTTGTTGGCGAGTGTCCCCTCGGCGGTCAGCAGGCGGCCACGGTTCCAGTCGTCGATCGTCGGCGTGACGGTCTGCGCCCCGTTGACGATCTGCGTGGTGAGGTCGGCCGACCAGCGGATGCTCTGGTTCGTACCGGGAATGGTGTTGGTCAGGATCTCGCCTTTGGCGCTGTGCAGGCCGAGCGCCTCGGACCCGCCGGGCATGCTCGCCCACGACTCGATGCCCCGGGTGCCGGGCAGCACGTCGCCGATCATGCCGCGGCCGGTGTCACGCCCGGAGTAGGTGCCGAAGAGCACTTCGCCGGTGGCCGCGTCCCGCATCGCCATGCCGTAGGGCGCCGACGTCGCGCCCTCGTGCACGGTGAAGATCTCCTGGCCGGGCCGGTCCGGATCGATGTCGGTCACGTGCATGGCGTCGCCGTGGCCGAGTCGCGCCTGCCCGCCGGTCGGCAGCGTGCCGAACGACGAGTACAGGACGTCGCCGTCGTTGTCGATCGTGGCGGAGCCGTAGACGATCTCCTGCTTTCCGTCGAGGTCGACGTCGGCGGCGCTGAGCGAGTGGAAGCCCTGCGTGGTGAGCCTGCCGTACTCGGGATCGGTGCCGTCCCGGCCGTGCGGAGAGTCGTTGAACGGGTTCGTCATCGGCGTCCAGCCGGAGTCGACGTACCAGTTCTCGACCAGCCGCCGCCCGTTCCAGTGGTAGGCGACCAGCGTGGTGCGGGTGTAGTAGCCGCGGGCGAACACCGCCGACGGCCGTTTCCCGTCGAGGTAGGCCACTCCGGACAGGAACCGGTCGACTCGGTTGCCCGGCTCGATCCGGGCCATCGCGTAGTCGCCCCACATCAGGCCGTCGTCGTGGCGGCCCGGCTTGTAGTCGATGGTCTGCAGCTCACGGCCGGTGGCCCCGTCGAAGACGGTCAGGTACTCGGGCCCGTCGACGATGAAGCCCTCGAAGGCGCGCAGGTTGTTGCGGGTGCTGCGGGACGGCGCGTAGACGTCCATGAAGTAGTCGGTCAGCGCCTCGGCGTCGGCCCGGCTGAGCGGGTACTGGTACCGCGGCTCGATGCCGAACGCCTGCTCCAGGGTGGCCGGCCAGTTCCCGGCGACCACCTCCGGATGGGCGTGCCAGCCGAGGAACATGTCCACGATGTGCTGGTAGTAGTCGGCGGCGCTCATCCGGTGGTCCTCGGTGGGCGAGTGACCCGGCGTGGTGATGTAGCGTTCCCGGCCGTTGCGGATGGTCTTCGTGCCCGGCGCGGTCTTCATCATCATCTCGGCGCGGCCGTCGCCGTCGAAGTCGTAGACCAGGAACTGCGTGTAGTGCGCTCCGGCCCGGATGTTCACGCCCAGGTCGATGCGGTGCAGCAGGGTGCCGTCGGCCCGGTACGTGTCGACGTAGACCGGCCCGGTCCAGCCGACCTGGGACACGTCCTTCGAGTTCGACGGGTCCCACTTGACGATGTATTCATATTTCCCGTCGCCGTCCACGTCGCCGACGCTCATGTCGTTGGCCGAATACGTGTAGGTCTCCCCGGCGGGCGTCACGCCGTCCGCCGGCTTCTGCAACGGCAGGTCACGGTAGTTGGTGGCCCACGGTGTGGCGGTGGCGCCCGCGACCCGGTACTTCGAGGTCGCGGTGCCGCCGGAGTCGAGATAGTTGGTGCTGTCGGTGACGGTGGCGATCTTTCGGCCGTCGCGGTAGACGTCGAAGTTCCGGCCGGTCAGCCCGGTCGGCGAGGAGCCGGTGGCCTCGGCGCCGAGCAGCCGCCAGCTCAGGAAGACACCCTCGCCGGTCGTGGCGGCCACCAGGCCGCGGTCCAGGCGTTCCAACTGCGGTCCGCGCGGCGCGTGCGCCGCGGCGGACGAGGGGATGGCGGCGGCCAGGAGCATGGCCGCGGTGCAGGCTTTCGACAACTTTCCGGTACGAGCGTCCATGCTCTCTCCTGGAAATGGGGGATGGGGTGGGGCGTCAGGCCGCGTCGATCTCCGTCTGGAGTTCCTTGATGAAGGACTCGGCCGCGGCCTGCGGGGCCAGCCGCTCGAAGAGCACCTCTTCGGTGTGCCGCTTGAGGATCGCCTCGATGCCGCTCGCGCCGTTGGGGGTGACCCGCGGGGCGGCGCCGACCTTGAGGGCGGCCAGGTACTCGGCGGCGGCCTTGTCGGTGTCGGCCAGTTTGGGGGTGATCGCCGACCGGACCGTGCTGTTCGAGGGCACGCCGCGGTCGGTGAGCAGCACCTCGCCGGCCTCGGTGGTGTTCAGCAGGAAATCGGCGAACAGGGCGGCCTCGGCCGGGTGCTTCGACCGCGACGAGACCGACCAGAACATCGACGGCTTGTAGTACGGGCTCTCCGCGGCGGCGGCCTGGCCGTTGGTGGGCAGCTTCAGCAGCTTGAGCTGCTGGCCGCTGGCCGCTGTCAGCGAGGTGAGCTGGGTGTTCCACCAGGTGCCGAAGGCGGAGGTGTTGGTGGCGGTGCCGGACTGGTCCAGTGACGCGCCGGCCCGCTCGACCGTCACCGACGGCGCCGGGGCGATGCCCTGCTTGGCGAGATCCAGCAGGTACTGCCAGTATCCGGCCAGGACGGCGGGCGGGATGGACACCTTGCCGGACGCGTCGTAGAGGGTGGCGCCGGCCTGGCGGGCCCAGATGTTCACGCCACCGGCGTCGAAGCCCCAGGACTGTACGCCGGTGACCTTGCCGCCGCTGGCCTTCGACACCTCGAGGCCGATGCGCTTGAGGTCGTCCCAGGTCCAGGTGGAGTCGTCGGGCACCGGGATCTTGTACTGGTCCAGCAGGGTGGTGTTGGCGATGATCGAGTACGCGGCCACGCCGGTCGGTACGGCGTACTGCTTGCCGTCGACCTTGCCGGTGTCGAGGGCGGCCGGGTCGATGCCGTCGGTCTTCAGGTGTTTGGCGGCGGTGCCGAGGTCGAGCAGGGCGCCGCGTTCGGCGTAGGAGGCGAGGTAGAGCTCGTCCATCTGGATGATGTCGGGGGCGTCGTTGGCGGCGACCGTGGTGGCGAGGCTGTCCCAGTAGCCGTTCCACTCCTTGAACTCGCCGGAGACGGTGATGTTCGGGTACTTCTTCGTGAACATGTCGATGGCCTGCTGCGTCCGCTTGTGCCGGGCGTCCGATCCCCACCAGGTGAACCGCAGCTTCACCGCGTCCTTGGAGATGTCCCCGCCGGCGTCGCCACCACCACCGCCACAGGCGGCCAGAGCGGACGCGGCGGCGGCACCGGCACCGAGGGAGAGCAGGGAACGCCGGGAAAGACCGTTATGCATGTTGATTCCTCCTGTTATTTGATTCCGGTGGTGGCTATGCCTTTGACCAGGTAGCGCTGGCCGAGAAGGAAGGCGAGGAAGATCGGGAGCAGGGAGACGACGCTCATCGCGAACATGGAGCCCCACGAGGTGGACACGGTGGCGTCGACGAAGGAGCGCAGGGCGACCGGGACGGTGTACATGTCCGGGTCGGTCAGGTAGATGAGCTGGCTGAAGAAGTCGTTCCAGGTCCAGATGAACGTGAAGATCGTGGTGGTGGCCAGGGCGGGCAGCATCAGCGGCAGGATGACCTGGGCGAAGATGCGGGGATGGCCGGCGCCGTCGATACGGGCCGCCTCGTCCAGTTCCCGGGGCAGCCCGCGAATGAACTGAACCATCAGGAACACGAAGAACGCGTCGGTGGCCAGGAGTTTCGGGACGATCAACGGCAGGAACGTGTTGATCCAGCCGAGGTTCGAGAACACGATGTACTGCGGCACGATCAGCACGTGGATCGGCAGCATGATGGTGCCGAGCATGACCGCGAACCACAGCTTCTTGCCGGTGAAGTCGAGCCGGGCGAAGGCGTAGGCGGCCATCGAGCAGGACACCAGGTTGCCGATGATGCAGCCCAGGACCACGATCGCCGAGTTGAGCAGGTAATGGCCGAACGGAGAGGCCAGCGCGTTCCAGCCCTCGCCGTAGTTCTGCGTCTCCAAGCCGTCGAGCACCAGGCCCGGGGAGCGGAAGATGACGTTGCTCGGGCGCAGGGAACTGACGACCATCCACAGCACCGGGTACAGCATGATCAGGGTGAGCAGGCCGAGACCGGTGTGTTTGAGCAGGCTGTGTCCCCGGCGCCGAACCCGGATGGGCGCTTCGGCGTCGATCGGCGCGGTGGTGACGCGTCCTTTGAGGTCAGTCATCGTAGAAGACCCACTTCTTCGCGGCGAGGAAGTTGATGGCGGTGAACGCGGCGATGATGATCAGCAGGAGCCAGGCCAGGGCGGAGGCGTAACCCATGTCGAAGTTGTGGAAGCCGCGCTGGTAGAGGTACAGCGTGTAGAACATCGTCGAGTCCGACGGGCCGCCGGTGCCGCCGGAGACGACGAAGGCCTGGGTGAACGACTGGAACGCGTGGATGATCTGCAGCACCAGGTTGAAGAAGATGATCGGTGACAGCAGCGGCAACGTGATCCTGCGGAACTGCAGCCATCTGCTCGCGCCGTCGACCTGGGCGGCTTCGTAATACATGACCGGGATCTGCCGCAACCCGGCCAGGAAGATCACCATCGGTGCACCGAACGTCCACACGTTCAACACGATCAACGTGGACAGTGCAGTATCGGGATCCGAAATCCAGCCGCGTCCAGTCAACCCGAACACGCTGAGCAACTGGTTGAACAACCCCTCCGCACCGAAGATCTGCCGCCACAACACCGCGATCGCGACACTCGACCCCAACAGCGACGGCAGATAGAACGCCGACCGGTAGAACGCCAGCCCGCGCATCCCCCGATCCAGCAACATCGCCAAACCCAGCGCCGCCGCGAGCTGCAACGGCACCGAGATCAGCACATACTCGAACGTCACGCCGAGCGCGTGATGCAGCCGCTGGTCACCGAGCATCCGGGTGATGTTCTCCAACCCGTTGAACTCCGGCGGCTGAATCAGGTTGTAGTCGGTGAACCCGAGCACCAACGACGCCGTCACCGGCCCCGCAGTGATCAGAACCAGCCCCGCGAACCACGGCAACAGGAACAGAAACGCGGCCTTGTTGTCACGCTTACGCACAGAACCGAGGGTGCTCACATGACCCTCCTTCTCGTCGAACCCAGTGAGCGGCTAGAACGAAGCGCTCACCTCCCGGCCGACGATTCAGCAGGAGGAAAGCGCTTTCCAGGAGTCTGCATGGGTGCAACGAACACGTCAACGGTTTCACCGCGGTAAATTCTGGATCGTTTCAGATGCCGCAAGCACGGGCCGCCCGCCTCATCAGCAAGATCATCTTTGAATGATTCAATCGGCGTGCCGGCCACCCGGCCCACGCCCTCCGGACGATGTTCCCGTCACCAGGTGAAATTCCCGGTCATACCTCGACCAGGCCCGTCGAAGGTTCTAACCTTGAGCCCCGGCGAACGCCGGGTAACGGAAGGCAAACGCGATGACCGCTACCACGGTCGCCGTCAACACCGGCCCCGACGGAACCCTTGTCATCCAGCTCCGTGGCGTGCTCAACGCCGAACATGCGGCTGATCTACGCCACGCCCTCATCCACGCCATCCGGCACACCCGGCCGTCCTGCCTGATCCTGGACCTGGCCGGAGTTCGGGAGATCGACGCGATCAGCCTCGGTGCCCTGGCGGCCGCCTGCCACCTCGGCGATGTCCAGCACGTCGCCGTCTACCTCGACCACCCACCGGAATCGGTGGCCAGACAACTGGCCGCGGCCGGTGTCGCACACCACCGGCTTCGCGACATCACGCGGTGAGCGCCACCTCGGATGTCCGGATCCGGTTGCGCCCGTCATTCTTCGCCACGTAGAGGGCGTCGTCGGCGCGCTGCAACAACTGCTCGACCGACTCGGTGCTGTTCCAGGTGGCGCAGCCGATGCTGCACGTCTGCCCGTCCGGCATCGCCGTCCGCAACCTCTCCAGCACGGCCACCGCCTCGGCCGCGCTGGCGCCCGACAGCGCGATCACGAACTCTTCGCCACCCCAGCGCGCCAGGAAGTCGTCCTCGCGCAACTGGCCGCCGAACGCGGCCGCAGCCCGCTGCAACAGGTCGTCGCCGGCGGCGTGCCCGTACGTGTCGTTGTATCGCTTGAAATGATCGAGATCGGCGATCGCCACCGTCAGCGGCGCACCCGTGGCCCGCGCCTCGCCGCAGAGCCGGATCATGTTCTCCTGCCAGGCCCGGCGGTTCGGCACCCCGGTCAGCGTGTCCGTGAACGCCATCCGCTCCAGCCGGCGCAACAGCCGATCATGGTCCAGGGCCAGCGCCGTCTCGTCGGCCAGCAGCCCGACCGCCAGGAACCGGTTGTCGCTGACCGACTCGACCCGTCGCGTCCAGCCGACCACGAGCACCGCCATGATGATGCCGTTCACCACCACCGGCTGCCACAGCATCGACTTGCCGTCGACCATGCTGAGCAACGCCGTCGAGACCCGCGGATCCTTGGCCGGATCGGCCAGGAAGATCGGCTCCCCGCTGTGGTAGACCCGGGCGATCATCGACGAGCCGTCCAGCGGCACCCGCGTACCGATCACGTCTGCACCGTCCGCCCCGGTCGCCACCAGCACGGATCCGCAGTCGGCCGGCTCCAGCAGCGTCACGTTGTCGGCGTACGCCAGATCCCGGATCGCCGCGATGATCGTGGTCCGCGCGTCCTCCCCGGTACGAATCCGCCGGGCCGCCGCGCCCACCGCCGCCACCAGCCGGTGGGAGTCACGCACCGCTTCCTCAGCCAGATGACGCTCAGTGATGTCCTGGAGCTGAACCAGCGTCCACGACTGCCGCCGCCGGACGTCCTTGACCTCCGTGCCGACGTTGCTGCGCCCGATCGTCAGATAGGCCCACCGCACGCTGCCGTCCGGCCGGGTGATCTCGCGCTGTCCCTCGTCGGTGCCGTCTTCGAGCAGGTAGCGCCGCATGCTCCCGCCCACGACCTCGTCCACGGGCTGACCCACCAGCTCGCAGAAGGCCGGATTCGCGGCGATCACCTGTCCATCGTCATCCGCGATCGCCACGCCGGACGGCGACGCGTGGAAGAGCCGCTCGAACCCGTCCGCGACCGTCACCGCGCGCTCGTGCACCGATCGCAGCTGCCGCTGACGCCGGCGCAGCGCCTCGTGCAGCAGCCCGCCGAGAATCACCGCGAAGGTCAGCTGCAAGCTGTAATGCCCCAGGTCGGTGCCACGCAACTCGGGCAGCGCGACCACCGTCGCGACCCAGCCGGTCAGGCCCGCCAGGCTCGCCACCGCGGCGAGCCGCCGGGACGTGACCGCCGCGCCGAGCCCGAGCAGCGTCAGCATCAGCGAGGTCGTGTAGTGCAGCCGCCCGGTCACCGCCACCTGCACCACGCTGTCGGCCACCGGCAGGAACGCCAGCCACTCGCCACGCCCGCGAGCCAGCAGCCGCCACGCGCGAGACGCCACCACCGGCATGGCGGCCAGGCACAGCAGCACGGCCGTCGCCCCGTAGAGCACCGTCATCACGGTGCGTGCCGAGCCGTCCAGCGTGAGAAAGTTCGTCACCGAGAGCAACAGGTAGACCGCCGCCACAGCACCGCGAATCCACCGCGAGGCGGAATCCGGCATCCGGCCACCGGCCGTGCGACGCCAACCCCTGTCGTGCTGCATGCCCAATGTCCACCTCCCCGGCCTTCCCGCCTTGTCGGCGCCGCCGAGGCCGACTGAAGAGAAAACCCGTCATCGGTACGGCCCAGCGGTCCCGGGCGACAGCGGCCGAACCCGTGAGTCCCCGCGAGCCGCCGCCACTCCAGACCGTGCCGCGCCCGCCGGGCGTGAGCGGGTGGCACGCGAGCCCGCTGCCACTCCGGGCCGTGCCGCGCGGCCGGCGTGGGTGGGTGGTGCGCGTCGTCCGTGTGCCTGGGGCGAGCGGGCTGTTCGTCCAGCTCGGGCCAGGTGGCGGGACTGGGTGGGACACGCCCCGTGCTCGGTGGAGACTTGGATGTGGGCCGGAGGCGTGGCTGGAATCGCGCGGCCACATGAACATCCGCGCGGTTGGGTATGCACGGCGGAGAGGAGGTGGCGGTGATGGAAGAACCGATCGGCACCCTGACACCGCTGAGCGAAACCGACCAGATGATCGCCGACCCGGAGCAGGACGTGCGGGGCCGCACCGTGATCGACAGCAACGGTGAGAAGGTCGGCACCGTCGCGGACCTGCTGGTGGACACCGTCGAGAACCATGTGCGGTTCCTGCGCGTGACGCACGGGGGCATCCTCGGGATCGGCGCCGTCTCGTCGTTCATCCCGGTCGACGCCGTCCGCCGGGTCACCGACGACGAGGTGCTCATCGACTCGGCCAAGGACCGGATCGCGGGCGCCCCACAGTACGACCCGGACCTCATCGACCAGCGCGACTACTACGAGAAGATCTACGGCCACTACGGTTACCCGCCGTACTGGGCGCCCGGATACCTGTACCCGCCGTTCCCCGGCATCCGCTGATCACGCGGCGAAACGGCCACCGACGTGGCCGGCTTCGGAACGGGAGGATCGGGGGCGCTTCGGCCGTACCCTCTCCGGGGTTTTCTGGCGCGAGGTGGGCAACCGGGCCGGGGCGCCGAACGAGGGTGAGGTCGCGCCGGAGGCCGCGAGCGTCACCGTGGGGACGGTGACGCTCGCGGACGTGTGTCCTCAGGTGGCGGCGATCTCGTTGATCTTCGCCTGGACCGTCAGCTTCTTCGACGTGGTGCCGTTCTCGCTGGTCGCGACCAGGGTGTAGGTGTGCGCCTGGTCGTCGCCCGCCGCGCCCTCGCACGGGAAGTTCAGCTTCTCCGAGCCCGCGGCCTCGTAGGTGCCGTAGATGCCCGGGCCGTCGACGGCCAGTGTGGTCGTCGGCGCGCCGGTGACCTTCCACTCCAGGACCACCGGCCGGCCGTCCTGCCGGGCCTGATCGGTTCCGGACGGGCAGGTCGGCTCCGACGCCACCCGGAAATAGTCGATGGCCGGACCGGACGGGGTCCGCGCGGTCGGTTCGGTCAGTTTGAGGGTCCTGATCGGGCTGGGAGAGGTGGCCGCGGCCTCCGGCGAGATCGGCGTGGAGGGGGGTACGGACTCGGCGGACGGTGTGCTCGACACCGGGATCCCGCCACTGAGGCTCTGGCCGGCGCCGATTCGTGCCATCCGGTTCAGGATCTGGCCGGCGACCACCGCGAGCGTGACCATGACCAGCAGGACCGCTATGAACCACCGGCGCCCGGCCGCCGAACTCTGGGCCGCCACATGTCCTCCCTGGTGGAACGGGCGTTTCGCGGCAGCCTATGCGGGGCGTGACCGTGCCGGGGTGGTTCCCGGCGGCGCTTGGCACGAAGCCGGTAGCGGCCTTGCCGATATCAGGTGAGCGTGACCGGGAACAGGTCGGTGCGGGCGATCGCCGCGTCCCGTTCGGCGCTCATGGCGGTCCGGCGGGGGTCGGCAAGAAATCCGTCGTAGCCGGCTTGCGAGCGGAATTCGATCAGCTGCACCTCGGCCGGGGCGTCCGGGGCGGCGCCGTCGGCGGTGCGGGCGCGCTCGACCAGTCGGCCGTCATGCTGGGAAAGCAGGGCCAGGACCTTGTCCTCGTACGCGGTCAGGGCTTCGACGGCGCCGGGGCGCGCCCACAGGAACACACACAGCTGGATGGTCACTGGCCGACCCTACCGGTGGTGGCCGGATGCCTTCGTCCGACGGGACAGTGCGGGGCGGGCACCGGTGGGCGCGCCCGGCGCGATACAAGTATCTGCGTGGACAACAGTGAGGGCGGGACCGGCGACCGGCCGCAGATCCGGGACGTGGCGGCCGCGGCGGGGGTCTCCTACCAGACGGTGTCGCGGGTGCTGAACAACTCGCCCCGGGTGCGGCCGGAGACCCGCCGCCTGGTTCTGGACGCCATGGACCGGCTGCGTTACCGCCCCAACCGGGCGGCGCAGACGCTGGGGTCGGGCCGGGCGAACGCGGTCACCGTGATCACCGCGAACACGACCCTCTACGGGTACGCCGCCGTGCTCCAAGGGGTGGAGGAGGCCGGCCGGCAGCTCGGCCTGGCGGTCGGGGTGCGGGTCGTCGAGTCGGAGGCGGCCGCGGACGTGCGTCAGGCCGTCGACCACCTCAGCGATCCGAGCTCCGGCAGTGTCGTGGTGGTGGCGTTCGATCCGGCCGGCGCCGCCGTGGTGCGCGCGTTGCCGCCCGGGGTGCCGGTGGTGGCGGCGACCGAGGCGGGCGGGCTGCCGGACGTGTCGCGGCCGATGCTGTTCCTGGACGAGCGGCAGGCGGCGGCCGAGGCCACCCGGCATCTGCTGGGGCTGGGGCACCGGACCGTCCACCATGTGGCGATCCCGTCCGAGGCGCGGGCCAGCGCGCGGCAGAGCGGGTGGCGGGAGGCGCTGTCCGGGGTGGGTGCCGAGATCCCGCCGGTGGTGGCGGCCGGATGGGATGTGGCGTCGGCCTACCGGGCGGTGCGGGAACTGGTCGCGGATCCGGCGGTCACGGCGATCCTGTGCGGCAACGACGACACGGCGCTGGCGGTGCGCCGGGCGCTGTACGAGGCGGGGCGCGACGTTCCCGGCGACGTGAGCATCGTGGGGTTCGACGACGTGCCGGGGGCGGCGTTCTGGACACCGGCGCTCACCACCGTACGGATGGACTTCCTCGGTCTGGGCCGGGCCTGCGTGAACCGGCTGGTGGATGCGCCGGTCACCGAGCCGGAGGTGCCGCACCTGGTGATCCGCGAGTCGACGGCGGCCCCGTAAAGCCGGTAACGAAACCGTAACAGCGTCTTCCGGTCGTGCTGTGTGACCGGTCACACTAGCCGCAGTCCTCCATCGTGTGACCGGTCACATGGATTGCTGTCGAATTCGGAGTGGAACCCCCATGAGACGAAGAATCGGCAAGACCCTGACCACCGCGGTCGTCGCCACCACGACCGCGGCCCTGCTCACCGCACCCGCGGCACACGCCGCCCCGTCCACCTTCGTGGTCGATCTGGCCACCGGCACCGGCGCGCTGCGCTACGGCGCGACCGGCTTCCTCTACGGCCTCGGCGACGAGGGCATCCCCGACGAGACCATGCTCGCCGCCCTCAAACCACAGGTCGCCGCCCAGAAGGCGCCGGACGGGCTCCAGCACCCGAACGGCGACGCACTCAAGATCGCGCCGATGTTCAAGCGCGCCGGCGGCCGCGACATCCAGATCTACATGCAGGACATCTACCAGCAGTGGCCGTACGAGAACCTGGGCATCGCCGACTATCTCGCCAAGGTCGACACGATGACCCGCAAGGTGGTCGCCGACCCGTACCGCAGCTCCTACGTGTACGTGCCGTTCAACGAGCCCGACGCCATCTGGTACGGCGGGAACCTCAACGGCCTGCTCACCGACTGGAAGACCGTCTTCCAGCGGATCCGCTCCATCGACCCGGGCGCCCGCATCGCCGGGCCCAACTTCGCCTCCTACCGTTCCGCCGACCTGCGGACCTTCCTCACCTACGCCCGCGACAACGGCGTGCTGCCCGACGTGATGGCCTGGCACGAACTCGGCGACGACTTCTTCACCAGCTGGCACCTGCACTACGCCGACTACCGGGCGATCGAGACGAGCCTCGGCATCAGCGCACGGCCGATCACCATCAACGAGTACGGCCGGATCTCCGGCGACCTCGGTGTGCCGGGGAACCTCGTGCAGTTCGTCGCCAAGTTCGAGAACAGCAAGGTGGACGGCTGCCTCGCCTACTGGACCACGGCCGGCGGGCTGAACGACCTGGTCACCCGCAACAACCAGGCGACCGGCGGCTGGTGGCTGCACAAGTGGTACGGCGAGCTGACCGGCAACACCGTGGCGGTCACCCCGCCCTCGCCGGGCGGCTCCCTCCAAGGGCTCGCGGCGGTGGACTCGGGCAAGAAGCAGGCCCGGATCATCCTCGGCGGCAACAACCCGGCCTCCGGCACCTATGACACGAACGTGCAGGTCCGAGGGGTGCCCAGCTACCTGGGTACGACCGTGCACGCGACCGTCTGGGGCGTCGACAACTCCGGCCTGAACCCGTCGGCCGGGCCCTATGTGGTCAGCGAAGGAGACTTCACCACCAGCGGCGGGCAGCTCACGGTTCCGCTCACCGGGCTGAAGGGCGCTTCCGCGTACCAGGTCATCCTGACCCCCAACAAGGACCTGACCGCGGCCGTGACCAGCCGCTACGAGGCGGAATACGCCGCCCTCGGCGGCAGCGCGCGGATCACCTACGGCACCAACACCGGCTACTCCGGGACCTACTTCACCGAGGGGTACGGGGCGAGCAGCACCGCCGGCACCAAGTTCGTGGTGACGGCGCCCGCCGACGGCTACTACAACCTCAGCCTGCGCTACAGTGCCGGGCCCTACACCGGCGCCCCGGCCGACCGGTCGATCCGGCTGCGGGTGAACGGCTCGAACCTGACCGACGTGGCACTTCCCGCCACCGCCGACTGGAACACGTGGCGCACCGTCACCACCAAGGTGTACCTGCCGGCCGGCATCAACCGGATCGAGTACAACGCCTACGCCACTGACGACCGTGACGCCGTCAATGTTGACTATCTGGACTTCGCGGCCACCAGCGGAACCGTCAACGCGTACGAGAGCGAAAGCGCGGCCAACACGCTCAGCGGGACCGCCGCCGTGGTGTCCGACAGCGCCGCCTCGGGCGGCCGGTACGTCGGCTGGCTGGGCGCCGGCGCCGCCAACACGCTGCGCTTCAACGGTGTGACCGTGCCGTCGGCGGGCCGCTACCGGCTGGTGGTGAGCTACGCCAACGCCGAGGTGGTCGGCGACCACGCCTACAACAACAACATCGTCGACCGGTACGCCGACATCAGCGTCAACGGCGGCGCGGCGAAGAAGGTCGTCTTCCGCAACACGCTCGCCTGGAACACGTACCGGACCAGGGTGGTCGACGTGGATCTGGCCGCCGGGGCCAACACCATCACGTTCAGCAACGCCTCCACCGGCTACGCGCCGAACATCGACCGCATCCAGATCGCCGCCGTTCTCGGCTGAGTAGGGAGTCTTCGTGAGCTTGGCCTGGGGACGGTTCGTCATCGACACCCCCGCGGACGGACCGGTGACCATGCGTCTCGACGGTGGGGCGGCACAGCCGCTGGTCGAGGTGCTGACCGCCGGGAGCGGGCGCGGGCACGTCTCGGCGCGGTTCTCCGAGACGACGATCGGCCGCCGGTTCCGGTTCGCCGGCAGTTCGCTTTCCGGTAGCTCGGCTTCCGGTAGCTCGCTTTCCGGCAGCTCGGCTTCCGGCAGCTCGGCTTCCGGCAGCGACCAGCTGCGGATCCGGCTGCGGGACGGCGAGAGCGGGCTGGCCGCCGAGGTGGTGCTGACGGGCGGAACCCAGGTCCGGACCACGATCACCAACGAGGGGCCGGAACCGGTCCTGCTGCTCGGCGTCACCACGTGCGCGATCGGGCTGGGACCCGTCGACAACCTGGATCTGGTCAGCGGGGACGGCGAATGGCTCGGCGAGGGCCGCTGGACCCGGCGGCCGCTGCGTGAGCACGCGCCCGACCTCAACCTGCGGATCCACGGTCAGGACGGGCGCGGCCGGTACGCCGTGACCAGCACCGGAACCTGGTCGACCGGAGCACGCCAGCCCACCGGCGTCCTGGTCGACCGGGTCACCGGGACGGCGGTCGCCTGGCAGGTCGAGCACAACGGGCCGTGGCGGTGGGAGACCGGCGAGCGGCTCGACGGCGGCTATCTGGCGCTGACCGGCCCGACCGACATCGATCACCAGTGGCAGCGGCCGCTCGCGCCGGGCGAGTCGTTCACCACCGTCCCGGCGTCGATCGCGGTCGGCGACGGCCTGCACGGGGCGGTCGCGGCGCTCACCACCCACCGGCGCGGGCTGCTGCGGCCGCACCCCGACCGGGCCGCGCTGCCGGTGGTGTTCAACGACTACATGAACACGCTGATGGGCGACCCGACCACGGCGAAGCTGCTGCCGCTCATCGATGCGGCGGCCGCGGCCGGCGCCGAGGTGTTCTGCGTCGACGCCGGCTGGTACGACAACGACACCACCTGGTGGGACAGCGTGGGGGAGTGGCAGCCGTCGGCCGGCCGCTTCCCCGGCGGCCTGATCGAGGTGGTCGACCGGATCCGGTCACACGGCATGGTGCCCGGGCTGTGGCTGGAACCGGAGGTCATCGGCGTGCGCAGCCCGATGGCCGACAAACTGCCTGCCGAGGCGTTCCTCCAGCGCGGCGGGACCCGGCTGGTCGAGCATGGCCGGTACCACCTCGACCTGCGGCATCCGGCCACGGTCGCGCACCTGGACGAGGTGGTGGACCGGCTGGTCGAGCAGTTCGGGGTGGGCTACTTCAAACTCGACTACAACATCGACCCGGGCGCCGGAACCGACTGGGACGCGCCCGCCGCCGGAGCCGGGCTGCTCGACCACAACCGTGCCCACCTGCGGTGGCTCGACGGGATCCTGGACCGGCACCCCGGCCTGATCCTGGAGAACTGCGCGTCCGGCGGGATGCGGGCCGACTACGCGATGCTCAGCCGGATGCAGGTGCAGTCCACCAGCGATCAGCAGGACTTCCGCCGGTATCCGCCGATCGCCGTCGCCGCGCCGCTGTCGATCCTGCCGGAGCAGGCCGCCAACTGGGCCTACCCGCAGCCGGAGATGAGCGACGAACAGATCGCCTACACGATGTGCACCGGCATGCTCGGGCGGCTCTACCTGTCCGGGCGGCTCGACGCCATGAGCGACGGGCAGCGGGCGCTGGTGCGCGAGGGCGTGGCGGCCTTCCGGGGCATCCGGGCCGATCTCGCCGGGACCGTGCCGGTGTGGCCGCTCGGGCTGCCCGGCTGGGACGACCCGTGGCTCAGCCTCGGGCTGCACCACCACGACACCACCTACCTGGGGATCTGGCGGCGAGCCGGCGCCGGAACCGACCTGACGCTCGACCTCCGGCACCTGCGCGGGCAGCCGGTGACGGTCGAGGTGCTCTATCCGCGGCGGCTGCGCGCGTGGGCGTACCGCTGGGAAAGCGCCACCGGCTCGCTCACCGTGACCACCGCCGACACCGACCCGTATGCCGCGCGGATCCTGCGGATCCGCCCCTCCCGATAACGAAGGATCACCGATGAAACGCTGGATAACCATCGGCGCCGCCCTCACCATGGGGCTTGCCGCCTGCACCGACCCGTCCGCCTCCACGACCAGCGGTGACACCGTCGCCACCTGGGCCGATCCGACCGCCGAGCTGGACGGTGTGAAGCTCACCATCTGGGCCGCGCAGAACAGCAACACTGTCCCGAAGAAGGTGGTCGAGGGTTTCCAGCAGGCCACCGGCGCCACCGTCGAGATCGTCACCGTCCCGGACCCGTACGAGCAGAGCGTGCAGACCAAGGTGGCCACCGGCGACAAACCGGATCTGGCGTTCTGGCAGCCCACCGCCTCGATGCTGACCGCGATCAACGCCAAGACCAACCTCCAGCCGCTCGGCGAGGCGCCGTGGCTGCCGTCGATGGACCCGGCGCTGCGCGACATCACCGGCCTGCTCGACGGAACCCGCTACGCCGCGCTGGTGACCAGCCCGGCCGTCGAGGGCGTCTACTACAACAAGGAGGTCTTCGCGGCGAACGGGATCACCGCGACGCCGAAGAGCTTCGACGAGATGATCAAGCTGGCCCGCGACCTGAAGGCCAAGGGCGTCACACCGTTCTACGAGATGGGCGCGGACCGGTGGGCCACCCAGTGGTGGGTGCAGGTGCAACTCGCCGACGCCGCGAAGGCCGGGCTGTGGGACCGGATCAACACCGGTCAGGACAAGTTCACCTCGCCGGCGGTGGTCGACACCATCAAGCGCTACGACGCGCTGATCAAGGAAGGGTTGTTCAACAGCGACATCAAGACCGCCAAATTCGAGGACCAGGGTACGGCGCTGCTGGACGGCAAGGCGGCCATGGTCGTGCAGGTGAACTCGTTCTTCGGGCAGTTGCAGGCCAAAGCGGACACCGCCACGCTGGACCGGAAGATCGGCTTCTTCCCGATCTCGCCGTCCGGGAACGTCGGCACCTTCATCCCGGACCAGTCGAACGCGCTGGTCGCCTTCAAGACCGGTGACGCCAAGCGGGAATCGGCGGCCCGCCAGCTTCTTGCCTACTGGATGGGCCCCGGCTACAGCGACTTCGTCACCGACCGCAACACCGTGTCGTTGCAGACCGCGGTGGCCAGCCCGGCCGGCGTGCCGAAGGCGCTCCAGGACGTGCACGCCTCACTGCCCACGTCGGTCGGCTCCATGCAGGCCCTGGCCGTCGCGAACCCGGACCTCTACATCAATCTGGCCGACATGATCGCCGGCACCATGACGCCCGACCAGGTGGCCACCGCCACCCAGGACCAGTTCGTACAGCTCGCCAAGGCCGCCGGTTATCTCAAGTGACCACGGCAGTCGAAACACTCGCTCCGGCCCGGGCGCTGCCGTCGGCACGCCCGGGCACCATCCGGCGCCGTACACATCCACTGTGGTTCCTTCTTCCGGCGTACGGGCTGCTCCTGGTCTTCTTCTTCCTGCCGACGGTGTTCAACTTCGTCTACGCGTTCACCGACTGGTCCGGGTTCAAGGCGGAGATCAACCCGGTCGGGGTGGAGAACTTCACCCAGCTCGCATCCGACGGCACGCTGTTCCGGTCGTTGCGGATCACGGTCGTGTACGCCGTACTCGTCGCGATCTTCCAGAACGTCTTCGGGTTCGGTCTGGCCGTGCTGCTGGAACGGGACACGGCGGTCAACCGGATCGCGCGCACGTTCTTCCTCGTCCCGGTGCTGATGTCCGCGCTCGCCGTCGGCTACATCTTCCAGGCGCTGCTCAAGTCGTCCGGACTGCTCGCCGACACCACATGGACGATCGTGGTCGTCGCATTGATCCACGCATGGAAGTGGATGGGACTGTCAATGTTGATCTACCTTGCCGGTCTCAAGTCGATTCCACTCGACGTGACCGAGGCTGCCCACATCGACGGCGCGTCACGATGGCGGACGTTCTGGCGGATCCGGGTGCCGCTGCTCGCGCCGGCGATCACGTTCAACGTCGCCACCGCACTGCTCGGCTCGATGAACGGCTTCGACATCGTGCAGGCCACCACCGGCGGCGGGCCCGCCCGCACGACCGAGATCCTCAACATCTTCATCTACCGGACCTTCGGCCAAGGGCTGTTCGCGCAGGCCACCACCATGAGCCTGGTGCTGTTCCTGCTGGTCGCGCTCATGGCGTTCCCGGTCATCTACGTGCTGCGCAAACGCGAGGAGGTGCTGTGAGCCGCCGTCTGCAACCCGTGTTCGCGCTGCTCCTGGTCGCCGTGGTGATCGGGGTGCCGCTCTGGCTGGTGATCGCCACCGCCGGCAAGAGCCAGGGCGAGGCGGTCGATCCGGACCTCACCCCGCCGAGCGAATGGCACCTGCTCGACAACCTGCGGCAGGTGTGGACCGACGCGGACATCCCGGCCGCCCTGCTCGGCAGCCTGCTGATCGTCGCGCCGACCGTGGCGATCGTGCTGCTGCTCGGCTCGATGGCGGCATGGGTGCTGGCCCGCCGCGGATCCCGGCTCACCGCGGTGCTCTACGCCCTCGGCATCAGCGGCATCATCCTGCCTCCGGCGGTCGTCACGGTGGTCCTGCTGCTGCGCCAGCTCGGCCTCGCCGGCACCGCGGTCGGGATGATCGGCGTGTACGTCGGGATCTACCTGTCCACGGTCATCTTCTTCGTGACGGGCTTCGTGCGTACCATCCCGGAATCCCTCGAGGAGGCCGCGCGCATCGACGGCGCCGGACCGTTCGCGGTTTTCCGTCGTGTCGTGCTGCCACTGCTGCGCCCGGTTCTCGCCACCGCCACCATCCTGATCTGCCTGTACGTGTGGAACGACGTCTTCTACGCCTTCTTCGTCATCGGCGGCCGGATCGACACCCTGCCGCTGAACCTGTTCCAGGTGGCCAGCGCCGGGCTCTACCTCAACAACTGGCACCTGATCTTCGCGTACGTGATCCTGATGAGCCTTCCGCTGATCGGCGTCTTCGCCGTCGCCCAGCGCCGCATCATCTCCGGCATCACCTCGGGAGCCGTCAAATGACCGTGCCCACGGCCCGCGCCCGCTCCGCGTGACCGAGCAGATCGGTGTTGTCGGCGAACTGGTCGACCGCCCCGATCAGCGGCCGGACCGCGTCCCCGGCCAGCGCCTGCGCGAACCGGCCGCCGCCGATCACCCGGAACGGGCGGTCGAAGAAGAACCGCACCTTCGGGTCGACCGGGTCGGTCAGCCCGAGATCGTTGTGCATGCGGGCGACCGTCTCGTACGCGACGACCAGGTGATGCTCGCGGGCGTGCCAGTTGGCGGCGGTCAGGCCCGCGGTGAGCGCCGTCCGCAGCCCGTCCACCCCGGGCAGCCGGGCGAACGCGGTGCCCAGCCACTTGCTGTACGGCGGATACCGGCGATTCATCAGCAGGACCAGGCGCATCAGGTCACGGGCCAGCCGGGCCGCCACCACCGCCGAACCCAGCTCGTCGCCGACCTCACCGCAGCGGCCGACGAAGGACTCCTCCTGGCTGATCCGCTGCCACTGGCAGGCCAGCACGTAGCGCCACACGTCGTCGGGATACCAGGCCAGCGACTCGCGGACCCGGTGCAGACGGTCGAGGCCGTCGTGGTGCACCACACCCGCGGTGACCTCGGCCAGCGCCTGCGCCGGGGTGGCCAGCCAGTCCCGGTCGGTGATCCCGTCCCGCGGGTCGAACCCGAGCCGCCCGGTCAGCCAGGCGCCCAGTTCGGCGACCACCACACCACGGCCCGGCAGCACGGTGGTGGCGTGCCCGGCGACCCTGTCCGGCAGGTCCGCGTCCAGCCGGGCACGGATGGCGTCACCGTGCGCGGCCAGGTCCGCCGCGCTCAGGAACAGTTGCAGGCGTGGCCCCCAGTCGTGGTCGGTGGAGCGCTCGGTGTCGAAGCCGAGGACCTCCGAGCCGGGCCCGATCAGGGCGGCGGTGTGGGCGACGTTCGGCAGCAGTGGGCGTATCGACTGGTAGAAGCGGCGGGACAGTTCCACACCGGACACAAACGCAGGGGACATGTCAGGCATGGTGCCACCGGCGTCGCGTAGTCTGCCGGTGGGCCGTGACTGGCGCTGAGGTGGGACACCACCGGGAAGCGGCCTGCCGACACGGCTGTGCCGCGCGCCTGGGCGATCCGTCCCACCCACGCGGAGTCAAACCTTGTCCGACCAGCGCAGAATCCTCGACTACGCCCCGCCGTCCGCGGTCAACGCGGGACTGCTCGCCGTACTGATCGGCTTCACCAGCTCGGCGGCGATCGTGTTCAGCGCCGCCCGCGCGGCCGGCGCCGACGACGCGGAACTCGCCTCCTGGATGCTGGCGCTCGCCGTCGGCATGGGCGTCACCTGCATCGGCCTGTCGCTGCGATTCCGGGCGCCGGTCGTCACCGCCTGGTCCACGCCGGGCGCCGCGCTGCTGGTCACCGGCCTCGAAGGCGCCACCATGCGGGAGGCGATCGGCGCGTTCGTGGTGTCCGCCGCGCTGATCACGCTGACCGGCGTGACCGGCTGGTTCGGCCGGATGATGGACCGGGTGCCGACGTCGCTGACGTCCGCGCTGCTCGCCGGTGTCCTGATCCAGTTCGGCATCGGCCTGTTCGCCTCCGCCAACCAGGACCTCCCGCTGATCGCCGCGATGTTCGGCACCTACCTGGTGGCCCGGCGGTTCCTTCCCCGGTACGCGGTGCTCACCGCGCTGGCCGCCGGGATCGCGGTGGCCGCGGCGACCGGCTCGTTCCGGCCGGGCGAGGTGCGTTTCGGCTGGGCGTCGCCGGTGTTCACGATGCCGTCGTTCACCTGGCAGGCCATCATCGGGGTGGCGCTGCCGCTGTTCGTGGTCACCATGGCGTCGCAGAACCTGCCGGGCGTCGCCGTGCTGCGCAACGACGGCTACCAGGTGCCGGTGTCGCCGCTGATCACCTGGACCGGGGCGGTGAACCTGGTGCTCGCCCCGTTCGGCGCGTTCGGCCTCAACCTGGCCGCGATCACGGCGGCGATCTGCACCGGCCCGCACGCGCATCCCGACCCCAAGCGCCGGTATCTCGCCTCGGTGTGGGCCGGCGTGTTCTACCTCTGCGTGGCCGCGCTCGGGGCGACCATCACCTCACTGCTGGCCGCGCTGCCCGCGGTGCTCGTGCTCGGGATCGCCGGGATCGGCCTGCTCGGGACGATCGGCAGCTCCCTGACCACCGGCCTGCGCGACGACCGGTGGCGCGAGGCCGCCGTGGTGACGCTTCTGGCCACCGCCTCCGGCATCGAACTGCTCGGCGTCGGGTCGGCGTTCTGGGGACTCATCGCCGGCCTGCTCACCGCGGCGGCCACCGGAGCGTTTCGCCGCGAGGCGAAGGTAGCGGTCTGAGCCGGGTACGGGTGGTGCCGGACGGCCTACTCGTTGCTGGGGCTCACGATGCCGCGGCTGGCGAACGAGCGGGCGACCTGGTCGAAAATCGTCACGGCGAGTTCGGGTTGCCCGGCCGCCTCCGCCACGCCCAGCCCGACCTGGCCGTCGTAGCCCGCCAGCCCGGTGTGGCGCTCGACGACCAGGCCCAGCCGGTAGATCAGGGCGACGATGCGCTCGGCGTCCTGGCCGGAATACCAGTAGGGGACCGCGATCCCGGCCTCCCGCGCGTACAGGCTCAGCTGAATGCCGGTCGCCTCGTGATCCAGCTCCAGATACGACCCGTCCTCGTACAGCTCCACGTCGCCCAGGAACTCGCGGGCGTCGGCCACGATCCGGTCCCACGCGGCCCGGTCCGGGGACCCGCCGTCGTCGCCCTGTTCCTCCTCCAGCGCCTCCAGCGCATCCTCCCAGTCCTGGTCGTCGCTCTTGGCGAGGAAGGTGAGGTCGTAGCTCATGAAACCGCACGATACGGCCTGGTCACGGGTCGTCGCGCCAGGCGTCGCGCAACTCGCGGCGGGTCTCGGCCCACCATCGGCGCAGCTCGGCACGCAGCTCGCGGAGCTGGCGGGCGATGTCACGAAGCGCGTGCATGTGGCCCGGATCGTCGAGATGGGCGCCGATCGCGGCGATCAGACCCAGGAGCAACTGCAGGGGTACGAGGGCGACCGCGATCACCGTCAGTGAGGTCGTCGAGGTGGCGGCGTACCCGATGAGGAGCCCGGCCTGCACGACCGCGGTGACCATGCGGGCGTAGAGCGCACGGCGCAGCAGCGGCGGCGTGAGCTGAAGGCTGCGCCAGGGAAGAGCACCCGCCGGCAGCAGCAGGCGAAGGCTGAAACCGGTCGCGAGCAGCACGAACGTGGCTGCCATCAGGCGGCTGGGCGGCAGCATCGGCGGGAACCGGACGGCGATCAGGGCGGCCGCGCAGGTCAGCACGACGGCCACGGTGAGCCAGCGGCGCAGGCCGGACAGCAGCCGACGGATCGGCCAGGTCATCGACAGCACGTTCGGGCGGGCGGGATTGTCCCGGGCGACATCACGCAGAGTGCGCAGGGAACGGCGGACGCGAAGACGTTCGGCGTCGAGCATCGCGAGCAGCCAGCGGCCGTAGTCGTTGTCCGGATCGATACGCAGGGCGGCGCGGGCCGCCTCCTCGGCCTCATCCCGGCGGCCGGCGTCACGGGCCACGTCAGCCACGGTGAGCAGGGCCTCGACCGAGCGGGGCGCCAGCGCCAGCCCGCGTGCGGCGGCGGCCCGGGCCTCGGCGAGGTGCCGGTCGGCGGCCAGCGCGCGGGCCAGCACCAGATGCCCGGACGGGCGGTTCGGGGCCAGGCGGACGGCCTGCTCGGCGGCCGTCCGGGCGTCGCCGTCGCGCAGCAGGGCGAGCAGGGTCTCGGCGTGCTCGACGTGGGCCTCGGGACGGCCCGGCTCGGCCGCGAGAGCCGCCTCGGCGGCCGCCAGCGCTCCCGGCAGATCACGCCGGCGGCGCAGGGCGAAGGAGAGCAGGGTGAGAAGGGCGGCGTCGTCCGGCGTCCCGGCCAGCGCGGCCCGTAGGGTCTCGACGGCCTGAGCGTCGCGGCCGACGTCGAGGAGGGAACTCGCCCGCTGATACGCCGCCACTTCACTCACGGCTGGCGATTATGCCCGTCCCCGCCCAGGATCGGTTACAGCCGCGATCGCGGACGGGGACGACGGATCGCCCGGCACGGTGTCAGGTCGCCCGGCCGTGCCGGCGTTCGGCGGCCAGGCGGCGCAGGACCAGAAGGCCGCCGATGCCCGGGATCAGGGCTGCCAGGCGAGTGCCGGTGGATCGGGTCTCCCGGACGGCGAGGACGATCACGAACAGGTAGGCGCAGCCGTGCAGGGGGCCGATCGCCGAGGACACCGGCGGCCAGTGGACGGTGGCCAGATTCGCGAACAGGACCAGCAATGTCGCCAGCTCGGCCGCCGCTGCGATACGGAGGGGCATGGGTGTCACGCTCCGGTGGTCGAGCCGGGCCGCACGATCATCAGCACGGTGACCACCGCCCAGAGGATGTTGAACAGCCCCGTGAACATGGCGAGCCGGGCCGGCGCTCCCGGGCCGTCCACCGTGGCCAGCAACCTCCGCTGACGGGGAAGGACCGCCAGCACCAGCACGGCCGCGGCGGCCGCGGTCAGCGCGATCGACGTGAGCAGCCAGGCGTCGCCGAGGACGCCGAGACTGTTCGCGGTGGCGAGCCCGAACACCGGGACCACGATGCCGAGCGCGGCGTAGACCCGGCAGATCCGGTGCAGCGAGCGGGGCACGGCGAGATCCCGGCCGGCGCCGGGTCCGGCCCGGCGAATCGCGGCCGGGAACATGCTGGCGGCGACGGTGACCGGCCCGATCGCGATGATCGCGGCGAGAACGTGCACGGACAACAGGAACTTCGTCATCGGATGACCGGCTGGGCAGCGGCGGGGGCGGGGCGCCAGACGGTGCCCCGGCGCTCGTGGTGGAAGAGGCGTTCGACGGCATGGGCCGACGGGGCACCCAGGGTTCGTTCGAGCAGGTAGAGGCCCAGGTCCAGACCGGACGTGACGCTCGAGGCGGTGACCAGGTCACCGTCCTCGACGATACGGGCGTCGATCGCCACGGCGCCGGCCGCGGTGAGGGCGTCCAGACCGAACTGGTGGGTGGTGGCGGGACGGCCGGTGATCAGCCCGGCCATGGCCAGCAGCAGCGAACCGCCGCAGACCGTGGCCGTGATCGCGCCCGGCCGGTTCAGGACGACGGCGAGCATCCCGGGCAGCGGGGTCTCCAGCGCGCGGGCCAGCACCGCCGGGATCTCGTCCAGAGCCGCGGCGGCCGCCCCGGGGACGACGACCAGGTCCGCCCGCTCGGGATCCAGGTGGGCGGTCGCGTTCAGGGTCAGGGGGCCGATCCCGCTGGGGACGGCACGCGGCCCCCCGGCGGACACCAGCTCGACCCGCGGGATCCCGCCGGCCACCAGAGCCTCGTACGGTGCGATGACGTCCAACGGGTCGAATCCGTCGAACAACACGATCTGTGCAAGCAACGCGAATCAGTCCTTCTCGTGGGGAACAAGATGACCCTAGGAATTGGTCGTCCCACCGAGAAGTGGCTGGATTGCCAGGTATCAACGGGTTCTCGCCAGTGACGAGTTATCCACAGGATCGCTGTCCGCGGCTTGGTGGGCGCCCGTCCGGGCAGTACCTTCGCGCCATGCTCACCGTGGCCGTGCTCGCCCTGGACGGCGTCATCCCCTTCGACCTGTCCACCCCGATCGAGGTGTTCAACCGGACCCGCCTGCCGGACGGCCGGCCCGCCTACCGGGTCCGCGTCTGCGGGCTCGGCGGCCCCGTCGACTCCGGCGCCTTCCACCTGACGCCACCATGGGGGCTGGACGCCCTGGCCGACGCGGACACGATCATCATTCCGGGCTGCGCCGATCCGGCCGCCCCGCTCCCACCGCGGGTGCTCGGCGCTCTGCGTTCGGCCGCGGCCGACGGCACCAGGATCGCGTCGATCTGCGCGGGCGCGTTCGTTCTCGCCGCCACCGGGCTGCTCGACGGGCGGCGTGCGACCACACACTGGCTGGCCACGAAGCGGCTCGCGGAGGCGTACCCGGAAGTGGAAGTTGATCCTGATGTTCTCTATGTCGACAACGGGCAGTTCCTCACCTCGGCCGGCGCGGCCGCCGGGCTCGATCTGTGCCTGCATCTGATCCGGCGCGATCACGGGTCGGCGGTCGCGGCCGACGCGGCCCGGCTCTCGGTCATGCCGTTGGAGCGGGAGGGTGGCCAGGCGCAGTTCATCGTTCATGATCAGCCACCGACTCCGCGCGGGTCCGAGTTGGAGCCGGTGCTGAAGTGGATGCAGGACAACGCGGACCGGGCACTGTCGCTCGACGACATCGCCGAGCAGGCGGGGATGAGTTGCCGCACCCTGAACCGCCGGTTTCGGGAGCAGACCGGGACCACGCCGCTGCAATGGCTGCTGCGTGCGCGGATCCGTCAGGCGCAGTACCTGCTGGAGGCCACCGACCACTCCATCGAGCGGATCTCCGGCCAGGCGGGATTCGGGTCGTCGACGGCTTTCCGTGAGCGGTTCAAGAAGATCGTCGGCACCAGCCCGTACGCGTATCGGGCGGCCTTTCAGACCGCGGAGGCCCGGTGAGCCGCTGCCGTGCCCGGCGACGGTGGTGGACAGCGGCAATGACCCCGACAGGGACCGGGTGGCGAACGGGCCTCACCCTGTCTCGCACCGGACCGGTCGGCCGGGTCGAGGGGGATGCTCGATGATCGCGTCACCGTTTTCGAGGTGACGTGTCAACCGGTCCGGTGACCCTGTGGGGCCCGGCCCGGATCTTCCTCGAGCGCGGCGTCCGCCGTAGCACGTGATCGATGTGATGATCACGGCGAGTACCGGTGATGCGTGTATCGCCAGTACATCCCGGGTGGCCGTATCGCGTCGTACGGTCGTGTCGTGGACAACCGAGCCGAGGTACGCGACTTCCTCACCTCCCGACGCGCCAAGATCACCCCGGAGCGGGCCGGGCTCCCCGCCGCCGGGCAGCGCCGGGTTCCCGGACTGCGCCGCAGCGAGGTCGCCGCCCTGGCCGGGATGAGTGTCGAGTACTACGCGAAGCTCGAACGCGGCACGCTGGCCGGGGTGTCCGCCGGGGTGCTGGACGCGATCTCCCGGGCCCTGCAACTGGACGAGGCCGAGCGCGCCCACCTGCTGCGGCTCGCCCACGAGGCGGACGGCAGCAGCGCCGTGCTGCGGCCCCGGCGCCGGCCGAAGCAGTGGACGGTCCGGCCCAGTCTGCAATGGTCGCTCGACTCGATCAGCGCACCGGCGATCCTGTCCAACATGCGGGGCGATCTGCTCGCCGGGAACCTGCTGGGCCACGCCATGTACAGCGATGCGTTCGCGGGCGGCCACCCGAATTTCGCCAGGTTCACCTTCCTGGACTCGGCGGCCCACCGGTTCTTCCCGGACTGGGACGGTGCGGCCGACATCACGGTGGCGAACCTGCGGACCGCGGCCGGCAAGGATCCGCACGACAAGGGCCTGCATGATCTGGTCGGCGAGCTGTCCACCCGCAGCGACGATTTCCGCCGCCGGTGGGCGGCGCACAACGTGCGGATCCACGGCACCGGGGTCAAGCACTTCCGGCACCACATCGTCGGGGACCTGATCCTGAACTACGAGACCATGGACCTGCGGGCCGAACCCGACCTGACGCTGACGATCTACACTGCCGAGCCGCAGTCATCGACCGATCACGCGCTCGCACTGCTCGCCTCCTGGGCCGTCACGGCCCAGGAGATCGGCTGACTTCGTCAAGGAGAGAGAACCGTGCAGAAACGCACCCTCGGCCAGGGCCTCGAAGTGTCCGCACTGGGCTTCGGCGCCATGGGGATGAGCCACGGGTACGGACCCGGCCCGGACCGGGACGCCAACATCGCCCTGCTGCGGGCCGCCGTCGACCGGGGCGTCACGCTGTTCGACACCGCCGAGGTGTACGGACCGTACGTCAACGAGGAACTCGTCGGTGAGGCCCTCGCACCGGTCCGCGACCAGGTCGTCATCGCCACCAAGTTCGGCTTCGCCATCGACGGCGCGGGCGGCCGCGACGTGGACAGCCGGCCCGAGCACATCCGGCAGGTGGCCGACGCGTCGCTCAAGCGGCTGCGCACCGACCGGATCGACCTGCTCTACCAGCACCGCGTCGACCCGGACGTGCCGATCGAGGACGTCGCCGGGACGGTCAAGGAGCTGATCGAGGCCGGCAAGGTCGGCCATTTCGGCATGTCCGAGGCGGCCGCCGCCACGGTCCGGCGGGCGCACGCCGTCCAGCCGGTCACCGCGGTGCAGAACGAGTACTCGCTGTGGTGGCGTGGCCCGGAGGCGGAGCTCATCCCCACCTGTGCCGAGCTCGGGATCGGCCTGGTCCCGTTCAGCCCGCTCGGCCGGGGCTTCCTCACTGGCAAGATGGATGCGGACACCACGTTCGCGCCCGGCGACATGCGTGCCGGCCTGCCCCGTTTCGACGCCGAGGCGCGGCGGGCCAACAAGGCGCTGGTCGACCTGCTGACCTCGGTCGCCGCCCGTAAGGGCGCCACGGTCGCCCAGATCGCGCTGGCCTGGCTGCTCGCCCGGCAGCCGTGGATCGTGCCGATTCCCGGCACCCGCCGCCTGGAGCGCCTCGACGAGAACCTGGGGGCCGCCGAGATCGGCCTGTCCGCGGCCGACGTCGAGGAGATCGAGACCGCGGCCGCCGCCATCGAGGTGCACGGCGCCCGCTACCCCGAGCACATGGAACGCATGACAAACCGATAAAGAGCTTTCCGGTACGCGTGTCCTCGTCCCGCCTTTCGAGGGCCGTTCCGCCGTGCCGGCGATCTCGCTGCCACGCCGGCCCGTGCCGCGCCGCCGGGCTGAGATCGGTGGCCGGGCGGGCCGGGCCGGTCGCCGCCTCCCGCGGGTGCCGCCGGTCGCGGCCACGGTCGGCCCCGAGGCGTCAGTGGCAGAGCCCCAGCAGGCGCAGGAACAGCGCGCAGGACAGGAGCATCGCGATCAGGACGGCGCCGAGCCCTCTGGCGGTGATCTCCCATCCGGAGCGGCCCCGCCAGGTCCACGGCAGCAGCTGCTCCACGATGATCAGCAGGATCCAGAACACCGGCGCGGCCAGGAAGAACAGGTCCCACCGCTCGTCGTCGAAGACGCTGGCGTTGCCGGCGGCGTGGTAGTTCTGGCAGTCCTCCTGCCGGGTCACCGGGTCGAGGATCAGCAGCAGGACCACGAACCCGATGGTCCCGCCGATGAGCACCCGGAAGCCGCTGAGTGGGGATGGCTTGATCACCGGGGTCACCGTAGAGGGGTGCGGCAAGAGCATTACCTCCGCGGTAATCGTGTGTCCGGCACAGCGTCGTTAGCGTCCCTTTCATCGATATCCGAACGGTGAAAGGGGAGGACCGATGCGGGTCTCCGACCAGATTCCGGCCACGGCCAGGGTGAACAGCAACGCGCTGCTGCGGTGGACGCTGCGAGCGGATGCCCTGGTCACCGGCGCCAACGGGGTCGCCTACCTGGCGCTGGCCGGTGTGCTGACCGACGTGCTCGGCTATCCGGTTTCCGTGCAGCACGCGGTTGGCGCGTTCCTGGCGGTGTTCGCCATCGTGGTCGGGGTGATCGCGACCCGCCCGGTGCTCAGCCGCGCCGCCGTCCGGGCGGTGATCGCGGTCAACGTCGCATGGGTGCTGCTCAGCATCGTCGTGCTCGGCACCGGCGCGGTGGAGGCGACCACGCTGGGCCGGGTGTGGATGGCGGCGCAGGCAGCGGTCGTCGCCGCCCTCGCCGCCATCCAGGGCTACGCCCTCAGGTCCCGGTGAGGTGTCAGCCCAGGGCGTTCAGGAACGGCTCGTGGCTGTTCTTGAACTCCCAGCCGTAGAACCGGTCCCAGTTGATCGACCAGGTCATCAGGCCGCGGAAGTTCGGGTTGAGCCCGCTGCGCGGCGTGTAGCCACCACAGTTGGCGCCCTTGACCAGGCAGTTGACGGCCTGCTGCACGCCGGCCGGTGCCACGTAGCCGTTGCCCGCGCTGGTCGAGCTGGGCGCGCCGAACGCGATCTGGTCCTCGCGCAGCGCCGGGAACATGTTCGCGGTGTTGCCCGCGACCGGGAATCCGGCCAGCATCATGTCGGTCATGGCGATGTGGAAGTCGGCGCCACCCATCGAGTGGTACTGGTTGTCCAGGCCCATGATCGAGCCGGAGTTGTAGTCCTGGACGTGCAGGACCGTGAGGTCGTCACGGAGCGCGTAGATGACCGGCAGGTAGGAGCCGGCCCGCGGGTCCTGGCCACCCCACGGTCCGGAGCCGTAGTACTGGTAGCCGAGCTGGACGAAGAACGTCTCGGGCGCCATCGTGAGGACGAAGCCCGCTCCGTACCGTGTCTTCAGGGTCTTGATCGCGCTGATCAGATTGACGATGACCGGCGTGGTGGGGTTCTTGAAGTCGGTGTCGCCGGTGTTGAGCGAGAGCGAGTGGCCCTCGAAGTCGATGTCGACGCCGTCCAGCCCGTACCTGTCGATGATCGCGCTGACCGAGCTGACGAACTTGTCGCGGGCCGCCGTGGTGGTGAGCTGGACCTGGCCGTTGGCGCCGCCGATGGAGAGCAGCACCTTCTTGCCGGCGGCCCGCTTCGCCTTGATCGCGGCGATGAACTCGGCCTCGGTCTCGACGCCCGGGCACTCGGTGGCGGGGCAGAGGGTGAACCGGATGTCGCCGGAGGTGGCGCTGGTCGGCTCGCCGAAGGACAGGTTGATGATGTCCCACTCGGCCGGCACGTCGGCCATCCGCAGGTAGCCGGCGCCGTTGGCGAAGCTGGCGTGCAGGTAGCCGATGAGGGCGTGCTTGGGCAGCCCACCGACGGGGATGGGGGTGCTCGGCGACGTCGACGGGGACGGTGACGTCGACGGGGAGGGCGACGTGGAGGGGGACGGCGACGTCGTAGGGGAGGACGACGGGGACGGGTTCACCACGCCGCCGCAGGCGCCGTTGTTGATCCAGACGTCCCACTGGCCACTCTTGACGGCCGGATCCTCGCCCTGGGTCCACCACTTGGCGGTGTAGTTGTTGCCGCCCTTGGACGCGACGTTGTCCTTGACGTAGACGGCGGAGGCGCTCCAGGCGGGCGCGCAAGCGGTGGCGGCGCTGGCGGTGGAGGCCACATATACGGCAGAGCACGCGGCGGCCAGCACAGCCGCCACGGAGAGAACCACGGATCGACGCATGCGCAATTATTAAGACTGTTTACTGAAGATGTAAAGAGTCAGTCCGGTTCCGGGACGGTGGCCAGGAATTCGTCGAGCCGGTGGCGGCGGCGGGCGCGCTCGGCGGACAGGTGGTCGCGGGTGAACGACTCCGGAAGGTAGCGCAGCCGCGAGCGGCCGGCCGGGGTGCGGAACTCGCCGTCCGGCACGGCGCCCGCCCCCGGCGGCAGCAGGGCCAGCAACTCGTCGTAGACGGCGACCGACGTGGCCAGAGCGGCCAGCATCGCCTCCCAGCTGTCGTCGTCCCAGTCGCCGGCGACCGCGTTTTCCAACCGTTTCGCCCGCTCCGCGTTCATCTCGCCGATCATCCACAGCTGACCGGCGTCGAGCAGTGCGGACGGCCCGTCGCCGGGCATGCTCAGCCCGTATCCCAGAGGGTCCGGGTCGGGGTCGTCGCGCGGCACCGTGAAGACGAACGCGCGCTCGCGCCGGCAGGCCAGGCAGACCCCGTGGTAGCGCAGCGTGAGCCGGGCCGGGTCGCCGCCGCGCTCCTGCACCTGCCGGTGGAACTCGGCCGTCCCGCACTCGCACCGGTGCAGGTCCATGAACATCAGCGCCTCGGTGACGCCGCGGGCCGGCAGCGGGTGGAGCTCCGGGCCGGGATCCTCCGGGCCGGACGCCGCCAGGTAGTCGTCGCGGGCGGCGAGCAACCGCGGCCACCGGAACCGGTCGGGCTCGGCGGCGAGCATCTCCTGTGCGTGCCGGCCGCGGATCTCCTCCTCCGGTACGACGTCGGCGCCGGGCGGCACGAACAGCATCGCCTCCTCGACCGAGGAGGCGGCCAGTTTCATGTTCATCGCGTGGGTCTGCTCGTCGCCGGCCGCGTACACCGTCGCCATGAACAGCCACTGACCGGGATCGACCACATGTGACGGCTCGCCGCGCAGGGACATCTGCCAGTGGGCGGTGCCCAGCGTGCCGGGGCGGACGGTGAACCGGAACCGGAAGCGGTGCCAGACCCGGCGGATGCAGCGGGCCTTGACGGTCAGCACCTCGTGGTCGCCCGCCGGCAGGCTGCGCTCGCCGAAGGACAGCAGCTTGCCGCCGCAACGGCACTCCTGGAAGTCCAGGAACATGCTGGCGTCGGAGCCGGGCCGGGCCAGCGGCGGATCCGTCGGGGCGGTGCGTTCCGCCGGCGGCGGTCCGAAGACCGCCGCGAACTCGGCGAGATCCAGGCGGCGCCGCGCCAGCTCACGATCGATGCGGGGTACGCCGAAGTCCGCCGCCCGCTGTCGTAGCGCCTGGAGCCCGTCGGCCGTCCAGAGATGGCGCACCGGCACCCGACCGGTCCCGGCGGGCACCAGCCGGGCCACCTCGGCGGCGCAGTCGACGGCGCATTCCAGCAGGTGGCGGGCCTGCTCGTGCTCGGCGGCGGTGGGCCGGCGCTCCCCGAACACCCGCAGCAGCCCGGCGGCCCGCCGGGCGCACCGGCGGGAGTGCTCCTGCCACTGGGCGGCGTCGAGCAGTCCGTCCGAGGCGGGGTCGACCAGGACCGTGCGCTCGCCGCGCCGGACCTCCGTCCGGTCGGTCGTGACCCGGACCTCGCCGTCCGGATCGCCGGTGAGGTAGAGGACCGCCTCGGTGACCGACCGGGCGACCGGCTCGAATTCGGCGCCGGGCAGCCCGCCGCTCATCCAGCTCAGGTCCTGGTGGGTGAGGCCGGACTCGGCGAGGAGCTCGGCGACCACCTCGCGCGGGGGCCGGGCCGTGTAGTGCACGACCTCGACCCCCGGCTCGGAGTCGTATTGCAGGCGACCGAAACCGATCAGGTCGCCGCCGGCCAGCCGGATGAGGGCGAGTGCCGCCGGGCCGAGATCGTCGTCGACGGTTTCGAACCGGAGCCCGAACCTGGTCTCCACCGTGGCCCGGTCGAGACGCAGGCGGGCCAGGTAGGAACTCGGGCCTCTCCGGACCCCGACAGCGACGGCTTCCACCCGGGCGGCACCTCCACATCGGCGCCCGTCAGTCTACGAGGCCGCGCAGCTCACCGGGGACGGTACGGCGTTGGTCGCCCCGCTGGAGGCGGTGAACCCGAAGCTGGTCGTGGCGCCCGCGGCGAGCGTGCCGTTGTACGGCGCGTTGCGGGCGGTGACCGTCTCCCCGGAGGTGGTGACCGTGGTGTTCCAGGTGTTGGTGAAGCGCTGCCCGTTGGGCCAGGTCCAGGTCACGGTCCAGCCGGTGATGGCGCTGCTGCCGGCCTTGACGGTGACCGAGCCCTGGAAGCCGCCGCCCCACTGGTTGCTGATCGTGTAGGTGGCGGTGCAGCCGCCGGCCGGCGGCGGGGTGCTGGTGCTCGGGGACGGCGACGGCGAGGCCGATGACGAGCTGACCGACGGCGACGGCGACACCCCGCCGAACACGGTGGCCTCCTTCGCGGTGGCCTTGATCCCGTTGGCGCCGTTGAAGATCCGCTGGCCCCAGCTGGTCAGCTGCGCCGGGTTGAAGCTGGTGACCATGTCCAGGTACTCGACGCCGCCGCCGTTGCCGGACCAGGACCAGCCGAGGTAGCCGATGCCCCGCTGTTGTGCGGTGGCGAGGATGGTGTCCTCGTCGGGGTTGCCGTCGGAGTGGTTGTCCCCGAACTCGCCGACCACGATCGGCAGGTTCGCCGACTGGAACCGGCCCAGGTAGTCGTTGATCTCGGCGGCGGTGTCGAAGACGCCGTACATGTGGATCGAGAAGACGGTGTTGCGCTGCGGGTCGGCGGCGAACACCGAGGCGGCGTTGTCGCGCATGATGAACTGCCAGTCCTGTCCCCAGTTCGGCGCGTCCACCATGATCTGGTGCTGGAAGCCGGCGGCACGCAGCCGGGTGATGGCGGTCTTGGTGTCGGCGGTCCAGTTGGCGGACGCGGTGCCGTTGCCGTACGGCTCGTTGCCGATGTTGAGGACGACGAAGTTCTCCTGACCGGTCAGGGCGCTCTTGATGGAGATCCAGTAGTCGACGGCCTGGGCGAGGGTGGCGGCGCCGGACTGTTCGCCGTAGCCCGTCGTGTCGTGCACCTCGAGCACGCAGATCAGCCGGTTGGCCTTGCACTGGCTGATCACGGTGGTGACGTCCGAGGCGGGGTTGGCCGTCCAGCGCTGGCCGCTGGCCAGCACGACGCGGACCGTGTTGGCGCCGAGGGCCTTGATGTTCGCCAGTGAGGTGCTGGTCTGGCCCGGGTACCAGGTGTGCGCGTGGTTGACGCCACGCATCAGGAACGTGTTGCCGTTAGCGTCCAGGATGCGGGTGCCGGAGACGGTGAAACCGGCCGCGGCCTGGGCGGGCTGGGCCATGGTCAGGACTGCCGCGGCGGTGGTCAGGACGGCCGCGAGGCCGCCCCACCATTTCGCTCTCATGGGGATCCTCCGGGGGACGGGGGTGGGGACGAGGGCTTGCGGGGGAGAATCTAAAAGGACTTAACTAAGTGGGTCAAGCCAGAATCCAAGTCGATCATGGTCGATGCAAGTCGGCCTTGACACCGCAAACTTAAGCCGCTTAATAATGATCAGCATCGAAGACGATCCCTGCTTCCCGGCTCGGGAGGCGGGTGGCCCGCGCACCCCCACTCGCGGAGGAAATCGACGATGTCCATCCCCAGCGCACGCCGGATCCTCGCCGCGGCCGCCGCGGCACTCCTGCTGGCCGGTTGCACCGGCACCGACGGCGAGGAGAAGTCCGGCAACGCCGATAGCTCGATCACCGTGTTCAACGGCGCTAACGGCGCCATCGTGGAGAACTGGAACCCGTTCTCACCGACTCAGCTGCAACCCACCAACGGCACCATGTACGAGGCCCTGTTCTGGTACAACCTGGCCACCGACGCGCCGCCGCAACCGATGCTCGCCACCGGGTATTCGTGGAACACCGACGGCACCGAGCTGACCATCACCGCCCGCGAGGGTGTCAAGTGGTCCGACGGGCAGCCGTTCACCGCCAAGGACGTGGCCTTCACCTTCGACCTGATCAAGCGCACCAAGGCGATCAACGCCACCAACCTGGACATCCAGAGCTCGGTGGCCAAGGACGACAAGACCGCGGTGATCACCTTCGGGGCCAAGTCGTTCACCGACGAGGCGGCCATCATCGGCCACACCCCGATGATCCCCGAGCACATCTGGAGCAAGATCCCCGACCCCGAGAAGACGATCAACCAGAACCCGGTGGGCACCGGCCCGTTCAAGCTGAAGTCCTTCTCGGCGCAGAGCTTCGTCATCGAGAAGAACCCGAACTACTGGCAGCCGGGCAAACCGCAGATCCAGAACGTGCGCTACATCTCGCTGGCCACCGCCGACGCCGCGAGCGCCGCGCTGACCGCCGGCCAGGTCGACTGGATGAGCTCCTACCTGCCGGGTCTGGACCAGTTGCTGAAGAACCACACGGACCTGTCGTATGTGAACACGCCCACCATGACGACGTCGATCTTCACCTGCTCGGGCACCGAGTACGGCTGCAAGGGCCCGCAGACCGACCCCGCCGTGCGCCAGGCCATCTACCACGCCATCAACCGTGACCAGCTCAACAAGCTGGCCGGCGGCGGGTACGCGGCCACCGCCTCGCCCACCATGCTGCTGCCCGAGCGCGACCAGAAGTGGATCGCCGATCCGTCCCAGCAGACCATCCCGGGCACCGGCGACGCCGCCAAGGCCAACCAGATCCTCGACGCGGCCGGCTGGGCCAAGGGCGCCGACGGCATCCGCGCCAAGGGCGGCGAGCGGCTGTCGATGACCATCCAGACGGTCAGCGGCTGGAGCGACTACATCTCGCTCAACGACACGATGGCCCAGCAGCTCAAGGAGGTCGGCATCGAGCTCAAGCCGACCCAGCTGTCCTGGAACGAGTGGAACAACAACCAGGTGCAGGGCCGCTACCAGCTCTCACTGGACTCGATCGGGCTCGGCGCCAACTCCAACCCGTACCACATCTACCAGCCGAAATACGCCAGCGGGACGACCGCGAAGGTCGGTGAGAGCGCCCGGACCAGCGGCAACTTCGCCCGCTACCACAACGAGGCGGTGGACAAGGCTGTCACGGTGGCGGCCGGCACCAACGACGAGGCCACCCAGAAAGAGCAATACAAGATCATTCAAACCGAGATCGTACGGGACCTGCCGTACATCCCGATCTATGTGAACTCGCTGCTCACCGAGTTCAACACGAGCCGTGCCACCGGCTGGCCCAGCAACGACAACAAGTACGCGCTGCCCGCCTCCTGGAAGATCTGGGACAACGGCATCGTCCTGGCCAACATCACGCCGGCGAAGTAGCCCGGCCGATGCGCTACCTGTCCCGCAAGCTCGGGTTCTACCTGGTCGCCCTCTGGGCGGCGCTGACCCTCAACTTCCTCATCCCCCGCATGATGCCCGGCGACCCCGTCGAGATCATGCTGGCCAAGCTGGGGCAGAAGGGGCCGGTCACGCCGGAGTCCCGGGAGGCGATCGAGGCGATGCTGGGCACCGACTCGAGCCGGCCGCTGTGGGCCCAGTACGGCGACTACCTTGCGGGACTGGCCAACGGGGACCTGGGCGTCTCCCTGGTCTTCTTCCCGGCCCCGGTCAGCTCGATCATCGCGCAGACCCTGCCCTGGACGATCGGGCTGATCGGGCTGGCCACGATCATCTCCTTCCTGACCGGCGTGGGCATGGGCACCCTCGCCGGCTGGAAGCGGGGCTCGTGGATGGACAACCTGATCCCGGTCACCACGATGTTCCAGTCCGTGCCGTACTTCTGGCTGGCCCTGATCCTGCTCTTCCTGCTCGGCAGCGTCTGGCCGGTCTTCCCGCTCAACGGCGGCTACGACGTCTACACCGTCACCCCGGGCTGGAACGGGCCGTTCCTCGCCTCGGTCGTCTACTACGGCACCCTGCCGGCGCTCACCATCATCCTGTCGTCGATCGGCGGGTGGATGCTCGGCATGCGCAACATGATGGTCTCCACACTGTCCGACGACTACATGGTCACGGCCGAGGCCAAGGGCCTGCGCTCCCGGCGGATCATGATGCGGTACGCGGCCCGCAACGCCGTCCTGCCGTCCATCTCCGGGTTCGCCATCTCGCTCGGCTTCGTGGTCGCCGGATCGATCATCACCGAGGCGGTGTTCTCCTACCCGGGCATCGGGTCGGCGCTGCTCCAGGCGGTCGGCGGCAACGACTACGCCCTCATGCAGGGCATCCTCCTGATCATCACGTTGTCGGTACTGGGCGCCAACCTGCTGGTCGACCTCCTGTACTCGGTCATCGACCCGCGCATCCGGGCGCAGGGCTGAGGAAGGGACTCCATGGCCGCCGCCGACACCGTCACCGTGAACCTCGCGGTCCCTCGCCGCCGCCCCAGCCTGCCGCCGATGACCGGCAAACTGGCCACCGGCCTGATCATCGCCGGGCTCATCACCCTGTTCGGGCTGATCGGACCACTGTTCGTCCAGGACCCGGCCAAGGTCGACGACATCGGCCTCACCCCACCCAGCGCCGATCACCTGCTCGGCACCACCCAGACCGGGCAGGACGTGCTCGCCCAGCTCGCCTATGCCACCCGCGGCTCGCTGATCGTCGGCGCCGTCGTCGGGCTGCTCACCCTGATCCTGTCCGGCTTCTTCGGCATCGTCGGGGCGTACGCGGGCGGCTGGCTCGACGAGGCGTTCTCCCTGTTCACCAACGTCGTCCTGGTCATCCCCGGGCTGCCCGTGGTGATCGTCATCTCGGCCTACGTCGCCGAGCGCAGCCTCCTGCTCGTCGCGATCGTCCTGGCGATCACCAGCTGGGCCGGGTCCGCGCGGGTGCTGCGCGGCTCCACCCTCAGCCTGCGCAGCCGTGACTACGTGCTGGCCAGCCGGGTCGCCGGGGAACGGCGATGGCGGATCCTGCTGGTCGAGATCCTGCCCAACCTCATCCCGCTGCTCGCCTCCCAGGTGGTGTTCGCGGTCATCTTCGCCATCCTGGGAGAGGCCGGCCTCTCCTACCTCGGGCTGGGCGCCACCGAGTCGTTCACCTGGGGAACCATGCTGTACTACGCGCAGAACGGGCTCGCCCTGCGGCTCGGCGCGTGGTGGTGGTTCGTACCCCCGGGATTGATGCTGGCTCTCTTCGGCGCGGCGCTGTCCCTGATCAACTTCTCGATCGACGAGATCATCAACCCCAAGCTGCGCAACCAGACCCGGGGCGCCCGCCGCGGCTGGCGGATGTCGCGCGAGCAGATCCGTAGGGCCAAGGAGTCGACGCTGTGAGCGAACCGGTCCTGACCATCGAGAACCTCAGCGTCGACTATCTGGTCGACCCGGTCGTGCACGCCGTCCGGGACGTGTCGCTGACCCTGCGGCGCGGCGAGGTGCTCGGCCTCGCGGGGGAGAGCGGCTGCGGCAAGAGCACCCTCGCCTACGCGATCGTGCGCCTGCTCAAACCGCCCGCCATGATCACGTCGGGGCGGGCGGTCTTCCACGCCCGTGACGGCGGCGACATCGACTGGGGTGATCTCCGCCCGGAGGAGCTGCGGGCCGCCCGCTGGGACAAGATCTCCATGGTGTTCCAGGGGGCGATGAACTCCCTCAACCCGGTCATCTCGATCCGCGACCAGTTCGAGGACATCTTCACCACCCACCGGCCGGCCATGTCCCGCCGTGACCGTCGCCTGCGCTGCGGCGACCTGCTCGAATCCGTCGGCGTGGACCGGGGGCGGCTCACCTCGTACCCCCATGAGCTGTCCGGCGGCATGCGGCAACGCGTCATGATCGCGATGGCCATGGCCCTGGAACCACAAATCATGATCATGGACGAGCCGACCACCGCCCTGGACGTCGTCGTGCAACGCGAGATCCTCCGCGAACTCACCCGGCTACGCGACGAACACGGCTTCGCCGTCGTCTTCATCACCCACGACCTGCCGCTGCTGCTGGAGATCAGCGACCGGATCGCGGTCATGCGCGACGGGGCGATCGCCGAACTCGGCGACGCCTACCAGCTCTACACCGAACCGCGCCACGACTACACGAAACAGCTGCTCGCGTCGTTCCCCAGCCTCACCGGCGACCGCGGCTCCTTCATCCGTCTCGCCCCGGAGGGGATGTCATGACCACCCTCGAAGTGCGCGGGCTGAGCAAGGACTATCGCCTACGGCACGGCATCCGTACGCGTACGCTGCGCGCCGTCGACGACGTCAGCTTCACCCTCGACCACGGGCGCACCGTGGCACTGGTCGGGCAGAGCGGCAGCGGCAAATCCACCATCGCCCGCCTGCTGCTACAGCTCGAACAGCCCACCTCCGGGCGCATCCTGCTCGACGGCGAACCGGTGGCCCGCCGTGGCTCCGCACTCGCGCGCTATCGGCGTACCGTGCAGATGGTTTTTCAAGATCCGTTCGCGTCGCTGAACCCGTTCCACGACGTCGAGCACCACCTCACCCGTCCGGTCCGGCTGCACCAGCGCGGGCTCAGCGACGCCGAAGTCCACCAACGGGTGCTGCACCTGCTCGAACGCGTCCGCCTCACACCGGCCGCCGACTTCGCCCGCCGCCGCCCACACGAACTCTCCGGCGGCCAGCGGCAGCGCGTCGCCATCGCCCGCGCCCTCGCACCGTCACCCGGCGTCCTGATCGCCGACGAACCCGTCTCGATGCTCGACGTGTCGATCCGGCTCGGCGTGCTCAACCTGCTCGCCACCCTGCAACGGGAGGAGGACCTGGGCGTCCTCTACATCACCCACGACCTGGCCACCGCCCGGCACTTCTCCGACGAGATCCTCGTCCTCTACCAGGGCCGGGTCGTCGAACGCGGGCCGGCCGACGAGGTCATCCTCAACCCGCGGCACGAGTACACGCGTACCCTCGCCGACGCCGCACCCAACCCGGAACGCCGTCTCGGCGAGCTACGCCGCTGATCCGGCGTAGCGTCGCGGGACGCTATGCCGCTGAGGCGGCGTGCCGGTCCGCGACCTGGCGCGCCCAGCGACGGGCGCGCTCGATCTCGCCGTCGACCAGCGGGCCGGTCATCCCGCCGACCCGGAAGTCCTCCGCCGGCATCACCGGCTGCCCGCCCAGGCTGTGCAGCCGGCGCAGCGCCTTGCGAGCGGCCGAGCCGGTCGGGAACCGGGTGTCCATCCGCGTGTCGAAAGCCGCCACCGGCAGGCCGGCCAGCGGGGGAGTGGCATCCAGATACTCCCGGATGCCGGCCTCCTGCGCCCCCGCCCGGACCTCGCCGTGCTTGACCGCGTCCGCCCTGGTCGACGGCCGGCTCAACCCGAACGCGTGGGTCGGTGCGCCGACCACCAGCAGATCCACGCCCGTGACCGCGGGCCGTTCGTGCACGTCGGCGAGCGTCACCTCGAACGGCCCGGCGAGCCCCTCAGCGACCGCCTGCGCCACCGCGGCCGTGTTGCCGAACATGGATTCGTAGACGACGAGCGCTCGCATGGCCGATCCCTCCCGGCGGTGGGTCCGTTTTCGCCAGTAGACGCCCGGCGTGACGCCTCCCGACAGGGCCGGACGGCCCTACCCGGAACGGTCGCTGGCAGGATGGCCGGCATGAGTGCCGATCTCACCGAAGTCCGCCGGGCCATCGACGCGATCGACGCCGAGGTGGTGCAACGGCTCGCCGCCCGGGAGCGGCTGGTCCGGCGGGCCGCCGCGCTGAAGACCGACGAACAGGCGGTCCGGGCGCCCGCCCGGGTGGAGGAGGTCATCGCCAAGGTGCGCGGCCTGGCCGTCGCGGCAGGCGGGTCACCGGAGGTCGTCGAGCGGGTCTACCGGGCGATGATCAGCGCCTTCATCGACCTGGAACTCGCCGAGCACCGGGAACTCGCCGGCGAATAGGAGAGCTTGTTGCTTTCGGGGGGCGATGGTGACGGCTGCCGGGACAGAGCCCAGTCACTCCTTCGCCTCTGGCGGGATCACCCACGGGCTTCGGGAAGCTTCGAGCCCGGTGGATGAGGCGGTGTGCTGGTCCAGCTGAGTTCGGCACTTCTCCAGCTTCGTGGCGAGGTTGGGTGCAGCGTCCCGCACGGCCGTGAGGTCGGTCCGAGTGTCGAGTAGTTGGTTCCAGTAGATGCCTCGGCCGACTTCGAGCATGGCGATCGCCCGGTCAGGGACGCCCGCCGCGACGGCACTCCCGGCACCCTCGCGCGCCAGCGGCTCAGCGTGGGACCGCAGCAGTTGATGCTGGTCTTGCTGTCGGAGGCCACGCCACGCCAAGAGGGGGAGCAACTCCAGGGCAGACGCATATGCGTCGACGGTGACCGCGGGACCGTATCGCAGGCCGAGGTGGAACGCCTGGCTGATAGCCGCGCGCAGGCGCGTCGTGATGGGGGCGTGGACCGTGTCGCATGCCTCGCTCCAACCACGCAGTGCCTCGGACAAGCCTGATCCGCTGAAGACCAGCGCGTTGCTCAGGTTGTTGAGGGTGGCGGCCCTGTGGGAATGGCCTTCTGGGGTGGCTGCGACGGCTCGCCGAGCGATCTGAATCGCCAGGTCGAGATCGTGAATCGCCCCGTGTCGCAGGTACCGCGTGAGCAGAGTGTCGGAAAGGTTGGTCAAATGCTTGTGAAGATCGATATGGCGGTGAGGAGTGGCGGACACCGCCGCGGTGCTTACGGTGATCGCCCGATCGAGGTCGGTGTCCGCTTCGGAGGACTGCCATCTGAGGATTAGCGCGTTGCCGAGATTGGTGAGAAATCTGTGGTTGGACGGATCGAGGTCCACGGCCTGCTGGCTGAGGTTGATGGCCTCATCCAGGACCTCGGAGTAGGCGCTGGTCAGCTCGTACCGGTTGCGTAAGGCTATGCCCAGGCAGGACAGCAGGCGTGCGCGATCAGCAGCGCCCTCACCGGTGTCCTGGATTGCCCGCCGGTAGGTATCGATCGCTCGGTCGAGATCTTCGGCGGCGCCGATGCGCTGGAACCGCTGTGTCAGAAAGTTGCCGAGGTTTCCCAGGCATGTGGCTCGATCGGTGCTGTCGCCCCGGGTGGCGTCTATGGCTTGTCGGCCGACGCGGAGGGCCTCCTCCAGATCCTCAGGGGCGCCGGTGCATTCGAACCGCATAGCAAGCGCGCTGGCCAGGTTGGTAAGCCGGATCGGTCGACTCGGGTCGCGGTTGCATGGTGCTTGGGCGGCTTGCCGGTAGGCGCCGATCGCTGCGTCAAAGTCGTGGCCGTTTCTGGTGTGCTCGGCAAGCCGGCGCCAAGCATCACCGAGCGAGGAACGAGCCTGGGCTCCGAACCGCTCGTGGAGGGCATTGGCTTTCACGGCACGCTGGCCGGTCTGAACTGCCTCCGTCAGATATTGAGGGTCCCGGGTGCGGTCGTATTGGAAGTACTGGATTTCGCAAATCAATATCAGGCAAATGCCCCCATACTTCGTATGGGCCCACATGGGGTTCGCGAGCTGAGTGAGGACGCGGTTTACCCGGGCCGGGTCATACCGTTCTACCGGTGACCGCAACGCTTCCTCGGCTTCGTCAATGACGCTTGGCAGAGCCCGCATGAGTCCAGAACCTAGCCTGCTTTGCGGCCAGCGGATGAATAGTCATTCGGACGAGTCAGGGTCGCGATCTTGCCCGGCGGAGCGGCTGTCCACGATCGCCTGGACGAAGGCCCGGATCAGGGCGGTCTCGCCGGCCGCCCGCCACGCCGGGGCGTAGCGGAGGACCGGGCCGTCGGTGATCGGTATGAAGGCGAGGTCGTCGCGCAGCCGCGCATCCGCCGCGAAGACGCCGACCGGGCAGACGACGCGGCCGGTGCCGATCGCCGTGAGCGCCTCCTCCAGGGTGGTCACGGCGATCCCCTGTGGGATGGGCCGCCCGGACGGGGTGGTGGCCGGGGTGTGCGCGTGCCACACGTACGCCGGGATGGGCCCATCCGGCGCGATCACCGGGTGGTCGCCGAGATCCTCCATGGACACCGCGTCCCGGCTCGCCAGCGGGTGACCGGCGGCGACCGCCAGAACCAGCGGCTCGGTGTGCATCTCCGGCCCGACGACGAGATCGGGCTCCCGGACCGGCAGCCAGAGTACCGCGACGTCGACGATGCCGGAGCGCAGTCGGCCGAACGGGTCGCTCGGCAGGATCTCGCGCATCCGCACCTCACACTGTGGATGCCGCTGCCGGAACAGGTCGAGGACCGCCCCGATCGCCCGGTGGTGGGTGTCGAACGTGCCGATCGTCAGAGTGCCGGTGTGCCCCCGCGCGGTGGCGGTCGCCTCGTCGACGGCCGCCGTGATCTCGCGGTAGCCGGCGTCGAGTCGGCCGCGCAGCTGTACGCCGAGCGGGGTGAGCCGCACGGTGCGGCTGGTGCGCTCGAACAGCGCGCCACCGATCCGGCGCTCCTGCTGCTTGATCGACTGGCTGACCCGCGCCTGCGACACGTGGAGACGCTCCGCCGTACGCCCGAAATGGAGCTCCTCGGCCAGTGTCAGAAAGATCTCGATGTCCCGGAGCTCCACGACGCCGAAGTGTACGAGGTCGAACGATAACCATCGACTTAAGGATCGGTGCGGATTCTCGCGTTGTTCGGCGGCGGGCGGCCCGCGATCGTGGTGCCATGGACGAACGCTTGATCGACATCGTGTCGATGTCGGACGGGACGATCGCCGGGAGAGCCGAACTTCGGCCGATCACCCCGGCCCCGGGCGTCTTCGAGCTGACCCTGTTCGTCGAACCGGAGTGCCGGCGCCGTGGCGTCGGCTCCCGGCTGCTGACCGCCGTCCTCGACCGGACCACCGCGTCGCGACTGGTCACCGAGGTGGAGGCGGGGTCGCCGGGCGAGGCGTTCTGTCTGCGGCACGGCTTTCGGCACACCGGCGCCGGGCGGCACGACCTGCTCCTCCTGGGCGACCTGCACCGGGCCTGGCTGGGCGAGCTGATCGACGCCGAACCGGGTGAGTACCGGCTCACCCACTGGACCGGCGAACTGCCCGAACCGCGTTCGGTGCTGACCACGGCGTACGCCGACGGGGGTCTGGCCGCGTACGCGCTGGCGATCGTCGGCGTACTCACCGAGCACCGGGCCCGGCAGTTCGGGCCGGCCGTCCTGCCCGGACACCGCGGGCGGCGGCTCGAACTGCGGGTCAACGCCGCACTGATCCAGCACCTGCGGGAGTCGCACCCGCACATCGACGAGGTCGAGACGGTCATCACCGGCGACGACCCGGTGCTCGCCGCCCGCGAGCACCTCGGATTCCGCCTGCTCCGGCGTACCCATCGCTATGAGCTCGATCCAGGAGGTTCCTCATGACGCGCGCCGAATGCCATACCGGGTTCTCGCCACGTGGCCCGCCCTCCGCCCGGTTCGCCCGGCGTTCCGCGATTCCCCGTACGCATGCCGGGGTCGGGACCCTCAGCGGGCTCGCGCCGGTCACACCGCCGTTAGTGCCACCGGGTCAGCAGGTTCCGCTGTTCCGGCGAGAGCTTCCCTCCGGCACCGTTCACAGTGGTCATCCTAGGTCTGCGAGCCGGGGCGCGGGTGGCACCGCGGGGCGTCGAGGGTGTCCGTCCCGCGGTGCCGCCGGGCTACCTGGCGACGAGGAGAAGCACGGCCCGGGCGCGCAGCACGTACGTGGTGGAGGCGCCGCCGATGAGGGCCTCCGCGCCGGGGCCGGCCACCTGGTCGGGCCCTTCGGCCCAGGTGGAGGTGTCGGTGACCCGGTACCACTGCTTGCCGGTGGGTGGTGCGGGCAGGGTGAAGGTGACGTCGCCGGACCAGCCGTTGTAGGCGACGTAGATGCCCGGCGCGGAGTCACCGAACTCGCTGCCGTCGATGCGCCAGGCCAGCGCGTGGTTGTTCGCGTTCCCCCAGTACGCGGCGTCCGGAGTGGTGCCGGCCGGGGTGAACCAGGCCAACTGGCCGAGTCCGTTCCCGTTGGTGTCGGTGGCGGTGTAGAAGTTCACCGGCCGCAGGGCGGGATGTGCCTTGCGGAACGCGAGCAGGCGGCCGGTGAAGGTGGCGAAGTTCGTCTGGTCGGTGCCGGGCGCCCAGTTGAGCCAGTTGGCGCTGGAGTCGAGGTTGTAAGGGTTGTTGTTGCAGTTGACGCCGCGCAGATACTCGTCACCGCCGGTCATCATCGGCGTGCCGCCCGACAGCAGGAGCAACGCTTGACCGTTGCGTGCCGCCTTTCGCTGGTCGGCAGCCGCTCCGCCCTGATCCCAGGAGATGTTGTCGTCGGAACCGCCGTCCGACGGCCCGTACGGCCAGGGTTGGTTGTTGTTCTTCGCCGCACAGGAGTACAGGTCCTTGAGGGTGAACCCGTCGTGGGCGACCATGAAGTTCACCGAGTTCCATGGCCGGCGGCCGTCGTCGCCGTAGAGATCGGACGATCCGGCCAGGCGGTTGGCGAGCTCGCCCGGGGTGACCGCGTCGACACCCAGCTTGTTCTGGTCGCGGCGCACGGTGTCGCGGTAGATGCCGTTCCACTCCGACCAGCCGGCCGGGAAGTTGCCGACCTGGTAGCTGTTGCCACCGATGGCCCACGGCTCAGCGATCCAGTCGACACCGGAACCTCCGCTCGCCGGGCGGGCGGGCATTTCGGCGACGAGGCGGTTGAGGGCCGTGCCGGCGTTGGTGCGGTCGTAGTTGAAGCATCCGTGCTGGCAGGTGTTGCCGAGGACGGACGCCAGGTCGAACCGGAAACCGTCGATGCCGAGCGTGTTCTTCCAGTAGGCCACCGAGTCGACGATGAGGTTCTGCGCGACCGGGTTGGCGGTGTTGTAGTTGCCGCCGACACCGGTGTTGTCCCACGGACTCTGCCGATCGCTGGTCAGCGAGTAGTAGGTGGGGTTGTCGAGGCCGCGCCACGAGAACAGGTTGTAGGTGTTCTTGTCGCCCTGCGCCCCCTCCTCGCCGGTGTGGTTGTACACCACGTCGACGAGGACTTTGATGCCGGCGTCGTGGTACGCCTTCACCATGGCCTGGAACTCCGCGGTGGGCCCGCCGGGGGACTTGTCGTAGGCGTAGCGACGGTCGGGGGCGAAGTAGTTGAGGGTCATGTAACCCCAGTAGTTGTCACCGGAGGTGCCGGTGGCGTCGACGTCGTTCGTGTCGTTCTGTGTCTCCTGGACCGGCAGGAACTCCACCGCGGTCACACCCAGCGACGCGAGGTACGCGGCCTTGAGCCCGGCACCCCGGTACGTGCCTCGATAGGCCGCGGCGATCGAGGGGTCGTTCCTGGTCAGGCCGCGCAGGTGCACCTCGTACACGATGTCGTCCTTGAAGGCCCTGGTGGGTTTCGTGCCTGTCAGGCCGGTCGACGCGGGCAGGACGATGCCCTTGGGGGCGAACGTGCCGGTGTCGGTCGCGCGGTTGGCGCCGGAGCGGTATCCACTCGCACCGGCCTGGCCCGGGGTGAGCGGGTCATGGCTGATCTCCCTGGCGTACGGGTCGATCAGGAGCTTGTTGGGGTTGAACCGATTGCCGGCGGAGTCGACGTCGGAGCTGAATCCGGCTGTCGATCCCTTCGTCCAGCCCGCGTTGTAGGTCCAGTTGGGCCCCCAGGCGCGGTAGCCGTAATAGACCGTGCCGGTGATCCCGCGGGTGGCCAGGTCGGCCACGCTGACGGTGGTGGAGAAGGTGTCGCTGTTCTCGGTCAGGACGTAGCCGGCCTTCTCCTGCGCGCCGGTTGCGGCGCTGTAGAGGTAGACCGCGATCCGGGTGGCCGTCGCCGAATAGACCCGGAACGTGATGTTGCTGCCCGTGCCGTCGTAGCGCGCTCCCAGGCTCTGGGCGTCGATCGCGGCCCGGGCCGGTGGCGCGGTGACGACGCCGCCGGACAGGGGCACGGTGGCTCCGATGAGCAGGATGAGGGCCAGGGCAAGGCGCCGGGCCGGGGCTCGTGTCGTCCGGTCTGATGTCGGCGGCATCGGGCGCGAGCGGGGATTCATCGCGGAAGACCTCCTCGTGGGGACGGGGTGGTACGAGGAAGTCGGTGAGTGGCGCCCCTCTGCCGACCGTGATCGATGCAAGACCTTGCAATGTTTCCGAGACGCTAGCATCCGATGACATAAATGTTAACGAGAATTCAGGGCTCGAACTAAGGGGTTCACCGCCAAAAAAGTGGCAAATGGGAGCTAATGGTCAGGGATCCGCTGCCAGGATCTGCAAGAAGTTGCCGTCACCGGCTGGCTTGCCGAAGTCGGCGGCCCGGTTACTCGGAATCGGAAGACGTAAGGGTCGACTTGACCGCCTCCGAAGTACGGGCGACGGTGGCCGTACCGTCGTCAGCTGTGATGATCGGCCGCTGGATCAGCACCGGATGCTCGGCCAGCGCCTCGATCCACCGCGATCGGGCCTCCGCGTCCCGGGGCCAGTCCGCCAGGCCGAGTTCCGCCGCCACCGGCTCACCCCATCGGGCGATGTGCCAGGGATCAAGCCCCAGCCTGGCGAGCACGGCAGTCAGCTCGGGCACCGTCGGCGGGTCCTCGAGGTAGTACCGGACGGTGTACCGCGCCTGCTCGGCATCGAGAATCGACAACGCGGACCGGCATTTCGAGCAGTCGGGGTTGATCCAGATCTCCATTCACTCACCCTGACACGCGCCGTCCCGCATGACCATTTCCCGTACGCATGCTGTGGGTTTGCCGGAATCTTGACCTCGTGGAGTAGCAAGGTCGGTAGGCCGGAAACCGTTGCTGGGGGGCAGTATGGACTGGGCAGTGATCGGCGCCATGGTGGGGCTCGCCGCCCTGATCGTCCGGGGTGTGCTGGCGTTCGGGATGGCCGGCAAGGAGATCGGGAAACTGCGCGTCTCCGGCCAGAGTGTGCGGACCCTGCGTGCTCAGGCGCTGGCCCGGAGATGGACGTGGGATCCGGCCGCCCATCAGCCCACCGTGCCGGTCGGCCGCCTCGCCGGGCTGCCCGATCTGCGGCAGCGCGGGGCCGCGCACGGGAAGTTCCGCCGGCGCCAGGCGAGCGCCGCGGTGGTGGCGGCCGTCGTGCCGTCCGGGCTCACCTCCCGTCTCGGCATCGACCACGGCACCACGGTGCTGGCCGTGGTGATCACCATGGAGGCGCCGGAACTGGACGGTGACCTGCACCTGGACCCTCAGCGAGGTGGCGGCTACGACGTCTCCGGCAGCCTCGCGGCGCTGCTCGCCGGCACCGACCTGCTGAACCGGCTCGGCTGGGTGGGCTACCCGGCGGTCGACGTGGCCGACGGGCAGGCGAGCTTCCTCTACCCGAGCCTGAGCAGCGCCGCCGAACTCGACCGGCTGCTGTCCGTCGGCGACGACGTGCTCAGCGGCCTCGCTCCGGTCACACCGCCGTGAGCGCCTCGTCGATCATCCGGTGGCCCTGAGCCTCGAAATCCTCGACGCGCCCTCAGTGCTGTCTCCGGTCGTTCTCGGTAGCGTGGGGCGCCAGCCGGGTTTGCCCGCCCGGCGCTGGGCGGGGACGGTCAGCGGCGCAGGTGGGACTGGAGGACCAGGGCGGCGGCGCCGGTCGCCGAGGCGGTCGCGGCGGCCAGGGAGACGGTTACCGTCGCCGAGCGGTGCCAGGTGCGGTGGTCCGCGGGCTGGACGCGGCGCATGATGGCCGGGCCGTAGACGAACGACGCCGCGGCGAAACCGGGGCCGGTGAGCACCACCAGGTCGATGTCGAGCAGGTTCACCACCGACTCGGCGGCGGCCGCGACATACCGTGCGGAATCCTCCAGCAGCGCGAGGCAGCGTGGAGCGCCCGCCCGCGCGGCCCGGGCCACCGCGGCGAAATCGGCGGTCACGCTCCGCGGTGCGGACTGGCCGAGGCCGGCCTCCGCGGCCGCCGTGCCGTCGGCGCGGGCCGCCGCCACCACGGTGCGGGGCCCGGCCAGGACCTCCAGGCACCCTCGACTGCCGCACCAGCATTCCGGGCCATCGACCTGTACGCACACGTGGCCGAACTCGCCCGCCGCACCGTGCCCGCCCCGCATCGCCCGGCCCTCGACGACGATCCCGGCGCCGATGCCGCTGCCCATGTAGAGGGCCGCGAACGCCTGTTCCGGCCCGACCCGCGCCACCCAGTACTCACCGACGGCGGCGGCGGTCGCGTCGTTCTCCACGAGCACCGGCCAGCCGTTCTCCTCGGCCAGCTGTCGCCCGAGCTCGTCGGCGTCCCATCCCCGCAGGTGCGGTGGCGCGTCCCAACCGCGTAGGCGGGCGGCGTCGTCGCTCGCGTGCGGCAGCGCCTCCGTGCTCAGTGAGACCGACGGAGCTCCTGGGCCGCTGAAGTGGGAAATGTCAGGTAATCCTGGTACGCGGCCCTCGGCCGCTGGGATGTCGGCGCCGGGCGTGCGGCGGACGTTGCCGTTGCGGGGGCCGGGCCAGACGACGCCGAGGCCGAGGCAGCGGGCCCGGACCACGCCGGAGGCCGCGAGCAGGGTGCCGATGCCGTCGGCGAGATGGGGGAGCAGGTCGCCGGGCGGTGCGGGACGGGCGAGGCGGGAGATGACGCCGCCGGTCTGGCCGGTCAGGACGAACGTGGTGACGTCCCGGTCCAGGTGGACGCCGACGGCGAGGCGGGCGGCCGGGTCCAGGCGCAGCAGGGTGCGAGGCTTGCCGCCGGTCGGGGCGCGGCCCGTCTCCACGACCAGGCCCTCGTCGAGGAGGCGGCGCACGGTCATCGACACGGCCGCCTCGGTGAGCCCGGTGATCGCGGCCAGCTCGACGCGGCTCAGCGGCTCGGAGGCGCGGATCGCGTCGAGGATGCTCTCCCGGGCCGCGGGACGGCGCCCCCGGCCCGGCCGGCCCACCGCCGTAGCGTCACCGATCGCTTCCTTCACCCAGCCACCACCATGTCGCCGAAACCCTCCGTCATCGCGTCACCATCCTGCCCGCACAGGCGTGGGTCGTGGCACCGCCACGTCCGGGACGCGGATGCCGCCACTCGATCATCGATCCTGTGTGCCGTCAAACGGCTCCGGCCGGGGTGGCGCGGACCAGCAGGACCCGGTCCGGGTAGAGGACCGGGAGCCGCAGGCCGGCCGTGCCGAGGGTGCGGCCGGTCAGCCGGACGCCGGCCGGTGTGTACCACGGCAGGGCGGCGCCCCAGGCCGCGGCGTTGCCGTCGGGCACGTCGCCGGGTGGCTGTGGCCGCACGTGGTAGAGCCGGCCCGGGTCGAGGCCGGGGAAGGCCACGGCGCCCGGTGGGTAGGCCTCGCTGGTGGCGGTCGCGGTCACCGCGAACAGGGCGTCGGATTCGGACACCACGCCGGTCAGCGAATACGCCGGATCGGCCACGTCCCCGTGCACCAGTGTGCCGGTGTGCAGCAGCGACCGGACCTCCTTGTAGAGGGCCACCCACTCGCCCAGCCGGGCCAGCTCTCCGGGTGTCGCCCTGGTGAGGTCCCACTCGATACCGAGGTGGCCCCAGACAGCGGTGCCGGCGCGCATGTCCAGTGGCAGGTCGCGGTGGGTGGTGTGCGAGCGTGGCGCGCCCACGTGCGAGCCGATCAGCTCCAGCGGCACGAGGAGGCTGGTCCACCGCTGGATCGCCACCCGTTCGTGGGCGTCGATGCAGTCGGACGCCCAGATGCGGTCGGTGCGGGCCAGGATCTCCAGGTCGACGCGGCCGCCGCCGGACGAGCAGGACTCGATCTCCACGCCGGGATGCCGGGCGCGCAGCTCGTCGAGGAGCCGGTAGACGGCGTGTGTCTGGTCATGCACACCGGCGCGCCCGGACCCGGGATGGCCGGCGTCGACCAGGTCGCGGTTGTGGTCCCATTTCAGATACCCGATGTCGTGGTCGCTGAGCAGCGCGTCCAGCCGGTCGCGCACGTAGACCCACGCCGAGGGGTTGTGCAGATCGAGCACCTGCTGAGATCGCGCCGTCGGTGGCAGCCGGTCCCCGGCGGCCATGATCCAGTCGGGGTGGGCGCGGGCCAGGTCCGAGTCGGGATTGATCATTTCGGGTTCGACCCAGAGGCCGAACTCCATGCCCAGGTCACGGACCACGCTGATGAGGGGATCGAGCCCGTCCGGCCACACGTCGGGGGAGACCGTCCAGTCGCCGAGGCCGGAGGTGTCGTCGCGGCGGGACCCGAACCAGCCGTCGTCCAGCACGAACCGCTCGGCCCCGACGGTCGCGGCCGCCTTGGCCAGCTCGGTGAGCCGGCCCAGATCATGATCGAAGTAGACCGCCTCCCACGTGTTGACCACGACCGGGCGTGGCCGCGTGGGATGGCCCGGCCGGGACCGCATGTAGCTGTGGAAACGCTCCGACACCGAGTCGAGCCCGTGCGCGCCGAAGGCCGCGAACACCCACGGGGTCGTGTAGGACCCGCCCTCGCGCAGCCCGATCTCGCCGGGTAGCAGCAGCTCACCGCCGCCGAGCGCGGAATGCCCGTGATAGTTGCGCTCCGCGACCGTGCGCGAGTTGCCGGAGAACGCGGTGTGCACACCCCAGACCCGTCCGTGCCGGTTGCCGAACCCGGCCGTGCCCGCGCAGAGCAGATAGGCCGAGTCGTAGCCGGTGCGACCGGTCCGGTTCTCCCGGACCCGCACGCCGTGCGCGAACGCGGTCCGTTGTGGGGAGCGTTCCCGCAGGTGGTGGCCGGTGAAGTCGAGCAACTCGGTGGTCTCCGCCGGCACCGGCAGGAACAGTGTCAGATGATCGAGCCAGTAGGTGCCCGGCGCCGTGCTGGTCAGCCGCGCGCGAGCGCGCAACACCCCGGCCGGGTGCAACTCGATCTCGATCACCAGCTCCAGGCCCGCGGTCTCGTCGAAACCCCTCACCCGTACGCCCAGAGCGCTCCGGTCCACGCCACGCACCGTGAACGCGCTGGACCACGCCGTGCCGTCGCGATGCCCGGCCAGACCCGGATGACCGAGCCAGCCGGCCGACTGCTCGGGCAGGATGGAGACGCGGACCGGGGTGTCGGCGGAGAACCCGATCGGCTGTGGCTCTGTGGCCAGCGCCACCTCGGCCAGCTCCTCGGGGCCGAGGTCGCCCAGGGCCTCGCCCCAGTGCACGACGGCTGGCAGCGAGGGGCCGCGAAAGTCCAGCACAAGGCTCACGCCGGCGGCGCTCAGGTGCACGAAATCGGCCATCGGACCTCCGGCCTGATCATCGTTGACGGACTTCGTTCAGTTGCTTAAGAATGTGGGAGCCGCGGCGCGACGGCAACCCGATTTTCCTCACGCAGGGGGCACCACCGATGCTCAAGACCGACCTTCACCAGGGCTGGACCGTCCGTTCCGTGGGTGGCCGGGTCCCATCGGAGATCGCCGCCTCGCGGCTGCCCGCCGCCGTCCCGGGGACCGTCCACACCGACCTGCTCACCGCCGGTCTGATCCCCGACCCATACCTGGGCGCCAACGAGGCCGGGCTGGCCTGGTTCCATCGCAGCGCCTGGCTCTACGAGACCACGTTCACGGCCGCCCCGGCCGCGCCCGGCGAGCGGGTCGACCTGGTCTTCGACGGGCTGGACACGGTGGCGACCGTCGAGGTCGACGGGACCGGGCTGGGGCGCACCGCCAACATGCACCGCGGCTACCGGTTCGACGTGCGGCACCTGCTGCGTGACGGGGAGATCCCGTTGAGCGTGCGGTTCGACTCGGCGCTGGAGCACGCGGAGCGGTTCGAGGAGCAGGCCGGCTCCCGTCCCCGGCCGTACCCTCATCCGTTCAACGCGGTCCGCAAGATGGCCTGCTCGTTCGGCTGGGACTGGGGCCCCGACCTGCAGACCGCCGGCATCTGGAAGCCGGTCCGGCTGGAGCGCTGGCACACCGCCCGGTTCGCGTCGGTGCGGCCGCTGGCCACCCGTGACCGGCTCACCGTGCACGTAGCCGTCGAGCGGGCGTCGGACGCGCCGCTGACCGTCGAGGTGACGGCCGCCGGGCGCACCACCCGGGTCGACGTGGTCGCCGACCAGGCCACCGTGGAGCTGCATGTGCCGGGCGCGCCGGTGTGGTGGCCGGTCGGCCTCGGCGAGCAGCCGCTGGTGCCGGTCGAGGTCACCCTCGTGACCGGAGACCACGTGCTCGACGAGCACCACGCCAGGGTCGGCTTCCGTGACGTGCGGCTCGACGAGAGCCCCGACGAGCACGGCAGCCGGTTCACGCTGATCGTCAACGACCGGGAGGTCTTCGTCCTGGGGCTCAACTGGATCCCCGAGGACCACCTGCTCACCCGCATCACCCGGGAGCGTCTCGAAGCGGCGGTGGACCGCGCGGTCGCCGGCAACGCCAACCTGCTGCGCATCTGGGGCGGCGGCATCTGGGAGTCCGACGAGTTCTACGACGTCTGCGACGAGCGGGGCGTGCTGGTCTGGCAGGACTTCCCGCTCGCCTGTGCGGCCTACAGCGAGGAGGAGCCGATGCGGTCGGAGATCCTCGCCGAGGCCCGGGAGAACGTGACCCGGCTGGCCCCGCACCCGTCGCTGATCCTGTGGAACGGCGGCAACGAGAACATCTGGGGCCACGAGGACTGGCAGTGGAAAGAGGCGCTGAACGGCGCGACCTGGGGTGCCCGCTACTACTACGAGGACTTCCCGGCGCTGCTGGCCGAGCTCGACCCGACCCGGCCCTACCACCCGGGCAGCCCGTCCAGCCCCGGCCACGACCCCGAGGCGGTCCACCCCAACGACGACCGGTTCGGCACCCGCCACGAGTGGGAGGCGTGGAACCGGGAGGACTACCGCTTCCACGACAACTTCGTGCCACGGTTCTGCTCCGAGTTCGGCTGGCAGGCGCCGCCCGCCTGGTCGACGCTGACCGCCACGCTGGCGCCGGAGGATCTGCGCAAGGACTCGGCCGTCTTCCTGCTGCACCAGAAGGCGGAGGACGGCAACGGCAAGCTCGACCGCGGGCTGGCCCACCACATGGCGGTGCCGTCCGACTTCGCGGCCTGGCACTGGGCCACCCAGCTCAACCAGGCACGGGCAACGGCCTATGCGGTCGCCCACCTGCGCGGTCACGCCCCACGGACGATGGGCAGCATCCTGTGGCAGCTCAACGACTGCTGGCCGGTCACCTCGTGGGCCGTCGTCGACGGTTCCGGACGGCTCAAACCGGCCTGGTTCGCGCTGCGCCGCACGTACGCACCGGTTCTGCTGTCCTTCCAGGAGCGTGACGGCCGCACCGTGCTGGCCGTGATCAACGATCGCGATGAGCCGTGGCGTGACAGCGCCCGGCTGCGGCGGGTCCGCTTCGACGGCGCCGAACTGGCCGCGATCACCGTGGAGGTGGACGTGCCGGCCCGGTCGGTCGGGCTGATCGAGCTCGACCCGGGCCTGCTCGCGGCCACCGAACCCGACCGGGAGGTGCTGGTCGCCGACAGTGGTGGGCTGCGCGCCACCCACCTGTTCGCCGAGGACTTCGATCTGCGGTACGACCCGGCGGCGGTGCGGGCACACGCGGTGGCCGTCGAGGGCGGATACTCGATCACTGTGACCGCCGCATCGTTCGCCCGGGACGTGGCCGTACTCGCCGACCGGGTCGCGCCCGACGCCGTCGTCGACGACATGCTCGTCGACCTGCTGCCAGGGGAGACACACACGTTCACCGTCACCACGGCCGCGACCGTGGACGGCGAGGCGTTCGCGGCGCCCGAGGTGCTGCGGTCGGCGAACGCGCTCACCGCTCCGGCGCAGGTCGGCTGACGATGCCCACCCCGGGTGGCCTGATCGGGCTGGTGCTCACCGGCAGCGCCGCCCGGGTCGGCGTCGAGCCGTTCTTCATGGAGCTGATCGCCGGCATGGAGGAGGCGCTCGCGCCCTACGGGGCGAACGTGCTGCTGCTCGTGGTGCCGGATCTGGAGGCCGAGCTGGCCACCTATCAGCGCTGGGCCGGCGACCGGACGGTGCAGGCCGTCGTCGTGGTCAACCTGGTGCACGACGACACCCGGCCGGAGTTCCTGGCCGGGCTGGGGCTGCCCGCGGTGCTCGCCGGGCGGGCCGGCACGGCGGCCTTCCCACGGGTGGTCACCGACGACGCCGGAGCCATGACGGTCGCCGTGGAGATGCTCGCCGGGCTCGGCCACCGGGTGATCGGGCGGGTCAGCGGGCCCGCCGACCTGGTGCACACGGCCGACCGCACGGCGGCGATGCACGCGGCGGCCACCCGGCAGGGCGTCGAGGCGCGCATCGTCGAGGGCGACTACGGGGCGGAGGCCGGGGTGCGTGGCGTCCATGACCTGCTGGCCGGTTCGCCGCCGCCCACCGCGGTGATCTTCGACAACGACGTGATGGCGGTCGCCGCGGAGCAGGAGCTGATCCGGAGCGGGGTGCCGGTCCCCGAGCGGGTGAGCCTGCTGGTCCACGACGACTCGCCGCTGTGTGAGCTGGCCGTGCCGCCGCTGTCCGCGCTCAGCATCGACGTGCACGACCACGGCCTCAGCCTGGCCCGCGTGGTCATCGCCACCCTCGACGGCGTCCAGCCGGCCGACTACCCGGGCCCACCGATCCGCGTCCTCCGCCGCGAAAGCACCGGCCCGGCCCCGGTCGCCGTCACCTGACCGGCCTGCCGGTCAGTGGGGGTGGCAGGGGGTGCGGCCAGGCGGATCGCTGTTAAGAGCCTGCCGAGTGGGTGGCAGGGGCGCTGCCGGGCGGATCGCGGTGAAGAGCCTGCCTAGTGGGGTGGTAGCGGGGCGGCCGGGCGGATCGCGGTGAAGGAGTCGTGTTCGTAGCGGGTGGCGGAGAGCAGCAGGAGCCACTCGTCGCAGCCCTGCCACGGGTAGAGGTCGGCCGCGCCGCCGCGGACTGTTCGTGGGCCGTCGCCGGTGCGGGGGCTCGCGTCCAGCGGGGCGCCGTCGAAGCCGGGGATCCACACGTCGGAGCAGAGTTCGCCGGCTGAGCCCATGCCGGCCAGGCCGAACGGGTTCTCGGCGGCGGCGGTGCGGGCCTCGTCGCCGAAGTCGTCGAGGAGCTGGTCCTCTCCGGGTCTGGCGTCGCCGCGGAAGGTGAGCGTGGTGGTTCCGGCGCGGGCCGCGTACTCCCATTCGGCCTCGCTGGGCAGGCGGAACGGCCACGTGGCCAGCAGGTCGCCGAGGTCGCCCGTCAGGCGCGCGGCGGTCGTGCCCGCGCGGGCGTAGAAGTCGTCGTAGTCCGGCAGCCAGTGCCGCACCTGGTCGACGGTCAGCGGGTGCCGGGCCAGCAGGAACGGCTCCACCTTCACCTCGCGGACCGGGCGGCATTCGCCGGCGCCGGAAAGGAACGGTTCGACCGTGTCCTCGGTGTCGCCCGCGCGCTCGATGGCGCGTACCGCGTCGATCTCCGCATCGGACAGGCCCATCCGGAAGACGCCGGCCGGCACCTTCCGGAACACCACTCCGGACGGGGTGTGCCGCCATGCCGGGCGCCCGGCCACGGCCTCCTCGCTCCACATGGGCCGGAACGGTAACAGACGCCGCGGAAGCGATGAGAAATCGTGTGCGGATTTCTGTAATGTGCGCGCTCCCGGAATGCACGTGCCTTTAGGAATTGACCGTCTTGACAGCCAATGTGTTAGCGATAACATGTGCTCTTAACAAAGGATTAACAAGGCATGCCATTCCCGGAGGCATTTCATGAGCTATCAGCCACGACGGCGGGAACTGCTCGCGGCGATCGGCGGCGCCGTCGTCACGGCCGCCGTCGGTCTCCCGGCGCGGCCCGCGGCGGCCGCCGACGTGTACACCGCCTATCTCATGGCGCACTTCACCGGTGAGAGCGCCACCGGTGAGCAGATGTACTTCGCCACCAGCACCGACGGCCTGCACTGGACCGACCTGAACGGGTCGCAGCCGGTGCTGCTGTCCAGCGTGGGGGAGAAGGGCGTCCGCGACCCGGCCCTGGTCCGCTCCCCGGCCGGCGACCGGTTCCACCTGATCGCCACCGACCTGCGGATCGCCAGCGGCAAGGGCTGGGACGTCGCCCAGCACAGCGGCAGCACCTCCCTGGTCGTGTGGGAGTCCACCAACCTGACAACCTGGTCGGCGCCGCGCCTGGTGAACGTTGCGGGCGCCATTTCCGGCGCCGGTTGCGCCTGGGCGCCGGAGGCCATCTACGACCCGGCGGCCGGAAACTATGTCGTCTACTGGGCGACCATTACCGACAAGGCGCGGATCTACTATTCCCGCACCACCGACTTCCGTTCTTTCACCAGCCCGCAGGTCTACATCGACCGGCCGGGCACGCAGGGCATCATCGACACCCAGATCCTGGAGATCGCGGGCAGTGTGGGTGGTTACCGGTACGTGCGGGCCTCCGGCGACGGGCAGATCACCATCGAGGGCAGCAACCAGATCGTCGGCGGCTGGACGCGGCTCGGCGACCTGTCCGGGCTGGGCCTGACCGGGGCTCAGGTGGAGGGCCCGATCCTGCACAAGTTCAACGACCGCAACGAGTGGGGCCTGTGGGTCGACCAGTACGCGTCCGGCCGCGGCTACCTGCCGTTGGCCACCACGAATCCGGCCTCGCTGAGCGCCTACCGGATCCGCGGCACCTCGGAGTACGCGCTGGGCGCCAGCCGGAAGCGGCACGGCACGATCCTGCCGATCACCCAGGCGCAGTACACCGCGCTGCACGGTAAGTGGGCGACGTTCACGACCGGGGTCAACCGGATCCAGTCGTACAACTTCACCGACCGGTACGTGCGGCACAGCAACTTCGACGCCCGCATCGACGCCGGTGTCTCCCCGCTGGCCGACTCCCAGTGGCGGCTCGTGCCCGGCCTGGCCGGCGCGAGCGGTGTGTCGATCGAGTCCACCAACTTCCCCGGCTACTACCTGCGGCACAGCAACTTCGACTTCGCGCTGGCCCCCGACGACGGCAGCACCGCCTTTGCGGCCGACGCCACCTTCACCCGGGTCGCCGGGCTGGCCGACTCCTCGGCGGTGTCGTTCCGGTCCTACAACAACCTGACCCGCTACCTGCGGCACTACAACTACCTGCTGCGGCTCGACGAGATCACCACCGCCACCGGGCGGGCCGACGCCACCTTCCGCCTGACCAGCTGACCGGAAAGCGAGCAACCATGCGCAATCTCGCCCGCGCGGCGACCGTACTCCTGGGCTCGTCGATGGTCGTGGCCGTCGCCGCCGGCCCGGCGGCGGCCGCCGAGATCCCGACCGGCGCCCGGTCGCTGGAGTCGGTCAACCTGACCGGCCGGTACATCCGGCACAGCGACTATCTCGGCAGCGTCGCCGCGGTCACCTCGAGCAGCACGGCCCAGGCCAAGAGCGACGCCACCTTCACCGTGACGCCGGGTCTGGCCGGCGGCGCCGGCTGCGTCTCGTTCCAGGCGGCCAACGGCATGTGGCTGCGCCACCGCGACTTCCGGGTCCGCCTGGAGACCAACGCGGGCACGGCCACGTTCCTGGCCGACGCCACCTTCTGCGTACGGGACGGGTCGGTCAGCGGTTCGGTTCGGCTGGAGTCGTCGAACTACCCGGGACGGTTCCTGCGGCACCGTGACAACCAGTTGTGGATCGACCCCTCCACCACCAACCCCGGCACGTTCGCGGCCGACAGCTCGTTCCGCGTCACCACCCCGTGGGTGGCCGGCCGCCGCAGCCCGGTGATCAAGGGCCTGTACGGCGACCCGAACATCGCCTACCTGAACGGCCGCTACTACATCTACCCGACCACCGACGGGTACGCCGGCTGGAGCGGCACCCGGTTCAAGGCGTTCTCCTCCACCGACCTGGTGAACTGGACCGATCACGGCACCGTCCTGGATCTGGCCACCCAGGTCGACTGGTCGAGCGGGCGGGCGTGGGCGCCGACCGTGGCCTACCGCAACGGCCGCTACTACCTCTACTTCTGCGGCGACACCAACATCGGCGTGGCCACCTCGACCAGCCCGGCCGGGCCGTTCACCGACGCGCTGGGCAAGCCGCTGATCGCGGCCGGGTTCCGCAGCGGGCAGATGATCGACCCGGCGGTGTTCACCGACGATGACGGCCAGTCCTATCTGTACTGGGGAAACGGGTACGCGTACGCCGTACCCCTGAATGCCGACATGATCTCGTTCGACTCGGCCAGGGTGACCACCTTCGGGTTGCCGAACTTCCGTGAGGCGCCGTTCGTCGTCAAGCGCAACGGCGTCTACCACATGACCTACTCGGTGGACGACACGCGCTCGGAGAACTACCACGTCGAGTACGCCACCAGCACGTCACCGCTCGGTCCGTGGACGCATCGCGGCACGATCCTGTCGAAGGACCTGAATCTGGGCATCAAGGGGCCCGGGCATCATTCGATCGTGCAGGCGCCCGGCACCGACACCTGGTACATCGCCTACCACCGGTTCGCGATCCCGGCCGGGGACGGCACCAACCGCGAGGTCACGATCGACCCGTTGCGTTTCGGCGCCGACGGCATGATCATGCCGGTGGTGCCCACCCTGTGACGGGATGAAGATGATCGCTGATGAGACCTGCCGACGCCTCGTCAGCGCGGCCCGCGCGGGTGATCAGCGGGCACTGGAAGAGCTGATCAGGGCGTTTCTGCCACTCGTCTACAACGTCGTGGGCAGTGCGCTCTATCGGCACGCGGACACCGACGACGTCGTCCAGCAGGTGCTGCTGGACGTCGTCCGGGATCTGGGCTCCCTCCGGGATCCGGACAGGTTCCGGTCCTGGCTGCTGGTCATCACGATGCGCGAGATCAGCGCGCATCGTGGCCGCCGGGACCGGGAGGCGGTACGGGCCGTGCCGCTCGACGACGCGGCGGATCTTCCGGAGTCCGGCGGTTTCGAGGAACTGGCCGTCCTGCGGCTGGGCCTGCACGATCAGCGGCGGGAGGTCGCGCGGGCCGGCCGGTGGCTGGATCCCGATGACCGCGGCCTCTTCGCCCTGTGGTGGCAGGAACTGGCCGGGCGGATCACCCGGCAGGAGACCGCCGACGCACTCGGGGTCAACCTCACCCACGCCGGCGTCCGCGTCCACCGGATGCGGGAGCAACTGGAGAACGCGCGGGCTGTCGTGGCCGCGCTCTCCGCCGAGCGGGTCTGTGCCGGGCTGACCCGGGCGGCGGACGGCTGGGACGGGGAGCCGTCGTCGCTGTGGCGTAAACGGCTCGCGCGACACGTACGCGGATGTGGGGTCTGCACGCGGGCCGAGGGTGACCGGATCCCGGTTGACCGCCTGTTGGGAGACCTGGCTCTCGTCGCCGTGCCGGCCGCTCTGGCCGGTGCGGCGCTGAGCCGCCTCGCCAAAACAGCAGCCGCGGCCAAAACAGCAGCCGCGGCCAAAACCGCGGCGGTGGCCAAAACCGCAGCGGCGACCAAGACGACGACGGCGGCCAAGACATCGGTGGCGGCCAAGGCGGCGACGGTGCCGGTGACGGTCAAGACGGCGACGGTGTCAGTGGCGGCGGTGGCCACCCTGACCGCCGGCGTGGTGATCCTGCCCGGCATGGCGAGCACGCCTGCCGTGGTGAGCACGCCCGCCGCGGTGAGCACGCCGAGCACGGAGTCCACACCGAGCACACCGAGCAGAACCGCGGCCCCGGTGACACTGACCGGCACCCATTCCCTGGAACTGGTCGCCACCCCGGGCCGTTTCCTGGCGTCCGGCCCCGAACTGGCCACACTGGCGCAGACCAGGACCCGGCGGACCGCCTTCACCGTGGTCGGGGGAATGTCCAACCCCGACTGCGTCTCACTGCGTGCCGCCGATGGCCGCTACCTGCGCCACTACGCCTTCCGGATCAAGCTGGCGGCGCCGGACGGCAGCGCGATCTTCCGGGCCGACGCCACCTGGTGCCCGCTCACCGGCGACGACGGCCGGGTGACGCTGCGCTCGGACAACTATCCGGCCCGGGTGATCCACTACCGGCCCGACGGCGAGCTGGGCATCGACGAGACCGACGGCACCCCGGGGTTCACGGCGGCGAGTACCTGGATCGTCCGTAAGGGCTAGGCGGTGTGCGACAGCAGCACCCGGCTGACCGCGGCGGCCGTGGGCAGGTCGTCCACGGTCACCATGGCGCTGTCGCGGGCGCACATCGCGTACCCGAAGCCCGGCCCGACCACCGCCGCCACGAACTCGCCGCCGACCGGCTGATCGAGCAGCACCACCGCCCGTCCCGGCGCGGCGAGCCCCTGGAGGAGCCCGGCGAGCCCCGGGTGGGACACCACGACGACCGCGCAGTCGTGATCGATCGCGGTCTCCCGCAGCCGGATGAGCCCCGCCTCGACGTCCCCGGGAACCCGCTGCCGGGCCGGCCGGCTCCGCGTCGCGACCTCGAACGGCGTACCCATCGGCTGGTGGAATCCCGGCCGTGACCCGCGCAGCATCTCGGCCCCCGCCGGGTCGAAGTGCCGCACGTTCTCGATCGGCCCGGGCCGGCCGAACAGCCAGCCCTGCCCCCAGCGCGCCCCGAGCCGCAGGGCCGTGGCCAGGTGCTCCTCGGTCTCGATGCCCTCGGCGATCACCACGGCGCCGGTCCGCGCGGCCTCGGTCCGCACCACGGCGGCGACGGTCCGGGAGTGCTCGGTGTCCGGGTCGCGGATCACGCTCATGTCGATCTTGATCACCTCGGGTTCGAGGATCGGCAGGAACGCCAGTGACATCGGGTCCACCCCGACGTCGTCCAGGGCGATGCCGTTTCCGTCGACCTGGACCGTTCTGGCCAAGCGGAGCATGCTGCCGGGGACGGTCGGCAGGGCGCGCTCGGTGTATTCGAGGATCGTCCGGAACGGAGGCCGGGCCGCGAACAGGTCCATCAGCCAGGGTGACCGCGGCCGGTCCATGACGCCGGGCTCGCTGTTGGCGAACAGCAGCGGCGGGGCGACCGGCGCCACCAGCACGCTTTCCATGGCGCGTTCGAAGCAGAGCATGTCCAGCTCGCCGAGCCGTCCCGCTTCGCTGGCCGCGGCGAAGAGCCGGTCCGGGAATTCCAGGGTGGTTCCGGCAGGCCCGCGGGCGAGGGCTTCCAACCCCATGACGGTACGGGTGGACAGGTCGACGATCGGCTGGAACACCGACCGTACGCGCCGTTCCTCCAGCAGTGCACCGATGGTGAGGTCGATCGTCGGCACCGAGCGCATCAGCCTGTGACTCCTTCGCGTGGCGGACTCTGATGTCTTTCGGTCCCCGCACCCCCGGAGTTGAGGGTTGCACTTGTGCAAATTGGTTTGTGATGGAAACCTGTTGGCATGACAACTGATGCGGTGCCCGGCGACCCCCGCCGGCTGCTGTCCGAGGTGCACGACCTCGCCCACCGGGTCCGGCGCGATCAGCGGGTGACCTGGGTCGCACTGCTGGTGCTGGCCGTCGTGACGTTCGCGGCGATCCCGTTCGACTGGTTCGGCATGAAGGTGGACTGCGCGCCCACCGGCGAGTGCGAGTTCTCCCGCGACGGCGTGCTGTATTACTGGCCGCCCGCACTGCTGGTGGCGTATGCGGCGATCGCCTACGCCTACCGGCGGATCGCCCGGTCCCGCGGGGTGGACGCCCGTGTCCTGCCGTATGCGATCACCGGCGCCGGCCTGATCCTCGTCTTCCTCGCGGCCTGGGTGGCCGTCCGGATGTACCTCGCCGACAACCCGCCACCCACCGAGCCGCTGCCGTACGGGTGGATGGTCCTGGACCGGCTGGTCGCGCCGTGGGGCATCATCGGCGTCGCGCTGCTGGTGCTGGCCCGGCTGGAGCGCAACACCGGGCTGCTGCTGTTCACCCTCGGCTACCTGGCCGTGGTCCTGGTGCCGATCGACTTCGGCTGGCAGGCGCATCAAAGCGTACGGGCCGAGTTCCTGCCGCAGCAGGTCATCAGCGGTCTGGTGCTGCTGCTCGGCGCGGCCGGATTCGCGCTGGCCCGGCGGCGATGACCGCCGAGACCGAGCCGGCCCACCCGGTCACCGGCCTGGACGACGTGGTGCACCAGCGGGTCCGCCTCGGCATCCTGACCATCGCCCACGAGGCGCGGCGGGTCGAGTTCGGCTACCTGCGTGGCCAGTTGCAGTTGACCGCGGGAAACCTGTCCCAGCACCTCGGCGTCCTGGAGACGGCCGGCCTCATCGAGGTCGAGAAGGGCTACGAAGGCAAGCGCGGGCGGACCTGGATCACCCTCACCGCGGCCGGGCGGACGGCGCTCGCCGAGGAGATCGGGCGGCTGAAGCTGCTCATCGCCCGCGTCGAGACCACCGAGGGTAGGGAACCGGCCGAAATCGGTCATGCGGTCGGGAAGCGCGGGTAGCGTGAACCGGCGTGCACATTCAGGACGCGATCGACCGGGTCGGGTTCGGCAGATTCCAGCGGCGGCTCTTCCTGCTGTGCGGAATCACCTGGGCCGCCGACGCCGCCGAGATCCTGCTGCTGTCGTTCGCGCTGCCCGGCGTGACCGAGGAGTTCGGCCTCACCTCCGGGCAGGCCGGGCTCGTGGTGGCGTCCACCTTCGCCGGGATGCTGGCCGGCGCCTGGTTCTGGGGGATCATGGCGGACCGGGTCGGCCGGCGCCTCGGCTTCCAGCTCACCATCGCGATCTTCGCGGTGTTCGGGGTGGCGTCCGCGTTCGCGCCCGGCCCGGTCTGGCTCGCGGTCCTGCGGGCACTGACCGGATTCGGGCTCGGCGGGGCGATGCCGCTCGACTTCGCACTGTTCACCGAATACCTGCCGACCCGCGACCGCGGCCGCTGGCTGGTACTGCTGGAAAGCTGGTGGGCGGTCGGCACGGTGGCCGCGGCCGCGCTCGCCCTGATCATCATGCCGACGGTGGGCTGGCGCTGGCTTCTGGCCACCTCGGCGGCCGCCGCGCTGCTGGTGCTGTGGGCCCGGCTGCGGGTACCCGAGTCGGCCCGCTACCTGCTCGCCCGCGGCGACGTGGCCGGAGCGTCCACGCTGGTGGCCGAAGTGGCGCGGATCAACGGGGTCACGCCACCGGCCAGGCCACTGACACTGCCCGCCGGCCAGGGCACGGCCGGCCCGGGCGACCTGCTGCGCGGCGCGCTCGGCCGGACCACCCTGCTGCTGTGGGCGGTGTGGCTGCTGATCGGTTTCGGCTACTACGGCATCTTCGCCTGGCTGCCAAAGATCTTCGCCGACGAGTTCGGGTTCCTGCGCAGCTACCAGTACGTGTTCTTCCTGGCGCTCGCCCAGCTGCCCGGCTACCTGTCGGCGGCCTGGCTGGTCGAACGGGTCGGCCGGAAACCGGTGCTCACCGGCTATCTGGCCGCGGCCGCCGTCGCCACGTTCGGCTGGGCGGTGGCCGGCACGTCGGCCATGGTGCTGATCTCCGCAGGCCTGATGAACTTCTTCACCCTCGGCGCATGGGCCGCGCTCTACGCGTACACCCCGGAGCGTTATCCGACCCAGCTTCGCGCCTCCGGGCTCGGCGCGGCGAGCGGCTTCGCCCGCATCGGCGCGGTCACCGCCCCGCTGGCCGGCGGCGCCCTGCTGGCCCTCTCCCTGACGGTCGCGCTGACCGTCTTCGCGGCGGCGTTCCTGCTGGCCGCGCTCGCGGTCGCCGGCTACGCGGCGGAAACCCGCGGCACCCGGCTCGACGACACCGTGGCGGAGCGCGTCCCGCTCCGCTAGATGTCTCTGCCTTTCCGGTACGCGTGTCCTCGTCCCGTTTTCTCAGGGCCGTCCCGTCCGGTCAGCGCGCGCTTGCTGCCCGCTCCGGCCTGTGCCGCGCCCGCCGGGCGTAGATCGGTGACCGTCACCACCCATCTGCTTTGGTCGCGCTGGGCGGGTGGTCGCGGTCTTGCTTCCCAGGCATCGGGGTTGCCTGGTCCCGGCCGTCACTCCGCTCCGTCTGGGTGGGTGGTCGCGGTTTTGCTTCCCAGGCATCGGGGTTGCCTGCTTTCGGCCGTTACGCCGGTCGCCCGGTGTGGGTGGTCGCGCTTTCGCGAGGGTGGGCGCGCGCGGTGGCGGTGTCGTGGTCGCCTACGTGGCCTATCGCGGCGGTGGCCGCACACGTGGCGGCGTTCGTGTGCGCTCACCGCCGATAGCCCGGCTGGCCGGCACTCCGCATGAGCGAGGGACCCCGTTCACCAGCCTTTGTGGAGGATAGAGGTAGTAAGAGAGCCTGTTTCTCGGTTGTGGGTGGCCGCGATGTCGAGTGGCGCATTCGGATGGCTGCGGCGTCATCCCGACTCACCGGCGATCTTGGGCGATGGCGGCTGTCGGGCCGATCTTGATTCCTGGCTGTTGTCCAGCGGCCAACCATCGCCCATGATCCATTTCCGCTGGAAGACCTTGGGCAATCGGATACATCCGGGATGTCTCCTTCTTGGGCGTTCGCGGTTCTACGTCAAGCGCCCGGTCGGGCGAATCGCCGAATGGGGGGCGCCGTCCGCCGCGCTAGGCGGAAATGGGGCTTTCGCCGGAAACCGGCGCCCGTTTCGCCCGCTTTGCCCGCCACTGTTGTGCGATCTTGAACGATTTGCCACCGCCTAGGGTGGTAAATCGTTCAAGATCGCTCCGGGTGGCGCGTCCTGCTGTCGAGGGATTGCGGATTCGGCCGTGGCGACCAAGAAGAAGACTCCCGGATGGCCACAATGGCGCAAGATCGCACGTTCGGTGACGATCACCCAAGATCTACATCGATGCCTGCGGATGACTCGCGCGGCCGACGGTGACCGGCCGAATCTCGCGGCGAAGGCAGGAAACACGCAAAGAGGCGACTTGGCATCCACCCGGCGACAACCGAGAAAGAGACTCCAGAACAGCACGGATGCACCACGCACCCTCACGCACCCAAGATCGCGGTCACGGTGAGTGACTTCCGGCGGGTTCCGTGGCGCGACCGGCATCAAGCGCCACCACCCGCCTGGCGCGAGCGGCGTGACGGCCGAGAGTAGCGCCCCGGTTGCCTGGGGAGCGCGACCGCAACGGCTCGCTTGGCGTGAGTGGCGTGACGGCCGGGAGTGGCGCCCCGGTTGCCTGGGGAGCGCGACCGCAACGGCTCGCTTGGCGTGAGTGGCGTGACGGCCGGGAGTGGCGCCCCGGTTGCCTGGGGAGCGTGACCGTAACGGCTCGCTTGGCGTGAGTGGCGTGACGGCCGGGAGTGGCGCCCCGGTTGCCTGGGGAGCGTGACCGTAACGGCTCGCTTGGCGTGAGTGGCGTGACGGCTGGGAGTGGTACGCCGGTTGCCTGGGGGGCGCGACCGCGACCACCCGCCCGGAGTGAGCGGCAGCAACATGCAGGGGTGTCCAACCGATCTCAGCCCGGCGGGGGCGGCACAGGCCGGAGTGGGTTGCGAGATCGCGCCGAGCGGACGGGACGGCCCTGAGAAGGCGGGGCGAGGACACGCGTACCACAAAAGGAGCGACACGAAAGGCTTCGGTACGTCCTCCGAAGACTTGTGTGATCCGCCGGCGTGGTCATAGCCTGCCGGCTGTGTCCGGATTCACGGTGCGAGCTCTCGACCCGGCGACCTGGCCGGATTTTGCTGCCCTTGTCGAGGATCAGAACGGCGTCTGGGGCGGCTGCTGGTGCATGGGCTTCCACTCCGAGGGCGTCGGCCGGGATCGGACTCCGCAGCAGAACCGCGAGGACAAGCAGCGGCGGGTCGCGGCCGGAGACGCGCATGCGGCGCTCGTGTACGACGGCGACCTCTGCGTCGGCTGGTGCCAGTTCGGGCCCACCGGCGAGCTGCCACGGATCAAACACCGCCGGGCGTACGAGGTGGGTCTGAGCGTGTTGCCGGACTGGCGGATCACCTGCTTCTACGTGCACAAGAAGTACCGTCGCCGCGGGGTGGCCGAGGCCGCGCTGGCGGGTGCGCTGGATGAGATCGCCCGGCTCGGTGGCGGCACTGTGGAGAGCTATCCGGAGGACACCGACGGCCGTACCCCGTCGTCGTCGTTTCTCTACAACGCCACGGTGGCCCTGTTCGAGGGGCAGGGCTTCACCCGAACCCGGCAGATCGGCAAGCATCACTGGGTGGTGACCCGGGTCGTCCGGAAATAGTCGCCCGCCGGCCCGGTGAACATCAGCGGGGTCGCGGCCAGCACACACAGCAGATGCAGCACCCGGGAGGCCGCCACGAGCAGGGCGGTGAGGTCGGCCCGCCCGATGGCCGCGCCCAGGTCGTTGCCGTCGAGCAGCCAGCCGATCGGTTCGGCGATCAGCGACAGCGTGCCGAGCACCCCGAGCCCGACGGCGAGGGTGAGCCGGGCCCAGTTGCGGCCGTCCCGCATCCGGACCATCACGAGGGCGAGTACGGCGTAGAGGCCGGTCCGTACGGCGATGCCACCCGGGCCGGCCTCCTCCCAGCGCAGCAGCGTCTCGGCGAGGCCGGCCCCGAGAGCCCCCAGCCACAGCCAGAAGGCGAGATCGACGGCGGCGGGCCGGACAGCGGTAGCACTTCGAATGGTCATACGCCGAGTCTCGGCCGCCGGGATCCCGCATTCACTGGCGTGAACTCCCCGTTTTGTACGGGGGACAGCCCCACCACCGATCTGAGCCCGGCGGGGCGGCACGGGCGGGAGTGGGCAGCGAGATCGCGTGGGCCGGCGGAACGGTCCGGAAAGGGCGGGGCGGGGTTTGCGCGTACCGGAAAAGTCAGGCGATGGCCTCGAGTTGACCGCGCAGCTTGACCAGCGCCCTGGCCAGGAGCCGGGAGACGTGCATCTGGGAGATGCCGATCCGGTCGGCGATCTGCTGTTGGGTGAGATTGCCGTAGAAGCGCAGCGTGACGATCTTCCGCTCCCGCTCGTCCAGGCTGGACAGTGCCGGGCCGAGGGCGACGCGCAGCTCGGCGGCCTCGTAGCCGGCGTCCTCGCCGCCCAGGGTGTCGCCGAGTTCGGTGCCGGTCTCGGCGACCGGGGTGGACAGACTGGTCGAGTTGTAGGCGCGGGCGCCCTCCAGGCCTTCGACCACCTCGTCCTCGCTGATGTCCAGGTAGGCGGCGATGTCGGCGACCGTGGGAGAGCGGCCCAGGGTGTTGCTCAGTGTGCTGTTGGCGGCCGTGATGGCCAGGCGCAGCTCCTGGAGGCGGCGGGGCACCCGCACCGACCAGGTGCGGTCCCGGAAGTGGCGCTTCAGCTCGCCCACGATGGTGGGGATCGCGTAGCCGCTGAAGTCGACGCCCCGGTCGGCCTCGAAGCGGTCCACCGCCTTGATCAGACCGACCATGGCGACCTGGTGGAGGTCGTCGCGGGGTTCGCCGCGGTTCGCGTAACGGTTGGCCAGGTGCCGGGCCAGCGGCAGCCAGGCCTCGATGGCGCGGTCCCGCAGGGCGGGCCGGGACGGGTGGCCGGCGGGCAGGGCCGCCATCGCGCTGATCAGCTCACTGGCACGGTCGGTGCTGGTGGCGGCCTCGTCGTGGACGGCGGTGTCGGCGAGGACGGTCATCCGGATCGCTCCCTCGGTCTGTCAGGAATCTGCGGCGGGCGCCCGGGTACTTCCCGGGCGCCCGCGCCGATAAACCGGTTCAGAGTTTGGATTCGCGATTGAACAGACGCTTGGACCAGAGGTAGCCGCCCAGGGCGATGGCCGCGCACCAGCCGAGCGCGATCCACAGGTCGTTGCCGGGCGGGTTGCCGCCGAGCAGGGCGCGCATGGTCTCGATGATGGGGGTGAAGGGCTGGTACTCGGCGAACCAGCGGATGCCGGTGGGAAGTGACTCGGTGGGTACGAAGCCGCTGCTCAGGAACGGCAGCAGGATCAGCGGCATGGGTGCGTTGCTGGCCGTCTCGACCGTGCCGCTGGCCTGGCCGAGGGCGACGGCCAGCCAGATGAAGGCGAACGCCACGACCGCGACGAAACCGGCGGTGGCCAGCCATCCGAGCAGGTCGGCCGCGGGGTCGAAGCCGACCAGCAGGGCCACGCCGGTCACCACGGAGACCGCCAGCATCGCCTGGATGAGGCTGCCGATGACGTGCCCGGTCAGCACCGAGACACGGGCGATGTGCATGGTCCGGAACCGGGTGATGATGCCCTCGGTCATGTCCATGGCGATCGCGATGGCGGTGCCCTGCACGGTGGACATCACGGTCATCAGCAGGATGCCGGGGGTCAGGTAGTTGGCGTAGGCGGCGCGCCCGTCGGCCGGGGACCCGCCGAGACCGGCGCCCATCGTGCCGCCGAAGACGTAGACGAACAGCAGCAGGAAGATGACCGGCATGCCGATGAGCAGGACGGTCATCGACGGGTATCGCAGCATGCGCTTGAGGTTGCGGCGCAGCATCGTGGTCGAGTCGCGCAGCGGGTGGAAACGCAGCGCCGGGGCGGCGGTGAGGGTCGGGGTGCTCATGCGATGGCCACCTTGTCGTCGGTGAGGGCGAGGAAGACGTCGTCGAGGTCGGGGGTGTGCACGGACAGCTCGTCGACCTCGAGGGACTGCGCCTCCAGCTGGTCGATCAGGGCTTTCAGCGAGCGGACGCTGCCGTCGCTGGGCACCCGCAGGGCGAGCGCGTCGCCGTCCGGGGCGGTCTGGCCCAGCACCCGGACGGCCTTGTCGTGGCCCCGCTGCTCGGCGAACCGGAGGCGGATGTGCCCGCCGGGGATGCGCCGTTTCAGCTCGTCGGCGGTGCCCTCGGCGACCAGCTTGCCGCCGGCCAGGACGGCGATCCGGTCGGCGAGCTCGTCGGCCTCCTCCAGGTACTGGGTGGTGAGGAAGATGGTGACGCCGCCGGCGACCAGGTCCCGGACGATCTGCCACATGTCCCGGCGGCTGCGCGGGTCGAGGCCGGTGGTCGGCTCGTCCAGGAAGATCACCTGCGGGCTGCCGACCAGGGTCATCGCCAGGTCGAGCCGCCGCCGCATGCCGCCGGAGTAGGTGGACACCGCCTTGCCGCCGGCGTCGGTGAGGCCGAACTGCTCCAGCAGGCCGGCGGCCTTCCGCCGGCCGTCGCGCCGGCCGAGGTGGTGCAGGTCGGCCATCAGCCGGAGGTTCTCCTCGCCGGTGAGCAGGTTGTCGACCGCGGAGAACTGGCCGGTGACGCCGATCGCGGCGCGGACCGCGTCGGCGTCGCGGGTGACGTCGTGCCCGGCGACCCGGACGTCACCGGCGTCCGGGCGCAGCAGCGTGGAGAGGATCTTGACGGTGGTGGTCTTGCCGGCGCCGTTCGCGCCGAGCAGGGAGTACACCGTCCCGCGGGCCACGGTCAGGTCGAGGTTGTCGAGCACCACCTGGTCGCCGAACGACTTGCGGAGCCCGGTCACGGTGATCGCGGAGGTCATGGTGGTCCTTTCGGGGAGTGTCACGCGCGGTGGATGGTGATGTCGCCGTACGAGGTGCGGCCGCGGATCTCGACGGTCTCGTCGCCGCTGCCCGGGCCGGTGGTGTTCGCGAGCTGGTTGGACACCCGCCCGAAGGCGGTGTCGACGGACACCCAGGCGGCGGTGCCCTCGGCGATGCCGATGTCGAGGTCCCCGAGGGAGGTGCCGATCGTGATCGAGCCGCGGACCACCTCGCCGAGCCGGATCTCGCCGTTGGACGTCTTCGCGTCGACTCCGGCGCCGGCCCGCCCGACGGTGATGGCGCCGTTGGCCGACCGGACCCGTACGTCACCGCCGGCCGCGTCGATCGTGGTGTCGCCGTTGCTGTTCTTGACCGCCGCGTCGCCGTCGACCTCGCCGACCCGGACCCGCCCGCTGCCGCTGGAGATGTCGGCGTGACCGGTGACGCGGCCGACCGTGACGTGCCCGGCGGCCGTGGTGACGCGCAGGCCGGCGGCGTGTTCCACGGAAACGTGCCCGGCGGAGGTCTTGAACCGGCTGTCCCCGAGCCGGCCGGCCGACCGGTAGTTGCCGATCTGCACCTCGGCGGAGACGGTCGAACCGCTGGGCAGTTCGACGGTCACGTCGACCGCCTTGGACCGGCGGGAGAACTCGAGCGGGCGGTACTTCGGGCCGGTGATCCGCAGGGTGCCGTCGGTGTGGTCGATCCGGACCTGCTCGGCGGCCTTCGTGTCGGACTCGTCGGAGGCGTTGCGGGGGCGGACCTCGACCAGGGTGTCGGTCCGGTCGGTGGCGGTGATCTGGACGTCGGCGCCGCCGAGGTCGAGGTCGAGGGTGATCGGGCCGGGGGTGCCGAATTTTGGCATGGTGGTCTCCACATCATCGGTACGTGGACCGTCGCCGCAGGTGGGGACGGGTGTGAGGGTGGTGCGGTGGGTCAGCGGACCCAGCCGCTGAAGGTCTTCCTGCCGGGCGGGCCGGGGATCGACGGCTCGGCGGGCCGGGCGGGCTCGGACTGCTGGAGGGCGGTGGCCGCGGCCCGGACCAGCCAGGCGTTGGCCGAGCGGCCCTCGCGGGCGGCGGCCTCCTCGATCGCGGCCTTGAGCTGCTCGGGCATCCGCACGTTGAGGCGGGTGGCCGGGCCGTCCTCGGCGAACTGCGGGTCGGCCTTGGTGTCGGCGGTGGCACCGGCCGGTGCCACCGGCTCCGCGGGGGGCAGCGCCACCACGAAGTCCGGGTCGCGGCCGCGCAGGCGCAGCTCCACCGAGCCGGGCGCCAGGTCGCGGGTGATCTCGTCGGCGGCGGCGGTCAGTGTCTCCAGCAGCGTCATCCGGATCGCCGACTCCAGCGGGCCGGTCAGGCGCTCGACCAGCGCACGCGCCTCCTCGCCGCCGGCCTCGGCGAGCGCGGCGAACTCGCGCCCGAGGTTGTTCACATACGTGGTCAAGTCCATGGCATTACTGTGGCACTGCGATGGCACATGCGCAAGACCTTATGGCACAACATCGGTGCCAAATTGGCACCGCGGGTGGAGGATGCCCTGTCAGTACACCCCTCCGGAGTGGTCGCCCCCGCGGTTTCCCAGGCAAGATCTTCGGTACGGAGAGACATCACCACCTCGGAGGACACCATCTTCACCGTCAATGCCATCGCGGCTCCGTCGGCCACCGAACCGCTCGTGCGCACCACCGTCGAGCGGCGCGACCCCGGACCCCGCGATGTCCTCATCGAGATCAGCTACGCCGGCATCTGCCACTCCGACATCCACACCGTCCGCGGTGAGTGGGGCGAGGTGCCGTACCCGCTCACGGTCGGCCACGAGATCGTCGGCCACGTGACGAAGGTCGGCGCCGAGGTCACCAGGCACCGGGTCGGCGACCGGGTCGGGGTCGGCTGCATGGTCAACTCCTGCCGGGAGTGCGCCAACTGCCGGGCCGGCCAGGAGCAGTACTGCCTGAACGGCAACGTCGGGACGTACGCGTCGACCGACCGGGACGGCACCGTCACCCAGGGCGGCTACTCCACCCACATCGTCGTCGACGAGGACTTCGTCCTGCGCGTGCCGGAGGCCATCCCGCACGAGGCCGCCGCCCCGCTGCTCTGCGCCGGCATCACCACCTACTCGCCGCTGGCCCACTGGAAGGCCGGGCCCGGCAAGAAGGTGGCCGTGGTCGGCATGGGCGGCCTCGGGCACATGGCTGTCAAGATCGCCGTCGCCATGGGCGCCGAGGTCACCGTGCTGTCGCAGACCCTCGGCAAGAAGGACGACGGGCTGCGGTTCGGGGCCGAGCACTACCACGCGACGAGCGACCCGGCCACGTTCGAGGCGCTCGCGAACACCTTCGACCTGATCGTCAACACGGTCAGCGCGCCCATCGACGTCAACGCCTACCTGCGGCTGCTGCGCCTGGACGGCACCATGGTCAACGTCGGCGCGCCGCCCGAGGCGCTGCCGGTGAAGGTGTTCACGCTGTTCAGCAACCGGCGCTCGTTCGCCGGATCGAGCATCGGCGGCATCGCCGAGACCCAGGAGATGCTCGACTTCTGCGCCGGGCACGGCATCGCCCCGGAGATCGAGCTGATCGACGCCGACCGGGTCAACGAGGCGTACGAGCGGGTGCTGACGTCCGACGTGCGCTACCGGTTCGTGATCGACGTCGACTCGCTGCGCTAGCGGAACCGGCGGGCATCCGGGCACGTCACACCGGCGGAACACAGAAACCGCCGATGCTGGAGGACCCGGATGCCCGTTCGAGCGACAGTCGCGACGATCGCGATGCTCACCCTTCTCGTGGGCGGCTGCGCCCGGCCCGGCGAAACCGTGGGCGACAACGACCTCGTGTTGGCGGACCGGATCGGCACCCTCACCGTCAACGACCGGTGGGAGTCCTGCGACAAGCACCGGCCGGAGGACGCGACCGGCGTCGACGGGGCGCAGGAGGCCCTCACCATGCCGCTGCTGGACGACTCGTTCCAGCCGGTCAGCGCCGTCATCTGCGGCTCAGGCGTCAAGGAGCGGCCGTCCGGAGGCAGCGACTACGTCGAGTTCGAGTCGACGGCCGGCGACCTCGGCGCGCTGCTGCCGGCCCTGCGGCTGCCCGACGTCGACACCCAGGCCGAGGCGTGCACCGCCGACCTGCCGGCCGTGCCCTGGCTCGTGCTGCTCGACGCGCAGGGCCGGTGGGTGCGGCCGGGCGTCCCGATCGACGACTGCGGCAAACCCCGCCGGGAGTTCCGCGACGTCTTCGAGAAGCTGAAGACCACCGAGGTCTCCAGCAGGGTGGTCAGCGAGATCGAGTCCGACGCCGCGGCGAAGGCCGGCTGCTCCCAGACGTACGGGGACATGACCTGGGCGTACGGGACGTTCGACAACGTCCGTGAGGTGGACGTCGAGTCGCTGCCGGCCGCCACCGAGGTCCGGCGCTGCGTCTACTTCGTGCCGGAGAAGGAGCGGGGCGGCGACAAACCGGCCGGCGACTTCCGCTCCGGCGGCCTGATGGACGACAGCGCGTGGGCCGCCATCCGCAAGGAACTGGTCGCGTCCGCGCCGGCGCCCGCCTGCACCACCCCGGCCAGCGGCTTCGCCCTCCTCCAGCTGACCCGGGGCGGTTCCGTCTCGGTGGAGAAGGACGGCTGCAAACGGGCGCTCGTCGAGCCGATCGACGGCGGCGCCACCCTGCGCGTGGCCGGCCCGGCGCTGCTGGAGCTGGTCTTCACGAAGTAGCGGTGAGCTTCATGATGTCGGGGGCGTAGACGGTCATCCAGTGCGGGTGGAGGCGGTAGTAGACCACCTCCAGCTCCCAGTCGAACGCGTCCGCGCCGTAGAAGTCCTGGAAGTAGGCGAGCAGCTCCGGCCAGTCGTCGGCCGGGGCGCCGCCCAGCGGGTTCAGGGTCTCGACCGTGCCGTGGGTGAAGACGCCCAGATCCTCGCCGCGCAGGTGGGCGACGCTGGCGGCCGGGCGGGCGGCGAGATGACGGGCCTTCGCTGCGGTCCGGGCGGTGCCGAAGATCCACCGGCCGTGCAGGAAGTGGCCGTCTGCCCCGCTGATCCGCGGCTCGCCCTTGGCCGTCACGGTGGACAGGGCGAGCGTGCACATGCCGGTCAGGACGCCGGTGAGCTGCTCCGCCGTCACCGTACGATCCGTGAAGATCGACTGGAGGTGGTCGGTGGAGCGGGACAGCGAGGCGTCGAGAAGGGCCTGGAGCTCGATCAGTTCTACCGGCGTTTCACGCATACCGTCACGGTAGCGGGACGGTCACCAGCCGAACCGCGGTGCGGGAACCAGCACCCCGTCGGGGCGGCGGTCGGTGCGCAGCGTCAACTCGCCGTCGATCCAGTGCGGGGTCGGGCGGCGGGTGGTGTCGAGCAGGTCGTCCGGCTGGGCGGGCAGATCGCCGGCGGTCACCCGTACGATATCGGTCCTCTCTTGCAGATCACCCACCGTGAGCAGGCCCGGAGCGAGCGCGCACCCGCGGAAATGGACCGCCCGGCCGGACCGGCCGGAGGCGTGCGCGGCACACGCGCGACCCGCCGCCTCGGCGAAGGCCGCACCCACCGTGATGAGCGGCAGGCCCGTCCCGGCGGGCAGCGCGACGCTGATCGTGAAGTGCGGGAACGGCAGATCCTCGCGGTGCACGCAGGCCTGCGCGGAATCCGGCAGGCCCAGCGAGCGGATCCAGAGCCCGGCTGCCTGCTCGGTGAGATGGCCCAGGCTGAGCCCGTAGTGACGCAACGGAGTACGCAGCGCCGTGGTGGCGAACATGGTGCCAACGGTGGCCGCCGCCGGTGGACTCCGGGTGAGCGGCGGTCATCCGCCAGGTGAACGTGTCACTCCTCGGCCACGACGGGCTGGGGCACCTCCCGCAGATTCCGGTTGTGGCGCGGCTCGTTCCTGGTCTTGACGCCGTCGATACGCCGCCGGAGATCGTCGCGGACGTCCATGACGGCCGCGTGCAGGTCTTCCTCGGAAGACGTGGTGACGACCTTCTCGCCCCCGCTGAGCCAGCACTCCAGGGTGACCTTCTGGCCGCGGGCGCCCCGGTCCTTCACCATGATCTCCAGCTCGGTGGCGTCGGCGTGGAACCCGGCGAGCCGGGCGTCCAGGGTGCTGAACTGCTCGACCAGCCAGTTCCGGTCACCCTGGGAGAAGCCCGTGCCCACACGCAGGCACTCCGCGACGGTGGCCGGGTCGGTGACGGCACTCATCTGTTCAACTCCTCTGTCGGGGCGAATACGGTCGGACACCTCATACCCACTTGATCTCAGCGAACACCGCCCTATGGTCTTGGTCATGCACATCCGGCCGATCCATCAGGGCGACGTGGCCCGCCTCGCCGTGCTCCTCGAGCAGCTCGGGTTCCCGTCGACCGAGCGTGACGTCCGCCATCGCCTCGACTACTGGCTCGGCGACCGGGCCGGCGCGCTGCTCGGCGCCGACGACGACGGCGTCCTGGTCGGCGTGGCGGCGCTGCACGTCACCCCGCTGCTCGAGGTCACCGGCAAGTTCGGGCGGCTCGCGGCGCTGGTCGTCGACGAGGCCAGCCGTGGCCGCGGGGTAGGGCGGCTGCTGATCCGGGCGGCCGAGGAGCGGGCGCGGGCGGCCGGCTGCCTGTTCCTGGAGGTGACCAGCAGCAGTCACCGGCATCCGGCGCACCTGTTCTACGAGAGCCTCGGCTTCACCGACAGCCGGGAGGACTGGCGCCGCTTCGTGCTCAAACTGGATGAGGCGGCGGATCCACGCGCACGGTGAGCCCGCCGGTGGTGTGCGGGAACGGGTCGGGCAGCCGGCGCCACCCGGCCTCGCCGCGGGAGAGTTCGGAGTCGGTGAGCAGGCAGGCGGTCAGGGTGCGGTGCAGGCGGACCGGGTCCAGGTCGAAGCCGATGAACGCCAGGTGGTGGTGGCGGTCGCCGTAGTAGGGGTCCCAGTCCAGGTCGGCGGCGATCCGGCGTTCGGCGTGGACGGTCTGCCACGCCTCGTCGCCGAGGCCGGCCAGCCAGACGCTCGCCGGGGCCAGGTGCGGGGTGGCCGCCGACTCCCAGGACATCACCAACTCGGGGCGGCTGGCCAGCCAGAGGTGGCCGCGGGAGCGCAGCACCTGGTCGATCACGTCGTCGAGGGCCGCGTGCAGGCGTTCCGGGTGGAACGGGCGGCGGGCCTTGAAGACGGACGAGACGACGCCGTTGACGGGTAGCGGCTCGTGCAGGCCGACCGTGCGGCCGCGCAGGCCCCGGGTGACCGGGGTGAGCGGGACCGGACGGTGGGCCACGGCGGGTGGGTGGGTGTCGGCGGTGGTGAGCACGGCCGCCCACGGGGCGAGCCGGTGCAGCAGGACGCGCAGCCGGTCGGCCTCCCACGGGTCGTCGCCGGGCAGGTCGGCCAGGACGATCGTGTCGGCCTGCTCGATCTGGTGGGCCACGATGTCGCCGATGCCGCGGCCGTCGCCGGCCTCGGGCAGGACGGTCTCGTTGGTCAGCGCGTCGAGCAGCAGGTCGGCGGCGACCGCGGTGACGGTCCGGCCGAGCGACACGCCCGGTGGTGGGTCGGCGGTGGCCCAGTCGAGGCGCAGGCGGTCCGGCTCCCACGTCTCCGGGAACACCACGAGCAGGTCGCCGTTGTGCCGGCCGGCGATCGTCAGCAGGTCGTCGAGGGTGGACCAGGTGATCAGTCGCGACGGCCGGTCGGCCAGCAGACGGTGCGCCACCGTGCCGGTGACGTGCGGCCAGAATCCGAACAACGGGGTGACGGTCGCCATCTTTCCTGCTCATCGCTGATGTAGGAGTGCGGCCGAGCATAGCGGTCGGCGCGTGTCCTCCGGAAGATGCTTACTGAAAACGATTTTCGTTATACTATGAGTTCGTCAGGTTACGTCAAGCCCGGCTCATCGATTACGTTGGAATGGACCGGCGCCAAGCGCGGTCGGGCGGGAGTGTAGATGGCGCCATATCTCCAACCGCGCGTCGACGGCGATCTGCGGTCCATCCTCGACAGTCACGACACCCTCCACCGGATGCTCGACACCCTCGGCTCACCGCTGAACCTGGTGCTGCCGGACCGGCTCGCCGCCAACGTGCGAGACTTCGAAATCACCCTCCGGGCGTACGACCTGGGCGGCACCGTCTACTTCGCGCACAAGGCGAACCGGTCCAGCGCCCTGGTCCGGGCCCTGGCCACCACCGGCGCCGGGATCGACGTGGCCTCGCTGGGGGAGTTGCAGCACGCGCTCGGCGCCGGCATCGGCCCCGACCGGATCATGGCGACCGGGCCCAAGAGCCGGGAGTTCCTGTGGCTGGCCGCGCGCACCGGGGTGACCGTCGGCGCCGACTCGGTGCCGGAGCTGGCCGAGCTGGCCGGAATCGTGGCGGCGCACGGCCTGCCCCGGGTACGGGTGATGGCCCGGCTGTCCGGGTTCGCCTCCACCGGGACCACCGTGCTGAGCCGGGCCAGCCGCTTCGGCGTACCGGTCTCCGATCTTGATCCGCTCTGGACGGTGTTGGACAAACACCGTGATCAGCTCGACTTCCACGGCGCCGCCTACCACCTGGACACCAACGGGCTCCCGGAGAAGGCCGCAGCCCTGGAAGGCTGCCTGGAGGCGATGGCCGAGGCGCAGCGGCGCGGCCTGAGCCCGCGGGCGGTCGACGTCGGCGGCGGGTTCGGCGTCAACTACCTGGCCGACAGCCGGGAATGGGAGACGTGGACCACCCAGTTGACCGGCGCGGTCCTCGGGCAGCGGCCGCCGATCACCTGGGACGGGCACGGCTACGGGCTGCGCAACGAGGGCGGGCGGCTGCGCGGGGCCCTGGCGGTGTACCCCGCGTACCGGGCGGTGGCCGGACCGGCCTATCTGGACCGGCTTCTCGCCACCGCGTCGGCGGCGCACCGCCGGCCGCTCGGCTCGCTGGTCCTGGACAACCTGTACGACCTGCACCTCGAACCAGGCCGGGCACTGCTCGACCAGTGCGGCGCGGTTCTCACCCGTGTGGAGGAGGTGCGCGACGGCCTGGTCCGGGTGGCCGCGAACAGCAACGACGTCGGTCTGGAGGCGCACGGCGTACTGATGGATCCGATCCTCGTGCCCCGCGGAGAGCCGCGGCCGGACGACGGCCCGGTGGAGGTCTTCCTGGCCGGCAACCTGTGCCTGGAAGCCGACCTGATCACCCGGCGGCGGGTGCTCCTGCCGCGCCCGCCGCGCGCCGGTGACCTGCTGGTGTTCGCGAACACGGCCGGCTACCTGATGGATTTCAGCGCCGGGAGTGCGCTGATGCAGCCCACCGCCCGGACCGTGGCCGCCTGGCGGCACGGCGGCGACTGGCGGTGGTGCCTGGACGAGCGGTACTGGCCCGTGACGGGCCGGGAGGAGACCGGGTGAGGTACGACAGCGTCACCGAGATCATCGGCGACACCCCGCTGGTGCGCATCGCCGAGGCCGTGCACGGCCTGCGCAACATCGACCTGTACGCCAAGATGGAGCTGTTCAACCCGTTCGGATCGGTGAAGGACCGGGCCGCGTGGAACATGGTCCGCCACCGCCTCGCCGACGCGGCCGACCGTGGCGACACCGTGGTCGAGCTGTCCAGCGGCAACACCGCCAAAGCCCTCGCGGTGATCGCCGGCATGCACGGGCTGACCTTCCGCAGCGTCACCAACCGGATGCGGATCCCCGAGGTCAAGGACCTGTTGCTGCTGCTCGGCGCGCAGATCGACGAGCTGCCCGGCCGGTCCGAGTGCCTGGACCCGGCGGACACCGACGATCCGCTGACCCGGATGTACCACACCGTGTCGGCGGCCGGTGGCGGCTACCTGCACACCGACCAGTACTTCAACTCACGCAACGTGCAGGCGCACCTGCACGGCACCGGACCGGAGATCATCGCCGATCTGGACGGTCGGGCGCCGGACTACTTCATCGCCTGTGTCGGCACGGCCGGATCGTCCACCGGCGTGGCCCGGGTGCTGCGCCGCCACGATCCGAACGTGACAGTGGTCGGGCTGGTCGCCGGGAAGTCCGACTTCATCCCGGGGATCCGCAACATCGACGAGGTGCACGAGGTCGGCCTGTTCGACCCGGAGGTGTACGACACGATCGAGGCGGTCAGCTCGGACGAGGCGATCGACGGGCTGCTCACCCTCGTCCGCCGGTGCGGCACCCTGGCCGGGCCCACCGGGGGCGGCGCCTACCAGGGGGCGGTCCGCTACCTGCGCGGGGTCGACGAAGGGCTGACCGAACGGCGTACCGCGGTGTTCATCGTCTGCGACCGGGTCGAGAGCTACATGAGCTACCTGCGGGAACGGCGTCCCGAGCTGTTCCGGCAGCCGGCCCGCGCCCACTCGGTGCGCACCCTCACCGGTGACGAACTGGCCGCCGCCCGGACCGTCGACGTGGCCGGGGCGGTCGAGTGGATCGAGGAGGAGCAGCCGCTGATCGTGGACCTGCGCAGCCCGTTCGCGTACCGGGCCCTGCACCTGGACGGGTCGGTCAACATCGTCGACGACCTGTTCGAGGAGATGCTGCGCGGTGGGCTGCCGTTCAGCCGCCGCCGCCCGGTGCTGCTGGTCTGCCCGGTGGGGGAGAAGTCGGCCCGGTACGCCGCCCTGCTCACCCGGATGGGCCACCCCGACGCCCGCTCCCTGTCCGGCGGGGTGATCGCCTGGCGTGACGCCGGCGCGGAACTGGTGCGGGACTGACCATGTTCCCCGACGAACTACGGTGCTGGCAGGAGGGCCTGCGGGAGCAGTTCCCCATCCTCGTCGCCGACCCCGGGCAGGTCTATCTGGACAGCGCGGCCACCGCCCAGAAACCGCAGGCCGTCCTGGACGCCGTCACCGGCTATCTGACCAGCGAGAACGCCAACGCCGGACGGGGCACCTACCGGTGGGCCAACCGCACCACGGCCCTGATCGACCAGGCCCGTGAACGGGTGTCGGCGTTCCTCGGCGACCCGTCGCCGTCGCGGTCCGGGGTGCACTTCGTGAGCGGCACCACCGACGGTCTGCGGACGGTCGCCCGCGACTGGCTGGTGGGGGAGCTGCGCGACGGCGACGAGATCATCGTGCCGTTCGCCGACCACACCGCCAACACGATGCCCTGGCAGGAGGCGGTGGAACTGCTGGCCCGGCAGGGGATCCGGGTCACCGTGCGGGAGATGCCCTACGACGCGGCACACGACTACGACACGCGAGCGCTGGCGGGGATGGTCCATTCGCGAACCCGGTTCATCGCCACCACCCACGTGCACCACGTCTACGGCGGCGACATGAACCTGGCCCGCCTCCGGGCCGCCGTCGGCCCGTCCCCGGTCATCTGCGTGGACGCCGCGCAGAGCGCCGGGCACCTGCCGGTCGACGTGGCCGCCATGGACGCCGACTTCGTGGTCTTCTCCGGCCACAAGGCAATGGCGCTGCCCGGCACCGGTGTGCTCTGGGCGGCCAACCGGCGCGGCGCCCGCTTCACCCCCGGCGGCTGGAGCGGCACCCCCAACACCAGCGGCATCGTCTCCCTGGTCGCCGCCCTCGACTGGCTGGACGCGGCCGGCCTCGACCGGATCGCCCGCTGGACCGTCGCGCTGGGCGCCCGGCTCACCGACGGTCTGCGCAAACTGCCCGCCTACGAGGTGCTGGGCTGTCAGCGGAGCCTGGCCGCCGACTCGCCGGTGCAGCAGCGGCACGGCATCGTGACCCTCCGCCATCACGCCATCGGCTCCAACGACCTGGGATTCATCCTGGCCGCCGAGGGGTTCATGGTCCGCTCCGACGGTCACTGTCAGGCCCACAAAGGCGAGAAGACCTCATCGGTACGGGTGAGCCTGCACGTCTACAACACGGCCGACGAGGTGGACCGCCTCCTCGACGTCCTCGCCGGCCTCGACAACTGACCTCGACGAGGTGGACCAGCCGCGGCGTTCCTGGGATGAGGTGATGGGCACCCCATCGGTGACCCGGCACCGGACCACGGCGTGGGAGGCCTGCCTCGGCGGAGCCGTCGTGGACGCGCAATGCGGCGATCAAGAGCTTGGCGGGCCCGGATTCTCCAGTTCGGTACGACATCTCGTGAGCCGTCCGGCAAGACCGGGCGCCGCCTCCTGGAGAGCGGTCAGGTCGGTGCGGGTGTCGAGCAGGCGGGACCAGTAGACCGATCGGCCCCGCTCCAGCAACTCCACCGTCGCCGGTGTGTCGGCGGCGTCGACTGCGCAGGCGGCCGCGTCCCGGGCCAGCGTCGAGGCGTGCCGGGCAAGCAGGTACCGTTGGTCGTTTGGGCTGATGCCACGGCCGATGAGCAGCGGCAACAGATCAATCGCCGCCGTTTGAGCGGCCAGCGCGGCCGCCGGCCCGTCGCGCACGCCGACCGTCCGTGCCCACGCTTCGGCTGCCCCGATCCGCACGGATGCTGCGGCCGAGGGCGAGGCTGCCGCCTCCGACCACGCGGCGATTCCCTCGGCCAGCGCGTCCTGGTCGCCGGTCCGCTCGAACCGGGTGCGCAGCTCGACGCCGAGGTTGGACATTACGATCGCCCGGTCGGGGTGGCCGAGCGGTAGCACATCGATCGCCTCCCGGGCGGCGGTGATCGCGGCATCCAGATCATCGGGAAGGCCCAGGATCCGGAACCGCATGGACAGCGCGATGGCGAGGGTGGAGAGAGCCCCGGATCGGCCGGCCGGATGCGCCGCGACCGCGCGGCGTGCCGCGATGAGCGCGGCATCCACGTCGGCTAGCCTCCGCGTCGCCTGGCAGCGCCTGGTCAGCGCGGTGGCGAGGCCGTGCAACATCGGAAGGCGCGACGGGTGATCGTCGGGTGTCACCTCGAGTGCCGCCCGGTGGACGGCGATCGCCTCGTCCAGGTCGGCGGACCGGCCCGTCCGGTGGTAGCGGTCCTCCAGTACGCCGGCCAGGTTGAACAGCAACGCCGGCCGGGCGGCGGCACCCGCCGGGGTGGCCTCGACCGCGGCCCGGTGGGCGGTGACCGCCCCGTCGAGGTCGGCGATCGCCGCTGCGGCCGAGAACCGGGCCTGAAGCGCGACACCGAGGTTGGTGAGCAGCCCGGCTAGGTCGGGGTGGCCGATCGGCGTCGCCGCGACGGCTGCCCGGTTGTTGGTGATGGCGTCGTCCGAGTCAGCCGGATCCCCAGTGTGCTCGAACCGGAGACGCAGCAGGGCGCCCAGGTTGGACAGGCGCGTCGCACGGGACGGATGATCCGTGGCACTGGCGTCGACCGCGGCGCGGAGCGCGGTGATCGCCTCGTCCAGGTCGCCCGGGTCACCGGCATGCTCGAACCGGAGCCGCAGGGTGATCCCGAGGTCGGAGAGGACGCCGGGAGGGGCCGACGTGCTCATGGTGACGACCTGGCGGATCACGGTGATCGCCTCGTCCAGGTCCGCGATGGCACCGAACCGCTCGAACCGGGTCGACAGCCCGACTCCGAGAGCGCCCAGCATCTCCGGCCGGCCCGGGTCATGGGCGTCCGCCGTCTCGACCGCCTCCCGGTAGGTCTCGATCGCCGCTGCCAGGTCCGCCGTTTCGCCGGTCCGCTCGAAGCGGGTGCGCAGCGATCGGCCCAGACCGGTGAGATAGGCCGGGCGGTACCGGTCCTCCGGCGGGGTGACATCGACCGCCTCCTGGGCGGCTGTGATCGCCGCGTCGATGTCCGCGAGGTCGGCGAAGCGCTCGAAACGCGTCCGCAGTGCGTTGCCGAGGTTGTTGAGGTGCCCGCCACGGTCAGGGTCTCCCGGTGGGCTTGCGTCGACCGCCGCGCGCACGATGGTGACCGCCTCGTCCAGGTCAGCGATGTCGCCGAACCGTTCGAACCGACCGCTCAGGGTGCCGGCCAGGTTGGAGAGCCGGCGTGCCCGTCCGGGATCACCGGGTGGGGTGGCCGCGACTGCCGCGCGGGAGGTGCTGATCGCCTCCACCAGATCGTCGGCCCGGCCGGTGCGTTCGAACCGGGTCCACAGCGCGACCCCGAGATGGGACAGGCGCTCGCCCCGCTCCGGGTCTTCCGGTGGTGTGGTGTCGACTGCCGCGTTGAGCAGGGCGATGGCGTCGTCCAGCGCGGCGGTCCGGTGAGGGTCACGGACGGCCTGGTTCAGGAGGGCGAGACCGATCTGCGCCGGCCGGTCCGGACCGTCGCTCAGGTGCCGGCGGATCGGTTCCGGTACCCGGTCCGGTGCGACCTCGACCAGTGGCGTGAAGAGCAAGATCGCGGCCCGCAGGTCGATCAGGTCAGGTCCGGACGGCAGGTATTGGAAGCGGTTCCAGTGCAGCCATCCCAGGACGTGCGCGACCTCCAGCGGCATGCGGTCCTCGCCGGTGATGTCGGTCAGTTCCCCGGCCTCGGCGAGGGCGTCGGGATGCAGCACCGGGCCGGGGTCGCCGGCGGCGCACGCGCCAGTGCGGGCGGACAGTGCCGTGATCAACTCGTCCTTCCGGGACACGGACACCATCATTTCGCGCGTCGCTCGTGGCGGGAAGGCGGTCTATGGTGGCCGCATGCCGGGAACCGGGACGTTCGTCATCGTCGGGGCATCGCTGGCCGGGGCCAAGGCGGCCGAGACACTGCGGGCGGAGGGCTTCGCCGGGCGGGTGGTGCTGGTCGGTGAGGAGGAGCGGCTGCCGTACGAGCGGCCGCCGCTGTCCAAGGGGCTGCTGCTGGGCAGTGCCGAGCCGGAGAGCACGCTCGTCCACGACCGTGAGTGGTATGCGGCCAGTGACGTCGAGCTGCGCCTCGGCACCCGGGTTACCGAGGTGGACGCCGAGCGGCGGGTGGTGCGGGCCGGGGACGACGAGATCGCGTACGACCGGCTGCTCCTGGCCACCGGATCGCGGCCGCGCCGGCTGCTCGGGGGCGACGAGAACGTGCTCTATCTGCGCGGCCTCGACGACTCGCTGCGGCTGTTGGCGGTGCTCGGCACCGGTGGGCATCTGACGATCATCGGATCCGGGTGGATCGGGCTCGAGGTGGCGGCGGCCGCCCGGGAGCGTGGTGTCGCGGTCACCGTGGTCGCCCCGGAGGCGGTTCCGCTGCAACGGGTGATGGGTGAGCGGATCGGTGGGGTCTTCGCCGATCTGCACCGCGAGCACGGCGTCGACTTCCGCTTCGGGTCGGGCGTCCAGGAGCTGCGCGGGTCGGAGGTCGTCCTCGACGGTGGCGAGATCCTGCGCACCGACCACGTCCTGGTCGCGATCGGCGCCGAGCCGAATGTCGGGCTCGCACGGCGGGCGGGCCTGGCTGTCGGCGACGGTGTGCTGGTCGACGCGCTGCACCGGACCAGCGATCCGGCGATCTTCGCGGCCGGGGACGTCGCGGCCGTCGAGCATCCGGGCTACGGAGAGCGGATCCGGGTCGAGCACTGGGCCAACGCCCTGCACTCCGGCCCGGCGGCGGCGCTGTCCATGCTCGGGCGGGGCTCCCCGTGGACGAACGTGCCGTACTTCTTCACCGACCAGTACGACCTGGGCATGGAGTACGCGGGACGGCTCACCCCGGGCGCGACCGTGGTGATCCGCGGTGATCTGGCCGGGCGGGAGTGCATCGTATTCTGGGTCGACCACGGCCGGGTCGTCGCCGGGATGAACGTCAACGTCTGGGACGTCACCGATCAGATTCAGGACCTGATCCGGGCCGGTTTCCACGGCCACCGGGTCGACGAGATCCGGCTCGCCGACCCGGACGTGCCGCTGCCCGAGCTGCTTCCCTGATCAGACGGTCTCGGTGACCCGCATGCCGATGGGGAAGTGGTCGGAGAAACCGGTGATGTCGACGTCGTGGCCCATGCCGCCGAACGGGCGTGGTTTCGGATAGGCGCCGGTGTCGACGGTTCCCGGGAAACGCAGCACCTCCACCGAGGCCGGATCCACCCGCAGCGGGTCCGTCTCGCCGGCCATGTTGACGTTGACCAGGAACTGGTCGAGCTGGTTGGGCTCGTTTTCGAAGTAGAAGCTGCCGTCCGGGACGCCGGTCTCCGGCCACATCAGGTTCCACAGGCGCGGGGTGTCCGCTTCGATCACCCGCCGCCGCTGCCGGGTGCTCAGCGCGTGCTTGACCATCGACACGTCGAACGGCTCGTCGTTGAAGTCGCCCATCGCCAGGGCCGGTGTGCCGGGGCCGAGCACCTCCAGGGCACGGGAGTGGAAGTAGGCCAGGGTCTCGCCGGCGATGTGCCGGTACCCGGCCGACTCGAACTGGCCGCCGGAACGGGACGGCCAGTGGTTGCCGAACACCACCAGGGTCTGCCCGGTGGTGGTCCGGAAGTTGACCTGCACGATCTCGCGGGTGGCGTTGCGGCGCATCACCACGTGGAAGAACACGTCGCCGGCGGCAGGTACGGCGAACCGGTCCAGGCTGTAGAGGAACGCGACGTCGATGCCGCGGGCGTCACCGGTGTCGGCGTGGACGATGCCGTACTTGCGGCCGGGCAGCTCGGTGTGCACGGCCTCGGCGAGCAGGTCCAGGACGAACCGGTTCTCCACCTCGCAGACGCCGAGCAGGTCCGGGCCGGCGCCGCCGTTCATCCGGACGATCACCGACGCCAGCTGGGCGATCTTCTGGTCGCGCAGTTCCGGCGTCCATCCGGCGATGTCGTTGCGGATGGCGCGGGCGACCTTCTCGGTGCGGTGGGGCGAGTTCTCCTCGTCGAAGAGGTTCTCCAGATTCCACCAGGCCAGGTAGTAATCGGGCATGTGCGTAACGTAACCCCCGGGTGGCGTCCGGTCAGCCGCCGATCATCCTGACTCGCCCGCCTTTTCGGCGGCCCGGGCGGCTTCCGGGTTTCCGGCCCGGCGTTCCAGGTCGGCCAGGGCCCGCCACCCGGCCGCCAGCTCGACCGGGCCGCGGGCGAAGGCGAGGAGCTCCCGCTGGGCGGCCGCCGCCTCGGCGTACGAACCGAATTCCGCCAGCCGGTGGCGGAGCAGGGTCAGCGTGTCCCGGTCGCGCGGGCGGCCGTCGGCCCACCGGTCCAGCCAGTGCCGGGCCAGGACCGGGTCGTCGAGGAGCCGGGCCCGGTCGAGCCAGGTGATCTCGTCCTCGTCGGCCGGATCGGCGGGGAAGTACGACCGCCGGCCGTCGAACCATTCGGCCAGTTCCTCCGCGGACACGATCGGCTGCCCGTCGTCGCCGAGCAGGAGTTTCAGGGTGGCGTCGCGTTCCGGGTGCGCGCTTGCCCGTACGAAATCGATGGTTTCGGCAATGCCCGCCGCGAAGAGGAACTCGACGTCGTAGCCGCACCACGTGTCGTAGTTGCCGTTCTTGATCTTCCATTGCAGCCAGACGTCGTCGGTCTGCCGGAATTCGGCCAGCAGGAAACCGGCCAGCTTGGTCTCCTCGGTCAGCCCCTGGAACGCGGCCTCGGCCTCCTGCCCGGCCAGCCAGCGGACCAGCGCGAGATCGCCGGGACGGCGGTCGTACTGCAACGCCCACAGCACCGGCGCCCGCTTTCCGGCGTTCCGGTCGTAGGTGTCCCCGTCCTCGTCGGTCGCGGCCTCGTGGCGCAACTCCGGCCACGCGTCCGGAAATCGCCGCATCCGGTCCAGTTCTTGTCTCGCGGTGTCCAGCACCGGGCAAGGATGCCACGGCCCCGGATCGCCACTGTGGATCACTGGGTGTTAGATGGCGGGCGTGGATGACAGGACCGCTGCCGCCCGGGGCATCGACCCGACCCAGGCACACCCCGCGCGCCGCTACAACTACTGGCTCGGCGGCAAGGACAACTTCGCCGCCGACCGTGCGTCCGGCGATGAGCTGGAAAGACACTTCCCGAAGGTGCGTCTCGGCGCGCTCGCCAACCGGGCGCTGCTCCAGCGGGCCACCCGGTTTCTCGCCGCCGAGGCCGGAATCCGGCAGTTCCTGGACATCGGCACCGGCCTGCCGACCGCCGACAACACCCACGAGGTCGCGCAACGGCACAACCCCGAGAGCCGGATCGTGTACGTGGACAACGACCCGCTCGTCATGGTCCACGCCCGGGCCCTGCTCAACAGCAGCCCGGAGGGACGGACCGCGTACATCGAGGCGGATCTCACCGAGCCGGACGCGATCCTGTCGCACCCGGTCCTGCACGACACCCTCGACCTGAAGCAGCCGGTCGGCCTCATGCTGATCGCCGTCCTGCACTTCATCCACGGCGACGGCGCCGCCAAGCGGATCGTCGGCCGCCTGCTCGACGCCCTGCCGTCCGGCAGCTTCCTGGTCGCCACGCACGCCACCAGCGACTTCGGCTCCCCCGAGCAGCAGGCCCTCTACCGGCAGCTGGTCGAGTCGGGCCGGTCCGACGTGTGGACCCGGCCGCGGGACGAGTTCGCCGGCCTCTTCGACGGCCTCGACCTGGTCGACCCCGGCGTCGTCCCGGCCAGCGAGTGGCGGCCCGAGGCGGGCGCGGTCATCCCGGACCGCTCCGACATCAACGTGTGGACCGCGGTCGGGCGCAAACCGTGACGTCCGTCTATCCGCCGCTGAACCTCGCCGTTCGCACTCCGCGGATCACCCTCGCCGCGGCCACCGACGAGATGCTGGAACGGCTCGTGCCGGTGGTACGGGCCGGCGTCGTCGTCGAGGGTGAGCCGTTGCCGTTCGATGATCCGATGTCGCTCTACCAGGACAGCCCGGCCCGGGAGTGGAACTGGATGCGCCGGATCTGGTCCGGCCGCTCCCGGATCGACGACGGCTACTGGCGGCTGTACTTCGTGGTCTGCGACGACGGCGAGCCGGTCGGCATGCAGGACCTGATCGCCGACGACTTCACGGCACTCGGCACGGTCCACTCGTTCTCCTGGCTGGCGCCCCCGGTCCGCGGCCGTGGCCTGGGCAGGGAAGCCCGGGCGGCGATCCTGCACCTCGCCTTCGCGGGGTTCGGCGCCCGCGAGGCCGGCAGTGAGGCGTTCGCCGACAACCACGCCTCCAACCGGGTGTCCGAGGCGCTCGGCTACCTCCGCAACGGCACGAACTGGGCCACCCGCCGTGGCGAGCCCGCCGAGCTGATTCGCTGGCGTCTCACCCGCGACGCCTGGGCCGCCCGCCGCCGCTCCGACATCGAGCTCTCCGGCGTCGAGGAGTGCCGGCCGGTCCTCGGGCTGTGACCGCTCAGCGGCCGTACGCCTCGAAGAGGCCGTTGCGGAAGACCAGGTTCGGGTCCAGGCGGCGTTTGGCGGCCATCGCGGCGTCCCAGGCCGGATAGGCGCGGCGCAGCTGGGCGGCGGTCGCGTGGAGGCGGTACGGCAGGTAGAACGTGCCGCCGGCCGCGGCCACCGCGTCGATCAGCGCCCGGGTGAGATCGCGCATGCGGTCGTCGGCGCGTGCCGTGTGTTCCTGGCGGAAGTTCATGACCAGGCCGAACACGTCCTCGCGGGCGTAGGCGAGGGTGGTGCGGCCGTCGGCGCGGACGTCCCGGACGGTGACGTTGAGCAGGTCCACGCCGCTCGGCGCGATCAGGTCCCGGGCCGCCCGCACGAACTCCCACAGGCGTGCGCGCGGGACGAAGTACTCGTGCAGGATGTCGCTGCTGTCCGGGGAATGGTCGGCGAAGACGGCGGCCGGCTGGTTCTGGATGGTGTTGCGGCTCATCGGGGCGGCCAGCCAGGGCGCGGCCTCCCGTTCCAGGGTCCAGCGCAGCGTCTTGCCGACGCCGCTGCCCACCGAGTTGCGGAAGATGGCCCGCTGTAGTTCCGGGGCGGCCGGGCTGGTCAACGGCAGGACCGTGCCGGCCGTGCCCGCCTCGGGGGTGAAGCGGACCAGGATCGCCTCTTCCAGGAAGCTCAGCGGATCGACCGACAGCCGCCCGTACGCCATCTCCGACGTGCGCGCGGCGAACCGGGTGGCGTACTCGCTGGTCGGCATGGACTCGAAGTGCGGTTCGTAGATCGCGTTCGGCCAGACCTCCAGGTCGGCCTCGAGGATCACGCCGTACAGGCCGTAGCCGCCCAGGGCCAGGGCGAAGAGCTCGGCGTTCTCGGTGGGCGAGCAGGTGAGCACGTCACCCTCCGCGGTCAGCAGGCGGATCCGGCGTACGGTGCTCGCGATCGGTGGGTGGGACGCGTGCCAGCCGTGACAGTTGACGCTCAGTGAGCCGCCGATCGAGAAGTCGTGGTTCGACTGCATCACCTTGGGGGAGAACCCGGCCTCGTTCAGTACCGGGATCAGCTCCCGCCAGGTGGCGCCCGCCCCGACCCGGACCACGGCGGCGGCCCGGTCCAGGTCGATCCGGTTCATCGGCCGGGTGTCGAGCACCCAGCCTCCGGCCAGCATGCTCTGGCCGCCCATCGAGTGGCGGACGCCGGCGACCGCCATCGCCGGATCGTCACCGGTGGCGATGCGGCGCAGCAGTGGGGCGACGGTCCGCGCCGTCCGCTCCGGGGACGGGTCGGCGAACAGCACACCGCGTACCGATGTGGGGTTGATCCGGCTGGCGTCGTCGAGGAGCGCGCCGGGCGCGGACGTGGCCGGAATGGCACCCTGCCCGGCCCATCTCGTCACCGCGAGCGTGGTGGCGCTGCCCAGAGCGAGCGCGCCCGCGGCCGTCACACCGTGGGTGAGGACCTGTCGCCTGGTCGGGCGTCGTCCGCTCATGATCACATCGACAGCCTACGGTCGTCCGCGCGGGCGCTCAGACCCGGAACGTGGCGACGAGGCTCTGCATCTCGCTCGACATCCGCTCCAGCTCGGACGCGGCGGTCTGTGCCTCCCGGGTACCGGAACTGGTCAGTTGCGCCGCGTCGGCCACTCCGGTGATGTTCTGGGCGATGTCGGCGGACCCGGAGGCGGCCTGGGCCGCACTGCGCCCGATCTCGCTGGTCGCGGCGGTCTGCTCCTCGACCGCCGCGGCGATGGTGGTCGTGTAGCCGTGGACCTGGTCGATGATCTCGGAGATCTGCGTGATCGCACCGACGGCGGCGCCGGTGTCGCTCTGGATCGTCTGGATCAGGGTGGAGATCTCCTCGGTGGCCGAGGTGGTGGCCTGCGCGAGGTCCTTCACCTCGCTCGCGACGACCGCGAAGCCCTTGCCCGCCTCACCGGCCCGGGCGGCCTCGATGGTGGCGTTGAGCGCGAGCAGGTTCGTCTGCTCGGCGATCGTGGTGATCAGCTTGATGACGGCGCCGATGTCCGCGCTGGACCGGCCGAGCTTGGACACGGTCTGGTTGGTCTGTTCGGCCACCTGCACCGCGTTCTGTGCCACCGTCGCGGCGTCGGTGGCGCTGGCGGCGATCTCCTGGATCGAGGTGCCCATCTGCTCCGCGGCGGCGGCGACCGTCTCGACGTGGTGGGAGACGACGTCGGCGGCGGTGGACACCCCGCCCGCCTGGTCGTCGGTCCGCTCGGCGGAGTCCGCCATCTGCTGGCTGACCGAGGTCAGCTCGTGTGCCGCTCCGGCGAGCAGCTCGCCGTGGGTGCCGAGCATGCTGACGGTCTCGCGCAGGCGGCCGGTCGCGGTGTCCAGTCCGGTGGCCATCCGGCCCAGCTCGTCGTGGCTGGTCACGTTCGCCGAGACGGTCAGGTCACCGGCGGCCAGCCCGTCGACGACCGTGGAGACCCGGCGCAGCGCGCCGGCGACGCGCCGGGCCACGAACAGCCCGAAGGCCACGGCCAGCACCAGCCCGGCCACCAGCCAGACGATCGTCTGCTGCCGCGCGGATTCGTACGTGGCGTTGGCCTCGTCCGCCTGCTTCTGGGAATCCTGCTGCTCGAGGGCGATCAGGTCGCGGGTGACCGCCGCCGCCTTGGCGATCTGCGGTTCGGCCAGCTTGTCACGGAGGCGTTCGATGGTGGCGAAGTCGTTGCGGCGGCTGGCGGCCGTGATCTGCTGCCGGCCTTCGGCCCGGTACTCGTCCCATGCCTCGACGAGTTGATCGACGAGGTCGGGCGCGACCGATTCCGCACGATAGAGGCCGGCCTGGGCGTCGAATGCCGCGTCGTCGGCCGCCATGGCCTTCTCGAAGCGGGTCATGTTCTCGTCGGTGGTCGACAGCGCCTGGTTGAAGCTGTCCTCGGTGGTACGCCGCATGATCAGCGCGAGCGTGTCCACGTGCTCCTGGGACAGCACGCCACGCTGGTAGAGGTAGTTGGAACTGTCGTTGAGCGCCGACATCCGGTCCAGGCTCAGCAGGCCCTGCGCGGTCGCGGTGACCGCCAGCACCCCGATCACCGAGAGGATCTTCGTCTTCATCCGGCGGTTGTCGACCCACCGACCGAAGCCACCCGTGACCTGCTGAGAAATAGTTATTCGCTGCGCTCTCGATCCCGAGCCGGTCACATGCGGCGGCTCATTCGTTGCGGCTGGTTCCGGAGAACCGGTTCGGTTGCGGGCGAGGGCCCATGAGCCCGGCAACCGACTCGCATCGCACGGTGACCGGAAACTACCGAAGCGTCGTTCGGTGCATGCCGGGTGCGCTGCGGTCAGAGGCGCTTCCGGCTCCTTCTTTCCGGTACGCGCGGCAGCGAGATCGCGCCGACCGGAGGGAACGGCCCTGATGAGACGGGGACGGCGTCACGCGTACCGGGAAAGGGGCGGAAGCGACCGACGGGACCTCGACCACAGACGATTCTTTAGACGCCGTCGGTGGTGAATTCGCGGGTGGTCCGGGTCAGCACGGTGAAGCCGGCCGCGGTCAGGAACTCGGTGTAGTCCTCCTCGGTCACGTCGGCGTAGTCGAGCAGACGCGTGGCACCGCCCAGTTCCAGCCAGTCGGCGGCCTGCCCGAGCAGCCAGGTGCCGATCCGCCGACGGCGATGGTCCGGCTCGACCCACAGGTTGCCGACCTCCGCCCACGCCCCGACCCGGGACACCCGGGGGCCGGCGTCGAGGTTCGTGTCGACCTCGATGTAGCCGACCTCGGCGCCGTCCAGCAGCGCGGTGATCCGGGTGCCGTTGATCCCGACCGTGCGGCTCGTGGTCAGTCCGTCCACCGGCGCGGGCGGCCGGGCGAGACGGTCCACCGGGGCGAGCAGCACGGTCTCCACCCGCCCGTCGTTGCGGAACCCGATCCGCTGGTAGATGGCGCGAATGTGCGGCCACTGCTCCGGAACGCCGTACACCCCCGGGGCGGGCAGCGAACCCTCGGCGAAACTGCGGGTCACACCCCACCGCCGCAGCTGGGCGTGGCAGGCCACCGCGAGCGCGTCGCCGGCCGCCTGCGAGTCCGGCCAGTACGGGGCGTCCGGCCAGCACACCAGCCACCGGATCTCGCCGGCGTTGCGGTACATCTCCCCGGTCTCCGGGCCGTCGCCGTACCGGATCAGATGGGCGGCGGCCACGACCCGGCCGCGCTGCTCGGCGACCAGCGTGATCCGCTCCCGGGCCCAGCGGTCGACGATGAACTCGCCCGGCTCCCGTTCCAGCTGGCTCAGAAGTACCTGAACGGAGACGGACACGCCGGGTACGACGGCGGCGATGTGGGCATTGACCAGACCGGTGACCTGTTCCCGGTCGCCACGGCTGAACGGGCGGACGGAAATCGACATGAGCGGACCCTCCAACACGATGGACTGGACGAGCCGCTACCGAGCGGTACGCCACCACTTTACAAAGGGGCGCAAGGTGGACGACATGACGAACACGAGGATCCGCCGGGCCGCGAGCGCAGGACTGCTGGTCGCGGCGATCGCGGCGTGCGGTTCCAGCCCCGGTCCGGCGCCGGCCGCGCCGATCGCCTCCGCCGCGCCGCCGTCGGTCCCGGCCTCCGTCCCGGCGCCGGCCGGAATCCCCGCCGCGGCCCTCCTGCAACCCGAGGACGTACGCGGTGCGACGCCCGAAACGCTGGAACAGGGCGAGTACGCCTACGTCCGCCCGCTGCGCCCGTGCGGCGGCCGCTACCCCAGCGACCCCACCCGTACCGCCGCCGTGGCGAAGCGGTACGTGGTCCCCGGCCGTACCCCGGAGACCGTCCCGACCGTGGTCGTGCAGTTCATCGGCCGGCACCGGCCCGGCGGCGCGGCCCGGCAGATCCAGGAGATCGACGCGGCCCTGAAGAAGTGCCGTGGCGGGCTCGCCGAGGGCCGGCGGAAATGGGACGTCATCGAATCGGACGGCGACACGATGCTGGTCCGGATCGGTCAGCGGTTCAGCTACGCCGACGAGGAGCCGGCCACGGTCAACCACTACGCCGCTCTGGCCCGGGTCAACGACGTCGTCGTCGTTGTCGCCGACATGGGCTGGGAGAACATGGACGGCTCCGAGAAGCTGGTCCGCGACCTGATCGGGAAGGCGAAGACGCGGGCCGGGACGGTCCACTAGACACCGGCCATCACCCAGCGGCCCCGGCCCAGCTTCTTCGCCTCGTACATGGCCATGTCGGCGTCGCGCAGCACGTCGTGGTCGTCGGCCGTGCCGTCCGGGCCGTACGCCGCGATGCCGACGCTGACCCCGATGTCCAGGGTCTCGCCGTGGAACGGGATCGGCTGGGCCACGTCGCCGAGCACCCGTTCGGCCAGGCGGACCGCCTCGGCCTCCGGCAGGTTCGGGCAGAACAGCACGAACTCGTCGCCGCCGAGGCGGACCACCAGCTCGCCGGTGAGCACCGCCCGGATCTGTGGGAAACCAGAGTGACGTAGGGCACCGGTAGAGTCGCGCTGTGACGGTCGTGGTCGGTGTGGACGGCGCGGGCCGTACCCATCGGCTCCGTGTCCTCGCCGCGGCCGTGACCGGATCGGTGTGGTTCGACGGCGTGGCGACTGCCGCGCTCAAGGACGCGCCGCTGGTGGTCGTCGACGACGCGCACCGGCTGGATGCCGTCGCCCTGCGGGAACTGGCCACCCTGTGCCGGGCCGGGGTGCCGATGGCGGTCTCCCGGCGGCCCACCATCGACCGGCCGGAGCTCGCCGCCCTCGACGAGGCCGCCTCCGCCGGTGGTGTGGAGGTGCTCGGGCCTCTGGACCCCGGCGCGGTGGCCCGGCTGGTGGCCACGGTGACCGGGCGTCCGGTGTCGCCCGAGGTGGCGGAGGCCGTGCACGAGGCCTCCGGCGGGATTCCGGTGGTCGCGGTCGCGATCGCCACAGCGTCGGCCGGTTTCGAGGCCGGGGAGGTGGCGCCCGCGCTGCTGGCCCGGGTGCAGCGGCGGTTCGCGGTGCTCGGCGACGCGGCGGTGACCGTGGCGCGGGTGCTGGCGCTGCGGCTGGATCTCGGCGATCCGGTGCTCGCCGCCGCCTGCGGGCTCGATCTGACCGGGCTGGCCACCGAGCTGCGGACGCTGCGGGACGAGGGTCTGCTCCTGCCGTCCGAGCGGATGATCCCGGCGATGGCCGAGGCGGTGCTCGCCGAGCTGCCCGGTGCCGAGCGGCGGCGGATCCACGACGCGGTGGCGGGTGCGCTGCTGGCGGCCGGCGCCGATCCGGTCGCGGCGGCCGGCCAGCTGCGGGCGGCGCGGGCGGCGACCCCGGCCGCGGCGGCCGTCTACCGGGCGGCGGGGGAGCGGCTGCGGTTCACCGATCCGGCGGCGGCGCTCGGCTGGTTCGACGACGCGGCCGATGCCGGGGCCGGGCCCGCGGAGCTGGCAGCCGGCCGGGCCGAGGCGAGCGCGCTGCTCGGCCTGCCGGTCGACGTCGACCAGCTCACCCTCACAACAGCCCGGGAGAAACTGGTCGCCGGGGCGATCGCCGCTCAGGAGGGCCGGGCCGGGCGGTCCGCCGAGCTGCTGCTCGCCGCCGGCGGCCCGGGGCCGGTTCTCGCGGTGCCCGCGCTGGTCGCCCTCGGCCGCCCGGTTCCTGCCCCGCCCGCGCTCGGCTTCCCGGCCTCGACCGGTTCCCCGGCCTCGGCTGGTTCCCCGGCCCCGGCCGCGCTGGTTCGTCTCGCCGAAGGCGCGCTGGCCGCCACCGCGCCGGAGAGCGCGTTGCCGCTGCTCATCGAGGCCACCGAGGCGATGGAGCGCGGTTCCCCGCAACTGGTTCTGCCGGACACCCCGCACGCGATCGCCGCCGTGGTGGCCGTCGCCGCCGGTGACGTCGCCTCCGCCGAGCACCTGCTCACCCGGGCGAGGGCCGCCCGGGTCGGCGGCCCGGCAGCCGACGAGCGGCACCGGCTGCTGCTGGCCTGGGCCCGGATGCGGGCGGGCCACTACGACACCGCCCTGCACGAGCTGCGGTTCCCACCGGGCGCCGAACCGAACGGCCGGGACCGCCTGCTGCGTGCCGCGCTGGCCGCCGGGATCGCCCGCCGGCGCGGTGACATCGCCGGGCTGCGGGACGCGTGGACCGGGATCGAACCGCTGCTCGCACGCCGTACCGTGGATCTCTGGCAGCTGGAACCGCTCGAAGAGCTGGCGGTGGCGGCGGCCCGGCTCCGCGGGATCGGCCGCCTCACGCCGGTGCTGGCGCTGCTCGACGACATCGTCACCGGCCTGGGCCGCCCGGCCGCCTGGTCGGTGGCCCTGGACTGGCTGCGTCTGCAGACCGCGATCGTCACCGAGGACGCCGGCGCCGCAGCCGAGACGGCCGAGCGGATGACCGCGACCGGCGGGACCCGCCCGCGGGCGCAGTGCGTGGCGGCCCGGCGCTGGGCCGAGGTGCTGGCCGGAATCGTGGACACCGACGAGGTTCTGGCCGCCACCGAGGACCTGCACGCCGCGGAGCTGCCGTGGGAGGCGTCCCGGCTGGCCGGGCAGGCCGCCATCCGGACCGGCGACGCCACCGCCGCCCGCCGTCTTCTGGAGCGGGCCCGGGAGCTGTCCGAACCGGAGGCCGACAGCCCCGGTGGCGGTGGCGGACTGTCCGAACGCGAGGTCACCGTGGCGCGTCTCGTCCTGGCCGGCAGTACGCACCGTGAGATAGGTGCTCAGCTATATATTGCGCCGAAGACCGTCGAGCACCACGTGGCACGGATCCGCGGCAAGCTCGGCGCGAACACGCGGGCCGAGCTGCTGGCCATGCTCCGCGAGATGTTGGACGGCTAGACAGCGCCGGTTTGCAAAGATTCCGCGATCCGATGGGTTGGATCTCGGACACCACACTGTGGATCCCCTAGCGCACCCCCTATACCACGGGGGACACCCCGATGCCCGGACCGGGTCACGGGTCGCACGCTGGTGCCGTGCCCGGATGAAGGAACGGGACACACGCCGAGCTAGGAGAGATCATGACCGTCAACGCAGCTGAACTCCTCAAGGACTTCGTCGTCAACCTGCTCACCGACCGTGACTTCGCGGCCCGGTACGCCGAGGACCCGAACGGCACCCTGACCGCCGAGGGCGTCACCGACGTCGACCTGTCGGCCGTGGACGTTCCAGCGGTCGTCAACGACGCCGCCACCGAGCCGGGGGTCTCCTCCGAGGCCCGGTCGGCGCTGACCAACTACTCCGGCGGCGGTGGTGGTGGCGGCGGCGGGGCTTCGGCCCACTCGGCCGGCACCCAGTCCGTCGAGCACGTGGTGCAGCACCTGAACTACGTCACCTACGCCACCTACGAGGGCGACGAGACGATCACCCAGAACCTCGACCTGTCCGTCACCACGATCACCGACAACAGCCTCGACCTCGACGTGGACGGCAACGTCTTCGGCGACATCGACGCCACCAACATCAGCGCGTCCGGTGACGGCGCGGTGGCCGGCGGCGACGACGTGAACGCCGCGACCGGTGACGGCGCGGTCGCCACGGTCGGCGACGGTGACGTGAACGCGGCCACCGGCGACGGCTCCACCGTCGTCGACGGCGACATCAACTCGGTGAGCGGCGACGGGGGCCTGCTGATCGACGGCGACAACTTCGGCCAGGCGAACACCGGCGACGGTGCCGTGCAGGCCGGCGACGACATCTCCGGCGCGGTCAACACCGGCGTCAACACCGGCATCGTGGCCGACGAGCTCGACGACGCCGTGGTCGGCGACGGCAACCAGACCGTCCAGGTCGACGGTGGCGCCGACGAGTCGGTGTTCAACTTCGGTGACGGCGACGTCGCCAACCTGCCGGACGCCGAGATCGAGGACAGCGCGGTCACCTTCGGCGACGGCAGCGACGCCACCAACCTGTCCGACGTGACCGCCGACGACGGCTCGGCCATCGCGGTGGGCGGCAACGCCAGCGGCAACAACGAGGACAACGACACCACCGTCACCACGGTGTCCGACGACGACACCACGATCAACGACAACGACACCACCGTCAGCGACAACGACACGACCGTCACCGACATCGACACCACCACCGTGACGTCGGACGACGACACGATCGAGAGCGGCGACGACACTACCGTCGTCGGCGCCTGACCCTGGAGGAACCGTGGCCGAGGTCGCGAAGGCCGTTGCCCTGATCGATCTGGCGCTGCGCGCCTGTACGGCGTACGACCGACCCGACGCGGCCACCCGCCTGACCGCCGCCAAGGAGTCCCTGGCCGACCCGGTGCTGCACGTCGTCGTGGCCGGCGAGTTCAAACAGGGCAAGAGTTCCCTGGTCAACGCCCTGGTCGGCGCGACCGTCTGCACGGTCGACGACGACGTGGCCACGGCGGTGCCGACCTACGTGCGGCACGGTGCGAAACCCGAGGCGGCCCTGCTGTACGAGCCGGGCCGCCGCGAGCCGATCCCGGTCGCCGACGTCCGCCGGTACGTGCTGGAGGGCGGCGCCGGCGGCGTGAACTCCGACCGGGTGTCCGGTGTCGAGGTCCGCATCCCCCGCAAGATCCTCGCCGGTGGCCTGGTCCTGGTGGACACCCCCGGCGTCGGCGGCCTCGGCTCGCCGCACGCCGCCGCCAGCCTGGCCGCCGTCTCGATGGCCGACGCCGTCCTGTTCGTCACCGGCGCCGCCCAGGAGCTGACCCGCAGCGAGGTCGACTTCCTGCAACGCGCCCGCTCGCTGTGCCCGGTGGTGGCATGCGTCGTCACCAAGACCGACTTCTACCCGGCGTGGCGGCGCATCCGCGAACTCAACGAGAGGCACCTGGCCGCCCACTGCCCGATGCCGCTCATGCCGGTGTCGTCGGCGCTGCGCTCGCGGGCGGTGAAGGCCAACGACACCGCCCTCAACACCGAGTCCGGCTTCACCCATCTGGTCGCCTTTCTCACCGAGAAGATCGGCGCCTCGGCGGTCGACAGGCTGGCAGGAGAGGCGGCGGCCGAGGTGTTCGCGCTCTGCGAGCAGCTCGACAGCCGTTTCCAGGCGGAACGGGCGGCGCTCGCCGACCCGGAGGCGGCCGCCCGGGTGGTCCGCGAGCTGACCGTCGTGAAGGAACGCGTCGAGGCGCTGAAGAGCGCCGCCGCCAAGTGGAACCAGACCCTCAGCGACGGCGTCACCGACCTCACCTCCGACGTGGACCACGATCTGCGGGCCCGAGTGCGGGTGGTGATCGCCGAGGCGGACACCGCCATCGAGGAGGGCGACCCGGCCGACACCTGGGCCGAGATGGAGGCGTGGTTGCAGTCGCGGATGGCCGACGAGCTGCTGGCCAACTACGAGCTGCTCCGCGATCGGGCCACCGACCTGGGCGTACGGGTGGGCGACCACTTCCACGAGGCGTCCACGATGATCATGCGGCGGCCGACCGTGGCCGACCCGACCCCGCTCGCCACGGTCGCCGACTTCCAGCACAAGATCGACCTGGACCGGATGAAGCTCACCAAGCAGGCCATGGTGGCGCTGAAGAGCGCGTACGGCGGCGCCCTCATGTTCATCATCCTGGGCAGCCTGGTCGGCGTCTCGCTCGGCCCGATCGGCATCGGCATCGGTCTCGTGATGGGCCACCGCGGCCTGCGCGACGAGAAGAAGCGCCAGGTCACGAAACGCCGCGCCGAGGCCCGCAACGCGATCCGCCGCTACTGCGACGAGGTCAGCTTCGTGGCCGGCAAGGACTCCCGGGACACCCTGCGCCGGGTCCAGCGACAGTTGCGCGACCACTACAGCGGCCTGGCCGAGGAACTGAACAAGGCCAACGCGCAGGCCCTGAACAGCGCCGCCGAGGCCGCCAAACGCACCCATACCGACCGGGAGAAACGGCTCAAGGACGTGGACGCCGAACTGGCCCGGGTCCAGCAACTGCGGCAGCGCGCCCAGGCGGTGGCCAAATGAGCGAGCTTGCGAGCGAATCATTCAGCTCAGTCTTTAATTCATTGCGTCGCCGGAGCGCAGCGGAGGTGACGCAATGAACCTTACTGACCGGACTCGCGCCGTCCTCGACCAGGCGATCGCCACCTACCGCGGCACCGCCGACGCGGCCCGGCTCGGCGCGATCCGCGACCGGCTCGCCGCCCCGCTGCGGGTGGCCGTCGCCGGCCGCGTCAAAGCCGGCAAGTCCACACTGCTCAACGCCCTGGTCGGGGAACGGCTGGCGCCGACCGACGCGGGCGAGTGCACCCGCATCGTCACCTGGTACCAGGACGGCCACGCCTACCAGGTGCACGCCGCCCTCAAGAAGGGCCCGGCCCGGCCGCTGCGGTTCACCCGCGACGACGGCGCCATCGACGTCGACCTGGACGGGCTGAGTGCCGCCGACATCGACCGGCTCACCGTGACCTGGCCGTCGCGGGCGCTGCGCACCGTCACCCTGATCGACACGCCCGGCATCGGCTCACTGTCCGAGCAGACCGCCCGGCACACCTGGGAACTGCTCGCCCCCGAGGACGAGGAGACCCCCGCCGACGCGGTCGTCTATCTGCTGCGGCACCTGCATCCGGGCGACGTCGAGTTCCTGCGCGCCTTCCACGACACCGAGGTGTCCCGGCCCAGCCCGGTCAACGCGATCGGGGTGCTGTCCCGGGCCGACGAGATCGGGGCCGGCCGTCCCGACTCGATGGCCTCGGCCCGGCGGATCGCGACCCGGCTCGGCACCGACGGGAACGTGCGCCGGCTCGTGCAGTCCGTCGTACCGGTCGCGGGTCTTCTCGCCGAGACGGCCGTGACGCTCACCGAGACCGAGGTCTCGCAGCTGCGGAAGATCGCCGCCCAGCCGGTCAAGCAGGCCGAGGAACTGCTGCTCTCGGCCGACCGCTTCGCGTCGGCCATGCCCGGGCTGGGTCTGACCTCACTCGAGCGCGAGGCGCTCCTGGCCCGTTTCGGGCTTTACGGGGTACGGCTGACGAGCACCCTTCTGCGCCGGGAGGTGGCGACGACCGCGACCGCCCTGGCCAAGGAACTCACCGACCGCAGCGGCCTCACCGAACTCAAGGAGATCATCGGCTCGCTCTTCTACGACCGCGCCGACGTGCTCAAGAGCCGGTCGGCGCTGCTCGCGCTGGCCGAGATCGTGCGGGAGCGCCCCCGGCCCGGCAGCGAGGCGGTGGCCGCCGCGGTCGAGGAGATCATGGCGTCCGCGCACCCGTTCAACGAGCTGCGGGTGCTGTCCAGCCTGCGCGCCGGTTGGATCACCGGGAAACCGGACGCGGTCGCCGACCTGGAACGCCTCATCGGCGGCTCCGGCAGCGCCGTCAGCGACCGGCTGCACCTGCCCTCGGACGCGCCGGAGAAGGAGCAGACCGCCACCGCGCGGGAGGCGCTGGCCCGCTGGCAGCGGCGTGCCGAGAACCCGCTGACCTCGTACGGGATGGCCGTCGCCGCCCGCGTGGCGGTGCGCTCCTGCGAGGGCATGCTGGCCCGGCTGGAGCAGGGACGATGAACCGCTCAGAGGATGTCGTCGGCGTCGTCGTCCAGCTCGTCCGGCAGGTCGTCGATCTCCGGCCAGTCGACCGTCAGGTCCGGGCCGGTCTCCTCACCGGTCTCCTCGTCGCCGGTCTCCGGCAACTCGTCGGCGATCGGGCTCTCCACGTCGAACAGGTCCGGCTGGTCCACCTCGACGGCGTCGGCGCCCGTACCGAAATCGAGGTCCGTCTCGTCGATCTCCGGCTCGGCCTCGACCGGGGCGGTCGTCAGCAGCTCCAGCCAGCCGAGCTCACCGGCGGTCTCCGCGCCGACCACGCTGTGGGCGCCCACGAACGACGACAGATGCTCGGCCACCTCGGCGGGCGCGGTGTCCGCGTAGCTGACCACCGCTTCGGCGACCAGGTCCTCCGGCAGCTCGCGCAGGAAGTCGCCGGGGGCGCTGCCCGGGCCGGCGAGCCCGGCGAACACATCACGGAGGGGTTCCATGCCTCTACCTTATGAGCGCCGCGCGCCCGCCTGCCTGGGGGAAACCCCCACACGTACCCCCAACCGTCACGACACGATACGGAGCATCCGGCGATGTACGCACTCGGCATAGACCTCGGCACCACCTACACCGCCGCCGCCACCTGGCGCGACGGGCACGCCGAGATCGTCCCGCTCGGCAGTCACAGCGCCGCGATCCCGTCGGTGGTCCTGCTCCGTGAGGACGAGACGTTCCTGACCGGCGAGGCGGCCAGCCGTCGCGGCCTGACCGAACCGCACCAGGTCGCACGCGAGTTCAAACGCCGCATGGGCGACACCACCCCGATCCTGCTCGGCGGGGTGCCGCAGTCGGCCGAGGCGCTCACCGCCCGCATGCTGCGCGCGGTCGCCGACCAGGTGATCGCCCGGGAGGGTGGTGCCGCGGCGGCGACCTGTGTCTCGTACCCGGCGAATTGGGGCCCCTACAAGACGGACCTGATGCGGCAGGCCGTGCGGATGGCCGACCTGGACGGCCCGATCACCTACACCACCGAGCCGGAGGCGGCCGCCGTCAGCTACGCCCAGCAGCAGCGCATCGAGCCCGGCTCGATCGTCGCCGTCTACGACCTGGGCGGCGGCACCTTCGACGCCGCGGTGCTGCGCAAGACCGGCCTCGGCTTCGACATCCTGGGCCGCCCCGAGGGCATCGAGCGGCTCGGTGGCATCGACTTCGACGCCGCCGTGTTCAGCCACGTGCAGGCCGCCCTGGGCGGCAAACTCGCCGAACTGGACGAGGACGACGGCACCGCGATCGCCGCGGTGGCCCGGCTGCGTGAGGAGTGCGTGCACGCCAAGGAGGCGCTCTCCTCCGACACCGACACCACCATCCCGGTGCTGCTGCCCAACATCGCCACCGAGGTCCGGCTCACCCGCGCCGAGTTCGAGGCCATGGTCCGCCCGGCCCTGTACGGATCCGTCGAGGCCCTGAAACGCGCCATCCGCTCCGCCGACGTCACCCCCGGCCAGCTGCACTCGATCCTGCTGGTCGGCGGCTCGTCCCGGATGCCGATCGTCGCCCAGTTGGTGGCCTCCGAATTCGACCGGCCGGTCGCGGTCGACGCCCATCCCAAGCATGCGGTGGCGCTCGGTGCGGCGTGGCTGGCCAGCGGCAAGCAGGCGCAGCCCAGCGGGCCGGTGTCCGGTCGCGCGAGCGCGCGCCCGTCCCGCCCGGCACCCCTCCCGGTGCCCCAAGTCAGTTCCACCCCGGTCAGTTCTGCTCCGGTCAGTTCCGCGCCGGTGAGTGTTCCTCAGGTCAGTGCGCCGCCGGTGACGTTCCCGGCGCAGCCCACCGCCTTTCTGGCCGCCTCGCCCACCCCGCCGGCCGCGCCCGTCAAGGCGCGCGCCGCAGCGGTCCCGAGCGGCGGGTTCCCGACCGTCAAGCCGCGACCGGCGCCGACCGGGCGGGCCGCCGTCGAACGCCGCCGATCGCGCCGCCGGCTCACCCTGCTCATCGCCGTGGGCGCGGTCACGGCCGTCCTGGCGGCGGCCGGCGTCGCCTACGCCCAGTTCGGCCTCAAGGACCGGGCCAAGGAGCTGACCGGCGCGGGCGCCACCACCCCGGCCTCGCCGAGCGTGAACGCCGGACCGCCGGCCGACGAGGTGTGCAGCGACGCCATCAAGAGCAACAAACGCTGGGTGTGCCTCACCTCGGCGGTCGTCGCCGACGGCAAACTCACCATCGACTACGACGTCGAGTGGGCCGGATCCACGCCCGACGTGAGCGGCGGCTTCCACCTGCACATGTGGGGCGGCGACGGCACCTATCCGGCCGACCACGACATGGGCTCCCACGCCCCCAAGGCCGACCAGGGCGAATGGTACGTCGAAGACCGCAACCCGTCGGTCCTGGACCTCGACGACAAGCGCTACACCAGGGCGATCGCCGACGCGCCCAAGGTGTGCGCCCGGATCGCGCTGGCCGGGCACGGCCTGGTCAAGGACGCCAACGAGGGCTACCTCACCGGAAACTGTGTCCCGATCACCCGGGAGTGACCGGCCCCCTACGGCTCACCCGGTTGCGCCATGATGGAGCGATGGCAGTCAAACAGCGGCGAGTCGTCATCATCACGATGATGGTGTTCGGCCTGATCCTGATGGGTGTCGGGCTGTTCTTCCTGGACCTGGGCCTGGAGGACGCCGACAAGGCGGCCAGCGTCGTCGGTGCGATCACCGGCATCGCCGGCCTCGGCCTGTCGACGGCGAGTTTCCTGCTCGCCCGGCCCGGCGCCGGCTCCGCCGCCCAGCGAGTCGACAACGTGGAGTCCGGCGCGACCATCGACGTCGTCGACGGGGTGGCCGGCAACGCCCGGCTCGGCGACCACCCGCCGGTCGTCACAACGCAGCCCGGCGAGCGCCCGGCCACGCCGTCCCACCCGCAGGGCGAGCAGTCGGTGACCAACACCAAGGCCACCGGCGCGATCCGCATCGTCCGCGGCGTCGACGGAGACCTCGACATCAACTCCTGACCGCCGTGCCCAGCGTTCCGCGTCCCGCAACCGGTCCTCGTTCTGACCGCAGGAGGATGTAGGCGGGACTACGCCGAGGGGCGCCATCCGACGCTTGCGGAGTGCGGCGATCCTGGGAGATGGACTGCTCGTAGAGGTTCGGCTAGGAGCGCTGCCTCTGTGGCGTCAGCGTGTCCAGATTTGGTCGGCGGATTCGGCGGATCTTGTTCAGCGGGGCCGATCCGCTGAACCCGCCAACCTCCAACATGGCTTCGAGCAGGAGCCCACGACTGTCGACGCCGAGCTACGTCCTACCGGTCTCCGGTCCAGTTTGTTCCCACTAGCGCTTGCGGTATCAAGTGCTTGTGCTCCAAGCCAAGTTTGGACGTCCGTCCCTCCGCATTCTTGAGCGGGGCGTACACACGGACCGCTGCGCCTGGCTCGATGATGGTTGGCAGCCGCTGAGACTTCAGATATTTGATGTCCGCTGGATGCGCGGGCCGGAGTTGCACCAGGACGCAACCTGCCAGAGGAGCGATGCGACCGATACTGCCAGCGCGAGGCATGCGATGACCGTCGTCACGCGTCTTCAGCTCCCAGGAAGGCGACGGAAGGGAGCCCGAGGAGGTACCGGCTCGGTGCAGCGATTATGCGCTACGACCAACCGCGCCGACGTCGACAATGTCGTTGATCCATTGAGAAACGTCACATCTGATGAGTCAAGATTCGTCCCAAACAGAACCAACCGGGCAGCAATCGTCAAGTCGATCGAGAATCGGCCATCTGGATGCTGAGACCCACCGGATCCACCCGAGTGTTGGGCGTGGGTTTTTGCTCTACACCTGGTCGTTGAGCTGGTGGCGTGCCAGTTCGGCGGCGTAGGAGTTCGGCTCGTCGATATCCAAGACCGCCTGCGTGGCCGCTCCGTACTTGCCTTGTCCGCGAAGTAGGCGGACCAGGAGATATAGAGCGGTCTTGTCGCCGCGTTCGGCGCGCTGGCGTAGGTCGCTGTCGCGGCCTTCCTCGAACAGGAACCGGTCGAGTCGGCGTCGCGCGTGCACATCGTTTTCGGCTAGATCGGCGAGCTCGTGTAGGCGCCCAGCCTTTGCGAGCAGGTCCATGTGCCACAAATGTGCGTGGTGCCGGTGATAGTCAGGGCTGTAGCACTCGGCGAACTGACTGACCTCTGCGATGGCAGCATCCCAGTCACCGCGGGCTTCGGCCGCTTCCGCTGAAGCTTGATCGAACGAGGTCACCGCATCAGTATGCGACCGGCAGAAGCGCAGCAGCGAACTACAGCAACGCCAGCAGTTGGACCGGCCCGGACCGAACCTGATCAAGCCGTCTGACCCCGTACGACTCTTGATCCACCCTTACCGCGGGTAATCCATAGGTTCGGGGTTTCCGCGCTCTGTTTGCCGAGCGACTGATCCGGTTGTTCCTGCGTGAACTGACGACTAGGTTGGCAGCCGAGTCGATGCATGCGGAGGTCGCTGCTACATGACGAACAGCGAGGATGACCCCGGCCCGGTTAGCGACCCCAGCGAGCTGACCGTCTGGTTCGAGGTCCTCGAACCCTTCAAGGCCCGAACCTACGACGACGCACCGGTGCGGGACGACTACAGCAACCTCTACTTTGTGGGCACCGGGAAGTCCCGTGCCCATGCAGGCCGACTAGGCAGGCGTCCCGACTGCATCCCAGAGGGCGCCCGAGCCCACTGGGCGCATGACCTGTGGAATGGGCCGGTACAGATCCCCCGGTGCACGGTTTGCCTCGTGAAGCATCCCGTCACTCAGGTGATCGACTAGTCCGCAATCAGTCCGCACGAGGTCCGGAAAGGTAGCGGAACGCTGTCAGATCATGGCAAGCGTTTTCGCAGGTCGTCGGGTGTTTGTGCCGGTAGATCGACTCGGGTTGTCGATCTCATAATTCCTCGGTCGCGGGTTCGAGTCCCGCCCGCCCCACCAAGTGGAGCATTGTGCGAACCGAATCCGGTTCGCCGGCGTCACCGGTGGACATGGCGGTGGTATCCGCGTTCACCGGGACGTTGCCCGGTACACGGAACACCGGGACGATCTCACCGTTCTCGGTGATCCGGATTTCGGCGATGAGCTTCTCGATGGTTGCTTTGCATTCGCCGGTCTCGATGGCGTCGAACGGCTCGTCAGCGGTGTTGAGGCCGCCACGACCCTCTCGCCCGCAGCCCAGATCGCCTCGGGGGCTGGGGTCTCGGCAGGTTCTTTCGGCCGGATCGAGCGGCGCGTGATTGTCGGGCTACGTACCCGCTCCGCTCCGGCAGGAGGCGCCGATGACCATCTCCTCTTCCACGATCCGCCGACGTACGGCGTCGCCTTCCGCTGGAAGGCGGATCGGCTACAGCGCATGGGGTAAGCCGGGCTTACCAACGATCAGGAGTGCGTGTCCTGAGGTACGTCGGTCTGCCAGTTCCAGCTGGTGATCGTGGTGCGCATCAGTTGGGCGGCGGTTGACAGGTGGCTGTCGATGCCCCAGTAGAGGGTGACGGCGCGGGAGCAGTCGGGATCGTCGACGTCGATCCAGGCGACGGGGGCGCGGGTGGTGCTGCGGCGGGCAAGGGCGGGCACGAGGCCGATGCCGAGACCGGCGCTGATCAGGTCGGCGATGGCGCTGTGTTCGTCGCTTTCGCAGACGATCTTCGGGGTAAGGTCCCGCGCGGCGAACAGCCGATCGAGCAGTCTGCGGAGCCAGTGCCCCTTGCGGGCGGTGACGAACGGTTGGTCGGCGAGCTCATCGATGTTCACGGACGTCCGGCCTGCCAGCGGATGGCCGAGTGGCACGCCCACGCCCACCGCCTCGCGGAACAGCTGCGCGGCTGCCAGGCCCTCGGCGTGGATCGGTTGCGAGGCGAGGCACAGGTCGACCTCTTGGGCGCGTAGGCGGCGGGCCATGTCGTCGGCGGGTGACCAGTGCAGCTCGACCTCGGCGGCGGGGTGAGCTCGTTTGTAGACGGCCAGTGGGCCCGTGAGGGTGAGGAAGGTTTCCGAAGCCAGTCTGACGGTGCCCAACCCGTGGCTGGTGGCGTCGTTGACGGCGCGTCGTCCGGCATCCAGCTCGCCGAGAGCTCGTTCGACGTGATGCCGGAAGACCTTGCCCATGTCGTTGAGCCGCAGGCGGCCACTGCGATCAAACAGTGGTACGCCCAGTTCGCTCTCCAGCCGGGCGATGGTTCGGCTCAGCGACGGCTGGGCGATGCGTAGTTCCTCGGCTGCCCGGCTGAGGTGCTCCAGGCGCGCCACGACCAGGAACTGCTTGAGCGAGTTCAGGTCCATCATGCCCTCCAGCGCATAACGCCATAGCAATATTGATCTTAGACAAGATAGCCCCGCGGTCATAACTTCGAGCATGAGCCAAGAGCCATCGCGAAGGGGTGACCACAGCAATGCCGACGCAGCATGACATTGACGAAGCCAAGATCCGCCAGCAGATCGAGACGATCGTCGAAGGGCTCCGGGCCAAGGACCTCGGCGCGCTGAAGCAGCCTTACTCGACGGACGTCGTGTCGTTCGACGTCGAGCCTCCGTTGCAGCACGTGGGCATCGACGCGAAGCTCAAGAACTGGGCGAACGTGTTCGCCTTCTTCGAAGACGTGAGCTACGAAGTTCGCGATCTGAATGTCATCGTCGGCGAGGAGGTGGCCTTCGGGCATGGCTTCACTCGTCTCAGCGGCACGTTGAAGGACGGCACGGCGACTCCCGGCATGTGGGTCCGGGTCACGTACTGCTTTCGGAAGATCGACGGCACTTGGCTGATCACGCACGACCAGGTCTCCGTGCCGTTCGACGTCCGCAGCGGCAAAGGCGTCGTCGACCTCGAGCCCTGACAGCCGCAGGGTCCGAAACGACGTGAGGCGGGCTCACATCATCCAGCGAACAGGAAGGTCCGGCGACACCATGACCACCACAAATCCGCAGACGACATTCGCCGAAGCTGCACCCGTGCAGCGCCTGGAGCGCGCGGCCGCCGCGCTGACCGCACACGGTTTCACCGTCGAGATCCTCGATGACGCCGCCGCCGCGCGTACCCGTGTCAGGGAGCTGATCCCCGAGGGCGCCACGGTGTTCACCGGGGCCAGCGAGACCCTCCGCCTGTCCGGCATCGATGAGGACATCAACAACAGCGGGCGCTACGAGTCCGTCAAGGCACGCAGCAGGACCATGGACCGCGCCACCCAATTGGCCGACATTTGGCGGCTGCTCGCCTGTCCCGAGGTCATCGTCGGCAGCGTCGCCGCGGTCACCGAGACCGGATCCCTCGTGGCCGCCTCGGCCAGCGGAAGCCAACTGGCCGGCTACTCGGGCGCCGCGGCCCGCGCGATCTGGATCGTCGGGGCGCAGAAGGTCGTACCCGACCTGGACACCGCCCTGCGGCGCGTCGAAGACCACTGCCTTCCGCTGGAACACGAACGCGCCATAAAGGCCTACGGGCAGCCCAGCGCCCTCAACCGCCTGCTCATCCTCAACGCAGAACCCCACCCCGGGCGTGGCACCGTTCTACTGCTCCGCGAAGCCATCGGATTCTGACCACCGGCATGCCCGGCTGGGGAACCCAACTCGGCAGAGACACCAGTGGGGCAAGCTATGTCAGTTCTCGTGGAGCCCGGCTCGCGCCCGTCACAGTTACCCCTTCTTCGTCCGCTCCTCGGCCGCGTCCTCGGCTCGGGCGGCGAGGTACTCGGCCAGTCGCGTCTGGCATAGAGGACCCAGCGGATGAAGGTGTGACGGTGTATGCCGGTCAGGTCGGCGAGGATCGGGCTGGGGAGATCAGTGGCGAGTGCTGCAAGCGAACCTCAAATGTGTGGCGTGAACTGGTCAAACGTCCCGGCAACGGTCGGCCGGGGACGGTGGTGGTGCGGTTCGCATGGTGCATCGTCCGGCCCACTTTGATCTTGCATGCGAACCACCGACCGGTGGCCGGGCCAAGAGCCGTCCGTGTCATCGCGGCTTCTCAGGCTCCCTGATAAGGCGCCGGCGGCTCGGTCCGGCGTGAAGACGAGTCCAGCTGGACACGGCCGCCACGCGGTGAGGATGCCCCGCCGCACAGCATCGCCAGCAGCGCCAGGTTGTCGTGGGAGCTGCTGCCCGGGTCGGTGTGGTAGATGAACAACACTTGGTTCGCGTCGCCGGGCAGCGGCAGCGCCTCGTACCGGAGCGTCATCGGGCCCACGGCGGGGTGAGCCACCCGTTTGACGCCATGGGTGCGCTCGTGCACCTGGTGTCCGTTCCACCATGCGGAGAACTCGGCGCTTTTGATGGTCAGCTCTCCGACCAGCTCGTTCAGCCGTACGTCGTCGGGATGGCGCCCGGCGTAGAGGCGGAGCGTGCCGACCACCTCGCCGGCCACCGTGCGCCAGTCGAGGAACAGCTCGGCCGCCGCCGGATCCAGGAACATCCACCGTGCGTAGTTGCGTTCCCGCGGCGGCATTCTGGTCCAATCGGTGAACAGCTCCCGGGCCAGCGTGTTCGCGGCGAGTACGTCGGTTCGACGGCCGAGGATCAGGGCCGGGTGCTCGCTCATCGAGGCGATCAGCTGCTGCATGGCCGGCCGCACACGCTGCGCGGGTGGTTGTGCCGCCTTGTGCCGTGCAGGGCGGGCGAGGTCGGCCAAGTGGGCGCGGGCCGCCGGTTCGAGCCGGAAGACCCGAGCCAGCGCTTCGAGCACCGCCTCCGACGGGCTCGCGTGCCGGCCCTGTTCCAGCCGGGTGTAGTAGTCGACGCTGACCCCGGCGAGCTGAGCGACCTCCTCGCGCCGCAGCCCGCGGACCCGCCGTTTCGCCGGGCCGCCGTCGTCGAGTCCCACGGCCTCCGGCGTCAGGCCGGCCCGGCACCTGCGCAGGAAGTCGCCCAGATCCGTACGCGAAGCTGCCATGCCCCGATGGTCGCACCAACCGCGCCCGGCGCACACGGACCTGGGTAGGCATGCCGTTCCCAGGTAGCGCTGGGCCTGCTCAGCCATGTCCGTCCAGGTCCGGGCGATCGAGCATGGAACCATGTCCAACACATGGTTCGTCACTGGCACCTCCCGCGGCCTCGGCCTCGAACTCGTCCGCCAACTGCTGACGCAGGGGCACAACGTCGCGGCCACGTCCCGCTCCGCCGAACGCCTCACCGCCGCCCTCGACGACGTCGACCGCACGCGGCTGCTGCCGATCGAACTCGACCTCACCGATGAGCGGGCCGTCACCGCCGCGATCACCGCGACCACCGACCGTTTCGGCGGGATCGACGTCGTGGTCAACAATGCCGGCTACGGGTTCCTCGGCGCGGTCGAGGAGACCAGCAGCGCCGAGGTCCGGCGCATGTTCGAGGTGCAGATCTTCGGCGTCTGGAACGTGTTGCGTGCCGTGCTGCCCGGCATGCGGTCCGCCCGGCGCGGACATGTCATCAACGTGTCGTCGATCCTTGGCCTGACCGCGTTCCCCGGGTGGGGGCTGTACTGCGCCGGCAAGTTCGCCCTTGAAGGACTCTCCGAGTCGCTCGCGGCCGAGGTTGCCGAGTTCGGCATCAGGGTTTCGCTGATCGAGCCCGGCTACACACGGACCGACTTCCTGCGGCCGGTCTCGCTTGGTCTGCCCGCGTCGACCGTGGACGGATACAGCACGATCCGGGAGATGACCACGGCACACCTCGCGATGCCGGGCACCCAGCTCGGCGACCCGGCCAAGGTGGTGGCGGCCGTCATCGCAGTCGCCTCGAACAGCGCTTCGCCACTGCGCCAGGTGCTCGGCTCCGACTCGTACGGGCTGGCGAAGGGTCGCGTGGAGTCGCTGCTCAGCGACGTGGAGGCGGGCCGTGAGCTGGCTCTGACGACGGACGTCAGCCCCGCACGTCCGTTGTAGACAGCCGTACCGGTGCGAGCCGGAACGACGCGCCGCTCCCGCGCGTCGAGCCGGTTACCGGTGCTGCCCGGCAGCGGGGTCGCCGGCCACCGCGGTGAGCCCGCGCTGATCGGCCGGTGGAGGCCTGTCATCGGTGAGCTGCCGTGCCAGCCGCTCACCTTCGACGTCGACGTCCGGCAGGATCCTGTCGAGCCACCTCGGCAGCCATCACGCTGATCGCGACAGCACAGCCGGGACGATGGTTATCCGGACCAGTAGGGCGTTGACCGCCACTCCAAACGCGAGGGCGAACCCGAGCGACTTGATGATGATGATGTCGTCGGCGAGGGCGAAGCCCGCGAAGACGCTTATCATGATCAGCGCCGCGGCGGTGACGACTCGGTCGCCGATCAGCTGATCGCCGTCAGCGTTCACGCGGTACCCCAATTGCCGCGTGAACTGGTCAAACGTCCCAGCAGAGGGGCGCCGGTGAGGGTGGCTGGGCGGTTCGCATGGTGCAACGTCCGGCCCACAACTTGTCGATTTGCGAATCCGCGCGGGTCGAGTGAGGCATTGCGCGAACCGGCCGCTGTTTGTTCAGCCCGAGTTGTGCGGGCGGAGACGGCTGCGGCGGACGTAGGAGCCTTCGATGTCTCCGGGTGAGCTGGAGCGTGAGCATTCCGTACGACTACGGGTTCGGCCGTTCGTCGCGAACGCGGACGAGGCGTGGCTGCTCGCCTACGTCCACGAGGACGAAAACGACGCCATCGACGAGATCGACCTGGGACGTCACCCCGGTCTGGACGCCGCCAAGGCGGCTCCGGCCCGAAGACCAGGCCGGCCAGCGACTTCGCTGCGATAATGGGGCGCTCCGGCGTACGACCCATCTCCACCGGCGCGGTGCGCAGGTCCACCACCGTGCGGACCCCGGCCGCCTTCGCCGCGGCTCAATTCTGCCCGGAGCGGTCCGCTTCCGGCCAAGCCGAACCCCGCCACGTACCCAAAGACAAGCCCGGGGGTGCCGATGCGGCACCCCGGGCTCGGGAGAAGGCGGCTGTCAGCCGATCGGGTTCCAGTTGTCGGAGCCAGCCAGGTACTTCTGCGGGGTGTAGTTGGCGGCGGTCGAGGCGCTCATCTGCGGGCGATTGCTGTTGGTGGTCGCGCCGGAGCCGGTGTTCTTGTATTCGAAGAACCGGGCGTTTTTCCACGAGTTGCTGGACATGTCGATCCACGGCTGCCCGGTCGCGATGGTGGCACTGAGCGACGACTCGCGGAACAGCACCTGCGCGGTCGCGCCCCACGGGCGGCCGAGTTGGGTGGTGTTGTTGGTCGCACCGGTGATCGTGCTCTTGTAGATCAGGAAGCCGTATGTGTTCCCGGACGGCGTCCTGGCCGCTGTCAGCGGGCCGCCGGTGGAGCGCTTCTGGTAGATCGAGGTCGCGTTGAAGACCGCGGTGGCGTCGCCGAAGATGAAGTCGACGGTGCCCTCGACGTACGAGTTGGTGATGTACTGGCGTTGGGTGTTGGCCAGCAGCGTGTCCTGGTTGCCGAGGAACCGGACATTCTTGTAGATGCCCTTGTCGCCGTTCATGTTGATCGCGACGGCCTGGCTACCTGTGCCGTAGTCGTTCGAGAATGTCAGGTTCGTGGCGATGAACTCCTTCGCGGCGACCGTCACCGTGGCGCTGCCGAAAGTGCCGTAGCCGCCGGCGTTGCTGCGGTTGTTGACGATCACCACGTTGCTCGGCCCGGAGCCCGTGCCGTTCAGCGTGATGTACGGCTTGTTCGACGGGATGCTGACAATCTCCCGGTACGTACCGGCCTTGATATTTATCGTGGCGCGGCTGGAGTTGTTGGCGGCGACTGCGTTCACCGCCGCCTGCACGGTCTTGTACTGGCCGGTGCCGTCGGCCGCGACGGTCAGCGTGGTGGCGGCCTCGGAGGACAGCGCGGTCACGCCGACGAAGGCGGCGGTGCCGCTGACGACGACGGCGAGCGCCGCCGACCACTTGATCATTCTGGTCACTGCATTCTCCTGGTGGGGATGCGGGCGGGGGACGGTGCGCGCCGCATGACCGCTGCAGGCGCGTGGCGGGGGGAAACGCCTCGCACCGGACAGTGCCGTTCGCGGCGGTGGCTCGCGCGGCACCATCGTTCGGCGGCATCGGCAGGCCGTCGCTGGCCGAGGATTCCCAGGCCTCAAGGCCACTGCGCGACGGCTACGCATGCGAACCCTACGGCGGCCGATTGACGAAAGTCTATCGATGCAAATAAATGCAACAAGGTCGGCATTCGGCGCGGTCACGCGAGCAAGCGGGGGTGGACCTTGACCAATATGCCTGCCCCGGGGATCCGGCGACGATGGCACGAAAGTTGGTCGGCCACCGCTGATTCCGACCACTTGACGACCGCGGACATCACCCGTCATAGCGCGTCCGAGTAGTCCATGAGCTGGCCAAGCGCCCCAGCAATGGGTCGCCGGGAATGACGACGGTGTGGTTCGCATGGTGCAACGTCCGGCCCACTTTGATCTTGTATGCGAACCGCGGCCTGGTTGTCAGGCCGATGGTTTGAATGCGGTCATCCCGGGCGAGTCAGGTGCGGCCGTCGCGGGGTTGCGTCGCGATCTTGAAGCGATTCGAACCCCGAGCACGGTCGCACCTCCTCGACGGTCAGCGGGCTACGTGGGTGAAGCCGCATTGTCTTTGGTGTCGAGGGCGTTCGGTCAGGGGTGGGCACCTTCGTGTCAGGGCCATGCTCGCGCTCTTCCGGCGCCGCTCCGCTGCCCTGTCAGGCTCGCCGCGGCACCGCCCCGGGTTTGCCGACCAGAAGCCAGACGAGAAGCGAATTATCCCGTATTTCTCCTGGTGAGCAGGATGGGCGGCGTAGCGTCGCGGTGATGGAGCGCAAGGTCGAACTGGGGCATGGCCGTGTCGGCGTGGTCTCGCTGAACGAGCCAATGCTGCGCTATCCGGACAATCCGGTGTTGACGGCGCAGCATGTCAACGAGGTGTGGACCGAACCGCATCGCCAGGTGGTCACGGTGCACAACGCCGGCGTCGCGGTTGTCGGCGATGAGACGGTGATGGTCTTCCGGTCGCATCTGCGCTGCGGGGTCAGCGTGATCGGAGTTGCGCGGAGCGCCGACGGGATCACCGACTGGCGGGTTGCGCCGGCACCGTTGCTGGAGCCGGCCACTCCGGCGGATACCTTCGCATCGGGTGTCGAGGAGTCCGCGATGGTGCGGATCGAGTCGGGTGGGGTCGAGGATCCCCGCATCAACGTCGTCGACGGCGAGTACGTGATCACCTACAGCGGCTACGATGCGCAGGTCCGTAACCAGGTGCGGGTCTGCCTCGCTGTCACCGACGACTTCACCAGGGTCGTCCGCCATGGGCCGGTCCTCCAACAGGACATGCGCAACGTCGTGATTTTCAGTGAGCGGATCGGCGGCCGGTACTTCGCGCTGTTCCGGCCCAACGACGTACTGCCGGGCGACACCGGCGGCGCGTACACCCAGATCCGGATCGGGACCGCCGTCGACTTCCGCGCGGGGGAGTGGGAGATCGACGACGAGCCGATCATGCGTACGGGCTGGGGACCCAGCGCCTTCTCGGACAAGATCGGGCCGGGTGCGCCTCCGGTCCGGACACCGGCCGGCTGGCTCAACCTGTTCCACGGTGTGCGCACCACCATGGACGGGAATCCGTATGTCCTCGGGGTCGCGCTGCACGACCTGGACGATCCCCGGCGGGTACAGATGTCCAGTGTCCCGGTGCTGTTCCCGACGCGGGCCGACTGCCGGGTCGGGGAATCCGACTACGTGCATGTGCCCAACGTGGTCTTCTCCTGCGCGATGGTGCCTCGCACGGATGGCACGCTGCTGGTCTACTACGCGGGCAACGACACGGTGATGAACGTGGCCGTCACCCACGAGGACGTTCTGGTCGAGCTGTGCCGCCGGTACGGGCAGAACCCGTTGACCGGACAATTGCTTTACCCAACCTGAATCGTCCATCGCCTGTACGGAGGTCGCGGCGGCCAGCACGATGCGCCGATCGCCGGGGACAACGGTGGGACGGTTCGCATGGTGCAACGTCCGTCCCACTCTCCCTGCCTGGCGTTTTGCAGGCGGCCGGACCGCGTCGAAGGCCGGTCCGGCGTGATCAGTCCGCAAATAGTCCGCACTACGGCCGGTGACCGCCTGGCCAAGGCGGTCTGCGACCGCGTCGAGGTCGTCCTCGAAAGGTCCGCTGGGTTTCCGCCGGAGCCCAGACCTTCTACCCGAAGATCGATTGTTCTCTTCAGGTGTGCTCAGGCGCTCAACCGGCGATCATTACGGGCCACGAGGATCGTGCCCATCACGCCCATGCCGAGTACCGTGCCGCCGAAGACCGTGGTCCCTGTCGCATCGAGCACTGATCCACGTGCATACGCGCGGCTGTTATCCCAAGGAAACACCGTTGCCTCGATGGTCGCGCCTACTCGGTCGGCGCTCTGAACGCTCACTGTGCGGGCCACTCCGTCTGAGGTGGTGAACACGCCCTCGCAGGCGAGACCGCCGCGGGAAACCTCCGCGCAGTACGACACGGTCAGCATGCCGGCGTCGCCCGCTCCTGGCACCTGCGCGAGCAGGCCGAGGGCGCCGTGCCAGGTCAGAAATGCGCCAACGACCGAGAAGACGGCCGAGACCACGAAGAAGAGCGCACGGCGAGGCATTTGGCCAGCGTAACGTCTGGTGCGTGAGCCGCCGCCCGGCCGCTCGTCGATCAGGCCGCGGGCCGGTTCAGCTCACCGGACCACCGATCAGCCTCGATCGCCGTCACACACTCAACAACGAGCCGATCATCGATGCATTCGCCTGTTGAGTGCCGTTGCAGTACTAGTCGGGCGCGCCGAGCACGGCGGCGACGCCGTCGACGAACCATCGCTCGAACCGCTCGACCGGCCACCCGCGCTCGCGTACCAGCCAGTCGTAGTTGCGGATGTCCTGCGCGAGCCACAGCATGTCGGCGGCTCGCTCCTGACTCACCAGCACCTCGCCGGTGGCCGCCAAATCGGCGGCGAACATCACCATGCCGCGGCGCCGGTCCTCGAGGTTCTTGCGCCAGATCGCCGCGGCGTCGGCATCGGCGGTCGCCGCACCGGCCAGCGCCAACATCACGTGCACTTGCCGGGCATGGGTCTCGGTGAGATGCCGGGCGTACCGGGTCAGCTTCGCCCGCAGGCCGGTCAGCGCGCGGATGTCGGCCACGAACGACCGTTCCGCCATCGTGATCCGCTCGTCGTCGCCGACCAGGGTGACATCGACAAGGTCGGAGAGCAGTTGGCGCTTGTTGCCGAACACCGCGTACACGGTCTGCACGGCGACGCCGGCCTCGGCGGCGACGGCGGTCAGCGGCGTCGCGGCGTAGCCCGGGTCCACGAACAGTTTGGCGGCCGCGTCGAGGATCGCTCGCCGGGTCTGCCGGGCCTGTTCCTGACGTCGGGGGGAGACGTAACGACGGTTGACAGTCACGCCTTCACCGTAGTCCACTATTAGATAGAGCTTCACTCTATTGTATCGACATCAGGGGACAGCTATGCCGTACGGCGTCGTGCAAGACATGCCCGGAGTCAGCGAGCAGGAGTATCGGCAAGTGGAGAAGCACCTCGGTCCGGACCGGCCGCCGGGCCTGCTGGCCCACGTGGCCGGCCCGTCCGACGACGGCTGGCGGATCATCAACATCTGGGCCGACGAGGCCGCGTTCCGCAGGTTCCAGTCGGAACGCCTGATCCGTGCCGCCGGACTGGCCGCCCAGGAGGAGGGCTTCGATCCGGCGAAGGCCGCCGCCTTCCGATCGGCGAGCGTCGACGGTGCCGAGATGCCGTTCTGATGGATGACACGGCCACGCTGCGCGCCCGCAACTCCGACTTCTGGGCCCGGACGGCGCCGGGGTGGGTCCATCAGGCCGACCGGCACGACGAGATCGGCCGGCCGATGGGTGCCGTGGCACTCGACTGGCTGCGACCCCAGGCCGGTGAACGGGTGTTGGACGTCGGCTGCGGGTGTGGCGGCACGACCGCCGAAATCGCGCGGGTCGTCGCTCCGCTGGGCAGCGCAGTCGGTCTCGACCTCGCGGAGGCGATGGTGGCGACGGCCCGGGACCGGTTCACCACGCCGGGCGGCGGAGGACCGCGGTTCGTCGCCGGTGACATCGAGACGCTCGATGCCGTGCCCGGGGCGCCGTTCGACGCCGTCTACTCCCGGATGGCGTTGATGCTGCTCGCGAATCCGGTGGCCGGCCTGACCACAGTCCGGCGTTCGATGCGTACCGGCGCCCGGTTGGCCGCAACGGTATTCCGCGACGGCCGCGTGAACCCGTGGCTGTCGACGGCGCTGCTCGGTGCGGCGGCACACCTGGGACCGTTGCCGCCGCTGCCGATCGGCGACGAGCCGGGCCCCTTCGCGTTCGCCGATCCGGCCCGGGTGACCCGCCTGCTCACCGCCGCCGGATTCACCGACATCGGCATCCACCCGTACGACGTCGCTCTCGAGGCCCCGGACGACCCGGAAGTGGTCACCGAATGGCTCATCGAGATCGGTCCCGCCGGCGCGGCCTACCGGGACGCCGAACCCGCCGTTCAGGGGCAGGCCCGGGCCGGGGTGGTACGCCTGCTCGAACGGTTCCTCACCGCCGGCACCGGTTATCGGCTGCCGACCGGACTTTGGTTGATCACCGCTCGCTCGGACGGGACCAGCACACAATGACCTCTCACCGGCGTCTTGCCGTCTCCCTCGCACTGATCATCAGCATCGCCGTGCTGTCCGGCTGCGCCCCAGCCGATACCGAGCCGCCGTCCACCGATGCACCCATGTCGGGCGGTGACGGAGCAACCCGGGCGGGCGGCTCCTATTCAGCGACGGACGTCTGCACCTACCTGCAGGGCGAGATCCCAGCGCTGAAGGAGATCGGCAGCCCGGTCGGGCGGCACGCCAACCTGGCCGGCAAACTGACCACCTTCTTCGAGTCACACGGCAAGCCGGAGAACGGCGCCGCACTGGACGCCGCGATCAAGGCGGAATGCCCGGCCGTGCGTACCGAGGTGCTCCGCCTGATGGGCGTGGACAGCTTCAGCTCGTTCTAGCTCCGGACGGTACGTGGGCGCATCCCGCGGGATCCTGGGATTCCCGCTGAGGCGGGTTCTGCGCTACGGCATTCTGGATAGCCTATGCGGGTCGCGTGCTGATGAGGCGTCCGAACAGCGGGGTACCGAGAACGGCGGGGCGTCGATCACGTAGGCGCTGTAGATCTGCAGGCGGTGTTCTCGCCATTCGCGGTTGAGCGCCCACCGCTCCCGCCGGCCTTCTCGTAGTAGCGCGAACGCGTACGACAGCAGAACACCGACGACGACGCCGGCAAGAGCGATCAAGGGACCCGCGATGCTCACAAGTCACCTCCGGAGGGGCGCGCCGGGTCAGCCTGGGACTGCTGCGGTGTTGATCGCGGGGGTGGGGCGCTCCGGCCGGGTTCGGGGGCGGGGTGGGGTGGTGACGAAGCCGATCGCGCCGATTGTCAGGTAGAGGCCTCCGAACCACCAGAAGGCCGCGAACAGGAAGCCGCCGTCGAGCAGGGCCATCAGCATGACGGCGGTGCCGGCCAGGGCGGTTGCCGTGTATCCGGGGCGGCGGCCGAAGGCGCAGAGTGCGGCCAAGGTCAGCGGCAGCAGGACCCACACCAGGCCGGCCGGTTCCAGGCCGATCTTGCCGGTGCCGGCCGAGGCGCCGGTCAGCAGGCCGGGGAAGGCGATGAGCAGGGCGGCGGTGAGGTGCCACAGCCGTACGGCCAGGCGGCCCCGTTCGCGGCGCATCGCCCACGGGACGATGGCCGCTGCCCAGAGCAGGAGCATCAGCGGGACGTAGTGCAGGCCGATGTCGTGCTTGACGACCACGAACACGGTGAGCACCGCGGCGACGGCGGCAGCGGCCGGGCCGCGTCTCCTGGTCGGGAGTACGGACGGTGCGGCGGCGAGGAGCGCCGGGAGCAGGGTGAGCATCGCCAGGCCGGGGCCGTACTGCTGCATGAAGGTGGTGCCGGCCTCGGTGTCGTCCACCGGCAGCGTGCTGGGCAGCAGGAAGGTCACGTAGACGGCGGTCAGCACACCGACGGCGACAGCGACGGCGCGTAGGAGCCGGGCGGCACGTGCTGCCAGGTCCGGAGTGCGGTCGGGCAGGGCGAGTTCCTCGCGGGCCTGGGCTGCCACGGTCTGCGGGCTGCCGAGGCCGGCCAGCGCCTGTTCCAGCGTCCGTCCGCCGGCCAGGGCGTCGGCGATGTGTGCGCGGACGTCGTCGACGATCTCCCGTACGGTGTCCGGCGGCGCGTCGGGCAGCTCGGCGCCGAGTGCTCGCAGATAGGTCTCCGCCGCCTCGGGCAGGACGTCGCTGGTCATGCTTCCTCCGCTATCAGCTCGTCCACGTGCGGCTGGATGTCGCGCCAGGCCGCCGCGAACTCGCGCAGATGTGCTCGTCCCTGGGTGGTGATCGCGTAATACCGCCGGGCGTGCCCCTGTTCGGGGGTCAGCCAGCGGGTCTCGACGGTGCTCGCCTGCCGCATGCGGGCGAGCAGTGGGTAAAGGCTGCCCTCGCTCGCGGTCAGACCGCGTGCGACGAGTTTGTCGGCCAGTTCGAGGCCGTACATGTCGCGCTGGGAGAGCAGCGCGAGCACGCAGTACTCGAGTACGCCCTTGCGGATGTTGGTGACGATCCGCTCGCGCGTGTTGTCCATGGGAAGCAAGATACCTTGCGTAGCAAGACCTTGGATAGTGTGGTGACCGCGGGCCAGGCTTCGGCTGCCGGGATCAGGCCTACGCCACCACGCGGATGATGGAACCGCCGCTGACGCTCCCGCCACCCTGATTCTCGGATGTGATCAGGTAGTAGTAGCCGGGCCGGGCATCGGCGCTGATCGGAATGCTGCTCACCGGCTGCTCACCGGGCGTGCCGGTCGGCCTGATCGGCGGGGCGGTGAAGGTGACATCGCCGGCCGGGTTCCGTAAGTCTCCTTCCGCGGCCTTCAGTTCCTCCACCGTCGCGTACGGTCCGCTCAGGCGTGCCGTCAGCTCGACCGGCGGCGCGTCAGTGGCCGGGCCGTTCGGCGCCTCGACCATCCAATGGACGGACATGGTCTGGCCGGGACGGTAGAGCGTGTCGACGTCCTCGGCGGAACAGCAGGAGTACGTCACCTGGGCCGCATCCTCTTCCGCATTCTCGGGCACGCCGGAGTCGCAAGCGCCGAGAAGCGCGACCGTGGCTGCTGCGGCACACAGCGAAGTCGACCAGCTCACAGCGCACCCGAGTCCGTACGGCCAAGCCGATCGAGACCGCCGGCCGGGTCGATCATCGTCATTCCGGCGACCGTCGCGCTGTCGAAGCGGGGGAGCAGGTCGGCGGCCTCCTCGAGGCCGATGGTGCGTTCGATCAGGCGTTGCGGGGCCAGGGCGCCCCGCTCGATGAGGGCCATCATGGCCGGGTAGTCGGCGGCCGCCATGCCGTGGCTGCCGAGCACGTCCAGCTCCCAGCCGATCACCCGGGCCATCGGCACCCGGGGGTGGCCGTCGACCGGTGGCAGCAGGCCGACCTGCACGTGCCGGCCCCGGCGGCGCAGGCTGAGGACGGCGTCGGCGCAGGTCTGCTCGCTGCCTACGGCGTCCACCGCGACGTGGCTGCCGCCGTCGGTCAGGCCGGCGACGGCGGCCGGGACGTCGGTGCCGTCGGTGAGCAGGGTGTGTTCGGCGCCGAGAGCGGCCGCGACGGCGAGCGCCTCCGGGTTGCGGTCCACGGCGATGACCCGGCCGCCCAGGGCGCGGGCGATCATCACGGTGCTCAGGCCCACCCCGCCGGATCCGACGACGGTGACCCACTCGCCCTCGGCGAGCCGGGCGCGGCCGGCCAGAGCACGGTACGCCGTCGCGAACCGGCATCCGAGGCTCGCCGCCGCCGCGAAGTCCACACTGTCCGGTACGGCGACCAGGTTCGTGTCGGCGGCGTGCAGGGCCACGTACCCGGCGAATGATCCCCAGTGGGTGAAGCCGGGCTGTTCCTGGTCGGGGCACACCTGCGCCTGTCCGGAGCGGCACCACCCGCACCGGCCGCAGCCGCAGACGAACGGCACCGTCACCCGGTCGCCGACCTGCCAGCGGGTCACCTCCGGGGCGACCTCGGCGATCACACCGGCCAGCTCGTGACCGGGTACGTGCGGCAGGGTGATCTCGTCATGGCCCGCCCACGCGTGCCAGTCGCTGCGGCACATTCCGGTCGCGGCCACCCGTACCACCACACCGCCGGGCGGAGCCTCCGGGTCGGGCACCTCTCGGACCTCGGGCCGGCCCTTTATCGCATCGAAGATCACTGCGCGCACCGGGACATCCTGCCAGGCTTTCGAGTAGCGGTCAGGAAATGGCCGCAATAGGCGCGAGAATCAGGTCATGACAGCGACGTGGAAGATCGAGCTCGTTCCGGTGCCGGTGACCGACGTCGACCGGGCCAAGGCGTTCTACGAACGGATCGGGTTCAACGCCGACCATGACTACACGGTGCGTGAGGGGTTGCGCTTCGTGCAGCTGACCCCGCCCGGCTCCGCGTGTTCCATCGCGATCGGTGAAGGCCTCACCGAGAAGACGCCGGGCACCCAGGAGATCCAGGTGGTGGTCGCCGACGCCGACGAGGCCCGCAAACACCTGCTGGACGCCGGGGTCGAAGTCGGCGAGGTCGACGAGCAGCCGTGGGGCCGCTTCGTCTACTTCCGTGACCCGGACGGCAACAGCTGGTCCCTCCAGGCGATCGAGCGCCGGCCCCAGGGATAGGTATACCTAGAACCCCTAGTCGACCCTCCTAAGTACTCCTGAGCAGCGAAGATACGCAGGGTGCTGCCGATGTGCCGGGGCCTTCCGCGACCGAGGATCGATGTATCAGGTCGACAGGGAGGAACGGACCATGTTGCTGCACCCCGAGATGATGCTGGATCTGGTGAACGCGCGGCACCGCGAGCTGGCCGCCGAGGCGGAGCGTGGGCGGCTGCTCGGCCGGGCCCGGTGGTTCCGGACCGGCCGGGGCGGGAAAGCCCCAGCGGTACGCGGACGCCCCACCGGTACCCTGGCGTCGTGCGAACGATCCGCGGCGGCGCCAGCCCGATGATGGTCGGGCGGGAGAGCGAGCTGCGCCGGTTGGCGCGGCTCGCTTCGTCGCGTGAGCCGGCGGTCGCGATCATCGCGGGGGAGCCGGGCATCGGCAAGACCCGGCTCGTCCACGAGCTGCTGAACACGGTGCCCGCCGGCACGGTCGTGCTGGTCGGGCAGGCCGAGCCGGGATCGCTGTCCCGGCCGTACGAGGTGCTGCTCGACGCCATCGACGGCCGTCCCGGCGTCGACGAGGAGCGGCTCGCCGCGCTCACCGACCCGAAACGCAGCCCGGTCGAGCGCCTGCACATCGGGCTCGCCATTCTGGACGATCTGATCGGTGACGCCCCGGCCGTCGTCGTCTTCGAGGACCTGCACTGGGCCGACTCGGAGAGCGCCGCCCTGTTCGAGCGGGCCGCCGACCATCGAGGCCCGCGGCTGGTCATCGGCACCTACCGGCCGGACGAGGTGAGCCGCCGCCAGCCGGTCGCCGGTCTGCTCGCCCGGATGGAGCGACGGCACGCCGTCACGTACGTACGCCTCGATCGCCTGACGCCCTCGCAGACCGCGGCCATGCTCGCGGCCGCGACCGGCGCGCCCGCGCCGCTGCGCGCCGCGACGGCGCTGCACCATCGCACCGGCGGGAACCCGTTCTTCCTGGAGGAGCTGCTGCGGGCCCTTCCGGGGTACGACGTGGAGGCGCTCGTCGAGCAGCCGCTGCCGTGGAGCCTCGCCGACGTGCTGCGCCGCCAGGTCGACGACCTCGACCCGGTGAGCCACCGCATCGTCGAGGCGGCCACCGTGCTCGGCCACCGCATCCTGTTCGACCTGCTCGCCGACGTGACCGGCACGCCTGAGGACGAGCTGATCACCGTGCTGCGCGACCTGGTCACCAGGGGAGTGCTGGTGGAGTCCGGTGCGGACGAGTTCGCGTTCCGGCACGCGCTGGTCCGTGAGGCGATCGCCGGGCAGCTGCTCGCCCGGCAGCGGCGCCGGCTGCACGAGGCGGCACTCGACGTGCTGCTGCGCGGCGGCGCGTCCGACCCGGCCATGGTGGCGCACCACGCCTGCGGCGCCGGCCGGTACGACGACATGATCGCGGCCGCCCGGCGGGGTGCGGCGCTGTATCTGTCGATCGGCTCGGCCTACCAGGCGCTGCAACTGGCCGAGATGGGCCTCGACGAGGTGCCCGACGACACCGAGCTGCTCGCCTCGGCGGCCCGTGCCGCATGGCTGGCCGGGCTGCTCGACGACGCCCTACGGTACGGGCGGCGCTGGCGGGACCTGACGGACAGCACCTCCGACCGGGCCGAGGCGCTGTACCTGCTGGTGCGGATCGCCTGGGAGTCGCGGGAACCCGAGGAGATGCGCGCACTCACGTACGCCATCGAGGTTTTGATCGCGCAGTTGCCGCCGGGCGCGGCACAGGCCCGGGCCATGACGGCGATCGCGCAGTCCGCCTATCTGCGCGACGAGCTGGACGCCGCGGTGCTCTGGGCGGATCGTGCGCTGGCCTTGGCCGACGAGTTCGACCTGCCGGCCGTGCGGCTGGCCGCCCTGCTGGAGAAGGGCTCGACGCTGATCGAGCGCCCGCAGACCGCCGCCGACGGCCGTAGGATCCTGCACGCGCTGGTCGACGAGGCGGAGAAGGCCGGCGAATGGGTGCTGGCCGCCCGCGCGCTGCACACCCTCGTGCACGGCGAGCCGCCGACGTCGCCCACCGAGTACGCCGAGATGCTGGAACGGGCCCGGATCAGCGCCGAACGCGCCGGATTCGAATCGCTGTCGGTGGCCGCCTACTTCCAGGGCCGGGCCCGGCTGGCCGTCCGCTCCGGTGACCTGCGCGCCGCCATCGCGGCGCTGGAGGAGGGCCGCGAACAGGACCGCGGCTACCGGCGGCGGGGCCGCTGGGCCGACTACCACGGCCTCTTCCTGGCAGGGCTCCACCTGGAGGCCGGTGAACTGGACCGGGTCGAGCAGCTGATCGCCGACCTGGCGGCGCTGCCCAACAACCCGCCCACCGTCATTCCCGGCCTGGAGTTCCACCTGGCCTGCCGGCGCGGCGACCGGGCCCGCGCCGAAACGCTCCTGGACCAGCTGCTCACCGCCCTGGCCGCCCAGACGTGGCGCAACGGCGAACAGGCCCACGACCTGATCTCCGCCGCCGTGGAACTCGGCCTGTCGCCGGCCCGACTCGACGAGATGGCGGTCGCGCTGCTCGACGCCGAGGTGTGGGACGCCTACCGCACCCTCGTCGACGCCCAGCTCGCGGCCGTCCACGGGCGGCACGCCGAGGCGCTGGCCGGATTCGAGACGATCGTCGAGGCGCACGTGCTGGGCCCGGCCGCCCGCGGCACCGTCCGGGTTGGGGCGGCCCGCTGCCTGCTCGCCCTCGGCCGTACCGGCGAAGCCGCTGTCCACGTGTCCGCGGCCGGCCCACTGCTGGCCGGGTGGGGCGGCTGGCGGGTGGCGCACCTCGCCCTGGTTCGCGCCCAGCTGGGCATGGACCCGGCCGGCGCCGAACCCGTCGCGGCCCTGACCCCGCGCGAGCGCGAGGTGGCGGTCCTGATCAGCGACGGCCTGACTAACTCCGAGCTGGCCCGGCGCCTCTTCATCTCCCCGAAGACGGCGGCCGTCCACGTCTCCAACATCCTCCGCAAGCTGGGCGTCACCTCCCGTACCGAAGTCGCGGACCTGGTCAGCCGCCACTGACCCGGTCGCGGAGCGCCGGATTCCTCCGAAACCGATCGTGAACGGTGCCATGATGAGGTGATGGCTACGCCGTCGACGCTCGCCGGAAAATCCGTTCCCACACCCCTTTTCGCATGGGCCTTGAAAAGCGCGTCGATTGCCGTCCACCGCGATATGACCGACAGCCGAAAATTCGGGATCAGCCGATTCGAGGAGACCAGCACCCAGCAATCCCTGCTCTCCATCGCGAGGAGTCTTCCTCACGGGGCGGCCTACACCCTCGAAAGGGGCGGGGAGAACCTGACCGGCGCCGACTGGCTGTGGGAAATCTGGTTCGTCGGAGGGCGCTGCCTGGGCATACGGATCCAGGCCAAGCGACTGTACGCGAACGGGGTGTACAAGGAGCTGGGTCACCGGATCGCAGCGACCAGGTTCAAGAAGAGCCGGCTGCAGGTGGACGTGCTGATCGAGCAGTGCCGGATGCGGGGACTGGTGCCCGCGTATGTCTTCTACAACGACTCTCAGATAGATTCCTGCACCTCGGTGATATGCCCGATGAGTGATGGCTTCCCGGAGAATCTCGGAGCTACCTTCGCTCATGCCAGGGAGGTGCGTGACCTGATTCTCCAAGGGAAGAAGAGGGTCGAGGACGTGGCGCGGATATCCAAACCGTGGTGCTGCATGATTCGGCCCTGGAGAGGCGTGTGCTGCCGCGGTTCCCATCACGAGGAGCCGTTCTGGTCGGTGGCTCTCGACAAGGAGGGATCCTTCTTCGGCGGGCCCGGTGATGCCGGCGCTGACCTGGCCCAGAGTGTCGCGCGGGCCTTCGGTGTGCCGGAGGATTCCGGGCTTCTGCGTGACGCCCCGCCGCCGGAGATCCAGCGCTTGATGGAGCCGCGAGAAGGGGACCGGGGCTTCCGCTGGCCGAGGCATGTCGCCGTGACGACGATCCTGACCCAGCACCCGCGTCCGGAGTCCTAGGCGAGCTGGGGTGTCCGGAAGCATCGAACCGGCCGATCACCTGATCGCCGACTTCGGACTGGACAAGCGAGCCACCCGGCTCGGTGATTTCCGGGAGCTTCCCGAGGATTTGCCGTCCGCGGAGTCCGTCATGAACGAGGTCGCGGAAGCCATCCGTGCCGAGGCCGTCCCGTTCTTCGACCGGTCCGGAGGCCTTGCGACGTTCGCGATCGCGGCCGAGGTCCACGCGAATGGGCGCGTGAACTGGCCGACCGCATTACGGCGATCGCGGCGACAGCCCGGCGTGACCCGGCCGAGGCGGTCGAGATGCTGGCCGGGCAGGCATCGTGGAGCCGGGCCAAGCTGCGCCTGTCCGGCGGTTAGCGACGGGGTCGGAGCGCAGGTGATTGAATCGGACGGCATGAAGCCCAACCGTTCCATTCCCGCGGCCACGGTCATTCCGGTGCTGACCTATCCCGACGTTCGCGAAGCCGTGGAGTGGCTGGCGGCGGCGTTCGGGTTCGAGGAGCGGGTACGGATCGGGGAGAACCATCGCGCGCAGATGCGGTTCGGGGACGGAGCGCTGATCGTCGCAGATGTCCGGAACGAGCGGCGGCAGCCGGAAGCGGACGTGGTCACGCATTCCGTGATGGTCCGGGTCGAGGACGCGCGGGGGCACCGCGAGCGGGCCGGGGCGCACGGGGCGCGGATTCTCATGGAGCCGACCGACTTCGAGTACGGCGAGCGGCAGTACGAGGCCGTCGATCTGGCCGGGCACCACTGGACGTTCTCCGAGACGCTGGCTGACGTCGCTCCCGAGCAGTGGGGTGGGGAGTCTGCCGGCTAGCGGTCTTTCGTGGTCGAGGTCCGCGATGTCAAGCCGCCTGTTCGCGTGTTTCCCGCCTTCGCCGCGAGATTCGGCTGGTCACCGCCGACCATTCCGGCCATCCGCAAGGATGGCCGGAATGGTCGGCGGTGATTTGTGTGATCGCGGCCATTCGGGAGTCTTCTTCTTGGGTGTTTGCGGTTCTACGTCAAGCGCCCGGTCGGGCGAACCGCTAACGGGGGGGCGCCGTCCGCCGCGCTAGGCGGAAATGGGGCTTTCGCCGGAAACAGGCGCCCGTTTCGCCCGCTTTGCACGCTGCTGTTGTGCGATCTTGAACGATTTACCACCGCCTCGGGTGGTGAATCGTTCAAGATCGCTCCGGGTGACGCGTCCTGCTGTCGAGGGATTGCGGATTCGGCCGTGGGCGACCAGGAAGAAGACTCTCGGGTGTATCCGATAACCCAAGATCTTCCAGCGGAAATAGATCGTGGGCGATGATCTGCCGTTGGGCGACAACCAGGAATCAAGATCGGCCCGAAAACTGCAATCGCCCAAGATCGTCGGCCGGTCGGGGTTTTCGGAGTGAGCGTGCACCTGTGGGTGACTGGCGCAACCACCGATCTACGCCCGGCGGGGGCGGCACGGGCCGGAGTGGGCAGCGGGATCGCGCCGACCGGACGGGACGGCCCTGGTGAGGCGGGACGACGTCGCGCGTACCGGAAAGAAGGAGCTGGAAGCGAAACGCGGACCCTGACCACTGATAGTGGCGTGCGTCGATAACATGCCGTCATGAGAGGTCTTGGCCTGTTCCTGATCGGTGTCGGCGCGGGGCTCGCCGGCGCGGCGCTCGCCGGGCGGGTGGGCATGGTGGCGGCGTTCGTTCCGGTGGTGGCGGGGCTGATCCTGCTCGCCACGAAGGGCCGTTCCGCATCGGACGAGACGCCGGCCCCGGCGCTGCGGGGTCTCGGCACCCGTGTTCACGAGCTGCTCGAACTCGCCGAGGCGCAGGCCGCCGACCACGTCGCCGAGGGCCGGCGGCAGGCCGACGACATCGTCGCCCAGGCGCGGGCGGAGGCCGATGAGATCGTCGCCCGGGCGCGGGCGGAGGCCGGCGAGATCGAGGCTGAAGCCAGACGTATCGACGCTGATTGAGCGTGGTTGGATAGGCGGGTGACGATCACGGTTGACGAAGCGCCCGAGCGGGAGCGTTTCGAGGCGCGCGACGAGTCCGGCGAGCTGGCCGGGGTGCTGACCTACCAGGTGAGCGGCAACATCGTCGTCTACACGCACACCGAGGTCGATGCCCGCTTCGAGAGGCAGGGTGTCGGTTCGGCCCTGGCGCGCGCCGCGATGGACGATGCGCGCGGGCGGGGCCGCACCGTCGTACCCATGTGTCCTTTTCTTGGCGAGTGGCTCGACGAGCACAAGGAATACGACAAGATCGTGGTCCGGTCGACCCGCCGGGTCAAATAGCCGTTCGCTGCAGGCGGGGGGCCAGTTCGGACTCCGGGACCGGTTCGCCGATGTGGGCGATCAGGGTCCGGGCCCAGGCGGTCAGGTCGGTTACGGCCACGTCGTGCGGGGCCGTCCCGGCGTACGGCTCGATGCGATCCGCGGCGCGGGTGAGCAGCCGGACCGCGCCCACCGTGTTGCCGCGCCGCAGATGGGTGATGCCCACCGCGAGCTGCGCCAGCCCTTTCCACAGCTCGCGGTTGTCGTCGTCGCACGCCTTCCACGCGGTCTCCAGCACCTCGTGGGCGTGGAACGGGCGCCCGGCGTCGAGCAGCCGCTGTGCCTCCCGCAGCGACTCGTCCGGCGGCAGGATCAGGTCCTCCGGCGTCGTCGGCACCCCGGTGAGGCCGCGTGGCAGCGGGCGGCCGAGGCCGTCGCGAGGGCGATTGTTGCGGGCCCGCCCGGACTCGTCGCGATCACGGGGGACAGGTGTTCCGGCGGTCATGGCTTCATCGTGCCGTGCCCGCTCAGGCGGGGCCGACGAGGGTGGCGATGCGGGCGGCGTCGCCCCAGGACAGGGTGAAGCCGGCGCCGCCGTGGCCGTAGCAGGCGTAGACCGGCCGGTCGTGGCCGGCGACCGCCTCCACCCGCACGCCGGCCCGGCCCGGCCGCAGCCCGGTGGCCCGGGACAGCACCGGCTGCCCGGCCAGCTCCGGTACCAGGGCGCTCACCCGCCGCAGGATGCCGGCCTCGATGTCCGGGTCGATCTGCTCGTCCCAGGAGCCGATCTCGCCGGTGCCGCCGCAGACCACGTCGTCGCGCCGCGGTACGACGTAGGTGAGCCCGTCGGGATTGTCCGAGTCGGTGATCCACTCGGTGAGCCCGGGATTGGCCAGCCGCACCACCTGGCCCCGGATCGGGAAGCAGTCCTGATCGTCGCCGAGCAGCGCCGCCGACCGCAGCCCGGCCGCCACCACCACGGCGTCGGACGGCGGCAGGTCCGCCAGCGCCTTCACCTCGGTCCAGTCGACATCGACCCCGAGGGAGAGGACCGCGGCACGCAGCCACGTCAGGTAGGTGCTGGTCTCGACCAGTGGCACGACGCAGCGGATCCCGGTGATTCCGGCCCACTCGACCGGTTCGGTGTGCGGCACCGCCCGGGTCCAGCTCAGGTCCGGGTCGGGCCGGCGGGACAGGACGGTGCCGGTGCGCATGTGGACACCGGTGCTGGGATTGCCGGCCAGCTCCTGGAGCCGCCGGTAGGTGACCGCGGCCGAGTCGAGGACCGACGGGGAGTGGTCGACGTCGTGCGGGAACCAGATGGCGGCGGCCACCCCGGAGACGCCGTCCACGGCCTCCCGGTCGGCCACGATGCGCACCTCGTGGCCGGCCACCGCCAGCTCGTACGCGACGCTCAGCCCGATGACCCCGGCGCCCACCACCGTCACACTGCCCACAGGCTCCGACGATACCGGCGTTCGGCCATCGATCATGGAGGCATCCGAGCGCCAGAAGGTTCCCGCCGCGCCCGGACCCGTCTCGTCGGGCCTGGCAACGGCGCTCGAGCACGGTCACGCCGTGCCCGTCCTCGCCGGAGATCATGACGGCCGCCTCAGACGTCTGGTGACCGTGAGCAGGACGAGGGCGATGCGCTCGGCGTGGGCGTAGGCCGGGCGGTCCAACTCCTCGCCGTACACGTCCGGGTCCACCTCCCGGTACGTCCAGGTCAGCCCGGTTCCGGCGAGGCGCTCGACGGCGGCCTCGTGGAACAGGTCGCGGCCCTCGACGATGGCGATGCCGGAGAACAGCACCAGGGTGCCGCCCACGGCGAGCCGGTCGACCGCCGTGCAGGCGATGGCCAGGGACAGTTCGTGCCCGTGCGGGCCACCGTCGCGGTTGGCCCGCCCGGCCGGGTCGATCATGAACGGCGGGTTGCTGACGATCAGGTCGAAGTCGCCGTCGACGGCGTCGAGCAGGTAGCTGTTACACACCCGCACATGCGGTGTGCGGGCCAGGAGGGCGTTGAGCCGGGCGAAGTGGCGGGCGACCGGATTGATGTCGACGGCCAGGATCTCGCCACCGGGCGCCCGTTTGGCGACGGCGATCGCCCCGGCTCCTGTTCCGCAGCCGATGTCGACGGCCCGCCGGACCGGACGGCCACGGCTCTCGATCACGGCGATCGCGGCGTTCACCATCGGGTAGGTGTCGGGACCGAAGAACACCGCGTCCGGGTCCGTCGCCGGAAACGCCGAATGCACCAAGATCTCGCCGTCGTAGCAGGAGAAACGTACCCGGCTGCGCCAGATGTCCCCGTCCCGGTCCAGCACGCCGGCGAGGTCCATCAACTCCACGATCCGCTCCGGCAGCACACCCGGCCCGAACGGCCGGTTCCAGCCGAAGACGTCGCGCAGGCTCCGGGCCCGCGCGTTGCCGGGCCGCCGGTTGACCCGCTCGTGCGTGGCCGGCGTGGTGGTCGTGAACCGGTAGCCGCCGGCCCGTAACGCGTCCCCGAGGTCCACGAGTGCGGCGTCGGTCTCCTGCGGCGTGGTGATGACCGTCATGACGGTCCGGATGCCCACCGCATGCCGGTTCAATCCGAGTGGGCTGACCTCAGCGGTTGAAGACGGTCACCTCGATGGCGTAGTGGTCGGCCCGGTACAGGTTGTCGGCGTATTCGACGGCCGTGCCCGTGCTGTCGAACGACGTACGCTGCATGCTGATCAAAGGGGTGTGCGGGCCGATGTCGAGGAGCCGCGCCTGCTCGGGTGTCGCCGCCTTGGCGGTGATCCGCTGTCTCGCCACGGCGGGCCGCCCGTTGCGTTCGGCCATCATCCGGTAGAGGCCGTGGGTGGCGAGCGCGTCGGCGGTCAGGTCGGCGAAGCGTGGCGGCAGCCAGTTGCGCAGCAGGGCGAGCGGCGCCCCGTCGGCGAGCCGCAGCCGTTCGCAGTGCACGAGTTGTTCGGTGCCGGGCAGGCCGAGCATGCGTGCGGCGTGCCGGTCCACGCGGTCGGTGCCGAAGCGCAGCACCCGGGTCAGCGGCTGCCGGCCGGCCGCGACGAGGTCGTCGTAAAGGCTGGTCAGGGCGATGCGGCGGCGCACCTGGACGTCGGTGACCCGGGTGCCGACACCACGTCTGCGGGTGAGCAGGCCCTTGCCGACGAGTTCTTCGATGGCCCGCCGGACGGTCGGCCGTGAGATGTCGAGTGTCGCGGCGAGTTCGATCTCGGTGGGCAGCTTCTCGCCGGGCGCGAGTTCGCCGCGTTCGATGGCCTCCTCGATGCGGCGGCCGATCTGGAAGTAGAGCGGCACCGGGCTGCGCCGATCGATCTCGAGCGGTGGCATGGGCATCGCGCGGAAGTTTGTCAATGTGTTGAGAAGAATGTCAATACAAAGTCTTGACGTGATCGACCGGCGACCGGAGGCTTCATGACACATCGCCGTAACAAGGCGCGGAGGTGAGATGCCGGATTTCGAAGTCGTCACCATGGGCCGCGTCGGTGTCGACCTCTACCCCCTGCAGACCGGTGTCGGCCTGGAGGACGTCACCTCGTTCGGCAAGTTCCTCGGCGGCAGCGCGACGAACGTGGCGGTCGCCGCGGCCCGGCACGGCCGCCGGACCGCCGTGATCACCCGCGTCGGCGGGGACCCGTTCGGCCGGTACGTGTGCCGCACCCTGGCAGAACTCGGGGTGGACCACCGGTTCGTCGCCACCGTGCCGGGCCTGCCGACCCCGGTCACGTTCTGTGAGATCTTTCCGCCGGACGACTTCCCGCTCTACTTCTACCGCCTGCCGACCGCCCCGGACCTGATGATCCAGCCGGACGAGCTGGATCTCGGCGCGATCCAGGCGGCCGGCGTGTTCTGGTGCACGGTCACCGGCCTCTCCCAGGATCCCAGCCGGTCCGCGCACCACGCCGCCTGGCGGGCTCGGGGCCGCCGTCCGTTGACCGTGCTGGATCTCGACTACCGGCCGATGTTCTGGTCTTCGCCGGAGGCGGCGCGGGCCGCCGTCCAGGAGGCGTTGCCGCACGTCAGCGTGGCGGTGGGCAACCTGACCGAGTGCGCGGTCGCGGTCGGCGAGGACGATCCGGACGCGGCTGCCGCCGCGTTGCTCGGCGCCGGGGTGTCACTCGCCGTCGTGAAGCTGGGGCCCGAGGGCGTTCTGGCCAAGACCAAAGATCATGGGGTACGGCTGCCGCCCGCCGAGGTGGAAGTGGTGAACGGGCTGGGCGCCGGGGACGGGTTCGGCGGCGCGCTGTGCCACGGTCTGCTGGCCGGCTGGCCCCTGGACCGTCTCATCCGGTTCGCCAACGCGGCCGGCGCGATCGTGGCGGGCCGCCTGGAGTGCTCCACCGCCATGCCGACCACGGCCGAGGTGGAGCGGGTGCTGGCGGCCGGCCGTGTCTGAGCTGGATTTCGCCACGCTGCGCGGGGTGCGGGCCACCCGTCCGGAGGCCGTCGCCGAGGCGGCCGCCCGCCGGGTCCGCCGGCCTCTGCTCACCGATCCGGGTGACCGCCTGGTCCTGGTCGCCGCCGACCACCCGGCCCGGGGCGCGCTCGGCGTCCGCGGTGACGGCGCGGCGATGGCCGACCGGTACGAGCTGCTGCGCCGCCTGCGTACCGCCCTGCGCCATCCCGGTGTGGACGGTGTGCTGGGCACCGCCGACATCCTCGAGGACCTGCTGCTGCTCGGTGACCTGGACGGCAAGATCGCGATCGGCTCGATGAACCGCGGTGGCCTCCAGGGCGCCGTCTTCGAGCTGGACGACCGGTTCACCGGTTATGACGCGGCCGCGATCGCGCGGATGCGGTTCGATGGCGGGAAGATGCTGGTGCGCATCGATCCGGCCGACCCGGCCAGTGTCCGCACGCTGGAGGCGAGCGCCCGGGCGGTCGACGACCTGGCGGCGCGTGGCCTGATCGCGCTGGTCGAGCCGTTCCTGGCGGCGCGCGGCGAGCGCGGTGGGGTGGTCAACGACCTGAGCCCGCACGCGGTGGCCCGGTCGGTGGCGATCGCCGCCGGGCTCGGTGGGACGAGCGCCTACACGTGGCTGAAACTGCCGGTGGTCGAGGACATGGCGACGGTCATGGCGGCGACCACGATGCCGGCGCTGCTGCTCGGCGGGGACCCGTACGGCAGTCCCGAGCAGATGTACGCGTCCTGGGGCCGGGCACTGGCCGTACCGGGAGTTCGGGGTTTGATGGTGGGCCGGGCGCTGCTCTACCCGCCGGACGGTGACGTGGCCGCCGCGGTCGGCGCCGCGGTGCGGCTGGTGCGGGCGGGAGCGGCGGCGTGATCACCGAGGATTCGAGGGGGCAGGTCATGGGCATTGCGGACCGCATCGGCGGGGCGCCGATCTCCTGGGGCGTGTGTGAGGCGCCCGGCTGGGGCTACGAGCTGTTCGCCGACCGGGTTCTCGCCGAGATGGCCGCGCTCGGGTTGCGTGCCACCGAGCTGGGCCCGACCGGCTATCTGGGCATGACCTCGGCGGATGTACGGGCGATGCTGGACCGGCACGGGTTGCGGTTGATCGGCGGTTTTCTGCCCGTACCCATGCATGTCGGCACCGAGGCCGACCTGGCCGCGGCGGCTCTCGCGATGGACACGCTGGCCGCCGCGGGAGCGGAGGTGGTGGTTCTGGCCGCCCGCTCGGCTGACGGGAGCTACGACCGGAAGGTCCGCCTGGACGACGGCGAGTGGCGCCGGCTCTTCGCCACCCTGGAGATCCTGCGGGAGATGGCCGCCGACCGTGGTCTATGGCCCAGCCTGCATCCGCATGTCGGCACGGCGGTCGAGGACCGGGACGCGGTGCTGCGGCTGCTCGACGGCAGTGACGTGCCGCTCTGCCTGGACACCGGCCACCTGCTGATCGGCGGCATGCACCCCGCCGAGCTGCTGGAGCAGGCGGCCGACCGGATCTCCCACGTCCATCTGAAGGATGTGGATCTCGCGGTGGCGGCCACCGTGCGGGACGGTGGCCGCAGCTACATGGACGCCGTCAAGGCGGGCCTGTACACGCCGCTCGGCGCCGGTGACGCGGATGTCGCCGGGATCGTCGACCGCCTGGAAACCGCCGGCTACACCGGGTGGTACGTGCTCGAGCAGGACTGCGCGCTGTCCGGGCCGCCGGTCGCCGGTGACGGCCCGGTCGGCGACGTGCGCCGCAGCCTGGCGTTCCTGATGGAGGTGGCACGGTGACGACCATGGCTCAGCCGGGGCAGATGCCGGCCGAGGCGGGCGGGCCGACGGTGACCCGGATCGGCGTCATCGGCACCGGTGTCATGGGCGCCGACCACGCCCGGCTGCTCACCGAGGCGGTGTCCGGCGCCCGGGTCGGCGGTGTCTTCGACGTCGACGGGAGCCGGGCCCGCGGTGTGGCGGCGGCCAGCGGTGGGGCGCGGGTCTTCGCCGACCCGTACGCGCTGATCGTCGACGACGGCATCGACGCCGTGCTGATCGCCTCGTCGGACGCCACCCACGAGGACTACGTGCTCGCCTGCGTGGCGGCCGGGAAGCCGGTGCTCTGCGAGAAGCCGCTCGCCCCGACCGTCGAGGCCTGCGCCCGGATCGTCGAGGCGGAGACCGAGCACGGCAGCCGGCTGATCACGGTGGGGTTCATGCGGCGCTTCGATCCGGGTTACACCGGCATGCGGGCGCTGCTGACCGGCGGCGAGATCGGCGCGCCGCTGCTGATGCACAACGTGCACCGGAATCCGGCCGCGGTCCCGGGCCTGCCGAGCTCCGCCCTGATCGCCAACTCGGCGGTGCACGAGCTGGACATCGTGCGGTGGCTGTTCGAAGAGGAGATCGTCGAGGTGGCGGTGCACACGCCCCGGCCGAGCGGGCAGGCGGGCGGCACCCAGGATCCGCAGCTGCTGGTTCTCACGACCGAGTCGGGGGTGCTCGCCGACGTGGAGATCTTCGTCAACGCCCGGTACGGCTACGAGGTGCGCTGTGAGCTGGTCGGCGAGACGGGCACGGTGACGGTGGACGCGCCGCCGCCGACGTCGCTGCGCCGGGGCGGGCTGCACGCGCGGGCGCTGCCGGGGGACTGGCGGCCGCGGTTCGCCGAGGCGTACCGGCTGGAGTTGCAGGACTGGATCGACGGGGCGGCCGGTGGCGCGTCCGCCTGGGACGGTTTCGCGGCGACGTTCGTGGCGCACGCCTGTGTGGCGGCGCTGGCCAGCGGTGAACGCCACGCCGTGAACCTGCCACCGGCGCCCGCCCTCTACCGGAGGTGAGGGTCTACCAGCGGACCGGCACCTCCTCCAGGCCACCGACCAGCAGGCCCTGCCGGCGGCGCAGCTCCTCGACCGGTACCGCCAGCTCCAGATCGGGCAGCCGTTCCAGCAGGACGGCCAGGACGGTGCGCAGCTCGACCCGGGCCAGCGACTGACCGAGGCAGGAGTGCGGGCCCGCGCCGAACGTGAGGTGCGGGTTGGGGGAGCGGGCCAGGTCCATCTCGTCGGGGTGGTCGAAGACCCGTTCGTCACGGTTGGCGGACGGCACCGCCGACAGCACGGTGGTGCCGGCCTCGACGGCGGTCCCGGCGATCTCGGTGTCTTCGGTGACCATGCGGTGCATCCCGAATCCGAGGTTGGCGTCGAAGCGCAGCACCTCCTCGACGGCGCTCGGCACCAGGCCGGGTTCGGCGAGCAGCCGTTCCCAGCGTCCCCGCTCGGCGAGCAGCATGGCGGCCATCTTGCCGATCATGTTGGCGGTGGTCTCGTGCCCGGCGACGAGCAGCGCCTGGCCGGTGAAGACGCACTCCTGTTCGGTGAGCCGGCCGTCCTCGGAGTCGACGACCGTGACCAGTTCGGACAGCAGGTCGTCGCCCGGTGACGAGCGTTTCGCCTCGACGTGGGCCTGCATGTACTGCCACATCTCCAGGCCGGAGCGCCTGGTCTCCTCGGCGGTGAACCGGGTGATGTTGAGGAAGTGGTCGGACCAGCGGGCGAACCGCTCCCGGTCGGCGGCGGGCACGCCGAGCAGGTCGCAGATCACGTAGACGGGCAGTGGGAACCCGAGGGCGGTCCGCAGGTCGGCGGGTGGGCCCTGCTTGGTCATCTCGTCGATGAGGTCGTGGGCGATCCGGGCGATGCCGGGTTCCAGGGCGGTCATGCGTTTGGCGGTGAACGAGCGGCTGAGCAGCCGTCGCCAGCGCATGTGCTGGGCCTCGTCGGCCATGAAGGCGGCCTGTGTGCCGACGGCGTTGCTGCCGGCCGGGGTGTTCCGGACGAAGCGGCGGTCGGTGATGGTGGCGCGCACGTCGTCGTACCGGGTGAGCAGGAACGCCTCGACGCCGGCGGGCGTGCGGACCGGGGCGACCGGGCAGGTGGCACGCAGTTCCCGCCATTCGTCGGGCGGGTCCACGGCGGTCGGTGGCGTGAACGGGTAGTCGAGCATCTGCACCCTCTCCCTGAGGTAAACGCCTGATTACTTGGTACCGTACGCACGGGATGACCCGGTAGCAAACGGTTGAAAACGATCACCGGAGGAGCCATGAAGGTCACCGTCGACGAAGACAAGTGCATCGGTGCTGGTCAATGCGCTTTCACTGCTCCGCACGTATTCGATCAGCGCGACGAGGACGGCGTCGTGATTCTGCTGGCGGAGATCCCGTCGGCCGCCGACGAACCCGCCGCCCGGGACGCGGCCACCCTCTGCCCGGCCGGAGTCATAAAAATCTTGGACGATGGTGTCGAGAACCGGTGACCGGCTCCGTCCCCGGTCCGAACGCCGACCGCAATGGGTCGCACCCAGCACTCCGGGAGAACCATCATGGCCAAGTACCTGCTGCTCAAGCACTACCGCGGTGCTCCGGCCCCGGTCAACGACGTGCCGATGGAGAAGTGGACGCCCGAGGAGATCTCGGCGCACATCGCCTACATGAGCGATTTCGCGAACCGGCTCGTGCGGACCGGCGAGTTCGTCAGCGAGCAGGCGCTGCTGCCCGAGGGCACCTGGGTCCGCTACGACGGGGAGGGCCGCCCGCCGGTCACCGACGGCCCGTTCGCCGAGACCAAGGACCTGATCGCCGGCTACATGATCATCGACGTGGACAGCCACGAGCGGGCCGTCGAACTGGCCGGCGAGCTGTCCGCCGCCCCCGGCAAGGACGGAAAGCCGATCCACGAGTGGCTGGAACTGCGCCCCTGCTTCGCGGAAATGCCGACGATCACCGAATGACGCCGGAGGAACTGCGGAGCCTCACCCCGGGCGTGCTCGGGATCCTCGTCCGCCGCGGAGCCGACTTCGCGGCGGCCGAGGACGCCGTCCAGGACGCGCTGGCCGAGGCGCTGCGGGTGTGGCCGGACGACCCGCCCCGCGACCCGAAGGGCTGGCTCGTCACGGTGGCGTGGCGGCGGTTCCTCGACGCGGCCCGGTCCGAGGCGGCCCGCCGCCGCCGGGAGGAGGCCGCCGACCAGGAGCCGCCGCCCGGCCCGGCGACCTCGGTCGACGACACGCTCCAGCTCTACTTCCTGTGCGCGCATCCGTCGCTGACCCCGGCATCCGCGGTGGCGCTGACGCTGCGGGCCGTCGGTGGATTGACAACCCGGCAGATCGCCGAGGCGTACCTGGTGCCGGAGGCCACCATGGCGCAGCGGATCAGCCGGGCCAAGCGGACGGTCTCTCTCGTGCGGTTCGATCAGCCCGGTGACGTGGCGACCGTGCTGCGGGTGCTCTACCTGGTGTTCAACGAGGGCTACACCGGCGACGTCGACCTGGCGGCCGAGGCGATCCGGCTCACCCGGCAGCTCGCCACCACGATCGATCACCCCGAGGTGTACGGGCTGCTCGCTCTGATGCTGCTGCACCACGCGCGGCGCGCAGCCCGTACCGGTGATGACGGTGGCCTCGTCCCGCTGGCCGAGCAGGACCGCACACGCTGGGACACCACGCTGATCGCCGAAGGCGTCCTGATCCTTCAGGCGGCGCTGGCGCGCGACCGCCTTGGCGAGTTCCAGGCGCAGGCCGCGATAGCGGCCCTGCACGCCGACGCGCCCCGCGCCGAGGAGACCGACTGGGTGCAGATCGTGGAGTGGTACGACGAGCTGGCCCGTCTCACCGACAGCCCCGTGGTCCGGCTGAACCGGGCCGTCGCGGTCGGCGAGGCGGACGGCGCACGGGCGGGCCTGGCGGCCCTGTCAGACCTCGATCAAACCCTTCCCCGGTACGCCGCGGTCGCCGCCTACCTGTACGAACGTGACGGAGACGGGAAACGGGCGGCCGAGCTGTACGCGGAGGCCGCCGCCCAGGCACCGAACCTGGCCGAACGCGACCACCTGACCCGCCAGGCCGCCCGTCTGCACCGTCAGCTGTGACGGGTCGCCGCCTCCTCGACCGGGAGCGCGGCCACGTACCGCCGCATGAAGGCGTTGAAGCCCTCGACGTCCGCCGCATCCGGCTCGGCGGTGTCCAGCCGTGCGCCGGCGAAGACGACGTCGGTCAGGAAGGCGTCCAGGCTCTGGCCGGGCGTGCGGGCGGTGCGGAAGGCGGCCAGCACCGCGATGCCCCAGGCGCCGCCCTCGGAGGCCGAGTCGCCGACCGCGACCGGGGTGTCGATGGCGGCCGCGAGCAGCCGCTGCGCCACCCCCTCGGTCTTGAACAGGCCGCCGTGCGCGAACATCCGGTCCAGCTGCACCGACTCGGCCTTCTGGAGCACGTCCATGCCGATGCGCAGCGTGGCCAGGGCCGAGTACAACTGGGTCCGCATGAAGGTGGCCAGATTCAGGCTGCTGCCCGGCTCCCGCAGGAACAGCGGCCGGCCCTCGTGCAGCTTCGTGATCGGCTCACCGGACAGGTAGTTGAACGCCATCAGGCCGCCGCCGTCCGGTGCGCCGTCCAGCGCGGCCTTGAACAGCGTCTCGAAGACCGCGTTGCTGTCCGCCTTCGCCCCCAGCGCGGTGGCGAACTCGGCGAACAGGCCGGCCCACGAGTTCAGCTCGCTGGCGCCGTTGTTGCAGTGCACCATCGCCACCAGGTCGCCGGCCGGGGTGGTGACCAGGTCGATCTCCGGGTGCCGGCGGCTCAGCTCGCCGTCCAGCACGATCATGGCGAAGATGCTGGTGCCCGCGCTGATGTTGCCGGTACGGCGGGCCACCGAATTGGTGGCCACCATGCCGGTGCCGGCGTCACCCTCCGGCGGGCACATGGCGGCGCCCGGCTGGAGGCCGCCGGTCGGGTCGAGCAGCCGTGCGCCCTCCTCGGTCAGCGTGCCGGCCGCCTCGCCCGCGGGCAGCACGGCCGGCAGCAGCTCGGCCAGCTTCAGCGGCACCCGGCCGGCGGCCAGCTCGTCGAACTGGCCGAGCATGCGGGTGTCGTAGCCGCCGGTGGCGATGTCGATCGGGAACATGCCGCTGGCGTCGCCGACACCGAGTACCTGCCGGCCGGAGAGCTTCCAGTGCACGTACCCGGCGAGGGTGGTGAGGTGGGCGATCCGGCCGAGGTGCTCCTCACCGTTGAGGACCGCCTGGTAGAGGTGGGCGATGCTCCAGCGGTGCGGGATGTTGTAGCCGAACAGCTCGCTGAGCGCCTCGGACGCGTCACCGGTGTTGGTGTTGCGCCAGGTGCGGAACGGGGTGAGCAGCTCGTCGTCGCCGTCGAACGCCAGGTAGCCGTGCATCATGGCGGAGACGCCGAGAGCGCCGATCGTGCGCAGCTCGGTGCCGTGCTTGGCGCGCACGTCAAGAGCGAGCGCGGCGAAGCAGCCCTGGAGCCCCTCCCACACCGCCTCGAGGGAGTAGGTCCAGGTCCGGTCGACGAACTGGTTCTCCCAGTCGTGGCTGCCGACCGCGATCGCCGTGTGGTCCGGGCCGGTCAGCACCGCCTTGATGCGGGTCGATCCCAGCTCGATGCCCAGGGCGGTCCGCCCCTGGTCGATCGCCTCGCGCAAGTCAGCCATCGTGAAAGAGTCCTTCCGTACGTGTTTCCGACCTTCGCCCGACAGGGACACTACGCCCTGACACGTACGGCGAGACCTAGCGGTCTGCCCTCGTGGTGACCGTCTTCTCCCAGATCATCCGGACCGCGGGCAGCACCTCGGAGACCGCCGGGACGGCCGGGCCGGGCTCGCGGACGCCGACCGCGAGGGCCGGGGCGGACCGCTCCAGGCTGCCGGCCATCCGGTCGATGTCGGTCATGATCGATCCGGTGAGCACCAGCACACCGGTGTCCTCGGTCTCGGTGCGCACCTGCCGTAGCGTCCGCTGACGGGTCTCGCGCAGGTCGTTGAGCACCTGCTCCAGCTTGCCGGCGTCGGAGGCGTGCGCCTCGAACGCCTCGGAGACGGCGATCAGCACCTGGCCGAGGCGCTTCGGCACGGCCGGGGTGTGCGAGGTGGCGGCCGCGTCGAACATCGACCGGGCCACCGAGTTGAGCTGGTGCACCCCGTGCTCCAGGGCACGGACCTTCTCGTCGAGCGGGGTGACCTTGGCGATCGGGGTGGTCAGCGACCAGCGGGCCTGCTTGGTCAGCTCCTCCACGGCGGCGATCGCGTCCTCGAGGTCCTCGTCCAGTTCCCGGGAGCGGGCCAGCCACTGCTCGGCCTGTTCGCGGTCGTACCCGTCCTGGACGCCGTTGCCCAGCCGGCGCAGCAGCCGGGCGATCTCGGTCGACAGGTGGGTGGCCTTGACGCGCGCGCGCTCCAGTGGGGTCATGCCGCCGACCAGCGGCGACAGGATCACGCCGACCACGATGCCGAGGGCGGTGGCGGCGACGCGCTCCCACACGAACGCCTCGGTGACGGCGGTGCCGCCGACCAGGATGCCGAGCGAGGTGAGCGGCACGAGCACCGAGGCGTCGCCGAGGCGCAGCACCCGGCCCACGGCCAGGCCGAGACCGGCGATCACCGCGATCGACCACGCGTTGAGGCCGAACACGTTCCACGCCGCGACCGAGAGCGCGATCCCGGCGCCCGTGCCGATCAGGCGCTGGGCACCCGCGCGCAGTGACGCGTGCGAGGTCATCTGCACCGACAGGGTCGCGATGATCGCGGCGGTGACCGGGCCGACCAGGTGCAGCATGTCGGCGGCGTTCCAGGCGATCCCGGCGGCGAGGGTGGTGACCAGGACCTCGCGGACGGTGGCCGGCTCGACGCGCTCGTAGCAGCGGCGGGCCAGCCGGCGCAGCTCGGCGGGCAGGTGCGGTCGCATCCGGTCGAGGGCGGTGCGGCAGGCGTCCTCCACGACGGGGCGGACGGTGCGGCGCAGCAGGGTAACGACCAGTGCGCAGAGCACGAGACCGGTGACGACGAGGGTGATCGGGTCAACGTTGGCGGCGAGCGAGCTGAGCACCATTCGGCTTTCTCTTCACGATCGGGTTCGTCAGAAAACCTATCGGCGCCGCTGAGAACAAATGAGGAAAATAGGGCTAATGTGACGGCCGTCGCCCCGGTCCGGGTCGATGCCCGGACCGGGGAACGGGCATCACACGCTGGTGCAGACGTTCCCGTTGAGCGTGAAGACGGTCGGCAGCACGTTCGGGCCGCTGTAGTTGCCGACGAACCCGACGCCGGTCGATCCGCCGGCGGCCAGCGTGCCGTCGCTGGTCACCCGGACCGTGCGGCCGCTGGAGGTCCAGGTGGCGTTCCAGCCGCTGCTCACGCTCTGCCAGGTGGTCGGCCAGGTGAACGTCAGCGTCCAGCCGTTGACCGCGGCGGCCGTGTTGTTGGTGATGTCGACCTGACCCACGTAGCCGTTGCCCCAGTCGTTGACGTCGCGGAACTTCACGGTGCACGCCGACGTCGCCGGGGTGCCGGTGGTGAAGGTCAGCGGCGGCGAGCCGGCCGACGCCCGCCCGGAACCGTCACGGGCCACCACGTTGACCGTGTACCGGCGGCCCGGCTCCAGGTTGTTCGCGGTCAGCGAGGTGCCGGTGGTCTCGCCCAGCAGTTCGGCGGCGCCGCCGTTCTGCCGGTACACCTCGTACTTGAGGCCGGATCCGGTCGACTGCCAGGAAATCGTCGCCGAGCGGTCGGTCACCGTCGCGGTCGGCTGGGCCGGCGCCTTCGGCGCGCCCGTCACGGTGTCGGCCGACTTCAAGGTCAAGAGCGAGATCGAGTACGGGGGAAGCGTCTGCGCCGCGGCCGTGCCCTTCGGTGCCGTGGTCACCGCGCCGGCGCCGTTGGTGTAGGTGGACACCGTCGGGGTCCCCGCCGCGGCCGTGAAGCCGTGGTAGTTCAGCGACACGGTCCGTTCGGCGTCCGGGTCCTTGTTGATCATCAGCACCGCCACGTCACCGTTCGCCCGGCGTACCGCATGGGTGCTGACCAGTGCGTCGCCGGAGCCCGCGGCGATGAACCGGTCGCCCGGCCGGGCGAAGTCGCCCACCAGCGACAGCGCGTGGTACGGCGCGAACGGCGTGTTCAGCGGCGGCTGGCAGACCGAGTTGTCGGCCGTGCAGTTCCCGCTGGACAGCAGCCCGTAGTCGCCGTAGTCGGTCTGCCCGGCCACCGTGGAGACGGTGCCGAGGCCGTTGTGGACGTTCCACCACTGGACCGTGAAGACGCCCTGGGCCAGCAGGCCGCTGTAGACGTCGGCCAGGAACAGCGCGCCCGGCTGGGTGTTGCGGCCGACCTCGACGTTGGTCTCGGTCATGCTGATCCGGATGCGGCTCGCGCTCGCGGCGGCGTACCGCTCGATCTGCTGCCGCAGCGTCCAGACGGCGTCCTGGATCTGCGCGGGTTTGGTGAGCGTCTCGGCCGGGGTGCCGCCGCCCGGGTACCAGTGCACGTCGACGAAGTCGATCACGTGGCCGGCGCGGGTGAGTACCTCCTGGTTCCAGGAGCCCTGGTCGCCGGCGCCGACGATGGCGTCCGGCCAGTTGCCCGGCATGGTCAGCACGGCGCCGATCTTGATGTCCGGGTCGACGGCCTTCATGGCCGCGGCGTACGCGATGACGTTCGCCGCGTACTCCTTGGGGCTCTTGTCGGCGTGGTCGTCGGCCTCCCAGGAGGCGCCGTAGTGGCCGTTGCCGTAGTTCTCGTTGCCGATCGTCCAGTAGGTGACGTCGTAGTTCTTCTCGACGTTCGCGTACCGGACCCACCCGGCCGCCTCCTGCGCGGTCCCGGTGCCGTAGTTCGCGATGATCATCGGCTCGGCGCCGGTGCGCTGTGCGCCGGCCATGAACGTGTCGAAATCGGTGTTGGGCGCCACGTAACCGCCGGGCGCGGTGTGGTTCTCCCAGTGGTAGATGTCGGCGTAGGAGCCGCCCGGGTACCGCAGCATCCCGACCCCGGCGTCCTTGAGCAGGTCGGCGACGGCCGGGGTGCCGAGCTGCGAGTCCCAGATGGCGTGGTTGACGCCGACGGCCTGGTCGGCGACTCCGGCGAGGCCGGCCCGGACGTCGACGTCGACGCGGGTGGTGGTGGCTGGGGCGGTGGCGTGGGCGCCGGATGGCGCGGCGGCGACGCCGGCGAGCAGGACGGTGCTCGCCAGCGCCTTCCACAACAGGGATGTGCGCACGGGGGTCTCCGGGGGAGCGAGGGGATGGGAGCGCTCCCAATAGTGATCCTCTGAATAGAAACCTGTCAATCAGCGAGGGCGGTCAGGTCCGCCGCGGTCATCCCCACGTGCGGCGCCACCGCCTCGATCACGCGCTGGTGCGGTCGGCGGCCGCCCATCGCCGCCCGGATCGTCGCCATGGCGAGGCCGCACCGGATCCCCATCTCCCGCTCGGTGATGCCGTGCGATCTCATCAGCGCGGTGAGCACCACGCCGAAGCGGTGCCGTTCCGGCTTCCCGGCCGGCTCACGGCCGGGCCCGATGACCAGATCACCCACCTTCACCTCGAAACGGACCAGCCGGTCGCCGTGGATCCGGATCCGGGCGGACAGCGGCAACTCGTCCGTGCCGTCCCGGCTCACGGCGCCGGGGACCGCCACCTCCACCGGATCCGGCACCACATCGGTCCGGGTCATGTCGACGGGATCGGCGTGGCCCGCGCCGGTCACCCGCCACGCGCGGTCCCACCAGGGCAGCTCGCCGAGGATCTCGTTCAGCAACGGCACCAGGACACCGGGGTCGACCGTCGTCCGGCTGGTGTGCGCATAGCGCGGCCAGTGCCGCAGGGCCTCGATCTCCGCCTCGCTCAGCGGACGGTCCAGAGTCGCATCCATCGATGGATGATCGCAGGTCACCGTTCCCGGTCGGGGACCATCCACTCGGCGGCCAGCCGCCGGTAGTAGGGGCTGCTGACCAGGAGATCCGCGTGATCGCCGACCGCGACAACCCGGCCGCCGTCCAGCACGACGATCTGGTCGGCGTCCCGGACGGTCGAGAAGCGGTGCGCCGCCACCAGCAGGGCACAGTCCCGGGAGACCTGCTCGATGGCCCGGCGCAGGGCGGCCTCGTTGACCGGATCCAGGTGGGCGGTGGGTTCGTCCAGCAGGAGCAGGACCGGGCGGGCCAGCAGCGCCCGGGCCACGGCGATCCGCTGGCGCTGGCCGCCGGACAGCCGGACCCCGCGCTCGCCGAGCTGGCTGTCCAGCCCGTCGGGCAGACGCTCCACCAGATCGTCGAGGTTGGTCAGCTCGACGACCCGGGCGATCTCGGCGGGGCTCGCGCCTGGCGCGCCGTAGGTGAGGTTCTCCCGGAGGGTGCCGTGGAAGATCGGCGAGTGCTGTTCGACCAGGCCGATCCGGGCGCGGCACTCGGACCGGCGCATCGCCCGTACGTCCGTGCCACCGAGCAGGATCTGGCCGCTCTCCGGCTCGTAGAACCGTTCGGCCAGGGCGAAGATCGTCGACTTGCCCGCGCCGGAACCGCCGACCAGCGCGATGTGGCCCCGCTCCGGCACCCGCAGCGTGAGACCGCGCAGAACCGGCTGCCCCGGGTCGTACCCGAACCAGACGTCGCGGAACTCCAGCGCCGCCGCCGACTGCCCGGACGGCCGGCGTGCAAGGGGCGCCAGCTCGTCGGTCTCGCCCGGCAGGGCCAGAATCTCGTTGACACGCTCCAGCGCGCCACGGCTCTCCTGGATCGCGCTGATCGCCTGGAAGACCGAGCTGATCGGCACGGCCAGATAGGTGATGTACAGCAGGAACGCCACCAGATCGGCCAGCGAGCTTTCGCCGGTGGTGACACGTACGCCGCCGACCAGCAGCACCACCAGGAAGGAGCCGTCCACTGCCAGGTGGCTCGCCACCCCCACCGCGGCACTCAGCCGGGCCGTACGGACACCGTGCGCATAGGCGGTACGCGCCTGCGCCCCGATGCGTTCGGTCTCCCGCTGCTCGGCGCGGCTGGCCCGTACCGTCCGCAGCGACGACAGCGCCCGGTCCAGGTCGCCGGCCATCTCACCGGTGGCCTGCTGACCGCCGAGCGAGGCCTGCCGCATACCGCGCATCATCGGCACCAGTGTGGACAGGCCGGCCGCCACGAGCACCGCCACCACGAGGAACAGGAGGGGGTCGAGCCAGATCAGAACGGCCACCGCCCCGCCCAGCCCGATCACGCCGGCGACCGCGTCCGTACAGCCGTCGGCGACGAGCCGGCGCAGCGCGAAGCTGTCGGTTCCGGCCCGCGAGATCAGATCGCCGACCCGGTAGCGGTCGTGGACCGGCATGGTGAGCCGCAGCAGGCGGTGCACCAGGTTGAGCCGGATCCCGAGAACGATCTCCTCCCCGGCCCGGGCCAGCACGAACCCGGCGACGGCCTGCACCAGCGCCTGCGCCGCGAACAGCGCCACCAGCAGCAGGACCACGACGGTGAGCGGCCGCCCGGCGCCGCTGGCCTCGACGAGATGCCGGACCAACAGCGGCTGGGCGAGGCCGAGCGCGGAACCCGTGAGGGTCAGCGCCACGGCCAGGGCGATGCGCCGGCGGTGCCCCCGGATCAGGTCGAGCAGACCCAGCCGGCCGTCGGCCGGGCGCGCCGGGTCAGCGGTCACCGGACGCCGGAACCGTGATCAGCTTGGCCAGGTAGCCGTCGGGCATCGGCTCGTCCACCATCCGCCCGTCGGCCTCCACCCAGGCATGCGCGGTGAACGGCGGCGCCGTCCCGACCCCGACGCACCAGGCCGGCCAGTGACCGGCGAGGCGGCACAGGATCACGGTGGCCAGCGAACGGGGCAGACATCCCTGCGGTCCCAGGCATCGCAGGCTGACCGCGAGGACCATGTCCCGGGAGGCCTTCGCCTCCGCGTACCCGGACGGCCGGGCCCCGCGGCGCAGCACCGTCAGCACCGCGCGGATGCGTTTGGGCGGCGCCATCGCCAGACCACGGGCCAGGAGTACGGCGACGCGCGCCACCGATCGCCGGCCGACGGTGCCCGGCGGCGTGGGCCGTACCAGTGCCGCGGGCGTGGTCACGAGACCACCAGCCCGGCCGCGGTGAGTTCCGCGAGCACCGCGTCGACGTCGCGCAGCGCCCTGTCCCGGTCCACGTCGAACGCGTCGAGCAGCGTGTCGGCGGCGCGGTCGCGGTCACCGCCCCCGGTCAGGACCCGCATGATCAGGGCCGCGCTCGGGTTGAGCTGCCAGTACCGCCCGTCCCGCTGGTCCAGCAGGACGGTGCCGTACTCGGTGTCGGCCGTCGTCAGATCAGGGTGCAGCCGTGGCGACATCGCCGGAACTCCTCTCCATGGTGTCGAGCCCGCGCAGCCACACTTCGCAGCCGATGGTCGTGTAGAGGACCGCGTGGCGCAGGCTCGGATCGTCCGGCCGCTCGGTCAGGTCGATGAGCCGGTCGCGGTCGACCAGGCCCATCTCCGCCAGGCGCGACTGCTCCCACATGGCGATCAGGTCGGCCCGGTTGCGGCGCAGGCCCAGGGCGGCGTCCCGGGCGGCCTGGGCCTTGCTGGTCCGGGCCAGGCACTCGTCCGGGACGATGCCGCGCATGGCCTCCACGAGCAGCGGTTTGTAGCGCCACGGGGTGACCCGCTCCAGTGGGTTCACCGAAAGGCACGCGCTGATCACCCGGTCGTCGAAGAACGGCGAGGCCATGGGCAACCCGGCCCGCCGGCTCATCTGCTCCCACTGGCGGACGATCCGGCCGGTGACCAGGATCTGTTCGATGTCGGCGTGCATGCCGCGGTCGTCGCTCAGCGGTTCCACCGATTCCGCCGCGGCCCGCATCGCCTCCACCACCAGTTCGGCGGCATGATCGGTCACCCACGGGAACAGACGCGGTGGCGAAGTCCAGCCGAGCGTGCCCCGTACCGGCTCCGGCAACGGTTGCCGCAGTTCACCGGCCGCGCCGGCAAACCAGCGCGGGTACGACCTGGTGTCGGCGAGCGCGCCCAGCATCGGGAGCAGCGGCCAGGTGAACAGGGCCCTGAAGCCTCGTAGCTGCCGGATCGCCGCTACCGGACGGCGGCGCAGCAGCCGGTGGTAGTAGGCCTCCGAGCACCAGGCGAGGTGGTCGCCGCCGATCCCGGTCAGATGCAGCCGGCTGCCCGCGGCTGCCAGATTCGGTACGTGACTCAGCGCGCGGGCGCGGTCCAGCATGCCGATGGTCGGCTCGTCGAGGGGGTCGTCGATGTCGAGCAGGCCCTCGTAGACCAGCGGGGAGTCCTCGGCCCGCCACACCAGGTGCTCCACACCGGGCATGTGGGCGGCGGCCCGACGTGCCCACGGCAGGTCGTCATCGGTGGGGTCCAACCCGGGCCATGTGCTCGCGAGCACGCGGCTGTCACCGGTCGCGGCGAGGAAACACACCGACGTCGAGTCCAGGCCTCCGGACAGGTCGCTGCTGATCGTCCCGCCGGCCGCGGTTCGCGCGCGTACCGCGTCGGCGAGGGCCTCACGGACCAGGGGAGCGCCCTCGGCGAGCGACCGGGTGGGCTCCGGGGGGTTCCACCAGCGTGCGATGTGTACGGTCCGGCCGCCGCGGTCCAGCACCGCGTACCGTCCGGACGGAACGCCGTGCACTCCCCGCCACAGCGGCGCGTCCAGCAGCGGATGCGGCGCCGGCCAGAGCAGCCGCACCGCGATCTGCCGCTCGTCGAGCGCCGAGCCGGCGAGCGCGGCCAGCACATCGGCCCGGTCGCAGCCGACCTGGATGCCCTCGACCTGGGCGTAGTGGGCGATCCGCAGATTCGAGACGCTGCCCTGGAACCGGACCCGCCCGGCCGCGGTGGCCACCAGGTGGAAGCTTCCGGTCAGTGACGCGGCGAACGCGTCGAGGTCGACGACCTCCCGCAGCCGGCCGGCCCGGCGGGCCAGCGCCTCCGGATCGATCGGGCAGCAGCCGAGCAGCGCGATCCCGGCGGAGCCCGCCTGCGCCACGGTGAGTTCGTCGTCGGACCAGCACCCGACGATCCAGGGTCGCCCGGACGCGTGCCGGAGGGTGCGGGTGTGCGGCCCGTCCAAGCGCCGGGCCACGGCGAGGCCGGCCTCGTGGTCGGGGAGGACCACGAAGTACGGCTCGCCGTGGCGCAGCATGTCAGTCACGACAGACATGAATTCAGTGCGGCGGCCGAGAGATCAGTTCTTGCTCAGGATCAGGCGGTCGCGGCCGTTGCGCTGCAGGAGCCCGGTCTCGGTGCGGAAGTCGCCGAGGACCGTCACCTGGGGAGCCTCGTACGGGCGCTTGACAGTGGTCTTCTTCATGACATGGTTCCCTTCTCTCGGGACGGCGGAACAGAACCCGCCGCCGACGAATGAGAACCCTATGCCCGATTTGGGCGATTAGTCCACTTATGTGCGGCGTTTCTCGGCGCAGCGGTGGCAACGGGTCGGGCACGGGGTCAGGGCGGAGGCCGCCGCGAGGCCGCTGACGTGCAGGATCGTCTCCACCGCCGCGTCGAAGCCGGTGGACTCGCCGATGACGTGCTCGCCCTCGACGCTGAGCAGATCACGGTCGGCGTACCAGTCGCGCATCATGTCGGCGGTGACCGGAATCGGCTCGGCGCGGCCGGCATGCCGGCGAACCGTCTCCTCGAACGACACGTCGAAGTAGAAGACGCTCGCCGGGCCGGCATGGTCGGCGATCAGCCGGCGCAGCACCGTGCCGTGGCCGCCGGAGTCCAGAATGCCCTCCAGCACCACGTGATAGCCAAGGCCGAGCGCCGACCGCACGGTGGCGTCGATGAACGCGGGCGCCACCGGATCGTGGCGGTTGCTGCCGTGCTCGCGCAGCAGGACCCGGCGTAGATAGTCCTGTTCGACCAGAGCGGCGCCACGGCCGTAGCGCCGGCGCACCTCACGGGCCGTGGTGGTCTTCCCGGAGCCGGAGTTGCCGCGGATGACGACCAGGGTCGGCAAGCCCGGGGAATTGCATCCGATGCGTGATCCTTGGCCACCTTCGGGCTCCGACGTGGACGTTACCACGACCGCCCCCTCTCTTCGTTCCAGGCGATTGACGTGCAGGGATGCGCTTGGCCGATCATCTGATGCATGATTCTCGCGTTGAATGCATGGGAAGGATCTCGAAGCCAGCAACGCCCCGACCGTGCTCGGCTGGCTGGAACGCGAAGGACCCCGCAGTCTGCTGACTACCTTGGCGACCGCTTCCGGTCCGGTCACTCACGAGACCCTGGACGCGCACCCCGCCAAGTTCGTGTCCTACCCGCGCGCCGCGCTGGTGGCGCACCAGGCGCTGCCCGAACGCGACGAGCATCTCGCCTCGTTCATCAGATGGCTGCCGGCCCAGGTCGACGCCGTCCAGGACCCCGGTGACCGTCACACCCTGCGCCGCTACCTCACCTGGACTCATCTGCGCCGGCTCCGTGCCGCCGCTGAACGTGGCCCCTTGGTTTATGGGCAGCTTGCCGGTCCCAGGGGCGAGCGTCCCACCGGACGCACCATCATCGGACGCGAAGCCCAGCACCCCTGGCTCTTCCCAGGCGGGCACGCCGGCCGCCACATCAGTGCGGCCCGCATGGGCATCCGACTGACCGATCTCGGCTTCTCCACCCGAGCCGGCCGCGCCACCGCGCTGATGGAGCTCGGCGCCGAGCTGCCACCGGTCGTCCTCAGCAAGCTGCTGGGCATCCACATTCACACAGCAACCGCCTGGTCGCAAGCGGCCGGCCACACCAGAACCGGCTACACAGCGGCGTTGAGCCGACGACGCCGCAAATGACCGCAACACGTCCCGCTCACCAGCGGCGCCCTTGCCAAGCACCGGGCCGATAGGCTCCCCGCCGTGGCCGTCACCTCGAACGACATCCTGACCGAGAACACCGCCAAACGCCTCGCTGGCGACAACACCATCGTCTGCGAGACCGACGGCGCGTCTATCGTTCTCGGCAACGACGCCATGGTCATCATCGCCGAGCGGGGAAACGGCCTGGACATCAGCGGTGTATGGAACAGTCGGCGGTTTCATCTGCACGGGCCACTCGTCGAGGACGTCGCCGTTCGGCTGTTCGGACACCAACCAACCTCGCCGCAATTCAGCTGGGCGGCACAACGCGACGTCCGGCCAATCCACCTGCTGACCCGCCTCCCCGCGGGCTGCCTCTACCTCGGCCTCGGCAAGCCCGCACAGGGCCATTACACCGACGATGTCCTGGTCAGCGCCGAGCTGACAATCGACCCAGAACTGACCGACGAGCTTTTGGACCGCGTCTGGCCGCCCACTGAACCCGACACTCTGCCCGACCAGACCTGGCTCGCCAACATCCAGGCCAGCCCGACCACTGCACTCAAGCAATTCGTCGAAGGCTGGGTCCCCGAAACCGACGACGACCTCGGCGAGTTCGCCACGAGCGGCTGGACCGTGCCCGAACCACTGGCCGCCTTCTACCAGCTGGCCCGGTATCGGCCAGCCCTCCTCGGCCGGCAAAACTTCCTGATACGCCCGGAGAAGTGGAAGCTGACACAGGATGGTCTCATCGATTTCGGACACGAGAACCAGGGAGGCTTCATCTGGCTCTTCGATCCTTCGGACGCCGACCCCGTGGTATGGATCGACCAAGACGATTACGGCCTGCGGCCTGAACACGAGCGGATGAGCGGCTTCCTTCTCAAATTCGCCGTCTACGAGACGATGATGAACGCCCACTACATGGCCCTGAGCACCGAGCTCGAAGCCGAGCACGTTGAGATGGTCACAGCGAGATTGACACCGCTGCCGTGGAAGCCATGGCGCTGGCCGAATGACTCGACGCGCTTCTTCGTTGCGCCAGGCATGATCGCCGAAGTGACCGACTCCTGGCACGGGAAGTTCTCGATGTGGATCGGCGCCGCGCACCGTGGTGTGCTACGCCCACTGCGTGGTCTCGAGATCCCGTGGAGGCGGTTCGACGGCTGAGCCCGCCCCACGACGGCTACCCGTCGACCCTGGGCATTCCGCACGTTCTGATATCCGAACCCGCCAATATTCGGCATGGCGAATCCTGACGTCACAGCAGCCCGGCCAGCCTGTAGAGCACCAGCGACCCGGCCACCGCGACGTTGAGGCTCATCCCGGTGCCGACCATGGGAATCTCCACGGCGCCGTCGAGCAGGTCGAGCGCCTCCGGCGGGATCCCGGTGGCCTCGTGCCCGAGAACCATGACGGTCCGTCGCCGGGCGGCGGGCAGGTCGGCGAGCCGGACCGCCTCGTCGGCGAGTTCCACCCCGACGACGTTCGCGCCCGCCCGGCGTTCCTCGGCGAGCCAGCGCAGCGGATCGCCGACCCGGTGCACGCAGGCGGGTTTGCGCAGCGTGTTGCCGCGGGCGAGGGCTTCGTCGACCCAGCGGAACGGGGGCACCGCGAGGCACGCGCCGACGGCGTCACAGGTGCGCAGGAGGGTGCCGAGATTGGCGCCGTGCATCGGCCAGAGGGGCGCCGCGACGAGATGCCCCCAGCATCGGTGGCGACGAGGGCGGCGGGCCGACCGGATCTCCCCGGGAGTCCGGGTGCGGATCGCGGGCTTCACCGGGCGAGAGCGGAGACGCTCCAAAAATCAAAGATCATCTGGTACGTGCTTGTCGGCGCACGTGGGGCCATCGACGAGGGATGTTCCGCCGAGCAGCATACATCCTCCGGACGCGTAACAAATGAGTTACGCTTCCCGGGTGGACGAGGTGGCGGGCGCGATCGCCGACCCGGTGCGGCGCGAGATCCTGCTGATGCTGCGCGGTCAGCCGATGACGGCCGGGCAGGTCGCGGACCGGTTTGCGATCAGCCGGCCCGCGGTCAGCCGGCATCTGCGGGTCCTGCGGGAGGCCGGGCTCGTCCGCGACACCGCCGACGGGCGGCGCCGGGTCTACCAGTTGGTCACCGCGCCGCTCGACGAACTCGCCGGGTGGCTGGAGACGCTGCGGCGCCCGGCCGGATGGCAGCACCACCTCGACGCCCTGGAGACCGAGGTGTACCGAACCCGCCGAGAACGGCGCGACGTTTCCGTTTCCGTTTCCGAGAAGGAGAGCGCATGAGCCCGACACCCACTGGCCGGATCCTGGGCGGTGACCTGGTTTTGACCCGCAGCTTCCGTGCGCCCGTCGACGACGTCTGGGCCAGCCTGACCGATCCTGAGCGGACCGCCCGATGGTTCGGCCCGTGGAAGGGTGACGGCGGTCCCGGCAACACCATCCAGGTCCAGATGGTCCAGGAGGAGGGGCGGCCGTGGATGGACATGACCATCGACGCGTGCGAGCCGCCCCGTCGCCTGGCGCTCTCCGCCGTCGACGACTACGGCAGCTGGCATCTCGACATGGTGCTCACCGAGACGGGCGGCGTCACCGAACTGCGTTTCACCCAGCACCTTTCCGGCACGGAGAACGTCGGCGAGGTCGGTCCCGGCTGGGAGTACTACCTGGACCTGCTGGTGGCGTCCCGCGACGGCACCCCGTTCCCCAGCTTCGACGACTACTACCCGGCCATGAAGGACCACTTCGAATCGCAGCGCTGACTACGGCGGGGTGACCGGGCGGGTGTAGCGGTGCTTCACGCCGCGCGGGAAGAACTCCGGGTCGTCGGCGGGGCGCAACTCGATCCGCGGCGTCTGGTGCTCCGGCGGCACGTAGTTGGCGAACTCGCTGTTCAGGCGTAGCAGCTCGGTGCGGATCGAGGCGGCGGCGAGCGCCGAACGCTCCGGTGTGGGCTCCGCGTCCGCGGCCAGTTCCACCACGACCGACAGATGCCGGTCACGGTCCTCGTCCTCGATCGTACGGAGCACGAAGCGCCCGGTCGTCCAGTCGCTGACCCCCGGCCGTTCCAGGCCGACGGTGACGTTCTCCGGGTAGACGTTGGCGCCGAAGAACGACACGGTGAACAGGGAACGGCCGAACACGTACACGAACGGCAGTTCCGGGCCGTCACCCGGATCGAAGCCGTGCTCCCGGCAGAGCGCGACCATCTCCGGGTACGACAGCAGCCCGCCCTCGTCCGCGATGTGATACCTGACCAGTGGCACCATGCCGTCGGCGCTGAACGCGAGCGTCCCGTCCGGCGCCGTCTCGAACCGGCGGGCCGCCGGGTCGTACTGAACAAGCGTCGGCAGCCGGGAGTCGCCGAACAGCTTCGTGGCGACCTCCGGGCGGTCGGCGAGAAACCGCCTGATCCGTACGCTCAACGCCGTCTCGTTGCCGAGCACCCCGGCGTCGGCCGTCCCGTACAGCGACGCCACCCCGGACACCGGGTCGGTGATCCCGGCCCGGGCGGCGACCAGATCCCGCCACTGCTCGCTGAACACCTCGCCGGCCAGGACCAGCTTCACGTCGTACTCCGGCCAGTTCACGCCCCGGGCCGGACCGGCGTCCATGACGTTCTTCACGAACGGCGGATAGCCCAGCAGCACCACCTGCTCGAAGTGCCCGCCCAGCTCGCCGACCACCCGCAGGATCTCGCCGATGTCGTTGCCCGGGGCGGCCACCGTGACCGGAAACCCCGCGGCCGACAGCTGACGGCAGGCCGCGACCGTGTACATCCCGCCGACCCAGTTGCCCAGCGCGAAACACACCACCGCCAGGGTGCTGCGCCGGTCCGCGCCGAACCCGTCCCGGAACACCTGCGCGAACCGGGCGGTCACCGGCTCCTCGTCACGCACCGAGCGCGGCCACACCGTCGCCCGCCCCGACGAGCCGGACGACAGCGCCACCATCGCGGCCGCGTCCAGCCGCCCGCCCCGGCACCGCTCCGGCAGCGGGAACCGCAGGTGGTAGCCCTCTTTGGTCATCAACGGGATCCGTGCCGGGTCGCTGACGGTGGCCGGGTCCACGCCCTGTTCGGCCAGAAACCGCCGATAGGCCGGAACACTGCCGGCCGCGTCCCGGAACAGATCCAGAATCGTGGTGTCGAGCTGCATACCGCCAGCCTGCCCTATCTAGACTCACGCGGTGCCGCAAAGCCGTTTCGTCGACAGCGGGCGATGGCTGCCCTCGTTCGCCGGGGAGTTCCTCGTCCGGTGCCCGCGCTGCCCGGCCACCGCGACCGTCCGGCGGGACTGGGACCGGGACGCGCGCTGGTGGGAGCCCGCCGCGGTGACCTGCGGCGGCTGCGGCTTCGCCCGCCGCCAGGACCGGCGGGCCGGGTGCGAGTGCGGGCGCTGCCGCCGCCCACTGCCACCGGGCTGGTCCGGACCGGTACGGGTCTGCGTACGCGGGCACTGCGGCACCTGCGGCAGCCCGGTCGGGATGTGGCGGCGGGAGGAGGCGGCGCCCGGCTACCGGACCGTCACCGTGGACTGCGCCACCTGCGGGGCCACCGGGGAGCGCGGATACGACCTGCACCCGGTGACCGTCCCGGACGCCGTCGTCGACAACTGCTTCGGCCTGCCGCTGCGGTTGCAGGCGCCGTGCGCGGGCCACACCCTGTGGGCGTTCAACGCCGCCCACCTCGCCTACCTCAAGGACTACCTGCGCGCAGGGCTCCGGGAACGGCACGACGCCCCCGCCAAGTCGGTGATCTCCCACCTGCCGCGCTGGCTCAAACAGGCCGGGGTCCGGTCCGAGGCCCTCCGCGTGGTGCGGCGCCTGGAACACCTGCTGCCGTAGGGTTCGGGGCATGCTGGTCGACGGCTCCTTCGAGGTTCCGGCGTCATACACCGCCGGTGGACTGCGGCTCGAACTGCTCGGCCCCCGCCACAACGAGGCGGACCACGCGGCCTGGACGTCGAGCATCGACCACATCCGGTCGACCCCCGGATTCGACCGTGGCTGGCCGCCCGTGGGCGGGATGACGCTCGCCGAGAACCTGGCCGACCTGGAGAGCCACGCCGACCGGTCGGCCCGCCGGGTGGACTTCGCGTACTCGGTCCTCGACCCCACCACCGGCGATGTGGTCGGTTGCGTCTACCTCAAGCCCACGGCGGCCGGCGAGATCCAGGCGACCTCCTGGGTTTCCGCCACCCACGCCCACCTGGACGGTCCACTGACCGACATCGTGGGCACATGGCTGCGCGAGTCGTGGCCGTTCGAGACCGTCCACTACCGCACGGGCCGCACTCCGATCACCATCCGCGGAAATCCCGGCTGACCCGGTTCCCGCAGCCTGCCCACCCGGCTGCGCCGCTCCCCGACCTGGGACCAAGGCCGCGGGACGCCGCACCACGCCCGGACCAGCGCCGCCACCCACCTCAATGGCAGACCCCGCAGGTCACAGGGCGGCGAGGAAGCGGTTGACCTGGCGGTGGCTGGTGAAGCGCAGGTAGCGGGCGTCTCGGCCGTGTTCGGCGATGAGAGCCTCGACGCGGGGGCGCATCGTGCGGCGGTAGCGGATCACGTACCTGAGGAAGGGCAGGGTGATCCGGTGCCGGCCGCGGCGCCGGGCGATGCCCCACAGGCAGGTGTGTGCGGGCAGATCGAGGAGGATGACCGTGTCGGCGCGGGTCAGGCGGATCGGTAGCGTCGACGCGTAGTTGCCGTCGATGATCCACCAGTCGGCGGCCACCAGGTCGCGCTGCGTCGCGGCGAATTCTCCGGCGGGGGCCGGGTTCCAGTCATCGTCGTAGTAGCGGTCGTCCAGGTGGGTGACGGGGAGACCGAGCCGGTCGGCGAGCTGCCGGGCGAGGTGGCTCTTGCCGGCGCCGCCGCAGCCGAGGATCGCGATGCGCTGCATCGGTGTCGATGTGTCCTCGTGTTCCGCCGGGCCGGGGGACAGGAGACTGTCGACGATCCGCAGGTAGGCGTCCACCTGCCCGGACGGGGCCAGGCTGGGCGGATCCGTGTGGCTGAACGTGGATACGATCCGCTCGGCCAACCGGAAGTCGCCATCGTCGGCGAGCGCCGCGGCGAGCTCGACCATCGCGTGTCTGCGCCAGAACCGGTCGTCCATCGAGGAGAGCAGGTGGCGGGCCCGGTTCTGGGCGCCGGTCCGGGCGTACGCCGCCACCAGGAACCTCTGGGCGCTACCGCGGATGTTGTCGTTGGTTGCCGCGGCGATCAAGGGCTCGGCCCGCCCGGCCAGTTCCATGGCCCGTTCCGTGGCGTCGAGGTGGCTGAACATCGCGGCCACGTGCGCGTAGCCGTCGGGCTGCTGGTCGGCGCTGAGGTCGGGCAGAAGCAGCGCGGCCTCCTCGGCCACCTCCAGGGCGTCCGCCACGCGGTCTTGGCCCAGCAGGGTGTACCCGATCAACATTCGGACGGTGACCGGGTCCTCCAGCGAAGGGGTGTCGCGGGTGAGTTGTGCGGCCTCGTCGGTGAGGCGGGCGGCGTCGTGTGGTTCGACCACGCTGGGCGGCTGATCTAGCTGGGCGCATTGGGCGAGCGACAGCAGCGCGCGGATCCGCGCCAACGGATCGGGGAGGGACCGGGCGAGTTCCTCGGCGGGGCCGAGGTGGCCGAGGAACGTGATGATCGTGGCCAGCTCAACTTGCGCGATCATGGCAAGACTGGCGTGTTCGATGGTGGGAATCAGCTTCCGAGCCCTGCGCATGTGACGTCTTACCCGGTCCAGGGCGCCGACCCGGGCGTACGCGTTGGCCATTGCCAGGTGGTGAAGGGGATCGTTCGCCCCGGCCCTGGCGCCGGCCGCCGTGGCGGTGGCGGTGGCACGTTCCAGGTCGCCGAGCCGGGTCCAGGCGCAGGTCACCGCCACCAGGTAGCGGGGGCCCCACGGAGACGCGTCGAGGGATCGGGCCAACTGCTCGGCGCGGTCGGTCAGCGCCCGGGCCCGTGCCAAACGGCGGGATGCGGTCAACCGGCGGGTCTCCCTCGGGAGTCGGTGCGGCGTGATCCGAGGGTATCCGGGTCATCCGGCCGAGCGCAGCCGTCCCATCACGACGCCGGCCACGTCGGTCAGCGGGATGAAACCCCAGACGCGCGAGTCGATGCTCTCCGGATGGTCGCCGAGCAGCACGCCCATCCCGGGCGGCACGGTGCGGCCGGCGTGCGCCACCGACTCCGGCGCCGGGTCGCCCGGGAGTGCGGCCAGCCTCTTCACCAGCCACGTCGTCACGTAGGCGCCGTGGCGGCGGTCGCCGTCGGGGTGGTGGGCGATCACCACGTCGCCGCGCCGAAGCCGGCGGGTACGGCGTACCAGAAGGCGGTCTCCGGGGTTGAAGGCCGGCGACATGCTGTCGCCGACGACGTCGATGAGCAGCAGCCGCCGCCGCGCCAGGGCGAGCCCGCCGATGGCCGCGAGCATGGCCAGAATGCCACCCACCATGCCGGTTCGGTCCCTTTCGATGGCGGGATGGTGGCCGGCCCGGCGGGACCGGCCACCCGGGAGTGTCAGCAGCAGCCCGCGCGTGAGCTGTAGTACGGCCCTGCGCAGCTGCGCTGCTGGGAGGCGTAACAGCGGGGCGAGCCGCTGACGATCCGGTTGTAGTAGTAGGTGCAGACGGGGCCGCCGCAGCCGATGTAGGCGAGCGTGCAGTTCGTGCACGCGGACGCCTTCGCCTTCGGCAGCATGACGCTCAGCATCTTGTCGCCCAGCCGGGCGATGGTCCTGGTCATGCGAGTCGTTCCCTTCTCGATGAACCCGACGAGGTGTCGGCGCGGACCGAGCCTCACAACGGCCGCTAACGAGCCGCTAACGATGCGCTGTCGCCGATCGGCTGCGGACGGTGTCGATCAGGTGGGCGATCCGGTGGCCCGGCGCCACGCCTAGGCCGCTGGCGAGAGTGCGGCTCAACCGGTCGTGAACCGCCAGGGCCGCCGCGATGTCGCCGCGTTCGAGATGTGCCGCCATCAGGTGCTCCCAGGCGCGTTCCCGGTACGGGGCCTGCCGCACCAGCGATTCCATGGCGTCGATGGCGGCGGCCGGATCGCCGAGTGCCAGGTCCGCCTCGGCGAGGTCCTCCATGACCCGCCAGCGGCGTTCGTCGAGCGCGTGCGTGACACCGGCCGCCCAGGCCGACCGGAGGTCCGCGCACGCCGACGCGCCGCGCCACATCGACAGTGCCGTCCGTAGCAGTTCGGCCCGCTCCGGCAGGCCGGCGTCACGGGCCCGCCGGATCAGTTCGTCGTGCCGGACCAGGTCGGTGGTGACCCGATGCCGGCACAACACGTACCCCGGAGGTTTGGTCTGCAGGGCGTCGGCGGCGCCGAAGCCGGCGAGAGTCTGGCGCAGCGCGCAGATGTGGCCTTGCAGTTTGGTCGTGGCGGTCATCGGCGGGCGGTCGTCCCAGATGGCCTCGAGCAGTTCCGGCACGCTGAGGGTGGTGCCGAGGCCGAGGCTGAGGGCGGTCAGCAGCGCACGCCGGCCGGGTCCGCCGATGGCGGTCATCGGGTGGCCGGCCACGGTCACCTCGAGCGGGCCGAGCAGCGACACCCGGACCGTCGCGGTCATGGCGTCGCCCCGGTGACGAGCACGTCGTAGCCGGACGCCTGCAACCGGAACAGTTCGGCGTAGCGGCCGTTCGCCGCCATCAGGGCGGCGTGGCCGCCCTGTTCCAGGATCCTGCCGTCGCGCAGGACCACGATCAGGTCGGCGTCCCGGACGGTGTTGAGCCGGTGCGAGACGAGCAGGCTGGCGCGGCCGTGCCGCAGCGACGACAGCCGCCGGTGGATCTCGTGTTCGGCCTCCACGTCCAGCCCGGACGACGGCTCGTCCAGGATCAGCAGGTCCGCGCCGTCGCGCAGGCAGGCCCGGGCCAGGGCCATCCGCTGCCACTGACCGCCGGACAGCACGACACCGGCGGACGGGTCGGCCTCATCGGTGAACGCCCTGGTCAGCACGGTGTCGTAGCCGCGGGGGAGGGCGCGCAGGACGTCGTCCACCCCGGCGGCGCGGGCCGCGGAAACGATGCGTTGCGGGTCGTCGGTGGCGGTCACGTCCCCGACGGCGATGTTGTCGTGGGCGGACAGCTCGTAGGACATGAAGTCCTGGAACGTCGCGGAGATCCGGGCCCGCAGCGAGGCCGGGTCCAGGCCGGTGATGTCGGCGCCGTCCCAGCGGATCACGCCCCGGGTCGGCGGGTAGAAGCCGCAGATCAGCTTGACCAGAGTGGACTTACCCGCCCCGTTCTCGCCGACGACCGCGAGCGAGGCGCCGTACGGGACGGTCAGCGTGACGCCGCGCAGTACCCAGTCGTGGTCGGGGGAGTAGCGGAACCAGACGTCGTCGAGCTCCAGCCCGTGCCGCAGCGGCGGCGCCTCCGGCAGCGGTACGGCGGGCGCCCGCCCGGCGGCGGTGACGTCCACGTAGTGACCGAACATGATCATCGTTTCGCCGGCCATCGCGAGCTGCTGGACGAGACCCGAGACCGACATCTGTACGGCGGCGAGCGCCGCGATCACCACGACCAGGTCGCCTACCGTGCCGTGGCCGGCCAGCACCTGCCGCACGAAGACGGCCAGCGCGACCAGCGACACCACCCCGGTCAGCGCGGCCAGGGAACCGTCCACCCATAGGGCGATCCGGTCCTGCCGCCGCTCCTGGGACTGGGCGGCGTGCAGCTCACGCATCATCCGGCCGCGCAGGAACCCGCCGAGCCCGAACAGCCGGATCTCCTTGGCGGCGCGCATGTCGAGCAGCAGCCCGGCGTAGAACGCCTGCCGGCGGAACAGTGGCGCGGTGCGTTCCAGCATCTCGCCACGCAGCCGGGCCAGCCGGATCTGGGCGGCGAGCGTGGGGGCGGCGGCCAGGAACACCAGGGCCGCCACCGGACCGGACCAGACCACGAGGGTCGCGGCGAACGTGCCGATCGTGATCAGTTCCTGGCCGACCCCGAGGAACATGGTGCTGAGCTGGGTCGGGGCGTACCGGCTCGCCTCGCCGGCCAGGCGCAGCCGGTCGTGGTAGCCGCTGTCCTCGAGTTCGGCGAGGCCCGGGTGCGCGGACACCGCGGTGAACAGTTCGGCCTGGGTGCGGACGAGGACCCGTCGTTCGGTCTCCCGCTCCACGTAGTGCGACACGTGCGCGATGACCGGGGTGAGCAGGCCCAGGAGGCCGAGGCCGGCGACGCCCAGGACGATCTCGGAGGTGTCGTGTGCGGACAACCCTTCGATGATCGCCCGGGTGAACCAGGCGACCGCCACCGGCGTCAGCCCGCCCACGACCATGAGCACGATGCTGAGCCCGGCCGCCCACGGCGCCGCGCCCACGTGGATGGCGAGCGCTCGGCGGGTCAGCGTTGCCGCGCGCCGCACGCCCGGTAGCCCGGCCGGCCGGCTCGTCGCGGTGGCTCCGGGGCCGGGTGCGGCATTCGCCAGCTCGCTCATGACGCCACCTCCGCTGCGCTCCGGCGTCGCCATGAGTTCGAGACTGAGCTGAATGATTCGCTCGCAAGCTCGCTCATGACGCCACCTCCGCTGCGCTCCGGCGTCGCCATGAGTTCGAGACCGAGCTGAATGATTCGCTCGCAAGCTCGCTCATTGGCCGCCCAGTACGTCGTCCAGGCCGTGGTCTCGGTTCAGCAGGACACCGGCGTCGTCGAACAGCAGGAACGTCGGCGTCGCCTCGGCCTGGAAGACGCTCATCATGTCGCTGGTCCCGGTCTCGACGATCAGCCGCCCGGCCTTTTCGAGCCGCGGCGACAGGTCGTCGGTGTCGCCGCCGGCCACGGTCAGGACGCTGACCACGGAGATGCCCATGGCGGCCAGGTCGTCGGCGCGTGCCGCGAGCCGGTCGGCCTGGGCCGGGCAGTGGTGGCAGCCGGCCGAGAAGAATCCGATGAGCGCCTGTGTTCCGGCCAGATCGGCGTGGGACAGCCCGCCGTCCGGTGACGTGAACTCGGGCATCGGGTCACCGGGACGCATCCCGGTGTCGGGTGGTGTGGTGATCTCGATGAGCCGCTTCTCGGTCTCCCGCAGCCGCCGGATGACGGCGCCGGTCAGGACCAGATCGAGCAGGACGAGCGCGGTGAGGACAGCAACCGCTACGGACAGCAGGGCCATGGGTCTCTCCGGTGTGGTCGGTGGTTCCGGACGAGTCAGCGGACGGGGGTCGCTCCGCGGAAGAGCCAGACGATCTCGTCGAGCCAGGCCAGCATGGCCACGCCGATCGCCGCGACCGCGACCGCGGCGAGGGCCTGCGGGGCGGTGATCCCGGTGAGCGGATCGGCGGGGCCGGCGAGCGTGCCGACGGCGACGGCACAGAGCAGCGCGGCGCGCAGCACGTGCCGGCGGGACACCGGGGCGCTGGATGCCCCGAAGCAGTGGCAGCCGGCCCGGGAGCCGCGCCGGACCGCCGTGGCCAGGGCGGCGGTGAAGACCGCGAACAGCGCCGCCGCCAGGGTCAGGCCCACGGTGGCGCCGGACGGCCGGAGCAGGGCCGCCACCACGATCGCCTCGGCGGCCACGGCCGCGGCGGCGACCGGACGGGCCCAGCGGCGCGGTGCCAGACCGAGATCCACGACGGCGCCGGCGAACGCGGCGAACCCGGCGCGGCTGCGCAGTTTGCTGATCAAGGAGATGGCGAGAACGCCGGTGAGCAACAGAATGCCAATGACGGTGACGACGCGCATGAGGCCCCCGATGACCGCGTGTCGATGTCTTAACAAGTACGAATCAACGGTTAGGAAACTACGTCCCTCGATCGACGCTAGTCAACCGCTTCGGTGAAGATTCCGGTATTCCATGTGAGCGCTCACAGGCGTACGACGGTCGTTGATCTTCCTAGTCGCAGCGGATGAGCGAGCCGAAAGGTTTGATCTAGGCGTTCCGTTGTTAGCGCGTCACTCGGCCGGAAAGTCTGCTGAAACAATCGCGTCCCGATCCGTTTTCCAGCCATTCCGTGGGCGCCGGTAGCCTTGGTCCCGTGCTCCGGATGATCTCGCTGGCGGCGGTGATGGCCGCCCCGCTGCTGGCCGGGCCGCTCAACGAGGGCCTGCCGGTGTGGATCACCCCGCTCAACCTGCTCCTCGTCGCCGCGGCCCTGGCGCTGCACCGGTCCCGGCCGTCGGCGGCGGCGCTCGGCCCGCTGGCCGCCAGCGCCGTCGACTGGCGGCTCCTCCCCGCCGCGGCGATCCTGTGCTACCTGGCGGGCCGCCGCGAGCCGCCGGCCGCGACCACCCTGGCCGGGCTCGCCGGTGTGCTGGCCTTCGGCACGGCGGTTCCCCTGCTGCGCGGCCCCAACCTCTACGGTTGGCTGGTCTGGATCACCGGTGTGATCGTTCTCGGCCTGCTCCCGGCCCTGATCGGCTCGTTCCGGCGCCTCCAGGCCGAGCTCGTCCAGGCGGGCTGGGACCGCGCCGCCCAACTGGAACGCGAACAGCGGATCGTCGCCGATCAGGCCCGCCTCCAGGAACGCGCCCGCATCGCCCAGGACATGCACGACTCCCTCGGCCACGAGCTGAGCCTCGTCGCCCTGCACGCCGGCGCTCTCGAACTCGACGGCACCCTCACCGGGGAACAGCGGGCCGCCGCCTCCGAGGTCCGTGCCGGGGTGACCACCGCGGCCGACCGGCTCAGCGAGATCATCGGCCTGCTCCGCGACGACGACACCCCGCCGCGCCCGGCCGGCGACCACATCGAGGCCCTGGTCGACCGGGCCGCAGCGGCCGGTGTGCCGGTGGAGCTGACGGCCACCGGCGACCACGGCGACGTGGCGCCCATGCAGTACCGCGCCGCCCACCGGGTGGTGCAGGAGGCGCTGACCAACGCCACCAAACACGCCCCGGCCGCTCCCGTACGGGTGCTCGTCGACCGCACCGGTGACGAGATGACGGTGACCGTCCACAACGGGCCACCCCCGCGCCCGCCGGTGGAGCGCGTGCCCCACGGCGGCCGCGGCCTCACCGGACTCGGTGAACGGGTCGGCCTCGCGGGTGGCGTCCTGCGTGCCGGACCACTGCCGGACGGCGGGTTCCAGGTGGTCGCCCGGTTACCGACACGGCCCGGTCCGGTGCTCGAAGCCGGCCCGGACCCCCTCCCACCGGCCGGGCCGGAGACCGCCCGCCGCAGGGCCCGGCGCGGGCTGGCGCTCGCGGTCACCCTGCCCACGCTGCTCACCGCCGGGCTGGCCGGCACCCTGATGGCGGTCTACGCCCACGACAGCCGCACCTCCCACCTGACGCCCGAGCGGTTCCGGGAACTGGCCGTCGGCGCGAGCCGCGACGAGATGGCCGGCCGGCTCCCCGAACGGCAGGCGCCCGAACACCGCGACGAGAACGGCCCGCCCCCACCGCCCGGCAGCGCCTGCGAGTACTACCGGTCCACCGCCGGGTTCCTGCCCACCCCGTTCGACGTCTACCGGCTGTGCTTCCGCGACGGCCGGCTCGTCGCCAAGGACGTGCTCCCACCGAGCCGCTGAGAGGACCATGTTGATCCGCGTGCTGCTCGCCGACGACGAGGCGCTGATCCGTGCGGGCGTCCGCGCGATCCTCGCCGCCGACCCGTCGATCGAGGTGGTGTCCGAGGCCGCCGACGGCCGGGAGGCGGTGGAACAGGCCCGGCTGCACCGCCCCGACGTCGCCCTGCTCGACATCCGGATGCCCGTCATGGACGGTCTGGAGGCGGTCGCCGAGATCCGGCGGACCGTGCCGTCGACCGCCACCGTCGTGCTGACCACCTTCTCCGAGGACGAGTACATCGCCCGGGCCCTGGACGGCGGCGCCAGCGGGTTCGTCCTCAAGACCGGCGACCCCCGCGAGCTGATCGCCGGGGTGCGGGCCGTGGCCGAGGGCGGCGCCTACCTGTCGCCGCGTGTCGCCCGACGGGTCATCACCCACTTCCGCGGCGGGCACGTGACCCGGGGCGCGGCGGCCCGCGAACAGCTGGCGGTCCTCACCGGGCGGGAACGCGACGTCCTGCGACTGGTCGGCGAGGGACTGTCCAACGCGGAGATCGCGGCCCGGCTGCACCTCGTCGAGGGGACCGTGAAGGCACACGTCAGCGCGATCCTGGCCCGCCTCGGACTGCGGAACCGGGTGCAGGCCGCGCTTCTCGCGTACCAGGCTGAAATGCTCTGATCAGCGGGAGCCGCGGCAGCAGGGTGACCGCGATCGCGGTGGCGACCGCCCCGATCAGGAAGCCCGCCACCACGTCGTGCGGGTAGTGCACGCCGACGAACACCCGGGAGAATCCGGCCAGCAACCCGACCGGCAGCGCCAGCAGGCCCGTCCGCCAGGAGACCAGCAGGATCGCCACGACCAGGGCGGCCGCGACGGTGCTGTGGTTGCTCGGGAACGACCAGTCCCCGGTGGGTGGGCACTCGCTCGCCACGATCGGCAGATCCGGGAAGGTACGGCAGGGGCGTTCCGCGTCCAGGTAGGTCTTCGACCACTCGCTCAGCCCGTACGCGAGCACCACCCCGACACCGCCGGCCAGCACTCTCGTCAGGGCCGGGCTGCGGCGGGCGCGCCAGAGGGTCAGCGCCCACATTCCCGCCAGCAGCGCCACGCCCAGCTCGGTGAAGTGCGCCATGAAACCCTGCACGAACTCCGGGGTGGTGGCCGCCCACTCGACGATCGCCCGATACCAGCCGCCGGCCACATCCGGAACATTCTCGATCCGCGTCTCGATTGCCATGCCCATGAACCGTAGGCACGGCCGGGCCTCCGGACATTGAACGTCGGTCAGGACCGGCCCCTGACGAAAGTGAGGGTACTGGAGTGAGGGATTCAACCTCTGGAATGTCTCACTACCTCTGGTTACCGTCCGGTAACACGCGCGACTCATCGGAAACAGTCGATGAACGTGCGGGCTCACCCGAGGGAGGCCGGACATGTCCGTACGAACCCGCATCGCTGCCGCACTGCTCGCTGGAACCGTCGCCGGGGTGACCGTCCTACCGGCCCAGCTGGCCGAGGCCGTCACGTCCCGTCGCGTCACGATCCCGGCCTTCTACACCCCGCCGGCGGTGCTGCCGGCGTCGAACGGCACGCTGATCCGCACCGAACCCCTCAAACTCGCCCTGTCGCTGCCCGGCATCACCGGCACGCTGCCGGGCAAGGCGACCCGCATCATGTACCGGTCCACCGACGCGGGCGGTGGGCCGGTCGCCGTGACCGGCGCCTACATCGAACCGTCCGCCGCCTGGCGCGGACCCGGCGCCCGCCCGCTGGTCGTGCTCGCCCCGGGCACGATGGGCCAGGGCGACCAGTGCTCCACCTCGCTGGCCCTCCAGAAGGGCCTGGTCGTCGGCCTGGGCACCCAGACGACGGTCTCGATCGGCTACGAGGTCCTGGCGATGTACCGGCTTCTCGCCAAGGGCATCGCTGTCGTACAGACCGACTATGTGGGACTCGGCACCACCGACCGCCTGCACACCTACGTCAACCGGATCGATTCCGGCCACGCCGTGCTCGACGCGGCCCGGGCCGCCCTGGCGCTGCCGAACACCTCGCTCACCGAGCGGTCCAGCGTCGGCCTCTACGGTTACAGCCAGGGCGGTGGCGCGGTCGCGTCGGCCGCCGAACTTCAGGCCACCTACGCCCCGGACGTGCCGCTGAAGGCCACCTACGCCGGCGCGCCCCCGGCGAACCTGGCCGACGTCACCGCGGCCATCGACGGCAGTGAGCTGCTCGGCGCACTCGGCTGGTCGGTGAACGGCTTCGCCCAGTCCGAACCGGCCCTCCAGCCGCTGTTCGACCGCTACCTCAACGACGCCGGCCGGTCGACGCTCAAGAAGCTGTCCACGATGTGCGTCGGCGACGCCCTCCTCACCTACGCCAACAAGCGGAGCACTGCCTGGACGACCACCGGCCAGTCGGTCTCCGAGATCATCGAATCCGAGCCGGCGCTGCGCGACTACATCGCCGGGCAGACCATCGGGAAGCTCAGGCCCACCGGCGTGGTCCGGGTGGCCACCGGCGTCAACGACAACCTCGTCCCGTTCGCGCAGGCCCGCGTCATGGCCGCCGACTGGTGCCGGCTCGGCGGCGACGTCGTCTTCGCCCCGATCAGCCTGCCCAAGCTCCCCAGCCCGGTGATCAACCACTTCGGACCGCTGCTCAAGGACCAGGGCACCGCGATCGGCTGGCTCCGCGACCGGCTGGCCGACCGCCCGGCCACCGCCAACTGCTCCGCCGTGAACGGATCGTAAAACCTGTCAACAGGGGGATCTCACTAGGCTGGCGGCATGACGCCGCGCATCGGAGTGATCTTCCCGCAGACCACGCTGGGCGCGGACCGCATCGCGGTCCGCGCCTACGCACAGGCCGTCGAGGAACTGGGCTACACCCACCTGCGGGCCGCCGACCACGTGCTCGGGGCCGACCGGGCGGCCCACCCCGGCTGGACCCGCCCCTACGACGTCGACAGCACCTTCCATGAGCCGTTCGTCCTGTTCGGCCACCTCGCCGCGATCACCTCGCTGGAACTGGCCACCGCCGTCATCATCCTGCCGCAGCGGCAGACCGCCCTGGTCGCCAAGCAGGCCGCCGAGGTCGACCTGCTGACCGGCGGCCGGTTCCGGCTCGGCATCGGCGTCGGCTGGAACCATGTCGAGTTCGAGGCGCTCGGCCAGGATTTCGACAACCGCGGCCGCCGCTACGACGAGCAGATCACCCTGCTGCGCCGCTACTGGACGGAGCGGTCGATCACCCACCACGGCGAATTCGAGACGGTCACCGGCGCCGGCATCGCGCCACACCCGGTGCAGCGGCCCATCCCGCTCTGGTTCGGCGCCGGCTCCGTGCCCGCCTACCGCCGCATCGGCCGGCTCGGCGACGGCTGGTTCCCGCAGCTGGCGCCCGGCAGCGCCGAACTCGAGGCGGCCCAGCGCGTCATCAACCGGGCGGCCGTCGAGGCCGGACGCGACCCCGCCGCCATCGGCCTGGAGGCCGCCGTCTCATGGACCGGCTCCGCCGACGAACTGGCCGAGAAGGCGCAGGCGTGGCGGGAATCCGGCGCCACGCACCTTGCCGTCAACACCACCCAGCCCGGCATCACCACGGTCGACCAGCACATCGACGCCCTCACCCGGGCTGCCGCCGCCCTGAACCTCAAACCATCTCTCCGGTACGCGTGACCTCGCCCCGCCCGATGTGGACCGTCCCGCCCGCTCAGCGCGAGCCGGCTGCCCACTCCGGGCCGTGCCGCGCCCGCCGGGCTTGAGTGGGTGGTCCCGCAGGCCGGCCCCGCTGCGACTCCAGCCCTTGCCACCGCTCACGGCAAGGGCGGGGCGGGTGGCCCGTACCGGAAAGGGCGAAGGTTGGTTTTGTCCAGTTGGATGGAGGGGTGGCCTACTGGAGGCCGGAGCGGACCGAGGTGATGCGCTGGGTGTTGAAGCCGAGCCAGTGCATGCGGCCGACGTAGCGGGCGTGTTCGACCTTGAGGCAGCGGTCCACGATGACGGTCAGGCCGCCGGATGTGGCGATGTCCGCGCCCTCCTGGTTGATCACGCCGAACTGGGTCCACAGGGTGCCCGCGCCGATCGCCACCGCCTGCCGGGCGATGTCCGGCAGCGCGCTCGGGGCGCGGAAGACGTTGACCACATCGATCGGGACAGGTACGTCGGTGAGGCTCGGATAGGAGGTCTCGCCGAGGATCGCGGACTCGCGCGGGTTGACCGGGATGACCCGGTAGCCGTGCCGCCGCATGTAGTAGCCGACGAAATAGCTGGCCCTCAACTCGTTTCCGGACAGCCCGACGATCGCGATCGTCTTCGCCGTGTTGAGCACCCGCTGGATGGTCAGCGGATCCTGGTATCGCGTGGTCACGGCTGCGCCACCTCCCGGAAGCCCTGTTCCAGGTCCCAGATCAGGTCCTCGACCGACTCGGTGCCGACCGACAGCCGGACCGTTCCCGGCCCGACCCCGGCGGCCCGCAGTTCGTCGTCGCTCAGTTGCCGGTGTGTGGTGCTGGCCGGATGGATGATGAGGCTCTTCGCGTCGCCGACGTTGGCCAGGTGTGACCACAGCCGGACGCCGCGGATGAGGTTCTGGCCGCCGTCGCGGCCGCCCGCGCAGTCGAACGAGAAGACCGCGCCCGGGCCGAGTGGCAGGTATTTCTCCACCAGCGGCCGGTAACGGCTGCCGGGCAGGCCGGGGTAGGTGATGCTGGACGCCAGCGGGTGGGTGGACAGGAATTCGGCGACCCGCCGGGCGTTCGCCACGTGCCGTTCCATTCGCAGCGACAGCGTCTCCAGGCCCTGGAGGAACAGGAACGCGTTGAACGGCGACATCGCGCCACCCAGGTCCCGCAGCGTCTCGGCGCGCAGCTTCATGAGGTAGCCGTAGGTGCCGAAGGTCTCGTGGAACTTCAAGCCGTGGTAGGCGGGCGAGGGGTCGGCGACCACCGGGAAACGGCCGTTGGACCAGTCGAACGTGCCGGCCTCCACGACCACGCCGCCGATGCTGGTGCCGTGCCCGCCGATGAACTTGGTGGCCGAGTGCACCACGATGTCGGCGCCCCAGTCGATCGGCCGGCACAGGTAGGGCGTGGCGAACGTGTTGTCCACGACCAGCGGCAGCCCGTGCTCGTGGGCGATCCCGGCGATCGTGGCGATGTCCAGGACGTTGCCACCCGGGTTGCCGATCGTCTCGCCGAAGAACGCCTTCGTGGTGTCCCGGACCGCCTTGCGCCAGAGTTCCGGGTCGTCCGGGTCCACCCAGGTCAGCTCCACGTTCATCTTGCGCAGCAGATGCTTGAGCTGGTTGACGGTGCCGCCGTAGAGGGCCGACGACGCGACCACGTGGTCACCCGGCTCCAGCAGGGTGAACAGGGCCGCCGCCTGGGCCGCGATGCCGCTGGCGAAGGCGACCGCGCCGCTGCCGCCCTCCAGGTTGGCCACCCGCTCCTCGAAGACGGCCACGGTCGGGTTCATGATGCGCGAGTAGGTGTTGCCGTACTCCTGGAGGTTGAAGTAGGCGGCCGCCGACTCCGGATCCTCGAACACGTAGCTGGTGGTCTGGAAGATCGGCACCGCCCGGGCGCCGGTGTTCGGATCCGGCCGCTGCCCGGCGTGCAGCTGTCTGGTCTCGAACCCGAACTCGTGCGGCTCCTCCGCCCGGGTCATGCCGTCACCTCCGCTTCGCTCCGGCGCCGGCATGCGCAAGCTCGCTCATGAGATTTTCGCCTCCAGGAAGTCGCGGACGATGGGGGTCTGCCGGGCCTCTTCCAGCAGGAAGCAGTCGTGGCCGTAGGGCGCGTCGATGACGTGGTTCTCCACCGGTCTTCCCAGCCGGGTCAGCACGTCGGCGATCTCCCGGGAGGCGGCCGGCGGGTAGAGCCAGTCGGAGCTGAAGGAGATCAGCAGGGTACGGGCCCGGACGCGGGCCAGGGCGGCCTCCAGCGAGCCGTGGTCGCGGGCCAGGTCGAAGTAGGTGAGCGCCCGGGACGTGTAGAGGTAGGTGTTGGCGTCGAAGCGGCGCACGAACGAGGCGGCCTGATGGCGCAGGTAGCTCTCCACCTCGTACTCGGGTTCGCTGATCGTGTAGCGGATGTCCGTGCCGGATTGCAGGCGCCGCCCGAATTTCGCCGCCAGGCCCGGCGCCGACAGGTAGGTGATGTGCCCGACCATGCGGGCCACGCCCATCCCGGCGTCGGGGGAGCGGCCGGTGCCGTAGTAGCGGCCGCCCTGCCAGTCGGGGTCGCGCTGGATCGACTCGCGGGCGATCGCGTTCCACGCCACCCCCTGCGGTTGCAGCGCGTGCGTGGAGGCGATCACCACGATCGCGCCGACCGCATCCGGGTGGTCGACGGCCCATTGCAGGGCCTGCATGCCGCCGAGGGAGCCGCCGGCCACCGCGGCCAGCCGGTCGATGCCGAGCTGGGCCAGGAACGCGCGTTCGCACCGGACCATGTCGGCGACCGTGATGACCGGGAAGTCCGGCCCGTACGGCTCGCCGGTGGCCGGATCGGCCGACGACGGGCCGGTCGTGCCACGGCAGCCGCCGAGCAGGTTGGTGGAGACCACGAACCAGTGGTCGGTGTCGAACGCCTTGCCCGGCCCGATCATGCCGTCCCACCAGCCGAGGCTCTTCTCGAATCCCTCCCGGGTGCCCTCCTGCGGGGGAACCGCGGCGATTCCGGCGGCGTGTGCGTCACCGGAGAGCGCGTGGCAGACGAGAATGACGTTGTCCCGATCAGGGGCGAGGGTGCCGTACGTCTCGTAGGCCACCCGGACCGACCGCAGCTCGCGCCCACAGTCGAGTGGCAGTGGCTCCGGCAGGTCCAGGAACCGCGTTTTCACCACACCAACTGTCGTCATCAGGAAACAACGCTAGGCCAGGCCAAGATCATTGTCTAGCATCCCGATGGGTGTTGTAGATGAGTGGATCAAGCGGAAGGATTCCAGCCATGACCACCACGGATAACGGCGTCAACGTTCAGGCCCTGCTCGATGCGCGCGAAGCCCTCAAGGGTGCGCCGGAGGCCGCCCAGTTCACCTGGCGGGCCACCTCCACGTGGAAGAACGGCGTGCACAGCACGACCACGATCCAGAACTTCTTCGGCCTCGGCCAGGAGCAGTCGCACAAGACGAAGACCGAGTTCACCGCCGACCACCCGGAGATCTTCGCGGCCGAGGACAACGGCATCACCCCGATCGAGTACCTGCTGGTCGGCCTGGCCGGCTGCCTCACCGCCGGCGTCGCCTCGGTTGCCCAGAACCGGGGCATCCAACTGCGTTCGGTCACCTCGACGGTCGAGGGCAACCACGACATCCGCGGCATCCTCGGCGCGGACAGCGACGTCCGCAACGGCTTCAACGACGTCAAGGTCACCTTCGCCATCGACGCCGACGCCAGCCGCGAGGAGATCGAGGCCCTGGTCGCGCAGTCGCAGAAACGGTCCGCCGTCTACGATGCGCTCACCAACCCGACCAGCGTCACGGTCGAGGTCGCCTGAGTGTCGCAACGGGTCACCACGGTCGTCATCGGCGCCGGGCACGCCGGCCTCGCCGCCAGCCACTTCCTGAGCGAGCGGTCGATCGACCACATCGTGCTGGAGCGGGGCCGGATCGCCAACACGTGGCGGCGGGAACGCTGGGACTCGCTGCGCCTGCTCACGCCGAACTGGCTGAACCGGCTGCCGGGCCACCCGTACGGCGGGCCGGATCCGGACGGGTACATGACGGCCGGCCAGGTGGCCGACTTCATCGGCGACTACGCGACGGTCACCGCCGCGCCGGTCCGGGAGAACACCACTGTCACTTCGGTACGGCGTACCGATGGCGGCTATCAGGTCTCCACCGGCGAGGGTGACCTGGACTGCGCGACCGTCGTGATCGCGTCCGGCGCGTGCAACGCGCCGGTCGTGCCGGAGTGCGCCGCCGGCGTGCCCGACGGGATCACACAGCTGACCCCGTTCGAGTACCGCAACCCCGGGTCGCTGCCCGACGGCGGCGTGCTCGTGGTCGGGGCGTCGGCCTCCGGCGTGCAGATCGCCGCCGAGGTGCGCCGCTCGGGGCGGCCGGTGGTGCTGTCGGTGGGCGAGCACGTACGGCTGCCGCGTACCTACCGCGACCGTGACGTGCTGTGGTGGATGGACGCGACCGGGGTGTGGGCGCAGCGTTACGACGAGATCGAGGACCTCGCCCGCGCCCGCCGGCTGCCGTCGCCGCAGCTGGTCGGCGAACCGGGCACCACCATCGACCTCAACGCGCTGACCGGGCTCGGTGTCGAACCGGTCGGGCGGCTCGCGGTGATCCGGGACGGGGCGGCGCTGTTCTCCGGCGGCCTGCGCAACGTCTGCTCGCTGGCCGACCTCAAGATGAGACGGTTGCTGGCCGGATTCGACGAGTGGGCCGGGATCGGTGACGACCCGGCCGGGTTCGAGCCGACCAGGATTCCGGCCGTGCCGAGGTTGCGGCTCGATCTGCGCGGCGGCGAGATCACCACGATCATCTGGGCGACCGGGTTCCGGCCCGACTACCGCTGGCTGGACGTGCCGGTCGTCGACGAGAAGGGCCGGCTGCGCCACGACGGCGGTGTCGTGGACAGTCCGGGTCTCTACGCGCTGGGCCTGCCGGTGCTGCGCCGTCGCCGGTCGACGCTGCTGCACGGCATCGAGGACGACGCCCGCTTCGTCGCACGGCACCTGGCCGAGCGGCTCACGCCAAGGGTAGTCGCATGATGGTCAGGTCCAGCCAGCGGCCGAACTTGGTGCCCACCTCACGGATCGTGCCGGCGTGCTCGAAACCGAACCGCTCGTGCAGCCGGATCGACGACGTGTTGCCCGCCTCGATGCCGGCCACCATGACGTGGTGCCCGGCCTCCCGTGCGGCGGCGATCACCGTCGTCATCAGGGCCGATCCGATGCCGAGGCCGTGCCGGTCCTCGCGGACGTACACCGAGTTCTCCACCGTGTGCCGGTAGCCGTCGAGCGGCCGCCACGGCCCATATGTGGCGAAACCAGCCACCTCCCCGTCGATTTCCGCCACGAACGCCGAGCCCCGCGCCAGATGGGCGGCCAGCCAGGCGGTCGCCTCGGCCGGGGACTGCGGCGTCTCGGTCCACAGCGCCGTCGTCTGCTCGATGGCCCGGTTGCGGATCGCCCGGATGCCCTCCATGTCGCCGGCGTCGGCCGCCCGGATCGTCGTCTCGTATATTAGATTCATGTCCAATATCGTAGACCCGCTGGTGGGACGGATCGCAACCCGTATCCGTGCCGAGCGGGAAGGCCGTCGCTGGACCCTCGCGCAACTCGCTGACGCCTCCGGGGTGTCGTCCGCGATGATCAGCCGGATCGAGCGCGGCGAGAGCAGCCCCAGCGCCGTCATCCTCGGCAAACTGTCGGCCGCGTTCCAGCTCAGCATCGCCGCCCTGCTCGCCGAGACCGATCCCGAGCCGGCGAGCGGGGTCCGTCGCCGGGACGAGGCCGTCGAGTGGCGAGACCCCGGCACCGGCTACCGGCGCCGCCAGATCACCGGCCCCGACTTCCCGGCCGAGATCGCCGAGATCCACCTGCCGGCCGGCGCCCGGGTGCCCTACCCGGCGGCCGCGTTCGCCTTCATCCGGCAGGTCGTGTGGGTGCTCGACGGCGAGCTCACCTTCCACGACGGCGACACCGTGCACGTGCTCGGGCCGGGCGACACCATCGAGCTGGGCGAACCGGCGGAGCGGGCCTTCGTCAACGCCACCGGCAGCGAATGCCGGTACACCGTGATCCTCACCCGGCACACCGCGCCGTGACCGTCGCCCGCCTGCTTCTCGCCACCATCGCCGGCACGGCCATCGCCAACAACTACGCCATCCAGCCCGCGCTGGCCACGGTCGCCGCCGACCTCGGGGCCGGGCTCACGCTGATCGGGCTGGTGCCCACGGCCGCGCTCGCCGGATGCATGGCCGGATTCGCCCTGCTGCTGCCGCTCACCGACCGGATCGCCCCGGACCGCCTCGTCGCCGCGCAACTCGCCGTGCTGGCCACCGCGCTGACCGTCGCCGCGATCAGCTCCCACCCGGCAGTGCTGCCGGCCGCCTACGTCGTCATCGGCGCCGCCGCGAGTGTGGCGGCGCAGGCCGGCGTCATCGCCGGGCGGCACGCGCCGGCCGGGCAGCGGACGGCCGCCATCGCCACGGTGGCCGCCGGGATGTCGGCCGGGATCCTGCTCAGCCGCCTGGCCGGTGGAGTGCTCACCGACCTGCTCGGATGGCGGTGGATGCTGCTCGTCTTCGCCGCGGTCGCCCTGGCCGGGGCGGTCGCCGCCAGGCTGCTGCTACCCGGAACCCGGCCGCGCGCCGCCGGTCCGGCGGCCCTGCCCGGTGACGAGCCTCGCGGGGAGCAGACCTATGCCGCCGCGCTGGCCGCGCTTCCGCGGCAGCTGCACCGCCACCGGGCGCTGCGCTGGGCGGTCGCCTCGGGCGGCTTGTGGTACCTGGCTTTCCACCTCGTCTGGGTCGCCCTTGCGCTCGCGCTCGCACCGCTCGGCCCGACTGTCATCGGCCTCTACAGCCTGGCCGGTCTTCTCGGGTTCGCCGTCCTGCCGTACACCGGGCGGCTCACCGACCGGCTGAACCCGGCCACCGTCATCATGGCGAGCCTGCTGATCGCCGCCGTCGGCGCCGGCCTGCTGGCGACCGGCCTCGACCGTCCGGCGGTGACCGCGTTGGGCCTGGCCCTGCTCGACGCCGGTCTGTTCGCCGCCCAGGCCGCCAACCAGAGCCGGGTACAGGCCCTCGACCCACGGCATTCGGGCAGCCTGAGCAGCGTCTATCTGGTGCTGTACTTCGCCGTCGGGGCGATCGGCGCCGCGCTCGCCGCGCCGCTGCTGCACAGCGTCGGATGGCACGGCGCCGTTCTGGTCGCCCTCGCGGCCCTACTGGCCGCCCTCTTCGTGGACCAGACGGCCGTACGAGGTGAGCGTCCGCAGCGCCTGGAACGTGACGAACCCGCGCCACTCCAGACGTGACGCCTCGCTCGGCGGCTCCCAGGTGACCGGCCACCCGCCGTCCGGCAGTTGCGCGGCGGCCAGCTGGTCCAGGTGCGCGTCGATCTGCGCGTCATCGAAGAGTTTCCGCCATGGCGAGGAGGCGGTCGGCGCCACGTGCAGGGGAGTGAGCCCGTACTCGCCGGGTTGCGGGGTCGCCTGGAACATCGACGTGCCGATCATCTGATCCAGAACGGTCCGGGCGTGCTTCTCGGCCCGTTCCCGATCGGGCACGTGCGCAAGGAACGCCATCACCTCGGACAGCCCGTGCACCTCGTCCGGCAGGGTTCCGCCCTCGATGGCGTTCCAGCAGAACCGGGCCGCAGCCTCCCGCCACGGGTGGCCGAAACCGAGCGCGTACAGGTGCCCGGCCAGCCCGGCGGTCGGATTGACGCCCGGCTGGTAGGTCCAGTCGGTCCAGTGGGCGGCCCGCGGACAGTCCTCGATCACCGGGAACGCGAGTGGCACCGCGCCATCGGTGGAGACTCCGGCCAGGAAGTCGCAGGCCGCTGTCAGCAGTGGGACGTCGTGGGCGCCGGCGATCGCCATCGACTGGAAGGCGATCTCCACGTCGATCGGCAGACTGGCCGGGCAGCGCTTGTCGGGTTCGAGGCCGTGCCCGAACCCGCCGTCGGCGTTGCGGTAGGCGCGCAGGGCGTCCACCACCCCGTCCGGTGACTCACCCTCGAAACAGGTGGCGAAGAGGCGGCGCTCCAACGGGCGGGCCTCACGGTGCAGGAAACGGGTGGCGGCGAGGAATTCGGTCACGCCCCCGAACATAGGCAGTGGTGCCCGGGGGCGTCTTGTAGGAAACGGACACCCGGCGATACTGGGAGCCATGGGCTACGAGGAGTTGGCGCCGCCGTCTTCGCTGCGTGGCTCCGTGGCCTGCCTGTGGCGCCGGACCGCCTCCGCCGGCGACTCGTCGGCGCTGGTGCTGCCGGACGGCTGCGTTGACCTTATCTGGGAACAGGGGCGGGGCGCGTTTCTCGCCGGCCCGGACACCGGGCCGATGCCGGCCACGGTTCCGGCCGCAACGATCATGATGGGGGTACGGCTGAGGCCGGGCGCCGGAGGACCGCTGCTCGGCATGCCGCTGGACCCGCTGCGGAACCTCCGCGTCGACCTGTCCGACCTGCGCCCCGACGCGGCCCGGCGACTGCCGGACGACCTGCCACCGGCCGAGGCGCTGCACCGGCTCGTGACGATCTCCGGTGGGTTCGCCGAGGAACGGCCACCGGACCCGGCCATGCTGGCGGCGGTGCGGTGGCTGGACGACCCGCACACACAGGTCCACGACCTCAGCGGGCGGCTGGACATCGGCGACCGCCAGCTGCGGCGCCGGTTCACCGCGGCCGTCGGCTACGGCCCCAAGACCATGCACCGGGTGCTGCGATTCCGCCGTTTCCTGGACCTGCTGGACTCGACGGGCGGCCTCGGCGAGCTCGCGGTCCGGGCCGGCTACGTGGACCAGGCCCACCTCAGCCGGGAGACCGTGGCGCTGGCCGGGCTGCCGCCGGCCGTGCTCGCCCGGACCGTCAAGGCGCGGCCCTGACGGTCCGGACAGAGGAGGATCAGCTGGTCTCGAACGCGCCCAGGTCAGGGGCCGCGCCGTGGTAGGCGATACCCACATTCGTGCCCTTGTCGATCAGCGTGCTGGTCGACGCCAGGTGCAGCGAGGTCAGCACCGGCAAGTCGCCGTTCGACTGCCGGGACACGTTCCAGCCGGTCGTCGACACGCTCTGGAACTGCGCGTCGGACATCGTCACCCCGATGTTCCACGAGTTGTAGGACGCGCTCGTGCCGCTCATGTCGGCGGTGAGCGTCCCCCCGTACGAAATGTTGTTCTTCAATGTCCCGAGGCCGACCGCGGCGCCGCTGGAGTTGATCCCGAGCATGTTGAAACCGATGCCGTTGCTGTAGGCCGTGTTGTTGAAGTAGTCGTTGGCGACCGGGTGGTGGTTGCTGTAGAAACCGGGACCCCGGTTCAGGAACGCCACCGAGTTCTTCACGGTGTGCTTCGCGCCATTGGAGACATAGACCCCGCCGTACCCTCCGGCCTTGAAACCGGCCCCGTTGCCGGATGCCGTCGTGGTCTGCGGGAGGTAGCCGTTGCGCCACGCCCACGAGTTCTCGATCGTCACCGGCGCATAGGCGTTGATCAGGTCGAAGCCGTCGTCGGAGTTCCACCACGCCCGGCAGCCGCGGAACACGTTTCCGGAATAGCCGGCCGCGATGTGCGCGCCGAACCCGTCACCGTTCTCACCGGCCCCGTTCGAGCTGTACGGGTCGTAGTTGTCGTGCGAATCCGAGTTGAGCACCAGATTGTTGCCGCCCTTGGCGATGAACAGCCCCGGGCCCATGTTGTTGTGCGTGTTCAGCTTCTCGAACGTGTTGTTGCTGCCGGAGATCCACACGCCCCACGACTCGTGGTTGAGGCTGTTGTTCTGCGGCACCCCGGTGATCTCGATGCCGCGCAGGTACAGATAGCTGCCGGTCACGTCGAAGCCCTTGATCCGGCAGTTCACACCGGTCATCCCGGCGAAGCTGAAGACCGGCTTCTCACCCGGGTAGTTCACGTAGCTGATCGGGCTGCCCGACGTGCCGCTCTTGCTCAGCGTGATCGCGTCGACCACCGCGGTCTGGCTGGAGCAACTGGCGGTCGCCGTGGTGTACGCGTAGGTCCCGCCACGCAGATAAACCGTGTCACCGGCCGCGGCCACGGTCTGCGCCTTCGCGATCGACTTGAACGGGGCCGACGCCGTACCGGCCGCGCTGTCGCTGCCGGTGGGGGAGACGTAGTAGGCGGCCGCCGCGTGTCCCATCGACGGCCATGCGACGACGGCCGCCGCGGCACAGGTCGCCAGGGCTGAGACGAGTGCCGCTCTCTTTCTGATACTCACAGGTTGACTCCTTGTTGGGGGATTCCTCTTGGTGGGGGCCAAGAGGTCCCGGATCCTAAGGATGCAAACTGTGCAAACGGTTGACCCTCCCACTGTGTGAGGCCCGAACCCGGCTTCTGTCTCGCCGGCCATCATGCTCGGCGCCGGCGCGCCGGCCCGCCCCACCTGTCCGGAGCTGGCCGGCGCCCTCGGCTAGTGCACGATCTCGGCGAGGGCCTCGACCTGCGACGGATTCTCGCCGTAGCAGTAGAAGACGAGTTCGTCGGCGCCGAACTCGCGGTACGCCGCCACTGTTTCGGCGATCTGGGCCGGATCGGACAGTGGCGCGCCCCAGCCGGCCCGGCCGGTGAAGGCGTAGTAGCCGGCGACCGCCCGGTTGGCCTGTTCGATGGTGGCCGCTGAGCCGACCGCCACGTTGATCTGGCAGACCAGCCGGGGGCGGCCGGCCCGGCCGGCCGCCGCCCACTCCTCATTCACCGTCTGAACCAGAGGACCGGCCCAGGACAGCGGGGCCGCGCAGAGGAAACCGTCGGCGTGTTCCGCGATCCGGCGCAGCGCCGGCCGGGCGAATCCTCCGATGAGGATCTCCGGGCCGTTCGCGGTGACCGGGCGCGGGCCGATCGTCGTCCCGGCGTACGGCTCGCCCCGCCAGATCCGGCGGAGGGCGGGAAGTTGCTCGTCGAGGGCGCGTCCCCGCCGGTGAAGAGGCGTGCCGGCGGCGTCGTGGTCGTCGGCCCGGCCGCCGACGCCGATACCGAGCACGAACCGGCCGCCGGACATCCGGTCCAGCGTGGCGACCTGCTTGGCCAGCAGGGCGGTCTGCCGGAGCGGGCCGAGCAGCACCTCGGTCTGCAGACGGATACGGGAGGTGGCGCCGGCCAGAGCGGCCAGGGTGATCAACGGTTCGGGGTTGTCGAAGGTCAGCCGGTCCAGCAGGGCCAGGCTGTCGAAGTGGTGTGCTTCCGCCGAGCGGGCCCAGTCGAGCAGGCGGGCGGGCGCGCTGATGGGGAGGCCGAGGCCGAAATCCATGTGAATCTCCGTAAAGCAGGCAGCGAACATCGAGTCGCCACCTCCTCCCCGTCAGCGGGGTCCCGGGCTCGTCTGCGACGTGTCTCCTGAGCCGGAAGCGGAGTGCCGCCGACTATACGCCCGCGACGCAGAACTCGTTGCCCGAGGGGTCGCGCAGGACCGTCCAGCGGACGCCGTATTCGTCGTGTTCGGCCTCGTGGGTCGCGCCGAGGCCGAGCAACCGCTTGACCTCGGTCTCCCGGTCGTCGGAGGAGAAGTCGAGATGGCAGCGGTTCTTCGCCGCCTTCCGCTCGCCGACCTGGAGGAACATGAGCGTGGGGCCGGTGTCGGCCGAGCCGATGGTGGCGTGGAACCGGTTCGCGCCGTCGTCGACCGGCCGTTCCAGCGCCCGTGACCAGAATCCGGCCAGCTCCGCGGCGTCGGCGCAGTCGAACGTGATGTTCTCCAGCTTGAGCATCATTTCTCCGTGAGATGTAGGGGCCAGCAGATGTCGGTGCGATAGCGGTCCTCGGGCACACCGTCGCCCGGGCCGATCAGGTAGGACTCCCGGACCGGCCCGGCGATGGCCATCCCGGTTCCGGCCAGCCAGGCGCCCAGCGACCGGTAGCCGGTGGTCATCTCCCGGTACGGCCCGGTGAACTCGAAGACCGCGAACCGTCCGCCCGGCAGCAGGGTGGGCCCGTCGTCGGCGGGCATGTAGGCGGTCACCGGCACCGGCTCGTCCCGGTACTCGGCCGGGAACACAGCGCCCGGCGGCCCCACTGCGGCGACGGCTGTGAGCTGCCGAAACGCCTCGCCCAGGAATCCGGCGAAGTCGTCCTCGGCCACCTCGCGGGTGATCGTGAACGCGCGGACCGGCGGCAGGACCCGCTCGATGACCGCGGCCGGGGTCACCATTTCCGGCGCGTCCAGCAGTTCTCCGGTGGTGCGCAGCACCCGTTCCAGGTGGGCCGCCCGTTCGAGCGTCCGGTCCCGGTGCTCGGCCAGCAGCCGCCGGGTGACCTCCGGATCGCGGGCCGCCAGGATCTCCCGGATCGCGGCCAGCGGCACATCCAGCTCCCGCAGGTGCCGGATGACCGCCGCGTCCCCGAACTGGGCGACCCGGTAGCCGCGATACCCGGTACGCGGGTCGACCACGGCCGGTTCCAGCAGCCCCGACTCGTGGTAGGCCCGCAACGTGTTGGCCGAGATCAGCGTCGCCCGGGAGAACGCGCCGATCGGCAGGAGTCCGTCCATGCCGCCAAGTTTCGACCTTCACCCGGGGCGAAGGTCAAACCGCCGGAACACCCAGACGGTCGAGCAGGTGCCGGCGCAGTCCGCCGAAGCCGGGATCGTCCTGATGGCGCGGCCGCGGCAGGCCGATCGGCAGCTCCTCGGCGATCCGCCCGCCCTCCAGGACGAGGGCCCGGTCGGCCAGCAGCAGCGCCTCGTCCACGTCGTGGGTGACCAGCAGGGCGGCGAAGCCGTGCCGGTCGCGCAGGCGTTGCAGCAGCTGTTGCATCCGCAGCCGGGTCAGCGCGTCGAGCGCCCCGAACGGTTCGTCGAGCAGCAGCAGCTCCGGTTCGCGGACCAGGGCGCGGGCGACCGCGACCCGCTGGGACTGGCCGCCGGACAGCTCGGCCGGCCAGGCGTCACCGCGGTCACCGAGACCCACCTCGGTGAGGGCGGCCAGCGCGCGGGTCCGGGCGCCCGCGCCGGGCAGGCCGAGCGCCACGTTGTCGGCGACCCGCTTCCACGGCAGCAGGCGGTGCTCCTGGAAGACGACGCCGTAGCTGTCGGGGACGGTGATGTCGCCGGTGGCCTCCGGGTCGAGTCCGGCGAGCGCCCGCAGCAGGGTGCTCTTGCCGGAGCCGCTGCCGCCGAGCAGGGCGACCACCTCGCCGCGGCCGACGGTGAGGTCGGCGCCGTCCAGGACGACCGTGTCGCCGAAGGCCCGGCGCAGGCCGGTGACCCGTACGGTCAGGTCGCCTGCAGGCCGCGTCGCCATGCGAGGGTCCTCCGTTCCGCGATCCGGATCAGGGTGTCGGAGAGCAGCCCGAGAGCCGCGTAGACGAGCAGGCCGAAGACGACCACGTCGGTCTGCGCGAACTCGCGGGCCTCCATCATCAGGAAGCCGATGCCGGTCTGGGCGTTGACCTGCTCGCCGACGACCAGGCTGAGCCAGGCGGCGCCGATCGCCAGCCGCAGTCCGAGGAACAGCGACGGCAGGGCGCCGGGCAGCACCACGTGCCGCAGCCGCTCCCACTGGTTGAGCCCGCACGTCTTGGCGGCCTCGACGAGCCGCTGATCGATGTCGCGGATCCCGGCGTACGTGTTGAAGTAGAGCGGGAAGAAGCTGCCCAGCGCGACCAGGCTGATCTTCAGTTCCTCGCCGATGCCGACCCAGATGATCAGCAGTGGCACGAGTCCGAGGTGCGGCAGCATGCGGGCCATCTGCACCGGCGGGTCGATGGCGTTGTCGCCGATGCGCAGCAGGGCGGCGGTGGCGGCCAGCGCCACGGCCAGGGTGCCGCCGATGAGCAGGCCGGCGGCGGCCCGGGTGAGCGAGTCGAGCAGGTGTTCGCTGAGCTGTCCCTCGGTGGCCAGCCGCCAGCCGGTCTGGGCGACCAGGCTGGGGGCGGGCACCTTCTCCTCGGGCAGGACGCCGGTGCGGGCGGCCGTCTCCCAGAGCACGAGCAGTACGAGTGGGCTGATCAGCCGGTACCAGCGGCGCGGCCCGCGGGTGCGCCGCCGCAGGGGAGCGCGGCTGCGCAGGGCGGGCGGGTCGGCGACCGCGGTCACAGCAGGGCCTCGTTGAACTGCTCGTCGATGCGTTCGGCGATCTTCACCTCGACCGGGATGAGACCGAGCTCGGTGAACCCGTCGGCGATGGTCTGGAGCTCGGTGCCGATTTCCGGGGTGATCGGGGCGAGCGGTTTGGCGCTGCGGGCCAGGGCGCGGGTGGTGGTCGCCTCGTCGATCTTGAGTTCGGGGGCGAGGATCTTCGCGCGTTCGGCCGGGTTGGCGATGCCCCAGTCGGTGGTGGCCCGGTATTTGGCGAGGAACGTGCGGATCAGGTCGGTCTTGCCGGTGACCGCCTCCGGGGCGGCCAGCAGGTATTCGCGGTTGTTGGCGAGGCCGGTGGCGTCCGCCAGGACCTGGACACCGGGCTGTTCGGCGAGTGCGAAGTACGGGTCCCAGATGATCCAGGCGTCGACCTGATCGGAGTCGAAGGCGGGGCGGCCCTCGGCGGGTTTCAGGTACTTCACGTTGATGTCGCCGATGGTCAGGTTCGCCTGTTCGAGGAGCTTCACGAGCAGCCAGTTGACGTTGGAGCCCTTGTTCAGCGCCACCGTCTTGCCCTTGAGGTCGGCGAACGTCTTGTAGCCCTTGGCCGCCTTGACCATGACGGCTTCACCCTGGGGGACGGGCTCGCTCGTACCGATGATCTTGAAGTTGATCTTGCCGGCCGCGGCGAAGATGGGCGGCGCCTCGCCGGTCTGGCCGATGTCGATGGCGCCCGCCTTGAGCGCCTCGGTGAGCGCCGGCCCGCTCTCGAACAGTGACCATTCCGCGTCCGGCGCGTCCCCGCGTGCCTTGGACAGGCTCAGCCCGCCGAACCGCTGGTAGCCGATGCGCAGCGTCCCCGAGGCGCTGTCGGCGCTCGCGCCGGATTCCGTCCCGCCGCAGCCGGCGAGAAACGCGGCGCCGGCGGCGCCGATCAGGAGACGACGGCGAGAGGTGGGCATGGGGAGATCTCCTTTTTCAGCGGTACGGGGAAACGCGCCCGAATCCGGAACGGTGGAACACCAGCGGCCCGCCGTCCTGGTCCGTGCTGTGGTCGGCGGCGTGCAGGCGCAGCAGCACGATGGTGTGGTCGCCGGCCGTCACCTCGCGGTAGATGGAGCAGTCGAACCGGGCGAGCCCGTCGTCGATGGTCACCGCGCCGGTCTCGGCGGCCGACGCGGCGGCCCCGTCGAACCGGTGCTCGACCGGCCCGGCGAGCCGCCGGCACAGGTCGCCGTGATGGGCGGCCAGCACGGTGACCCCGAGGCGGCCGGCCCGGCGCAGGTCCGGCCACGTCTTCGAGGTGTTGGCGATCGACACCGACACCAGCGGCGGGTCCAGGCTCACCGAGGTGAACGAGCTGGCGGCCAGGCCCACCAGGATGCCGTCGACGGCCGCGGCAACGGCCACCACGCCACTGGGGAAGACCCCGAACGCCTGGCGCAGGCGTACCGGATCGAGGTCCTGATTGGTGGTGAAGGAGGTCACCGCACGGCTCGTCCCACGGCGGCGAACGGCACGGTGGGGCTGCTCCGGCGGCGTGGCCGTTCGTCCTTCCACAGCCCGCGTTCGGCCAGGATCGGCAGGACGCCCTCGCCGAACCAGTAGGCGCCCTCCAGATGCGGGTACGCCGACAGCACGAACTCCTCGATGCCGAGCGCCGCGTACTCGGCGATCCGGTCGGCGACCTGCTCGTGGCTGCCGACCAGGGCGGTGCCGGCGCCGCCGCGGACCAGGCCGACGCCGGCCCACACGTTGGGGTAGATCTCCAGGTTCGCGGTCTTGCCGCCGTGAAGGTCCAGCATCCGCTTCTGGCCCTCCGACTCGGACAGCTGCAGCCCGGCCTGGACCTTGGCGATCGTCTCCGGCGGAATCCCGGCGAGCAGCCGGTCGGCCTCGGCCCACGCCTCCTCGGCGGTGTCGCGGGTGATGGTGTGCATCCGGATGCCGAACCGGATCGTCCGGCCCTGTTCCGCGGCGAGTTTCCGGATCCACGCGATCTTTTCGGCCACCGCCGACGGCGGCTCGCCCCAGGTCAGGTAGACGTCGGCGTGCTTGGCGGCGACGATCCCGGCGGCCGGCGAGGAACCGCCGAAGTAGACGTCCGGAATCGGGTCCGGGATCTGGCTGAGGGCGGCCGCGCTGACGGACAGGTGCTCGCCCTGGAAGTCGACGGTCTCCCCGGCCCACAGCCGGCGCACGATGCCCAGGAACTCGTCGCAGCGGCGGTAGCGGGCGTCCTTGTCCAGGAAGTCGCCGTACATCCGCTGCTCGTGGCTCTCCCCGCCGGTGACGACGTTGAGCAGCAGGCGGCCGCCGGACATGTTCTGGAAGGTGCCGGCCATCTGCGCGGCCAGGAACGGCGAGATCACACCGGGCCGGAAGGCGACCAGGAACTTGAGGCGGTCGGTGGTCTGGCTGAGCATCGCGGTGCTCAGCCAGGCGTCCTCGCACCAGGCGCCGGTCGGGGTGAGGGCGGCCTCGAAGCCGTTGTCCTCGGCGGCGCGGGCCACCTGGGTGAGGTAGGCGACATCGGCGGGGCGGCCGGAGCCGCCTGCGGAGACGCCGTGACCGCCGCCGACGACGTGCCGTCCGTCGCCGCCGTTGGTGGGCAGGAACCAGTGGAACTTGAGAGACATGCGAGCCCTTTCAACGCAATACCTATAGGCTCGCTAGATTTTGTGGGAGAGGCAAGTGCTGAAGTGACCGGCGGTGCCGAACACCCCTTCGGCTACGTCGAACGGGCGAGCCGCACGATGGTCTCCTCGAAGTCCAGGATCGTCGGCGGCACCCGGTCGAACCGGCGCCGCAACAGCACCATCATCACCGGCGGCACCTCCTCGGCCAGCGGCCGCATGGTGATCAGCCCGGCCTGTTCCAGCGGGTCACCGGCGATGCTGTAGTCCGGCAGGATGGCCGGTCCGGTGCCGCTGGCCACCAGCGACTTGCCCATCTCGGCGCCGTCCGCCGAATACGTCTCCGGCGGCGGATCACCACCGAACAGCCGCTGCGCGAGCCGGTGCATCAGATAACCCGGCCGCATCCCCACGAAGGCGCGTGCCCGCAGGTCGTCGACGCTGATCCGGTCCTGGGCGGCGAGCGGGTCGTCGGTGCGGCAGCAGACCGCCGGAGTGCCGTGCAGCAGCGTCGTCCGGTGCAGGACCGCCGGGATGTCGTCACCCGGGAAGACGTTCACCAGGCCCACGTCGAGGCGGCCCTCCAGCAGGCCCTCCTCGATCTCCGGCTGGAACATCGTGGCGACGTCGACCGACGTGTTCGGGTGCCCGGCCCCGAACTCGCGGACGGTCGGCACCAGCAGCACCGACGTCCCGGCGTTGACCGTGCCGACCCGGATCGCCCGGCTGGTCCGCGCGTGATCGCGGGCCGCCGCCTTGAGCTGCGTCACCCCGGCCAGAATCTCGGTCATCAACGGCAACAGGTCACGGCCCTCGCGGCTCACCCGCGCCCCCGACCGGTGCCGCTCCAGCAGGGGTACGCCCAGCTCCCGCTCCAGGGTGCTGATCGCCTCGCTGAGCGCCGACTGGGACACGTGCAGGTGCTCCCCGGCGCGGCGCAGAGACCCGTGGCGAATCACCGCCGTCAGGTACTCCAACTGTTCGAACCGCACCGCCCCGACCCTATAGTCATCTCGATGCAGCGGCCCCGGCTCCCCGAGTTCAGTCGACTCACCTGGCAGGACGTCGATCCGGTCGGGCGCGACGTCGATCCGGCCACCATGCGGGCGCTGGTGCGGTCACTGCCGCCGGTCGCCGCGATGCCGCCCGCCGGTGCCGACTGGCGGCTCGCCGGCATCTGGTTCGACCACATGGTCGCCGCCCTGGTGGAGCGGCTCGGTGACTGGGTGGTGGGCTGGCGCTACACCCTGGAGATGCGGGACCACGAGGGCCGCGGCCGGATCCCGGTCTGGCTGACCAGCCTGCCCATGGTGACGACGCCGGACGACACGCTCGACCGGCTCGCCACGGGCATCGTCGCCTTCCACGAGCTGACGGTCGAACTGGCCACCGGCACGCCGGGCCGGTTCGCGGCCGCCGCGCCGGGACCCGACACATGGCAGGCCGTGCGCGCTCCCGGCATCACCCAGTACGTCGGTGACTGGCCGCCACCGCGCGTACCCCACCCGACCAGCCTGACCTGGGCCGACGTCGACGTGACCGGCCGCGACTTCGACCCGGCGACGGTGCCGGGCGTGGTCGCGGCCCTGGTCGCGGCGTCCGAGATCCCCGACCGCGACGACGACTCCCGCCTCCGGGGCCTCTGGCTCGACATCGTCGCCGAGGGGATCGTCGAGCGGTACGGACCCTGGGTGACCGGCTGGCGGTGGTCGGTCGGCGAGGGCGACTTCGACGGTGGCCCGGTCGGCAGCTGGTGCTGTTTCGGCCACTCGGTGAGCACCCCGGAGGCGACCACCGCCGCGATCGTCGCGGCCGTGCTGGAGTGGCACGACTTCCTGGCCGACCTGGCCGAACGGTTCGACCGCTTCCTGCCGGTGCCGGACGGCGACCCGGAACCCTGGGAGCGTGCGGTCGCCCACCTGATCACCGCGGTCGGCGACCGCACCGAGTACGAGTCCGGCTGGTACTCGTGCTGCACCACCGTCCTGAGCTGGTTCCTGGAGGCGGCCGGTGTCGAGGAGTCCCGGCGAGGGCCGCTGATCGGGCACGCGGTCGGTGGCAGTTTCTCGAGCTGGGTGGAGCCGAAGCGCAAGGACGTCCTGGTGGTGGCCGAGCGCTTCGCGCAACGGGCGACCGGTGACGCCTGACCACCTGGCGGTGTGGCGGCGGGTGCGGGAGGAGGTCGCCTGGCGTGACGTGGTTCCGCATCCGGTCACGCCGTCGCCCGCGCTGCACGACGGCTTCGCCCACTTCGCGCGGGAGAGCCCGCGCCTGCTGGCGTCCTACGCCGACGTGCGGCGGGAGGCGGCCGCCGGTGCCGCTCTCACCACGGACCTGACGGCCCGGTGGAACGGCATCGGGCGCGGGGTCGCGGTGGCGCGTTTCCGTCGCGGTCCGGCGTTCGCCAAGAACGGCCGGGAGCGGTACGGGCTGAGCGTCGGCACCCAGCGGGATTTCGCCACCTGCCTGGCCCAGAGCGCCGACCGGGGAGTGCCGGTGACCGCCCGCGCCGCCCGCGCCTACCTGGACGTGGCGTTCTTCCACCCGTACGACGACGGCAACGCCCGCCTCGCCGGGATGGTCCTGCACTTCCTGTTGCTGCGCGACGGCATCGAGCTCGACGAGGTCGCGCCCATCCTGAGGACGGTCCGCCGGGCCGACGACGCGGAGGGCGCCGCCGGCCTGGCACGGATGGTGCACGGGATCGCGGCCGCCACCGGACGACGGTGGCGGCGCGCGCATCCCTGACCGTCAGTGGTGGTGCGCCTCGTCGTGGGCGGCGGAGATCTTGGCCCAGGACTTCGGCTCGGACGGGACGCTCAGTGCCGAGATGCCCAGGCCGGGGCGGCCCGGGGTGTAGAGCCACGTCTGCAGGAACGCGTCCAGGTCCACGCCGGAGATCCTCTCGGCGAGCGCCTGGAACTCTCCGGTGGTGCCGTCGCCGTCGCGGTTGGTGCTGGTCCACGCCTGGAGGATGGCGAAGAACTTCTCGTCGCCGACCAGTTTGCGCAGGTGGTGGGCGGTGAGGGCGCCACGGTCGTAGACCGCGCTGTGGAACAGGCGGGTGGGGCCGGGGTCGCCGGGCAGCACCTGCCAGAACGGGTCGTCGGCCGGGTGGGCGACCGAGTAGACGTAGTCGGCGATCTCGTCGGCGGTGCCCTCGTTCTGGTCCTCCGACCACAGCCACTGGGCGTACGACGCGAAGCCCTCGTTGAGCCAGATGTCCTTCCACTGGCCGAGCGCCACCGAGTCGCCGAACCACTGGTGCGCCAGTTCGTGGACCACGAGCGAGTTGTTGCTGCCGCGGGTGAAGGAGACTCCGTCGTACACCGGACGGGTCTGGGTCTCCAGGGCGAAGCCCTGATCGCTGATGCCGGTGACCACGCCGCCGCGGGCGGTGAACGCGTAGGGCCCGAACTTGCCGGCCGCCCAGTCGACGATCTCGTCGCTGCGTTCCACGCTGGCCCGGGCGGCCGCCGCGGTGGCCTCGTCGAGGCGGGTGTTGTACGCGGTGACGATCGGGCTGCCGTCGGCGGAGGTGTCCCGGTAGGTGTCGAAGTCACCGATCGCCAGGAACGTCAGATAGGTGGCCTGCGGCCGCTCCTGCCGCCACGACCAGCGGTCCCAGCCCACCAGAGCCTGCTGCGCCCACCGGGTCGGGGTGCCGTTGGAGATCACCTCGACGCCGTCCGGGACCAGCACCGACACGTCGAAACTGGCCTTGTCGGTGGGGTGGTCGTTGCTCGGGTACCACCACCAGGCGATCTCCGGCTCGTTGACGGCGAGCGCGCCGTCGGCCGTACGGTTCCACGAGGTGAAGCCGGACGCCACGACCTGTGACGGGATGTCGTCGTACTCCACCACGACGGTCACCTGGCTGCCCTTGGTGATCGGCCGGGCCGGGGTGACGACCAGTTCGTGGTCGCTCTGCCGGGCGAAGGTGGCGGCCCGGTTGTTGACCCGCACCGACTGGGTGGCCAGGGCGAAGTCCAGGTTGAAGGCGGACAGGTCCTGGGTGGCGGTGGCGAGAATCGTGGTGGTGCCGGTCAGGCGGTCGGTGTCCGGGTAGTAGCGCAGGCGGATGTCGTAGTGGCCGACGTCGTAGCCGCCGTTGCCGTACTCCGGGTAGTAGACGTCGCCGATGCCGGGGCTGCCGGGGGTGGGGGCGGCCTGGGCGCCGGCCTGGATGCCGAGGACGACGGTGAGGACGGCCGCGGTGACGGCGACGGTCCTGCTGAGCATGGGTCTCATGCGGGCAACGTACCAATGCATTTAAAACGATCTATTAACGGGACTGGGTCGTACGTCACACCGAATACCCTGTGGACACAGTACGCACATCTCCTATAGAAAAAGTAGGTTACTCGCCAAGATCACTCAAGGAGATGTGATGTCTGAACCGCAACTGCCGGCCCGCCGCCGCAGCCGCTGGCCGTGGATCGCGGCGACCGTCGCCGTCGTGGCCGCCGCCGGTGTGGCCATCGCCGTGGTCACCACCTCGGACGACGAGTCCACCGAGGCGAAGACCGTGCGCATCGGTGTCGCCGACGCCGCCCAGCCCTACTGGCGCACCTACGCCGATCTGGCGAAGCAGCGCCTCGGCGTGACCGTCGAGCTGGTCAACTTCAACGACTACAGCCAGCCCAACCCGGCGCTGAAGGAGAAGCAGCTGGAGCTCAACCAGTTCCAGCACATCCAGTACCTGGCGAACTACAACGTCACCGCCAAGGACGACCTCCAGCCGATCGGGTCCACTGCGGTCTACCCGCTGCCGCTCTACTCGCTGAAGCACAAGGCGCCGTCCGAGCTGCCGGCCAACGCCAAGATCGCCATTCCGAACGACGCCATCAACCAGGCGCGCGGCCTGCTCGTGCTCCAGGCGGCCGGGCTGCTCACCCTGAAGAACGGCGGCACCGCCTTCTCCAGCACCGCCGACGTCGAGAGCACCAAGGTCGAGGTGGTGCCGCTGGACGCGTCGCAGACCGCGAACGCGCTCCAGAGCGGCTCGGTGGCCGCGTCCATCGTGAACATCAACTACGCGACCAGCGCGAAGCTGCCCAAGGAGGCGGCGATCTTCCAGGACGACCCGGCCAGCGCGTCCGCCGCCCCGTACGTCAACATCTTCGCCGCCCGCGCCGCGGACAAGGACGACCCGACCTACCTCAAGCTCGCCGAGCTCTACCACGACCCGGCCGTGGAGCAGGGTCTCCAGGAGGCCAACGGCGGTGTGGCGGTGCTGCGCACGGTCTCCGCGGCCGACCTCCAGGCGCTGCTCGCCAAGGTGCAGGACCAGGCCGCCGCGGCAGGTAGGTAGGCGTGACACACGTACGCCTGAGCCATGTCTCGAAGACCTTCACCCGCGGCCGCGACGGCGGCCGCGTGGTGGCCCTCGACGACGTCAGCCTCGACGTCGCCGAGGGCGAGGTCTTCGGGATCATCGGCCACTCCGGAGCCGGCAAGAGCACCCTGATCCGCCTGATCAACGGCCTGGAGTCACCGACCAGCGGCCAGGTGTTCGTCGGCGACCACGAGATCGGCGCCCTGCCGGAACGCGACCGGCGGGGCCTGCGCCGCGACATCGGCATGATCTTCCAGCAGTTCAACCTGTTCCGGTCCCGGACCGTCGCCGGCAACGTGGCCTACCCGCTCAAGGTGGCCGGGATCGGCCGGGCCGAACGGGACCGCCGGGTGGCCCGGCTGCTCGACTTCGTGGGCCTGCTCGACCGCGCCCACGACCACCCCGAGCAGCTGTCCGGCGGGCAGAAGCAGCGGGTCGGCATCGCCCGCGCGCTGGCCACCGAACCGTCGCTGCTGCTCGCCGACGAGGCCACCAGCGCGCTCGACCCGAAGACCACCGCCGAGGTACTGGCACTGCTCGGCCGGGTCAACCGGGAACTCGGCGTCACCATCGTCCTGATCACCCACGAGCTGGACGTGATCCGGGCCGTCGCCGACCGGGTCGCGGTGATGGACGGCGGCCGCATCGCCGAGTCCGGCACGCTCTACGACGTCTTCGCCCACCCGAAGAGCGCCGCGACGGCCGACTTCGTCCGCGGCGCGCTGCGCGACCGGCCGTCACCGGAGACCCTGGCCCGGCTGCGGCACACCCACGGCGGGCGGATCGTGACCGTCGCGATCCGCGACCGTACCGGCTTCCAGACCGCGCTGGCCCGGACGTTCCTGGAGCATCAGGTGGCGGCCGGGATCATCTACGGCGGCATCAGCGAGCTGCAGGAACGGGCGGTCGGCAGCCTCACCTTCGAGCTGACCGGACCGGACGAGGGCATCGACGCGGCGCTGGCGGCGCTGCGCGCCGACGGCGTGGACCTGACCGAGGAGAACGGCTGACGTGGACGAGTTCATCGCGAATCTGCCGGTCTTCCGCGAGGCCATCTGGCAGACGTTCTACATCGTCACCGTCTCGGTGGTGGCCGGCGGCCTGCTCGGCCTCGGCCTGGGCCTGGTGCTCTACGCGACCCGGTCCGGTGGCCTGCTCGCCAACCGGGCGGTCTACCTGGTGGTCAACATCCTGGTGAACGTGATCCGCCCGATCCCGTTCGTCATCTTCCTGACCGCCATCCAGCCGCTCATGCTGGTCACGATCGGCACCACCATCGGCACCGACGCGGTCACCTTCGCGCTGTCGCTGGCGGCCGCCTTCGCGGTCAGCCGGATCATCGAGCAGAACCTGCTGGCCGTCGAGCCGGGAGTCATCGAGGCGGCCCGGGCGGCCGGCGCCCGGCCGTTGAGCATCCTGCTGACCGTGGTCGTCCCGGAGGCGCTCGGCCCGGTCATCCTGGGCTACACGTTCATCTTCGTCGGCGTGGTGGACATGTCCGCCCAGGCCGGGCTCTTCGGCGGCGGCGGCCTCGGCGACTTCGCGGTCACCTACGGGTCCCAGCGCTACAACTGGGTGGTCGTCTACATCACCGTCGCGGTGATCATCGCGATCGTCCAGGCCGGCCAGTTCCTCGGCAACCACCTGGCCCGTAAGGCGCTGCGCCGCTGACCGGTCACACCCGGACGGGGGACGCGGCCGGCCGCCCGGGGCGGGCCGCTAACCTCGGGGTTATCGAGGACGACCTGCGCCTGCTGCGCGCCTACGAACCGGTGGCCCGGTTCACCGAAGGGGAGTACTTCTTCCCCGTCTCGGTCGAACGGTACGTGGGCCGTGCCAGCCTGTGGCGTGCCCGGCCCGGCAGCGGCCCGGAGCAGGAGGCGCCCCCGGGCGGGCTCACCCTGGACCGGCTGCCCGCCGACGCCGGCTACTCGCTGTCCGGCATCGGCGCCAACGACCGGCACGCGCACATCCCGCTGCGGGAACGACCACCCCACCTGCGCCGGTCCAGCCGGCTCGCCTCGGTCGGCCCGACCGCCCGGCTGCTCGACGCCATCAACCGGTTCTCCCTGCTGTTCCGTGGCAGCGTGCCCGGCGGCAGCGCCGCCCAGTCGTTCCTGCTGCAACGCGACCACCTCCGGGCGGACCGGCCCACCTACTACGGCCGGGTGCTGCGCGACGACCCGTGGATCGTCTGCCAGTACTGGTACTTCTACAGCTTCAACAACTGGCGGTCCGCGTTCGGCGGCGTCAACGAGCACGAGGCCGACTGGGAACAGGTCACCGTCTACCTCGACGGCACCGCCACCGGCCCGGACGGGCTGCCGCCGCCCCGCTGGGTGGTCTTCTCCGCCCACGAGGAGACCGGCGACGACCTGCGGCGCCGCTGGGACGACCCGGACCTCACGGTCTACGCCGACCGGCACCCGGTGGTCTTCGTCGGCGCCGGCTCGCACTCCGGCGCCTACCTGCCCGGCGACTACCTGATCACGGTCAAGCCGCCGAAACTGCGCGGCCTGGTCGGGGCGCTGCGCTGGTCGGCCCGGCTGTTCGCGCCCTGGCACCACGAGCACCACCCGTCGGTCGGCATCCCGTACGTCGACTACGCCCGCGGCGACGGCCGCGCCGTCGGCCCCGGCCACGACGAACCGTGGCACCCGGTCCTGATCGGCGACGACACCCCGTGGGTCCGCGACTTCCGCGGCCTGTGGGGCCGCGACACCCGCGACCGGCTCGGCGGCGAACGCGGCCCGGCCGGCCCGCGCTACAGCCGCGACGGCACGGTCCGGCAGCCCTGGGCCGACCCGATCGGCTGGGCCGGCCTCGCGAAGGTCGCCCCCAATCCGGAGGCCGAACGCAAACTCGCCGAGATCCGCCTGAAACGCGACCACGACCGCCTCACCGCCCTCGACGACCAGATCACCACCCTGCGGCAGGAACTCGCCGTCGCCGCGGCCGGGCTCCCGGCCGGCTCGGCCGAGGTCCGTGGCCTGCTCCCGGACGAACGCCGGCTGCTCAACCTGCGCATGGAACACACCCGCCTCGCCGACGAACTGGCCGGCGCCGCCACCGCCGCGCCGCTGACCGACCACCCGCACGCCCACCTGCTGCACCGCCGCGTCCCGCTGGAACCCGCCACCGGCGTCCGTGGCCGGATCATGTCGTGGTGGGCGGTTCTGAGCACCCCGCTGATCCTGGGCGCGCTCGGCGCCCTCGCCTTCCCGCTGGGCACCGGGGGAAGCGACATCGCCCTGGCCCTGCTGCTCGGCCTGCTCGCCGTGGAAGGCCTGGTCCGCGGCAAGTTCCTGGCCGTCCTGCTGCGCCTGATCCTGGCGGCCGCCGCGATCGGGGCACTGGTCCTGCTCTGGTACGACGGCCGCTACGTCGTCACGTTCACCTTTTTCGCCGCTGCGCTGTTGGTCCTGCTGATCAACGTGCGCGAGGCGATGCGCAGATAGGCTCGCAGTGTGGACCAAGAAGAACGCATCGCCCTGTTCCTGGACTACGAGAACCTGGCGATCGGCGCCCGCGACCACCTCGGCGGCATGACCTTCGACCTGCGGCCGGTCACCGACGCCCTGGCCGAGCGCGGCCGGGTGGTGGTGCGCAGGGCGTACGCCGACTGGTCCTACTTCGACGAGGACCGCCGCCTGCTGACCCGTTCGCACGTGGAACTCATCGACATCCCGCAGAAGATGGGCGCCTCCCGCAAGAACGCCGCCGACATCAAAATGGTCGTCGATGCCCTGGAACTCGCCTTCGAACGCGCCTACATCTCGACGTTCGTCCTCTGCACCGGCGACAGCGACTTCACCCCACTCGTCCACAAGCTGCGCGAACTCAACAAGCGGGTGATCGGCGTCGGCGTCGAGCGCACCACCTCGGCCCTGCTGCCGCCCGCCTGCGACGAGTTCCTGTTCTACGACCGCCTCGAAGGCGTCGAGATCCCGGCCCCCGCTCCGTCGCGTACCCGCCCCGCCAAGACCCCCGCTCGGCCGGAACCCGTGCCGGTCCCGGAAACCGTCGCCGACACACCCGCCCGCGACCCGGAGTCACTGGCGACCCTGGTCGCACAGACCGTTTCCGGCCTTCAGCACAGCGCCAGCGGCACGGTCACCGCCTCCATCCTCAAACGCACCCTGCTGCGCAAGGACCCGACGTTCAGCGAGGCCGACTACGGCTTCCGCGCCTTCGGCGAACTGCTGCGCCACCTCGCCGGCCGCAACGTCATCGAACTCGGCGACGGCCAGGCCAAGGGCGACCCGGAGATCTCACTGCCCGAACACGGCGACCGCGAGGCCGCGTTCGCCCTGCTCAAGACGGTGGTCGCGGACGCCGGGCCGGTCGCCCTCTCCGGCCTCAAGAACCGGGTGCGCAAGGTCGCCCCCGACTTCAGCGAGAAGAAGCTCGGCTACCGCAGCTTCCTCCAGTTCGCCAAGGCCGCCGCGACGGCGGGCGCCATCGACCTGGCCTGGAACCCCGACATCGACGACTACCTACTGACAAAACCCCTCTGATCGTACGGGCAAAAAAGCCCCCAACCGCAAGAAAACCGCCCCGCCCGCGCCGCGCGGCCGCTCTGCACCGTTCCGGCCGTGCCGCGCCCGCCGGGCGTGAGCGGTCCGTCACCCGGTCCGCGCCCCGCCCGGCGAGCGGCTCAACAGGTTCGGCAGGATGCCGATGAACCAAGGGTGAGCGCCATGACAGCGCGTCAGATCCTGCCTGACGTCCTTCTCGACGTGCACTCTTCGTCAACCTGGAGCCGAGCACGCTGACCGGCCGGCCCGACGTCATCCTCGACGGGCTCGACGAGCGGGCCGACCATGTGCAGGTGGTCGTCTTCGTCGTCAGTTACGACCGGGCTCTGGTGACCGCCGCCGCCCACTCGATGGCGGGACGCCTCACCCGCTGGCGCTCTTCGGCCGTCGTCCAGGCGTGGGGCTGTCCGGCCGTCGTCCAGGCGTGGGGCTGTCCGGCCGTCGTCCAGCCGTGGGGCTGTCCGGCCGTCGCTCGGCCGTGGGGCTGTCCGGCTGTCGTCCAACCGTGGCGCCAGGACGACCACGCCGGCCCCATCGCTGACCGGGACGCGTTCCCGGCCGCCCGGAGCCGGTGGCGCCGGGCCTCGGCGCGGGCGGACGCGGCGTTCGCCTCGCGGCGCAGGCTGTCCCGGGCGGCGACGGCGAGCTGGGCGTCGTGCCAGGCGGTCGCCTCGGTGGCGGCGGCCCACCGGTACAGCTGATGGCGGACGGCGGCGATCGCCCGGCCCAGGACCAGCTCCTGGTCGACCGGGTGCAGCTTCGGATTCCAGCCGCCCTCGCCGGAGGCCAGGTCGGCCAGCACCGTGGCGGGCAGGTCACCGCGCTCGACGGCGGCCGCGGCGGCGCGGTGCAGGAAGCGGGCGCGGTCGGCGTACTCGGCGACGGTCCGCCGGGTGCGCGGTGTCCGGAACGCGGCGGCCGTGCGGATCCGCGCCAGCCGCTCCTCGGCGTCCTGCCAGCTCTGCCAGGCCTCGGCGGCGGCCTGATCGGTCTGCCGCCAGTGCTCCCGCCAGCGGTCGGCGGCCTCGGCGGCGCGGGTGGCCGCGACCAGCACCTCGACGGCGTAGCGCTGGGCCTCGACCGCCTCGGCGTGCCACCGGGCGAGAGCGTCCCGGCGGCGGCGCACCGTCGGGATCCGGGCCAGCAGCAGGTGGAGACGCCGCCACGCGCCCTGAGAGGCGGCCACCAGCAGGTGGAGTCGTCGCCACGCGCCTTGACCGGCGGCAGCCAGCAGGCCGGGGACCCGGGGCAGGAACAGCCGCAGCCACCGTGTCGTCCGGGCGCGGGCCGCCACGATCCGTGGTGGGAACTCGCGAAGACGCCGCACCGCCCGGCGGCGGGCCGCGGCCGGCAATGCGGCGATGTGCGGAAGGTGCAGATGCAGATGCCGTCGCGCTCGGCGGCCTGCCGCGGCCGGCACTTCCGCGAGCCGCTCCTCAGCGCTCCGGCGGGTCACGGTCAGGAGCGCGGAGAATCCGGTCGCGGCCCGGTGGAGAAGCACGGCCGGCAGTCGGCTCGGGGTCACCGGCGCGGGGAGGCCGTCCCCGGCTCTCCGGGTGCGGCCGGTCGACAGCGTGCGGGCGCGATCCTGAATGCCGGCCAGGAGCGCGGGGACGCGCGACAGCGACCGGCGGAGACGACGGTCGGCCACCAGGAAGAGCGGAGACAGGCTCAACACGAGCGAAGTCAGCCGGCGCACGACGATGAGCCACGCGGACGATCGCGGCCAGGTGCGCGACGGGTCCTTGGGCATGTGTCCGACCGTACCCGCAGGTCATGGTCACCTCATCCGCCCCAGAGGGTGATGTGAGGCTCTTTCGAGGCCGCCGGTGAAAGTGTGACCACCCGCCCGGGCGGGACCGAAAGGCGGGCGGTGAATCGGTCGTGACCGGCGGCACAGGCGCAAGTACCGGTCGGGCCGGCCTGCCCGGGCACCGATCTGCGCCCGGCGGGCGCGGCACGGGCCGGAGCGGGCAGCGAGCGTGCGCGAACCGGACGGAACGGTCCTGATGAGACGGGGCGAGGTCGCGCGTACCGGAAAGGAGCGGGAAGCGGAACGCGGACCTCGACCACGAAAGATCTCTAGATCTTGGCGCCGACGGCGGAGCCGTTGGCCGGTACCAGGAAGTTGGACGACGGGATGGAGCCGTCGGCGGCGCGTGCCCCGGTGATCACCGACTGGTCGGTGCTGAGCAGGGTCCACGTGCCGCCGATGTTCCACGAGTTGCCGGAGGCGGTGGACGAGCCGAGGGCGACCGCGGTGGCGTTGCCGACGGCCAGGTTGGCGGTCAGTTTCGAGGTGGAGCCGCCGTCCACGTCGAACCCGGTCTTCACGTTCTTCCAGGCGGTGCTGCGGTTGATCACGATGGCGCCGGTGTTGCCGTTGTCGGTGAAGCCGTGTGCCGCGTTGCTGAACGAGAACGTGTTGGCGATATTGTGCGCGGCCGCCGGGCCGGTGCCGCTGCTGCCGCCCAGCTTGAAGCCGTTGCCGTCGCCGGAGAAGTCGGGGATGCTCCAGCGGTTGTAGCCGTTGCCGTACGCCACGCTGTTCTGGATCGTGATCGGCGAGGTGAACAGCCACGCGTCGAAGCCGTCGTCGACGTTGTTCCACAGCCGGGCGCCGCGGACCACGTTGCCGGTGCCGGTGCCCTCCTTGATGCCGAGACCGTCGGCGCTCTCGCCGTTCTTGCGCGGGTCCCGGTTGCCGTAGCTGTCCAGGTTCAGGATCAGGTTGTTCGCCGAGGACCCCTGCAACTGGAAGCCGGTCTCGTAGTTGTCCCGGGTGACCAGCCGCTCGAAGGTGTTGTTGTTGCAGCCGGCGCAGTAGATCCCGTACGGGCCGTTGGCGATTTCCAGGCGGACGAGCTTCCAGTACGACGCCTCCATGTGGATGGCGCCACGCTGCGCGCCGGGGATGGTGGAGCCGACCGCGCCCGGGGTGTAGCCGAGTGCCTCGCCGTCGATGATCACGCGTTCGCTGCCGTACGCCGTGAGGGTGTAGGGCGCGCTCGCCGTACCGCTCTTGGTGATCTGGATGTTGGTGGTCAGCGCGTAGGTGCCGCCGCGGACCGAGACGGTGCCGCCGGCCGGGACCAGACTTATCGCTTTCTGAATGGTGGCGAGCGGCGCGGACAGGGTGCCGGCGTTGCTGTCGCTGCCGTTCGTCGCCACGTAGAGCGTAGTGGTGGCCGCCGATGCCGACGGGATTCCGGTGATGATTCCGGCGGTTACCGCGATGCCCGCGACGGCCGTGGCCAGCACATTCCGGGATTTCATGGGGATCTCCTTTACGGGAACGCGCCGACGTGGGGGAATGCGCTTTCCCGCCGGGAACCTACAGCAGGGTTCGAGGTGGGTCAATCCGTCATGGTTCGCAGTGGGTGCGACTGCAACATTCCTGCAAACGGAAAGCATTGACTGCCTCGGATGCGCGATTTTAAGGTCGGCCACAAGGTTTCGCGGAGGTTTCACAGCCACGGACGGGCGCATTCCCCGATGCGACCGTCCACATCCCCTCGACGCTGTTTCCGCTACCCGTCCCCGTTCCCCCGGGAGTAGCCATGCGCAAGATCGGATGGCTCGTGGGCGGTGCCGCCATCACCGTGCTCGCCAGCGCGGTGATCGGCGGCCCCGCCCGGGCCGACGCCCTGTTCACCGACGATTTCGACGACGGCAACGCCGACGGCTGGAGCCGCAACGGCGGCGCCTGGTCGATCGTCACCGACGGCACACCCGCCTACCAGCAGACCAGCACCGGCACCAACGCCCGCGCGCTGGCCGGAACCACCACCTGGACCGACTACTCGGTGCGGGCACGGGTCAAGCAGATCGGCGCCGGCACCTCCGCCGGGGTGGCCGCCCGCGCCCAGTCCACCAGCCAGTACTACACCCTCGTGATCGCCGGCGGCGCGGCCCAGTTGCAGCGGGTCTCCGGCGGCACGGCCACCACCCTCGCCACCGCGGTCGTCGGCGGCAGTGCCGGGACGTGGCGGACCCTCGCGCTCGACGTGCGGGGCAGCGCGCTCACCGGCTACGTCGACGGGGCCGCCGTGGTCCGGGCCGCCGACACCACGTTCGCGCGGGGCAGGATCGGGCTCGTCACGTCGTACGCCGCCGCGGTTTTCGATGATGTCGCGGTCGACACCGCCGCGCCGGGCCCCGGCCCGTCGCCCACCTCGCCGTCACCGACCACCCCGCCGCCGCCCGGCGGATGCGCCGTCACCGGCGCGGCCACCGGCTTCGCGGCCGGCACCACCGGCGGCGCGGGCGGCCCGACCGTCCAGGTCGACACCGCCGCCGAACTGCTCTCCTCGATCGCCACGCCCGGCCCGCTCACCATCTGCGTCGCCGGCACGATCACGCTGCCCGCCGGGATGTACGACGTGACCAGCGACAAGTCGATCGTCGGCATCGGCGCCACCGCGGGCATCACCGGTGGCGGATTCAACATCGGCCTCCCGGTTTCGGACGTCACCTCGCCGCCCGCCGACGCGGTGCACAACGTGATCGTCCAGAACCTGACGTTCCGCAATGCCAGTGATGACTCGATCAACGTACAGATGTACTCCCATCACGTATGGATCGACCACAACGATCTGGCCCAGGGCTACGACGGGCTGATCGACATCAAACGCGGGTCGTCGCTGGTGACGGTGTCGTGGAACCACACCCACCACCACACCAAGAACATGCTCCTCGGCCACGACGACGCGAACGGCGCGCAGGACACCGGGCGGCTCAAGGTCACCTACCACCACAACTGGTTCGACGCGACGCCGCAGCGCAACCCGCGGGTCCGCTTCGGAGAGCCGGTGCACGTCTACAACAACTACTACTTCTACAACACCGACACCGGTGTGGCCTGCCAGAACACCGCCGGGTGCCTGGTCGAGGGCAACTACTTCGAGGACGTCGAGGAGCCGGTCACCAACACGTACGCCGGGCCGTCCGGTCGCTGCGTGGCCCGCAACAACGTGTTCGTGGGGGAGTCCGGCGCCCCCGAATGCAGCGGCACCGTGCAGGAGCCGGCCACCTATTACAGCTACACCCTGGACGACCCGAACCAGGTGAAGGCCATCGTCACCGCCGGCTCGGGCGTCGGGAGGCTCTGATGCACACGCTCCTGGCTCTTGTCCTGGTCTGGCCCGGCGTCTTCGCGGCGTCCGCCGCGGACGGTTTCGCCACCGGGACCACCGGCGGGGTGGGCGGGGCCACCGTCACCGTCGACACCACCGACGAACTGCTCGAAGCCATCGACACGGTGGGCCCGCTGATCATCCAGGTGTCCGGCACGATCGCCATCACCAGCAAACAGGGGGTACGCCCGAACAAGACGATCGTCGGCCTCGGCGCGAACGCGACGATCACCGGCGGCGGGTTCGACATGTACCGGTCGTACAACGTCATCATTCGCAACATGACATTCGTTGACGCCGAGGATGACGCGATCAATGTTGGTCAACAGTCACATCACGTGTGGATCGACCACAACACGTTCATCCGTCCCGTCGACGGGTCGATCGACATCGTGCGCGGCGCCGAGTACGTCACCGTGTCGTGGAACCACTTCGCCGGCACCGACAAGAGCATGCTGATCGGCCACTCCGACGGGGCGTCCGGCACCGACGTCGGCCATCTCAAGGTGACCATCCATCACAACTGGTTCGACGGGTCGCGGCAGCGGCATCCGCGGGTGCGCTTCGGCGAGCCGGTGCACGTCTACAACAACTACTTCAACGGCAACGAGCTGTACGGGGTCGCGTCCACGATGAACGCCGGCGTGATCGTGGAGGGCAACTACTTCAACGCGGTGCCGTACCCGTGCTACTCCACCGGCGGTTACGCCGACAGCGGTCCGGGCCGCCTGGTTCAGCGGGCCAACGTGTTCACCGGCTCCGGCACATGCCAGGCCGGTGGGACGGTGGTGGAGCCGAGCACCTACTACTCGTACACCCTGGATCCGGCCTCGGCGGTGCCGTCGCTGGTCCAGGCGGGCGCGGGAGCCGGCCGGATCTGAGATCGGCCGGCCGGCCGGGCGGTGAGGCAGCGGCAGCCTCGCCGCCCGGCGGATCAAACGAGCACCCGAAACAGGACCGAGGACTGGCCGTCGCGTTCCTCGGGGCGCGGCTGCTCAGGCGGGTGCCTGGAACAGGACCGAGGACTGGCCGTCGCGTTCCTCGGGGCGCGCCTGCCGCACCATGCGGGCCACCTCGCGCAGGCCGAACGCCTCCGCGCGGGCCGCCACCTCGTCGGCTGTGTAGTTGTAGCGCTCCAAATCGACGTCGTAGCCCATGCCGCGGTAGATCTCGCCGACGTCGCGGCTGCCCCGGCCGTGCTGGAAGCCGACGAGCAGATGCCCGCCCGGCCGCAGCACCCGCGCGGCCTCGGCGAAGATCCGGTCCTGGCCGGCCGGCGGCGTGTGAATGATCGAGTACCAGAGCATGACACCGGGAAACGCGTCGTCCGGGAACGGCAGCTCGGTCAGCGACGCCACCGAGAAGGTCAGCTCGGGACTCTCCTTGCGGGCCCGGGCGATCATGCCGGGTGAGAGGTCGACGCCCTCGGCCAGAACGCCGCGGCCGCTCAGATATCGGCTCAGCCGGCCCGAGCCGCAGCCGGCGTCGAGAATCCGCGGGTCGCCGCCGGCGATCACCGCGGCGGCGAAGGCGTCAACCATCGCCAGGTCCAGCGCATGCTCGGCGCTGGTGTCCGGAAAATAGTCGGCGTACGCGTCCGCGACCGTGTTGTAGGCCTTCTCCACACCGCGATAGTCCACTGAGTCCGTCACGCCCGGCATCATCGCACCGGTGGCCCGGTGTGCGAAGATCGGTTCCATGACCAACGGAAAGGGCGCCGCGCGCCCCGTCGAGTGAGCATCCCGGCTCCGGCGGACGGCTGGAGATGGCTGGAGGCGGGCCTCCGAACCGGCGACGTCCTGACTCCCGGTGACGACGCGCGGGAACACGTCGCCTACTTCGTCCGGGCCGACCGTGACGGGCCGACGACCCACCGCCTGCTGAGATTCGCGGCCGAGGGCGGGGCACGAATACGTCGTGTCGCCCTGGAACTGCTGGATCAGCTCTGCTTACCGCCGTCCGGCTGGCCCCTGGTGGCCGACGCCGCCGAACGGGCCTTCGGCGACGTGGATCCCTCGGTCCGGTCCGCCGCGGCGAGGCTTCTGGTGAACACCGCCGAACCGGGCCGTGTCATGGCGGCCTTCAACGACTCAGCCGATCCGATCGTCCGGACCGCCCTGATGGAGATGATGCCCTGGCAGCGGATCCGGCGACATCGAGCAATCCTGGAGCGTCTACGGACGGACCCGGTAGCGGCCATCCGGTTTCTGGCCAACATCGCCCTGCTGGGCCGCGACGAGTCGCCGGTACGGGACGCCGCGATCCGGGCCGACCTCGAGGCCTCGATCGACGCCCTGGAGATGCGGGGTTCCGCCGGGCAGCGGTGGGCGTGGGCGCTGGCCGGTGCCGACCGGGAGAAGGACCTTTATCACCTCGCGGAACGGCTGACGGACCGGGCCGAGAGCGAGAGCGTCAGACTCGAAGGCGTCCGGATGGCGGCCGTGGCGATGGGTGAGTGGCGCGCCGCGCCCGCCCGGGTGACGCCGATGCTGATCCGGCTCCTGCATGACGATGGCGTACGGACGGCGGCACTGCACACGCTGGCCGCCTCGTTGACCGCGTCCCGCCTGGCCGCGGACGAACTCGCGGCGATGGCGGACGACCCGCGACTGGGCGCGACGGCCGCCATCGCACTGGGCTGCGCCGGCGATCACCGTGCGATGCCCCATCTGGTACGGCTGCTGCTCGCCGACAGTGATCAGCCCCGTCTGACCGAGGCATTCCGGGCGCTCGCCAGGGCGGGCACCGATCCGGAGGCGCCGGTGATCGCCGCCCGGCGGATTCTCGCCAGTCATCCGCACCACTCAGAACCGGAGCGAGCGATGCGGGTGCTGGCCGCGTTCGGCCCACGGGCGGCCGCCGCGGTCCCGGAACTGATCGTCCGGCTCCAACAGGCGGTGAACGACACCCCGGACTGGGCCATGTGTGTCCTGGGCCGGATCGGCCCGGCGGCCACCGCGGCGATTCCGTACCTGCGCGAGTATCCGACGCAGGCCGCCAGACACGCCCTCGTCGAGATCACTTTGGACCGGGCATCGGCCGACCGGTATCTCGCCAACTGCCCGGAGAGACTTCGCCACGGCGGCCTCGCGATGGATTTGCTGAACGGGCTCGCCGGGAACGGTGGGCTCACGCCCCGCCAGCACCGGCAGCTGCGAAGCCTGTTCGAGACATCCGGATCCACCCAGGTGGGAACGGCTGCTGCACTGTGGCTCCACGAGGGCCCGGCGGCGGCCGAAGAACTGCTGGAGGTGCTGCCGGAGTACCTGTCCGACCACCGGCACGCGTTCACGGCGCTCAAGGTGTTCACCGCGATGGGACCGCATGCCGGGCCGGTCCTCGACCGGCTGGACCGGTTTGTGGCCGCACGGCGGCGGGCGCGCTTCACCACCGGCGACCGCGAGGTCGCCATGCGGGCGGACGAGGCGTTGTTGGCCGAGATGGTCAGGCCGGGGCCTCCATGCCGTTCGCGACGGTCAGGAGCCGGTCGGCCAGGGCGGGAGCCGCGGCCCGCACCGCGGTGAGGTCGGTACGGGTGTCGAGCTGCTGCGTCCACAGGACTGCCCGGCCCACCTCCAGCAGGCACAGCGCACGTGCCGGGTCGCCGGCCGCGCAGGCGCAGGCCGCCGCGTTGTCGGTCAGGTGGCGCCAGTCGAGCAGCAGCAGTTCGCGGCTGGCCCGGTTCAGGCCACGCCAGGCCAGCAGCGGCAGCAGGTCGACGGCGGCCGCGAATCCGTCGGCGGCGTCCGCCCAGTCGGCTGTCGCCGCGGCGCTGCGGCCCCAGTGCTGGGCCGCCTTCACCCGTTCGGCGACCGGTGCCGATCGCACCGCGACACCCTCGTACGCCGTGTCGCGGGCCCGCCGGCCGTCCACCGGCCGGTTCGACAGCGCGTGGCGCGATTGCAGGGTGTGGCTGAGATTCGACAGGTACATGACCCGGTCGGGGTGCCCGTCCGGGGTGCCGTCGACGGCCTTCTCGAACAGGCGCACCGCCTCGTCGAGGTCCTCGGCCGCGCCGGTGGCGTCGAACCGGTGACGCAGCGCGAGGCCGAGGTTGGAGACGTACCCGGGAAGTTCCCGATCGTCCGGCGGCAGCAGCGTGATCGCCTCCCGCAGCACCTCGATCGCCTCGGTGAGGTCCGGCAGCCGCCGGTGCGCCTCGAAGCGGATCTGGAGGACCACGCTGAGGTTGCTGAGCATCTCGGCCCGGCCCAGCAGGGTCGTGCCCCCACCGCCGGGGAGCGAGGTCGCGGCCCGGCAGGCGTCGACCGCCGCGTCGAGATCCGCGGGGTTCCGCCGACGGTCGAACCGGCCCCGCAACGCCACTCCGAGCGCCGACAAGGTCGTGGGCCGTGCCGGGTCGCGGCGCCGCAGCGCGGTGAGCGACCGCCGGAGGACCTCGATCGCCTCCTCCACGTCGTCCAGTTCGCCGAGGTGGCCGAACCGGATCGTCAGCAGGGTGCCCAGCCCGGACAGGACGATGCCGCGGGCCGGCCGGCGGCGGCGCCGGGGCAGCCGTTCCAGCACGTCGCGTTTCAGGTCGATCGCCTCGTTGAGGAACCGGATGTCGCCACTGAGCTCGAACCGCTCCCGCAGCCGGCCGGCGAGCAGGTCATGAGTGGCGAAGTCCGGGGTCTGCGCCAGCCGGTCCCGCAGCAGCGGAAGCTCGAAGTCGATCCGTTCCAGTTCGGGCGTCTCGCCGATGTGGTCGACCCGGGCCGCGGCGCCCTCCCACAGGTTGCGGGGAATCTCGTCGATGTCGCGGCGTGCCCGCTCCGGCACGATCTCGTCGCCCTGCCGGTGCAGCAGCAGCTCGGAGAAGTGGTCGAGAGCGGCCGCGTGGTCGTCGGCCAGCGACGGGTCGGCCAGATGGCGGCACCAGTGCAGCCATCCGGACAGGGCCAGCAACTCCCACTCGGCGGGCCCACCGCCGCCCTCCCACAGGGCGGCGTAGACGCCGGCCAGCCACAGCCGCCGGACCTCATCGACCGCCTCCGGGGTCAGCACGGCCGCGGCGTCCCCGGACCGGCGGTAGGCGCCGATCCGGGCCGCGATCGTTCCGGCCAGGGCGAGGGCCTGCTCGGACGCGGTCGGCATGGCAGGTCAACCTCTCAGGGAATACAACTCCACCAGGGCCTCGGACAGGGCGACCGGATCACCGTCGCCGAACGGGATCCGCCGTGCGGCCCCGAAGTGATCCGATTGCGCTTCGTCGACCCAGATCTCGGTGATCCGGTGCTCGCTACCCGGATCGTACGACGACGTCGACACCGGCTTGTCCAGCTCGGCCAGCAGGGTCAGCCCGCCGGGCAGTTCGGTCCACAGCCGGGTGTACGGCGAGTGCGAGGTGCCGTGCCCCTCACCGTGCCAGCGGCCGTTGACCGGTTCCTCGAACCGGTTGTTGCGGACCGGCCCGAAGCCGGGCAGGCTGGTCGCCGCCCGCTCGGCCTCGGTGAGCACCACCGCGGGCCGGTTCACCTGCGGGAACGGCTGCATGATCTCGTAGTCGGCGAAAACCCGTGCCCACGCCGTCAGATCGTCACCGAGTTCCGCCGGGTGCACGATGCGCAGCCGGGCGTCGCCGTCGACGGTCACCGTGTCGTCGTCCAGGTCGGCGAGACTGCCGTCCTCGGCGACCCGCACGGCCCGGATCAGGCGATCGCCGGCGTCGTACTCGCCCCACAGCAGCCGGCGCGCGATCGGCCCGAGGATCGGGTGCGGCAGCAGGAAGCCGGGCAGATCGCGGGCCGGCCGCTCGTAGCGGGCGAACATGTCGCGTTCCAGGCGGACGAGCTGTACCGCCGCGGCCGCCCGCAGATCCTTCTTGAACTGGAGGAACCACGGGTACGCCTCGGGCCTGGTGTCCCTCACGCCGGGCTTGGGCAGCCGGGCCAGCAGTTTCCCGGTCGGCCCCTGCACGAAGGCGGTCAGGTGCTCGTCGGTGACCACCGGGAACGAGCGCGGCCCGTAGTCCAGCGTGATCCCGGCGTCCAGGCCGAGCGTCGGCGCCAGGCGGTCGGCGACCTGCGCAACGGTCAGGCCGCGGCCCGCGGCGGCCTGGGCGAGGTAGACGCGGAGTCGCTGGTTGCGGGATCCGGGTGTCATGCGCTGTTCGATCGCCAGCAGATGCCGCATCGCGGTGTCCGAACCGATCGCGCACAGCACCGCGTACCCCTCGATGGCCCGCTGGTGACGGCTGTCCTGCGGCCAGGCGCGCACCTTGGGCGCCAGATGCTCCACCGTGGCGTCGTCGCCGAGGTGCGCCTGCGCCACCACCACCCACGCCTCGGACGGCGGAAGGCCACCGGAGATCCAGGCGTCCAGCATCGCCCGCCCGAATTCGGCCACACTCTGCCTGTCGCATTCGGCGATCAACTTCGCCGCCTCCGGGGTGGGCGGCGCCACCATCGGCTGCGCGGCCTCCCACGACTCGACCGCCACCGGCCGGCCGAGCGGCCCCTCCGGATCACCGGGCGCCGGCTCCGGCGGATCCGCCAGCCGCGACGAGGTCAGCGCCAGGATCAGGCGCCCGGTGTCCTCGGCCGACATGATCCCGCCACCGGCCAGCACGATCTTCGGCAATTCGCCGAGATCCAGCCACGACGGAACCTTCACCCTCCGCGCGGCTCGCGCCGGCGTCGAAAACAGCGGGGGTACGGGTGTGAGCACACCGTCGTCCGCTCCCACCAGGGCGATGACCGCGGCGTGCACGCCCGTCCCGTACCCCTCGGCGGTTTTGATCAGCATCGGGCCGTGACCGATCGACGCGAGATGGCGCACCGCGTCCTCGGCGTTGCGCCGGCCCGCGCCGGCCCGCCCGATCGTGGCCGGAACCAGCGCCCGCGCCGCGTTCTCGGCGTGCCGCTCCAGCCACAGCCGCGCCCACGCCCGGGCCGAGCCGAGCTGGCGCAGCCATCCGGCGACGAGACGGGCCGGCTCCGGACCGCGGAACGGCAGCAGCAGCACGCCCAGCTGGTCGGCGGAGTAGGCGGTGCCCGCCACGGCGAGCGGCAGCGCGTCCACCCCCAATCTGGCCACCGCGACCCGGCTCAGGTCGATCCGGTGCGGCACCCGGTACCGCATCTCGTCGGTCTTGCCGAGCAGCTTCCGCGCGGTCGCCTCCGGGCCCTCGGCGAGCAGCCACGACACCTGCCGGGACTTCAGATCGGTGAGGTCCTTGGCAGCGTCCACCGCGTCGGCCCAGCCGGGTTGCTCCGGCCCGTGGCCCAGCGCCGCGGTCCGCGACAGCCACCGCTCCCGCTCGCCGTCCTCCCACGCCATGACCGTCGCATCGTCCGTCACCGGCACACCCCCGTGCTCGTATGTCTGTAGCCGGAGACCGTATCCGAGCGCCGCTCAGGCCGCGCCGGCGGAGGAACGGACGTGGTGCCGGCCGATCGGTGGCATCAGCGGCCTGCCGGGACCGGGCCGATGATCACCTCGGTGGGGTACAGGTCCTCCGGTCGGGGCGATACGGTCCTGAAATGGAGCTGTCCCGGTCCTTCGGCGCGGCGGCGACCGCGTACGCCGTACACCGCCCCGACTACGCGCGCGCCGCCGTCGAGTGGGCCCTCGCGTCCGCGCCCGGCCGGCGGGTGCTCGACCTCGGTGCCGGGACCGGCAAGCTCGCCGCCGTCCTGGCCGCGATGGGCGCCGAGGTCACCGCGGTCGAACCCGATCCCGCGATGCTGGCCGAGTCGCGCCATGCGTTGCCGGAGCTCCGGGCGCTGCCGGGCAGCGCCGAGGCGATCCCGCTGCCGGACGGATCCGCCGACGCGGTGCTGGCCGGAAACGCCCTGCACTGGTTCGACATGGACACCGCCGGGCCGGAGATCACCCGCGTCCTCGCGCCGGGCGGTGTCCTCGCCGGACTGTGGAACGTCGTCGACGACCGGATCGACTGGGTTGCCGGTCTGGCAGAAGTCAGCGGCAGCGCCGCCATCGGGCCACGGGACACACCGGACAACTGGCGTGCCGAGGCCGCCCGTCTGCGGCTGCCCGGCTTCGGCACGCCCGAGCAGGCGACGTTCCCGCACGGGCAGCGCCGCACCGCCGACTCGCTGGTCGCGACGCTGGCCACCCGGGCCGGCATGCTCGTCATGCCGCCGGGGGAGCGGGAGGCCCGGCTCGGGCGGATCCGCGCCTACCTGGCGACCCGCCCGGAGACCGCGGACGGCGAGTTCACCCTTCCGATGCTGACCTGTGTGCTCCGGAGCTCCCCGGTGACATGATCATCGGATGTCGAATCTGACCGACTACTTCGTGGCGCCCACGGACGAGGTGGCGGCCACCGCCGCGGAGTACACCGAAGATCGGCTGGGGCTGCTCGACCTCACGCCGGAGGACGTGGCGGCGGGCAAAGCCCTGTACCAGCAGAATCCCGTGCTGGGAGCGATGCCCCGGGTGCGTACCGCCGCCTCCGGGACACTCGTGGTGCAGCGCAAGAATGTCGAGCCCGCTCTGTCGATGGCCCAGCTCGAGGAGATTCTGACCGGCCGAATGCAGCGCGTCGTCAAGGACGACCTCCGATGGGCCGCACTGATCGGTCCGGCCGGCCCCGAGGACGTCGCCGACGCCGTGGTCGTCTCCCTCACCGACACGCTCCGCGACGCTCTGGCCGGGCTGGACGCCCCGGCGATCCAGGAGGCGGCCCGGCGGTGGGGCGAGGCCGAGGAGTTCACGGACGCGGACACGAGCGGCCTCGCACCGTTTCTCACGGCGCTCGCCGATCTCGCCGCCCGCGCGCTCCCCGGAGGCGAGCACCTCTACTGCCGGGTCATCTTCTGAACGGCCCTGTAGGGAAGCCGACAACTGGCAATGAATCGCCTGGTCGACATCGTGGGTAGCGGTGAATACCGCTTCGGACGGCGAGTGTTGATCATCTACTCTCGGAGGGATTTCGGTGCAACGAGGGCGGAACGATGCGTAAGCAATTGACGGCAGTGGCGGCGATCCTGGCGGTGTGTGTGCTGGCCGGATGCACGGGCGGCAGCGGGACGCCGAAGTCATCGAAGACGACCGGGCCGACCCGGACCACCGTTAAGGCGACCACGAAGCCGAGCCCCAATCCGGTCGTGACGGCCAGCGGCCCGAGCCGGTTCGTCCTCGTGGTCAAGCAGGAGCTGCCGGAGATCGCCAAGGACCGCACCGACCAGGACATCCAGGCGATCTCGGACACCGCCTGCGCGGCGCTCGCCGCCGGTGATTCCGCGGACGAGATCGTCGCGGTGACCCGCTCGCTGGGCACCCTCGACGCCGAGGCGACCGATCAGGCCACCGCCCGCGAGCTGATCAAACTGGCGATCGACAGCGACTGCCTGAAGCAGGCGACCCGCGTCGACGAGTTCTGAGCCGAAGCCGGCCTCCACGGTGTCGTGGCCGCCGCCTGCCGAACTCGTTCTCCCTGCTGGCCCGCTGCAACGGAGGGCAGATCACGCCGTGACGGAGGCGGCGTGCGCGCGGGCCAGGTCGTGGAAGCGGTAGCGCCCGGCCGCCGGTTCGAGCAGCAGGTTGGCGTCCATCAGCTGGTGCAGCACCTGGGTGGCGGCCACCGGGGTCGCGCCGAGCAGTTCGGCGGCGGCGTGTTCGTCCAGTTCGGGGCCGGGGTGGCCGGCCAGCGCCCGGTAGGCGTGCCGCGCGGGGAGGCTGAGCCGCTGGTAGGACAGGTCGAAGGCGGCGGCCACACTGCGCTGCCCGGCCTCCAGTTCGGCGAGCCGGTAGCGGGGGTCGCGCAGCCGTTCGACCAGGTGCGCCAGCGTCCACGTGGGATGTGCCCGTAGGCGGGCCGCCGCGATCCGGATGGCCAACGGCAACCGGCCACACAGGTCGGCCAGTTCGGTCACCAGTTCGGGCGGATGGCCACCGGCGCGGCGGGCGAACAGTGCGATCGCGTCGGCCGTGGTGAGGGTCTCCAGCGCCAGCCGCCGGGTGTTGTCCAGGCCGGCCAGCTGCCGTCGGCTGGTCACCAGCACGAGGCAGCCGGGCGCGCCGGGAAGCAGCGGGGCCACCTGGTTCTCGCCGGCGGCGTTGTCCAGCAGGATCAGCATCCGGCGGCCGGCGAGCCGGGTGCGGTAGAGGGCGGCCCGCCCGTCGAGGCCGTCCGGGATCTGTGCCGACGGTACGCCGATGCCGTGCAGCAGGTTCCCGAGCGCCTCGGTCGACTCGACCGGATCGGCGTCTTCGCTGTATCCGTGCAGGTCGAGGTAGAGCTGCCCGTCCGGGTAGCGGTCGGCGATGCGGTGCGCGGCCTCGACGGCGAGCGCGGTCTTGCCGGCGCCGGCCATCCCGTCGATCACGGTGATCAGCACGTCGGCGCCGTCGCTGGGCGAGGTGAGGCGGGCCAGTTCGCCGTCGCGGCCGGTGAAGGCGGGTGGCGGTGCGGGCAGTTCGTGGGGCGTCCACCGGGTGTGCGCCTCGGTGGCGGCGGGGGTGAGTGCCGGGTCGGCGGCGAGGATCTGCCGGTAGAGCTGTTGCAGTTCGGGACCGGGGTCGGCGCCGAGGCGCTCGGCGAGATGCCGGCGGATGACGGCGTACTGGTCGAGCGCGTCGGAGGTCCGCCCGGCCGCGTACAGGGCCCGGATGTAGGCGCCGGCGAGAGGTTCGTCGGTGACGCGCTCGGCGGCCAGCCCGGCCAGCAGGGCCAGCACCGGGCCGGTCTCACCGGCCTGCACAGACGTGGCCGCCCATTCCTGGACGGCGTCGAGGTACTGCTGCTGCCACGCCTGCCGGACGGTGGCCGCCCACTGTCCGGGCAGGTCGGACAGCGGTGGACCGCGCCACAGGTCCATCGCCTCGGCGAGCAGTTTCATCCGTTCCAGGTCGGTGCGGTGACGTTCGTGGGCCTGCTCCACGAGGCGGCGGAACCGGTGCGCGTCCACCTGGTCCGGTTCGACGTCCAACTGGTAGCCGCCGGAGCGGCGCACCACCCGTACCGGTGCCTGGTCGTTTGATTGTGCGGTGTCCAGAAGCCGTCGCAGGCGGCTGAGATGGACTTGAAGCGTGCGCCGCGCCCCGCTGGGCGCCTGGTCCCACACCCGGTCGATGAGGGTCTCGGTGCCGATCAGCCGGCCGGCGTCGGCGGCGAGCGCGGTCAGGACAAGCCGCTGCTGCGGCGGGCCGGCATCCAGTGCCCGCCCGTCGTTGATGATCTCGACCGGCCCCAACAGCCGAATCAGCATCCCGTGCACCCCGACGATGCTCGTCCCGCGGAATCCGCGGGCCGGGCGATCTGCCCGTTAGCTTTTCAGCAGCAATCTATACATCGACGGGGCTCACCCTCTACCGGATACCGGCGCTAGTTCACTTTAAGTCGGTTTTCCGACTATCTACCGCGTATCGGTCGATGACGAGGGATTGGAGACGGGATGCCGGCGGAGACGACCTATCCCGGGGTGTACGTCGGGGAGATCTCCACGAGCACACGCAGCGTCACACCGGTGTCCACCGCGACGGCCGCGTTCGTCGGTTACACCCGGCGCGGCCCGGTCGGCCAGCCGGTGCGGATCGGCGGTTTCGGCGACTTCGAGCGCTACTTCGGCGGGCTGAGCAGGCACGGCGCGGTCGGATACGCGGCACGCCAGTTCTTCGCCAACGGCGGCACCTCCGCCGTGATCGTCCGGGTGATCAAGGAGGGCAGCGCCGAGGCGGCGTCGGTCACCCTCACCGCGCGCGATCACGGCCACGATCATCACCCGCACGACAAAGACGATCGAGGGGTACGCGAGACGCGCGCCGATGCCGAAGTGGCCGAGGACCGCGGCCGCCCCGACGACCACGATCACCATCCGCGGGAGCGGCCGGTGCTGGAGGTGTCCGCCAAGGAACCCGGCTGCTGGGGCAACGACCTGCTCGTCCGCGTCGACCACGGCACCCGCGACCCGCACGAGACGTTCAACCTGCACGTCGCCAACGGCCCGGCCCGCGAGTCCTACCACGACCTGTCGATGGACCCGGACTCCGACCGCTACGCCCCCGAGGTGATCAACGAGGCGTCGAGGCTGATCCGGGTCGAGGCGGTCGGACAGGATCGGCCGGACCCCAACGGCACGATCTCCCACGAGTTCGACCGCGACCTGCCGGCCTGCGACGACCTGGAGATCACTGTCCGGATCGGTGGTGAGGAGCGGCGTTTCCGCCTCTTCCACGGCCACCACGACGGCCCGCCGCCGCGCCGCCTGTCCGAGCTGGCCGCCCTGCTGGAACGCAAGCTGCGCGCCCAGCCCGACTGCCCGGGCAGCACCGCCTTCTCCGGCGCCCGGGTGCGCGCTTTCGGCCGCCGCCTGCAAACCGTCGCCGGATCGGTCGACGAGAACGACGTGGTCCACTTCGAGGGGCGCGACGCCGAGCGGCTGGGCCTGGAGGCGTACGCGAATCCGCCGGTCTCCACCCTGTCCGGCGGCGACGACGGCGACCCGCCGCAGCCCGGCGACCTGATCGGCGCCGAATCCGCCAAGAGCGGCCTGCACGCGCTGACCGACCTCACCGACGTGAACCTGCTCAACCTGCCCGATCTGGCCGGCTGGGAGTCGATCGAGGACGCGTCGACGGTGCTGTCGGTGGCCGACCGGATCGCCCGCGAGCTGCGGGCCCTGCTGCTGATCGACGCGCCCGCCACCTGGAACAGCGTGGACGCCGCCCGCAGCGGTATCGAGCAGCTCGCCGCGGTCCGCAGCGACCACGCCGCCCTGTACTTCCCGCACCTGCTGCTCGACGACCCGCAGTCCGGCCGCCCGTGCGCCGTCCCGCCGTCGGGCGCGGTCGCCGGGGTCATCGCCCGCACCGATGCCGAACGCGGTGTCTGGAAGGCGCCCGCCGGGACCACGGCCCGCCTGATCGGGGTGCGCGCCCTCACCGTGCCGCTCACCGACCGGGAGAACGGCCTGCTCAACCCGCTCGCCGTCAACTGCCTGCGCACCTTCCCGGGCAGCGGCCCGGTGGTGTGGGGCGCCCGCACCCTGGACGCCGGGGAACAGCCGGCCGAATGGCGGTACGTGCCGGTCCGCCGGCTCGCCCTGCACATCGAGGAGAGCCTGCACCGGGCGCTGCGCTGGGTCGTCTTCGAACCCAACAACGAGCAGCTCTGGCAGGCGATCCGCCTGGAGGTGGGCGCCTATCTGGACAGCCTGTTCCGGCGGGGCGCGTTCGCCGGGCGCACGCCCCGGGAGGCCTTCTTCGTCACGTGCGACGCGTCCACCACCACCCCGGCCGACATCGACAACGGCGTGGTCAATGTGGTCGCCGGGTTCGCGCCGGTGGAGCCGGCCGAGTTCGTGATCGTCACCATCCGGCAGACGGCCGGGCAGTTCGCCCTCTGACTTAGGGACGGAAAACTTTCGATGGCCGAGTTCGAAGTCAACGCGCACCGGTTCGACCCGTACAAGAACTTCAAGTTCCTGGTCCGGTGGGACGGGCGCACGGTAGCCGGGATCAGCAAGGTCAGCCCGCTCAAGCGCACCACCGAGGTGATCAAGCACCGGGACGGCGGCTCGCCGAGCACCCCGGTGAAGTCGCCGGGCCGCTCCGAGTTCGAGGGCGTCACCCTGGAACGGGGCGTCACCCACGACCCGGAGTTCGACCGCTGGGCCAACAAGGTCTGGCAGGTCGGCGCGGGACTCGGCGCCGAGGTGTCGCTCGCCGACTTCCGCAAGAACATCATCATCGACGTGCTGAACGAGGCGGGGCAGGTCGCCGTCTCGCACAAGCTGTACCGGGCCTGGCCGAGCGAGTACTCGGTGCTCGGCGAACTCGACGCCAACGCCAACGCGGTCGCCATCCAGAGCCTCAAGCTGGAGTGCGAGGGCTGGGAACGCGACTACGAGGTGCCGGAGCCGGTCGAGCCGTCGTTCACCAACCCGGCCTGATGACGGTTCACGGATCGGCCGGCCTGCTCGCCACCTGGGAGGACGGGCTGGCCCACACGGGGCCGGCCCGCGCCCTGGCGCTGCACCGGGCCGCCCGCCCCGGAACCGCCACGGACGATCTGCTGCGGCTCGCGGTCGGGGAGCGCGAGACCGACCTGTACGCGCTGCGCCGCGCCCTGTTCGGCGACCGGATGCCGGTGCTGGCCGACTGCGCGCACTGCGGCGAGATCCTGGAGTTCGATCTGGACGCCGCCGCCCTGGCTCAACCACCGGAGCCGGTCGACGGGCCGCTGCGGGTGGCGGAGGACGGGTGGGAGGTCGAGTTCTGGCCACCCACCGTCGCTGACCTGGCGGCCGCTGCCGAGTCCTGGGATCCGCGCGGTGAGTTGCTGGCCCGCTGTGTCGTCACCGCCCGTCACGGGACCCGGGTGGTGACGGCGGCCGGCCTGCCGGAGACGGTGCAGCGGCGGCTCGCCGAGGCGGCCGAGCGCGCCGACCCGGCCGGCGACATCATGCTGCGGGTGCCCTGTCCCGGCTGTGGCCGGGCGACCACGATACGGCTGGACATCGCCGCCCACCTCTGGGCCGAACTCGACTTCTGGGCCCGGGACCTGCTCGCCGACGTGCACGTGCTGGCCGGCGCCTACGGCTGGACCGAACCCGAGATCCTGGCGCTGAGCCCGGTGCGGCGCCGCTACTACCTGGAGTTGTGCGCCGATGCCTGAGCCGACTCCGGACTACTTCGACCGGCTGCTGGCCCGCCACACCGGGCGCGGCGACACCGGTGGGACGCGGCCCCGGCTGCCCGGCCCGTTCGAGCGTGGCGAGGCCCGCTGGCAGGAGGTGGAGATGCCGCCGCTTCCGGCCGCGCACCCGGTCGTCCGCGAATCCGGCGATCGGCCGCCGACCGCACCGGTCCGTGTCGAGCGGCATACCGAGATCCGTGTCGAGCGGCCGGATCCTGGATCGGCCGATCCGGCACCGGCTCCGCTGCGCCGGTCCACCGAGATCCGGTCGGCTGAACCCGCTGCGGTTCGCGAGACTGTCACCCAGGTCATCTCGGGCGCGCCGGTCCGGCCCGCTGTCACCGCGCCGCAGCGTCCCGCGCCGGCGACCGCGCCGGCGGATCGTCCCGTGGCTGGTCCGGCTCCCGTCATGCGGCCGGCGGCCGGTGTCGCCCCGGTCGTGGCCGCACGGCGCGAAACCGCGCTGCCGCCGGCCTCCCGCCGCCGGGCGCGTCCCGCCGAACCGTCGGTGCACGTCACGATCGGCCGCCTCGAAGTCCGTGCCACCGCGCCCGAGCGCGCGCCCGCCCGTACCCCGCGAAGTGGCCGGCCGTCTCCGGTCGTGAGCCTGACCGACTACCTGGCGGGGGAGGGACGCCCGTGAGCAACGCGCTGGCGATCGCGACCGTCACCCAGGCGCTGGCGATGCAGATCGAACGGAACCTGCCACCGGAGATCGACTTCGCGGTCAACGTGCAGACCCGGCGGCCGCACACCGAACCCCCGAACGAGCCGTCCGTCACGGTCTTCTGCTACCAGGTCACCCCGAACGCGGCCCTGCGCAACGCCGACCTGCCGGTCCGGGCCTCCGACGGCACCCCGATCGGCCGGGCCGCCGCGGCGCTCGACCTGCAATACCTGATCAGCGCGTACGGCGAGGAGAACGAACTCGTCGGCCAGCGGCTGATCGGCAGCATCGTCCGGACCCTGCACGAGCACCCGCTGCTGCCCGCCGACGTCATCGAGGAGGCCGTTCGGCAGCCCTACCTGAACGGCAGCGACCTGGCCGCCACAGTGCAGCGCGTCCGGTTCTCGCCAACCGCCATGGACATCGAGGAGACCTCCAAGCTCTGGGGCATGTTCCACCAGACCCCGTACGTCCTGTCCGCGGTCTACCAGGCGTCCCTTGTCCTGATCGAGGGGCGTGAGACGCCGCCGCAGCGGCCGCCGGTGCGGGAACCGTCGATCCGGGTGACCGCTCGTGAATGACCCCGCGGCACTCGCCGACGCCGTCCGCTGGGTCCTGACCCGCCTCGACGCGCACGCGGGCGGGGCGGACCCCGAGCCACCGCCCGGCACCGGCCCGGTGACGCTGCGGGTGCTCGTGGACCGCTTCGGGCTGAGCGCCTTCGAACGGGCCGTGCTGCTGCTGGCCGCCGCCGTGGAGATCGACCCGACCACCGGCAGCCGCTGCGCCGCCGCGCACGGCGACCCGGAACGCGCCTACCCCACCTTCGGGCTGGCGCTGGCCGCGCTGCCCGATCCGCACTGGGACGCGCTCACCCCGGTCGCGCCGCTGCGCCGCTGGCGGCTCGTCGAACCGGCCGACGAGACCCGGCTCACCGCCTCCCCGCTGCGCATCGACGAGCGGGTGCTGCACTTCCTGGCCGGAACGCCCTACCTCGACGCCCGGCTGCACGGCCTGCTGCGGCCGGTGCCGGAACCCGCCGGCGTGGCGCCCGGCCACCGCACGGCCGCCCAGCGGGTCGCCGTCGGCATCACCGAACCGCCACTGCGGATCGAGCTGGTCGGCGGCACCCGGCGGATCCGGTCGGACATCGCCGCCGCGGCGGCGGCCCAGCACGACCTTTCCCTGTACGCGATGAGCGCCGCCGACGTGCCCACCGACCCGGCCGACCGGGACCGGCTGGCCCGGCTGTGGCAGCGCGAGGCCGTACTGCTGCCCGCCGCGCTGCTGCTCGAAGTGGACACCCTGGAACGCGACCGGACGGCGGCCGCCGACGCGTTCGCCGCCGCCGCGGCCGTACCCCTGATCGTCGGCGGCGACGAGCCGCGCCGCGACGGCGGGCCACGGGTGACCGTCCCGGACCTGACCGACGACGAACAGCTCGGACTGTGGCGGGACGCCTTCGCCGACGTGCCCGACCTCGGCGACGAGCAGCTGCGCGACCTGGTCGCCCAGTTCCAGCTACCGCCGCACACCGTCCGGTCGGTGGCCGCCGCGGTCCGCCGGGACCTGGCGGACGCCCGGATTCCCGCCACCGAGGTGGCCTGGCGGGCCAGCCTCGACGAGGCGCGGATGGGCCTCGACGGACTCGGCCGCCGCATCGGACCCCGCGCCGGCTGGGCCGACCTCGTACTGCCCGAACGGCAGGTCGCCGTCCTGCGGGAGATCATCGCCCAGGTTCGCCGGCGCGCCACCGTCCACCAGGAGTGGGGCTTCGCCCGGACCCTGCGGCGCGGGCTCGGCGTCACCGTCCTGTTCGCCGGCGGCTCCGGCACCGGCAAGACCCTGGCCGCCGAGGTCATCGCCGGTGAACTGGGGCTCGACCTGTTCGTCATCGATCTGTCCCAGGTGGTCAGCAAGTACATCGGCGAGACCGAGAAGAACCTGCGGGCCGTCTTCGACGCGGCCGAGCACGGCGGGGCGCTGCTGCTGTTCGACGAGGCCGACGCGCTGTTCGGCAAACGCAGCGAGGTCAAGGACAGCCACGACCGGTACGCCAACCTGGAGGTCAGCTACCTGCTCATGCGGATGGAGGCGTACCGGGGACTGGCGGTGCTCACCACCAACATGAAACAGGCGCTAGACCCGGCGTTCATGCGCCGCATCCGGTTCGTCGTCGACTTCCCGTTCCCCGGCGAGCGGGAACGGGCCGAGATCTGGCGGCGGGTGCTGCCCGCGCAGGCGCCCGCCGCCGGGCTCGACCCGCACCTGCTGGCCCAGCTCACCGTGGCCGGCGGGTCGATCCGCAACATCGCGTTGTCCGGGGCGTTTCTCGCCGCCGACGAGGGCGACAAGCTGCGGATGCGACACCTGCTGGCGGCCGCCCGCACCGAATACCTCAAGCTCGAACGCTCCCTCACCCCGGGCGAGGTGCGCGGATGGGTCTGACCGGAGACGTACGGGTCGAGATCGGCGAACTGGTGCTCGACGGATTCGGGCCATCCGTGGACGTGGACCTGGTATCGGCCGCGTTCACCACTGAACTTGTCCGGCTCGTGCGCGCGTACGGCGTACCGCTGGCTTCGGGACGTGAGCGTGAGCTGGACGCCCTGGCCGGATTGCCGCCGATCTCCCCGGCGGTCTCGCCGGAGCGTCTCGGGATCACGCTGGCCCGGTCGGTGCACGCCGGGCTGAGCGGGCGCGGGAGGCGGCGATGAGCGCCACCCGCGCCACACCGGACCGGCGGTCGAAACAGGACGACCGGCGCCGCCGGCGTGGCCGGAACACGTCGACACCGTCGCCCAGGAACATCGTCAGCGGGGCCGGGCAGCCACTCGACCTCAGCGTGCGCCGGGCCGCCGAGGAGCGGCTCGGGTACGACTTCGGGCAGGTCAGGCTGCACACCGACCGGGACGCCGACGCGCTCACCGGGCTGCTCGGCGCGGACGCGGTCGCCGTCGGACGGGACGTCTTCTTCCGGGCCGGCGCCTACCAGCCGGGCACCACCGGCGGGCAGCGGCTGCTCGTCCACGAACTGCTGCACACCGTGCAGGAGCCGTACGGGGCCGGGGCGTTGCGGGCCGGGCGTGCGGCCGGGGCGGTGAGCCTGCCCGCGGAACCCGCCGAACAGGCCGCCGAACGCGCCGCGCGGGAGTCCGTGGAGCCGTCCGGCGCGGCGGCCGTGGAGCTGTCCGGCGCGGCGGCCGTCGACGCGGAGGCGCCGCTGCCCGCCTGGATGCGGTACGCGACGGTCACCGCCGACCAGATGCGGGTCGAGCGCCTGGATCCGGCCACCCTGCCGGACCGGTTGGCGGCGACCATCGTGCGGTCCCTGCGCGGGGACCCCGCCGACTGGTCGCATCGGACCCGCACCCAGTTGGCGCGGTTGCCGGAGGAACTCGTCGAGCCGGTCCTCGACCGGCTGGAGAACCGGTTGCTCGGCCCGGAGTACGAGCGGGTCCTCGACCTGATCGACGAGGTCGACGGCGAGATCCCGGAGCCGGAGGCGCACGCCGCGCCGCTGCCCGAGCCCGACTCGGCCGAGGATCTCCGGTACGCCCGTGAGCTGGACCGGCGGCGTGCCGATGAGCAGCGGGAGGCCTCGGGACGGCCGGAGCCCGCGCCCGGTCCGGAGAAGGAGCAGTACGGGACGCCCGGCGGGCCAGCCCTCACGCCCGGGCCGTTTCCCGCTGCCCGACCGAATCCGGCCGCCCGGCCGGATTCCGGTGGGCGACACGATCCTGCCGCCCGTGCTGATACCGGCAACCGGTCGGATTCCGGTGCCCGGCAGGAACCCGCCTCTGGCTTTCCCAGTTCCTCTGGCTTGTCCGGGTCCGCGGCGAAGGGCGAGTCCGCGTCGGCTGCTCAGAGTGGATCCGCGGCCTCGCGGGAGAAGGCCGCCGCCGAGAAATCCGGTGGGGAGACGGCGCAGCGGGAGGTGCCCGTCGCCAGTGCTGAGGGGTCGGCGGCCAGGAACCGGCCCGAGGCCGCCCAGGCCCGGGCCGCGGGGAGGCAGGTGCGGCCGGAGGAACGGTTCGAACCGGGGCGGACGGCCGGCACACCGGCGACCGTGGGCAAGGACACCCAGATGTCGTCGGCGGTGGGGACACTCGATCCGCTCCGCAACCAGGACCTGCCGGAGCTGCGGGAGACGGAACCCGAATCGCCGCCGCCGACCAACTGGTCCGAGGTGGAGGTCGGTGGCGGGCCGTCCAGCGCCTGGGATGTCAGCCTGCGACCGGACGACTTCCTGCCGGCTCAGGACCCGGACGTGTCCGCGATCCCGACCGTCGACATGATGGATCCGGCGTCGAGCGTCGAGCCGTCGATGCCGTCGTTCCCGGCAGCGCCGATCACCCGTGCCGACCGGGTGCAGGCCGAGCGGGAGGCGGAGGACGCCGAGGAGGAGCAGGCCGAAGCGGAGTTGGCGGAGCCGGAGCCGCTTCTTGCCGACGATCAGTCCGGGCCGGACGTGGTGGGGCCGGCTCTGTCGCTTTCGGACCTGGTCGCCGGGATACCGTCCGCGACCGGTGTCGCCCTGCGGGACCCGGCGAGTGGCGCCGACCCGAGGAGCGGGCCGGTCGACGCGCAGACCACCGTGCAGGAGGTGGCCGGGCGTTCCGAGGGCGGCACTCGCGAGACTGAGCCGGCCGCGAAAGAGGCGAAAGGTACGTCCGCTGCGGGTGACAACGTCGCGGCGGCGCCCGAGAAGGCAAGCCAGCAGGCGGTCGGTGGGCAGGCGACCGCACCGGCCACGGAGTCCTCCAGCCGGTCGGCCGGCGGCCCGGCCGCTGAACCCGGGACGACAAGCGAGCCGTCGACAGCACCCGCCGCCGGGACGGGGTCGCCGTCGAGCGCGCGGCCCGCCGTACCGGAAATGTCTTCTCGTGAGCCCGCGCCGACCCCGCCCGCGCCCGATGCACCTGCCTTGGCCACCGATCCGGCCTCGCGGGAAGCGGCGCCTGGCGCCGCCCCGCCATCAGTGCGCGCCGAAAACGCTGGCGGCGGGAGCGCTGGCGGCGGGAGCGCGGGCGCCAGTGGTGGAGGCGGCGGAGGCGGGAGCGCGGCCGCCCCCGTCAAGCGCAAGGACGAATCCGCGCCCGCCCCGGACCTGTCCACCGCATCCCCCGAAGGGGGCCTGGCCACCGCCGCCACGCTGAAACCGCACCGCGCCCTGGAAGCGATGGGCGGGGTGGGCCGCGCCGCCGACCGCAATGTCGGCGACGAGCACAAGAATCTGGCCACCGCCCCGCCCGCCATGCAACGCCCGGCCGGCGCACCGCAGACGCTGTCCGGCCCGCCGAAGGCCGACACGGCGGTGCGGTACTCGACGGATCCGGCCCAGCGTTCCACCGCGCCGGAGAGTGGGAAAGCCGAGGTCACCGGCGCGCAGGAGCCGGCCGGGCCGATCGAGGCGGAGCAGGCCGAGGAGCCGGGCGGCTGGGACACCTTCAAGATGGCGCTGGGTTTCGGCATCGGCAAGGTCGCCTCGTGGCTGGGTTTTGAGGTGGACGCCCAGGAACTGGCCGCCAAGTTCGCCGGGCTGCCCACCAGGGACGAGGCGCTCAAGCAGGCGATGGCCGGGAACGCGCCGGGCGTACAGATGAGCGGCGCGGCCGGGCAGACGTCGGCCGACCAGGGCGCCGCCGTCGACGACAAGGGCCGGCAGACGGTGAGCGCCGCCCGCGAGGACGCCGGCCGGGGGATGGGCGAGGACCAGGTCTACCCGGACGTGCCGCCGGAGACGATGGAGGCGGCGGTGCCGGGCCGGCCGGGTGGCGCCCCGGTTCCGGCCGTCGGCGCGCCGACCGGTGCGGTGCCCGCCGAGGCGGCGTCCAAGGTGGCCGAACATGACAACGGCCCCCGGATCCAGACAGCGTTCCAGCAGGGCGGTCAGGGCATGGCGCAGGGCCGCCAGGACCGGGACCGTGGTTTCCGCGACTCGCAGGCACGCCACCGGGCCGAGGTCACCGCCGAGGTCGCGACCAACACCGAAAACCAGGCGGGGGTACGGGGTGGCGCGCTCGACGACGTGAATTCGCAGCGTGCCGCCTGGCGTACCGATCAGGACCGGGAGCTGTCGAAACTCGGCACGAAGAAGGCGGACCGGCAGGCGAAGGTCCGTAAGGACGTGCAGGACCGGGAGAAGAAGGCCGACGACGACGTCACCACCGAGAAGGACAACAGCGACAAGAGGATCCGTGCCGAGGCGACCCGGGCGGAGCAGGACGCCGAGCGGCAGCGCGACTCCGCCGTACAGAACTCGGGCAACTGGGTGGCCAAGGCCTTCGAATGGCTGAAACAGAAGGTCATCGAGATCAAGAACGCGATCGTACGGGTGATCCGGGCGGCCCGGGACGCGGTCGTCGGCTTCATCAAGAACTTCAAGTCGACCGTCGAGCGGTGGATCAACGAGGCCCGCACGTTCATCGTCGACGCGATCACGAAGCTGATCACCGAGCTGATCGAGTTCGCCAAAGCCATGGTGCAGGCGGTCATCGAACTGGCCAACCGCATCCGGCGACTGATCACCGACCTGATCAAGGCGGCGATCGCCCTGGTCAACCGGCTCGCCGCGATGCTCAAGCAGATCATCAAGGATCTGCTCGACGCGCTCGGCAAACTGCTCGCCGAGATTCTGCGGATCCTGCTGAAAGCCCTGATGGACGTCATCAAGGCGGTCGTGGACGCGGTCAAGCAGGTCCTCGCGGCGGCCTCCCAGTTGCTGGGCGCGTTGGGCAAGTTCATGTTCATCGCCATCGACTTCCTGTCCGATCCCGGCGGCTGGCTGGGCGGCGCCAGGAATTCGGCCGTGGACGGTGCGAAGAACCACCTGTTCCGCGAGGTCAAGTCGGCGGTCAAGGCATGGTTCCAGCAGAAGGTCGAGGAGATCCTCGGCGTCGGCAGGGCGGTCATCGACGTACTGGTCAAGGGCGGTTTCACGCTCGAGAAGATCGTCAAGGAGACGTGGGACGCGATCCTGCCCATGCTCCCGGTCATCATCGGCGAGATCGTCATCACCAAGGTCATCGCCAAGCTGATCCCCGGCGCGGGCTGGGTGATGGCCGTCATCGACGCGATCCGGACGGCGATCGGCTCGCTGGGCGCGATCCTGCGGGCGGCCGGCGCGGTCCTGTCCTGGCTGCTGGCGGTCCGGCAGGGCAGCGCCGGGATTCTGTTCGCCAAGGCGGTCGCCGCCGGCATCGTGGCCCTGCTGGAACTGGCCTACGAGGCGCTGGTGAGCGGCATCGGCAAGTATGTCGCCAAGGTCGGCAAGCGCCTCAAGGCCGTCGCGCAGCGGCTGGCCAGGGGCAAGAAGCGCGACACGCCGGGCGCTCCGGGCGACGGCGGCCGACCCGGCCGGGCACCGGATCGGCCCACCACCGGGACGCGGGGCGCCGATACCCCGCGTGCGGCGCCCCGGGGCGGCCTTCCTGGGCGGCCCGCCGCCACGCCGAGGCCCCGTCCCGCCGCCGGGCCGAGACCCGACCGGCGGCCCCCGGCCGGCCCGGGACCCCGATCGACGGGTGCCCCGGATCGCCCCGGTAGCCGGTCGGCCGGTGCTCCGGACCGGCCCGGAACCCGATCCACCGGTGCTCCGGACCGTCCCGGGGCAAGGCCCGCCGGTGCTCCGGATCGGCCGGGGACGAGTCCTTCCGGAACCTCGGATCGGCCCGGAACCAGCCCGGCCGGCGCTGCGGACAGGCCGTCGGCTGCTTTGCCAGCCGGGTCGACGCCGGCCCCTGCCAGGTCGCCGGGCCGGGTGCCGCCCGCCACCGCAAAGAACCGCGACGGCACTCCTAGGACCGCCGCGGATCAACGGCCGGACACCCGCCCCACCCCGCCGCCGAGACCGCGGCCCGAGGCGAAGGCCCCGGCGAAGCCGTCGCCGGGTCCGAAGGACGCCGACCCGGCGAAACCGAAGAACACCGACCCGGACCGCCCCAGGGACACCGATCCGTCCCGGTCGAAGCCCGACGGCACGGGTGCCCCGAAACCGGGACGGGACGGCGACCGCCCGGGCGGCCCGCGTGACCGCCGGGATGCCGATCGACCGGACCGGGATCCGTCGTCCAGGCCCTCGCCGGAGCGGAGTCACTCGCCGGATCGCAAGGACCGGGAGCGAAAGAAGGACGAGGAGTCCAAGGACGAGCGGCTGCGCCGGATCGTGGCCCGGATCCAGCCGAAGGTGAGACGGCTCGTCGACCGGGGAGTGCTCGGCCGCCCGCTGCGGGCCGCGCTCTCCGGGTTGCGCCTGTGGTACCGCCTCACCGGCCTGGACACCGCCGGGCAGCCCGACTTCGGGATCACGGCGGTGCTGAATCCGCGGCGGGATGTCCAGCGCGGATGGGTGCTCACCGGCTCCGATCTGCGCCGGCTGGTCACCGAGGTGTCCGAGGAGATGCTCCAGCGGCCGGACGTGCAGGACGCGGCGCGGAGGATGCGCATCACCATGGCGGTGGCCGGGGTCAATGCCGAGGAGCAAGCACTGGAGATCGCGGAGTCCCGCGACATCCCGGGCGCGGTCCGGTACCTGCAGAACCGGGGAACCGGCTTGGAGCTGGCCCGCCCGGGCGGGCCGAGCCGGGTCGCCGGTCCGCACCGGCCGCGTGAGGGGCGTGGGCGACAGCCCGGAGCCATGGAGACGTACCGGGTCGGGCCCGACCGGGACCCGGTGTCCGAGGAGAACCGCGTGGGCGCCACGAATGCGCTGACGCAGGGAGTCGGCACCTATCCGGAGATATTCCGGGTGATCCAGCGTATGCGTCATGGGGACCGGGCCATCGCGCACGCGCTGCGGCAGTATTCGAGGACGAGGCGATTTCCGGGCGGATTCGACGCTGACCAGCGTGAGTTCCTGCGAGCCCTGCACTGGCTGATTTTCGTCCGCGAATCGGTGCGCGACCGGGCGAATCTCGGATTCGCGCCGATGATGGTGCGGCTCATCGAGCGAGGTCAGCTCAGCTGGGAGGAGGCCTTCGTCCAGTTCGAGGCCAGGGAGAGCGGCCGGAGGGGTGGCCGGGGGTCCTTCCCGATGTCGATGCGGCTGGCGGCAAGCGCTTCGCGTGGCATCGCGGCCCGGATCCGGAGCCGGCGGCGCAGGCCGAGCAACGCGTTGCTCAATCGGAGGGAGCTGGCGCGCAGGCAATTCGAGTTGAGTGAACGGTGGATGCGTGCTGTCACCAATGGACAGGGGATTTACGGTCCCACCGCATCGCAGGCCATTCAGAACGGGCGTGAGCAGGTGCAGCGCTTCATGCTGAGATACTACGGTCTCGACTAGCGGATTCTTCAGGGGAATATGAATGGCTGAGATGAAGGCTCGAATGGTGTTCAAGAATGTGGACGCCGAACTGGAGGTCGACCAGATCTCCTTCGATGACGGTTGGGACATGCTCCAGGTCGAGGACCCCGCCTCGGACACGTTCGTCAACGTCTGGGCGACCGCGGACGGCTCCGTCGAGATCCATCTCGTCAAGGACCCGATGGTGGGCCTGGACTATCTGACCCTGTACGGCGACGACGTGGCGGACGTCCAGCTCGACATCGAGGAACGGTCGTCCTTCTGGTCCACCGGGGAAGCGCTGCGGGAGATCGGGCGGGCCACCGACCGCGACGACCGGCTGCGGGCCGTCTACACGGCGGCGCTGTCCGCCACCGACGCCGAGAGCGACGCCGTGGCGGAGGCGTTCCGCACGGTCAGCCGGGACGACGATCCCGGGATCCGGCTGTCGGTGGTGGTCGCGACGGGTTATCTCCAGACCCCCGGCCTCGTGGAGATCGTCGCCGGGCTGGCCGCCGACGATCCGCACGACACCGTCCGGGAGAACGCCCGGATCCTGCTGGAGGGGATCGAACGAGAACGTGGAGGTGGGTGGTAGATGAGCACGTTCGCCGACATTCCCAAGGCGATCCGGGCATCGATCGTGGTGATGGATCCGGGCGGCGCGGCACCGCGGCGGGTCATCGTCATGCAGTTCAATCCGGACTCGCTGGAACGCAGCATCCAGCCGCAGGCGGCCGGGGGCACGTCCGGTGCGAGCGGAACCGGGACCGACGGTGACCGCAACGAGGCGCTGCGGCTCAAGGGCCCGGCCGAGGAGCAGTGGAAGTTCACCGCTGAGATCGACGCCACCGATCAACTGGACGTCGCCGCGCCGGACGGCATCCACCCGCAACTGGCCGCGCTGGAGATGCTCGTCCAGCCGACGGTCGCCCAGTTGCGGGAATCCATCGACGCGGCCCGCCGGGGCGCCATCGAGGTCAACCCGATCGAGATGCCGCTGACCCTGTTCACCTGGGGCGGCAAGCGGATCATGCCGGTCCGGCTGACCGAGTTGTCGGTCAACGAGCAGGCGTTCGACGTCGACCTCAACCCGATCCGCGCGTCGCTGAGCATCGGCATGAAGATCCTCACCGTCAGCGACCTGCCGTTCGGGCATCCCGGCGGCGACTTCTACCTCGCCCACCTGGCGATGAAGGAACAACTCGCCGCCCGTGGCAGCAGGATCGGAGGCTGACGTGCCCGAGCCCTACCCGAACGTCTACGACGGGATTCCCGGCGCCGCACCCTACCCGCGGACCAGCCGCTACGCCGCTGTCGAGATCGCGGTGCACACCCGGCCGGACGGCCAGGAGATCCGGTACGCCCGGCACCGGCTGCTGCCACCGCTGCCTGACGGCGACCACACAGGCGTCCACACGGTCACCGCCGGGGAACGGCCCGACCTGCTGGGACGGCGTTTCTACGGCGACCCGGAGCAGTGGTGGCGGATCGCCGACGCCAATCCGGTGCTCGACCCGCGTGAGCTGACCGCCGAGCCGGGCCGCGCGATCGGCGTACCGGAACGGGGTTTTGATCTTGGCTGACGAACCCTTCGGGCGCGGGCCGCTGCACCTCGATCTCAGCATGGGCCGCGACCTGCCCCGGCCGGTGCCGCCGGAGGTCGGCGACGCGCTGCTGTCCGCGCAGATCACCGCGACCGCGGGCGAACGCAGCGGCTTCCAGCTCGCCTTCGACCTCACCAAGAACGGGCCGATCGCCCGGCGCTACCTGCCGGAACGCTTCTTCCACCCGAGGACGCGGGTGGTGCTGAGCACGACGCTGCGCGGCGCTACGACGGTGCTGTTCGACGGGCTCGTCACGCGGCAGGAAGTCGGCGCCAGCAACCGTCCCGGCCAGTCCACGCTGACCGTCACCGGCGAGGACCTGACGCTCGTCATGGATCTGGACGAGCGCGCCGAGGGCTTCCCCAACCTGGCGCCCTCGCAGCGGGCCGAGCTGATCCTGCGCCGGTACGCCGGGTACGGCATCACGCCCCGGGTGATCACCGAGCAGGTGCCGCAGCCACCGGACGCGGCCCAGCGCATCGACTTCCAGAGCGGCACCGACCTGCGGTACCTCAACCAGCTGGCGCGCGCCAACGGCTACACCTTCTATCTGGAGCCGGGGCCGGAGCCGGGCCGGTCGACCGCCTACTGGGGACCGCAGATCCGCACCGGGGTCCGGCAGCACGCGCTGTCGGTCAACATGGACGCGAACTCCACCGTCGACCAACTGACTTTCGCCTACGACGGGCTGGCCCGCGAGGAGCCGACCGCTCTCGTGCAGGATCCGGCCACCCGCGAGATCGTCCAGCTCGCCCAGCCGCCGATCGACCCGCTGCGCCCGCCGCTGGGCCGGGATCCGACCGAGGCGCTGAAACGGCCCAGCCTCCGCAACACCGCCAAACTCGGCACCGCCCAGGCGCAGGCCGAGCTGCTGGCCCGGGCCGCCACGTCGGCCGACGCCATCGCCGGGTCCGGGTCGCTCGACGTCACCCGGTACGGCTTCGTGCTGCGCCCCCGCGAACTGGTCGGCGTGCGCGGTGCGGGCGTGGCGTACGACGGCGACTACTTCGTCACCTCGGTCACCCACACGCTGCGGCCGGGGCAGTACCTGCAGAACTTCACGATCTCCCGCGAGGGAATGGTCGCGCGCGGCGACACCGTGCGGCCCTAAGGAGCATCAGATGCCGGAACCGAGCAACCGTTTCCTCGGCAAGTACCGGGGCCGGGTCGTCGACAACGCCGACCCCCGGCGCATCGCCCGGCTGCGGGCCGAGGTGCCCGACGTGCTGGGCCGGGAGTGGTCCACCTGGGCGCTGCCGTGCCTGCCGTTCACCGGTGAGGGGTTCGGGCATTTCAGCATGCCGGCGGTCGGCGCCGGTGTCTGGATCGAGTTCGAACAGGGCGATCCCAGCCACCCGATCTGGTCCGGCACCTGGTACGGCGACGCCGCCGAACTGCCGCCGGACGCCCGTACCGCCCAGGAGGCCGAACCACCCACCCAGCCGGTCGTCATCCAGACCCGGGCCGGCCACAAGGTGGTCGTCTCCGACACCGCCGGTGGCGGAATCCTGTTGCGGGCCGGCGGAGCGTCGGTGCGGATCGACGGCGGCGGCGTCCGTCTCGAGGACGGCCTCGGCGGCGTGCTCACGGTCTCCGGCGGCCGGGTCGACGTGAATGGCCAGATCTTCCCGGGGAGGGCCTGATGCGCATCGACATCGCCGTCCCGTTCCGGTTCGGGGCCCGCGGCCGGACCGCCACGGCGACCCACGACGAGCACGCCCGCGACCTGATCGAGCAGCTGCTGTTCACCAGCCCGGGGGAGCGGGTGATGCGGCCCGACTTCGGCTGCGGCCTGCTCGACCTGGTGTTCGCCCCGACCGCCCCGGAGCTGGTCGCGGCGCTGGAGCTGTCGGTGCGGGCGAGCCTGCAACGCCTGCTCGGCGATCTGGTCGAGGTGCGGGCGCTGGACATGTCCGTCACCGGCGGCATCGTGCGGGTCGAGTTGCACTACACCGTGCGGCGGACCGGCAGCGAGCGCAAGGACGTCTTCGAGGGGCGATCATGAGCGAGCTTGCGAGCGAGTCATCCAGCTCAGTCTTGAACTCATTGCGACGCCGGAGCGCGGCGGAGGTGGCGCAGTGAGCGAGCTTGCGAGTGAATCATTCAGCTCAGTCTTGAACTCATTGCGACGCCGGAGCGCGGCGGAGGTGGCGCAGTGAGCGAGCTTGCGAGTGAATCATTCAGCTCAGTCTTGAACTCATTGCGACGCCGGAGCGCAGCGGAGGTGGCGCAATGAGCGACCGTAGGCGCGCGGCGATCCGGGTGGCCGGCCACAACGGGGTCGACGAGATCGAGGTGAGCGACGACGGGCTGCGGCTCTCCGTCACGTTCCTGGGCCGGGCCCCGGCCGATCTGGGACCCGGCAACATCCGCATCGACGGTGGCCGCCGCGTCACCGGCGTCACCGCGGTCGAGGTGGAGGTGGAGCACGCCGGCGACCCGGAGCTGGACGACCGGCTGCACGTCACCGTGGACCGGGCCGGCGACACCTCCCGCTACCGGCTGTCGATCGTCGAGACCGACGCCTACGGGCGGCCGGGGACCAGGCCCTACCCGGGTTTCGACCAGCGCTATCACGGTGCCGGGTTCCGGTTCCGGCCACAGTGCGCGCCGCCGTTCGAGCCGCCACCGCCGGACCGGGTGCGCCCGCCCGCGCCGGTGATCGACTACACGGCACGCGACTACGACACGATCCGGCGGCTGCTGCTGGACCGGATGGCGCTGACCGTTCCGGCGTGGGTGGAGCGCGGTCCGGCCGATCTCGGTGTCGCCCTGGTCGAGTTGCTGGCCTACACCGCTGACCAGATCTCGTACCAGCAGGATGCGGTCGCCACCGAGGCGTACCTGGACACCGCCCGCCACCGGGTCTCGGTCCGCCGCCACGCCAAGCTGATCGACTACCCGATGCACGACGGCTGCAACGCCCGCACGGTCGTCGTCGTGGACGTCGCCGAGCCGGTCACCCTCCACCCGGGCGAGTACCGGTTCGCGGCCGCCGACGCGCACCGGGGAGGCGTCGAGCACGCCCTGATCTTCGAACCGCTCGACCGGCGGCCGGCGCGACTGTGGCCGGAGCACAACGCCATCCGGTTCTGGACGTGGGAGGGCGACGAGCCGACGCTGTTGGCCGGGGCCACCGCGGCGACGCTGCGCGACGACGACCGCTGTCTGCGGTTGCGGCCCGGCGACGTGCTGGTTCTCGAGGAGACCCGTGGCCACCGACAGGCGGTTCGGCTGATTTCCGTCACGCCCGGCACGGACCGGCTCCGCGGGCAGGAGATCGTGGAGGTGACCTGGGCGGACGGGGACGCTCTCACCGGACCGCTGGACCTCTGCGACAGTGTGGCACGGGGCAACGCGATCCTGGTCGATCACGGCCGCACCCTCCCTGAACCCGAGCCGGTCAGCACGCCGGGGCCACGGTCGGTGACGCAGGCCGTCCCGTACCCGCTTCCCGAGCACGTCCGCGCCGGCCAGGCCGCCCACCTGGCCGCACTTCCGGAGCGCGCCCGGGAACGGCTGGCCGACCTGTGGCGCAGCGCCGTCGACCGCAACGGGCTGTCCGACGGCGAGGTCGACGAGCTGACCGTCCTGTTCGACCTGCCCTACGCCGAGCGCACCCGGCTGCGCGAGGACCCGGCCGGCACGCTGCGCGACCTGCTGGCCGGGAACAAGCGCCGGCTGGCCGGGAAGCTGCGCCGGCTGGAGGTGCTGGCCGCCCGCGCCCGCGCCGGAACGGTCCTCGGCGACCACATCGCCGAGGAGATCGCCCAGACCTGGGGAGACCGGTACGCGGACGGGCTGCGCCCCGGCGACCCGGTGCTGGCCGGCCCGGTCAGCGCGCTGGCCGGCGACCCAGGACGGGCCCTGCCCGTCCTGCACGGCGACTGGACACCGCGCCGCGACCTGCTCGACAGCGGCCCTCGCGACCGCCATGTGGTCGGCGAGCTCACCGACGACGGCCGGCTCCTGCTGCGCTTCAACACCCCACCCCCGCCCGGTACGAGGATCGGCTACCGGGTCGGCGGCGGCACGGCCGGGAACGTCGGCGCCGAGGCGATCACCCACCTGGTCATGTGCCGCGACGACGGCGAAAGACCGGCGGTCACCGGCGTACGCAATCCGCTGCCCGCCGTCGGCGGCACCGACCCGGAACCGGTCGACCAGGTCCGCCGTCTCGCCCCGCTCGCCCTGCGCCGTGAGCGGCAGCGGGCGATCACCGCGGCCGACTACGCCGAGCTGGCCTCCGCGCTGCCTGGCGTGCAACGGGCGGCCGCCGAGATCCGGTGGACCGGCAGCACCGCCGAGGCGCACGTCGCCATCGACGCCCGTGGCAGTGGAGTCCCGTCCCAACGGCTTCTGGACGAGGTGGCGGACCGGCTTGAGGCGTACCGGCGGATCGGCCACGACCTGGTGGTCGCCCCGGCGCGCCCGGTCCCGCTGGACATCGTGATCGAGGTGTGCGCCGCCCCCGGCCACCAGCACGGCCGCATCCTCGCCGAACTGCACCGCAAACTGTTCGCCGCCTTCCGCCCGGACGCGCTCACCTTCGGCGACCCGGTACGGGTGAGCCGGCTGACCGCCCTGGCCGCGTCCGTGCCCGGGGTGCGCACCGCCCGGGTGACCCGGCTGCGGCGGCTGTCCGCCCCGGACTCCGGGGAACTCGAGGCCGGCCTGCTGCGCCTCGGCCCGCTGGAGATCGCGCGGTGCGACAACGATCCGGACCGGCCGGAGAACGGCCGCCTGGAGACAGTCCTGACCGACGGAGGCGACTGACGTGGACCACGGCACGTTCCTCAGCGACATGCTGGACCACCCGGCGCTGCGCCGGCTCACCGTGCGCACCACCGACGACCCGGCGATCGCCCTGCTCGACGCGGCCGCCGTGGTCGCCGACCTGCTCACCTTCCACGGCGAGCGGATCGGCGACGAGGGCTACCTGCGGACCGCCCGGGACCGTCGCTCGCTCGGGCTGCTCGGCCGGCTGGTCGACTACCGGCCGCGGCCGGGGCTCGCGGCGGACACGCATCTCGCGTACCGGCTGGATCCCCGCTCCCAGCCCGGCGGCGCGGACGCGGACGTGCTGATCCCGCGCGGCTCGCGCAGCCGCAGCGTGCCCGCCGCCTCCGGGGAGCCGCCGCAGACCTTCGAGACCGACGCCGACCTGGTCGCCCGCGCCGCGTGGAACGACCTCGCGGTCCGCCGGCAGCGCCCCGATCCGCTCACCACCGACGATCTCACCCGGCGCGCCGAGATCCTGGTGGCCGGAACGGACACCCTGCTCGTGGTGGGGGACCGGCTGCTGTTCGTCTTCGGCGACGACCGGCGGCTGATTCCGGTGGCCCGCCTACGGATAGACAGGGAGCGGGACGTCACCGCGATCGGCCTGCCCGGCTCGCCGCCGCCGAGCCTTCCCGAGCTGATCGCCCAGCTCCGGCGCCGTCTCGCCGAGCCGCGCCCGAACGGCACGCTCGTGACCGAGACGGACCGGTCCGTGCTGGCCCCTCTGGACGCCGATCTCGATCAGATCAACACCACCGAGGGGTACGCCGAGCGCCTGGCCGATCCGATCCAGCGGCTCACCGAGGCCGCCGCCGTGGCCGGAACCCGTCAGGACATCGCCGACTGGTGCGAGCGGCTCGCGGCGGCCCTGGTGGATCAGGCCGCCCGCGCCCGGGATCTGGGTGGAGTCCACATCGAGGAGCCGACCGGTGCCGGGCTCGCCGCCGTGGCCGCCCTGACCGGCCTGTTCGCGCTGCGGGTCACCGCCACGCCGTTCGGCGCCACGGCACCCCTGCAACCGGTACGCGACCAGCAGGGCCGGGTGATCAACGTGACCGACTGGCCGTTGCCCGGCGCCACGCTGACCACCACCCGGATCGTCTTCGACACGGCCGGCCGGGTCCCCGTACGGGCCGAGTTCGTCCACGCCCAGCCGGACGGCACCGTCCAGCACGGCGAGAACCTGCCGGTCGCCGAGACCACCGTCGACCTCGGCCCCGGCCGGGTCACCGTGACCGGCACCGCCGAGAGGGTGACCGTCAACCTGCGGCCCGGCCTGCCCGAACACGAGCTGACCGTCACCACCCCGACCGCGGAACGCCGGGTCACGGTCACCGTCGCCGGCCAGTCCTTCGATCTGAACCCGGGCGACACCCGGCCGGTCACCGTGGACGGCCAGGTGATCGCCATCCGGTACCCGGGCGCCCTGGAGATCGCGGTCGCGACGGTGCCGGACGAGAGCCTCCGCACGGTGCTGTCGCTGGACGCCGTCCACAACACGGTCACCCCCGGCAGCCCGATCGTCGTCGAACGACCGGGCCGGCCGCCGCTCATCACCCGGGTCGCCGAGGCCCGCACCGCCACCTACGCCCAGTTCGGCATCACCGGCCGCGGCACCCGGCTCGTCCTCGACGACGCCTGGCTGGGCGAGGGCGACGTGCTGCTGTCCCAGATCCGCGACACCACGATCTACGCGGGCGGTGAGCCGCTCCGCCCGGCCGGGCAGCCGCTGGCCGAGGACGTGCACGGCGACCGGATCGAGCTGGACGACCGCCACGACGCCCTGCGCCCCGGCCGGATCCTGGCGGTCACCGGCGAACACACCGAGATCGTCACGATCGCCGCCGTCGGCCACGGACCGGCGAACACCACCATCGTGCTGGCCGGTCCGCTGGCCCACCGCTACCGGCGCGACACCGTCCGGATCCTCGGCAACGTCGTCCCCGCCAGCCACGGCGAGACCCGCGACGACCCGATCGGCAGCGGCGACGCCACCGCCGTCCACCAGACCTTCACCCTGTGGCAGGAACCGCTCACCTGGCTGCCGTCCGGCGACCCCGTCGGCGCCCGCCCGGCCTTGGAGGTCCGCGTCGACGGCCTGCTCTGGCAACTGGCCGACAGCCTGGACGGACGTGGCCCGGCGGAACGGGTCTACGTCCTCGGGAACACGCCGGACGGCCGGACCACGGTCACCTTCGGCGACGGTGTGCACGGCGCCCGGCTGCCGACCGGGCAGGAGAACATCCGTGTCCGCTACCGGTTCGGGGCCGGACCGGAGGGCAACCTGCCAGCCGGGCGGATCACCCAGCCGGTGACCCGGCCGCTCGGCGTCATCGGGGTCACCAACCCGGTTCCGGCCACCGGCGGCGCCGACCCGGACGGTCCCGGACTGGCCCGGCGGCGCATCCCGCTCGCGGTGGCCACCCTGGACCGGCTGCTGTCCACCCGGGACTACGCCGACTTCACCCGCTCCCGGGCCGGTATCGGACGGGCCACGGCGCGGGAGGTGTTCGACGGCCGCCGCCGGGTCGTGCACGTGACGGTGGCCGCGGTCGACGACGTACCCCTGGATCCGGGATCCGACCTGTTGCCCGCGCTGCGGGCGGCGCTGGCCGCCCACGGTGACCCACGCCTGCCGGTGCGTGTCGAAGTGCGTGAGCTGGTCGCGTTGCGGCTGGTCGCGGGGGTGAAGGTGGCCGCCGGGCACGCGTTCGAGATCGTCGCGCCACGGCTGGGACGGGCGCTGCTGGACCGGCTCGGCTACCGCGGCCGGGATCTCGCCCGGGACGCCTACCTGAGCGAGGTCATGGCGGTGGCCGACCGCACGCCCGGCGTCGACTACGTGGACGTGGCCGTTTTCGCCCCCACCGACGGGCCCGGACAACCGCTTCCAGTCGTGCCGGCGAGGCCCGCCCGCTACGTCGAACAGATCCACCGGGTCACCGGCCCGGACCCGCGGACCCTGACGGCGGTGGCGGCCGCGGCCGGAATCCCGCTGACCGAGCTGGCCCGCCTCAACCCCGACATCACCGATGTCCGGCCGCTCCCGCCCGGCCGGACGGTGACCGTCTTCCGCGGTCTCCGGCCGGCGCAGTTCGCCGTCCTCGCCGCCGACGGCCTGACCCTGACGGAGATCGCATGACCAGCGAAAGGCTCGCGGCCGGCGGATATCGCACGGGCGCCGCCGACGAACTCGTGGACCTGCTGCCGCGCTGGTACCGGCTGGCCGACGAGGAGGGCGGCGAGCCGCTGCGGGCGCTGCTCGCGGCGATCGAGGAGCAGATCGACCGGGTACGCGACGCGACCACCCGCCAGTACGAGGACTGGTTCGTGGAGACCGCCGCCGCCCGGGCGCTGCCGCTGATCGGCGACCTGGTCGGCTACCGGCCGCTGGCCGGATACCAGCGGATCCTCAGTGAAGGGCTGCACGACGGCGGCCCGTCCGGTGACTCGATCCGCCGTCTCGCCGAGGCGCTCGCCCCCAGGCGCGATGTCGCCGGCACGGTCGGATACCGCCGCCGCAAGGGCACCCTGTCGCTGCTGGAGGAGCTCGCCGACGCGGCCGCCGGCTGGCCGGCCCGCGCCGTGGAGACCTCCCGGCTGCTGGCGCACACCCAGCCGGTGCGCCTCTACGGGGGCACGACCCGGACCGACACGGTACGCGCCACCCGCGGCAGCCTCGCCGACCTGCGTGACGGCGGCGCCCTGGACCTGATCGGCACCCCGTTCGAGTCGTCCGCCCGCACCTTCGACGTCCGCCGCGCCGGGGTGGAGGTGCACGTGTGGCGGCAGAAGGCGTACCCGGTCACCGACGCCCCGGCGTACCGGGTGGAGGGGGCCCGCAACCGGTTCACCTTCTCCGTCCTGGGCGCCGACACCCACCTGGTGACCAGGCCCGAACCGGAGCCGTCCACCACCCATGCCGCCACCGTCGACAACGTGCCCGCCCGGCTGCGGCGGCGCCTGTTCGCCGACCGTCTGGCCGACTACTACGGGCCCGGCAAGTCGGTGGTGATCCGGCGCGGCGACCGGCTCGTCCCGGTGTCCGGCATCGTGGTCGCCGACCTGACCGGATGGCACTACCAGCCGGCCCGCGACCGGGTGGCGGTCGACCCGGAGCTGGGCCGGATCGCGTTCAGCCCCCGCGCCGACCTGGACGACGGGGTGCACGTCAGCTACCACTACGCGTTCAGCGACGACCTGGGCGGTGGCGAGTACCCGCGCGACCTCGTGGATCCGGACGGCACGACGGTGTACCGGGTGGGGCCTGGCCAGCCGTACCGCCGGATCGCCGACGCCCACCGCGAATGGCGTGCCGACCGGCCCGCCGACGCCGTCATCGAGATCACCGACAGTGGCGCCTACCAGGAGGAACTCGCGTTCCGGCTGGGCGGCGGGCAGCGGCTCACCCTGCGGGCCGCGGACGGCGCCCGGCCGGTGCTGCGGTTGCTCGACTGGTCCAGCAACCAGCCGGACGCCCTCGACATCGAGGCCGAGGACGGCTGCGCGGACGCGTCGGTGACCCTGGACGGGCTGCTGGTCGCCGGGCGCGGCATCCGGGCCGGCGGACCGCTCGCGACGCTTACCCTCCGGCACTGCACCCTGGTCCCGAACGGCGACGAACCCAGCCTGTTCCTGGAACGCGCCACCGCCACGGTCCACATCGAGCGGTGCGTGCTCGGCCCGATCCGGGTGCTCGCCGACGAGGTCGGCACCGACCCGGCGGCGATCCTCCTGCGCGACAGCATCCTGGACGCGGCCTGCCACGACGGTGCCGCACTGGCCGCGCCGGACGGCCGCCACGCGCACGCCGAACTGCACGCCGACCGGACCACGGTCATCGGCGAGACCCACGTCCACGCCGTCGGAACCGTCTCGGACAGCATCTTCACCGGGATCCTGCACGTCGCCCGGCGGCAGCGCGGCATCCTGCGGTTCTGCTTCGTGCCGCCGGGCTCCCGGACACCGCGCCGCGTCCGATGCCAATCCGGCCGCCGGCCGGTGTTCGCCGGGCTGGGGTACGGGGCGCCCGACTACGGCCGGCTCGCCGCCGACTGCCCCGCCGAGATCGCCCGCGGCGCCGGGGACGGCTCCGAGATGGGCGTCTTCCACGACCTCTACCAGCCGCAACGCGAGGACAACCTGCGTGCGCGGCTCGCCGAGTACACGCCCGCCGGCACCCGCGCCGCCATCGGCTTCGTCAGTTGAAGGGGAACCCGCACATGCACGCAGATCTGTCCCGCGACACCTTCCGTGCCGGCCGGAACTACTCGATGGTGCTCGCCCAGCAGGGCCGGGTCCAACTGGACGCCGACCTCAACGAGCAGGCCGCCATCCAGGAGCACCGGCTCCGTACCGTGGCCGCCGACCTGATCGGGCCGGACGGCGGGCCCCGCGACGACGCCGGATTCGCCATCACGCATGTGCCCGGCGAGGGCGGCGCCCCCGACGACCTGGCCATCGGGGAGGGCCGCTACTACGTCGACGGTGTCCTCATCGACGCCACCCGCCCGGTTCCCGCCATCGCGGTGCCCGACGAGGGTGCCCCGCCGGAGCCGGAGGACCCGCGCCCGTGGACCTGGTTCACCCAGCCCGACGGCTTCCGCGACCAGGACCGTACCGGCGACCGGCTGCCGGGCGTCTACCCGTACCTCGTGTATCTGAAAGTGTGGGAACGGGCCGTGACCGCCGTCGAGGAGCCCTCGTTGCGCGAGGTCGCGCTGGGTCCGGCGATGCCGGACACCGCGGCGCGGATCCGGGTGGTCTGGCAGGTGCACACGGTGCCCGAGGCGGAGCTCGGCCTTTCCGGGGACCCCGGCCCCGACACGGTACGGGCGGCGCTAGCCGACTGGGCCAGCCGTGACGACGAGCCGCGACTGGCCGCCCGCGCCCGCCGCCCCGAGGACACGACCGGCGACCCGTGCCTGATCCGGCCGGAGGCCCGGTTCCGTGGGCGTGAGAACCAGCTGTACCGGGTGGAGATCCACGATGCCGGCCCGGCCGCCGTGGCGACATTCAAGTGGTCGCGGGAGAACGGCTCGGTGGTGTTCGCCGTGCACGACGTCGACGGCGCCTGGGTGGAACTCGACACCCTGGACAAGGTGCAGCTCAGCGTGGGGGAGTGGGTGGAGGTGGTGGACACCGCCTACACCAGCCGGCAGGAGCCGTTGCCGCTGCTGCGGGTCGAGGAGGTGGACCTGCCGGGCGGCCGGGTACGCCTGTCCGCCGAACCCGCCGCCGGTGTGGGCCGCCGCCCGGAGTTGCGGCCCTACCTGCGGCGCTGGGACCACACCGCCGGCAGTCCGGACGGTGTGCTCCGGGTGGAGGAGGGCCGCTGGCTGCCGCTGGAGGACGGCGTCGAGGTGTATTTCGCGGCCGGGGACTTCGCCTACGCCACCGGCGATTCCTGGCTGATCCCGGCCCGGACCGCCACCGGCGACGTCGAGTGGCCCCGCGACCCGGCCGGCCGCCCTCTGCTGGCCGAACCGTCCGGCGGCGCCGTCGCGCACGCCCCGCTGGCCTGGGTCACCGGCCCCGGCGAGCAGACCGACCTGCGCCTGCTCTTCGACCCGCTGGCCCGTGCCGTGCGGCCCGCCGCGGAGGAGGGCGCCACCAAGGCCGCCCGCCCGGCCGCCAAGCGCCGCACCCGCCGGACCACGGGAGACAGCCGGTAACGCCCGGTGGGCCGGGTGGGCGCACACGCGGGACCTCTCGTGTGCGCCGGCCACCGTCATACCCGAGGTGGGCGATCCCGGTGCCGCCATCGTGCGCGGGCGTTCACCCGCCGTGGCCGTAGATCACGATCACCAATCTGTCTAGTGGTCGTTAAGGTTCTCTTATGGAAGTCCCCGCTACGTTCTCGCCATGGCGGTCATGTCTTCCCCACAACTGGCGGCGCTGACCGGGCAGCGGCTCACCAGCGTCCTGCTCGGGGACGCCGTCTCCCTGCGGTTCACCGGCGGCGACGAGGTGCTGTTCGAGGGCGTCGCACACCTCGACGGTTTCGGCATCCGGCCCGGCGACGACTCGGTGGACGCTCTCGTGACGCTGCTCGGCGATGAGGTCCGGGATGCCCGCGCCGGGGCCGGTGGCGAGCTGCGGATCAGCTTCGGCAGCGGGGCGCAGCTGGTGGTCGACGCCGACGCGGAGGCTGAGTCGTGGGCGATCGCCGGGGCGGACGGCCGGCTCATCGTGTGCCTGGCCAAGGGGGAACTGGCCGTCTGGGATCAGGCCGGCACGAGGCCCTGATCGCGTAGCCACCGCCCGGTTCGCGCCATCCCCTCGGTGAGGTCCACCCGGGGCTGGTAGCCGAGCAGCCGCCGGGCCTTCTGGATCGAGTAGGTGCCGGTCCGGGTGAAGTAGAGCATCGAGGTCGCGTTCACCTCGGTCGGGCCGCTGACCAGCCGGATGGCGGTGCCCATGATTCCGGCCACGGCGACCGCCAATGGGGTGGGCAGCACGACCGGGCCGCGTTTGCCGAGCATCCGGTAGTAGTGGCCGAAGAACTCCCGGCACGGCACCCCGGCACCGCCGGTCAGCGTGAAGATCTGGCCGGCGGCCTCCGGCTTCCCGGCGGCGAGCAGTACCCCGTCGATCAGGTCGTCGATGTAGACCGGGCTGAAGATTCCGTGGCCGCCCGCGGGCAGCAGGAACCGGTTCGTGCGGATCAGTTCGACCGGCAGGACCGTCCACGGACGTGAGCCCGGCCCGTAGACGTCACCGGGCCGCACGATGGTCACCGCGATCCGGCCCTCGGCGTGCGCCTGCAACGCCACCTGCTCGCCGGCGATCTTGGTGTCCACGTACGGGTTCCCGTCCGTCCGGACCGGATGGTCCTCGCTCACGCCGTCCGGGAAGCCCAGGTCGGAGAACGCCCGGATCGACGAGAACTGGAGGAACCGGCCGGCCTTTCCGCGGACCGCGGCGTCCAGGGCGTGGCGGGTGCCGGCCACGTTGACCCGCCACTGCTCGTCCAGGCCGACCGCGTTGGAGACCACGGCGGCCGTGTGGATGACCAGATCCGCTCCGGCGGCGGCGTCCTGCCAGGAGCCCTCCTCGCCGATGTCCCCGGCGACCACCCCGGCGGCCTCGTCGGCGCGCAGGTCCACGCCGGTGACCGTGTCGCCGCGGGCGCGGAGCCGGGTGGCCAGAGCGCGTGCGATGAACCCGTTGGCGCCGGTGATGAAGACTACGGACACTCGATCTCCTCGGCGCTCGTCCCGATCCGTTCCGATATGGATGCAGCTCGTTTCTAGCACCCGGTCGAGCGCGTCCGTAGGACCGGAAAGGTGGTGAGATCAGCCGACCGGGATGGCCGATGCCGGGCGACGGGTTTTCGTCAGCACGCACATCAGGGCGAAAGCGGCCGCGAAGAAGCCGCTCATGGCGATCGCCATCGGCGTCAGCGTGTCGTGGCCGAACACGCCGGTCAGCGGTGTCACCAGGGCCGCGGTCAGGAAGGTGAGGCCGCCCTGGAGTGCCGACGCGGTGCCGGCCGCCCGGCGCCCGGCCTCCTGCGCCAGCGCGGTGCTCGCCGGGATCGAGAAACCCATCCCGGCGACGACGGCGCACAGCAGCGCCCACGGCACGGCCAGCGGAACCGACTCCGGCCCGGCGAGCGCCACCGCGGGCAGGCCGGCCGCGCCGAGTGTCGACACGGTGATGCCGACCGCCCGCAGCCGGACCGCTCCGGCCCGCACCACGAGCGCCCGGAAGAGCAGGCTGAACAGGGCCATCCCGGCGGCGTTCGACGCGAAGACGATCGTGTACTGGGTGGGGCTCAGGTCGTACACCGAACGCAGCACGAACGCCGATCCGCCGATGTAGGTGAAGAAGCCCGCCGCGGCCAGGCACTGCAGCGTCACGTGCCGCATGAACGACCAGTCCCGGGTCAGGTCGGCCATCCGGACGCCGAGCGCCCGCAGGCCGGCCGGATGCCGCTGCGGCGGTGGCAGGGTCTCGGCGATGCCCAGTGTCACCGCCACGGCCATCGCCGCGCCCAGCAGGGTCAGGGCCGCGAAGACGGTCCGCCAGGTGCCGTGCGCCAGGATCACGCCACCGATCGCCGGCGCCACCACCGGCCCGAAGAAGGTGACCGACGAGATCGCGCCGAATGCGGCCGCCGCCCGGTCCCCGCGGTAGGTGTCGGTGACCACCGCGCGACCCAGCGCCACACCGCCGCCGGCCACGAAACCCTGCAACAGCCGGGCGGCCACCAGCACCGTCCCGGTCGGGCTCAGCCCGCACACCACCGACAGCACCGCGAACAGCACGCTGCACCCGATGAGCAGGCGGCGGCGACCGTACGAATCACTCAGCGGCCCGATCAGGAACTGCCCCGCCGCCATGCCGACGATGAACGCGGTCAGCGTCAGCTGCGCCACCGTCGCGCTGGTCTCCAATGTGCGCCGCAACTCCGGCAGCGCCGCGATGTAGGTGTCGGTGGCGAACGGGCCGACCCCCATGACCAGGATCAACGCGACCAGGGCGGGCCGCCGGGGCGGGGTGGACAAGACGGTTTCCCTCCTGTCCGGCGGCACCGCGCCACCGGACAGGGTGAAGTCTGCCCAATCCGCCGCGGGGCCGCTGTGATCGGCCGTACGTTCTATGCGGAAACTGTGCGGTCGATAGCAATATCGTGTGCCCGCCTGTCGATTCTTGACACTGCCTGACCAGGATTCCTAACGTTCTCGCAACAGCCGGAATTCTTTTCTTCGGAGGGTTTCATGTCCACCGCCGTCCGCGCCGCCATAGGTTTCATGATCCGGCTCCATCGACCCGCTCTGGCCAGCCCGGACAGACGTCCCGAGCCGCAGGTGGGCTACGATTTCGACTTTGATTTCGACGACGCCGACGACGACCGGGAATTCGAGGACGACGATTTAGATCCTCATTTCCCCCACTCATGACCACAGTGCTGTACCGGCGCTGTGAAATAGCCGCGAATAGCCTGTGGATCGCATCTTCTACGATGTTGACGTGCTGAATTCGGCGTTCACCGCCCGGGTTGTCGTCCCCGTCGAGATCCTGTTGGCCGCCGCCTATGTCGCCGTGGACGTCCCGACCGGGGGCGAGTTCGGCCGGACCGCCTTCCCATGGATGCTGGGCCTGGTCCTGCTGTTCGGCGCGCTCAGCTTCTGGGCCGCCCTGCGCCGGCATCCGGCCGCCCTTGTCCTGCGCCCGGGAGTCGCCGCCTTCGACGCGCCGCCGAGCCCGCTGCCGGTTCTCGCCTTCACCGCACTGATGCCGATGACCACCGAGAAGCTGAGCACCACCATCGACCGGGTGGCGAACCGGGTGGACCCGTGGTGGCTGGACATTCTGAGTACCACGGTGTGGATCGGGTTCCTGACCGTGCTGGCGGTGGCCGCCTGGCGCGGGTTCGGCGTCCGCCTGCGCCCGGACGGGATACTGGACCGCCGTCCGGTCCGCCCGGTGTTCATGCCGTGGCAGTCCCTCGGGCCGGGACGGCCTGTCGTGGCCGGCCGTTTCCAGGTCCTGGTCGGGCGCCGTGGCCTGTCCACGTGGAACATCGACAGCACCTTCCTGGCCCGGGTCATCCAGGAGTACGCCGACCACCCCGAACACCGGCCCGCCATCGGCACCGAGGCCGAACTGCGCCGCCTTCTCGACTAGCCGACTCTCAGCGCTGTCCCGACGCGCGTGAGCCGGCCGGCGCCGAGGTCAGGGGGCGGTGACCCGGTAGACGGCGCCGGCGTGGTCGTCGCTGACGTAAAGGGCGCCGTCCGGGCCCTGAACCGCCATCACCGGGCGGCCCCACCGGGAGCCGTCCTCGTTCTGGAAGCCGGTCAGCAGGGTCTGCTGCGGGCCGAGCGTCCCGTTGCGCCAGGCGAAGAAGGACACCTCCGGCGGCCGGGGCGGGTTACGGTTCCACGAGCCGTGGATCCCGGCCAGCGCGCCCGGCCCGTACGACCCGGCCAGACCCGGCGACACGGCGAAACTCAGGCCGAGCGGCGCCGAGTGCGCGCCCATGCCCTGCTCGACGGGCGCCAGCTTCGAGCAGTCCAGCTTCGCGCCGCCGGGATTGGTCTGGAAGTCCCGCACGAACGGCCGCCCGGTGTAGCTCAGCGCCGACTCCGGATCGCCGGGTGACAGGTCGGGCTCCGAGTTGCAGTACGGCCAGCCCAGCTCACGGCCCTGCGTCAGCCGGGCCAGTTGCTCCATCGGGTGGTCGTTGACGTACGACTGCATCACCTCGCCCCGGTCGCCGCCGCTGTTGCCGTCGTAGTCCCGGTCGTACGGGAACTCGATGTTGTCGCGGTGATTGACCGCCGTCCACACCGCCCCGTCCGGGTCGACGGCCAGCCCGGTCCCGTTGCGGACACCCCGCGCGAACACGGTGGGCTCGCCACCGGCGGCCGGCGCCTTCAGGATCGTCGCCCGCTCCGGCGAGGCGTCCCGGTCCTCCTCCGAGATGTTGCCGGTCGACCCGACCGAGATGTAGATCGCCCCGTCCGGGCCGATCGCCACGCTCTTGAGCGCGTGCGAATAGGCGCCGCGCAGCTCCGGGCTCTTGTCGTCGGGCAACCCGCCGACGACGACCCGCCCATTCAAGACCTTTCCATGCCGGTACGTGTACGCGTTGACCTGGTCGCTTTCGGCCACGTAGAGGGTGTCGCCGGAGAACGCCAGCCCGTGCGGCTGATTGAGCCCGCTGAGCAGGGTCTCCTGTCGTGGCACCCCACCGCCCGGCACCAGCGCGACGACGTCACCGAACTTGGGCCGCGACACCAGCAGCCGCCGGTCCGGCGTCCAGGCGAGCAGCCGTGCGCTGGGGATCCGCGCCCACACGCTGACCGTCCAGCCGGGGGGCGCCTGCATCCGCCGTTTCTCGTCGAACGGCGCCGTTCCGGCCCCATCGAGGACCCGCACATCGGTGGCCTCCAGGTCCGGCACCTGAGCCACGGCCGACGACGGCGGCGGCACGGTCGGCCGCGCCGCCGCGACCGGCTCGTCCGCCGAACAGCCGGCCAGACCGGCCAACAGGCTCAAACCCACGACACCCCGGGTGATCGTCCTCATCGGCCCACCTTATCGACGCGCCGCCCGGTGGAGCCGGTTGCGCGAACCGCGCAGCGACCGCCCTGCCGCCGAGATCCTGCATTCACCGGTACGGGCGTGACATCCCACCACGGGTCCGACCGTATGCTACGAAGCGTAACCATCATGATCATCGGGGCTGAAAATGAGTGACCTGCTCAAGACGCACATCGAGAACGTGCTCGAAGCCAACTACGCCACCGTCTCCAAGACCATGCAGCGCGTCGAGGACTACGAGGCGCAGGGCCGCCGCGTCATCACCGGCGGTCAGATCGGCGAGGACTCCTGGGACATCATCGACTGGCGTACCAACGAGATCCTCGCCGCCGGTACCGACGGCCTGGCCGGGTACGCCGCGGCCGGCACCGAGCTCGACCCGGACGGCACCTGGATCCACCTCGACCAGATCCTCGAGGAGGACGAGTCGGAGTATGTGGAGACGCCCGGCCTGCCCGAGGGTCTGGCCGCCACCATCGAGGACTGGGTCCTGACCGGCGACCCGGAGGAGATCGCCGCGTTCATCGGCTGGCCTCTGGAGAAGGTCGAGGAGTACCAGGCCGAGGCGTGACAGTTTCGCGAATCGGCCACAGTGCTGCGAACCTGGACCGATGCGTCTCCTAGTCTTCGGCGCCGCGCTCCTCGTCCTGCTGCTGGCGCTGCTGGTCCTGGCCCTCGGCATCGCCTCCGCCATGGGCCTGGTCGAGCTGCGGTTCGGCGCCCCATCCTGACGCCTGCCGCCGCCGGGCGAGGAGTTCCGCGTCGGCCTCCCGCCCGGCCAGGCGGCCCGTCTCGTACCACCGGGCCGCCTGTCCGGCCTTGCGCTGGGCATGGATGAACCAGTTGTCCGCCGCGACCGCGTCACGGAATGCCGCCTCGCCTCTCGCGAGCAGCGTGTCGGCGGGGACGTCCACCGGGAATTCCCGCCAGCCCGCAGCCTCGGTGGACCGGGTCATCCGGTGGTGACCGGGAGAGTGGCGTAGCCGCGCAGAACCAGGCGGTCACGGCGTTCCGGGACGCCGGCCAGGGCCAGGCCGGGCAGCGTGGCCAGAATCAGTGGGAACGCCACCTGCGCCTCCAGGCGGGCCAGTGGGGCGCCCAGGCAGTAGTGGGCGCCGCCGCCGAAGGAGACCGGCTGGACGTTGGGCCGGTCGGGGTCGAAGCGGTGCGGGTCGGGATAGCGGGCCGGGTCGCGGTTGGCGGAGCCGAGCAGCAGCGTCAGCGCCGAGCCGGCCTCCAGCTTCCGGCCGTCCAGCTCCACCGCCGTCGAGGTGAACCGGGACGCCAACTGCACCGGGGAGTCGTACCGGAGCATCTCCTCGACGAACGCGGGCGCGAGGCCCGGATCGGAGCGCAACCGGGTGGCCAGATCGGGATGGTCCAACAGGATCTGTAGCCCGGTGCCGAGCAGGTTGGTGGTGGTCTCGAAGCCGGCGACCAGCAGCAGCACCAGGTTGGCCAGCAGCTCACTGCCGGTCAGGCCGGATCCGGCGGCGGCGAGCGCGCTGGTCAGATCCTCCCGCGGGTGGCGTTGCCGTTCGGCGATCAGGCCGATGAAGTAGTCCTCCAGTTCACGGGCGGCGGCGTCGGCGGCCCGCATCTCCTCCTCGGTGCTGATCGGCTCCAGCACCACGGTCAGGTCGGCGGCCTGCCGCCGGAACCACGGCATGTCGGTGTCCGGAACTCCGAGCAGCGCACAGATCACGCCGATCGGCAGCGGGTAGGCGAACGCCGTCATGAAGTCGGTCTCGCCCGGCATCGCCTCGATCAGCTCCCCGGCCTGACGAGTGATCACGTCGCGCATCGCGGCGACCCGGCGGGCGGTGAACGTGGACGCGGCCGCCCGGCGCACCCGGGTGTGGTCCGGCGGATTGTTCTGCAACATGGACCGCACGATCGCGGCGACGCCCCGGTTCTCCCGCCAGTCCGGCCAGAACCCGTCGTAGTCGGCGGCGTCGGCCACCCGCATGCCGGGATCCCGCAGGATCCGGCTGGTCAGCTCGTGGGTGGTGACGAACCAGCGATCGTCGATCGCCTGGAAGACCGGCGCATGGCCGCGAAGCACCTCATAGGCGGGATACGGATCCTGGCGTCCTTCGGCCGAGAAGAGTGAGGTCAGCGCGCTCTGGAAATCCATGCCGCCCATCATGGCGCGGGCAGGCCAGTGCGGCGACGGCGCGAGCGCGGATCATTCTCAGACCATTTCGGGGGTACGCCGCGCGGCGCAGCGGGCTACCAGGAGCGATGACCGGCCGCCAGGATGGCGGGATGACGGATTCGAAGCCGCTCGTCGAGAGCCTTCGCCGCCGGATCCGTGCCTACCTCGACGACGGCGACCGGCTGGGCCTGTTCGATCCACGGTCGAACACCGAGGTGGCCGAGTTGACCGAGTTCTGCCTGGCGCATGCCGACTCGGTCGCGGTGGAGGTCGTCGAGACGCTGGCCTGGCTGCACTGGGTGCGCTGGCAGGTCATGCCCGATCAGCGGGATCTGGACATCGCGCAGGCCCTTTTCGGGCAGCTTCGCGATATATATCCCGAGCTGACCCCAGCCGAGTTCCGGAACCCGGACCGGACGCAGTGGCCGTATGCGGGCGCCCGCGTCCTCGACGACCTCGGGCTCGACGCCGATCCGGCTCATCTCGACACCGCGATCGAGCTGTTGGAACAGGGTCTCGACAGCGTGCCCACCGGGGATCCGGATCGTGGCGTACACCTGATGAATCTGGCGAACGGGTACATCCAGCGGTTCGATCGCGCGGGCGCGGCCGCCGACCTCGACGGGGCCGTCCAGACGGCCCTGGACGCGCTGCGTACCGGCCGGTTCGCGGACCTCGGCGCCGACGTCTTCCGGGAGACCCTCGAACGTGCCGTCGACAGACGCCATGATCTGTATCACCGCATCGACGATCTGGACAAGCTCATCGATGTAGCCCGCGCCCGGTGGCGAACCGTGGCCGCCGACGATCCCCGACGGGTCTTCCGTGCCGTGCGCCTGTCCGCAGTCCTGCAGGACCGGTTCGAACGTACCGAGCGGCGATCCGACCTGGACGAGGCCATCACCGTCGAGCGGGCCGCGCTGATCGGCGACCGAACCGATCTTGACGCGGCGCTCGCGGAGATCCGGGACGAGCCGGTGGGCGACCCGGACGTGCGCCTGGCCCGCGTCGTGCTGCTGTCGGGCCACGGCACCTCGCTGTCCGTTCGCTATGGTCTGAGCGGCGTGGACAGCGACCTGGCCGCCGCGATCGTCGTGTGCCGCATCGCCGTCGAGATGATGCCGGAGCGTCCGGCCGGGCCGATCGGTCTCGCGATTGCCCTGCGTATGCGGTTCCTGATCGCGGGTGATCCCGCCGATCTTGAGGAATCGATCCGGCTGGCACGGGCGGCGGGCACCGGCCTCAGCCCCGGCGATCCGGAGTACGGGCACCAACTTGCCGTGCTGAGCCAATCCTTGCGGTACCGCTACGAACACCGGGGCGATCTCACCGACCTCGACGAGGCGGTGTCCACCGGGCGAGCGGCCCTCGGCAATCTGGCCGGCGACGACCCGGAACGGGTGCTCTGCGCCGTGAATCTCCTCAGCGCGCTGCGGGCGCGGGCCGTCCAGCGCGGTGAGCTCAGCGACCTGAACGAGGCGGTCGAGATCGGCCGGACCGGGCTGGCCTCGCTCCCGGCCCGGCACCCGCATCGCCCGGTCTGCCTTTCGAATCTGGCCCTGTCGCTGATGGACCGATTCGAGGCGGTCCACGACCGGTCCGACGCCGACGAGGCGGTCGAGGCGGCCCGTACCGCCGTCGAGATACTCAATCCCACCGACCCGGACCGGCAGGCCTACCACTTCACCCTCAGCCGCATCCTGCGCAGCCGCTACCAGGACACCGGCCGGCCGGACGATCTGGACGGAGCCCTCGAAGCCGCCCGGACCGCCGTCGCCCTGGCCGGTGCGGACCTCCCGACCCGCCTGTATGCCCTGGGCGAGCTGAGCGTCATCCTCACCCAGCGGTTCGCCGAGACCGAGGCCGAAGCGGACCTGGACGAGGCAGTCGAATACGCCCGGCTCGCCGTTGACGCATGCCCGCCCGGCAATCCCAACCGGGCCGGCTACCTCTACCTGCTCGGTCGCGTGTTCGAGGCCCAGAAGCAGGTGGACAGCGCCATCGATGTGTGGCGGGATTCCGTCGGCGCCGGCAGTGGACCACCACGCAACCGCATCTCCGCGGCTCGTGCCTGGGGTGCGGCGGCGGCCCGCCGAGCGCAATGGCGGTCCGCGCGGACCGGGTACGCCGCAGCGGTGGAGCTCATCCCCGTGCAGGCGTGGCGCGGCATCAACCGGGCCAGCCAGGAACTCCTGCTGGCCGACTGGTCCGGGCTCGGCGCCGACGCGGCGGCGTGCGCCGTGCACGCGGGCCCACCCGGCGAGGCGGCCCAGCTGCTGGAGATGGGCCGCAACGTGCTGTGGGGTCAACTGCTGGAGACACGTACCGCCCTGACCGATTCACTGCGGAAACAGGCCCCCGACCTGGCCGAACGCCTGGACACCGTCCGCGCCGCCCTGGACCGCCCGCTCTAGGATCACCGACCATGATCACGATCGGGCGGGCTCGGCACACGTATCTCGCGGTGGGCAGCCCGCGCCGGCTGATGGCGGCGCTCGCCCCCGGGTACGTCCTCGTCCTGGCCGTCGGACTGGCGCTCCAGGACAACATTTGGCTTCTCGCCTTCGGTCTCCCGTATACGCTGTTCGCCGCTGTGCCGCTGCTGTTCCGCGGATCACGCGGCTTCAACTGGGCCTGCTACACGGTGTCGGTTTTGCTGTGGTTGTGCGGGGCCTTCGGCGCGATCCTGTTCATCCCGGCGTTTATCCCGCTGCTGTTCGCCACCCCGCCGTCACTGCGTGCTTCCGCCCTTCATGCCGTCGTGGCGGCCGTCCTGGGCGTGCTGGCCACCGCCATCATCCTGGTGTTCTGACGCGGTGAGGTTCATAGCCGCCGATTCGGCCTACCGGTATAGTCGCGCCGCCCGGTTGATTGATCTTGAGGAATCCGTATGCGAAGCACCCTCGCCGTCCTGGCGCTCGGCGGTTGCCTGTTGACCGCCGCCTGCGGCGAGACCGCGGAGCCGGTCCTGGTGTCGCCGGGCACCTCGGCGATCGCCGCCGGGGCCCCCGCCACCTCGGAACCCGTGTCCTCGCCCGAGCCGGAGACGTCGAAGCCGAAGTCGAAGAAGCCGTCCCCATCCGCGTCGGCGTCGAAACGCAGCCCGTCGCCCAAGCCGACGACCGCCGCCGCGAAGAGCGACCCCGAGGCGGCCTGTGACGCGACCATGAAGGCCGAGGACCGCCTCAACACGGTCAAGGAGGCCAACGGCCCGTTGGCGGTCGGCGACGACGCCACCCCGGCCGAGGTCGCCGCCGCGGTGGCCGCGTTGCGTACCGGCGTTCAGGCCAACGTGCAGGCCGTGACCAAGGCCCGGGGCCTGACCACCGACACGGATGTGCGGGCCGCCCTCGCCGATCTGATCGCGGCCCGCAAGGCGATGATCGCGCTGCTGAACAAGGCCGGCACCGACGCCGGGAAGAAGAACGCGACCCTCAACACGGTGGCCGAGGTGAAAGCGACAATGAACCTCTGGCGGTACCCCGAAGGGCTGTGCATGCCCTACGTCGACTGACCGGGAAAACGTTTGCGCGGGTCCGGCCGGTTGTGGAGGATCCGCCCGTGACGAATCCTGAGCAGACCCGGCCGACCGCACTCCTCACCGGGGTCGGCCGCACCGTCGGGATCGGCGCCGGCATCGCCGCCCGCCTGGCCGCCACCGGGTGGAACATCGCGTTCACCTGCTGGACGCCCTACGACGACCGGATGACCTGGGGTGTCGAGACCGGCGCCACCGAGGCGATCACGAAAACCCTCACCGGGTACGGCGCGGCCGTCACCGCCATCGAGGCCGACCTCGCCGACCCGGCGGCGCCCGCGGCGGTCTACGACGAGGCCGAGCGCCGCCTCGGGCCGGTCACCGCCCTGGTGATGTGTCACGCCGAGTCGGTCGACTCCGGCCTGCTCGACACCACGGTCGAGAGCTTCGACCGCCATTTCGCCGTCAACACGCGGGCCAGCTGGCTGCTGATCCGGGAGCACGGTCAGCGGTACCGCGGCCGCCACGGCGACGGCCGTGTCATCGCGCTGACCAGCGATCACACGGTCGGAAACCTGCCGTACGGGGCGAGCAAGGGCGCCCTCGACCGGATCACCCAGGCCGCCGCCCACGAGCTGGCGCACCTCGGGATCAGCTGCAACGTGATCAATCCCGGTCCGATCGACACCGGCTGGATGTCCGACGAGGGCCGCGAATCGCTGCTGCGGCAGACGCCGCTCGGCCGGCTCGGCACCCCGCGGGACACCGCCAACCTGGTCGCCTTCCTCTGCTCGCCCGAGGGTCAGTGGATCAACGGCCAGCTGCTGCTCAGCAACGGCGGCTTCGCCTGACACTCGCCGGGCGTGGACGGATCGGTCTGAAGTACGGGATCCGGACGGCACTTCAGCACGGGCCGGTTCCGGACCTCGCTCCGATGAGTTCGGCCGCCGCCGTCGCGACGATGGGCGCATGCGAACACAGGTGGCACGATCGAACTGGCTCGTTCCGGGTGCGTTACTGCTTCTCGCCGCGGTTCCGGGGATCGCCGGAAGTCTGCGGCTGGCCGAGTTCGCGGGTGGCGCCCAAACGCTGCCGGACAGCGAGCGGATCACCTCGGCGCCGCTGCCGGTCATCGTGCACATCGTCAGCGTCCTGGTGTTCAGCGTGCTCGGCGCGTTCCAGTTCGCGCCGGGGTTGCGGCGGCGGCGCGGCTGGCATCGGGTGGCCGGGCGGATCGTCGTGCCGGCCGGTCTGGTCGCGGCGCTCAGCGGGCTGTGGCTGAGCCTGTTCCTGCCGCGTTCGCCGATCGACGGTGACGCCACCGCCGCCGTCCGGGTCCTGGTCGTCGTCTACATGGCGGTGTCGCTGTGTCTCGGGCTGGCGGCCGTGCTGCGACGGGATTTCGCCCGGCACCGGGCGTGGATGATCCGCGGTTACGCGATCGGGATGGGCGCCGGCACGCAGGCGTTCACCCAGGGGTTCTGGCTGGCCACGGCGGGGCCGCTGACGATGTGGGGCAAGACCGGGACGCTGGCCGCCGGATGGCTGATCAACATCGTGGTGGCGGAGTGGGTGATCCGGCGAACACGGTCTTGAGCGTCTGCTCAAAACTGCTAGACTTTGAGCACTCGCTCAAAGGGGTTGCCGTGGCCAGGATCTACGTCGAGACGATCATCAGAGCGCCGCTGGACGAGGTCTGGGCCGCGACCCAGGACCATCGGCGGCACGCCCGGTGGGACGTCCGGTTCGGTCGTATCGACCCGGTGCCGGGCAGTGTTCCGGCGGCGTTCACCTACGCCACCGCGGTGCTGCCCGGCGTCGAGATCGCCGGGCACGGCGTGCACAGCGGGGAGCGGCGACAGGCCGACGGTTCCGCCACGTCGGCGCTGCGGTTCGGCTCCGCCGACCCTCGATCGCCCATCAGGGACGGGGCGGGCTACTGGCGCTATGTCCCGGTTCCCGGTGGGGTGCGCTTCTTGACGGGGTACGCCTACCGCACCCGCTGGGGGCGCACCGGCCGTCTGGTCGACCTGGTGTTCGGGCCGGCGTTCGGGTGGGCCACCGCCTGGTCGTTCGACCGGCTGCGCCTGTGGCTGGAACACGGCGTGTCCCCGGAAAGCGCCCGCCGCCGGGCCCTCGCCGAACTGTTGGCACGCGCGGCTCCGGTCGCCGCCGCCGTCACGTTCGACGGCCGCCCGCTCGCCGTCCTGCTCACGCTGGGGCTGGCGCTCGGCGTACCCCCGCACCGGCACACGCCCGCGGCACGACGCTGCCGGCGCCGACCCGGCAAGAGCGACCCACCCGAAATGCGTGCCCCGCTCGAAAGCCGCCACGGGCACGAATCGGGTGCCCCGCTCGAAAGCCGCCGCGGGCACGAATCGGGTGGCCCGCTCGAAAGCCGCCGCGGGCTTGAATCGAACTGCCCGCGAGGGCACAGCGAACCGCTTGTGACGGGTGGCCTGCCCGGCGCGGGGGACCCGCGATGACCTCGGTTTTCGAGCATGCGCTGCGTGCGGATTTCGGGCGGCTGCACCCGCGGCTGCAACGGCGCTTCGGCGTCGACGGCGACCGCGACCAGGGCTGTGTCGGCACCGGCGTGATGGACCGGGTGTGGCGCGGCGGCGCTTTCACCGTGCCGTTCCTGCATGTCGGCACGCTGCGGCACATCCTGTTCCCGGAGACCGGCACCGGTATCCCGTTCACCATCGAGAACTACGCCTACCCGGACACTTTCGGCCGGCCCACGCTGACGTTCGTGCGGACCTTCCAGGTGCGGCCACACCGGCGCCGCCGGTTCGACGCGACCATGGTGTACGACGGCGCCCGCGATACGGTGATCGACTACCTCGGCACCACCCAGCATCTGGCCGTCGACCTGGACGTGTCCGTCGACGCCCGGGGCGGCCTGCGGATCCGCAGCGGGCCGCAGACGTTGCGGGGCGGGGTGCGCTGCCCGGCGGCGGTGACCGGTGAGGCCGAGGTGCACGAGTGGTGGGACGAGCGGGCCGAACGGTTCCGGATCCGGGTGACCGTCACGAACCGGCGGTTCGGGCCGCTGTTCGGCTATCACGGCAGTTTCACGGCGGCCTATGTCCCGGCCGGTTCGCCGGTTCCGGCCGCCGTCCGCCCGCTGCGGGAGAACCCGAGCGGTGCCCGCGCCCGACCCCGCGCGCTGGAGAACCCGAGCGCCGACCGCGCCCGACCCGGCGCGCTGGAGAACCCGAGCGCCGACCGCCCCCGGCCCGCCGGCGCCGGCGCGGTGGACATCCGGTCAAGATCAATCGGCCGCAGATCTCCGGCGGCTTAGCCCGGCTGGAACCAGCCCGGTTGGCTGGAACCAGCCCGGTTTGGCTGGAACCAGCCCGGTTTGGCTGGAACCAGCCTCGCTTGTTGGAGCCCGCCCCCGTTGGCTGGAACCTGCCCCGCTGGCTGGAGACCGCCCCCGCCGGGCGGACCGTCGCCGTGCCGAACCGGCCGGTCTCCGTGCTCCCGGGCTGCTCCCGGCGGACGACCCACCGGATAGAGTGCCGCGTGTGCGGGTTGTGGTGACGGGGGCGTCCGGTTTCATCGGCGGGCATCTCGTGCACGCGCTCACCGGGCAGGGCCACGACGTGGTGCCGGTCGACGTGAACGGCCCGGACCGGTGCGATCTCGCCACCGGCGACCTCACCGCGCTGGCCGGGGCCGACGTGGTCCTGCACCTGGCGGGCCGGCCCGGGGTGCGCGCGTCGTGGGGTGACGGCGCGGCGGCTGCCTGGCGGGACAACGTCACCGCCACCGAACGCCTGCTCGCCGCCTGTGCGGCCACCCGGCCCCGATTCGTGCTGGCGTCGAGTTCGTCGGTGTACGGCAGCGCCGACCGCCCGTGCGCCGAGGACGACCCGATCGACCCGCGCAGCCCGTACGCCGCCTCGAAGGCCGAGGCGGAACGGCTCGCGCACAAGGCCGCGGCGAACGGCCTGCCGGTCGTCATCCTGCGCTACTTCTCGGTGTACGGGCCCGGGCAGCGCCCGGACATGGCGTTCCACCGGTTCATCGAGGCGGCCCTCGACGGTTCACCAGCCCCGCTGTACGGCGACGGCGCCCAGAGCCGCTCGTTCACCTACGTCGGCGACGTGGTCGACGCGACCGTCCGCGCCGCGGGGACGCCGCTGCCGCCGGGGACCGTCCTGAACATCGGCCACCCCACGACGACCAGCCTGCGCGACGCCCTCGACCGCATCGCCGACCTGCTGGGAACCCCTGCGCCGACCGTTGCGAAGGACGTCGCGCCCGGCGACGTGGCCAGAACATGGGCGGGCACCACCCGGGCCGCCGAACTGCTCGGCTGGACGGCGACGACCGGCCTGGACGACGGCCTGGCCGCACAGATCGACTGGCATCGGGGGAGGCGCCGTGCATAGGGCCGCATATCTGGCGTTCGACCGGTTCCCGTCGGCCAAGGGCTCGGCCGTGCACATCCGGCACATGGCGGCCGAACTGTTCGACCGGTACGGCGGCGGCCTGCTCTGCGTGCTCGGCGGTGGCGAGCTGCCCGCCTACCAGCGTGAGGGCGGCGTGGAGATCGTCCGGTTCACCGATGTGGTGCCGAACCTGCTGGACCGGGCCGAGGCGTTCTCCCGGTGGGCCGCCGACCGGCTCGCCCCGCACCGCGACACCCTGGAGATCTGCCACGTCCGCGACCCGTGGGGCGCGCTACCCGCACTGTCCACCGGCGCCCGGCTGGTCTACGAGGCGAACGGCCTGCCGTCCGTCGAACTGCCGTACCACTGGCCACTGGCCGCACCCAGTACCCTTTCCAAGATCCGTGAACTGGAGGAGCACTGTCTCCAGGAATCGGATGCGGTGGTCGTACCCTCGCGGGTGATCTTGAAAGCGGTGACCGACCGCGGCGCCGGACCGGACCGCGTGCATCTCGTCCCGAACGGCGCCGACCCGGTGCCGGCCGACGTGCCGCGACCACCCACCGCGCCGGGCCGTTACGTGATCTACGTGGGCGCGCTGCAGCCGTGGCAGGGCGTCGACGTGCTGCTGCGGGCCTTCGCCCGGCTCGCCGACCTCACCGACCTGACCCTGGTCGTCTGCTCGTCGGTGTCCCCGGCGCGGGCCCGCCCGCTGCGCCGCCTCGCCGAACGCCTCGGTGTCCGGATCCAGTGGGAGCACCAGATTCCGCACGCCGACGTGGCCGCCTGGCTGGCGCACGCCGAACTGTCGGTGGCCCCGTTGACCGCCGGCCCCCGCAACCTCGACCAGGGATGCAGCCCGATCAAGGTGTGGGAGTCGATGGCGGCCGGAACTGCGGTGGTCGCCTCGGACCTGCCAGTGATCCGCGAGGTGCTCGGCGACCACGGCCGGCTCGTGCCACCGGACCGGCCGGCCGAACTGGCCCGCGCCATCCGGGTGCTGCTGGAGTACCCGGACGCCTGCCGGGACCTGGGCGAGCGCGCCCGCCGCCACGTCGAGGACGGGTTCACCTGGAAACACGCGCGCGCCAGGCTGGCCGACGTGTACGACCGGGTCGAAGCCCACTGATACGGTCCGGGTCATGTTCTGGCGCAAGCAGAAGGCGGCCATCGCGGGATTCCACCCGCTGCACCAGGCGCTCATCTTCGAACGAGGGTTCGCCGCGACCCATCCGGCCGCCGAATGGGCCGCTCTGGCCGCCAGTCTGCACCGGCACGCCGGGCTGATCCGCCGCCCCAAATGGGCGCTGCCGCCTCGGGCGATGGACGTGATCCTGCCACTGCTCACCGAGATCTGCGAGGACCTCGGCCCGAAGGGCGTCCTCGCCGTCACGGCCGACCTGCGCGGCATCCACGCCCACGGCAAGTCGCATCCGGCCCGCAGCATCCCGGTGCGGCCACCGGCCCGCTCGGCCACCGAGACCTGGTCGATCGACCCGTGGCTGCGCCTGCACGCCGGCCTGCGCGACGGCAGCAGCCTGGACATCCTGCTCGTCGACCGGGAGCGCATGCGCCGCGTCAACAAACGCAGCCGCAGCGGAAAGACGAAAATCAAGCGGAAGACGCAGATCACCCAACTGATCAAAGTCCGCCGCCGGCTCCCGCGCGGCGTGGCCGGGGCCCGCCCGCAGACCGCGCCACCGGCCTGGATCGGCGTGACCCTGCGCGACGGGGAGCGCCGCAGCGTGCTCGCCGCCGCCAAACTGTTGCGGCTGCCGCAGTCCGCCGACGAGCAGCTCGACCGGATCCTGACGGTCGCCACCGAAACCTTCCGCTGGACGAGGTAGATCTGATGACGCCCTGCGCGGTCACGACCGGCTTCTTCACCCTCGGCAAGTGCGGGCAGATGGCGGTCGCCGGCTGTCCCGCCTGCGGCCGGGCCGTCTGCGCCGACCACCTCGCCGACGGCGGGCTGTGCCCGGAGTGCGCGGCCGCCCGCAACCGGTTCGGCCATCCGGCCGCGGCCGCCGCCGCCCGCCGTCGTACCTACCGGCAGCGGCAGTCCCAGTACTACGGGGACACCGTCTACTACAGCGGCTTCGACGACTACGACCGGGCCGCGTTCGAGCCGGGTGCCGCCGCCGACCAGGACTACCTCGACGACGGCGACGACGCCCTGGTGGACAGCTGAATGCGGTTGCTCTGGATCACCGAGAACTTCCCGCCAAGCCCGGGCGGCATGGCGAACTCCTGCGACCGCATCGTCCGCGGGCTGCGGGGCGCCGGTGTCGACGTCGACGTCGTCCACCTGAGCCGTCGTGGCACCGCCCAGCGGGTCACCGGCGTACGGACCGTGCCGCTCACCGACGACCCGGAACACACGCTGCGCCTGCTCTGGACCGGCCTCGCCCCGGTGATCGGCGACTACACCCACATCGTGGCGTTCGGCGGCACCTATCCGTTGCTGTCCGCGCCCGTCTACGCGGCCTGGTCCGGGCTGCCGCTGATCACCCTGCTGCGCGGCAACGACTTCGACACCGGCATGTTCTCGCTGCGCCGCCAGCCGGTCGTCCTCGAGGCGCTGCGCTCGTCGGCCCACGTCTGCGTCGTCGCCGCGAACACCGCGCCGCTGGTGTCCGCGCTGGCCCCGCACACCCCGGTCACCTGGGTCGCCAACGGCATCGACACCACCGAGTGGCGGATCCTGCCGTCCGAACGACGCGAAGCGCAGGCGTGGCGGGACAGGCACGTGGCGCCGGGGAAACGCACCGTCGGCGTCATCGGCCAGCTGAAGAACAAGAAGGGGGTACGGCTGCTGCTCGACGCCGTCGCCGCGGGCCGGCACGACCTGCACGTCATCCTGGCCGGTGACCTCGAACCCGGCATCGGCGAGTTCCTGGCGGCCCACCCGGAGATCGCCTATACGGCGCTGCCGTTCCAGGACCGCTACCAGCTGCTGTCCGTCTACGCCGCCTGTGATCTGGTGGCGCTGCCGTCGTTCTACGACGGGTTGCCCAACGTCGCCCTCGAGGCGGCCGCCCTCGGCATCCCGCTGCTCGCCTCCGATGCCGGTGGGCTCGCCGACCTGGTCGATGACACGATCGGGTTCCCGTTCCCGGCCGGTGACCCGCATGCCTGCCGGGCCGCCGTGCACCGTGCCGCGAACGCCACCGCCGACCAGTTGGCCGTTTTGGGCGCGGCCGCCGAGCGGCGGGTCCTCGACCGGTTCGGGGTGGCCGCCGAGACCGAGGGCTACCTGAAGGTCCTGGCCGCCGTGCCGTGATCGTCTGCTATGCGCAGGGTGGCGGGCTGGGGCATCTCACCCGGATTCGCGCCTACCTGCACACCTGCCACGGCGACGAGCCGGCGACGATCCTGAGCACGTCGCCGTTCACCGCCGACCCGCGGGTGCTCGGCCCGCACCGGCTGCTGCCCACGTCGGCGCTGCCCACGTTGCGCCCGTCGTTGCTGGTGGTGGACGCGTTCCCGGCCGGCATCGACGGTTCGCTGTCGGCCGCGTCGGTTCCGCCGGGGGCGCGGACCGTGCACCTGGCGCGGCTGCTGCGCTGGGACGTCTACCGCCCGTTGATGCCCGTGGACCCGATCCGCTACGACCGGATCTGGGCGGTCGAGGAACTCGGCGACTCCCCGCTGCCCGTGACCGGCCCGTTGTCCCTGGCCGACCCGCCGGCCGCCGGGGACCCCGATCCGTCCGGCGTCGCGGACGGCGCCTGGCTCATCGTTCACTCCGGGCCTTCGGCCGAGATCCAGGAGCTCATCGGGTACGCCCGTGACTGCGCCGACCTCGAAGGCGCCCGCCCCCGGTTCGTGCTGGTGGCGCCGCACCGCCCGGCCGGGCTGCCGTCCGCGGTCGGCCACCTCGACCCGTACCCGGCGTGGCCGCTCTTCGCCCGCGCCGAGCGGGTCGTCACCGCGGCCGGATTCAACGCGGTCCGCCAGATGCGGCCGTGGCGGGAACGGCACCTGATGCTGCCGTTCCCGCGCCGCTTCGACGACCAGTTCACGCGAGCCGCCCGCGCCCGCTCCTGACCGGTCAGCGGTTGCCGCCTCGGAAGATCCGCAGGAAGAAGAGGAACACGTTCAGGATGTCCAGGAAGATCGATGCCGCCAGCAGCGGGGCCGAGTCGATGTCCCGCGAGCGCCGCAGCCGCTGGAAGTCGAACATGATGAAACCCGCGAAGATCACCAGGCCGAGGATCGAGTAGATCAGCGCGCCACCCGGGATGTTCACGAAGATCAGTACGATGCCGAAGATCAGCAGGCCGACCAGCGCCCAGAAACACAGCCGGGCCAGCGCCGACAGGTCACGGCGGGTGGCGTACCCGGCGGCTCCGAAACCGGCGACGAACAGCGCGGTGGCCGCCCCCGCCTGCCACAGCGCCTGCGGGTCGGTGTTCGCGTAGTAGACCAGCGTCGGCGCGAGCGCGACACCCATCAGCAACCCGAACGCGCCGAGCAGCGCGACCGTCGTCTCCTTCGACTTGCGGACCGTGAACTGCATGGCGATCAGGGCCGCGAACGACGCCAGATAGGCCATGAACGCGGCGAAGCTCGGCAGGTTGCGGCCGAGGTAGGCGCCGAGCGCGAACAGCGCGGTCGTGCCCGCCACGTACCCCATGGTCTGCCCGAACAGGGTGTGGCCGCGATCCCGGGTGGCCATCGCGGCCGGACGGTACGGATAGGCGTCGTCCATCGGAAGTCCTCCGCGGTCGTGGTGGTCTCGCCCCCCACTCTGACCCCGCGCGATCATCCTGACTTCCTTCGCCAGGGATGAGATCCGGCGTCACCTACGGTCGAGGACCTTCACCTGCCTGCGATTTCAGTTGATCCGGTGGCGGATCCACCAGAAGCAGAACGCGGCGAGCAATGCGGCCAGCCCGATGAAGACTCCGGCCTCCGCCCATTGCAGTGGCCAGAAGTGGGTGCCGGGGTGGTAGAGGGCATCCTGACGCAGGCCGAGCGATCCGAGCCACTCGTGGCACTTGACCTGGGTGCCGTTCGGGCCGCAGACCGTGAGGTCGGCAGGGCCGGTGAATGTGGTTCCGTCGCTCGTGATGGTCCGGTTGCTGATCGTCCAGGTGTTCGGCACGTCATCGCCGAAGACCTCCATCGCACCGGTGTCGCCACTGATGGACATCCCGCCGAGGTTCCCGGCGGTCAGCGGGGCCGTGTGCTGTTGGGCCGGGACCAGGTGCGCCCGCGCCCACAGTGGCATGGCCGCCGCCGCTGCCACGTAGACCGCCAGTGTCGTGGCCATGGCTGGAACGGTCCGGCGGATGAGCATCCCCACGGTGGCGCCCAGCAGGAAGGCGAAGATGGCGTACGCGACGGGCACGATCCCTCGCGCCCCGAACACCAGTGGCGTGATCCTGTCGTGCGAGGCGCTGTCGAGGCGCTGCGACCAGACGGTCACCGCCCAGCTGAGCAGGCCGGTGGCCGCCACGACGAGGGCGCCGCCCACCGTGAGTTCGGCGACCAGCCAGCGGGTACGGGTCACCGACTGGTTCCAGGCCAGGCGATGGGTGCCGGTCTCCACTTCGCGGGCGATGAGCGGAGCGCCCCAGAAGACCCCGATCAGGGCCGGCACCACGTACAGGGCGGCCATGGCGGCGAGGGCCGCCGGGAAGGCGGCGCTGTCGTTGAACCGGATGAGAAATGCGGTCGTGACGCCGGCACAGTCACTCGAGCACGCCGCGACGTCGGCGTACAGGTTGGTGATGGTGAGTGCGGTGACGGCCAGCAGGACGCCGAAGGCCGCAAGCGCTGCCGCGGCGATCGCCGCCCGGGTGCGGAACTGACGCCAGGTGAACCAGATCATCGGGTGGGCTCCCCTGCGGGCCGAGACGACATGGCCTGCGACATGTAGGCCAGCACCAGGTCTTCGAGGGTGGGCTGCGTGACGGTGAACGACCCGAGCGGAACGTCGGCGCGGACGATGAGCGTGGACTGCCGCTCGGTGTGGCCTTCCTCGATGACCTCCACGCCGCCGGGCAGGTCGGCGAGTTCACGCCGGGTGCCGGTGAGCCGGAAGTGCCCGGCCAACAGGTCGTCGACGTCGCCCGCGATCTGCACCCGGGAAGCGACCAGCACGACGAGGTAGTCGCAGATGCGTTCCAGATCCGACACCAGATGGGAGGAGAGGATGACGCTGGCCTTGTCCTCCGCGGTGACGCTCATCAGCCCTTTCATGAACTCCCGCCGGGCCATCGGGTCCAGGCTCGCCACCGGCTCGTCGAGGATGAGCAGCTCCGGCCGTTTCGCGATGGCCAACGTGAGGGCGAGCTGCGCCCGCTGCCCGCCCGAGAGTTTGCCGGCCTTCTGCCGCGGATCCAGGCCGAGCTGGGCGATCCTCTTCTCGGCCGTTGCCTGGTCCCAGTGCGGATTGGTGCGGGCGCCGAATCGCAGATGATCGATGATGGACAGGTTCGCATAGGTCGGTGTGTCCTGCGCGACGAAACCGACTTTGCCCAGTTGGTCCGCGCCGGAGGCCGGGTGGCCGCCGAGGACCTCGATGGTGCCCGCCGTCGGGGCGAGCATGCCGGCCGCCAGCTGCAGCAGGGTCGTCTTGCCGGCGCCGTTCGGGCCGACGAGACCGACGACCCGGCCCGCCGGGATGTCGAGGGTGCAGCCGGACAACGCGTGGTGTCGTCCGAATCGCTTGGTCAGACCCACGGTCTTCAGCGCGGGGGTGGTCATGTGGGCTCCTCGGTGGGGATGCGGACGCTGTTCGTCACGGTCACAGGCTGCGCATCGCCGGATCGGTCGCGCACCTGTCCGTGGTCATGTTCCGAATCCTGACTTTCGACGGGTGCCCGGTGGCCGCGCCGAGGTTTAGGGTGGCGCCTGGTATGAGGATTCACGTGGCGGTCCCATGGGGCGCCTTACGCAGATCGAGCTTGCAGGACGCCGGCCTCGCCGCCCTCCTGCTGATCGGCACGTGGGCGGTCGACGGTGCCACCGCGACCCCGGTGACCAGCGGTTGGTTTGCCGAGGTGGCCTGGTTGCGGGGAGCGCCGGCAAGGTGGGTCCTGATCGGGGTCTGTATCGCCGCGGTGGCGGTGCGCCGCAGGTGGCCGATTCCGGCGTTCGCCGCGGCGTCGCTCGCCGCCGTGGTGCAGATGGCGCAGGCGGTAGCACCGGTGGCCGCCGACCTGGCCGTTCCGGTCATCCTCTACACGATCGCCGCTCAGCGACGGCGCGAGGTGTCGCTCGCGCTGCTCGGCTCCGCCCTGGCCGTGGCGACGGCATGGTCGGTGTACGTGGCGCTCGACGGCAGGACGGACGGCTGGTTCTACAAAGGGCCTTTCGGCGTCGGCGGAGAGGTGCGTGCGCCGGACTTCGCGATGTTCGGGCCGGCGGACTGGGGCGGGATCCCGGTGCTCGGCTCCACCATGGTCGTCGCCTGGGCGATCGGGTGGGGTGTCCAGAGCCGCCGCGCCTATCTCGGCGAGCTCAGGGCGCGGGCACGAGACCTGGAGCGTGAGCGCGACCAGCAGGCCGCGCTGGCAGTCGCCGCCGAACGGGCCAGGATCACCCGCGAGCTGCACGACGTGGTGGCGCACGGCCTGGCCGTCATCGTGATGCAGGCGCAGGGCGGCGCCGCGGCGTTCGCCAAGCGGCCCGCCGACACCCTTGCCGCGCTGGACACCATCGCGGCGACCGGCCGAGCCTCGCTCGCCGACATACGTCACGTGCTGTCCGCGTCCGGGCAGATCGACGGCCCTGCGCAGCCGGTGCCGGGCCTGGCGCAGCTGCCCCGCCTCGTCGAGCAGGTGCGGCAGGCGGGCACCCCGGTTCAGCTGCACATCAACGGATCGCTGCGTCCGCTGCCCGCCGGCGTGGACGTCTCGTCGTACCGGATCATCCAGGAAGCGCTGACCAACACCATGAAGCATGCCGGCCCGGGAGCCGGCGCCCAGGTGACGGTGTCCTTCGGCAGCGACGAGCTCAGGCTTGAAGCCGGCGACAACGGCACCGGCGAGTCGGCCTCCGGCGGGACCGGCAACGGACTGAGGGGCATGCGGGAACGCGCGGCGCTGTTGGGCGGCGAGGTGGCCGCCGGCCCGGGGCCGGACGGTGGCTACGTCGTGCGGGCCCGTTTCCCCCTCGATGCGGGAGAAACCGCATGATCCGTGTGCTCCTGGTCGACGATCAGGCTCTGCTCCGCGCCGGCCTGCGGATGATCCTCGAGAACGCCGAGGACCTGGACGTCGTCGGGGAGGCCGACGACGGCGCGAGGGCTACCGCCCTGGCGATGGAAACGATTCCCGACGTCATCCTGATGGACATCCGGATGCCCGAGGTCGACGGACTGGAGGCCACCCGCCGCATCCGCGCGTCGCTTCCGGACGGCCCGCGCATCCTGATTCTCACGACCTTCGATCTCGACGAGTACGTGTACTCCGCACTGCGGGCCGGCGCCAGCGGATTCCTGCTCAAGGACACCCTCGCCGCCGATCTACTGTCCGCGATCCGCGTGGTGGCCAGGGGCGACGCCATCGTCGCACCACCGATCACCCGGCGGCTGATCGAACGCCACATCGGCACGTCCGGCGACCCGCTGCCCCGCACCGAGGCCGAGCTCCGCGTCCTCACCGAGCGAGAACGCGAGGTGCTCGAACTGATCGCCCGAGGCCTGTCCAACGCCGAGATCGCCGGCCGCCTCTTCCTCACCGAGGGAACCGTGAAGGGCCACGTCAGCCGCATTCTGACAAAGCTCGGTCTACGGGACCGGGTACAGGCAGTGATCTTCTCCTACGAGTGCGGCCTGGTCCGCGCCGGCGCATGATGATCCAGCACGACCTGCGTCGCAGATCATCGGTATCTTTGCGTCCGTGACCGGAACGCTGCTGTTCATCGTCGGGCCGCCGGCCGTCGGGAAGATGACCGTGGGGGAGCGGATCGCGGCCCGGACCGGGTTGCGGCTGTTCCACAATCATCTGGCGATCGAGCCGGTGCTGCGTTTCTTCCCGTTCGGCAGCCCGCCCTTCCACCGCCTGGTGGAGGGATTCCGCCGGGAGATCGTCGAGGAGGTGGCGGCCAGCGACCTGCCCGGCCTGATCTTCACCTACGTGTGGGCGTTCGACGAGCCGGCCGACGAGCAGGCGATCACCCGGTACGCCGAGCCGTTCCGCAGCCGCGGCGGCCGGGTGCTGCACCTGGAATTGGAGGCGGCCCAGCAGGAGCGGCTACGGCGTAACGAGGGCGCGTCCCGGCTGGCCGAGAAGCCGTCCAAACGGGACCGGGACGCGTCCCGGCGCAATCTGCTCGCCCTGGACGAGCGGTACGACCTCAACTCCGGTGGCCGCTTCGACGACCGCCCCGACTACCTGCGGATCGACAACACCCACCTGGAACCCGCCGAGGTGGCCGAAACGGCCATCACCCACTTCCGTCTCGCCACGATCTGATCAGGGTGCGGCGGGTAGCCCGCTGCGGCACAGTTCCAGCACGTCGTCGGCGCCACGCAGCGCGGCGACCACGGTGGGTGACGGCGACACGTGCACCTCGGGCAGATCGCCCTCGCCGGCCGGGAAGGCGAGCCGCTCCTCGCCGAGCCGGAACTGTGCGTCGATGCCGGGCCGGTTGCCGCGCGGATCCTGCCGGTGCCAGCGGCCGTCGAGATGGACGGCGACGAGCCCGTGCAGCACCGGCCCGCTGTCGCCGGCCAGTCGCTGGTAGCACAGTCCGGTGGGGACGCCGCCGGCCCGGCTGACCGCCGCCAGCAGGTGCGACTTGGCATAACACAGCCCGACCCGGGCGTCGAGCACCTCACTCGCGGTGAGCGTGACCCGAGGGTCCCGCGCGTCGATCGAGTGCTGGACCCGGTCCCGTACCCACTCGAAAGCGGCCCGCGCGAACTCCGCGTCCGAGGGGTGGGCCGCGCGTAGTTCGGCGGCCAATGCGCGTACCCCCGGATGGTCTGTCTCGACGATGTCGTCGGCGCCGAGATAGTGCGAGGGGTCGCCAGCTCGAAGATCCATTTCTAGAGTGTCCCGGATGGGGTACGACTTTTACATCACCCGGGCCGCGAACTGGTTCGAGAGCGAGACCGACCCGATCAGCCGGTCGGACTGGGAGGAACTCGCGGCGAGGCGTTCGAGCAATTGGTCAAGGTCTTGTCTGGTGTAGCGCCAGTCGAACGGTCGGGCAGCGAAAGTTGTAGTGCTGTTCGAACGCCTCCAGCCGGGCGGCGACGTCGGCCAGCGGCCACCGCCTTCCACTGGATCCGACGAAGGGCTGTCCCCGCAGCACGGGACGAAAGATCATGGACGGAATGACCACTTCTGTTGCGGGCGTCCGATGGACGGCTGCGGACATCCCGGACCAGACCGGCCGGACAGCCGTCGTCACCGGCGCCAACAGCGGCCTCGGCTACGAGACCTGCCGGGCGCTGGCACGGCACGGCGCTCGCGTCGTCATGGCCGTCCGGGACAAGGACAAGGGCCGGGCCGCCCAGGACCGGCTGCGCGCCGAAGCACCGCCCGGTGAGGTGGTGCTGGAACGGCTCGACCTGGGCGACCTCGGCTCGGTGCGGGCGTTCGCGGCGACCCTCCTCGACGCTGGAACGCCGGTGGACGTGCTGGTCAACAACGCCGGCATCGGGATGCCACGACGCTCGCTGACCGCCCAGGGCTTCGAGTCGCAGTTCGGCGTCAACCACCTCGGGCACTTCGCGCTGACCGGACTGCTGCTGCCGCTGCTGCGCCGGCGCGCTGGCGCACGGGTGGTGACCGTCAGCTCCGACGCCTACCGCGGCGGATCCATCCACTTCGACGACCTGACCGGCGAGCGGTCCTACCGGCCGGCCACGTTCTACCGGCAGTCCAAACTCGCCAACGTGCTGTTCGGGCTGGAGCTGGACCGCCGGTTACGTGCGGCTGCGGTGCCGGTAGCCAGCCTGTTGGCCCACCCGGGCTTCGCCAGCACCAACATGCCGGCATCCGGTTCGGGCGGGCTGGTCGGGATGGCTCTGCGGATCGCCAACGCGCTGGCGCAGCCCGCCGAACGAGGCGCGTGGAGCCAGCTTTGCGCGGCCACCGCACCCGGCGTCGAGGGCGGGCAGTTCTTCGGGCCCGGCGGCCTGGCCGGCACGAGAGGGCATCCGGTCCTGATACGGCCCGTTGCGAAGGCCACCGATGCGCAGACGGCCGAGCGACTATGGCAGGTCTCGACGAACCTCACCGGCATCCTGTACGAGTTCTGACAGAAGGCTCCTGGATGCTTGTGACCCCCGACCGACCAACGACGCGGATCACCAAGTAGGGGCGTCCGCTCCACAGACACCGTGGACGTGGCCGGCTATCCGTGCTCGGCAAGCAGGGATGGTGCAGCGGGTACAAGCACCTCTGCCGGTGTGCGCCGGGCGGCGGTGGAGACGCCGCGGCTACGCCCCAGCTGGAACAGCATCTGCGGGTACCCGCCACCGGTCAGTGCGGCCATCCGGGCGCGGACCGACGGCACCTCCAGCGGCTGCGTGTAGATCGCGGCGTTGACGCCATGGCGAGCGGCGTGCAGCAGCATGCGCTGCAACGCCTCCCCGGCACGCAACCACGCCATCGGGTCGTCCCTGCCGGAGGCCAGCAGTATCGTGGTCGCCCGCCGGTCCGGCAGGGCGTCCGGACGGGTGTCGCGGAACCGGACAGGCGTCGTGCCGGCGGGCGGATCCGGCTCGGGCGAGACGATGCCGTCGCGCTCCGGGGTGTCCGCGGCGCGCAGCCAGTACGTGAGCTCGTCTTGTACGGGCGGTTGGCGAAGCTGTATCCGCTGTGCCGCAGTGGTCAGCCGGGTCATCCGGCGTAGCTTGCGCTGGTCACGGATCAGGCAGGCACGGACGCCGGCCGAGCGCGCGAGGGTTGTCAGCCGGGCCAGCAGTGCGGGCGCGACCGCGATGTCGGCGAACCGGCCCCGGTGCGTGTGCCGGTCCAGAACGGCGTGGAACATGTCCAGCTCCTGCTGGCCGGGTGAGTAGGCTGGACCCGCCGCGACGTGGGCCAGCAGATTCGGCTGGGCGGGATCCGGCAGTCTTCGTACCACCGCCTGATGGCCGAACCAGCGTATTCCGAGAACCAGCGTGGCCAGCGCCGCGCCGCAGCTGATCACCAGCTCACGCCCGGCCGGGTCGGCAGCCGGCAGGGCCTGGCAGCGGTCGGCCCACACCTCGATCGTTCCGTCGTCCCGGTGGGCGAACCGCCAGGGCTGTGTGTTGTACACGGACGGCGCCCGCACCGAGGCGCCGACGAGGAATTCAGCCGTGTCGGGACCTATGCGCACCATCGCGCCACCATTCTGCACAATCGACGGCCCCGGGTAGGGCCTTTCGCCCTACGAACGGGTAGCCAATTGCCGGTCGCTCTAATGCGGGTAGGCACGCGGGATCCGCGGTGACACCTCGTTGCGGAACGTCTCGATCCGGGTGATCACCTGCCGTCTGCCGACGGTGTTCTCCAGGCGATCGAGATAGAGGCAGCGGGCGGCGAGTTTGTCCAGGTCGACGGTGAAGTAGATGGCCATCAGCGGGTTCACGAAGAGCGTGCTGCCACTGGTACGCCGGGTGAACTGGACGTCGCCGAACTCGCCGCCGACGGCCGCCGCGATCTGGCCGTTGACGATGCTCGGCCGGTCCGGGGTGGCCCGCTGGGCGTCGGCGACCGCGTCGCGGTACAGCACGGCCTCACGGCTCGTACCCGGGATCGACAGCGCCCCGAGGTAGCCGCCGTCGCGGTCCAGCGCCGCGATGTTCTCCAGCACCTGCACGTGGTTGACCCCGTGGTACGCGTCGATGCCGAAGCCGAGGCAGGTCACCAGCTTCACCGGGAGGTCGATTCCGGCCACCGCGCCGACGCTGGTGATGTCCTCGACCGGGGTGCCGAGCGCGTCCTCGTCACCGCGGCACAGGATGTCGGTGCCGCCGTCGACCAGGACGATGGCGTCGATATCCAGGCGGTCGACGAGAAACCGGTACGCCTCCCGCAGCGTCTGCACCCCGAGCGGCGGGAAGGCGTGCACGGTCGACGGCAGCTCGTTCTTCGCCAGCCAGCGGGCCAGCGTCCCTTCCGGGAAGTACCAGTCCGGGGTGGTGGTCGACGGGGTCACCGCCACCACCTGGTCGGAGATCCAGGCGTCCCGGTCGATCAGCTCCAACTCGGAGAACGACAGGTTCGCCAGGTGCACCTCCGTGCCGTTGTTCCACAGGGCGAGGGCGAGCGGCAGCCCGGCGTAGATGTCGAAACCACCGCCCGCTCCGGCGATCAGCACCCGGCGGGCCGAGGAGAGTGCGGCGAACAGGGGAGGGGTGGCCAGCGATGCGGCGAAGTCCGTCACCCGCCAATGATCAACCACGGGCCCGCGGCGCGGCGGCCCGCACGGACGGCAACATGGCGATCTGCTCGGGTTCGGCCAGCCCGGCGTCGACCGCCAGCAGCGACAGCAGGCGCAACGGCCGGCCGGTCCCGGCGGCCGCCTGCATCCGGTGGTGCCCGTCGAGCAGGAAGTGGGTCAGCGCCCAGTGGCTGTAGTAGTCGGGCCCGTCCGCGACGGCGGGCGCGCAGACGTCCAGGATCGCCACGGCGACCGCCGTCGGTATCGCGCCACCGGACAGTTCGGCGGTGTGGGCGGCGACCCGGTCGGGTTCGTTCCAGGACGGCGGCACCATCGGGACGACGAACTCGTACAAGTGTGCGTCGGCGTCCACCGCGGTTTCAAAGGTGCGGTAGTAGGGCGTACGCGGATAGGCGGGCAGCCCCCAGAACGATTCGAGTCCCCAGGTGCTGATCTGCTCCTCGGCGAAGTAGTCGCCCGGCCCGGACGGCCGTACCAGCCGGGGTCGCACCTGTAGCAGCAACGGCTGGTAGAGGCCCTCCGGCAGCAGTGCCGCGAACCGGGCGATGAGCTGGTCGTCGAGTTCGGCCGTGCCGTCCGGGTCGTCCGGCGAGAAGGTCGTCGTGGCGCCTTCCAGACGCTGGAACAGGAATTGGCATGTGCCGCACCAGTTGCTCAACTCGAACGCCGGCGCGTCGTCGACGGTCAACAGCCGCCGCCCGCGCCAGTTGACGTCGTCCTTCGGCCCCTCCACGAATCGCAACCGCGGCTCGCCGGGATTCCCGAGCACCCGCGCCTCGCCCACAGTCACCAGCATCTCGCCACGATAGGCGTCGCGACCGCCGCCGCGGGAAGCCCGCGGCGACGGTCGCGACCCGGACCGGATCAGTCGGATCCGCAGATGACGTCGTCGATGAGACGTGTGGCGCGCTGGTACACGTTGCGGGACGCCTCCTCGTCGGCCAACTGTGTGGTCAGGGCGAGCACCGCGACCCGGTCGCCGTCGGCGCTGACCCCGTTGGCGTTGTTGACGCCGGGCACGTCACCACCATGCGCCCAGTAGCCGCCGCACCGGTTCGGGATGAACGTGATGCCCAGCCCGTACCGTCCTCCGGGAATGAAGTCCTGGTAGGTGGTGGCCAGCACGGTCTCGTGCATCTGGGCCATCTGCCGTGGCTTGAGCAGCCGGCCACCCTGGAGCGCCTGCCAGAATTTCGCCACGTCCGACGGCGTGCTCACGATGGCGCCGGCGGCGCTCGCCGCGCTCGGGTTCCACTGCGTGACCTCGGACAGCGTCCCGCCCGGCTGCCACTGCTGGTAGGCCTTGGCGTGCGGCCGGGGCAGCGTCGTCCGGTCGCCCGGCGCCGACGTCTCGGACAGGCCGAGCGGGCGCAGGATCCGCGACCGGACCTCGGACTCCCACGGCCGCCCGGTGACCTTCTCGATCACCATCCCGGCGAGGATGTAGTTGGTGTTGGAGTAGTCCCAGCTCGTGCCGGGCGCGAAACCCGGCTCGTGCTTCATGGCGAGAGCGACCAGATCAGCGTCCTCCCAGTGATCGAACCGGTGCTCCCGGAAGCCCTCCTCGGTGAAGAGCCCCGACATGTCGCGGGTGTAGTTGTAGAGGCCGCTGGTGTGCTGCAACAGCTGCCGGACGGTGATCCGGCGGCCGTCGTTGCCGTTGCCGGCGACCACGCCCGGCAGCCACCGGTCGACCGTGTCATCGAGCGACAGTCGGCCCTCACCGACCAGCTGCAACACGACCACGGAGACGTACGTCTTGGTGTTGCTGCCGATCCGGAACCAGCCGTCCATCGGCACCGGTGTGCCGCGCTCGAGATCGCCGACCCCGGCGCGCGCCCGGCTGACCACCCCGTCGACCCGGGTGAATCCCTGCACCCCGGTGATGCCCAGCTCGTGCAGATCGTCGACGGCGGCCGGCAACGGGCCGGGCCGGGCAGCGGCCGAGACCGGTGCCGCGGCGACCCCGGCGGCGATCGCGGTCAGAGCGGCGGCCGCGCCGAATCGACGCAGGTGTACGCGCATGTTCATGCCCTCCATACGGATGCGGGAAATGCTGCCCCCCGACCGTATGAAGGTTCATGAATCATTCCCATCCGGCTAGCTCCCGGACAAAGGTGGTGCTGACCCCACCCGGTTAACCTTACCGGGATGAGCAACTGGGCCGATCACGCCATCTGGTGGCACGTCTATCCGCTCGGCTTCACCGGTGGCCTGTACCAGGGCCCCGGCCACCGGTTCGGTCACCTCATCGACTGGCTGGACTATGCCGTCGAGATGGGCGTCAACGGCCTGCAACTCGGGCCGGTCTTCGCCTCCGAGTCGCACGGTTACGACACCATCGACCATTTCCGCATCGACCCGCGCCTCGGCGACGACGCCGGCTTCGACGAGCTGGTCGCCGCCGCCCGGTCGCGCGGTGTGCGGGTGATGCTCGACGGTGTCTTCAATCATGTCGGCCGCGGATTCTCAGCCCCCCGTCACTGGTTCCGGCACACCGGCCCCGGAGCGGACGACTTCGAGGTGTTCGAGGGCCACCACGCGCTGGTCGCCCTCGACCACGACGAACCCGAGGTCCTCGACCACGTGATCCGGGTGATGAACCACTGGCTCGACCGCGGTGTGTCCGGCTGGCGGCTGGACGCCGCCTACGCGGTGCCGCCACGGTTCTGGCGGGCCGCCGTCGACCGGGTGCGTTCCCGCCATCCGGAGGGCTGGTTCACCGGTGAGCTGATCCACGGCGACTACACGGCCTACCTGCGGGAGAGCGGCCTCGACTCGATCACCCAGTACGAGTTGTGGAAGGCGATCTGGAGCAGCCTCAACGACCGCAACCTGTTCGAGCTGGTCTGGGCCCTGGAACGGCACGGCGAGGTCCTCGGTGCGGGGCTGCCGCTCACCTTCGTCGGCAACCACGACGTCACCCGCATCGCCAGCAAACTCGACGACGTACGCCATCTCGGTCACGCCCTGGCCGTGCTGTTCACCACGGGCGGCGCGCCGAGCATCTACTACGGCGACGAGCAGGCCTACCGCGGCGTGAAGCAGGATCGTGCCGGTGGCGACGACGACGTCCGCCCACTCTTTCCCGCCAAACCCGAGGACCTTTCGGCGTACGGGTGGCCGACCTACCGTCTGCACCAGCGGCTCATCGGGTTGCGCCGTCGCCATCCGTGGCTCACGCATGCCCGTACCGAATCCTTGTCCTTGACCAACACGGCCGCCGCCCTGGTCTCCACCGCGCCCGGAAACCGCCTGATCACCCTGCTCAACGTCGGTGACATCGAGACGACGTTCGACATCGACGTGGCCGGTCTGACGGTGCTGGAGGCCGACGAACCCGGCGACCACCGGAATCCGGCCACCGTCCCCGCGCACGGCTGGCAGATTCTCGGCTGAGATTTCTCCGGGGAGGACGTCAAGACGACGGGAGCGGCTCCGACTACTGGTCGAGAACCAACCCCGAAGAGGAGAACGACGATGCGTTTCCTGATCAGTCTGCACATCAACCCGGCCGTGCTGGACGCACTGACCGACGAGGAGAAGGCGGCCATCGGCGACGGCCACGGCACGTTCATGGAGGAGATCAAGGCGTCCGGCGAACTGATCACCACGCTCGCCCTCGCCGACCCCTCCCAGGCCGCGGTCGTTTCGGTACGGGGTGCGGCGCCCGTCGTCACCGACGGCCCGTATGCGGAGGCGAAGGAGTTCCTCGGCGGCTTCTACCTGGTCGACTGCGAGGACCGGGAGCGCGCGCTCGCCCTGGCCGCGAAGATCCCGGACGCCGCCATCGAGGGCCTCGGTGTCGAGGTGCGCCAGGTGATGTTCGCCGACGGCAATCTCGACGCGTGACCGAACCGGCCATCGAGGACCTGTTGCGCGAGTTCGCGCCACAGGTCCTCGGCGCGCTGGTCCGCCGGCACGGCCGTTTCGAGGACTGCGAGGACGCCGTGCAGGAGGCTGTCCTCGCCGCGACCGTGCAGTGGCCGGGCGAGGGCGTGCCGGAGAGCCCGCGCGCCTGGCTGACCACCGTCGCGTCCCGGCGGCTCGTCGACCAGGTGCGCAGCGAACAGGCCCGCCGCGTACGGGAGGTGGCCGTCTCCGCCGAGCCTCCGCCGGAGGTGCCGGACACCGACGACACGCTGCTGCTGCTGTTCCTGTGCTGCCATCCGGCGCTGACCCCGGCGTCGCAGACCGCGCTGACGCTACGGGCGGTGGGCGGCCTGACGACGGCCGAGATCGCCCGCGCGTTCCTGGTGCCCGAGGCGACCACGGCGGCCCGGATCAGCCGTGCCAAGCAGCGTATCCGGCAGGCCGGAAGCTCGTTCCCGCCGCCGGACGGCCCCGATCGTCTCGGGGTCGTCCTGCACGTCCTCTACCTGATCTTCAACGAGGGCTACACGGCGTCGTCCGGTGACCGCCTGATTCGCGCGGACCTGGCCCGGGAGGCGATCCGCCTGACCCGGCTGGTGCACGCCCGACTGCCCGACGACAGCGAGGTGACCGGCCTGCTGGCGTTGATGCTGCTCACCGACGCCCGCCGGGACACCCGTACCACCTCGTCGGGCGACCTGGTCCCCCTCGACGAGCAGGACCGCACCCGCTGGCACCGGCCCCAGATCGACGAGGGCATGACCCTGGCGAAGGCGTCGCTGGCCGGATCGGCGCTCGGCCCGTACCAGTTGCAGGCGGCCATCGCTGCCACCCACGCCGACGCACCCACCGCGGCCGGCACCGACTGGCGCCAGATCCACGCCCTCTACCTGATCCTGGAGCGCATCGCCCCGAACCCGATGGTCACCCTCAACCGTGCCATCGCCCTGGCCGAGATCGACGGCCCCGCCGCCGGCCTGACCCTGCTGGCCACCCTGGACGCCGACGACCGCATGGCCGGCCACCACCGCCTCCTGTCGGTCCGCGCCCACCTGCTGGAACGCTCCGGCGACCTCGCGGCCGCCCACGACTGCTACCGCCGGGCCGCGAAGGCCACCGCCAGCCTCGCCGAACAACGCCACCTGGAGTCCCGGGCCCGCCGCCTGCACCGGTGACCGCCCTTTTCGTCAGACGCCGGGTTGGGAACGATGACCGGATGGACGACAGCCGGGCGCTCACCCTCCAGGCCATCACGATCCTGCGGGGCACGCCGGACCGCGCCGCCCTGGACGCCGCGATCGACCTGCTGCGACGGGCCCTGGCCGGCACGCCGGAGGACAGCCCCGATCACGCCGGCGGCCTGGCGAACCTCAGCGGAGCCCTGCACCAGCGGTTCGTCGCCTTCGGTGATCCCGCCGACCTGGACGCCTGTGTGGACTTCGGGCAGGCCGCCGGGGACGCGGCCGAACCGGGCAGTGACGCGTACGCGATCTCCCGTACCAATCTCGCCGCCTCGCTGCGGCTGCGCTTCGACCGGCGGCAGGACCCGGCCGACCTGGACCGGGCCATCGAGACCGGGCGGGAGGCGGTCCGGGCGACCAGCGGCGACGACCCGCGCCTCGCGGTGCGGCTGTCCAATCTGGCCAACGGCCTGCGCACGCGTGGCGAGGAGACCGGGGATCGGCAGGACATCCTCGAGGCCGCCGACCTGGCCGTCGACGCCTTACGGCGGTGTCCCGCCGGTGACCGGAGCCGCGCCGCGATCGCCTCGAACGCCAGCATGAGCCGGCACGCCCGATATCGCGCCACCGGTGATCTCACCGACCTGGAGGCGGCCGTCGCCGCCGGCCGCGAATGCCTTGCCCTCGCCCCGGCGCCGTCCGCGGCGGCCGCGATCCGGCTGTCCAACACCGCCCTGATGCTGCGGGAACTGGGACGGCACACCGGCAGCACGGACCGCTGCGCCGAGGCGGTGACGATGGCCGAACGGGCCGCCGCCCTGGTCGAACGGGTCGGCGTCGAACACGAGGCCAACCGGGTGTCGGTCCGGCAGACAGCCGGCGTCGCCCGCCTCGAACACTTCGAACAGACCGGCGACCTCGGCGACCTGGACGCCGCGCTGCGCTGGGCCCGCGCCGCCGTCGAGGCGGCAGCCGTGCTCGGCCCGTCCGGCGCCGTCGTCGCCCGTGCCTGGCACCACCTGAGCAACGTCCTGCAAGCGCGCGTCGAGGCGCTCGGCGACCACGGCGAACCGGACGGCGTCGACGCCGCGGTACGGGCCGCCGAGACGGCGGTCGCGGCGGTGACCGAGCGCTACCCGGAACGGCCGGCACTGCTCACCACCCTCAGCGCCGCCCACCGGCTGCGGTACGAGGAACACGGGACCGTCGCCGACCTCGACCACGCCGTCAGTCACGCGCGTACGGCGCTGCGGCTCGCCGGTGACCGGATCCGGTCCCGTAGTACCGCCCTGGTCACCCTGGGCGTCGCCCTGCAGGCCCGGTTCGAGTCCGGCGCGCCGGAACGGGACATCGACGAAGCGGTCACCGTGTTCCGCGAGGCCGCCACCACCGCATCCGGCCGTGCCAACCTGGCCGCTGCGCTGCTGCGTGCCTACATCGTGAGCCGGAAACGCGCGCTGCTCGACGAAAGCATCGAGACGGCCGACCGTGCCGTGGCGGAATCGGCAGTGGGCGACCGCTGGCTGCCGGCCCGGCTGAACACCCTAGCCATGGGCCTGCGGGAGCGAGCCGAACGCGACGGCAGCCGTACCGACGCGGACAAGGCCGTCGACCAGGCCCGGCGGGCGACGGCCGCGGCAGGTGCGAGCGTCGGCCAGCGGCGGTCCGCGCTGGCCGGCCTGGCAGTGGCGTTGCAGACCCGGTACACGCTGACGGCCGCCGCGAGCGACCTCGACGACGCGATCCAGGCGGGCAGGGAGGTTCTCGCCGGCCTTCCCGCCGGCCACCCCGGCCGGCCCCGCTACCTCGGCAACCAGGGCAGCGCGCTGCACGAGCGGTTCACCGCCCGCGGGTCGGCCGCCGACCTCGCCGCCGCGGTCACCTGCCTGCGGGACGCGGTCGACGCCACCCCGGCCGGCGACTCCGACCTGCCCGGCCGTCTCGGCAACCTCTCCTCGGCGCTGCGCGAGGCGGGCGACGCCGAGGGCGCCGCAGCGGAGGCCCGCCGGGCGACCGGTCTGGTTCCGGTCGGCCATCCCGAGGCGCCCCGCTTCGAGGAACTGCGCGCCCTGGCCCTGGAACACCTGGACCGCATCGACGAGGCCCGCGAGCACTTCGCGGCCGCGATCGCCGCGACCGCCGAGGAGGATCGCGCCGACCGGCTCTCCAACCAGGGAGGCCTGCTCATCCGGACCTTCGACCGCACCGGCGAGGTGACCCACCTGGACGAGGCGGTCGCGGCGGCCCGTGAGGCGGCGCGCATCTGCCGCCCCGGCGACCCGCGCCGCCTGATCTACCGGTCCAACCTGGGCGTGGCGCTCATGCGCCGCCACGGCGAGACCGCCGATCCGGCGGACATGGCCGAGGCCGTCGCCAACTTCCGCGAGGTGGTGGCGAGCACGATCACCCCCACAGCGGTACGCGCGGCCGCCGGCCGTGGCTGGACCATGCTCGCCGCGGACCGCGCCGACTGGGCCGACGCCACGACCGCCGCCCGCCACGGCCTGGAGCTGGCCGCCCGGGCCGCCGACCGCGGCGTGGCCCGCTCCGACCAGGAACGCCTGCTGGCACCCAACCAGGGCTTCGCCTCGCTGGCCGCGGCGTGCGCCCTGAACGCCGGCGACCGCCCCGAGGCCGTCGAACTCCTCGAAGCCGGCCGAGCGGTCCTGCTGGCCCGCTCCCTCGACCTGCGAACCGACCTGACCGCCCTCGCCGCCGTCGACCCCACCTTGGCGACCCGCCTCGCCGACCTCCGAACCGGCCTCGACGCCCCGCCCGTCCGGCGTCAGGTGGTGGCGTAGAGGGCCAGGATCTGGTCGGCGAGGCAGGCCGGGCGGGTGGAGCCCTCGATCTCGGCCCGGGTGCGGACCACCAGGCGGGCGCCGCCGTCGATGCGCCGGGACTCGCGGAGGGTGACCAGGCCGCGCAGGCGGGCGCCGGCCGGCACCGGCGCCTGGAAGCGGACCTTGTCGAAGCCGCCGTTGACCACCAGGGAGACGCCGTCGACCTGGACCACCTCGGTCAGGAACGTCATGCACAACGACAGGGTGAGCGCGCCGTGGGCGATCGTGCCGCCGAACGGGCTCTCCCGGGCGGCCCGCTGCGGGTCGGTGTGGATCCACTGATGGTCGCCGGTCACCTCGGCGAACCGGTCGATGCGGTCCTGGTCGACCAGATGCCAGTCGCTCACCCCGAGTTCGGTGCGGTCGAGCAGGTCGTCGATGCCGGTGAAGCGGGTCATGAGGCTCCTAGATTCAGTGGGCAGATTGTTCAGTGATCCGGGCTCCAAACTAAGGGATCTGGGCAGGTTGCTCGCCGACGGATGGACTTGTTGCGCAGCCCACTGCCCTTGAGCAGGCTGCCTCTCAACAGCAGCCCGCGGTGAAAGGGAGCAGGATGTCTGTCAACGACACGCTGACCGACGAGGAGAAGCTCGCCGAGCTCGACCTCGCCACTCTCAAGCAGCTGGTGGGGCTCGTCGAGTACGACTCCGCCGGCGACCCCTTCCCGGTCACCGGGTGGGACGCGATCGTGTGGGCGGTCGGCAACGCCACCCAGACGGCGCATTTCTTCCAGTCCGCGTTCGGCATGGAGCTGATCGCGTATTCGGGGCCGGAGACCGGCAACCGTGATCACATGGCGTACGTGCTCAAGAGCGGCGCCATCAAGTTCGTCATCAAGGGTGGTGTGGACCCGGACAGCGAGATCATCGCCCACCACGCCCGCCACGGTGACGGCATCGCCGACATCGCGCTGACCGTGCCGGACGTGGACAAGTGCGTCGAGCACGCCCGCGCCCAGGGCGCCACCGTGCTGGAGGAGCCGCACGACGTCTCGGACGAGTTCGGCACCGTGCGGATCGCGGCCATCGCGGCGTACGGCGAAACCAGGCACACCCTGGTGAACCGGACCCACTACACCGGCCCGTACCTCCCGGGTTTCGTGGCCCGGACCTCGACGCACCGTAAGCGACCCGGCGCGCCGAAGCGCATCTTCCAGGCCCTGGACCACATCGTCGGCAACGTCGAGCTCGGCGCGATGGACGAGTGGGTGGACTTCTACAACCGGGTCATGGGCTTCACGAACATGGCCGAGTTCATCGGCGACGACATCGCCACCGACTACTCGGCGCTGATGAGCAAGGTGGTGGCGTCCGGTAACCACCGGGTCAAATTCCCGCTCAACGAGCCGGCGCTCGGCAAGAAGAAGTCGCAGATCGACGAGTACCTGGAGTTCTACCGCGGTCCGGGGGCGCAGCACCTGGCGCTGGCCACCAACGACATCCTCCAGGCGGTCGACGCGCTGGTCGAGGAGGGTGTCGAGTTCCTGGCGACGCCGGGCTCCTACTACGAGGACCCGGAGCTGCGGGCCCGTATCGGCAATGTCCGGGTCCCGATCGAGGAGCTGCAGAAGCGCGGCATTCTGGTAGACCGGGACGAGGACGGCTATCTGCTGCAGATCTTCACGAAGCCGATCGGCGACCGGCCCACCGTCTTCTTCGAGTTGATCGAACGGCACGGGTCGCTCGGGTTCGGCAAGGGCAACTTCAAGGCGCTGTTCGAGGCGATCGAGCGCGAGCAGGCCAAGCGCGGCAACTTCTGACCTGATCGGGAGGGTCCCATGGCGCACTACCAGAGGGCGGGCGACGTCCCGGCCAAACGGCACACCCAGCACCGCGACGGCGACGGCAGGCTCTACTACGAGGAGCTGATGGGGGAGGAAGGCTTCTCCTCCGACTCGTCGCTGCTGTATCACCGGCACGTGCCGTCGGCGGTGATCGGCGCTCGCCTCTGGCAGTTGCCCGACCAGTCGACCGAGCCGAACCAGCCGCTGCTGCCCCGGCATCTCAAACTGCACGAGCTGTTCGACGGCGAGGAGTGGAAGTCCTGTGACGCGGTCCGGGACCGGCGTCTGGTTCTCGCCAACACCGACGTCCGGATCGGGTACGTGGTGGCCGGCGCCGCCTCCCCGCTGTACCGCAACGCGACCGGCGACGAGTGCGTCTACGTCGAGGGGGGCTCCGGCGTCGTCGAGACGATCTTCGGGGACCTGACCGTCGGGGCCGGCGACTATGTGATCATCCCGCGGGCGACCACGCACCGGTGGGTGCCGTCCGGGGACGAACCGCTGCGGTTGTACGCGATCGAGGCGAACAGCCACATCGCGCCACCGAAGCGCTACCTGTCCCGGTACGGGCAGTTCCTCGAACACTCGCCGTATTGTGAACGCGATCTGCGTACCCCCGATGCGCCGCATGTCGTCGAGGGGGAGAACGTCGAGGTCTACATCAAGCATCGCGGCGACGGGCCGGGCGGGCTGGCCGGAACCGTGCACGTGCTGCCGCATCACCCGTTCGACGTGGTCGGCTGGGACGGCTGCCTGTACCCGTACGCGTTCAACGTCGACGACTTCGAGCCGATCACCGGCCGGGTGCACCAGCCGCCGCCGGTGCATCAGGTCTTCGAGGGCAACAACTTCGTGATCTGCAACTTCGTGCCGCGGAAGGTCGACTACCACCCGCTCGCGGTGCCGGTTCCCTACTACCACTCGAACGTCGACTCGGACGAGGTCATGTTCTACGTGGGCGGCGACTACGAGGCCCGCAAGGGTTCCGGCATCAACGTCGGCTCGGTGTCGCTGCACCCGGGCGGCCACTCGCACGGCCCCCAGCCGTCCGCCATCGAGGCCAGCCTGGGCGCCGAGCGGTTCGACGAACTGGCGGTCATGGTCGACACGTTCCGGCCACTGGGCCTGGGCGAGGCCGGGCGTCTCTGCGACGACGGCGTCTACGCCTGGACCTGGGCGAAGAACTCATGAACCCGCTGTTCACCGGCCTGTTCGACGACGCCGCGATCTTCCCGCCCGGCAATCTGCCGATGGCCGACGCCGTTCGGGCGCATCGGGAGCGGGCCGAATCCGGATGGGCGCCGCTTCTCGGCCCGTTCATCTGCTCGCTGGCCCGCTGGGACGAACTGGTCGCCGCCACAGCCGGCGGGCCGACCCTGCGGGTGTCGCTCGTCGTTCCCGATCTCGGGGCTGACCTGCCCGAACACCCCTCGGTGGAGATCGTCGCGGTGGAGGGCCCGGCCGCGTCCGCCTACGGCGGCACGCTCACCGCGTACCAGGAGATCGGCTGCGACGAGATCACCGCGACGCGCGTCGCGGCCCTGCGTGACGCCGGCCTGCGTTTGAAGATCAGGACCGGAGGGGTACGCGCGGACGCGTTCCCCAGCGAGGCACGGTTGGCCGGTGCCCTGTGGGCGGCGGTGCGCGGCGGTCTCGCGTTCAAACTGACCGCCGGGCTGCACGATCCGCTCCGGCACCGGGATCCGGCCACCGGGTTCGCGCACCACGGCTATCTCAACGTCATCCTGGCGACCGCCCGCGCGCTCCAGGGTTACGACATCGAGCGGGCGCTGGCCGACCAGGACGGCGAACGGGTCGCGGCCGCCGTCGCCGGGATCGACGAGGTCCTGGTCAAGGCGGTCCGGCACCACTTCGTCAGTTTCGGTACGTGCAGCATCAGCGAGCCGGTCGACGGCCTGCTGCGTTTCGGCCTACTGGAGGATCCGCGTTGACCTGGCTCGACATTCCGGCCGGCCACCCGTTCGGTGTGGCCACCCTGCCGTACGGGGTGTTCCACACCGCGGCCGACCCGCATCCGCGCGTGGGTGTCGCGGTCGGTGACCAGATCATCGACCTGCCGGCGGCCTGCCGCCGTCTCGCCCCGGAACTGGCCGGCGCGGTGGCCGGGCCGTCGCTGGACACGCTGCTCGCCGCGGGCCCGAGGGTGTGGGCGACGCTGCGCGGCGCGCTGACCACCTGGCTGTCCGACGAGGTGTACCGGGATCTTCTCGGCGGCCACCTGATTCCGGCCGGCGACGCGATCATGCATTTGCCGTTCACGGTCGCCGACTACGTCGACTTCTACGCCTCCGAGCAGCACGCCACCAACCTGGGCCGGATGTTCCGGCCCGGGCAGGACCCGCTCACCCCGAACTGGAAGCACCTGCCGATCGGCTACCACGGCCGGGCCGGGACAGTCGTGGTGTCCGGAACCGAGGTGGTTCGCCCCAGCGGCCAGCGCCGCAGCCCGGACGGTGAGATCACTTTCGGTCCGTCGCAGCGGTTGGACATCGAGGCCGAGCTGGGGTACGTGGTGGGCCGCCCCTCCACGCTCGGCCGTCCGGTCGGGCTGGCGGCGTTCGAGGAGCACGTCTTCGGGGTGTGCCTGGTCAACGACTGGTCCGCCCGCGACATCCAGGCCTGGGAGTACGTGCCGCTCGGCCCGTTCCTCGGCAAATCGTTCGCCACCTCGATCTCGCCGTGGATCGTGCCGCTGGCCGCCCTGGAACACGCCCGGGTCGCGCCACCGGCCCGGAGCGTGCCGCTGCTGCCCTACCTCGACGACGAGAAGACCCCGCTGTGGGGCCTGGACATCCGCCTGGAGGTACGGCTCAACGGCCACGTCGTGGCCCGGCCGTCGTTCGCGGGCATGTACTGGACCGGCGCGCAGATGCTGGCCCACCTCACCGCCAACGGCGCCTCGCTGCGCACCGGCGACCTGTACGCCTCCGGCACGATCAGCGGCGGTGAGCCCGGCTCCCTGATCGAACTGTCCTGGAACGGTCAGCAGCCGCTCACCCTGCCGGACGCCTCGGTCCGCACGTTCCTGGCGGACGGCGACGAGGTGGAGATCACCGCGACCGCCCCCGGCCCGGCCGGCACACTGATCGGCCTCGGCACGGTCCGCGGCCGGATCACGGCGGCCAACTCGATCTGACCAGCCGCCGGGCCGGGCACCTCAGGGGAGTTCGGCCCGGGGCGCCGTGACCAGACCGGTTTCGTAGGCGACGACGACGAGTTGGGCCCGGTCGCGAGCGTTGAGTTTGGTGAGCAGACGGCCGACGTGGGATTTGACAGTGGCCAGGCTGAGGCCCAGGTGGGTGGCGATGTCGGCGTTGGACAGCCCGCGGGCGATCAGCACCAGGGTCTCGCGTTCACGGTCGGTCACCCCGTCGAGCCTCCGGTGGAAGACGCGGGACGGGCGGGGCTGAGCGCCGAACGCGGCGATGAGCCGGCGGGTGACACTGGGCGCCAGAAGCGCCTCCCCGGCGGCGACCACGCGGATCGCGGCGACGAGGTCGGCGGCGGTGGCGTCCTTGAGCAGGAAGCCGCTGGCGCCCGCGCGCAGCGCACCGTAGATGTACTCGTCCAGGTCGAAAGTGGTGAGGATCAGCACTCGGGTGTCGGTGGTCTGCTGGCAGATCTCTTCAGTGGCGTCGATGCCGGTCATGTCGGGCATGCTGATGTCCATCAGGACCACGTGCGGCTGTTGGGCCAGGGCGAGCTGGACGGCTTCGCGGCCGCTGCCGGCCTCACCGACCACCTCGAAGCCGGGAGTCGTGTCGAGCAGGATCCGGAAGCTGTCGCGGAGCAGCGCCTGGTCCTCGGCGATGAGGACCCGGATGGGATCGGTCATGGTCGGCCACCCTGGCCCGGCGCGGGGTACGGGATGTGCGCGGTCACCGCGAACCCGCCGTCCGGTTGCGGGCCGGCCAGCAGGCTGCCGCCATGGGCGCCGACCCGTTCGCGCATACCGCGTAGTCCGTGCCCGCCGTCTCCCGGTGCCACCGTGGCCGTGCCGTTGTCGGCCACCAGCACGGTGACCGACTCCCTGCCGGCCTGGACGTCGACGGTGCATCTGGTCGCTTGCGCATGACGGACGACGTTGGTGAGGGCTTCCTGGACTATCCGGTACACCACGAGGCGGATGCCGGCCGGCGGTGTGGTCGTGCCGGCGAATGTCGTCTCCACCTGGACGCCGGCCTCCTCGGTGCGGCGGGCGAGGATGCGCAGGTCCTCGTCTCCACCCGATGGCGTGGCGGGGCCCTGGTCCGCGCGGAGCAGACCCACGGCGCGCCGCATCTCGGCCAGCGCCTCCCGGCCGGCCGTCTCGATGACCTCCAGGGCCGTCAGGCTCTCCTCCGGCCGAACATCGGCGACGTGGCGTGCGACGCTGGCTTTCATCGTGATCATGCTGAGGCTGTGCGCCACGATGTCGTGCATGTCGCGGGCGATGCGCAGCCGCTCCTCGGCCACCGCGTGGGCGGTCCGGGCTTCGAAGACCTGCTCGGCGACTTGCCGGCGGTGGCGAACGGACCAGCCGGTCACCCACGGGACCGCGACCGCCGGAACGGCGACCAGCGGCGCCGCCGGCCACAGCAGCCCGAGCGCGGCAGCGCCGCCGAGCCCCGCGGCCAGCGCCGGAACCGAACGCGACGGCGGCAGACCGGCCGCTGCCGCGAACTGGGTCAGCGCCACGGCCGCGCACAGGCCCGGTGCGGCGTGCACAGGGATCACACCGTCGATCAGAACGCCACCGGATGCGGTCAGCGTCAGCACAGCGGCCGGCAACGCCCACCGGCGGCGGACGGCGACCGGAACGGCGACGGCGCACACCATGGCCCACTGCCACCAGGCCGGATTCCCGGACTCCTGTGCCGCATAGCCACACACCACCAGAACAGCCGCGGCCACCGCCGCGTCGACGACCTGCCCCCGTGTCCCGATCACGTGGCCACGCTACCGACGTCCGCCCTGGTTGCCATCAGACTCAGGGTGGTCATCCTCCGGTAGCAGGCGCACGCTCCGGCTCGTCCCGGCGGTACGGCCGCGGATTCGTTCCGTGGCCCGATGTGCCGCACCTCGGGGTGGCGGCAGAGTCCAGGCATGCTCACCGTGACAGTCGACTCGCCGCACACCGCCGACCGGGCGTTCACCTTCCCCGGCCCCTGGATGGGTGGCGTGTCCCTCATCGCCGGGCCTCTGCTCCTGCTGGCCGGCACGCTCCTGCGACTCGGCGTCCCGTTCTTCTTCCCACATCAGCTGGCTGCCTATCAGCGGCACCCCACGCTGATCGCCACCGCGTACGCGCTGTTTCTGGCCGGCGTCATCGCACTGTGGCCGGGGATCGTCGCGGTCGCCGTCCGGATCGGCGAGACCCGGCCGGGCTGGGCGCTGTGGGGTGGCAGCCTGGTGATGTTCGGGCTGTTCGCCCGCGCCTTCCACTACGGCGTCAACACCTTCGCCCTCTCCCCAGGGTCATTGCGTTCTCGGATAGCTGCTGGTCACTGCGGTGATCAGGTCGTTTGACCGGCGGTTGGCTTGACGGGTGGCGCGGGCGATGTTGGTGGCGCCGGTGGTGCGGTGCCAGCCGATCGCAGTGTTACGTAGGGTCGCGATGACGGCGGGTCCGGTTCCGGTCCGGGCTTGGTGTTGGTCTTCACGGAACGTCACGTCGCGGACGTGATGGAGGCGGTTCTCGATGTGCCAGTGCCGGCGGATCCAGGTTTGCAGGTCGCGGGGCAGGGCTTGGCCTGCGGGTAGGGACACGGTCAGGTAGGCGGTTTCTCGGCTGGTCCTGCCTGCGATGATGCGGGTCCGGGTGATCCGGACGGCCTGCTGGGCGTGGGGGAAGGTGATGCCGCCGGGCGTGGCGACGGTGACGGCTTTGACGGTGCGGGTCTCGCGGCGGCCGTGTCCGCGGTCGCGGGTCCGGTCACCGACCGGGATCTGTGCCCAGGGAAGCCGTTTGAGCTGCTTGAACAGGGTCGGCTGGTTACCTTTCACCTGGACGAGCAGGTGTGCCTGGCGGATGGTGACCTCGTCGGCGTGCCTGGTTTGGGTGTGCAGGGCGTCGGCGATGAACAGGACTCCGGCGAGGGTTCCGAGGACCGTTTCGACGGCGTCGAGCAGCGGTGCGAACGACGTGATCTCGTTGCTTTTCGTGTCCACGGTGACCTGGGCGAGCACAATCCCGGTGGCGGTGTCCAGGGCGGACATCAGGTGGACCTGACGGCCGTCGCCGAGGCGGGCGCCGCGCAGGGTCTTGCCGTCGATCGCGATCACCCGGCGGTACCGGCGTGGTGGTGGGCCCGGCGGGTCGGTTCGGGTGTGCAGCCAGCCTGCGAGAACGGCGGCAAGCAGGGTCGGGTCGAGACGGATCAGTAGTCGCCACATCGTTGTCGAAGCGGGAACGGCATTGCCGAAGCCGAGCCGGTTGCGGGCGTGTTCGTCGAGGTCATGGAGCCAGTCGGTGATCGCCGCGAATGATGATGCGCCGGCTATGACCGCGCAGACCGCGACTGCCAGTACCGCGGCCAGCGGGTAGCGGATTCCTCGTGGGTCACGTGGATCCGGAACCTTTGCGAGCGCGTGCAGCAACCCGTTGTGTTCACCGTCGGTGATCAGTGCGGGTGCGCCGATGGCGTGGGGTGTCGTGACGGTCAGTGCGGTGATGAGAGATGATGCCATCGGCGGGTGAGGTCCTCGGAGCTTCGTGCGGCGTAGAGAACTTCATGATCACCGATGTGATCTCACCCGCCACCTTCGCCTCCACAGAGGCCACTCATCTCATGAAACCCCAGTTCAGACGTCCTCCTTCGGACTACGCAATCGCCCTGGCCCTCTCCCTCTCCGACAGCCTTGGCCAGATCACCGCGACCCGGGCCGTCGGCGACTACTACGGCTATCCGGAATGGGTGGCGTCCAGCCTCACCATCGCGGTGATGGCCGGCTGGATCGTCCTCGCCGGTGGTTGTCTGCTCGCCGGCGTCCTGCGCCTGGCGCCCTCGATCGCCCTGGCCCTGATGTCCGGCCTGATGGTCGGGGTTCTCAAGGGGAGCACCTGGGCATCCGTGGTGCAGGTCGCCGGGATCACCGTGGCGTTCGTACCCCTCGGCGTCACATTCCTGCGCGGTGCCGGTCGTCCGTCCAGGCACGCGGTCATGCGTACGGCACCGCTGATCCTGTTGTTCGTCGCGGGTTCGATCATCCTCGGACAGCTCGGTTGACGGTCCGGGGAAGCCGGATCACGCGGCCCGGCCGGCGGGGGTGAGCCCGCCGGCCGGACCATTCCTCAGACCGATTTCTGGTACGCGCGGAACGTGCGCGTCGACAGCAGCAGCATCCCGACCGCCGCCGCCAGCAACCATCCGCCCCGGATCAGCACGGTCTCCCATTCCGGATCGGTGCTCATCGCGGCCCGCGCCGCGTCGAGCGCCCAGTTCACCGGATTGGCAGCCGCCACCGTCCGCATCCATTCCGGCATCAGCGTCTCGGCCATGAACGCCGACGACAGGAAAGTGAGCGGCAACAGCAGCATCGTGTTGATCCCGATGATCGTCTCCCGTTGCCGGGCCAGCATGCCGACCGTGTTGGAAAGAGCGCTGAAAATCGTCCCGAGAAGGATCGCCGCCACGGTCAGAACCGTCAGCCCGGCCACGCCACCCGGATATTCGGCGCCCGCGACAAGCCCGAGCAGAATGATCGCCACCACCTGGACGGAGGTGCTCAGCGCCTGCTCGACGACCGCCGCATTCATGATCGCGCTGCGTGCCACCGGGGTGGTGAGCAGCCGGTTCATGGTGCCGCGCTCGATCTCCTCGAGCATGCCCATGCCGGCCCACATGTTCGACGACACGGCGGTCATCACCACCACGCCGGGGACCAGGTAATCCAGATAGGAGGCCGCCCCGAAACCGGGGAGCTCGACCACCCGACGGAACAGATTGCCGAACAGGAACAGCCAGATCGCCGGCTGCACCAGCAGGATCAGCACGAATGCCGGCTGCTTCACCAGCACTTTCAGCCGCCGGTTCGTCATCCAGAAGGTGTGCGTCACGAGAGTGGTCATGCCGCGAACCGCCTTCCCGCGTGACGCAGATACACGTCGTCCAGGGAGGGCCGGGCGACGGTGACGGTCGCGACGCCCACTCCGGCGGATTCGAGGGCGGCCAATGCGGCCGGAACCGCGGCCGCGCCGTCGTCGGCCCGCGCGCTCAACAGCCGGCCGTCGAAGGAGACCTCCCGCAAGCGGGTGACGGTCCCGATCGCCTGCCGCGCCTGCGGCTCGTCGTCGGCTTTCTCCAATTCCAGGTGTACGGCGTCCCCGCGCAATTCCCCTTTCAGCTCCCCGGGCGTTCCCTCGGCCACGATCCGGCCGCCGTCGACGATGGCGAGCCGGGCGGCCAGCCGGTCGGCCTCGTCCAGATAGTGGGTGGTCAGCAGGATCGCCATCGACTCCTCGGTGGCGAGCCGGCCGATCTCCGCCCACATCGCGCCCCGCACCTCGGGGTCGAGCCCGGTCGTCGGCTCGTCCAGGAACAGCACTTCGGGCCGGTGCACCAGGGCCATCGCGACGTCGAGGCGCCGCTGCATGCCACCCGACCAGCCGCGCACGGCCCGTCCGGCCGCATCGGTGAGGTCGAAGCGTTCCAGCAGTTCGCCGACGCGCGTGTGGAGTGCGCGTCCCCGTACCCCGAAAAGTCTGCCTTGAAGGGTGAGATTGTCGCGGCCGGAAGCCATCGGGTCGAGGCCCGATCGCTGCGCGACCACGCCGATGGCGCGCCGCACCCGGTCGGGATGGCGCAGGACGTCGTGGCCGGCGACGGTGGCCGTGCCGGAATCCGGACGGGCCAGCGTCGTCAGGATCTTGACGGTGGTGGACTTGCCGGCGCCGTTCGGGCCGAGCAGCCCGAAGACCTCGCCGGCGCGGACGGTCAGCGAGAGCCCGTCGAGGGCCCGGACGCCGCCGGGATAGGACTTGCCGAGATCACATGCCGTGACGGCATCTGTCATGGGATGACTCCATGCGGACGGCCGCGGACCCGGCCCCGGCTATCCTCGATGCTGCGACACGCCTCGGATGCGCCGGCCCGTTCCCGCGGATCGGTGTGTTGGGGTGGCGGTTTCCGGGCCGGGTGTTCCCGCACCCGGCCCGGAAACCGCCGTTTCTCCCGGGACGCGCCTACGGCGGCTCCGGGAAACCGGTTCACGCCTACGGCGGCTCCGGGAAACTCGTGAAGTCCGGCGTCTCACCGGTCTCGTGGTAATGCCGCCACAGGTCGAGGCCGCCGAGCGAGCCGTCACGCAGCTCCTTGAGGAGCCGCTCGATCCAGGCCGCCTCGGCCTCCCGCATCGCCAGCTGGAACTCGCTTTCGACCAGGAAGACGCGGGGCACCTCGTGGGCGGCGCCGCGCAGGCTGGAGCGCTGTGAGTCGTTCTCCACGGCGAGCACGCTCAGCCGCTGCTCCAGCAGCTCGATCACCTCGTCGGGCGGCAGGACGCCGATCACCGACAGCGCCGTCTGGAGGCGGGGGAACTCGGGGACGGGGTGGCCGACCAGCTCCCGCAGCCAGTCCTTCATCTCCTCGCGGCCGGCGTCGGTGAGCCGGTAGACGGTGCGCTCCGGGCGGCGGCCGGCCCGGACGGTCTCGGCCGCCTCGATGAAGCCGTGCTTTTCCAGGTTCTGCACCACGGTGTAGAGCGAGCCCCACTGGATCTTGAGGTCCTGGTCCTTGTTGCGGGTGCGCATGTGGGCGGCGATCTCGTACGGATGCAGCGGCGTCGTCGAGAGCGTGGCCATGATGTGCAGCCCGAGCAGGTTGCCCACCTTCCGTCGCTGCGCCATCCCCGCTCCCTCGCCGTCGTAATACTCGGGTACGAGTATTACTCATCCGAGTGCAGATGCAAAGCCCCGGAAATCGCTGTGACAGCCGTGTGACCGCCCAGGTCGTAGGCTGGCGGCGAACGGCGGAGGTGGCGTGTTGAGAGTCCTGGTGGTCGAGGATCAGATCCGCCTCGCCGACTCGGTGGCCCGGGTGCTGCGCCGTGAGGGCATGGCCGTCGACGTCGCCTACGACGGGACGGTCGCGCTGGAACGCGCCGCCGAGACCGACTACGACGTCGTCGTCCTCGACCGTGACCTGCCCGGCGTGCACGGCGACGAGGTGTGCGGGGAGCTGATGCGCGAGCCACAGCGCACCCGGGTGCTCATGCTGACGGCGGCCGGGACGCTCGCCGACCGGGTGCTCGGCCTCACCATGGGCGCCGACGACTATCTGCCCAAACCTTTCGCGTACGCCGAACTCGTCGCCCGGATCCGCGCCCTGGGCCGCCGCACCCAGCCCGCCGTGCCGCCCACGCTGGCGCACGGTGACCTGACGCTGGATCCGGCGCGGCGGGTCGCGACCCGCGCCGGGCAGCGGCTGCCGCTCAACCCGAAGGAACTGGCCGTCCTGGAGTACCTGCTCACCTCCCGGGGCCGGGTGGTGTCCGCCGAGGAGCTGCTGGAACGGGTGTGGGACGAGGCCGCCGACCCGTTCACCACGACGGTCAAGGCCACCATGAACCGGCTTCGCGCCAAACTGGGCGAGCCACCCGTCATCGAGACCGTGCCCCGCGCCGGTTACCGCATCTGAGAGGGGAACCCTGGTGGGCTTGACGGTCCGGTTGCGGCTCACCCTGCTGTACGGCCTGCTCTTCCTGTTCTCCGGCGGCCTGCTGCTGACCATCACCTACGCCCTGGTCGCCTACAACCGGGGCGCCTCCTCGCTGTCGGTCGAGAGATCGACGGACGGCCGCGAGATCATCACCGCCGTCGTGCTGGGCGACACCGCGCCGCCGGACTCCGAGCTGCCCGCGGATCTGCGCCAGGTGGTCGCGGCCGCCCGCGAGCAGGTCAGCATGGAGAAGGCCGAGGTCATGCACCTGCTGGTCGTCCAGGGCTGTGTGGCGCTCGGCGTCATGTCGGTCATCTCGATCGGCCTGGGCTGGGTGGTGTCCGGACGGCTGCTGCGCCCGTTGCAGACCATGACCGGCACCATCCAGCGCATCTCGGCGCACAACGTGCACGAACGCTTGGACGCTCCGGGCCCGCGTGACGAGCTGAAGAACCTCGCCGACACGGTCGACGGTCTGCTCGGGCGACTGGAATCGGCCCTCGACTCGCACCGGCGGTTCGTCGCCAACGCGGCACACGAGCTGCGTACCCCGCTGACGTTGGAACACGCCCTGCTGGAGGAGGCCGTCATCGACCCGGACGCGACGGCCGACACCTTCCGGGAGCGGTTCAAGGAGCTGATGGCGGTCAGTGAACAGCAGGCCCGCCTGCTGGAATCGCTGCTGGTGCTGGCGACCAGCGAACGTGGCCTGGACCGCCACGACAGCATCGATCTGGCCGGGCTGGCCGGCGACGTGGGACGGTCCTTCGCGCGCCGTCACGACTTCACCGTGGCGGCCGACCTGGCACCGGCCCGTATCACCGGCGATCCGGTGCTGATCGAACGGCTTCTGGCCAACCTGGTCGACAACGCGATCAGCTACAACGTCCCGGACGGGCGGGTCGACGTGACGACCGGCGCCGAGGACGGCCGCTGCTTCCTGACGGTGACCAACACCGGGCCGCCGGTCCCGCCGGAGCTGGTGGACCGGCTGCTCACCCCGTTCCAGCGGCTCAACCGGACCGCCGACGACGGCCACCACGGCCTGGGTCTGTCCATCGTGGCGGCCATCGCGACCGCCCACTCCGCCGAGCTTTCGGTGCGCGCCCGGCCCGACGGCGGGCTCGCCGTCACCATTCGTTTCCCGCCGGAGAATGTGCCCGCCGTGTGACCGGCCGGGGCGTAGAAATCCCGGCATGACGAAGACCAGAACGGCCTGGACGGTCGCCGCGCTCCTGTGCGGAACACTGCTTTCCGGCTGCGGCGGAGCGCTGGACGGATCGGACGAGGACCACTTCCAGCAGGCGATGGACTACGCGAAATGCCTGCGGGAGAACGGCATCCCGAACGCCCCCGACCCGGTGCGGGAGGACAACGGTGTCGGCATGGAATTGCCGAAGGTCGACGACGCGGTGCTGAAGAAGGCGGAGGAGGCCTGCCGCGACAAGCAGCCGCAGGGCGATGCCGGCGACAGCGACCCCGTCGATCCGGCGAAGGTCACCGCCTGGGCCACATGCATGCGCGGAAAACTGCCGAAGTTCCCCGATCCCGAGGTCGAGGGCAACACCATCAAAATCATTCTCACCGGTACGGGCATCGAGCCCGATTCCTCGCAGTTCAAGGACGCCCGAGAAGCCTGCGACTCCCAAGATCCCGGCGGCAACACGCATTTCGAGGACCTGGACTGATGGCCCCGAAACGAACCCTGCTCGTGCTGCCGGCCCTGGGTGCCACCGTGATCGCGGTCGCCGCCGGCACCGGGATGCTCGGCGGCGACGGCGACACCGGTGACGTGGCGCTCGCCGGGCCACCGGCCACCGCCACCGTCGAGAAGCGCACCCTGACCCGTACCGAGAAGGTCGGCGGCGACCTCGGCTTCGGTGACACCACCGGGGTGCAGGCGCCACCGGCCGGCGGCGGCATGGTCACCTGGCTGCCCGGCGAGGGCGATGTCCTGCAGCGCGGCGACACCGTCTACCGCGTCGACCAGCGGCGGGTCCCGCTGCTCTACGGCACGATCCCGCTCTACCGCACGCTGTCCGCCGGCAGCGAGGGCGCCGACGTCCGGCAGCTGGAACGCAACCTGCATGCCCTCGGCTACACCGGATTCACGGTCGACACCGAATACACGTCGTCGACAGCGGCCGCGGTCCGCGACTGGCAGGAAGACCTGGGCCGCACCGAAACCGGCCGGATCGAACCGGGCGACGCCGTGGTGTCATCGGGGGCACGTCGCGTCGCCGAGGTCGCCACGCAGACCGGCGCCGCCGCGTCCGGCGTGCTGCTGCGCTGGACCGGCACCACCCGTGTCGTCACCGTCGACCTGGACACCGACTACGCCGACCTGGTCCGGAACGGCACCACGGCGACCGTCGAACTGCCCGACGGCACGGGCGTCACCGCGCGGGTCACCGACATCGGCACACCCACCTCGCAGGAGAAGGGCGGCGCCACCCTGCCCGTCGAACTCGCCGTACCCGATCAGAAGAAGCTGGGCCGCTACCAGGTGGCGACGGTCCAGGTGATTCTCGCCGCCGAGACCCGCGAGGACGTGCTCGCCGTACCGGTCACCGCCCTGGTCGCGCGGTCCGGTGGCGGCTATGCCGTGATGACCGGTGGCGAGTATCTGCCGGTCACGACCGGGCTGTTCTCCGGCGGCTACGTGGAGATCTCCGGCGACGGCGTCACCGAGGGACTCTCCGTGGGGGTGCCGGCATGACCGCACCCGTGGTCGAGTTGTCCGGAGTCTCCAAACGGTACGGCGACGTGATCGCCCTCGACGACGCCGACCTGCGCATCGACCGTGGGGAACTGCTCGCCGTCGTCGGTCCGTCCGGCTCCGGGAAGTCGACCCTGCTGCACATCATGGGCACCCTCGACCGGCCCACCACCGGGACGCTGCGCATCGACGGGTACGACGTCGGCGCGCTCAGCGACCGGGAGCTGTCGGTGTTGCGTGCCCGTGCCATCGGCTTCGTCTTTCAGCAGTTCCACCTGGCCCGCGGGGTTCCGGCGATCGACATCGTCGCCGACGGCCTGCTCTACACCGGCAGGTCGCGCGGCTTCCGGCGGCAGGCCGCCGAGCGGGCGCTGCACCGGGTCGGCCTCGGCCACCGGATGAGGCACCTGCCGCATCAGCTGTCCGGCGGCGAACAGCAGCGGGTCGCCATCGCCCGCGCCGTCCTCGGCGATCCGCCGCTGCTCATGGCCGACGAGCCGACCGGCGCCCTCGACTCACAATCCGGAGAGACCGTGATGGCGCTGCTGCGCGACCTCAACGACGCCGGCACCACGATCGTGGTGATCACCCACGATCGCGACATCGCGGCCTCGCTGCCGCGACAGGTCCGGCTCAAAGACGGCAAGATCATTTCAGGGGTACGGGCATGAGCGAGCTTGCGAGCGCCCCGCCGCTGGTTCCGGCCAGAATGCCGGTCGCCGACGTGATCCGGGTCGGCGGGCACGGCCTGCGCTCACGTCCGCTGCGGGTGTTCCTGTCCGCGCTCGGCATCGCGATCGGCATCGCCGCGATGGTCGGGGTCATGGGCATCTCCGCGTCCTCGACCCACGAACTGGACCGGCGGCTCAGCTCGTTCGGCACCAACCTGCTGACCGTCACAGCGGGAGAGGGGTCGCACCTGCCGACCACGGCGGTCAGCATGATCGGCGCGCTGCCGGCCGTCGACACCGTTTCGGCCGTCGGGCGCACCGGCGTACGGGTCTACCGCAACGACCACATTCCCACGGAGCGCACCGGCGGCATCGTGGTCTACGCGGCCCGGACCGACCTGCCCACGGTGGCCGGCGCCCGTACCGTCGCCGGGTCCTGGCTCACCGAGGCGCACACCGCCTACCCGGCCGTGGTGCTCGGCTGGACCGCCGCGAGATCCCTGGCCGTCTACGAGACCGGCCCGGACCAGCTGGTCTGGCTCGGCGGCCGATGGTTCACCGTGGTCGGCATCCTGGCCCCCAACGACCTGCTCACCGACCTCGACTACGGCGCCTTCGTCGGCTGGCCGGTGGCCGAACGCGAACTCGGCTTCGACGGCTACCCGACCACCGTCTACACCCGTCCACAGCAGAGCGCGGTCACGGCCGTACAGCCGCTGCTCGGCGCCGCCGCCAACCCGGAGAACCCCGGCGAGGCCACCGTCTCCCGCCCGTCCGAGGTGCTGAAAGCCCAGCTGGAGACCCGCCGTACGCTCAACGCCCTGCTGCTCGGCCTGGGCGCCGTGGCCCTGCTGGTCGGTGGCATCGGCGTGGCCAACACGATGGTCATCTCGGTCCTGGAACGCCGCTCCGAGATCGGCCTGCGCCGTTCCCTGGGCGCCACCCGGGGCCAGATCCGCACCCAGTTCCTGGCCGAGGCCCTGCTGCTGTCCCTGCTCGGTGGTGCCGGCGGCGTCGCCCTCGGCATCGGCATCACGGCCGCCTTCGCCGCCACCCAGGGCTGGGCCGCCGTGGTGCCCCCGTGGGCGATGGGCGGCGGCGTCGCCGCCACCCTGTTGATCGGCGGCCTGGCCGGCTTCTATCCGGCCGTGCGCGCCGCCCGCCTCCCACCCACCGAGGCTCTGGCCAACCCCTGAGGGCGATTCAGGCGTCCCGGCGGCGCAGCAGGAGCGCCGCCACGGCCAGGACCGCCGTCACCCACCACACCAGCACCGCCAGCCTGGCCAGATCGCCGGTGTCCGCCACGGCGAGGGCCGCGTCCGGGCTGATCCGCTGGAGGCGGCGTTCCCAGCGCTCGTCCGGCATCGCGGCCGCGACGACCGGCAGGACGTACAGCAGGCCGAGCACCGTGCCGATCGCCGCGGCCGGCCCGCGCAGCATCGTGGCCACACCCAGGCTGAGCAGTGCGATGAGCACCAGGTAGAGGACCGCGCCGACGGCGGCCCGCAACACCCCGGGATGGTCGTGGACCGGCAGGAGCGCGCCCGTCACCCCGGCCACCGCGGCCGGGGTGACGGCGGCGGCCAGCACGACGATCTTGCCGATCAGTACGTGGACGCGGCGCGGTGTCGCGGCCAGCGTCACGCGGATCATGCCGGTCCGGTACTCGTCGCCGATGATCAGCACACCGGCGATCGCGACCACCGCCTGCCCGGCCCGGACGCCGGTGAACGCCATCGCGACGCCACAGTCGGTGCGCGGGCAGCCGCTGTTCAGGATGGCCAGAACACCGATGGCCGCCGTCACGGCCGCCGCGGTCACGAGCAGCCGGATGAGGCCGGGCGTGGTCCGCAGCTTCGTCCACTCGGCGTGCGCCACGGATCGGCCGGCGCCGAACACGCGGCGGTGATCGCGGCTCCCGGTGGTGGCCCGGCTCCGGGCGGTCACGCGTCCCTCCGGCGCAGCAGAACGGCGGCGCCGGCCAGCGCGGCCGCGGTCCAGGCGGCCAGCACCGCGAACCCGCCCCACGCGGGCAACGGGAAGAATCCCTGCGCGGCCGTGTACAGGTTGTCGACCTGCGGATACTCCGGGGTGCTCTGCTGCACGGCGAACGCGGCGGCCGGTGTCACCCGCAGCACCCAGTCGGCCGCGGCCCCGGACACCGCGGTGACCGTCACCAGGTAGGGCAGGACGATCAGCGCGATCCCGGTGGTCACCGCGGTGAGACTGCGGCGCAGGATCGCGCCGAGCGCCAGGGCGAGCACGGCCGAACACGCGAGCAGCAGGCCCGTACCGATGATGATCTGGATTTTGATCGGGGTCGTGGCGGGATGCAGGTAGACGCCGCGGGAGATCAGCATCCGGCCGCCGACCTCGACCAGCACGGCCGCCGCGACCACGCCGGCCACGAAGGTGACGGATCCGAGCACGATCGCCTTGGCCGCCAAGAAGTGGCCACGGTGCGGGGCCGCCGTCAGCGTGGTGCGCACCAGCCCACGCCGGTATTCCGCGGTCATGAACACGGCGCCGAGCACCACCACGGCGAGCAGCGCCACGAACGTGCCCACCAGCGTCTGCGTGATCGTCGCACCGATCCCGGCCACCCCGGCGACGGCGGGGGAGACGTCACCCGAGCCGGTCACCGAGTACTCCGGACCGTCGGCGTCGAAGCCGCTCCGATCCAGATCGTCCGGACCCCCGATCCGGGTTCCCGCCCAGTTTCCGGCCGGCCAGTCGCCGTCCAGCCGCACCTGGTCGAACTCGCCGGTCGCCTCGCTCGGCCCGTCGGCCACCGACGTGCCGACCAGGTTCTGGACGATCTCGCTGTGCTGCGGCGACGTCGCGAACATGCCGGCCTGCACGGTTTCCGCCAGACCGTCGAGACGGACCTCCCGGACCTTCGTCCAGGAGCGGCCATCTGCCGATTCCTCTCCGATGATCACGTCACCCTCGCGGGTCAGGCGCAACCACAGGGGTACGCCTCCCGGCGACCCGGCGGCGTCGTGCGCGAAATCGTGCTGCATGCGTACGCCGTGCGCGCCGGTCATCATGATCGCCGCGTAGGTGGCGCCGGGCTGCGTACCGTTCTTGATCATCAAACCGGTCTTGGCCCACGGGGTGAGGCCGGTGACCTGTTCCTGCTGTTCCTTGCCGGATGTCTGCTGTTCCTTGCCGGGTGCCTCCTGCTCCTCGCCGACCGATGGCAGGATCCCGGTCATCGACGTCAGGCGCACCGTGATGCTGCCGTCGCCGGTCAGCGGACGGTGCAGGAACGTGAACGCGTCCCGCACCTCCTGCCCCTCCGGGCCGATCGGCTGGGCGCACGTGTCCTGGGTGCAGGTGCCCTGCATGCCGGTCAGCGTGCCGAGCGCGACCATCGCGGCGATGCCGCCCAGCAGCGCCGCCATCCAGCCACGGACCGTCCGCAGCTTCGTCCACTCGGCACGCAGTAGCCGCCCGAACCCGGTCATCGCGCCGCCTCCGCCCGGTAGACGACCGCGTCCCGGGTCAGCTCCAGGTACGCCTCCTCGAGGCCGGGCCGGTAGGCGGACACCTCGGAGAACCGGATCCCGGCACGGTTGAGCAGCATCACCACCGCCTCGGCCTCGACCCCGCCGACGTGCAGCAGACCGGGACCGTCCTCGGCGACCGTCGCCCCGCCGCCGGTCAGTGCCGCCACCGCGGCCGGATCGCCGGTGCGTACCGTGATCCGGCCCCGCGCCGTCCGGGCCAGCAGCTGGGTGAGGTCCGCGTCGGCGATGACCCGGCCCCGGCCGCACACCACCACGTGATCGGCCACGTCCTCGAGCTCGTTCATCAGATGGCTGGACAGCAGCACGGCCCGGCCCTCGGCGGCCAGCGACCGCAGGAAACCCCGCATCCAGATGATGCCGTCCGGATCCATCCCGTTGAACGGCTCGTCCAGCAGCAGCACCGGCGGGTCCCCGAGCATCGCGGCCGCTATCCCCAGCCGCTGCCGCATGCCGAGCGAGAAGCCACCGGCCGCGCGGCGGCCCACCGCGGCGAGCCCGGTCAGCTCCAGCACCTCACCGGCCCGGCGGGCGGGCAGACCTTGCGAGTACGCCAGCCACAGCAGGTGGTTGCGGGCGGACCGGCCGGCCTGCAACGCGCCCGCGTCGAGCAGCGAGCCCACATGACACAGCGGCCGGTCCAGATCCCGGTAGCGGCGCCCATCGATCAGGGCGGCGCCGGAATCCGGCCGGTCCAGGCCGAGGATCACCCGCAGGGTGGTCGACTTTCCGGCGCCGTTGGGCCCGGCGAACCCGGTGACCCGCCCCGGCTCGACGGTGAAGGACATCCCGTCCAGCGCCACGGCCGGGCCGTAGCGCTTGTGCACACTGTCCACGGTGACGTTCATGCCGCCAGGTCTACGGGGCGGGCGGTAACACCGGCCTATCGCCGGCTGTCACACCGTTGTCAGGTGCCGGCCCCTTCCAACACGTCGCGCCGCCGGTCCGCTGACCTGGTGCTGACTTTCCGGTCAACCGTTTACCGGGTGACGTGGGCGGGTAGGCGATCTGTTCAGAATCGGGCGAAATCGCAAGGAGGTCACCCGATGCCTATGGCGAGTATCCCATCGAATCCGGACAAATATCCGCCCCTTGATCCGGGCGCGCCGATCCCCGACGACCCGGGCGAGCTGTCTCCCGACAACCCCGACCCGCTGCCCCCGCCACCGCCCGATCCGGTCCCGGCCATACCGGTGCCCGCCACGCCTGTCCCGGACGAGCCCGAAGCGGTCCCGGAGCCCGCCTGACCGTCCCGAACCCGCCTGACCGTCCCGGCTCGGCGGGCCGCGGCCGACTCCAGGAAGCGGGTCACGGTGTCCGTCCAGATCTGGCGGGCCTCGGCGGCGGATTCCGGTGAGGGCAGGCCCGAATGCGTGGCCACCAGCGATGCCGTGCCGTTCGGCTTGGGCTCGCTGGTGACGGCGATCGCCGTACCGTCCGGGGTCTTGACCCGCCAGGTGATCCGCCGTTCGGTGCCGCTCACCCGGGGCGGGGCGGCGAGCAGCCCGGCGGTGTGCGGGTCCGCCGCCGCGAACCCGGTCCACGCGTCCATCAACGCGGCCATGCCGAGACGGGTGGCCCGGCTCACGCTCACCTCGAACGTGCCGTCCGGGCGCTGGCCGGGCAGCCGGCGGCCGACGTACTGCTCGTACGCCACCGTCACCGACTGTGCCCACCAGCCGGGCGAGTCGATGCCGGTGGCCTCCAGCTCCTTGTGCACCCTGGCCACGATGGCGCGGTGGCACAGGTCCTCCGCGCCGATGCCGGCCAGGAACGTCAGCCAGTCGTCCCAGCCGCGGCTCGTGGCGGTTTCGATCGGCTTGATCCGGGCGTTCGTCGCCATCTCGCCATGATGTCAGCCCGGACGGTCACTGGCAGTGACGCTGCACGGGGGACAGCCATTCGGTCAGGTTCTGGCCCATCGTCTTGTTGACGTCCTCGGGCGTCTTGATGGCCTGGAAGAACTTGGCGTCACCCGACTTGGTGCGCAGCTGTTCGGCGGCCTTCTTCCCGTCGGTACGTAGCTGGGCGTCCTCGCTGCCCTTCGTGGCGTCGTCGACCGCGGTGGCGAAACTGGCCAGGGCCTGCTGGGCCTTGGACGCCGCCTTGGGGTCGGAGACCGTCTCGGTGAGCGCCTTGGCGAACGGCGCCATGTTGGCCCCATATGCTTTGGCGAGCGCCTGACAGCCGGTCGCGACGCCCGGGGCGACGACCGCCGCGCTGCCGGCTGGTGCGGCGGTGTCGGCGGCGGTGCCGCAGGCTGTCGCGGTGAGCAGGATCCCGCCGGCGAGCAGGATGATGGCGTTGCGCATGAAAACCTCCATGGGGATGGGGGAGTGGGAGCGCTCCCATGCCGCGAGCACCATAACGCCTCCATGCGAGGCTGTCGATTCCTTAAGGCGATCTTCAGGCTGGCCGCGAGCGGAAGGCGGGGGCGTCCATTGACTGTCTCCGTTCTCGTCCGGTCGGGCGAATGACAGAAATGTTATGGCGTGATGTCCACTGCGTACCTATAGCCTGTTGCGGTGAGCAGTGACTTCGCGTTCTGGAAGGCCGGTAGCGGCAACCCGGCGGAGATTTACGACGCCCTGGCCGAGGGGGCCGCCGACGCGCTCGAGCCGCATCCCGACGTCGCGGTCTTCCGGGGCGAGCTTCTCGGGCGCTGGCCCGATCTGGCCGACGTGCTCGAGCCGGGCGACGGCCCCGGCGATCGGTACGTGCTGCTGACCCTGCCTCTGCGGATGCTCAGCTACCTCGACGGCATCTTCGAACTCGCCGGGAAGTACGAGCTGCACGGCTACAGCGGCGTGGCCGGCGAGCCGTTCTAGAACTTCGTGGTCAAGGTCCGCGCTCCACTTCCGGCTTCCTATTTGGTACGCCTGACCTCGCCCCGCCTCATCAGGGCCGTCCCGTCCGGTCGGCGCGATCCTGCTGCCCGCTTGGGCCTGTGCCGCGCCCGCCGGGCGTAGATCGGTGTTCGGGTGAGCGCGCGCCGACCGGGCGGGACGGTCCTGATGGGATCGGAACGGCCTGGCACGTACCGGAAAAGGAAGTGAGACGCGGACCCCGCCGGACTCAATCCGCGGTGTGGCGCAGCAGCAGCCACGCGTCCGCGGGGAAGAGACGGCTCGCGATCGCCCAGGCGACGCGGCCGTAGTACGGGCGGGCCTCGGTGGCGTCGACGATCCGGGGATCCGCCATCCGGTGATCGGCGCCCTTCCAGCGGATCACGCAGCCGCCGGCGGCGATCACGTTGCGGACCCAGTTGGTGCGGGCGCCCCACGGCAGGTTGATCACGAAGCCGTCCGGGGTGGTGGTGATCGCGATCGGCACCCGCAAGTCGCGGCCGCTCACCCGGCCCCGGTGGTGGACCACCGCCCAGAGCGGAATGAGGCGCCGCCCGGCGAGCACCCGGACGGCCGGAGCGGTGGTACGTGCGAAACGCCAGGACGTCGTAGAGGTCGTCATGCCGCTGATCGTCCGCTGCGGGAGGGTGGGTTCGCGTCCCGGTGACCCGTCAGCCGGGATGGCGGAATTCCGTCATGCGCAGCGCGTAGGCCACCGCGTCGGTGCGGCCGCGGGCGCCGATCTTGCGGTACAGGTTGGCGAGATGGCGTTCCACGGTGTGCACCGCGATGCCCAGCTGACGGGCGATCTCCGTGTTCGAGTCACCCGCCGCGAGCAGGCGTAGCACGTCGGTCTCGCGCGGGGTCAGGGTGGCGGGCGCGATGGACGGGCGGTGGACCCGGCCGTGTGTCACGAAGTCGGTGACCAGTTTCAGGTCGGCCGCCGGGCTTTCCATGAACAGCGTCGGGGTGGATCCGGGCAGCTCCACCAGTTGGGCGTCGGGCAGGCCCGCGGCCATGCGCCGGGCCACCTCGACCGGGATCTGTTCGGCGCTCTGCCGGTGCAGGACCAGGGCGGGCGCCCGGACCCGGGCCAGCTCGGCGGTCACGTCGATATCCCGGGCGGCCTCGAACCAGGCCTTCGCGACGGGCGCGCTGGTGGCCGTACGAAATGCGTCTGCCGTGAAACGGCCGGAAGGCGCGGCATCCCAGCCGAGCCAGGCCGTGGCCGCGGCGTCCGCGAACAGGCTCCAGTCCTGCTCGACCAGCGACAACAGCGCCTGGGTCTGTGCCGGAAGCATCGCCTCCCGCATGCGCGGCGCCCCGCCGAACAGCACCAGCCGCTCGACCCGCTCGGGCTCGCGGGCGGCGAACGCGATCGCGGTCGCCACCGAGTGGTAATAGCCGAACAGGGTGGCCCGCCGGATGCCCGCGTGATCGAGGACGGCCCGCAGATCCCGCAGGTGCGCGTCGACACCGAGATCATCGAGGTCGACGCGGCGGTCGGAACTGCCGGTGCCGCGACCGTCGTAGAGGACGACAGTCAGATGTTTGGCCAGGCCGAGGTAGGCGGCCCGCACCGCCGGGATGCGCCACTGGGCGAGAATGTTGCTCAGCGACGGCATCCAGACGAGTGCGGGCCCCTGCCCGAAGACCTGAAAACCCAACGTCACACCATCATCGGTACGGGCGAAGCGCAGGTCCTCCACGCGCCCAGTATCACTCCCCGTCGACGCGTGCCTGAATGGACTCGGCGATCCGCTTGATGCGCCGCAGCCTGGCGTCCCATGCCGATCCGACCGCCGCGAGCTGCGCCACGGCCCTGGCGAGCTGGGCGTCGTCCACCCGATATCGCCGCTCCCGGCCCTCGGCCGTGCCGTGGACCAGCCCGGCCCGGTCGAGGACGGCCAGATGTTTGGCGACCGCCTGGCGGGTGACCGGAATCCGCTGGCTCAGCGTCGTCGCGGTGCCGGCGCCGTCGGCCAGCAGCAGGTCGAGCATCCGGCGGCGGGTGGGGTCGCCGATCGCCGCCCACAGGTCGTCGTCGACGGTCGCCGTGCTCATGGACTCACCCGCAGCGTGGCGACGTAGGGGGCGATCCGCGCCAGGAAGTGGCCCCAGCCGGCGACGTGGTCCTCGTACTCGTGCTGGAGAACCGCCTCCGACCAGCCCATCTCCCGGAAGCCGGTCTCGGTCATCCGCAGCAGGGTGCCGTCGCCGGAGGCGGTCAGGTCGAAGGTGACCAGCAGCGAGTTGCCGGCCGTGGCGGTCTCGCCCGCCGGATGGGTCCAGCGGAACGAGAACGTCTCCGGCGGCCGCGCGTCGACGACGGTGAACTGGACGGTCGTCCCGCCGGCGTTGCAGTCCCCGAAGACGATGTGCCCGGTGGACCCCGGCGCCGGGTCGTAGTGTGCGTCGTCGGGCCACCACTGCTTGACGTGATCCGGGCTGCTCACCACGTCGAAGACGATCTCGGGCGCGGCCTCGATGAAGATCTCGCGTTCGATGGTTCCGTACTCCATGACATCCTCCTGCAACCTTTGGTTGCGTGTCACGTTACCCCTCGGTGTGGTGACCTGCAACCGATGGTTGCGCTTTGCGGACGGTGCGACGGGCATCCCGCCAGGCGATCAGGGCGGTACGCCAACGGGGCGAGACGACCGGCGATCCCTGACGCCGCGTTCGTAGCTGGGCGATGAGCCAGGGCGGTGCGGCGGCCTGCTCGATCGCCGCGCTCTTGCTGAGCAGGCCCCCGGTCCGCAGCGCGTGACGGCCCCGGGCCATCGAGGTGAGACCGAGGTCGGCGATGACCGGATCACACCAGATCCACGGCCGGCGTGCCGCCCACGCCCAGTACCCGGTCAGCTCGGCGCGCGCGGCGTCCCGGACCGCGTCGCCGGACATCGGCGGGAACAGCTCTCGCGGTGGCCGGCCGAACACCGCGTACCCGTGCCGGACCAGCTCCGCCCTGCTGATCCCGGACAGGACGCGCTGGACAAGAAGCCCGTGGGTCCAGGTCGGATGCCGCACGTCCACGGCGGTGAGCCGTTCCACGTCGACGTAGACGCACCCGAGGTTCGTGCCGTCGAAGGCCGAGTCGACCTGCCGGTGCAGGGCGGTGAGCGCCGCCTCGCGCGCATCGGTCACCGGCCCGTCGACCACGGCGACCAGATCCAGGTCACTGACTCCGGGCCGGTAGTCGCCGGTCGCCAGCGATCCCGCCACGTACAGACCGATGAGCCAGTCCAGGCCGGCCAGCAGCCGCCCGAATTCCGCCAGCGCGGGAACCTCGCTGATCGCGGCGGCCACCTGCTCGGGCGGGGGAGTGGCGTCGACCCGTAGCCGGTCTGTTCCGGCCGGGATCAGGGCGCATCGCCGGCGGTAGTCGCTGAGCCGCCGGGCGACCGTCTCCGGGGAGTCGTCCGGGCGGCGGACCGCCTCACCACCGCACCCGGGACAGACCTCGAACCGCCCGGCCCGCCCGCAGGCCCGGCACATGCGGCGAGTCGTCAGGCGGTCCGTCGCCTCGGTGTCGTCCAGGATCAGCTCGACGACGTGGCAACCCATCGCCAGCAGAACCGCGATGACCGGCGGGCTGGGCGACGCGGTCCAGAAGACGAAACCGGCGGCGGTGTCGAACTCGTGCAGGCGGCGTGTCAGGGCGTCGGCCAGCCCCTCCTCGGACGGCGTACCGGTCATGAAACGTGTGGCGTCGCGAGGAGAGATGCAGGGTGACCCACGACGGCTCGCGAGGAGCTCGGCGGTCTCCACGGTCGCCGCGCCGGGTGGTCCGAAGAGTGCGAATCTGGTTGCCCGCGGTTGATCCACGCCTCGATGATGCCGGAATGGCCGATTGCCCGGCCACGCCGCCGGCCGCAGCGGTCGATCCTCGAAGCGGGTTGACCGGCGTCAGCTCTCCGCGGGGCGGGTGGGCGGCCAGACCAGGGCGTCGTCCGGGATGCCGGTGCGGCACAGCGCCCGCTGGTCCCGGCCGGGGATGTGCCGGCTCGCGGCGACGACGAGGCGGGCGACCTCGATCGCGCCATGAGCCTGGAAGTGGGTGTTGTCGACGACCCCGTCCGGGTAGTTGGGTGACTCGCCCGCGTCCAGCCACAGGAAGTAGTCCTTGGTGGCCTCCGGGCCCAGCTCTCCCCACAGGGCGAACGACAGGTCGGTCAGGTCGATCAGCGGGGTACGGGTCGTGGCGGCGAGATCTCGCATGGCCGCCGGGTATTCGCCGTGGGACAGGTACGGCGTCCCCTCCGCGGTGAACCGCCGCCGCTCCACCGGAGTGACCAGGATCGGGGTGGCCCGGGCCGCGCGTGCCCCGTCCAGGTAGAGCCGCAGGTAGTCGTGGAAGGTGGTCCACGGCTCGGTGTACCTGGCCGGATCCGCCGTCTTGGAGTCGTTGTGGCCGAACGAGACGAGCAGGACGTCGCCGGGGCGGATCGCGGCGAGGATGCGGTCGAGCCGTCCCAGGTCCACGAAGCTCTTCGAGCTGGCGCCGGAGAGCGCCTCGTTCACCACCCGGATGTCGTGACGCAGGAACACCGGCAGGGCCTGGCCCCAGCCGGCCCGGGGGTGGTCGGCGACCGCATAGGTGGCGGCCGTCGAGTCGCCGGCCACGAAGACGGTGGGGCGGGGGCGCCCGGCGGCGGCCGGTGCGGCGAGTCCGAGGGGGCCGGCGATCGCGCCGCCTGCGGTGGCGCGGAGCAACGTTCTGCGATCGATGGTCATGGCGTCACATTCAATCAACCGCAGTCGATTCAGGCAAGCGCTTTCCTGCAGGTCGAAGCTGTGAATGTGCGGGAGTCGAGGGCCGGGGCGGCGGCCGGGCGCCGAATTTGGCATGATCCGCCGGGTGATTCGTGTCTATTCGTTGTTCGCCCTGATAAATCTGATCCTCATCGTCGTCGCGCTGATCGACTGCCTGTCCACCGACGAGGTGCTGATCCGGGCGCTGCCGCGGGTCGTCTGGGTGCTGCTCATCCTGCTGTTCTCGCCGATCGGCGCGATCGTCTGGTTCGTCGCCGGCCGCCCGCCGCGCCCGGTTCGGCTGAGCAACGGCACCACCTGGCGTCCCGGCAGCGGTTTCCCGGAGAGCGAGCGCCCGAGGCGTTCGGCGGCTCCGGACGACGACCCGGAGTTCCTTCGCGATCTCGCCGCCCGGCATGCCCGGGAGAAGGCCGAGGATCAGCGGCTGATGAAGGACTGGGAGGCCGACCTGCGCCGCCGCGAGGAGGATCTGCGCCGCCGTGAGGGTGGCGAGAAGACCGGCTGACCCCGCGGGGCCGGCGGGCGGCAGTTCGGGTTCTGCGCGCCCGCCGGTCCGGTTGGGTGACTGTGGTGCGATTCAGGCGCAGACCCAGTCGACGCACGCGAGTGAGCGCAGCCGGGGGACGTTCGCGAAGGCGAGGGCCCGGCTGGCCGTGGGGAGCACGCCCGTGTCGTACCCGTACTTGACGGGGGCGGGGCGGGACTGCTGCGGGTTGGCGGTCTGCGGGCCGGAGGCGGCGCCGCCCTGCAAGCCGGACGGCGGCGGGGATGCCAGCGCCGGGCTCGCGGCCAGTGCTCCTCCCGCCAGGGCGAGAACGATCAGGCCGCCTCGAACTGTGCCTCGGGTGCTCATCGTGTGCCACCTTTCATAGCCTGGTCGGCTGCCGCGGACCTCGCGGCGCGGTCCATTCTGCGCGTAACACCCCAGAAAGTGCAAAACGGGCATAAAGTCGCATAAAGGCGGCAAAAACATCAAAAGATCGGTCAGGTACGGCCGAGGCGCTCCTGAGCCTCCCGCAGCGACCTCTCGTACGGCACCCAGTCGGCCAGCCGCACCGGGAACCCGTCCCGTTTCAGCCGGGTGACCACCGCCGGATCGTCGTCGACGACCACCGCGATCGTGGCCGTGGACGCCAGTCGCCGCAGCCGGTCGCTCTTGTAGTCACGGGCCGGCCGGCGATCCGTCTCCGGGCGCATCAGCAACCGTCCCTCCGGCAGGCCGTGCTCGGCGAACCACCGCTCGGTCACCATCCGCAGATGCTCGGGGCGCCCGGTCAGCCACACGAGATCGTGGTCGTGCGCGTATTCATGAACCAGATCGACGCCGGGCGCGAGCGGCCGGTCCCGGCCGGCCGCCGCGAAGAACGCCGCCCAGTTCTTCGGCCGGCGGGCCACGTGGCGCAGCCGGTGCCGCACGTCGGCGACCACCCCGTCCACGTCGAAGACCGCCAGCGGCCTCATCCGGTGCCCAACCATCCGGGCATGCTACGTCAGGCCGAGATCGTCACAGCGAATATTGTGGTCTGTCATCAATCGGCGCCCGTGGAGGCGTTTACCTGCCGTGACGTTCGAAGAGTTCGTATCCGCCCGCCTCGGCACCCTGGTGCGCTACGCGACCGTGGTCACGTGGGATCCGCACCTGGCCGAGGACATCACCCAGAACGTGCTGGTCCGCGCGCAGGCACGCTGGGCGCGTATCAGCCGCATGGACGCGCCGGAACTCTACGTGAAGCGCATGGTGGTCAACGAGTTCCTGTCCTGGCGGCGGCGCCGGGCGGCTCAGTCGATCCCGCTCGCCACCGACACGCTGGCCGGGCACCTGCCCGAGGCGCCCGACCCCAGCGTGCAACGTGACGAGAGGGACGCCATGTTGCGCCTTGTCGCCACCCTGCCACCACGGCAGCGTGCGGTCATCGCGCTGCGCTTCTACGAGGACATGGCGGTCGACCAGATCGCGGAGGTACTCGGATGCCGAACGGTCACCGTCCGTACCCATCTCATGCGTGCGCTGGCCGCGTTGCAGAACGCCCTGCCCGCGCCGCTCGTGACCACGGGGGAGAAGCCGTGACCAGGGACATCGAGGAACTCATCCGGGCCGCGCAGGAACTGCGCGCCGACCAGGCCCCACCGGCCGAGCGGGTCCGCGCGGCCTTGCCGCGGCGCACGGCCCAGGTCAAGAAGCAGCGACGGTACGGGCTGGGCGGCGCGATCGTGGCCGCGGCCGCCGTCACCGCCGCCATCGCCGTGCCCTCGCTCGCCGTGCGCGACGACACCGGGGCCGCCGCGACCGTGCAGCCGGCCGCGCCGAGCACCGCGCCCGCCACCGCGTCGGCCTCCCCGGGGGTGCCCGCGCAGGAACCCGTGGCCACCGAGGTGGATCTCGGCTTCAAGCCCACCTGGGTGCCGCCGGGATTCGCCGAGCACATCCGGACGGCCAGCGCCGCCGACCCCGGCAACGGCTTCGGCCCGGTGCTGCGCCGGGTCTGGAAGAAGAACGTCGGCATCGGCGACCCGTGGACCGGCGCCGAGCTGTCGCTGTCCGTCTTCTCCGGGATGACCGGCGCCGACGTCGACCGCAGTGGTCAGCCGATCGACGTCAACGGGGCCCAGGGCTACTACTCGCCCGCACAGAACGACCGCAAGTCCTCGGTGATCTGGCACCCGGCCCAGAACACCGTCTTGATGCTGACCGCCAGCAAGCTGGACATCAGCAAGAACGATCTGCTGAGGATGGCCCGCTCGGTGCGGCCGGACACCGGGGTCACCGGCGTCCCGGCCCGCCTGAACTGGCTGCCCGACGGGTGGATCACCACCGGCACGACCGTCAGCGGACCGTCACCGTCGCAGTGGCGCGCCGAGTTCTCCACGGTCAAGAACCAGCTGGTGACCTACTCGGAGAAGCTGAAGAAGGAGATGAAGGAGGGCGTGGTGCAGCCGGTCGGGCAGCTGTCCGTCGTGGTCGGCCTCACCACCGACGCGCCGTCCGGTGGCACCGAGCTGACCGTCGGCGGCCGCCCCGCGCGGATCCCGGTGCGCACCGACGAGGCCGGTAGGGACCTGCTCTACCTGGTCGTGGATCTCGGCGGGAACCGTCTGCTCACCCTCGTCGGCAACGGCGCCGGGCTCACCGTCGATGACCTTCGGCGGATCGCGGAGCAGACCCTGGTCGAGCCGGCCGGCCTCGAATGGCTGGGCAGGTAGCACGATCGCACGGCGGCGGGTCTCGCCACGGGGGAGGCCCGCCGCGACGGTATCGACAGGAACCGACCGGTGTTGCTGGTGAGGCGAACGGGCCCTTCGGGGCCGACGGAATCCGTCGTTTCCCAGGTCAGGCCACGTGGGCGGGTCCATCCTCGGAAGGTGAGCCTGCTGGCGGCGGCCCGGCAGGCCTCCCGTCACCGACCGAGGGATCCGATCATGACCAACACCGAGCAGAGCGCCCCCTCCGACGTTTCGATCATGGTGGACGCGCTGGTCACCGCCGGGCTGAAGGCACTTACCGACTACGAGGGTTACGACCAGGAGCGGATCGATCACATCGTCAAGAAGGCGTCGGTAGCCGCCCTCGACAAGCACGGCGCGCTCGCGAGTTTCGCCGTCGAGGAGACCGGGCGCGGCGTCTTCGAGGACAAGGCGGTCAAGAACATCTTCGCCTGTGAGCACGTCACCAACAGCATGGCGAAGGTACGTACGGTGGGCGTGATCAGTGAGGACGACATCACCGGCCTGATCGAGATCGCCGACCCGGTGGGGGTGGTCGCCGGTATCACCCCGGTCACCAACCCGACGTCGACGGCGATCTTCAAGGCCCTGCTGGCGATCAAGACCCGCAACCCGATCGTGTTCGCGTTCCACCCGGCGGCCCAGCGGTGCAGCGTCGAGGCCGCGCGGATCGTGCGGGACGCGGCTGTGGCCGCGGGCGCGCCGGAGAACTGCATCCAGTGGATCGACCGCCCGTCGGTGGAGGCGACGACCGCGCTCATGCACCACCCGGGAATCGCCACGATCCTGGCGACCGGTGGCAACAACATGGTGCGGGCGGCGTACTCGACCGGCAAACCCGCCCTGGGCGTCGGCGCCGGCAACGTGCCGGCCTGGATCGAGTCGTCGGCGAAGCTGAAGCGGGCGGTCAACGACATCGTGCTGTCGAAGTCGTTCGACAACGGCATGATCTGCGCCTCCGAGCAGGCCGCCATCGTCGACGACGAGATCTACGACGCCGCGCTCGACGAGTTCCGGGCCCTGCGCGCCCATCTGGCCACGCCGGACGAGAAGCGGATGCTGGAGGAGTTCATCTTCGGCGTGACCGCCTACGGAACGGCGTGCAGCGGCGCCCGCCTGAACGCGGACGTGGTGGGCAAGTCGCCGGCGTGGATCGCCGAGAAGGCCGGTTTCAGCGTGCCGCCGAAGACGTCGATCATTCTCACCGAGGTCGGCGAGGTGGGCCCGAACGAGCCGCTGACCAGGGAGAAGCTGTGCCCGGTGCTGGCCCTGATCCGGGTCGGCTCCCGGGAGGAGGGGCTGCGGGCGGCCACCGAGATGGTGGAGTTCCACGGTCTCGGGCACAGCGCCGCCATCCACACCGAGGACCGGGATCTGGTCGTGGAGTTCGGCAAGCGGGTCAAAGCGGTGCGGGTGATCTGGAATTCGCCGTCGTCGCAGGGCGGCATCGGCGACATGTACAACGCGTTCGTGCCGTCGCTGACGCTGGGCTGCGGCAGTTACGGCAGCAACTCGGTGTCGAACAACGTGTCGGCGGTCAACCTGATCAACATCAAGCGGATCGGGCGCCGCAACAACAACATGCAGTGGTTCAAGGTGCCGTCGAAGATCTACTTCGAGCCGTACGCGATCCGCTATCTCGCCGACATGCCGGACGTGCACCGGGTGACCGTGGTGACCGACGCGACGATGACCCGGCTGGGCTTCGTCGACCGGATCAGCCGGGTGCTCCAGCGGCGGCCCAACCAGGTGGTTCTCCAGATCATCGACGACGTGGAGCCGGAGCCCCGGATGACCACCGTCGACCGCGGCGCCGAGTTGATGCGCTCGTTCCGGCCGGACACGATCATCGCGCTCGGCGGCGGTTCGGCCATGGACGCGGCGAAGGTGATGTGGCTGAAGTACGAGCACCCGGAGATCAATTTCTCGGACATGCGGGAGAAGTTCTTCGACATCCGCAAGCGGGCGTTCCGGTTCCCGACGCTGGGCGAGAAGGCCCGCCTGGTGTGCGTGCCGACCACCTCGGGAACAGGGGCGGAGGTCACCCCGTTCGCGGTCATCACCGACCACCGCACCGGCAAGAAGTACCCGCTGGCCGACTACGCGCTCACCCCGACGGTCGCGATCGTGGATTCGGCACTGACGGCCAGCATGCCGCGGGCGATCGCCGCCGACAGCGGCTTCGACGCGCTCACCCACGCGATCGAGGCGTACGTGTCGGTGTACGCCAACGACTTCACCGACGGTCTCGCCCTGCACGCCATCCGCCTGATCTTCGCCAACATCGAGAAGTCGGTGATGCACGGCGACCCGGACGCCCGCGAGCGGATGCACAACGCGGCCACGGTCGCCGGCATGGCGTTCGGCAGCGCGTTCCTCGGGATCGTGCACGCCATGTCGCACACGCTGGGCGGCACCTTCCACATCGCGCACGGGCGTACCAATGCGGTGTTGTTGCCGCACGTGATCCGGTACAACGGCAGCGCCCCGTCGAAGTTGTCCGGCTGGCCGAAGTACGAGAGCTTCCGGGCGCCGCAGCGGCTCACCGAGATCGCCGAGATGCTCGGGCTGTCGTCCGGCAAGGAGAATCCCGATGCGGCGGTGGAGGCGCTGGCCTCCGCGGTGGAGCGGCTGCGGACGACGGTCGGTATCGAACCGTCGTTCGCCCGGCTCGGCGTCGACGAGCAGGCGTTCCTGGCGGCGCTGCCCCAGCAGGCGCTCAACGCGTACGAGGACCAGTGCGCCCCGGCCAATCCCCGGATGCCGATGCTCGACGACATGCAGGAACTGATGCGGGCCGCCTACTACCAGCAGGACTGAGGCGCTCAGGGCGGTGCGGTCCCCGCCGAACTTTTCTTGATGAGGACCGCACCGAGACGGGAGGAACCGAGATGAGCACAACCGTGACCGCCCTCGACGCGTGGCGGGGCTTCGCCGGTGACACCTGGCGCACCCATGTCGCCGTGCGTGACTTCATTCAGGCCAACTACGAGCCGTACACCGGTGACTCCTCGTTCCTGGCCGGCGCGACCGACCGTACCCGTGGCATCTGGCAGCGGCTGACCGCGATGTTCCCGGCCGAGCGCGAGCGGGGGATCTACGACGTCGACGCGGTCACCCCGTCGACGATCACCAGCCACAAGCCGGGCTACATCGACGAGGCCAACGAGCTGATCGTCGGGTTGCAGACCGACGCCCCGCTGCGCCGCGCGATCATTCCGAACGGTGGCTGGCGGATGGTCGAGGGCGGCCTCAAGGCGTACGGGTACGCGCCCGACCCGCGGGTGGCGGAGATCTTCACCAAGTACCGCAAGACCCACAACGCCGGTGTGTTCGACGCCTACACCCCGAACATCCTGGCGGCCCGCCGCTCGCACATCATCACCGGACTGCCCGACGCGTACGGCCGTGGCCGGATCATCGGTGACTACCGGCGGGTCGCCCTCTACGGCGTGGACGCGCTGATCGCCGCGAAGCAGGCCGACAAGGACGCGTGCGCCATCGGGGCGATGACCGAGGAGACGATCCGCCGGCGGGAGGAGTTGTCCGAGCAGATCCGTGCCCTCGCCGAGCTGAAGGAGATGGCCGCCGGCTACGGCTACGACATCTCCGGCCCGGCCACCACCGGCCGGGAGGCGGTCCAGTGGCTGTACTTCGCCTACCTGGCCGCGGTGAAGGAGCAGAACGGCGCGGCCATGTCGCTCGGCCGGACCGCCACGTTCATCGACATCTACCTGGAGCGTGACATCGCCGAGGGCGTCCTCACCGAGGAGCAGGCCCAGGAGCTGGTCGACGACTTCGTCATCAAGCTGCGCATCGTGCGGTTCCTGCGCACCCCCGAGTACGACGAACTGTTCTCCGGCGACCCCACCTGGGTGACCGAGTCGATCGGCGGGATCGGCACCGACGGGCGGCCGCTGGTGACCCGGACCAGCTTCCGCTACCTCCAGACGCTCTACAACCTGGGCCCGGCGCCCGAGCCGAACCTGACCGTGTTCTGGTCACCGAAGCTGCCGCAGGGTTTCAAGGACTTCTCCACGCAGGTCTCCATCGACACCAGTGCCATCCAGTACGAGAACGACGAGCTGATGCGACCACAGTTCGGCGACGACACCGCGATCGCCTGCTGCGTGTCGGCGATGGCGGTCGGCAAGCAGATGCAGTTCTTCGGCGCCCGCGTCAATCTGGCCAAGACCCTGCTGTACGCGATCAACGGCGGCCGCGACGAGATCTCCGGCGCCCAGGTCGGCCCACAGCTGCCGCCACTGGACGGTGACGTGCTCGACTACGGGCAGGTGGCCGAGCGGTTCGACGTGATGATGGAGTGGCTGGCCGGCACCTACGTCAACGCGCTCAACATCATCCACTACATGCACGACCGGTACGCGTACGAGCGCATCGAGATGGCCCTGCACGACACCGACGTCCTGCGCACCCTGGCGTGCGGGATCGCCGGCCTGTCGGTGGCCGCCGACTCGCTGTCGGCGATCAAGCACGCGACCGTCCGGCCGGTCCGCGACGAGCGTGGCCTGATCGTGGACTACGCCGTCGAGGGCGAGTTCCCGACGTACGGCAACAACGACGACCGGGCCGACCTGATCGCCGCCGGCCTGGTCGAGACGTTCATGGCGAAGATCCGCAAGCACCCGACGTACCGCGGGGCGGTGCACACCCAGTCGGTGCTGACGATCACCTCGAACGTCGTCTACGGCAAGCACACCGGCAACACCCCCGACGGGCGGCGGGCCGGGCAGCCGTTCGCCCCCGGCGCGAACCCGATGAACAGCCGGGACTCGCACGGCATGGTCGCGGCCGCGCTGTCGGTGGCGAAGCTGCCGTACGGGGACGCCCTGGACGGCATCTCGCTGACCACGACAGTCACCCCGAACGGCCTCGGCAACAGCCGCGAGGAGCGGGTCCGCAACCTGGTCGGCGTGCTGGACGGCTACTCGACGGTCGACGGTTTCCACATGAACGTCAACGTGCTGAACCGGGACACCCTGGAGGACGCCATGGCGCATCCGGAGAACTACCCGCAGCTGACCATCCGGGTCTCCGGGTACGCGGTCAACTTCGTGCGGCTCACCGAGGAGCAGCAGCGCGACGTCATCTCCCGCACCTTCCACGGCGCGCTGTGACCGGAAAGGTCGTCATCCAGCGCCCTGACCTGGGCATCACCCCGGTCGGGGAACACCCGGACGGGGAGCCGGTCGCGTCGGTGCACTCGTGGGACGTCGTCACCGCGGCGGACGGCCCGGGCACCCGGTTCGTCACGTTCTTCGCCGGCTGCCATCTGCGCTGCCTGTACTGCCACAACCCGGACACCTGGGAGGGCCGTAACGGTCAGCAGGTCACGCTCAGCGACCTGGTCGCCAAGATGCTGTCGTTCCGGGGGTTCATCCAGGCGGCCGGCGGCGGGGTGACGGTGTCCGGCGGGGAGCCGCTGCTGCAGAACCGGTTCATCGAGGCGTACCTGCGCCGCTGCAAGGAAGAGGGGATGCACACGGCGCTGGACACCGCCGGGTTCCTCGGCGCCCGCGCCACCGACCAGCTGCTCGACGACACCGACCTGGTGCTGCTGGACGTCAAGTCCAGCGACCCGAACACGTACCGGAAGCTCACCGGCGTCGCCCTGCACCCGACCATCGTCTTCGGCGACCGGCTGGCCGCCCGCGGCAACCGCGCCCGGATCCGGTTCGTGCTGGTGCCGGGGCTGACCGACGACCCGGCCAACATCGACGGCGTCGCCGAATACGCCGCCCGCTGGGGCTCGGTGGACGACGGCGGCATCATCGAGCAGGTCGACATCCTCAGCTACCACCGGCTCGGCGTCGCCAAGTACCACGAGCTGGGGTTGCGCTACCCGCTGCCGGACACCGTCCCGCCAACCGCGGAGCAGCTGGCCGCGGCGGCCGAACACTTCACCCGTCGCGGGCTGTGGGTGACCACCGCCTGAGCGGACCGTCCCGGCCGGACGGCAACCCGGCCGGGACGTCGCGGTCTCAGTAGCCGTAGCGGCTCTTCAGGTGCCGCCACCAGTCACGCAGCATCCACGCGTCGAACTCGGTGATCGAGGTGGAGCTGCCGGCGCGCATGATGAAGTTGCTGACGCCGGTCGGGGTCCAGTCGTAGAAGTCGTCCAGACCCCAGGTATGGCCGATCTCGTGCAGCAGGATGTGCATGTTCGCCGTGTTGATGTTGTTCATGAAGTACTCGCGGCCCATCCGCTGGCCCCAGTCGCCGCCCGCGCCGCCGCCGAAGCCGTCGGTCAGCCACAGCGACTGGTCGTAGTGGCGGGCGTAGCCGCCGGGACAGTTCGGGTAACTGCCGTTCTGGTTGAAGAACCGCCCGCACGGCACCGAGCACTGCGGGGCGTTCTCACGGATGTCGTTGACGTAGATGTCCACGCTCGTGTCGGTCCACTGCAGTTGCGAGCGGTTGCGCACCGCCCAGCCGACGACGCGGACCGGCACGTCACCGTACGGCCAGGCGTTGTGCCCGACCAGTTCGTCCATCCACTTCTTGTGCTGCCGGGCGAGCGCGGCGTGGATCTGGTCGCGCTGGGCGGCGGTGACGGTCGCCGTGGAGTCCCAGCGCACGCAGTAGTTGATGTAGCCACGGTTGGCCATGATCTGGTCCCAGCCGTAGTTGCGGAACCCGTACAGATTGCCGTTGTTGTAGGTCTGCTCCTGGTGCTGCCAGACCTGGGCCAGCGGCGTGACCAGGTTGGCGGGCGGGCTCCAGGTCGCGGGAGCGGCTTGCGCCGCCGTGGGTACGAGGATGATCGCCAACAGTGCGGCGACCAGGGTGACCAGGCGTTTCGTTCGCACGGAACCTCCACGGAAGTAGTGCTGCGAGGATGGATTTCGCCCGGTCGGCTCCGTGCATGGGACATCACCGGACGGACCACACGCATCAGCCCCAATCGATGCGTATCGCCTGCGGAAAGGCTGCCTTACGAAAACGTTTTCGGCAAGACGTGCGCGTGATCGGCGTTACTCAATCTCCCGGATCGGAAGATCCACGCGGCGGCGCGACTTGTCGCAGATGTGCCTGTGACCCTGCCCCGAAGCCGTTTCCGCATCGTTCTCGTGCTCGGCCTCCTCTCCGCGCTCGGGCCGCTGACCATCGACATGTACCTGCCGTCGCTTCCGGCCATCACCGACAACCTGGCCACCACGGCCGCCGCCGTGCAGCTCACCCTCACCGGCACCCTGTTCGGCCTGGCGTTCGGCCAGCTCCTGATCGGCCCGCTCTCCGACGCGTTCGGCCGCCGCCGCCCACTTCTCGCCGGCACCGCCGTGCACGTGATCTCCTCCGCGCTCTGCGTCGTCGCCCCCGGCGTGGTCTCCCTCGGGATCCTGCGGGTACTACAGGGCCTGGGCGCCGCCGCCGCGTCGGTGGTGGCCATGGCGATGGTGCGTGACCTGTTCTCCGACCGTGACGCGGCGCGGATCTTCTCCCGGCTCATGCTGGTCATCGGCGTCGCCCCGGTACTCGCGCCGACCATCGGCGGCCTGGTCCTGAACTGGACGTCGTGGCGCGGCGTGTTCGTGGTGCTGGCCTTCGCCGGGGCCGCGATCATGGCGGTTTCCGCGTGGGTGCTGCCGGAAACGCTGCCGGTCGCCAAGCGCCGCAACGAGGGACTGGTCGGCACGGCCCGCGACTACGGGCGGCTGCTCACCGACCGGGTCTACGTGGGACTGATCCTGGTGGCCGGGCTCGCGATGGCGGCGCTGTTCGCCTACGTGAGCGGGTCCTCGTACGTCTTCCAGGACGGCTACGACCTCAACGAGCAGCAGTTCGCGCTGATCTTCGCCGGCGGCGCGATCGGCCTGATCGGGGCGACCCAGTTCAACGTACGGCTCCTGCTGCGCTGGACACCGCAGCAGATCATGAGCGTCGCGCTGCTCGCCGGCGTCGGATCCGGCGCGGCGCTGGTGCTGACCGCGGTCACCGGGTTCGGCGGCCTGGCCGGCATTCTCGTGCCCCTCGGCCTGGTTCTCGCCACGGTCGGCCTGGCCATGCCGAACGCCCCGGCGCTGGCCCTGTCCCGCCACGGCGAGGCGGCCGGCACGGCGGCCGCCCTGCTCGGCGCGGTCCAGTTCGGCGTAGGTGCGCTGGCCGCGCCGGTGGTCGGTCTGCTCGGCGTCGGCGCGGTCGCGATGGCCGTCGTCGTAGCCGGTGGCATGGTGGCCGCCACCGCGGTGTTCTTCCTGGTGGTGCGGCCGCACCAGCTCCCGGCCGCCGACCCGGAGCCGGTGGCGGCCCTGGCGCATTAGAGGTCTTGCGGCCGTCCGGGAGTCTTCCTCGTGGCTGCCCACGGCCGAATCCGCAATCCCTCGTCCAGCGGACGCGTCACCCTGAGCGATCTTGGTCGATTTATCACCGTCTCGGGTGACCAATCGTTCAAGATCGCAGAGCGTCGGCATGCAAAGCGGGCGAAACGGGCATCTGTTCCCCGCGAAAGCCCCATTTCCACCTAGCGCGCCGAACGGCGTCCCTATTTGGTGGTTCGCCCGACCGGGCGCTTGACGTCGAACCGCAAACGCCCAAGGAGAAGACTCCCGGATGTATCCGATAACCCAATGTCTTCCAGCGGAAATAGATCATGGGCGATGGTTGACCGCCGGACAACAACCAGGAATCAAGAAAGGCCCGACAGCCACCATCGCCCAAGATCACCGGTGAGTCGGGGTGACGCCGCAGCCATCCGAATGCGCGACGCGACATCGCGGCCACCCACAACCGAGAAACAGGCTCCAGAACAGCACGGATGTACCACGCACCCTCACGTACCCAAGATCGCGGTCACGGTGAGTGAACTCTGGCGGGTTCCTCGTGGCGCGATCGGCATCAAGCGCCACCACGCACCTGGCGGGGAGTGGCGTGACGGCTGGGAGTGGCGCCCCGGTTGCCTGGCAGGCACCACCGCAACCACCCGCCTGGCGGGGAGTGGCGTGACGGCTGGGAGTGGCGGCCCGGTTGCCTGGCAGGCACGACCGCAACCACCCGCCTGGCGGGGAGTGGCGTGACGGCTGGGAGTGGCGCCCCGGTTGCCTGGCAGGCACCACCGCTGCCACCCGCCCGGCGCGAGTGGCGGCACATGCGGGGGTGGCCAACGGATCTCAGCCCGGCGGGCGCGGCACAGGCTGGGGTGGGCAGCGAGCGCGCGCCGACCGGACGGGACGGCCCTGATGGGACGGGACGAGAACACTCGTACAAGGAAAAGAAGCTGGAAGCGGAACGCGGACCTTGACCGTAAAGGTTTTGTAGCGCCTGTCCCGGACGGGACGGCCGTCCGGGACAGGCGCCGGATCATTCGGCCCGGACGTGGTCGATGTCGACGGTGCCCGGGTTGATGTAGATCCACAGGATGCGGACGTCGGCCAGTGCCGTGCTGTCGCAGGACATCGCGGACAGCAGGTCGATGGTCGCGGTCGTGGTCGTGTCCTGGTTGACCCAGGTGAAGTTCGACTGGCACCAGGCGAGCCCGGAGCCGGTCTGTACCGCGATCGCCGCGTTGGTGCCGGCCGTCGGGCTGGTCCGCAGGTCGTACTTGAGCGCGCTCCGGGTGGACAGGTCGACCGGCTCGGCGAAGGTGACGCCGAACCATCCGCCGTCGGCCGCGTTGATCCGCAGACCGTGGGTGCCGTGGGTGGCGAATTCGGTGGTCTGCTCGACCGTGCCGCCGTTGGCCTGCCATGGTGCGGACGCCCAGCCCTCGGTGCCGGTCTCGAACGAGGCGAGCACCGCCACCGCGGCCGGGTCGGGTTTCACGGTCACCGTCACGGTCGCCACGTTCGACGTCCGGCCGGCCTGGTCCTTGACCGTGTAGGGGACGGCCGCGCGGCCCACGTACCCGGTGTCGGGGGTGAAGGTGAGGTCGCCGGAGGTGGCCACCGTGAACGTCCCGCCGGTGACCGTCCGGGTCGTCTGGCGCTGCGGTGTGGCCGGATCCAGGTCGACGCTGGCCGGCTGGACCTTGGTGCGGTAGGCGATGTCGTTCGCGGTCGGCCGCAGGGTGACCGGCGTGTCGAACTCGGTCACCGCGGTGTCGTGGTCGGCGACCGGCGGCAGTGACCGCTGCCCTGACGCGATCTCGTGGGAGGCGTTGGTGATGGTCGTGCACACGGGGCTCGGGCAGTAGACGGTGAATCCGTCGTAGTCCGGGTACAGCGTGCCGTCGTCCTGTGATCCGGACAGGATCCAGTACAGGAAACCACTTCCACCGGTACGGGTGAAGTCGCTCATCCACTGCTGGTAGACCGGGTTGCGGGTGCTCTTGTTCTTCCAGCCGAACTCGCCCAGCATCGAGGCCTTGCCCAGTTCCCTGGCCGCCTTGTTGTGCCGGGTGATGTAGTCCGACCCCCACTGCGCGGTGCGGTTGCCCCAGCCGTCCGGGTACAGGTGGTACGACATCACGTCGATGGCCGGCAGTTTGGTCAGCGCGATGGTGTCGATGCCTTCGCCGCAGTTGTCGATCCAGTCCGGGGCGTCCGGCCCGTCGCAGAAGAAGCCCTCGTCACCGACGCTGGCCAGGTGCTTCGAGTCGATGCTCTTGATGTGCCGGGACATCTCGTCGGCCCACGCTGTGATCGTCTGCGTGGTGCAGCCGGAGCTCTGCGGGTAGACGCCGGAACCCTTGCAGCGCGGCTCGTTGCCCAGCTCCCACGTCATGATCGTGGGGTCGTCCTTGTACTTGACCCCGGTGATCGTGTTGACGCGGTTCAACACGTGATCGATGTAGTCGCGGTACCAGCCCTTGATGACTGGATCCGTATAGAAGTCGTCATGATATTGACCGCCGCGCCAGCGTACATATTGATCAATGCCGCCGAAGTCGGACCAGTTGTTGGTGAGTGGCAGCACGAGCTTGATGCCGCTGCGGCGGGCCGCGTCGATGACGTAGTCCAGGCGTTCGAGCCCGTTCGGGCCGTCGTTGAAGGCGGGCTTCTCGCCGTCCCAGTACTGGAAGTAGACGCCCTCGGGTGCCGGCGCCACCGAATTGCTGCCGTCGGCGTTGCCGATCAGACCGAACGCCCAGGTGCGCATCACGGTGAAGTCGGCGGCCCGGGCGTCGGCGAACACGTCGTCGACCATCTGCCGGCTTTTGTAGAACAGGTAGTAGTTGTTCGTCCCGCCGAACCGGAACGACTTCCCGTTCAGCTCGAGCCGGTGGCCGTCCCGTACCACGAACCCGGCCGACGTCGGTGGCGATTCCGGTGCCGCGGCGGCCGGTGCGGTCGCGGCGAGCGAACCGAGCACGGCCGCCAGCACGGCGACGATGCGACTCCTCATGCGCGTTCTCCTGGCTACATCGAGTGTGATCGATGTCACCGTATGGCCGCGCTCCCAGTGGGTCAACCAGGAAAGTTAGCGAGTTTAAGAAACGCAGGATAGATGACGATCACGCAATTCGGCCAGAATCGGCACCATGAGTAACCATGCCGCGACAGTGCAGGACTACGACCCGTTCACTCCCGAGGCGATGGCGAACCCCACCGGCTATCTGCGCCGGATCCAGACCGAAAGCCCGCTCGCCTGGCTGCCCCCGCTCGACGCCTATCTGCTCACCCGGTACGCCGACGTCAACGCCGCTCTGCGGGACAAGCGCATGGACAGCGCCAACATGGCCCGTGCCCTCCAGCACGAGGAGCTCGGCCCGGTCCGCCGGGCTGTCGAGATGTGGATGGGCCACACCGTTCCCGCCGACCACGTCCGCTTCCAGCAGCTGCTCAAGCGCTACTTCACCCCGGCGATGGTGGACCGGCTGCGGCCCCGGGTGCGCGAGTTCACCCACGAACTGCTCGACGCCGTCGCCGCGAAGGGCCAGATGGACGTGGTCCACGACCTGGCCTACCCGCTGCCCGCCAACGTGATCGCCGAACTGCTCGGCATGCCGGTCAGCGACCGCGAGCAGCTCCAGGCCTGGTCCCGCGACATCCTGCCGGTCTTCGGCAACGGCGACGTGCAGCAACTGCGCGAGGCCCAGCGCAGCATGCTCGAATTCCACGACTACCTGCGGGTCCTCGCCGCCGACCGGCGCCGCGCGCCCCGCGAGGACGTGCTGAGCATGTTCATGGCCGCCGAGGCCGAGGGCATCGTCACCGAGGACGAGGCGGTCGCCAACTGCGTCCTGCTGCTCTTCGCCGGCCACGAGACCACCGCCAACCTGATCGCCAACGGGCTCGTGCTGCTCTTCGACCACCCTGACCAGCGGGACCGGCTTCGCCGGGATCCGGACCTGATGCCCTCCGCCGTCGAGGAGATGCTGCGCTGCGGCGGCCCGGCCGGCGTGATCGGCCGCATCGCCACCGAACCCGTCGAACTGGCCGGCCACACCGTCCCGGCCGGGCAGCACGTCTACCTCGCGCTGATGGCCGCCAACCGCGACCCGGCGGTGTTCGGAGACCCGGACGTCTTCGACATCGCCCGCGAACGCAACCGGCACCTCGCCTTCGGCATGGGCACCTACTACTGCCTGGGCGCCGCGCTCGCCCGCATGGAGACCGACGAGTGCCTGCGGATCCTGCTCGACCGGTGCCCGGACCTGCGCCCCGCCTACGAGACCCCGGACCGGGAACCGACCCCGCCGTTCGGTCACCGGCTCGTCTCCCTCCAGGTCACGTTCTGACCCGAGCTGTCGTGGGCGTATCGAAAACCGCATACGGCACCGCAACAGGCGTACGTCTTGAGTGGACGCATGAACATTTCGAGACGTGGCATCGACCGGCGGCGCGTGATGACCTGGGCCGGCGTGGCGGCCGGCGCGCCGTTCGTGAGTACGGGATCCGTCCACGCCGAGCCCGCGGGGCGGATCCCACCGGCCACCCGGCCCGGCGGAGCCTACGACCGGTACGTGGCGGGGCTGGCCGCCGAGGGGCGGTTCTCCGGTGTGGTGCTGCTGTCGCACCGGGGCCGGACCGTGCTGTCACGCGCCTACGGCTGGGCCGATCAGGAGCGGGGGATCCGCAACCACGAGGGGACCGCGTTCACCCTCAGCTCGGCGGGCAAGCCGTTCCACGCGGTGGCCATCCTGCAACTGGCCCAGCAGGGGCGGCTGCAACTGACGGACCCGGTCGGGAAGCACCTGACCGGGTTCGCCGCGGACGTCGCCGAGAAGGTGAGCATTCACCACCTGCTGTCCGGAACGTCCGGGCTGGACATGCCGGCCGAGGAGGTGCACCGCGTCTTCGGCAGCCGTGACGAGGTGCACCGCTACCACGAGCGGCGGGTCCGGCGGGCGAGGCTGGTGGGCGTACCGGGTGTTCCCGGCACCACCCACGCGGAGGCGGAGACCACCATTCCGGCGCTGATCGTGGAGGCGGTGACCGGGCAGCCGTACTGGGACCACGTCGAGGAGAACATCTTCCGGCGGTGCGGGATGACCGGGGCGGCGTTCCACACCCGGCCGCGGTGGCTGACCCGGGCCGACGTCGCCCATCCGTACATGCGGGTGGACGGTGGGCGGGTGGTGGACGCGCTGCGCCACCTGGAGCTGGGCAGCTCGTACCCGTATGTGCTCGGAAAGAACCCGGGCCGCGCCTTCGTCGACGCGCCCGGTGACGGTGGCTTCGCCACCGCGCCGGATCTGGTCCGGTTCGCGCGGGGCCTCAGTGACGGTACGGTGCTCGACCGGCCGTGGGCCGAGGTGTTCACGTCGGCGAAGATCCCGCACGGGCCGTCGTCGTTCGGGTCCTACGGGACGGTGATCGACATCGTCGGCGGCCAGCGGTCGTTGCAGCGGGCGGGTGGCAATCCCGGGGTCGGCGCCAACTGGAGCATCTACCCGGACACCGGCTGGGTGGGCGTCATCCTCGTGAACCGTGACGCCGACGGGGTGTCGCTGATGGATCTGATCGCCCAGGAGACGCAGGCGATCACCGGTGTCGCGACCGGCGGTGGTGCGGGCGGCTGACCTGACCGCGGCGTCTCGCCGGGTTCGCCCCGGCGAGACGCGGCGACACTACTTCTTCTTGCTCTTCTTGCCCTTTTTATCCTTCTTGTCCTTCTTCTTGTCCTTCGCCATGACGCCTCCCATTCAGCGCAATGCTCACGCAAAGTGAGCGGTCCGACACTCGGTGAACTGGTTGCGAGACTAGGGGAGAAGAGTGAACAGATTGACCATCGGCGGGCCGAGGCCGGCGCCGTGGGTGGCCCTGACCTGGGCGGACGAGTGGCGAAAACGTTACTTTGAGATGTACGTCACACAAACGGCAGGTGACCGATTACTCAACCCGAGGGGGGGCTTGACCCCGGCTTCACATCGGGGACGCCAGAATCGCGCGGATGGGGAACACGAGGACTTTTCGTGCGATAACCGCGGCCGGCATGACCGCGCTGCTGGCCGCCTGCTCCACCGGCCCGACCCCGCCGGTCACACCGTCCTCGGCGCCGGCCGCCCCCACCACGTCGCCGGCGAGCCCGGCCGCCCCGACCCTCGAGTCCACCCGGTCGGCCCAGCGCGCACGCTACGGCATCCCCGACTTCGCGCCCGCCCCGGAACCACAGCCCATCACGCTGCCGGCCGGCGACAAGGTGGAATATCTGCGGCGGATCCCCACCACCCAGAAGGTCGCCTTCCTGACCATCGACGACGGCTACCTCAAACTGCCCGAGGGCCAGGAACTGGTCGCGGCCGCGGGCGTGCCGGTCACGCTCTTCCTGACGACCGACGCCGTCAAGGACGACCCCGGCTACTTCAAGCCGATGCTCGACGCCGGGGCCGCCATCGAGGCGCACACCGTCACCCACCCCAACCTTCGCGGCCGCTCCTACGACTTCCAGCGCCGCGAGATCTGCGGTTCGGCCGACAAGCTGGGCGCCTGGTTCGGGAAACGGCCGACCCTGTTCCGGCCGCCCTTCGGCAACAAGGACGACACCACGCTGCGGGCGGCCAAGGACTGCGGCATGACGGCCGCGTTCATGTGGACCGAGACCGTGCACAAGGGCAAGGTCCGCTATCAGGAGGGCAAGCGCGTCCAGCCGGGCGACATCATCCTGATGCACTTCCGCGAGGCCTTCCGCGACGACTTCGTCGCCGCCCTCAAGGCCATCCGCCGGGCGGGCCTCACCCCGGCGCTGCTCGAGGACTACATGCCGGCGCGGCCCACACCGTCCGGACAACCCTCTTCCCACGCCGACCGGTTCAACCCCGGAAAACCCCATTCCGGTACGGGGTCGAGCACCCGTCGTGGGTCGGTCGCCGACTGAGAGCGAGCCCGGCCCCGGCGGCGCCGGACTCGCTCGGTGACCAGGGTCAGGAGGCGGCCAGGACGTCGACGACGAATCGCAGCGTGCCGGCCGGCTGGCCGCCGCTCGGCTTCTCGCCGTAGGCGAGGTCGGCCGGGATGTCGAGCTGCACCCGGCTGCCCACCTTCGCCCCGAGCAGGCCCTGGTCCCAGCCCTTGATGACGTTGCCCGCCCCGACCTGGAAGCTGAACGGCTCGGACCGGCTCCAGGAGGAGTCGAACTCCTCGCCGTCGGCGTAGGTCACACCGACATAGTTCACGTCGACCGTCTGACCCGACTGGACCGCCGCGCCCGTGCCCTCGACGAGGGTGGTCGACTTGAGCTCGGTGACGGCGCCGGTGCCCTTGGACACGGACGGCTTCGTGCCCAGCGCGGCGTCGGCGCCCGGGGGCAGCGGCGGGAACGCCGGACTGGTGGCGGCGGCGTCCACGCCGGCATCGGTGCTCGTGCTCGCGGTGGGGGAGGACGACGGCGACGACGTGCTGCCGATCCACACGATCAGCCCGACGACCAGAGCCAGCACACCCGCGGCGGCGCCGGCCACCGACAGCGTCTCGCGGCGTTTGCGGGCCGCCCGGGCGCGCGCTTTGGCGACCTTGGCCTCGGCCCGCTTCTCGGCCTTGGTCTTCAGCGGCGGTCCGCTCTTGCGGGACGGGCCGGGGGCGGCGGCTTTGACGGCCGCATTACCGCGGCTCGGTACGGATTCAGGCACCGCACGACAATACGACAGCTTGCTGTGCGAGGCCGACCGCCAAGCTCGAAGATCAGCCCGAACACCCGGCGATCCACTGCCCGATCGCGTCCACTGCCCGGCCCTGCCGTGCCCGCGCGTACCGCTACGCCGAGGCCACGCTGAGGGCACCGACCTTCTTGCGTTTCTTGGCCTCATACATCGCGAGGTCGGCGCGGGTGAGGATGGCGTCGGTGGTGTCGTGTGGCTGGGCGTCGGCGACGCCCACGCTGACGCCGATGCGTACCTGCTCGCCACCGATGGTGAACGGTCGGGCGGCCAGCGTCCGGACCCGGTCGACCATCGCGTCGGCAGCCCCGGGGCCGCGGCAGACGATCACGAATTCGTCGCCACCGAAGCGGCCGACCAGGTCCTCGACCCGCAGACGGGCTCGTAGGTGTTCGGCCACGCCGATGAGCAGCGCGTCTCCGGCGGCGTGGCCGAGACGGTCGTTCACCGGCTTGAAGCCGTCCAGGTCGCAGAACAGCACGGCCAGATCTTCCGGTCCGGCGGCGAGTTCCCGGGTGATCCGCTCGACGGAGGCGGCGCGGTTGGGCAGTCCGGTCAGCGAGTCGGAGGTGGCCAGCCGGTGCAAGGCGGCCTCGGCCGCTCGGCGGGCGCGGGAGAGCCGGGCGATCCGCGCCATGACCAGTGGGATCATCACGACCGACGAGATCGCCAGCAGCAAACCGTCGGAGGGCAGGCCCAGCACTGCCCGGACCCCGCCGATGGCCGGGGCGATCGCGAGCATGATGCCGAGGAAGACCAACCGGCCGGTGGTCAGGTCGTCGACCGGGGTCGGGCCCGGCGCGGTCATCTGTGCCATCGACGGATGCAGCGCCGCGCCGCCGACCGCGACGAACGCCGCCATGTAAGGGATGTTCTGCCAGCCTGCACCGATCACGGCAGACACACTCTGAGCCAACGCGAATGCGACGGACGCGCAGAGCAACAGCACCGGTGCCGACGGTCGATAGGGTACGAGTGAGACCCGCAGCATCCCGCCCAGCGTGCCGGCCAACAGGAAGACGTTCAGGAACCGGATGATCTGCTGGTCGGTGGACATGCCGTCAGCGGTCATCGCCGGGAACAGAACGATGCTCCAGAGCACGCCGCTGAGCCCGATGGCAGCGATCACCGAATCGATGATCCCGCCGGTGTCCGCGCGTCCACGTCGCAGCACCACGGTCAGCGATGCCGCGAGCATCAGTGCGCCGCCCGTGATCATGGTGAGCCTGACCACGCTGTCGGCGTCGGCGGCGGCCCTTCCGGCCTCCGCCAGCCGCCATGCCCAGACGGCGTTGCCGACGTCGTAGACGACGGTCCCGGCCAGCAGCAACCACCAGGCCACCCGCGCCGCCCCTGGCGTGGTGCGGCGCAGACCCGTCACCAGGGCCGGCAGCGGGCTGAGGCAGACCGCCAGAAGCAGCCAGCCCTGCTGATGTGCCGGCCAGACCGGGTAGGTCACCACGGCGAGGCCGGTCAGCGCAACGTACAGACGCGGCGTCAACACGTTCCGTCTATCGGCCGCGCCGGGCCGGGTATGAGGAAGCGATGCCAGCGCTTCGGGGGTGCGGGTCAGGGGCGCCACCAGTGGTCGAGCGGGGTGACCGGCAGGGCCCGCTTGTGGCGGGTGGCGAGGTAGAGCGATTCGAGGCGGCCCGCCACCTCCGGGGTGACGTCCGTGCCCTCCAGGTAGTCGTCGATCTCGTCGTAGGTGAGCCCGAGCGCCGCCTCGTCGGGCAGCCCGGGGCGATCGTCCTCGAGGTCGGCGGTCGGCACCTTCTGCCACGTGCTCGTCGGCGCGCCCAGTTCACGCAGGAGGGCGGCGCCCTGCCGTTTGGTCAGGCCGGTCAGCGGGGTGACGTCGACGCCGCCGTCACCGTGCTTGGTGAAGAAGCCGGTCACCGCCTCGGCGGCGTGGTCGGTGCCGACGACGAGCATGTTCAGCTGCCCGGCGATCGCGTACTGGGCGACCATGCGCTCGCGGGCCTTGACGTTGCCGCGGACGAAGTCGCGCAGCTCCTCGAAACCGGCGGCCACGGCGCCGGACACCGCGTCGGCGCCCGGTTTGACGTTCACCGCGATCGACCGGTCCGGGTCGATGAAGTCGAGCGCGATCCGCGCGTCGTGCTCGTCGGCCTGTACGCCGCACGGCAGCCGCACCGCGACGAACGTGGCGTCGTGGCCCTCCGCGCGCAGTTGCTCGCAGGCGAGCTGGCACAGCTTTCCGGCCAGCGTGCTGTCCTGTCCTCCGCTGATCCCCAGCACGAGGCCGGTGGCCGGCGTCGACCGGAGGTAGTCCTTGAGGAATCCGACGCGTTCCCGGATCTCGTCCGCGGGTGCGATCGACGGATTCACGCCGAGCTCGGCCAGGATCTGTTTGCGTAGGTTCGCCATCGTCGCACTGTACTGGGCGTGGAGTCCGGGTCGCCGCGGACTCCACGCCCGGCCGTGGGTCAGGTGGCCGCCGGGACCGGCTCGCGCAGCCGGTGGATGAGCGCGTCGCCCACCCGGGCGGTCTCCCGCTTGTACGGCGTGTCGGACAGGACGAAGTGGCTGATGCCCAGGTCGGCGTACTTGCGCAGGGCCGCGGCCACGTCGTCGGCGGAACCGACCAGCCAGGTCGTCCCGGCGCCGCCTCCGCCGTATTTGCCGGGTGCCGTGTAGAGGCAGCTGTCCAGCACCTCACCACGGTCGGCCAGGTCGAGCAGCCGCTGCTGGCCGACCGCGGCGCGGCGCAGCAACTCGGTGCTGCCGGTGCGGCCCGCCATCTCGGCGACCTTCTCCTCGGCGTCGTGCCAGGCCTGCTCGGTGGTGTCCCGGACCAGGGTGGTGATCCGCAGCCCGAACTCCAGCGGCGGCAGATCCCGGTCCAGGTCACGGCTGAGCGTGCGGAGCCGGTCGATGCGCTCGGCGACGCCGTCCAGCGGCTCACCCCAGAACAACTGCACATCGGCCTCGGTCGCGGCGACCTTCTCGGCGGCGGCTGACGCGCCACCGAAATAGAGGCGAGGACCATTCCGGTACGGGCGGGGCACGACCGTGGCATTCGTGACGCTGAAGTGCTCACCCGCGTACGTCACGTTCTCCTCGGTCCAGAGTCGCCGCGCGATGCGCATGAACTCCCTGGTCCGCGCGTACCTCGTGGCCTGATCTACCTCGATGTCGCCGTAGGCGGCGAGATTGTCCTGCCCGCTCACGATGTTGATCAGCAGCCGGCCGCCGGACAACCGGTCGAGAGTGGCGGCCGCGCTGGCGAAGTGCGCGGGCCGCCAGTAACCGGGCCGGATCGCGGCGAGTGGCTGGAACGTGGTGGTCCGGGCGGCGAGCGCGGTGGCGACCGTGAACGTGTCCGGCCGGCCCCAGCCGGTGCCGATCAGCGCGCCGGACCAGCCGTGCCGTTCCGCGGTGACGGCCAGGTCGACGCTGTGGTCGAGGGTGCCGTAGCCGTCGACCGCGTCGTCGCCGCGATGCCCGGGGTCGACGGTGTTGGGGATGTACCAAAGAAAGGTCGCGCTCATGTCGGCACCTCCGCTTCGCTCCGGCGCCGCCATGAGTTCAAGACTGAGCCCGATGATTCGCTCGCAAGCTCGCTCATGTCGGCACCTCCGCTTCGCTCCGGCGCCGCCATGAGTTCAAGACTGAGCCCAATGATTCGCTCGCAAGCTCGCTCATGTGGCGCTCCGGCGGCGGCGGGCCGGATCGGTCACCGACGGCGGCTGGTAGCCCTGGTCACGGGCGGACAGTGTGACGCCGGGCGGCACGATCTTGTCGATCTCGTCGAGTACGTCCCGGCTCAACCGCACCTGGGCCGCGCCGAGCTGGTCCTCCAGCTGTTCGAGGGTGCGCGGGCCGATGATCGGGGCGGTGACGGCCGGGTGTTCCAGGACGAAGCCGAGCGCCAGATGGATTAGGGACAGGCCGGACTGTTCGGCCAGCAGCGCGAGGGCCTCGACGGCGGCGAGCTTGCCGGCGTTCTCCGGCGCGCCGATCTCGAACCGGCCGGGCTGGCGGCCGCCGCGGGTGGTGGCGGGTTGCGGGGCGCCCGCCCGGAACTTGCCGGAGAGCCAGCCGCCGGCCAGCGGGCTCCACGGGATGACGGCGAGGCCGTACCTCTGGGCGATCGGCAGGACCTCGCGTTCGATGCCGCGGGCCAGGATCGAGTACGGCGGCTGCTCGGAGACGACACGCTCCCGGCCGCGCTTCTCGGCGATCCACTGGCCCTCCACGATCGCCGACGGCTCGAACGTGGAGGTGCCGATGTAGCGGATCTTGCCCTGGTGGACGAGGTCGGACAGGGCGCCCAGGGTCTCGTCGAAGTCGGTGTCCTCCTCCGGGCGGTGCACCTGGTAGAGGTCGATGTGGTCGGTGCGCAGCCGGCGCAGGCTGTGCTCCACCTCGCGGACGATCCAGCGGCGGGAGTTGCCGAAGTGGTTCGGGTCGGTGCCGATCTGGCCGTGGAACTTGGTGGCCAGAAAGACGTCGTCGCGCCGGTTCTTCAGCGCCTTGCCGACGATCTCCTCGGATTCGCCCTGGCTGTAGACGTCGGCGGTGTCCACCAGGTTGATGCCGGCGTCCAGGGCCCGGTGGATGATCCGGATGCTGTCGTGGTGGTCGGGGTTGCCGCGTTCGCCGAACATCATGGTGCCCAGCGCCAGCGCGCTGACCTTGACGCCGGTACGCCCGAACGGCCGCAGGGGAATACTCATCGGTTGATCAACTCCAAAGTGTTCGCCGGGCGGGCAGGCCGTAGTGTTCGCGCAGCGTGCGGCCGGTGTACTCGGTGCGGAACAGGCCGCGCTCCTGGAGGATCGGCACCACCTTGGTGGCGAACGCCTCGATGCCGGACGGCAGGACCGCGGGCATGATGTTGAAGCCGTCGGCCGCGCCGTTCTCGAAGTAGTGCTGGATCGTGTCGGCGACCTGCACCGGCGTACCGCTGAAGGTGCGGTGACCACGTCCGCCGCCGAGCTTGCCGATCAGCTGGCGGACCGTCAGGTTGTCGCGCCGTGCCCACTCCACGACCAGGGTGCGGCGGCTCTTGTGGCCCTCGATCTCGTCCTCTTCCGGCAGGTCGGTGGGCAGCGGCTCGTCCAGGCGCAGCCGTTCGACCTCGACGCCGAGGACGGTGGCCAGCGTGCCGACCGCGTACTCGGGGCTGATCAGCCGTTCCAGCTCGGCCTCCCGTTCGAGGGCCTCGGCCGGGCTGTCGCCGATCACCGGAACGATGCCGGGCAGCACGACCACGTGGTCGGGGTCGCGGCCGGCCGCGATGGCACGGCGTTTGATGTCGGCGTAGAACTCCTGGCTCTCGGCGAGGGTCGGGTTGGCCACGAAGATCGCCTCCGCCCACCTGGCGGCGAACTCCCTGCCGTTGTCCGACGAGCCGGCCTGCACCAGCAGCGGCCAGCCCTGCGGGGAGCGCGGCACGTTCAGCGCACCCTGCACCTGGAAGTGGGTGCCGTGGTGGTCGATGTCGCGGACCCGGTCGCGGACGGCGTGGACGCCGGACTCCTTGTCGGCCACGATCGCGTCGTCGGTCCAGCTGTCCCACAGTCTCGTGGAGACCTGGAGGAACTCGTCGGCCCGTTCGTACCGGGTCTTGTGCAGTGGCTGGTCGGTGAGGCCGAAGTTGCGGGCGGCGGCCTCCCCGGCGGTGGTGACGATGTTCCAGCCGGCCCGGCCGCCGGACAGGTGGTCCAGCGAGGCGAAGCGGCGGGCCAGGTTGTACGGCTCGTTGTACGAGGTGGACGCCGTCGCGATGAGCCCGATCCGGGTGGTGGTCGCGGCCAGCGCGGCCAGAAGCAGGGTGGGTTCCAGCTTTCCGGCCGGGCGGCGGCCCGGGTCGCTCCACAGCACCGGGCTGTCGGCCAGGAACACCGAGTCGAACTTGGCGTCCTCGGCGACCCGGGTCAGGTGCTGGTGGGCGGCGAGCGACAGGTTCGCGTTCGGGTCCGACTCGGGCAGCCGCCAGGACGCCTCGTGGTGGCCGGTGTCGTGCAGGAACAGGTTGAAGTGCAGTTGCCGGGTCATGCGGATGTCAGCTCCAGGCTGTTGACGGGACGGGGGAGGCCGTAGTGGTCGCGCAGGGTGGTGCCCTCGTAGTCGGTGCGGAACAGCCCGCGGGCCTGGAGGATCGGCACGACCTGGTCGACGAAGGCGGTGAGGCCGGACGGCAGGACCGCGGGCATGATGTTGAAGCCGTCGGCGGCGCCGCTGTGGAACCAGTCCTCGATGGTGTCGGCGACCTGCTCGGGGGTGCCGGCGAAGGTGCGGTGGCCGCGGCCGCCGCCGAGCCGGCCGATCAGCTGCCGGACCGTCAGGTTCTCCCGCCGGGCCAGGTCGACGATCAGCGTGAAGCGGCTCTTGGCGCCCTCGATCTCGTCCTCGGTCGGCAGGTTCTCCGGCAGCGGCTCGTCCAGGGGCAGGTCGGCCGGGTCGAGCTGGAAGCGCTCGGCGAGCTGCCGCCGGGCGTACTCGGGGCTGATCAGCCGTTCCAGCTCGGCGTCGAGCTCCTGGGCCTCGGCCTCGGTGGCGGCGATGACCGGCACGATCCCGGGCAGGATCTTGATGTGGTCCGGGTCGCGGCCCAGCGCGGCCGCCCGCTGCTTGAGGTCGGCGTAGAAGGCCCGGGCCTCGGCGAGGGTCTGCTGGGCGGTGAACACGGCCTCGGCGTAGCGGGCGGCGAACTGCCGGCCGTCCTCCGAGGAGCCGGCCTGCACCAGCAGCGGCCAGCCCTGCGGGGAGCGCGGCACGTTGAGCGGCCCGTCCACCCGGAACCAGCGGCCCCGATGGTTGATCGGCCGGACCTTCGCCGCGTCGGCGTGGACGCCCGCGGCCTTGTCGGCGATCACCGCGTCGTCGGTCCAGCTGTCCCACAGTTTCGTGGTGACCTCGACGAACTCGGCGGCACGTTCGTACCGGTCGCGGTGTGCCGGGACGTCGTCGAGGCCGAAGTTGCGGGCCGCGTCCGCGCCGGCGGTGGTGACGATGTTCCAGCCGGCCCGGCCGCCGGAGACGTGATCGACCGAGGCGAACCGGCGGGCCAGGTTGTAGGGCTCGTTGTAGGAGGTGGAGGCGGTGGCGATCAGCCCGATGCGCTCGGTGACCGCGGCCAGGGCGGTGAGCAGCACGGTCGGCTCCAGCTTCCCGGCCGGCCGTCGGCCCGGGTCGCCCTGGAGCACCGGGCTGTCGGCGAAGAAGACCGAATCCAGCTTCCCGCGTTCGGCGATCCGGGCCAGGTTCTGGAAGTGCTTCACGTCCCAGCTCGCGTACGGGTCCGACTCGGGCAACCGCCACGACGCCTCGTGGTGGCCGACGCTCATCAGGAACGCGTTGAGGTGCAGCTTTCTAGGCATCGGCGGCCACCCCCAGACGGTCCAGCAGGAGGCTGCGCAACTCGGCGAATCCGGCGTCGGAGCGGGACCGGTTGGTCAGCTCCACCCGGACGTCGGTGTCGACCACCCCGGCGTCCAGCAGGATCACCCGGTCGGCGAGCACGATGGCCTCGTCGACGTCGTGGGTGACCAGCAGGACCGCCGGCCGGTGCTTCTCGCACAACTGGCGCAGCAGGGCGTGCATCCGGATCCGGGTGAGCGCGTCCAGCGCGCCGAACGGCTCGTCGGCCAGCAGCAGCTGCGGCTCGCGGACCAGCGACCGGGCCAGCGAGGCCCGCTGCTGCTCACCGCCGGAGAGTTGGTAGGGCCAGGCGCGCTCCCGGCCGGCGAGGCCCACCTCGGCCAGCGCCTTGCGGCCCCGGTCGGCCGCGCCGGCGCCGCGCAGCCCGAAGACCACGTTGTCCAGGACCCGCTTCCAGGGCAGCAGCCGGGAGTCCTGGAAGACCACCGACACCGACTCCGGGACCTGGATCCGGCCGTGCCCGGCGACGTCGCGGTCCAGGCCGGCCAGCGCCCGCAGCAGGGTGCTCTTGCCGGTGCCGGAGCGGCCGATCAGGGCCACGAACTCGCCGGGCGCGATGTCCAGGTCGAGGCCGTTGAGGACACCACCGTCCTTGTTGAAACTGCGGTGCAGGTTGCGGACTCGGACCGCCGGTTCGGTGGTCAGCCCTCGAGCGTCTGTCGCCATGCCAGCACCCTCCTCCCGGTGAAGCGGACGGCGCTGTCGGCGCAGTAGCCGAAGATGCCGTAGATGACCAGGCCGACCACGATGACGTCGGTCTGCCCGTACTGTTCGGCCAGCGTGATCATGTAGCCGATGCCGGCGACCGCGTTGTAGTGCTCGACGACCACCAGGCCGAGCAGCGAGGAGGTGACCGCGAACCGCATGCCGAGCAGGAAGCCGGGCAGCGCCCCCGGCAGCACCACGTGCCGGATGAACTCGCCGTGGTTGATGCCGATCGTCTCGGCCAGTTCGGCGTACTTGCCGTCGATGCCGCGCAGCCCGTTGTGCGTGTGGATGTAGATCGGGACCAGGCTGATCAGCGCGATCGTGATGACCTTCATCTCCTCGCCGATGCCGAACCAGGCGATGAACAGCGGGATGATCGCGAGCGTGGGGACGGACCGCTTGATCTGGATCGGCCCGTCGATCAGCGACTCACCGAACCGGGACAGCCCGGAGATCACCGCGAGGACGGCGCCGGTCACCACCCCGAGGGTCAGGCCGACCAGCGACCGCTGGAGCGAGGCGACGATGTTGCCGAGCAGGTCGTGGTTGACCCACTGGTCCTGGAAGGCCACCACCACGTCCCACGGGGCGGACAGGATGGCCGGTTTGATCAGGCCGGTGGCCGAGCCGATCGACCAGATGGCCAGGGCGAGCGCCGGGCCGAACCAGAACGAGAACCGGATGCGGTGGCCGGGGCCGAGACGGCGGCGGACGACGCGCTGGTCGGTGGTGTCCGGGATGGTCACCGGGGCGGTGTGCAGGGTGGCGGTCATGTGGCATCACCCGTGACCACCCGGTCGCCGGCGGCGTCCGCCTGGACCTTCTCGAAACGGCGGTCGACCAGCGTGGTCACGTCGAGCTTGTCGTGCTTCTGCTCGGTGGCCAGCAGGTCGGCGGTCTCCTGGAGCCGTTTGATCGCGTTGTCCCAGGTGGCCGGGATGCCCTTGTCGCCGTTGATCTCGACGACCGCCTTGGCGTCCGCCGCGCTGAGCTTCTGCGAGTCCTGGTAGTAGGCCTTCGCGAACTCGGCGGGGTGGTCGTTCGCCCAGAGCAGGGCCTTGGTGCGGATGCCCACGTAGACCTTCAGGGCCGCCGCCCGGTCCGCGTCCTCCACCGCCGTGGTGAGGCAGTACAGGGTGGACGCGTCGTCACGGATGCCGGTGTTGATCGAGGTGGCGCCCGGGTACTTCGCCTCGTACAGCTTGATGTTCTGCGCCCCGATCGGGGCGACGTCGACCGCCTTGGTGCCGAGTGAGGTGACGTACGAGTCGCCGGTGCTGGTCAGCTCGATCAGCTGGACGTCCTTCTGGCTCAGCCCGGCCTTCTGGAGCACCCGCAGGACCAGCGCGCCCTGGGCCTGGCCGGCGCTGTAGGCGATCTTCTTGCCGCGCAGGTCGGCCAGCGAGGCGACGTTCACGCCCGGCGCGACGCCCAGTTTGTAGATCGGGTGGTCGAGCGGGTCGATGGTGACCGCCTGGAACACGATCTTCGTGGAGGTGCCGGTCCACGCCGCGAACAGTGACGGGATGTCGGCGACCGAGCTGCAGTCCAGCTTGTCGGCGCGGAACGCCTGGATGCTCTGCGGGCCGCCGCTGATGTTGGCCCACTCGGTGGTGATACCGGCGGCGCTCAGCTCCTCGTCCAGGCCGGACGCGCCGAGGATCGCCTGGATCTGCGGGTCGCCGATGCGCAGCGTGGTGCCGCTGGGGACCTTGTCGGGCAGGGCGGCGGACAGTTCCAGTTTGGTGGTGGCCTCCTCGCTGCCGCAGGCGGCGCCAGTGGCCAGGACCGTCGCGAGGACGGCGAGGACGGCTTTCCGGGGAATCGTGATCATGGCGTCCTTCTCAGAGGGCGTGGTAGTGGCCGGCGTGGTAGAGCAGGGGAGCGCCTTCCTCGGCGAGTTCGGCCTCCTCGACCCGGCCGATGACCAGGTGGGAGCCGCCGGCCGGGTGGCGGTGCTCGATCGAGATCCGGAGCCAGGCGGCGGCGTCCTCCAGCACCGGTTCGCCGGTGGGCAGCCGGCGCCAGCGGGTCGGGGCGCCGAACCGGTCGATGCCGCTGGTGGCGAAGGTCTGTGCCAGCGCGGTGTGCTCGGCGCCGAGCAGGTGGATGACCGCGGTGTCGGCGTCGCGCAGGTGCGGCCAGACCGAGCCGGTGGCGGCGACGCTGAACGACAGCAGCGGTGGTTCGGCCGAGAGCGACGCGAGGGAGGTGACGGTCACGCCGGCCGCACCGCGCCCGGCATCGGTGGTCACGACGGCCACGCCGGCGGCGTGCCGGCGGAAGGCCTGGCGGAACAGTGCGGCGTCGACCGGTGTCGGCCGGGAAACGATGACGGTCATGCGGGGCTCCGTTCGATCGGGCTCGCAATCCATACTAATCCGCTAGGCTTAGGAGGCAATATTGCGCCCCACTGAAGTTAGTAATCCCAGCTAGATCGAGGGGTTCGCGTACACCTGATCCAGTGCGACCGCCCCGCCGGCCACCGCCAGTACGTTCTCCGGGAAGCTCGACGGGTGCACGGTGGTGGTCATGTCGGCGCCCGCCGACGACCACGCCGCCACCTCCGCGCGCAACGCCGCGAGACAACCGGGCACCCGGTTCGCGCCCGCCTCCGACACCAGCAGCACGTCCGGGTCGAACAGGTCCAGCAGCAGGGCGGCGGCCCGGCCCACCCGGCGGGCGCGCTCCTCCAGCAGCGCCACCGCCCCCGCGGAGCCGGCCAGTGCGGCGTCCACCACGGCGTGGATGTCCGGGCGTTCGATCAGGCCGGCGGCCAGCGCCCGGCGGACCAGCGCCCGCTCGCCGACCGCGGCCTGTAGACAGCCGATCCGGCCGCAGGAGCACGGTTCGGCACAGCCCTCGACCGGCAGGTGGGCGACCGCGCCGGCCGCCGACCGCGGGCCCTGATGGATCACGCCGCCGGTCGCGAACGCCACGTCGACCACGTTGCCCACGAAGATCTGCACGGCACTGCGGCGGGCGGCCCCGGCTACCCGTCCGAGCAGTTGTTCGGCACGCAGCAGGGCCCGGGAGTTGCTGTCCACCCGGACCGGCAGCCGGGTGGCGGCGGACAGGGTCGCGGCCACCGGCACGTCACGCCAGCCCAGCACCGGGTGCTCGACGACCGTACCGTTGACGCCGTCCACCCAGCCGCCGGTGGCCAGACCCAGGCCGAGGATCCGGCGGCGGCGCCCGTGCTCGCGGCGGATCGCCGCCACCCGGTCGGCGACCGCCGCCAGCACACTCTGCGGATCGCGGCGCCCGTGCGGATCCTGATGGCGAACCAGCACCCGGCCGCGCAGATTCAGCAGCGCCACCGTGGCCCGGGGGACCGCGATGTGCACCCCGATCACGCCGACCGCGGCGGAGTCCACGTCCAGCGGCACGTGCGGGCGGCCGATACCCGGCCGGACCACCGCCTCCGGCACCTCGCGGACCAGGCCGCGCTCCTGCAACGACGCCGCGATGCCGCTGACCGTGGCCGCGGACAGCCGGGTCGCCCGGGCGATCGAACTGCGCGCGATCGGTCCATGGTCGAGGACGGCTCGCAGCACCGCCGCCGTCGAGTCCGGCGATCGGCGCGCGGCCGGCAACGGCAGGTCGCTGCGCCGAGTCGTGCGCTGCACGCCGCCGAGATTATCCCGCCGTAGGCCGGATGACGGCTTTCCGTTACCGGACGTTTTACGGTCGGTAACACTGCCGGGTCAGGTCGCCTCGCGCAGCCAGGTACGGCACAGCCACCAGGCGTTCGTGGCGCCGAACGTGCCGGCCGGGTCGATGCCGGTCAGCTCGGCGAACCGCCGGACCCGGTTGCGCACCGTGTTCGGGTGCACGAACAACCGCCCACCGGCGACCGTCACGTCCCGGTCGCTCTCCAGCCAGGCCAGAACGGCGTGGGCCACCGGTTCCGCGTTCGGGCCGAGAGCCGCCCACGCCGGGCGGTGCCGGTCCAGCAGCACGGCGGCCAGGTCCGCCCGGTCGGTCAGCGCGGCCTGCCAGGCGACGTCGGCGATGTGGGCGACACCGGTGCGGCCGGTCGACTCGGCGGCGGTCAGTGCGGCCACCGCCAGGCGCTTGACCGGGGCCAGCCGGTCCGGGCCGTCCGGGCCGGCCAGCCCGGCAGTGCCGGTACGGGCGGACGGCGCCCGCGACAGCACCGCCACGAACAGGCCGTCCACCACCGCGCACACCACCGGCGGCTGCTCGCGCAACACGGATTCGTCGAACCCCGGGCGGGCCACCAGCACCCACAGGCCACCGGACGCCGGCAGACCCGCCTCGGCCACCGCCAGAGCGGCCGCCGACCCGCCCTGCAACAGCCGCCGCAGGATCGCCGCGTCCCGGTCGTTGCGCCGCGGATCCGCGTCCGCCCTGGTCACCCGGTGGGCGGTGATCAGGCGGCCGCGGACCGCGTCGGCCCAGTCGTCGTACAGCTCGCGAGCATCCAGCAGCCGATCGGCGCTGACCCCCTCCGATCTGGCCACCTCCCGGGCCCGGGCCCAGATGGCGCGTTCGGCGACGTGGATCGCGCCGAGCACCGCCTCGATCGGCACACCCTGCCGAGCCCGGGCCACCCCCAGCTCGGCCACGAACGACAACTCGGCCTCGGTCGGCCCGCGCCGGTCGGCCAGCGCCCGGGTCGCCGCGGTGAGCAGGGCCCGGGTGTGCCCGGCGACGTCCGACGGCGGCAGCACCGACACCTCCCGCACGGTGGCGCGAACCCCGGCGGTCACCGACGGCAACAGGTCCTCGTCGCCCATCACGCGTTCGATCAGGTCGACCACGGCGGTCCAGCCGTCAGACGGGTGCATGCGGACATGCTGCCGTGCCTTGTGGTGGCCCACAACCTCGGGCCGCAAACGCGTGCTCCACGCCATGTCCAGCCCGGCTGCCAGCCCTTACGGTTTGGCAAACACCACAACGTGACTAGGAGTTCCATGCGTGTCGCCGTGATCGGCGCCGGAGCGGCCGGACTGGCCACCACAAAGGCGCTGCTCGATGCCGGATGCGAGGTCGCCGCCTACGATCGGCGGGACCGGCCCGGCGGCCTGTGGACCGACACCTACGCGTCGCTGCACCTCAACACCAGCAGGGGGCGGACCGAGTTCGCCGACTTCCCGATGCCCGCCGACTGGCCCGACTATCCGTCGGCGCAGCGGGTCGCCGGATACCTGGCCGCCTACGCCGACCGGTTCCGGTTGACCGCCCACATCCAGTACGGCGAAACCGTCACCGCCGTCGAACGCGGCGACCGCTGGACCGTCACCACCGACCCGGGCGGCATCGGCGAATTCGACGCCGTCGTGGTCGCCAACGGCCACAACTGGGCACCCCTGCTGCCCGACCCCGGCTATCCGGGCACCTTCGACGGACTGCAGATGCACGCCCACGACTACCGCACCGCCGACGTCTTCCAGGGACGGCGGGTGCTGGTCGTCGGCATGGGCAACTCGGCCATGGACATCGCCGTCGACGCCTCCCACACGGCGAGCGGGCCGGTGCTGCTGTCCGCCCGGCACGGCGTCCACATCGTGCCGAAGTACCTGTTCGGGCGGCCGTCCGACGCCACCGGCGGCGCCCTTGCCGTGCTCCCGTGGCGGGTACGGCAGCGGGTCGCCGAGACGATGTTGCGGCTGGCGGTCGGCACACCGCAGCGATATGGCCTGCCCGCCCCGGCCGGTGGGCTGTTCCAGAACCATCCGACGATCAGCGACACCATCCTGCACCGGCTCACCCACGGCGAGGTGGCCGCGCGCCCGGGCATCGAGCGCCTCGACGGGACGAAAGTGGTCTTCGCCGACGGGACCTGCGACGACGTCGACGTGATCGTGTGGGCGACCGGCTACCGCGTACAGATCCCGTTTCTGTCCTCCCGATGGCTCGGAGAGGGACCGGAACGCCTGCCGCTCTATCGCCGGGTCTTCCACCTCGACGATCCGAGCCTCGCGTTCGTCGGGCTGATGCAGTCCACCGGATCGGCGTTCCCGGTCGTGGAGGTGCAGGCCAAGCTCGCCGCCGCGTACCTCTCCGGCGCCTATGCCCTGCCGTCGGCCGCCGACCAGCGGCGCGCCGTCGACCGCGACCTGCGCGCGGCCGTAACCCGGTGGGGCGCCCACGGCCGGCCACACATGCGCATCGACTTCGACCGGTACGTCACCGCCATGAACCGTGAGATCGCCCGAGGAGCCTCTTCATGAGCAGTCGTGACCCCCGCGGAATGCGTGTCCTGGTGACCGGCGCGTCCGGGACGTTCGGCCGGGCGATCTGCACCCGCCTGGACGCGCTCGGCGCCCGCGTCGTCGGCCTGGACGTCGCGCCCCGCGTCAACGATCCGGTCGAGGTCCTGCCGTGCGACCTCACCGACGACGCCGCCGTGGCCGCGGCGGTCGCCGAGGCGATCGAGCTGCTGGGCGGGCTCGACCTGCTCGTCAACAACGCCGGTATCGGCGGGCCGGCCCCGGCCGAACTGCCGCCGGGCGCCGACGTACGCCGCCAGCTCGACATCAACCTGCTCGGCACGTGGCGGGTGACCGCGGCCTGTGTGGACGCCCTGGTCGCCTCGCGTGGCCGGATCGTGATGCTCAGCTCGCGGATGGCCGTCATGCAGCTGCCGCTGGCCGCCGCCTACGGCGCCTCCAAAAGAGCATTGGTCGCGTACGCCGACGCGCTCCGCCTGGAGATCGGCACCCACGTCGGCGTCACCTGCGTGTACCCGTCCGCGGTCCGCAGCCCCATCCACGACTCGACCGCCGCCGCCGGGCTGTCGCTGGAGGGCATGAGCCGCTACGAGCCGCTCGACGGGGTGGTCCGTGCCGTGCTGCGGGCCGCCCTGAGCCGGCGCCGCTACCGGGACCTGCCGACCACCGGGCGCGGGGCGGTCGAGTTCTTCCTGGCCCGCCATTTCCCGGCGCTCACCGACCGGATCGTCGCCCGCACCCTGGCCGGGAGGGTCCGGTCCGGCGCGTTCGAGGGCGCCGGCCTGGCCGCCGGTGTCGTCGCCCGCCACGGGGGTGCCCGATGACCGCCCAGCACACCGGGACCCGGACCAGGACCGGTGACCTCGTCGCGTACGCCACCGGCTCGATCGGGATGGGCGTGTGGGTCACCGTCCCCGGGCTGCTGCTGCTCTACTTCCTCACCCACACCCTCGGGGTGACGCCGTTCCTGGCCGGCCTGACCCTGCTGCTGCCGAAGATCATCGACGTGGTGGTGCATCCGTATCTGGGCAGCCGCTCGGATGCCGCCGCGCGCCGCAGCGGGCACCGGCTCGGCCTGCTGCGGGTGGGCCTGCTGCTCGCGGTCGCCATGGCCGGCATGTTCACCGTCCCCGCCGGGCTGTCCGGGGCGGCCGCCGCACTGTGGGTCGGTGGCTGGTTCATCGCCGGGAACCTGCTCTTCGCCTGCTTCCAGGTGCCGTACCTGACCACGCCGTCCGACCTGCGGATCGGCTACCACGAGCGCACCCGGGTCTTCATGTTCCGGATGCTGTTCCTGACACTCGGGCTGCTCGGCGCCGGGGTGGCCGCGCCGGCGCTGGTCGCGGCGGGCGAGCGCGGCGACTACGCGCGGATGGCGCTGCTGCTGTCCGGGGTCATGGTGGTGTCCGGGCTGGTCGCGGTGACCGGGGTACGGCGGCTTACCGCGCACGCCGGATTCCGGACACCGGCGGCCGACGCCCACTCCACCCTCGGAGACATCGCGGAGGCATGGCGGGACCGCGACTTCCGGGCGCTGGTGCTGTCCTATCTGTTCACCGGGGCGACCACCCACCTGTTTCTGGCCGCGCTGCCGTTCTACACCGAACACGTCTTCGGTGACTCCAAGCTGACCGCGGTGTTCATGGGCGCCTTCCTCGGTCCGGCCGTGGTGGCGGGTCCGGTGTGGGCGCGGGTGTCACGGCGGATCGGCAAACAGCGAGGACTGGTGATCTGCCAGGTGGTGTTCGTGGCCGGATCGCTGGCGCCGCTGCTCGGATACGGGGTGGCGCCGGCCGTCGCGGTCGTCGTCGTACTGGGTGTCGCCTTCGCCGGGCTGCAACTGTTCGCGTTCTCGATGGTCCCGGACGCGGTGGCGGCCGCGGAAGCTCGTGGCGCTGGCCGGGCGGGCGCCTACACCGGGGTCTGGACCGCCACCGAGGCGACCGGCACCGCCGTCGGCCCCTACGTCTACTCGGCGGCCCTGGCCCTCGGCGGTTTCATCGCGACGACCGAGGGCCGGACGGTGGTGCAGCCGGAGTCGGCGCACACCGCTCTGCTCCTCGGCTTCACCGTGGTCCCCGCCATCCTGATGGCCACGGCCTGCCTCTTCCAGCTCCGCTGGACCCTCGACTCGTCCCGCGACCCTTCCGCGACGATCTTGGACGATTGACCACCGCACAGGGTGCTAAAACGTCCAAGATCAGCGCCGGAAGGGGGAGGCGGGTCCCGGGGCTTGTCCGCAGGGGATCTTGGGCAGTTGACCACCGCGGATGGTGGTGAGGCGTCCAAGATCGGCGTCCGGGGGGAGGGGAAGGCTGCTCCCGCGGCTCGTCCGTGGAGGATCTTGGACGGTTGGCCACCGCGCAGGGTGGTGGAACGTCCAAGATCAGCGCCGGGAGGGGGAGGCGGGTTGCGGGACTTGTCCGCGGGGGATCTTGGGCGGTTGGGCGCCGCGGATGGTGGTGAGGCGTCCAAGATTGGCGCCCGGGGGAGGGGAAGGCTGCTCCCGCGGCTCGTCCGTGGTGGATCTTGGACGGTTGGCCACCGCGCAGGGTGGTGGAACGTCCAAGATCAGCGCCGGGAGGGGAGGCGGGTCTCGGGGCTTGTTCGTGGGGGATCTTGGACGGTTGGGCACCGCTGACGGTGGTGAGGCGTCCAAGATTGGCGCCCGGGGGAGGGGAGGCGCGCCTCAGCGGTCTGGGGCGCGGCGCGCCACAGTTAGGGTGAGCAGCGACAGCGCCGCGCCGATCAGCAGCACCCCGGTCAGCGGGAGACGGTCCACGGCCAGGCCGCCGAGCAGGGCGCCCAGGGCGATCGACGCGTTGAAGACGGACACGAACAGGGCGCTTGCGGCCTCGGTCGCGGCTGGGGCGGCGGTCAGCACCCACGTCTGGAGGGTGACCGGGACGGCGCCGTAAGCGAGTCCCCACAGGATCAGCCAGCCGGGACCGCCGGGCGCGACCATGGCGACGGCCAGGGCCGTGGCGATCAGCACCACGGCCGCCCGGATCCGGCCATGGATCAGCGCACCGGCCACGACGTTGCCGCAGATCCCGGCCACCCCGAACACCAGCAGCAGCACACCCACCATCGGCGCGGACACGCCGTCGGCGAGCAGGACCGGGCGGACGAACGTGTACGCCGTGAAGTGGCCGGTGATGATCAGGAACGTGGCGGTGAGCGCCGCCCGCAGGCCCCGGACGCCCCGCAGCACCGCGGGCAGATCGATCAGCCGTAGTGTCCTCGAAGGTGGCAGCGCCGGGGTGAGCAGCACGATCGCCGCCAGCGCGACCAGGCCCAGCACACCGACCGCGGCGAACGCCGTCCGCCACCCGGCGTGGTCGCCCAGCAGGGTTCCGGCCGGTACACCCAGCACCGATGCCGTCTCCACGCCAGCGAAGATCACCGCGGTGGCCCGGGGCACGTGGTGCGACGGCACCAGCCGCAGGGCGATGCCACCGGCCACCGACCAGAATCCGCCGACGCTGATCCCGATCAGGAAGCGCGCCACCAGCACCACGGTGAAGCTCGTCGCGAACGCCGACATCAGGTTGGCGGCACCGACCAGGCCGACCAGCAGGCCGAGGACCAGCCGCCGGTCCAGGCGGCCGGTCGCCACCGTGACCAGCGGCGCTGACACAGCGGCGACCAGACCGGGCACCGTCACCATCAATCCGGCCACCCCCTCGGCCACCCCGAGCGCCGCTCCGACCGGTGTGAGCAGGCCGACCGGCAGCAACTCGGAGGTCATCAGGGCGAAGATGCCCAGGGTCACCGCGGCGACGGCCACCCAGCCGCGAACCGGCCGGGCCAGGACCTCAGTGGTCATCGGGTGCGGTGCGGCAGGTGACGTTGATCCGGTTCCACGCGTTGGCGGTGAGGATCAGGGCGATGAGCCGCGCCAGCTCCGGCTCTTCGAAGTGGCGGGACGCTTCGGCGTACACCTGATCGGAGACGCCGTGCGGCAGAAGGGTGACGGCGTCGGTGAGGGCGAGCGCCGCCCGCTCGCGCTCGGTGTAGAGGCGCGACTCCTCCCAGGCGGTGAGCTGGAAGATCCGCTGTTCGGTCTCGCCGGCCTTGCGGGCGTCACGGGTGTGGTAGCCGATGCAGTAGGCGCACCGGTTGATCTGCGCCGCCCGGATCTGGACCAACTCGGCCAGAACCGGGTCGAGGCCCTGTTTCGCGGCCGCATCGAGGGCGAGCATCGCCCGGTGGACCTGGGGTGCGGCGGTACGGAAGGTCATGCGCTGTTCGGTCATGAACTGAGCCTAGGAACGGAAGTGACCTCAGCTATGGTTCATTTCCATGCCGGATTCATGGGTCACTTCGCTGGATGGGCCGGGCAGCCGCCGGGCGCGGTTGATGCGGGCGCTGCGTGACGCGATCCGGTCGGGCCAGCTGAAACCGGACACCCGGCTGCCGTCCTACCGGGCGCTCTCCGCCGACCTCGGCATCGCCCGCAACACGGTCGCCGAGGCGTACGCGGAACTGGTCGAGGAGGGCTGGCTGACCGCCCGGCAGGGCTCCGGTACCCGGGTCGCGGCCCGTGCCGCCCCGCCCGCCGGCAACCGGCCACAGCAGCCAAGCGCCCACGACCGGCGGCCGGTGCACGATCTCGCGCCGAGCTCGCCGGACGCCGCCGCGTTCCCGAGGGCCGCGTGGTCGACGTCGGCGCGGCGGGCGCTGACCGCGGCGCCCAGTGAGGCGTTCGGGCCGGGCGACCCTCGTGGCCGGCCGGAACTGCGGCGGGCGCTGGCCGAATACCTGGGCCGGGCCCGGGGCGTCCGCGCCGACGCCGACCGGATCGTCATCTGCGCCGGGTTCGCCGGCGGTCTACGGTTGCTCGCCGAGTTGCTGCCGAGGACGGTCGCGGTGGAGGCGTACGGATTGCGGTTCCATGGCCAGATCCTGGAGAACGCAGGGATCCGGACGGTCCCGCTGGCCGTCGACGAGCGTGGCGCCGACATCGCGACGCTGCCCGGCAGCGGGGCGGGCGCGGTGCTGCTGACGCCCGCGCACCAGTACCCGACCGGTGGCGCCCTGCACGCGGCCCGCCGCACCGCCGTCGTCGACTGGGCACGCGCCTCCGGCGGGCTGATCCTGGAGGACGACTACGACGGCGAGTTCCGCTACGACCGCCAGCCGATCGGCGCGGTGCAGGGCCTCGACCCGGATCGGGTGGTCTATCTGGGTTCGGCCAGCAAGAGCCTGTCCCCGGCGCTGCGGCTCGGCTGGATGGTGCTGCCGGACCACCTGATCGACGACCTGCTCGCGGTGAAGGGCGGGCGCGAGTTCTGGTCCGGCGTCGGCGACCAGCTGACGCTGGCCGACTTCCTCGCCTCCGGCGGCTACGACCGGCATCTGCGCCGCAGGCGCCAGACCTATCGCCGCCGGCGGGATCTGTTGGTCACCGCCCTCCAAGAGCGACACCCAACGGTACGGGTGACCGGTATCGCCGCGGGCCTGCACGCCGTGCTGGCCCTGCCGCCGGGCAGCGAACCCCGGGTTCTGGCCACCGCCCGCACCCTCGGCGTGGCGGTCGACGGCCTGTCCGCCTACCGTCATCCGGCCAGCCCGATGCCACCGCGCGACGGCCTGGTCGTCGGCTACGGCACCCCACCGGAACATGGCTTCGCCGCCGCCGTCCACGCCCTGTGCGCCGCCCTGGATTAGGGCTTTCTGGTGATCACCGGCCGATCCACCGAGGAGCTCAGGCCGCCGCCTCGGAGGCGAAGAGGGGCAGGCCCAGGCGGCGGGAGAGGAAGCGGGCGGCCAGCAGGCCCCGGACGCTGTTGCCGAAGTTGTCCAGCGGCGGGGCGAAGGTGGCCAGGGAACCTCGTCGGGGGGAGGGAAGCTCGCCGGCGGTCGAGACGTACTCATCCGATGCCATGTTCGACTCCGTGACGTGACGCCGGTTGCGGGAGGTCACGCTGACCGGGCGCCGCGTGGCGTCCTTCATCCCGGACGGGTGAGGCGACGGGCCCGCGACGGCCGCGACCATGACCGTACGCCGAGGAGAGGATCGACATGGCAGCGGTGACGGTGGACCGGGATCGTCTCGTTCGGACGTTCCTCGACCTGGTCGCGATCGACAGCCCGACCGGGCAGGAGCAGCGGATCGGTGTGGAGTTGGAGCGCCGGTTCACGGAGCTGGGCGCCGACGTCCGCCGGGACGAGGCGGGCAACCTGATCGCCACCCTGGCCGGTGGGCCGGGGGAGGGCTTCCTGATCTCCACGCACATGGACACCGTCGGCACCGACGTCGGGATCCGGCCCGTCATCGGCGACGACGGGGTGATCCGGACCGACGGTTCCACCATCCTCGGCGCCGACGACAAGGCCGGCATCGCGTCCTGTCTGGAACTGTTGACGCTGCTGGGGGAGCATCCGGAGCTGCCGCATCCGACGATCGAGTTCGTCGTGTCGGTGGCCGAGGAGGCCGGCCTGGTCGGGTCACGGCAGCTGGACGTGGCGCGATTGCGGTCCACCCACGGGTACGTGTTCGACACCGCGGGCGCGATCGGCTCCATCACCTACTGGGCGCCCACCGCGATGGACGTCGACATCACCGTGCACGGGCGCAAGGCCCACGCCGGTGTGGAGCCGGAGAAGGGTGTCGACGCGCTGCGGGTGGCGGCCGAGGCGATCGCCGCGATGCCGCTGGGCCGCATCGACGACGAGACGGTCGCCGGCATCGGCATCCTGGCCGGCGGGGAGGCCCGCAACGTGGTTTCGGCCACCGCCGTCCTCACCGGTCAGGCCCGCAGTCACGACCAGGGGAAACTCGACAAGCAGCTGGCCGCCATGCGGGCCGCCGTGGACGCGGCGGCGCGGCGGCACGGGGCGACCTACGAGTTCGTGGCCGAGGAGATCTACCACACCTACCACATCGACCCGGTCGCGAAGCCGTACCGGGACGCGGCCCGCGCCATCCGGGCGCACGGCATCGAGGTGATCGACCGCAAGTCCGGCGGCGGCACCGACGGCAACTTCCTCAACGCCCGCGGGATCCCGTGTGTCGGCCTGGCCACCGGCATGGTCGACGAACACGCGACCAGCGAGCACATCGCGATCGACGACATGGTGGCGGCGTGCGCGATCCTGTTGACCATCGCCACCCAGCAACAGTGAGGGAGCTTTCATGCCAGGTCACATCGTCCCGATGGGCGCCGGCCGCGCGGTGATGGACCGCCGCGACGACCCGCTGCACGACTACGTGCTGGAGCTCACCGGCAAGGACGACCCGGTGGTGCTGTTCCTGCCGACGGCGACCGGGGACGACGCCAGCTACATCGTGTCGTTCTACGAGGCGTTCCACTCCGGACGGTGCCGGCCGCGGCATCTGCGGTTGTTCCACCGCGACTTCGACGACCTGTCCGGCATCGTGCTCGGTGCTGACGTGATCCATGTGGGCGGCGGCAACACCGCCAACATGCTGGACGTGTGGCGGCGGCAGGGCGTGGACACGCTGCTGCATCAGGCGCTGGCCGGCGGGGCGGTGCTGACCGGTGGCAGCGCCGGCGGGCTGTGCTGGTTCGAGGGCGGGACCACCGACTCGTACGGGCCGACGCTCCAGCTGCTGAACGAGGGCCTCGGCATGATCAAGGGCAGTTACTGCCCGCATTACGACGCCGAGGACCAGCGGCGGCCGATCTTCCACGCGGCCCTGCTCGACGGGTCCCTGGAGATGGGGTACGCCTCCGGCAACCGTGTCGCCATCCGGTTCACCGCCGACGGGGAACCGGTGGAGGCGGTCACCTCCGAGCCGGGCGCCCAGGCGCTGAAGGTGTACGCCCACGACGGCAGGATCGTCGAGGAGGAGATCCCGTGCCGCCTGCTCGCCGAGCGGGTGGCCAGCCGCAGCGTCTCGACCTGAGCACGGGAAACGGCCGGCGGCTCACTGGGCCGCCGGCCGTTTCGCCGTCCTAGACGGCCGGTGCCGCGAACAGGATGATCGACACCCGGGTCGGGGTGACGTCCAGCTCGCGTTGCATGCCGACCCGCTGGATCACCGCGTAGCCGGGGGTGCCGGCCGATCCGGTCGGATTGAGCAGCACCAGCGCCCGTCCCGCCTCGACGAACGCGTCCGAGTCGGGCCGCAGCACGTCCCCGCAGGCGGTGGTCTGCCCGGTCGGGTCGCTGATGGTCAGCGAGAACCTCTGCAGGCCGGTGTAGGCGGTGGCCAGAGTGAACCCGGGCACCGGCGGACTGCCGACGTACGCGAGTGTCGCCGACCGCCCCGGACCCGTCTCGGCCCGGTACGGGGTGACGTCGAACGTGCCCTCACCCGGCAGGTTGAGCCGGATCGGACCGCTCGGCGCCTGGCAGGTACCGCCCTTGACATGGGCGTTGTAGCCGTTCGCCGGCTGTGCGGGCGGGGTGACCGCGCCGGCCGACACCAGGATGCGGGCCCGGGTCGGCACGATGTCGAGCTCCCGCTCCAGCCGGGTCCGTTCCAGGACGGCCACACCCTGTACGCCTCCGTCACCGGCCGGCAGCAGCTGCGCCACGGCCAGTCCGGCCCGCCCGAACCGGTCCTCCTCGGGCTGGAGCAGGTCGCCGCACGCCACGTCCCGCCCGCCCTCGGTCAGGACCAGCGAGAACCGCTGGCCGCTGTAGATCGCGCCGACACCGAACCCGGGCACCTGCGGCGCCCCGTAGAAGCCGAGCGCGGCGCCCTCGGCCCGGTACGGCTCGACGTCGTGGCTGCCGCCGCCGGCCAGGTCGATGTGCAGGTCCTGGCCGGGTTCCGCGCAGCTGCCGTCCCGGATGAAGCCGTCGTAGCCGGCCGCCTCCTGTGCCCGGACCGCGACCGGCGTCAGCACCAGGGCGAACACGCCCGCGGCGGCCAGGACGGACCGCATCCACCGCTTCGTCATCGCAGCCTCCTAGCTGGTGCCGTAGACGAGCGCCGCCGTCACCAGCGCCACCACGGTCGAGACGAGCCACATGATGAACATCGGCAGCGAGAAGGAGTGCCAGATCGCGAACCGGCTGATCCCGGTGGTGCCGGTCTCGTCGGCGGCGATGCTGGTGACCTGCGAGCCGTTGGCCGGGAAGAAGTAGATGCCGATCGCGGCCACCGAGAACGCTGCCAGGAACTGCGGCGGGATGTCCAGAGCCAGACCGATCGGTACGATCGCGGCGAGCGCCGCCGCCTGGCTCGTGGTCAGTGCCGCCACGATGAAGATGGCGATGGCGATCGTCCATCTCGCCGCCTCGACCAGGCCACCCATGGCGTCGACGATCGCGGTCTCGTTCGCCGCGATCCAGGTGTCCGCCAGCCAGGCGATGCCGAACAGCGCGATCAGGCCGACCAGGCCGGAGGTCATGGTGCTCTGCGTGACCACGTCCTTGATCTTGACCTTGCAGAACAGCACGATCAGCGTGGCGGTCACACCCATCACGATCTGGATCACGATCGAGGTGCTGATCGGCACCAGGTTGCCCTCGTCGTCCGGGAAGGCCGGGCGCAGCGACTCGACCATGCCGAGCAGCACGATGACGGCGATACCGGCCAGGAAGATGAACGTGCTGCGCTTGGCCTCCTTCGGCAGCTGCCGGGCCTCCAGCACGCTGGTGTCCACCGGCTTGATCTCGCCGGACGAGATCCGGCGCTGGTACTCCGGATCGTCGGCGAGTTCCTTACCGACCCGCATCTGTACGAAGGACGCGGCGAGCAGGCCCACGACACTGGCCGGCAGCACGACGATCAGGATGTCGCCGATCCCGAAGTCGACCGGGTCCAGCAGGCCGACCAGGGTGGCCATCGAGGCGCTGACCGGGCTGGCCGTGATGGCGAACTGTGACGCCGTTCCCGCGACTGCGAGCGGCCGCTCCGGTCGTACCCCGTTGAAATAGGCCACCGCGAAGATGACCGGAATCAGCGGGTAGTAGATGAAGCCGGTGCCCGCACCGAGGGTGAAGATGAACGCGACGACCGGCGCGATGAGCGCGATCAGCGCGGGTTTGCGTTTCAGGATCTTCTTGGCGACCTCGACCAGATAGTCGATGCCGCCCACGGCCTGCATGGTCGACGCCGCCGTGATGACGGACAGAATGATGAGCATCGACGAGGTGGGCGGCTCGCCCGGCGCCAGCCCGAAACCGAACACCAGCACCGCAAGGCCGACCAGGCCCCACAGCCCGAGGCCGATGCCGCCCATCCGTACGCCGAGCAGGATCGCGCCGATGACGACGACGCCCTGCAGGATTATCAGCCCCGTTCCCACGTGACCTCCCGGCTTTCACCGACGCGCCCGAACGGGCCCTCCGTCCGCAAGCGTCGATAAAGGATCGGGTGACCACGTGGAAACCTGGCTCATCCCCGAAGGATGACCCGTTCCGGTCAGCTGCTTCCGGCGAGTTCGCGCAGGGCCCCCACGATGGCCTGCTGGAGCTCGGCGGGGGTCAGATCGTCGCGGTCGCCGGGCAGCGCGGCCGCGAGCATCGGGGCCAGCGCGCCCGCCAGCGCGACCTCGTCGACCTGGTCCCGGGTGGCCAGGGTGGTGATCGCGGTACGGGCGTCGATCAGATGCCGGTACGTCCATTGGGCGTACGAGGCGAGCGACCAGTGGGTGTTGGCGGTGCCGTCCGGGTTCGTGTTGCCGGGCGGCGCCGGGATCAGGCCGTCGGTCTGGAGCATCGCGCCGGCGAGGGCGGCCCGGACGTCCTTGTCCTTGAGGATCGCGAGGAACTCGGCCTTGGTCATGGTGTCCTCCTCGGGGAGCAGAGCGATGTGCCGCAGCCACCGTGTCGCCAGCCGGACCATGCGGTGGCCGTCGGCGTCACGGTGTTCGGACAGGTGGGTGTGGGTGCGGTGGCTGTCGTCTCCGGTGGTGCGCCGGCCCAGCCGGTCCCAACGGCGTACCGTCCGGCTGTCCGGGCTGTAGATGACCTCACGCAGGTCGCGGGTGTCGGGATCGCCGGCTTTGCAGAGCGGGATCAGCCAGGCGTTGAAGTCGTAGAGGTCGAAGGTGCCGCGAGGGGTCTTGAGGCGGAAGAAGCCGATGTCCATGGCGGACGCGTGGTCGTCGAGGCCGCTGCGGTCACGCGTGGATTCGTCGACCGAGTAGCGGTCGCGGCCCCCTCGTGCCCGGATCTGGTCCTTGCCCAGGTGGTAGGAGTCGCCGCCGGCGGCGTGATCGGTGTCGCCGACGATTCCGGCCTCGAGCGGATCCAGGTCGTCGCCGACGGTTCGGCCAGGATGTATGTCCAGGTGGTCCAGCAGTAGGCGCCGTGCTCGCAGGTGGTTCGGTTTCGCGGCCGTCAATGCGGGTTCCTCCCTGCCGGTGGGTGGACCGTTGTTACACCCGATAACGGAGGAGATACCCGCTGTGGCACGCCACTATTGGACGTCCTCAGATCGAGTGAGGGGGAAGGAGGTCGTGGCCCTCCCACGGGTCGACGGCCTCCGGGTAGGCCGGATCCGCCGCCTGCGGTGGCTCGATCCTGGTGGGTGCGGGTGGCGGCACCGGTGGTTTCTGCGGGGCTGCCAGCAGTCCGGAGGCGGTGGCGCGCTCCTCGTTGAGGCGGGCGCGGGCCGAATCGAACACCCGCCCGGTCAGCCCGGCCATCGGCTCGCCCTGCCACAGGCCGAGGTGACGGCGGATGTCGTCGGTGCCCGTACCGATGGCTCCGGTTTGATGTTCGGCGCGGGCCTGCGCCAGCGCCGCCCGGAAGAGGCCGGTGTCGAGCGTGTTCTCGCCGACCCGCAGCACATATCCCTCGTTCGTGAACGCCAGCAACGACGTGCGTTCCGGATCGAGGGCGCGGCGCAGCCCGCCGATGCACCGCTGCACCACGTCGACGCCGTTCTCCGGCGGATCCCCGTTCCACAGCGCGGCGACGATCTCCTGGACCGGCACCGGCCGGTCGGCGTGCAGCAGCAGGACGGCGAGAACCGCCCGCTGGACGAGCGGCCCGAGGTCCACCGGATCGTCGCCCCGGAACGCGCGAACCGGGCCGAGAAGCTCGAACCGCAGTGTGCCGGCGGACGAGCCGTCGATCATGTGCCTTACCTCCAGGTTCCCCGCTGTGACGTTACGGCAGGTCACGAGCAGCATAACGACGGCCGGCGGCGGCGAGGCCGACCGGGCGGGCGACCATCGAGCCTTGAACACGGACCGCCGCCGGGGATCGGATAGCGTTTCGGGGGTGAACCGAGATCTTGACGCGGCCCGGGACTTTGCTGTCGACCTGGCGGTTCGTGCCGGACGGTTGCAGCTGGAGCGGCGCGACACGCTGAAGATGGGTGCGCCCAAGGCGCACGCCAACGATGTCGTCTCGGACGTCGACATCGCCAGCGAGCGCCTCATCGTCGATGCGATCCTCGCGGCCTGGCCGGACGACGCGGTTCAGGCGGAGGAGGGGCACGGGCGGTCCGGTGGGAGCGGCTGGATGTGGGTCGTGGATCCGCTGGACGGCACGCGGAACTACGTCAGCCGTACCGGGCCGTGGTCCGTCTGTATCGCGCTCTACCAGGGGGAGCAGCCGCGGATGGCGGTGGTGCACGACCCCGCCGGAAACGAGACGTTCAGCGCGGTCGACGGCGGTGGGGCGTTTCTCAACGGCGAGCCGATCGCGGCGTCGAGCGGGCCGCCGCTGGCCGAGGCGCTCGTCGGCGTCAGTTTCCAGCCGAACCCGAAGACCAAGGAGCGCACCGGCAAGCTGATCCGGGAGCTGCTGCCGCTGGTCGGCGACATCCGCCGGATCCCGGCCGCGCTGAACCTGGTCTACCAGGCCGCCGGCCGGCTGGACGGCGGCGTCGCCCTCGACACGAACCTGTGGGACATCGCCGCCGGCGCCCTGATCGCCCGCGAGGCCGGGGTGACTCTCGGCGGCCATGGCCCGGACTTCTCCACCGAGCTGACCATCGGCGCCGCTCCGGCCCTGTGGGACGCGCTCGCCGAGCGGGTCCGCGCCGCCGCCTGATCTACGCTCCGAGGCGGTAGGGCTCGGGGACGGGGGCGGCGCGGCGCAGGTCGTAGCCGGGTTCCAGGGTGTGGAACAGACGGTCCCAGACGGTGGTGTAGAAGCCGAGGTTCCAGCGCGGCTCGGCGTGATGGCCGACGTGCATGGTCGGGGTGGCGATCCACCGGAAGACCACATTGCCGCGGACCCGCTGGGGCAGCGGCTCCACACCCAGGTGGCCCAGGATACCGAAGACGAGGTTGAGCGCCGTGTAGGCGGTCAGCGCCGCGATCGAGAACGGATGGACGGCCAGGACCACCAGCCACATCGCCCCGAAACCGATCGCCTCGAACGGGTGCAGCGCGAACAGGGTGATCGGGCGGGCGTCGGCGAAGACGTGGTGCAGCCGGTGCACCCACGGGAACAGCGCTCGAAGGTGGACGGTCGCGTGCCCGGCGTACATCAGCACGTCCATCACCATGACCAGCACGACCAGCTCGGCGAGCGTCCGCATGCCGAGATCGGTGGTCAGGACGATGACGCCGGCCTTCCACAGCCACCACCCGGCGACGGTGACCGCCGTGTTCAGGACGGTGGTGCTGGCGACCAGTGCGAGTTCCTGCCCGCTCACCGGCCCGGGATCGGGGGTGAGCCGCCGCGCGCCGGGCAGCCGCAACGCCACGTGCCCGAGCAGCGCGCCCACGCCCACCAGCAGGATGTTCTCCACCAGGGCGAGCAGGGCGAACCCGCCCGGGTGCATCGTCTCGAGAAACTCCAGCATGCCGCTCCTATCGCCTCCGGGCCCGCCGCGGCACCATAACGCTCCGCTCATGGGCGCGGTGTGGCACCCGGCGGGGGCGGGTCATCGGGCCCCATCATCCGGCTCGAGGATGGGATTGAGCAGGGCGAGGAGCTGTTCGCGCTGGTCGGGGCGCAGCCGGTCCAGTTCGGGGGCGAGGATGGCGCGGGCCTCGCCGTACAGGCGCCGGGTGAGTTCGTGGCCGGCCGGGGTGAGGAACACGTCGACGACGCGGCCGTCGTTCGGGTTCTTCTCCCGGGCCAGCAGGCCGCGGCGTTCGGCGCGGTCGATCAGGCCGGACATCGTGGACTTGTCGAGGCCCAGGTAGGCGGCCAACTCGGTGACGCGGGGACGCCGGTCGCGCAGGATGCCGAAGACCCGCAGTTGGGTGAGGGACAGGTCGTTCTCGGCGCCGATGCGGGTGAGCACGCCGGTCACCTTGAAGGTGTAGCGGACCAGGGCGTCGAGAAGCGCGTCCGTGGAGTCCTCGGAAGTCATGACGCCATCCTAGTTGACATGGTTGGTAATCCCAACCATCCTGGAGGTCGTTGGTAATACAAACCATCTCCGGAGGTTTCCATGCGCGCCGCAGTCCTCTCCTCGTTCGACGCCCCGCCCGCCTACCGCGACCACCCGGATCCCGCCACCACCGGTGACGGCGAGATGGTCGTCGAGGTGCTCGCGGCCGGCCTGCACCACCTGACCCGGTCCAAGGCCACCGGGGCGCACTACAGCAGCAACGGCGTGTTCCCGCTGGTCCCCGGCGTCGACGGCGTCGTCCGGGACCCGGCCGGCCGGCTGCGCTACGCGGTCCTCGACGACACCAGCCTCGGCACCTTCGCCGATCGGACCGTCATCGACGTACGCCGAAGTGTGCTCTTGCCGGAAGGCGCCGATCCGGTCCGGATCGCCGCCGCGATGAACCCCGGAATGTCCTCGTGGGTGGCCCTGCGCCGCCGCATCGCGTTCCAGCCGGGCCAGCGGGTCCTGATCCTCGGCGCCACCGGCAACGCCGGGCGGATGGCGATCCAGGTCGCGAAACTGTTCGGCGCCGGGCACGTGATCGCCGCCGGGCGCGACGCGTCCCGCCTGGCCGCCCTCACCGCGCTCGGCGCTGACGAGATCCGCACGTTCGACGAGATCCAGCACGCGGCCGACGTCGACGTCGTCCTCGACTACGTGTGGGGTGAGCCCGCCGCCGGCGCGATGATCCCGATGCTCACCGCGCGCGCCGACCGCACCGCGCCGCTGACCTGGATCCAGATCGGGTCCATGGCCGGCGCGTCCGCGCCGATCCCGTCGGCGGCGCTGCGTGCCGCCCGGTTGCAGATCATCGGCAGCGGCATCGGCTCGGTGCCGGCCCGCGACTTCCTCGCCGAGCTGCCGCAACTCGCGGCCGCGGTCGCCGGGGACACCATCGAGGTACGGGCGAAGGCCGTTCCGCTCGCCGACATCGCCCGGGCGTGGACCGCCGCCGACACCGGCGACCGCATCGTGCTGGTGCCCTGACAACGGGCGGCGCCCGCGCCGGGCGCCTGGCAGAGTGGCGGGAGTGAATCTCGAAGAGGGTGCCGGCCTGCTGCACCGGCTCACGTCGTACGTGCCGGACCGCGACTGGGATGTTCCCGTCGACGACCCACGAATCCGCCACGACCTCGTCCCCAACGATCCCGCCACCCTGCCGCCGCAGATGAAGGCGTACCCGGGCGGGCCAGCGGTTCTGGCCCTGCCCCGCGACCTGCCCGACCCGGGTGTGAGCGCCACCGCGGTGCTGGCCGGGGTGGCGGCTGCGGCCCGGCCGCTGGACGCCGCGCACCTGGGCCGGATCCTCTTCCTGGGCGCCGGGGTGGTGCGCAGCGGCGAGCGCAACGGGCGCCGCATCCTGTTCCGTGCGGCCGGGTCGGCCGGGGCCCGATTCCCGCTCGAGGTGTACGTCAGCGCCCGTGACGTGGCCGGGGTGCCGGACGCCGTCTACTGGTACGACGCGGTCGAACACGCCCTGGTCCGGATCGGTCCCGCCGCCGAGGGGACGGCGACCACCCTGGTCGTGACGGGGGTGCCCTGGCGGACCGGCTGGCGGTACTCCGAACGCGGCTGGCGGCACCTCTACTGGGACGCCGGCACCCTGCTGGCGCAGTTGTGGGCCGCCGCCGACAGCACCGGGGCCGGGGCGCGGCTGCGCTCACTGTTCCCGGACGCGACGGTGCGTGAGCTGGTCGGCGCCGACGGCGTACACGAATATCCGCTCGCCCTGCTGTCGCTCGGCGACGGTGACCCGGCGATCCGGCCGTCCGGACCGGCGACGCCGGGCGACCTGCCGGAGGTGGAGCTGCCGCTGTGCACCGGGGCGCAGCACGCCGGCGAGCGGGACACCCTCGGTGAGCCCTGGCCCGCCGGCGAGCCGCTGGCGGACGTGCCGTCGTCCGCCACGCTCGACGAGGTGATCCGCCGGCGGGGCTCGCAACGGCGGATGGACCGGTCCCGGACCCTGCCGGCCGACCTGCTGCGCTGGCCGGTGGCCGCGGCGCTGCGCGGGGTGCCGGTGCCGCACTGGGTCGCCGTGCACGGTGTCGACGACGTCACGCCCGGCCTGTACCGATGGCCGGACCTGGACAAGCCGGCACGGGCCGGGGACCTGCGCGGGGAACTGCTGCGGGTCTGCCTCAACCAGGATCTGGCCGCCGACGCGGCGTACGTCGTCATCGCGGCCACCCCTCTCGAAACGCTCGACGACCGCGGCTACCGCGACGCCCAGCTGGCGGCCGGAATCGTGGAGGGCAGGCTGCATCTGGCCGCGTACGCGCTGGGCGCCGGCGCCTCCGGGATGACCTTCGTCGACTCGGACGTGCCCGCCCTGCTCGGCGAGCCCGGCGAGCTGGCGACCCTGCTGTTCACCTGCGTGGGAGTCCCGGAATACCGCTCCCGGCCCGGCGGTGGGCCGGGTGACCCGGTGGCCGTCCGGATGGTCGTTCCCCGCCTGACCGACTCCTGACCCCGCCTCGTCAGATGTCGAAAATCAGCGCACGATGGTCGGAGACCTCCGGCTCGGCCATGATCTCGAACCGCTTGACCGCGGTCACGTCGGAGATCAGCAGGTAGCTCGCGTGGCGGACCGGCTTGGGGTAGCGCGACGTGCGGGTGTCGGCGTCGCGAACCAGGTCGGTCAGCCCGGTCTCCGCCAGCACGGCGAAGGTCTCACTGCCGGGCAGCAGGTTCAGGTCCCCGCAGACCACGACAAGATCCTCAGGACCACGAAGCCGGCGTACGAGGGCCGCGAGCCGATCGGCCTGCCGCCGGCGTGCCGGGGTGTCGCCCTTGCCGCCGGGGTCGCGCAGCCCGTGCACCTGCACCACCCAGACGGACCGGCCACTGTCGTGGGCCACGGTACGCACGGCCAGCGCGATGCGGGGCCGGTCCCCGGTCGGCCACTCGTCGTGGTCGGTGAACCGTCCATGCACGAAGGTGGCGTCGAGGCCGCACACGGTCAGGTCCTCGGCGACCAGGGTGGCCAGGCCGAAGTCCTGCCGGTGGCGGGCGCCCGCGCCGTCGTGCACCGGCCCGGAGTCGCTCGCCGCGAAATGGCCCTGATGGCGGGGCAGCACTCCGCGTACGTCCTCGAAGAGATCGGCACGCTGGGGCAGGGAGCGTTCCGCGTCGGCGAAGCTGGTCCAGCCGCTCAGCCCCGGGGTCCGCGTCACCTCCTGGAGGCAGACGACGTCCGCCCCGCTGCCGGGCAGCCACGTGAGCAGCTCGTCGGCCATCGCCCCACCCCAGGCGTTCACACTTGCGATCCGCACTTCGACCTTCCTGCCGTGTCGCCGTTACGAGAATCGTTGGACATGATCCCGAATCGCGGGTTCGGAGGCGACTGAAATAGGGCCCGGGCGGCCGTATTCTCAATTCGCTCCGGTGTCGATGGAAATGGGGGAGACCATGCGGATCACCGTGCTGGGCGCGGGTTCTTGGGGCACCACGGTCGCGTCCGTTCTCACCCGCAGAGATCACGAGTCGCTGATCTGGGCGCGTAACCCGGCCACCGCGGAAGAGATCGACGTCAAACATTGCAACGAGCGTTATCTCGCCGGTTTTCCGCTGCCGACGCGGCTTCGCGCCACCGCCGACCTCGCCGAGGCGGCCGCCCACGCCGAGCTGCTGGTCGTCGGGGTGCCCACCGGCGCGTTCCGGGAAACGCTGGAGCAGGTCAAGCCGGACCTGCACCCGTGGATCCCGGTGGTGAGCCTCAGCAAGGGGCTGGAGCGCGACTCGCTTCTGCGGATGACCGAGGTGATCAAGGAGGTGCTGCCGGGACATCCGGCGGCCGCTCTCACCGGCCCCAACCTGGCCAAGGAGATCATGGCCGGAATGGCGGCGGCCACCGTGATCGCGACCGAGGACCTGACCGTCGCCTCCGAGATCCAGCGGGTGTTCCGGCGCGGCCTGCTGCGCGTCTACACCAACCACGACGTGATCGGCTGCGAGGTCGGCGGCGCGCTCAAGAACGTCGTCGCGATCGCCACCGGCATCGCCCAGGGGCTGGGCGTCGGTGACAACACCCGGGCCGGCGTGATCTCCCGCGGGCTCGCCGAACTGACCACCCTGGCCGTCGCGATGGGCGGCGAACCGAGCACGCTGGCCGGCCTGGCCGGGATGGGCGACCTGGTGGCGACGTGCATCAGCCCGCACAGCCGCAACCGGCACGTCGGCGAGCAACTCGGCCGCGGCCGCAGCCTCGCCGACATCCTGGCGGAGATGGGGCAGGTCGCCGAAGGGGTCAAGACCGTGCACGCCGCCGTCCAGCTGGCCGACCAGCACGGGCTGCCCATGCCCATCACCCGGACGATCCATCGGGTCGTCACCGGCGAGATCACCGCCGAACGCGCCTACGCGGGCCTGCTGCGCACCCATCCGGCCGGCCACGAATCCGAACCCGGCTGACGCCGGCGACGTTCGCGTAGTCTTCGGCCGGTGAGGGAGATCGTGACGTATGTCGAGATGACCGATCGTGACCAGCTGGTCCCGGCCGAGCCGGCGCCCGGCCTGGCGCTGGAGACCCTGGACCGCGACTCACCCCTGGTGGTCGGTCTACAGGTCAAGATCGGTTCCCCGTACGGGTGGAAGTGCGTCACCCGCACCGATCAGCAGTGGGCCGGCTGGTATGCCGAGCACCCGGACCGGCTGTTCCGGCTGTTGACCGTCCAGGGCGAGCCGGCCGGCCTGGTCACCTACGATCTCCACCCCGGCGACGAGGTGGAGATCGAGACCTTCGGCCTGGTGCCGGGTTTCGTCGGGACGGGACTCGGCGGGTACGCGCTGACCCTCGCGCTGGAGCAGGCGTGGACGCTGACGCCCACAGTGGCCAGGGTCTGGCTGCACACGTCGTCGCTGGACCACCCCAACGCCCTGCGCAACTACCACCGCCGCGGCCTGCGCACCTTCAAGACCGAAGTCGGCGACCGTACGTGATCAGGGCGCCCAGATCCAGGCGTCGTCGACGACGGTCGGTGTGCCGTCGAAGCTCGCGCCGCCGAACACCAGCATGCGGACGCCCGCCGCGACGACCGTGCGGTGGGTGACGTCGCCGCCGGGGATGGCGGGAATCGGCTGCCACGTACCGGTCGCGGTGTCGAGAACGACACCCTCGGAGCCGAAATAGACCGCCGTGCCGCCGGTGCGGGCGCCCGCGGAGGCGATGTCGCGGGCCGGCGGGGTCGGCAGGTCCGACCAGGCGCCGGTGGCCGGGGCGAGGCCGCCGCCGTACGGGTAGGTGCGTCCCCAGCCGTTGACCTCCCCGCCGTCGGCGCCGCCGAGCATCGGGTTGACCAGCTCGTCGCCCGCCGCGAGCCACGGCCCGGTGCCCAGGATCTCCGAGTCGGGCAGCCGCCGCCACGAGCCGGCGGCGAGATCCAGCGTCGCGGCCCGGGTGAGCGCGGGCTTCTCGGAGCCCGGGTTCGGGACCAGTTCGTGGTCGAACAGGACCAGTTCGCTGCCGGTCCAGGCCATCGCCCGGTCGAACGCGGGGTTCAGCGGATCCGCCGGCAGCTCGGACCACGTCGCGGTCCGGGGTTCGAAGACGTAGTCCTTCCCGCCGCCGTTCTCCTCGCTGCCCAGGTAGGCCACGAGCCGGTCGCCCGCGGCGAGCAGGTAGTAGCCGCCACCGAACGGCACCGGCAGCCGGGCCCAGGCGTCGCCGTCGATCCGGTAGGCGAGCAGCTCCTTGCCGTCGGGTGGTAGGACGTACGCGGTTCCGCCGACGACGGCACTCTCGCCTCCGGTCAGCGGCACGGGCGAATCGGCGATCTTCCGCCAGCGGGTCGTGGCCGGGTCGTAGGCGGCTCCGTCGGCGAGCGGCGTGGGATCGCCGACGCAGGATGCGTTGGGCGGGCAGGGCGATGCGTCGCTGCCGCCGATGAGCAGCACCTCGCGGCCGGTCCACAGCCCGAGCACCGCCTCACGGGGACTCAGCGGCGACTTCGGGAGAGCCGTCCACTCATTCGCGACCATCGGTTCGCCGGCTTCCGTCACCACCGGTTCGGCGTGCTCGGCGCAGCCCGCGAGCAGGCCACACAGACCGATCAACACCACTGCCATCCCCGTACGTCTCATCGCGGTTGGACTCCCGACCTGCCGTCACGGTTCCCGCGTGCAGGCGTACGCGGAAATGTGATCGAAAGCGGGAGGACGCCGCCTGCGCCGCCATCCCGCCTGGGCGGGGCGCCCGAAATGTGTTTTGCGATCATCGGCGGATGGAGTTCCTACTCGATCCGCCGTACGGGGCCGGCCCGCTGCGGCTGGGGATGGACGCGGACGAGGCGCGGGCCGCGCTGGAGACCGTCGGGCCGCTGCGGCCGTCGGGCGACGGCACGCTCGCCGTGCATCTGGGCAGCGGCCTCGGGTTCAGCGTGGGGTTCGGGGTCGGGCCAACACTCGGCCGGGTCAACGCGATCGAGGTGTGGCGGCCGCACGAGCGGGACGTGGTGCGCTTCCGTGACGTCGACGTGTTCGGGCTGCCCGCGCTGGAGGTCGTGGCCCGGATCCGGCGCCACGTGGAAGTCGTCGCGAACGAGGACGACGACGGGTTCACCGCACGGGAGCTGTATCTCGCGCTGTGGCGGCCGTTCGCGGAGGACGACGACCCGGAGGAGCCCGAGGGCTACTTCTTCCAGTCGGTTCTCGTCGCCAGGCCGGGTTACGACGACACTCCGGCCGAGGCGGCGGCACGGCTGGCGGCAGGACAGGAGCCCGGGTACTGATGGATCCTCAGGAGACGCGGCAGCGCTACGTCGTCGAGCCGGACCCAGCCTGGGGGACCTGGCCTACGTTCCGCGGGTCGGTCTCACCGTCAGCGGGCAGACGCTCGACGTCCTGCGGGCCCATTGCGGACATCTCCTATGGTCGGTCCAGCCGTAGACGTCAGGAACGGGGGTCGCCGTGGGTTCGCCGGAGGAACAGTCGGCTCTGCCGCGGTTCATGATCCTCATCTATGAGCGTGAGGTTCCGGAGAGTGTGCGGGCGGCCTCGCCCACCCTCATCGAGGCGCACATGCACCTGCCCCGGCAGGTCGCCGAGACGGGTGGCCGGATCGTCGCCGGCAACGCCATGCTGCCGGCCTCGACCGCGGTTTCGGTCCGGGACAACACCCTGGTCGAGGGGTCGCTCATCGACAGCCCTCAGACTCTCGCCGCCTATTTCGTCGTGGAGGCGTCGGACCTCGACCACGCCGTCTGGATCGGCCGGATGATTCCGGTCGCCGACGGCTGGGTCGAGGTCCGCCCGATTCTGACCGCTTGAACCGGACCGCGGGTCACGGGCGGTTGTACAGCGTCCAGTGGTCCAGCTGGGTGAGGGCGCGCGCGTAGGCACGGACCGAGGTGCCGGCCGTCAGCCCGGCGACGCCCACATGTTCGGCGGCGAGCCGTTCGGCGTCGGCCAGGTCGGTGGGTGGGCGGGAGACCTCGAATCCGGTGGCGAGACCGATGACGACGGGGATCGCGCCGTACCGGTCGTGCCATCGGCGGGCAACGGCCGTCGACACCGCCGAGTTCTGGCCCATCAGGGCGGCGTAGCCGTCGAGGTACGCGAAAGCCGCCCACGGTTCCGGCCGGGGCACGATGACCAGCGCTTCGGGTTCGCCGAACGACGCCACGTCGTAACAGTCCAGGTTGTAGCCCTCGTCGCCGGTGCCGAGGATCTCCGGGTCCCGGCCGCGGGAGCCGGGCATCTGTGAACCCGGCTGCCGTGTCAGGAAGTCCTCCACATCGAAGTCCGCCGCCTGGGCGATCAGCTCGCCGGGAGCGGCGGCGTGATGGAAGACCGGGTCGGTGACCAGGAACGACGGATTGACGAGAACCGGGTAGTGGCCCTCGATCCGGGCACGCACCGAGCGCCACATCCGCTGGGCGTCCCCGGCGATGTCCACGACGATCACCGTCTCGTCGTGGACGCTGTACTGCCTGGCGCGGTGTGATTCGAGGCCGGCGGCTCGCAGGATCTGTTGCACGCCGTGAATGCTAGACATCTTTCGTGGTCGAGGTCCGTGTCTCGCTTCCGGCTCTTTTTCCGGTACGCGTGAGCTCGTCCCGCCTTCTCAGGGCCGTTGCGTCCGGTCGGCGCGCGCTTGCTGCCCACTGCGGCCTGTGCCGCGCCCGCCGGGCGTAGATCGGTGGCCGGGCAGGCCCGCCCACCATGAAACACCGAGGTCACGTACTGGATCGATCGGGTTCTGTGGGGCCGGGGCGTCGCCGGGCGGGCGCTCGGCCTGCTGCTCGCGGAGGTCACCGTCCGGCCGGTGTTCGCGCGGGCCGCGAGCGACAACGTGGGCTCACTCGCGGTGCTGCGCCGGGCGGGCTTTCAGATCATCGGTACGGACATCGGGTACGCGAACGGGCGCAAAGGGGAGATCGAGGAGACGATCCTGCGCCTGGATCACGCCGCCGGCGCGTAGGTCCGCCGGAGGGTGTCGGTGACGGCGTCGGCCGGCATCGGGCGGGCCAGGTGGTAGCCCTGGGCGAAGTCGCAGCCGATCTCGCTGAGCGCGGCGAGTGTGGGCGCGTCCTCGATGCCCTCGGCGACGACGGTGAGGCCGAGGTTGTGGCCGAGTTCGACGGTGGAGGCCACCAGTGCCCGGTTGCCGCGGTCGGTGCTCATGTCCTGCACGAACGACCGGTCGATCTTGAGTTCGTCGAGCGGCAGCAGGCGCAGGTAGGTCATCGACGAGTAGCCGGTGCCGTAGTCGTCCACGGAGATCTTCACGCCGAGGCGGCGGATGCGGTGCAGCGCCTCGATGGCGGTGTTCGGGTCGCTCATGATGCTGTACTCGGTGACCTCGATGCACAGCTGCTCGCCGGGCACGTCGATCTCGCGCAGCAGGGTGGCGACCCGGTCGGGGAAGTCGGCTTCCAGCAGTGACCGGGTGGAGATGTTGACGGCGACCGGGACGCGGTAGCCGGCGTCGAGCCAGGTCCGGGCCTGCGTCAGCGCCTCGGTGAGCACCTGGTCGGTGAACTTGTGGATCAGGGTGGTGGCCTCCAGCACCGGGATGAACGCGCCGGGGGAGATGGGCCCCTTGGTGGGGTGCTGCCAGCGGGCCAGCGCTTCGACGCCGACGAGCGCTCCGGTCCCGATGTCGACCTTCGGCTGGTAGTGCAGGCTGATCTCGCCGCCGTGGTCCAGGGCGCGGCGCAGGTCGCCGAGCAGGGTGAGCCGGGCGTTGCTGTCCTCGGTGGTGCTGGTGGTGAACCGGCGGAACCCGAGCCGCTGCTGCTTGGCGATGCTCATCGCGGTGTCGGCGTGCCGCAGCAGGGTGGGCACGTCGTCGCCGGGGCGGGCGGTGGCGGCGCCGACGCTGACCTCCAGGTCGACGGTGATGTCGTCGATGACGAACGGCTCGTCGAAGGCGTCGGTGAGGCGGGCGGCGATGGCCTCGCCGATCGCCGGGTCGGCGTCGCGCAGCAGGACGGCGAACTCGTCGCCGCCGAGCCGGGCGACGTGGTCGTGTTCGCGTACGGAGGTCAGCAGTCGCCGGCTGACGTGGGTGAGCAGCAGGTCGCCGACGCGGTGGCCGAGCTGCTCGTTGACGTCGCGGAAGCCGTCGAGGTTGACCACCAGCACGGTGGCCCGGCCCGGGCGGGGTTCGCTCGCGCGCCGCCGGTGGCTGGTGTCCTCGGCCAGCGCCCGCCGGGTGCGGTCGGTGAAGGCGGCACGGTTGGGCAGGCCGGTCAGCGGGTCGGTGGTGGCCATCGTCTCGACCTGGCGCCGGTGGGCGCGCGCCGACCAGGCGAACAGCGCGAGCACGAGCACGGTGACCACGAAGGCCAGGCCGTTGCCCCACATCAGCTGCCGCGACTCGTGTTGCCCGGCCGCCTGCCGGTCGGCGTGTGCGGCCAGGTGGTGTTCCTGTTCGGTCAGCACCGTGTCCATGATCCTGGTGGCGACCGGTTCGATCACCGCTTCCAGCCGGTGCTCGGCCGCTACCGGGTCGCCCTGGTCGATGAGGCGCAGGTAGGTGGCGATCTCGCCGTTCAGGCCGCGGTGCGCCTGCACGATCTCGGCGGTGAGCTGATGGTCCCGGACGTCGAGGGCGGCCATGTGCTCCATGGCCGCCTGCGTCTGCCGGTACACGTCGAGCAGCCGCCGGTGTCCGTCGCCGCCGGGTTTGCGCAGCGCCTCCTGCATCAGCGCCCACTCCCACCTGGCCAGGTAGGAGGTCTGCTGGTAGGCGTCGGTGCTGGCGCTGTCGGAGGCGATCTGCGAGACGATGTCCGCCTGCTGCCGGCTGCCGAGCACCGCGGAGCCGGACAGGCCCGCCAGCGCGACGGCCAACAGCCCGACCAGCCACCGTGAAGCACCACCACGCGCCGACCTCATCATCACCTCCCGGCAGTTACAGCGTTCCCATCCCTTCGGCACCGGCCGGGTGGACGTGACAACCCACCGGGTTGCATGGAGGGAGCAGATCGCCCGGTGACGTCGAGGGTGGCGTCGGCCGACCGGCCCGTTGTCGAGGACCTTGGGCCCTCGCAGCGGGGTGTGGCGGCGGGCAACACTTGACCCAGGCAAGAACGAGAGCAACACCGAGACGGAGAGGGTGACACTGAGACAGCGAGGGCGAGACGATAGGAGGTGGCCGATTCGGATCACCTTTGCAACTAGCGGTGCCACGACAGCCGCCGCTCCCAGTACGGTCCCGGCCCCGGCAAGGTCCCAGCCGGCCGGAGGACCGCGGCGGCTTCTCGACAGCGGCCGGGCACGAAAGTGCCCGGCCGTTTGCCGTGACATTTTGCACTCACCGTGCACTTGTCCCGTCCGGTCAGGACATTTAGCGTCAGCGCATGCCTGCATCGTGGACTTTCGCCGTCGCCCGTGACGACCTCGGCCGGACGACGATCACCGAGACGACCACGCCGCCGCTCGCCGACGGCGAGGCGCTGCTGCGGGTCGACCGCGTCGGGCTGACCGCCAACAACGTGACCTACGCGGTCCTCGGTGAGTCGATGCGGTACTGGCAGTTCTTCCCCGGCGAGCCGGCCGGGCTGGACCCGCTGTGGGGCCTGCCGCCGCTGTGGGGCTTCGCCGAGGTGGCCGCGTCGAGGGCGCCGGGCGTCGAGGCCGGGCAGCGGGTGTACGGCTATCTGCCGCCCGCCGGGCACCTCGTGGTGCGGCCGGGCCGGGTCGACGCCACCGGGTTCCGCGACACCGCCGCGCACCGGGCCGACCTGCCGTCGCCGTACAACGCCTACCGGGCCACCACCGGCGACGACGCCTACCGCGCCGACCAGGAGGATCTGCTGATCCTGTTCCGGCCCCTGTTCTTCACGTCGTTCATGCTCGCCGACCAGATCGTCGACAACGACTGCTACCGGGCCGAAGCGCTGGTGCTGTCGTCGGCGTCGAGCAAGACGGCGTACGCGGCCGCGTTCCAGCTGCGCGGCCACGGCCCCCGGCTGATCGGGCTCACCTCACCCGGCAATGTCGCCTTCACCGAGTCGCTCGGCTGCTACGACCGGGTGCTCACCTACGACCAAGCCACCGACCTCGACCGGGTGCCGACCGCCTACCTCGACCTGTCCGGCGCGCCCGCCACCCGGGCCGCGCTGCGCGAGCACCTCGGCGACCGGCTCGTCCGCGACATCGCGGTCGGTCTCACCAACCAGATCCCGAACGCGGCCGCCGCCGGTGAGGTGTTCTTCGCCCCGGTGCAGATGCGCAAACGCCGCCAGGACTGGGGCCGCGACGGCCTCGACCAGCGCTTCGCCGCCGCGTGGCAGCGTTTCGCCGCCGAGGTCGGCGCCTGGCTCGACGTCCGCGACGGCACCGGCCCCGACGGTCTGCGGCAGGCCTGGCTGGAGGTGCTCGAAGGCCGCACCTCGCCCCGGGTCGGCCACATCGTCACGTTCTAGACCTTGGCGACCTTGATCTCGCCGTGGCGGTGCTGGCGGATTCCGGTGGCGACACCGGCGGTCAGCACCGCGGCGTACAGGGCGACCAGCACCCCCGGGGCCAGATCCAGCACCATGATCAGCGTGACGGCCGGAATGCCGAGGCCCGGCCAGATCAGCGCGGCCCGGTAGCGGCGCGACAGCACGCCCTGGATGCCGGCCGCGCTGAGCAGATAGCCGGTCAGGCCCAGGCCGAGGACACCACGCGTACCGGCGCTGAGATGCTCCTCCGAACCGTGCGTGATCGCGCCCTCCAGCCCGACCGCCACCGCCGCGAGGCTGACCGCGACCGGCAGATGGGCGTACACGTAGAAGTCGTGCACCCCCTGGTAGGTCCGCTTGCCGCCCTCCTGCACCAGCCGCCGTTTCGCCGCACCGCCGGACAGGTCGAAATACGACCACCACAGCGCGGCGGCCACCAGGAAGGCGGCGCCGGCCGTGGTCGTCGCGCCGGCCGTCCACTTCCCGTCGTGCAGGCCGTGCACGGTCGCGGCCACCGACTCACCGAGCAGCAGGATCACGAACAGCCCGAACCGCTCCGGCAGGTGCTCCATGTGCAGTGGCGGGGCGTCCGGCTTGCGGGCGCTCAGGGTCGGGCCGAGCAGATCGACCAGGACGCCGGCCGCCCACAGCGCGTACCGGCCGGGCGCCGGCACCGCCAGCGACACCAGCCAGAATCCGGCGCCGGCGGCATGACCGATCAGGTACGGCCGGATTCCCGCCCTGGTGTCCGGAAGTGTCCGCCACACCCGCAGGTAGCCGACGGTCAGCACGATCCGCAGGACCACGTAGCCGAGCGCGAACCACGTCCCGGCCGGGCCGGTGACCTCGCCGGCGGTCGACGCCATCACGATCACCCCGGCCATGCCGGTCAGGGTGAGCAGGCGGAAGATCGCATCGTCGGTGTCGAACCGGTTCGCGTACAGGGTGGTGCTGGCCCACGCCCACCAGCCGACCGCGACGACCGCCGCGAACCGCAACCCGCCGCTGACCGTCTCGTGTTTCGCGAGCATGTCCGCGCAGCCGGCCACGAACAGCACGAACGCCAGGTCGAAGAAGAGCTCCAGCCGGGTCGCCGAACGGTTCGACTCCTGGTTGACGGCGTCGGGCGGGCGGACGAGCTCGCGTTCCTCCCGGTCCTCCCGCTCCAGGCGGGCGCGGTCCTCGGTGTTCCGCTCTGCTGACACGGGTACGCCCTACCCGAACCGGTCCGCACCCAATCGGCGTGATTCTGCCTGTCGTTCTGCCTGGGCGGAAACGGGCGCCGCTGCTTGCATGGAGGCGACAGCGGTGGTGACCGTGTGGCGGGGGAGCCGAACATGTACGCACAGCGATCACTGGTCGGCCGGGCGCCGGAACAGGCGACCATCGGCGGCCTGCTCGATCGCGCGGCCGACGGCGGCGCCGCACTGGTCATCCGCGGCGCGCCCGGGGTGGGCAAGTCGGCGCTGCTGGAGTGGGCCGCCACCACCGCCGGGGAGAAGTTCCGGCTGCTGCGCGCGGCCGGGTCGGTCACCGAGTTCGGTCTGCCCTACGCCGCGCTGCACCAGGTGATGCGGCCGGTCCTCGGGCACCGCAACCGGCTCACCCCGAAGTACCGGCTCGCCCTCGACGTCGCGTTCGGCCGGACCTCCGGCGCGCCGCCGGAGGCGTCCACGGTCGCGATGGCCGCGCTGGACCTGCTCGCCGAGGCGGCCGCCGACCGGCCGATCCTGCTGCTGGCCGACGACGCCCAGTGGATGGACGTCGCCAGCCAGCAGACCCTGGCGTTCCTCGCCCGGCGGGTCACCGCCGACCGGATCGTGCTGCTCGCCACCCACCGCGACACCGAACCCGGCCTGCTGCTGGACGCCGCCGTCCCGGCCGTGGACATCGCCCCGCTCGACGCCCGGTCCGCGGCCGAACTGCTCGACGGTGCGGCCGGCGCCCTCGACCCGGGCGTACGGGCACTGGTGCTGGACGCGGCCCGCGGCAACCCGCTCGCCCTGCTGGAGCTGCCGCGCGCGGCCGGCCTGTACGCGGGCGCCAACACCGGGCGGATCGCGCTGACCGCCCGCCTGGAGAACTCGTTCCTCGCCCGTACCGGTGAACTGGACGCCTCGACCACGACGGTGCTGGAGGTGGCCGCGCTCAGCGACGCCGACGACGTGGCCGAGATCGTGGCGGCCGCCGCGTTTCTGGCCCCGGACGCCCCGCCCTCGCTCGACCCCGCCGTGTCCGCCGGGTTGATCGTGGTGGACGGCGCGTCGGTCCGGTTCCGGCATCCGCTGATCCGGTCGGCGGTCCTGCAACGCCTCGGACCGGACCGGCGGCGCGCCTGCCACGCCGCCCTCGCACGGGCACTGTCCGGCCAGCCGGAACGGTCGGTGTGGCACCGGGCCGGGGCGGCGCTGCGGCCCGACGCCGCGCTGGCCGCCGAACTCGAACAGCACGCCGACCAGGCGATCCGGCGCGGCGCGCAGGCGTTCGCGGTACGGGCCCTGGAACGCGCCGCCCAGCTGTCCGCCGAACGTGGCGACCGCCAGGCACGCACCTACCGGGCGGCCGCGCTCGCCTACACGGTCGGGCAGCCGGAGAACGGGGAACGGCTGCGCCGGCACCACCGCGACCTGATCGACGCCGGGCACGACGAACTGCGGCACGAGTGGCTCAACGAACTGGCCGACAGCGACCACGGCGGCGAGCAGCGCATCCACACGCTGCTCGGCCACGCCGAACGGGCCACGGCGATCGGGGACCACACCCTGGCCACCGATTTCCTGCGGGCGGCGGCGCTGCGCTGCTGGAACCTCTCACCCGGGCGGCCGGTCGGGAAACAGGTGATCGCGGTGGCGGAGCGGCTGGGGGTCACCGACATCGCGACACGGGCGCAGCTGCTGGCGTACGGGTCGCCGTTCGACAGCGACGGCACCGTCCGCGCGCTGATCGCCCAGGTGCCGCCGGCCGGCCGGGACGCGGCCACCACCTACCGGCTCGCCCACGCGGCCGCCTGCGCCGGAGCCTCCGACGTCTCCGTCGGGCTGCTCACCGAGGCCGCCGACCGGATCCGGTCCGAGGGGCACCTGCACACCCTCGGCCGGACCCTGTCGCTGCTGGCCTGGTCGGCCCTGCGGCGCGGGTCCTGGTCGCACGCGGTCGCCGCCGCCGAGGAGAGCACCCGGCTGTGCGCCGAGACCCGCCAGCCGTTCTGGGAGGCGGCGTCGCTGGTCGCCCACGCCATGGTCGCCGCGTTCCGCGGTGACTTCACCGACGCCGGGAACCTGGTGGCGGCCGCCGACCGGCTCAACCCCCGCCGGTTCGCCACCATCGACGCGGTCGCCATGCTCGCGCGGGCGGCCATCGCCTCCGGGCAGGGCCGGTACGAGCAGGCGTTCACCTGCCTCGCCCAGCTGCACGACCCGGCCGGCAGCGCCTACCACCCGGCGCACGCCCTGTGGTCGCTGGCCGGCCTGGCCGAAGCCGCCGTCGCCTGCGGGCGGGAGGACGTCGCCCGTACGCTCATCGCCCGGCTGCCCGCCGAGGTCCGCGCCACCACCTCACCCACCGGGCGGATGAACCTCGCGTTCGCCGAAGCGGTCCTCACCGACTCGTTCGGCACGGCCATGGCGGCCGACATGACGATGTGGCCGTACGAGCGCCACCGCCTGTATTTCGCCTACGGCATGTCGCTGCGCCGCGGCCGGCGGGTCCGCGAGTCCCGCGACCACCTGCGTACCGCCCGGGACGGATTCGACCGTCTCGGTGCCCACCCGCTCGCCGACCGCGCCCGCACCGAACTGCGTGCGGCGGGGGAGCGCAGCGACTCACCGGTCACCGACGTGTGGGACTCGCTGTCGCCACAGGAGATCCAGATCGCGTCCATGGTGGCCCGCGGCATGACCAACCGGGACATCGCCAAGAGCCTGTTCATCTCCCACCGCACCGTCGGCAGCCACCTGTACCGGATGTTCCCGAAACTCGGCATCACCTCCCGCGGCGAGCTCCAGCGGATGGCCGCCGAACACGAACGGTGAACGCAGTCATCTGACTCACGCGCGGGTTCCCGCCACCGCCATAGGTTCCAGCCAGGACTTCTCAGAGAGGACGCCACCATGCCCTTCGTCACCACCGCCGACGGCACCGACATCTTCTACAAGGACTGGGGCAGTGGCCGCCCGGTCGTGCTCGCCCACGGCTGGCCACTCAACTCCGACAGCTGGGAGGCCCAGCAGCTGTTCCTCGCCGACAACGGCTACCGGGCGATCGCCCACGACCGGCGTGGCCACGGTAGGTCGACGCAGTCGTGGAACGGCAACGAGATGGACACGTACGCCGACGACCTCGCCGCGCTGCTCGACCACCTCGACCTGCACGACGTGACGCTGGTCGGGTTCTCCACCGGCGGCGGCGAGATCACTCGCTACATCGGCCGGCACGGCACCGCCCGGGTCGCGCAGGCCGTGCTCGTGTCCGCCGTACCGCCGCTGATGCTTCTTCGCGACGACAACCCCGGCGGTGTCCCGATCGAGGTGTTCGACGGCATTCGCGCCGGCTCGATCGCCGACCGGTCGCAGCTGTACAAGGACCTCGCCGACGGGCCGTTCTTCGGCAACAACCGGCCCGGTGTGGAGATCTCGCAGGGCATCCGGGACGCGTTCTGGCTCCAGTCGATGGCCGCCGGGCACCGCAACGCGTACGAGTCGATCGCCGCGTTCTCGGCGACCGACTTCCGCGACGACCTGGCCAAGTTCGACGTCCCGACGCTGGTCGTCCACGGTGACGACGACCAGGTGGTGCCGTTCGAGGTCGGCGGAAAGGCGTCGGCCGCCCTGGTCAAGGGCGCCGAGCTGATCGTCTACCCGGGCGCGCCGCACGGCATCACCGACACCCACAAGCAGCGGCTCGGCGACGACCTGCTCGCCTTCCTCAACGCCTACGGAGCCTGATCATGACGTCCACGCCTGACACGATCGTGCTGGTCCACGGATTCTGGGTCACCCCGCGCAGCTGGGAACACTGGATCACCCACTACGAGAACAAGGGCTTCCGCGTGCTCGCGCCCGGCTACCCCGGCTTCGAGGTCGAGGTCGAGGAGCTGAACGCCAACCCGGACATCATCACCGCGGTCACCGTTCCCGGGATCATCGACAAGATCGAGACCCAGATCAGGGAGCTGTCGAAGCCGCCGATCATCATCGGTCACTCCGCCGGTGGCGCGTTCACGCAGATCCTGCTCGACCACGGGTACGGGGCGGCCGGCGTCGCCATGAACTCGGCGCCCACCGAAGGCGTCAAGGTGGTGCCTCTGTCGCAGGTGAAATCGACCTTCCCGGTGCTGAAATCGCCGGCCAACCGGCACAAGGCCGTCGGGTTGTCGCTGGACGAGTGGAAATACGCCTTCACCAACACGTTCACCGACGAGGAATCGAAGGCCCTCTACGAGCGCTACCACATCCCCGCCAACGGCGGCATCCTGTGGGGCAGCGTCCTGGCCAATTTCCAGCCCGGCCACCAGGACACGTGGGTCAATTACCACAACGACGACCGCGCGCCGCTGCTCTTCGTCTCCGGCAGCGAGGACCACATCATGCCGCCGTCCATTCAGCGGTCCAACGCCAAGCATTACCAATCAAAGGCCACCACCGAACACATCGAGTACGAGGGGTACGCCCACCTGCTCCCGGCCCAGAAGGGCTGGGAGGAGATCGCCGACACCGTCCTCGAGTGGGCCCTGCGTCACGCCCGCTGACCCTTCCATCGGCGGCTGGGTGCGCATTGCCCCCGCGCCCGGCCGCCGCCGGATCCCGTCATGGGATGAGGAAGACTATTCGCCTTCCGGTCGAGTCTCTGCATCAATCTCGCGCAGCATTTCACCGATGCCCTCCACGTAGGACGTGAGCCCGATCTTGCGCGCTGCCGTGAGGCTTTTCCCCAGCACCTCCCGTGCCCTGTCCAACTCTCCGCCGTTGAGCAGGAGTTGGCCGAGAGCGCTGCCGATGACGGCGATGCCATCGGGTCGTTGCGTTCGGTCGACAATTTGGAATGCTTTGACCAAGTTGGGCAACGCGGATCTGAAATCCTGGCGTTCCGCTTGGATCTGCGCGATTCTCCACATGCTGTCCGCGACGCCGGTAGGGTCATTCAATCGCACGAGGGCCGGCAGTACCTCGTCCTGGCGGATGCGGAGGGCTTCGTCGTGGTCGCCGCGTCCGTGCAGGATGTCGGCGATTTGTCCCCAGGTGATGGCGGCGGAGCGGGTGTCGCCGAGTTGCTTGTAGGCCGGTAGTTCGAGTTCGCGGTGGATGCGCAGGGCTTCGTCGTGGTCGCCGCGTTCATGCAGGATTTCGGCGATCTGTCCCCAGGTGATGGCTATGGATCGAGTGTCGCCGAGCCGTTCGAAGGCGGGTAGTTGTACTTCGCGGTGGATGCGGAGGGCTTCGTCGTGGTCGCCGATCTTGTGGAGGACGGTGGCGATATTTCCCCACGTGATGGCTATGGATCGGGTGTCGCCGAGTTGCTTGTAGACCGGTAGTTCGAGTTCGCGCTGGATGCGCAGGGCTTCGTCGTAGTCGCCGCGTCCGTGCAGGATGTCGGCGATCTGTCCCCAGGTGATGGCGGTGGAGCGGGTGTCGCCGAGCCGTTCGAAGGCGGGTAGTTGTATCTCGCGGTGGATGCGGAGGGCTTCGTCGTGGTCGCCACGTTGGTACAGGATGTTGGCGATGGTGCCCCAGGTGATGGCCGTGGAGTGTGTGTCGCCGAGTCGTTCGTAGACCGGTAGTTCGATTTCGCGGTGGATGCGCAGGGCTTCGTCGTAGTCGCCGCGATAGCGCAGGATGTCAGCGATGCTGCCCCAGGCGATGGCGGCGGAGCGCGCGTCACCGAGCCGTTCGAAGGCCGGCAGCGCCTTCTCCCGATGGATGCGGAGGGCTTCGTCGTAGTCCCCGCGGTGATACAGGACGCGGCCGATCTTGCTCCACGCTATGGCTATGGAGCGGGTGTCGCCGAGTCTCTCGTAGACCGGTAGTTGTATTTCGCGGCGGATGCGGAGGGCTTCGTCGTAGTCGCCGTGCCGGTACACGATGTCGGCGATGTTCCCCCAGGTGATGGCGGTGGAGTGTGTGTCGCCGAGCCGTTCGAAGGCGGGAAGTGCCTTCTCCTGATGAATGCGGAGGGCTTCGTCGTAGTCCCCGCGCTGGTACAGGATGTCGGCGATCTGTCCCCAGGTGATGGCGATGGAACGGGTGTCGCCGAGTCTCTCGTAGACCGGTAGTTCGACCTCGCGGCGGATGCGGAGGGATTCGTCGTAGTCGCCGCGCTGGTACAGGACCTTGGCGACGCTTCCCCAGGCAACCGCGGCCTCCAGCTCCGAGCCGACAGCGACGAAAATCTCCCGGGCCTGCTGGAGCAGCTGCACGGCGCGCTCCAGCTCACCACGGGTGATCAGCAGGTTGGCGTACCCGCCGATGACCCGGGCGTGTTGTATGGAGCCGGTCGTACCGTCGGCCCTTCCGGCTTGCTCGACTGCCCGGTTGTACACAGCGGCGGCGGTGTCGCCTTCGCCAGCGGTCTGTGCCGCGTCAGCGACCTGGCGTAGCAGCGAGAGCGGCGCAATGGTGGAGTGCCGATCGAGCACAGCGATGGCCTGCTGCCCGAGAGTCAACGCCTGCTTCGCCGGTCCCGCCAGTAGGGCGGTGATCGCGTCAGCGGCGCACAACTCGATCACCGCCGGGCTGTCGGCCAGCACGGCCAGGAGGGTCAACTGCAGGTCGACGGCGAGGTCCCAGGTGGCCTGACTTTCGGCACCGCCCCACACATGCAGCAGGGGCTCCAGCACCATGACCGCCAGCTCGGCCCGTTCGCTGTCGACCAGGGGAATCAGTCGACCGGCCGCCAGCGCGCTGACCGCGGTTGCGGTGGCGCCTGGATCGCGGATATCGGGGAAGGCGTCGGCCAATCCCAAACCACACAACCGCTGCACTGACCCGCCGGTTCGAGTCTCCAGCAGCTCGGTGACTGCGGTCGGCATCGGCAGGTCGAACAAGGTCAACGAACGCAGCAGGGCGATGTGGGCGGGTCCGGCCTGCTCGATCAGCGCGTCAAGAGCCAGGTTCTCCACAAACGCGCGCACCTCGGCGTCGGCGGGCAGATCGCCACGGTCCAGGTACGATTCCATCTCGGTAACCGCTCGCTCGGCGTGGGCCACGTCGATCTGGGCGCTGTAGACCAGTCGCAGTCCGACCAGGTCCTGCAGACCAGGATTTCCTCGGCTGACCGTCACCGCCCGCGTTGCCAGGTCGGCCCGTGCCTCTCGTAACTCCTCCGACGGCACGGCCCGGTGCCGGACGGCAAGTTTCAGCTGCGCCACCTCGGACAGCGGCGCCAACTGCACCAGCTCCAACCGATTTTCCAGCCCGTCCAGGGTGAACACGAAACGGCTGGTGACCACGAGTCGACTGTCACCCCGGTCCGGATCGAACGCCCGCAGCACCGCCGCCAGGACCGGCGCGTACCCGCCGGCGACCCGGTGCGGGGCATCCGGCTGCGGTTCCAGGATCTGCTCCAGGTCGTCGATGATCAGCAGCAGCGGCCGCCGTCCTTCCTCGCCGGCCTGTGCACACGGGCCGGACAGCAGATCCACCAGCACCCACCGCAGCGCCTCCGGTTCGTCGCGGACCTCCGCCCGTCGCTTTTCGATCAGCGACCGTGCTGCCGCGTTGTCCTCCACTGCCGCCGCGACCGCATCCAGAATCCCCATCGCGGTGTAGTCGCCGAACACCACGGCCACCGACCGGTCCGTGAAGCGGTCCGCCAACCGCGCCGCGAGGCTCGATTTGCCCAGTCGGCCCTGTCCATGCAGCAGCACGCCGGAGTGCTCGTTGCCGCGCAGCGCTCGCAGTGCCTGCCGCATCTCGCGACGGCGGCCGACGAACATCTGGGCCGTCGCCACCGGTACATGGCGACGTTTGAGGTCCAGGAAGGTCTTCCTGCCGTGTTGCGCCGACAACCTCGGCCGTTTGCGCGTACCGGCGACCACCGGGCCACCGCCGGCGGGGCCCAGCCAGATCCGGGCCAGATGCCAGTCCGCTCGTAGACGGGGCTGCTTGCAGGCCAGCAGCTTCCGGCGGGCGTCGCCTACCGCTGCTGCCAGGTCCTGCCGTAACCCCAACTGCTGGTAGAGGTGCTGGGCGAAGAGGGTTGCGGCGCCGTCGGTGACGGAACCGTCCCAGCCGACCACGGCCGGTACCCCGGCGGTCACCAGACTGGTGGACAGTGAATGCGCCACCGGCACCAACGGGGCCGGGCTCGTCCGCGGGACGGCCGTGTCCGTGGAACGGTGATCCGGGCCCGGTGGCAGATAGCCGTCCGCGTCTGCCGCGGTCGCGGTCAGGCACGCCGAGACGAACATCAACCGGGGCATCATCGGCAGCCGCCGGACCAGGTCTGCCGCGGTGACGGGCAGGCCGTCGCCGATCTCGTCCTCCATCATCAGCACCGGCACCCCGGGCCGGTCCGGCGCGGTCGGCCAATTGTTGACCCCATGGCAGGACAGATGCAGCACCGGGAGCCCGCCGAGATCGGCCCACCGCTGCCCCAACTGGTCCGGGTCGCCGGTGTCCTCCACGACCAGATCCACCCGTGTGTCACCGACCGCGGTCAGGATCGCCGACTCCTCGGCCTCGAAGTCCAATTCGCGCTGTCCCCGGGGCGCCGACGCCATGAACATCAGCCCGAGGCGGAAGTCGTCGAGTGCCGGCGCGTCGTCCGGTGCCCCAGCCGGCGCACCACCTCGAACCGCCGCAACTCATCGGCGGCCAGAAATCCGTGCTGATCGCCGAGAATCTCCCACGGCGCCCGCAACACGGCCCACTCCGCCGCGGACGGTGACGCCGAAGTCCTCACCTCGAAGACGAGCGGTGTCCTGAACTGGACCTGATCGCCGCCGATCCACGCGAACAGCTTCCGGCCCAGCGCGACGAAAACCGCGTCATCAGCGTCCGAATGGACCGCGTCCACATACTCGGCAGCCACACCCTGCAGCAGTTCGACGTCGGCCGCCCCCAGGGGGCGACGAGCGCCCACCGGCTTCCCGCCGACCAGCACCTCGAACCCGGCACCATCCAGAACCAGACCGGTAACCACTCGCGCAGACCTCCCTCACCCGCCTCACCTGATAACTGGCGGACAGAGGTGGTTCGCGCCGTGGTCGATCTTGTCCGGCTGGTCGTGGGATCGGTTGCCTGGGCCGGCTGAGTGCGGCCCAGGCAACCGGTCAGCGTTCCGGCTGGTCGGTGTAGCCCTGGCTGATCTCGACGATGACGCCGTCGGGGTCTTTCACCCAGACGGTGCGCCAGCCGGGGATGAACTCGTCGAAGGCCAGCGGCCCGAGCGACACGTCCAGGTCGCCGGGGACCTGGGCGAGGAAGTCGTCGAGGTCCTCGACCTGGAAGGCGAGGTGCCGCACCATGCCGGGATGTTGCGGCCCGTCGGCGCCGAAGCTCTCCGGTGACTCGCGGGCCGCGTCGAACAGTTCGAGATGGACGTCGCCCTGCCGCAGGAACACGACGTCGGTGCCGCCGGCGGTGACCACCCGGGACCGTTCGAAGCCGAACATGTCGTGGTAGAAGCGTTCGGTCGTCTCCTGGTCGCGGCAGTTGAGGCCGACGTGCGCCCAGCGCACCATCACTGCCCGCTCATGACCGGCGCGAACGGGACGGTGTCGTGGCAGTTGCACATGTAGGTGATCTGCCCGTCGGCGACCTCGAAGTAGTTGCACACGTCGGCCTCGACGGTGGCCCCGTGCCGGGTACGGCCGGAAATGTGTGAGACGACGGCGGCCTGGCTGTCCGACACGACCATGTGCCGGGGACGGTTGGCGAAGCTCGCGTACGTCTCGGGAAAGTTCTTCATCATCTCCCGCAGCGTCTCCCGGCCCTCCACGTGACCGGCGAGCTGTTCGTCCATGCGGGTGTCGGCGGAGAACAGGTCGCACCAGTCGTCCCACTGTCCCGCGTTGGCCAGCTCGTAGTAGCGATCGATGACCTGTCTGGTGTTCATGTCGTCTCCTGACGGTTCTACTCAGGCATGAGGACGCCGACCTGCCGCATCAGCCCGGTCGTGTCGGCCTGGACCCAGCGTTCGACGATCTTGCGGTTCTCGAGGCGGTAGACCTCGATGCTGGTCCAGCTGACCGGCAGGCCGGTGGGATGGATGCCGAAGATCGGGGCGACGTGGCGGCCGGTGAAGGTGATCTGCATGATCACCCGGCCTCCGTCGGCGGCGTAGAGGGCGTCCAGGCCGGCCCGGAAGTCGAGGGCCTCCTGCGCGACGGAGAGGAGCCCCTTGAGCGCTTCGAGGCTGTCGACGTTCCAGGCCGGGTTGTGGTCGACGAAACCCGGGGCGAACAGTTCGTCCATGTCGTCGTAGCGGCGGGCGTTGACGGCGTCGGTGACCCGCCGGACGAGGGCGACGTTCTCCTGGTCGACGGTGGTGAGGGCGGTGCTCACAGCGACGTCAGCTCGTCGACGCGGTACTCGGCGATGGCGAGTCCCATCTCGGTGTGGGTGCGGCGCAGCACCCAGCGCTGGCGGGCGCGCATGGCGAGCCGGGATCCGTCGGAGGTCTGGGTGGCCCGCCACACCACGACCACGTCGACGTTGATGTCGTCGCCGGCCATGCTGGGGGTGACCTCTTCGACGGTGTGCGACTCGTCGGTGTAGGCGCGGCAGACCGTCGCGTACCAGTCGCGGAAGTCGTCGATGGAGTGCAGCGTCCGTTCCGGGAACACCATCTCCAGGCCGTCGGTGGCGAGGCAGTCGACCACCTGACCGGACGGGGCGTGCTGGTCGAGGTACTTGAACCAGAGCGCGGCGAAGGCGGACACGGAGTCGGCCATGGTTTCGGACTTGGTCGTCACGGTGTGTCTCCAGGATCGTCGAGGACGGCCTCCACGAGGTACGGGCCGTCGTGGTCGAGCATCGTGCGCAGGATGGTGGGCAGTTCGGCGGCGTGCCGTGCCCGGGCGGCGGGCACACCCATGCCGGCCGCGAGGTTCACGTAGTCGACGCGCGGTTCCCGTACGTCGAAGAACGGCGGGAACGCGGCGCCGGGATCGTCGTCGTGGTCCTGGCGGTACTGTTCGAGGTTGTCCTTGAGCAGCTGGTAGCCGCCGTTGTGGCAGACCACGAACTTGGCGCCGATCCGGTGGTGGGCGGCGGTCCACAGTGCCTGGCAGGTGTACATTCCGCCGCCGTCGCCGGTGAAGCCGACGACCGTACGCTCGGGGTGTGCGATCTTGGCGCCGATGGCGCCGGGGATTCCGACGCCGAGTGTGCCGCCGGGTGTCTGGAAGAAGTGTCCCGGCCGGGTGGGTGGCAGCCATCGGGTGAGGGCCGGTGAATTGGTCAGCGCCTCGTCGAAGACGATCGCGTTGTCCGGGAGCAGGGCGGCCAGGGCGGCGGCGACGGCGGACATCCGCAGCGGCGCCGAGTCGGCGTTGCGGCCGGCGCCGAGGTCGTCGGTCAGCGCCCGGTCGAGTTCCGCGGTGCGCTGGACGGTGCGCCGGTGGACCCGTTCGGCGGCGGCGTGGCGTTGCGGGTCGGTCATCGCCTCCTCGAGCGCGCCGGTCAGGGCGTGCAGGGTGAGCCGTGGGTCGCCGAGCATGCCGCTGGTCACCGGGTGGTTCTTGGCGATGGCGTACGGGTCGAGGTCGACGTGCACGACGGTGGCGCCGGGCCGGAACGGGTTCTCCAGGTCGGGGAACACGTCCGGGAACACGTAGGTGCCGCAGATCAGCACCGCGTCGGCCTGCGCGACGAGGGAGGCGCTGCCGTCGCCGAACATGTGCCCGGTCAGGCCGCCCCACAGCGGATGGGTCCATGGCATGAGCAGTTCGGAGGCCATCGCCCCGTGCACCACGGCGCCCCAGATCTCGGCGAACCGGGTGAGTTCGGCGACCGCGCCGGAGGCGGCGATGCCGTCGCCCGCGAGGATCACCGGGGTGTGCGCGCCGGCCAGAAGGCGGGCGGCCGCCTGGATCGCGCCGGGTTCCGGGACGACCCGGGTGTCCGGCACGCTGGTCGGCACCACGGGTTCGCCGGAGATCTGGTCGAGCACATCCTGCGGCAGGGCCAGGAACACCGGTCCGCGCGGCGGGGTGGCGGCGACCTTGAGGCAGCGCCGGACCAGCCGCAGCAGACTGTCCGGGTGGGTGACCCGGGTGGCGTACTTGGTGACCGGTTTGGCGATGTCGACGAGGTTCACCGACATGTGCGCCTCGAGCGCGTCGTAGGCGACCCCCGCCTCGCCGGCCATCACGAGCATCGGCGTCTGCCGGTGCAGCGCGTGGTAGAGGCTGCCGACCGCGTTGCCGAGCCCGACGCCACTGTGCAGCAGCACGACGCCGGGCCGGCCGGTGGCCTGCGCGTATCCGTCGGCGGTGCTCACCACGGCGGCCTCCTGGAGACCGAGCACGTAGTCGATGTCCGGGAAACGGGCGATCTCGTCGAGCAGCCCCTCCTCGCTGGAGCCGGGGTTGCCGAACAGGAACCGCACGCCGTCGGCGCGCAGCTGTTCGAGCAGGCGGCGGTGCCCGGTGGCCAGCAGTTCCGGAGCGTCGGTCCGGTCGGTGGTCGCGGTCATGACACACCCACCGGCACGGCGGACCTCTTCAAGACCTCCGAGATCACGGTACGGGCGAACTGTCCCGCCTGCGCCCCGGTACGGCCGGTGACCAGATCGTCGTCGACCACCACGTCCTGGTCGACGTACCGCGCGCCCATGTTGAGCGCGTCGCCGTACAGGTTGGGGTGGCAGGTGAGCCGGCGGCCGCGGACCAGTTCGGGGGTGCGCGACAGCAGCCACAGCCCGTGGCAGATGATCCCCTTCACGATGCGGGGTTCGGCGAAGGCACGGCGTACGAAATCGGTGGCCGGTGGCAGTTTCGCCAGGTCCTCGCTGTACCGCAGCCGGTCGCTGACCATGGCGGACGGCACGATGATCGCCGAGTAGGACCGCAGCGTGTCGTCGTCCATGTTCTCGAAGGACTCGGCGCAGACGAACGGGGCCTTGTACTCGTGGCCGGTGAAGGTGATCGACTCTTGGCCCCAGAGGCGGGTGAGGAAGTGCAGTTCGGCGCCCTCCTCCGGGAACCGGTACGAGTAGTACCAGATCTCGTGCTCGTAGAAGTCGCTCTCGACCAGGACCGCGATCCGGTGCCCGGCCAGTGCCCCGGTCACCAGCCGTACCGCCGTAGTCCCTGGTCGAGCACGTCGACCAGCGCCCGTCCACAGCCGACCGACGACTCGGTGGAGCGGGCCGTGATGAACGGGTGGTCGACGATGACCGACTCGGCGTGGCCGACGTTGCCGATGAACTCGCCGTCGGGGCCGACCGCGTCGCGCAGGATGAACTCCAGCGGGTAGAACGGTGGGCCGAAGTCGACGTACCCGTCGCCGAAGCCGCGGTTCGAGCCGTCGACGGCGTGCGGGCCCTCGAAGCCGGTGCCGGCGTGGTAGTCGTAGTCGATGGGATGGCCGGTGACCCGTTTGCCGCGGATGATGCTGAGTTTGCGCAGCGGGTCGCGGGCGAAGGCGAGGGCCGCGACGCCGTAGCAGACCGCCGCGACGGGCTGGTCGAGGCGGACGAAGCCGAGGATCAGCTCGTGCAGGCGCTGGTTGTTGGCCAGGTCGATCATGGCGCCGCTGCCGCCGACGATGACGAGCGCGTCGTACGCCGGCAGGTCGTGGGTGACGACCCGCTCGATCGTGCGGTAGTACTCCTCGGTGTCGCGCAGGTAGGTCGGTGAGCTGGGGTAGGGCCGTTCCGGCAGCCAGCCGGCCAGGTCGTGTGGTTTGTCGAGCCGGTCGGAGGCGTCGAGTTCCCGGGTCTTGCGGGCCATCTCGTCACTGGTCACCGATTTGCCCTGCGGCGGGTCGACGAAGCCGGGGCTCATGCTGACCGCCAGCGGGGTGGGCCGGGCGCCGGTCGGGGTGACGAACTCGACCTCGTACCCGGCCTGGTCGCAGGCTTCGAGCGGGCCGATCAGCTCCTCGCCCCAGTAGCCCCACTCGGAGACGGCGAACAGTACCTTCCTCATCGGGGGCCTCCCGTGGTCGCGAGTTCCTGGATCAGTTCGCTGTCGCGCAGTTGGTCGGCGACCTGGCCGGTGGCGTTGACGACGGCGATCGTGTAGTCGGCGTGCTGGCGGGTGAGGGCGAGGTCGCGGACCGCGGCGCTGTCGATGTGCATCAGGTCGGCGGCGTCGAGGACGATCGCGGTGCAGCCGATCCGGCGGGCCTCGTCGAGGCGGGCGTGCAGGGCCGGCAGGGTGTTCAGGCTCAGGGTGCCGTCCAGGGAGATGTCGGCCCGGCCGCCCTCGCTGCCGGTGAGGTCGGCGCTGAACGCCAGGCCGGCGGGGGTCATCCGGACCCGTACCGTCTGGGGTTGGTCGGCGTGCGGAAGGGTGATGGTGAGCGCGTCCGGGTCGAAGTCGTGGTGTTCGTGGCCGTTGATCCAGACCTGCATGATCTGTGCGCGGCCGGGTGGCAGCAGGTCGGGCGCCACCCGGAGGGTAGCGCCGAACGCGCCGGGCTGGGGCTGGAACCACATGTCGAGTGGTTCGTCGCGGCGCAGCAGGTTGCCGTAGACGGCGGCCAGGTAGCCGAGTTCGGCGCTGTGGTACATGGCCATCGAGTGCGAGCCCTTGCTGCGTTCGCCGCCCATCTCGAACGGGGTGCCGTTGGCGAGGACGTTGAAGTAGACGCCGCCGGCGCCGGTGTCGAGCATCCACGCGTTGTAGAAGGCGGCGCCCTCGCGGGCCTGTTTGGCGTATTCGGGGCGGTGCAGCACCCCGTCCAGGATCAGGTAGGCGAGGATGCCCTGTTCCTGCTGCCACCAGGCCTTGCGGTCGTGCCACACCAGACGGTGGAAGTGTTCGCCGGGGCCGGTGACCCGTTCCACCATGTCGTACCAGCCGCCGCGCTGCGGGTCGGAGCCGACGGACGGCATCAGGTCGGCGATGCGGGTGGCGAGGTCGACGTAGGAGTCCTTGGGGCGCAGGCTGTTCATGCGCATCAGGTTCCAGGCGATCTTCAGGTTGTGGCCGACGATGGCCCGGTTCTGCTGCTGGCCGTACGCCTGGTCCTTGCTCCAGTCGCCGAAGAACTTCTCCTGTACGAACGGGCTGGCGTCGTAGTCGGGGAAGCGGTCGACGACCGTGTCGCAGCAGTCCTCGAGCATGTCGGCGTACCGCTGCTCGCCGGTGGCCAGGTAGAGGTTGATGAGGTAGGCGGGGATGTGGTCGCCGACGGAGTTCCAGTTCTTGCGGTCGGCGTTGGTGTGACCGTCGGTATCCAGGGCGGGGCTGCGCGGGTCGAAGGTGACCGGATCGATGTGCGAGTAGTAGCCGCCGCGGTCCGGGTCGCGGAAGTATTTCTGGAACAGGTTGATGGTCAGGTCGATGATCTCGCGCAGTTTCGGTTCGCCGGTCAGCCGGTAGACCTGGGTGAGGCCGGCGACCGCGTAGATCTGCTCGTAGCAGGGGATGGCGTTGTAGTCGTCGCCGAACTCGGACGCCAGGATCTTGCGCTCGCCGCCGTCGGGCAGCACGTCGATGGCGTGGTACCAGTAGGCGATGTGCTGGCTGCGGTCCACGGCGCAGAAGTGCTCGATGAGGTATTCGGCGCCGGCGACGGCCGCGTCCAGGTAGGCCTGGCCGCCGTTGAGCAGGTAGGCGGTGGACAGTCCGTAGATGAGCCGGGAGATGGTGTCGGTCTCCTGCCGGATCGTCTGCGTCTTGGTGCCGAGCATCGACAGGTCGGTGCGGTAGCCGCGGAAGTCGTAGCCGGTGCCGGCGCCGGCGCCGCCGAACTCGGCCATCAGGTAGAAGTCGGCGATGGCGCGGACCTGCCGCTGCCACCAGTCCGGGGCCTCGAACCGGTATTCGTCGGCCTCCTTGCCGAACAGCAGGACGTGTTTGGCCTCGAAGCCGGTGCCGTTGTCCTCGTTGGGGTAGAAGACGCCGTAGACGTGGATGAACCGGCCGGGTTGCAGCAGGCCGCGCATCTGGGCGCCGGCGTCGACGTACGCCTCGCCGAGGTTGCGCAGCATCTCCGCGACGGTGGTCGGGGTGAGCCGGGCGGCGAACGGCCGACCGTCGGAGGTGCGCAGGCCGACCGTGTCGGTGTCCGGGTCGTAGCCGGTGACGTACCCGGCGACCAGGTCGGAAAAGGTGAAGGTGATCTGGTTGACCTGTTCGTCCAGGCCGATGGCAGGGTTCACGGTGTTTCTCCAGACAGGGCCCGCAGCAGCACGATGCTGTGCGCGGTGACCAGATAGCCGGCGGTGGTGACGGGCTGCTCGGCGCCGAGGTCGGCGATGTCGGCCGGTGCGGCGAGCGCGGTGTCGAGGACCCGCGCCCAGCGGCGTCCCGGGTCGAGGTCGAAGAGCAGCGGCTCGGTGTGCATGTTCATCATCAGGTGCAGGTCGGGCTCGCCACCGAGGCCGGCGACGGTGCAGGCGAAGGCGCGGCCCTGCGGGTCCTGCCAGTCGGGCCGGTCGAGCCGGGTGCCGTGCCAGCGGATGTCGGGCACGCCGCGATCGTCGGGCAGTCCGGTGTAGAACCCGTCGTGCCGCAACGACATGTGGCGGCGGCGCCGCGCGATCAGCTGGCTCCAGAACCGCAGCAGGCCGTGGTTCTGTTCGGCCGCGGTCCAGTCGAACCAGCTGATCGGGTTGTCCTGGCAGTAGGCGTTGTTGTTGCCCTGCTGGGTGCGGGCCACCTCGTCCCCGGCGGTGATCATCGGTACGCCGCGGGAGACCAGCAGCAGGACGGCGAAATTCTTGATCTGCCGGGTCCGCAGCGCCAGCACCTCGGGGTCGTCGGTGGGCCCTTCGGCGCCGCAGTTCCAGCTCATGTTGTCGTCGTTGCCGTCCCGGTTGTCCTCGCCGTTGGCCTCGTTGTGCTTGCGGTCGTAGGCGACCAGGTCGGCCAGGGTGAATCCGTCGTGGCAGGTGACGAAGTTGACGCTGTTGACCGGCCGGTGCCCGCGTGCCTGGTAGAGGCCGGCGCTGCCGCCGAGGCAGTCGGCCATCTCGCCGATCAGGCCGGGCTCGCCGCGCACGAACCGGCGGACGGTGTCGCGGAACCTCCCGTTCCATTCGGCCCACCGGTATCCGGGGTAGCTGCCGACCTCGTAGGCGCCGGCGGCGTCCCACGCCTCGGCGATGATCTTCGTGTTGGCGAGGGTGTCGGACAGTTCGATCTGCCACACCACCGGCGGTTCGTCGAGGACCGCGCCGCCGGGCCCGCGGGTCAGCACCGCGGCCTCGTCGAAGCGGAAGCCGTCGACGTGCATCTCCCGTACCCAGTACTCCAGGCATTCCACGATCATCTTGGTGACGATCGGGTGGTTGGACATGAGCGTGTTGCCGCAACCCGAGTAGTCGTCGTAGTAGCGGCGGTCGGCCTGGTGCAGGTAGTAGTAGTTGGCGTTGTCCAGCCCCGCCCAGCAGAACAGCGGGCCCAGGTGGTTGCCCTCGTCGGTGTGGTTGAAGACGACGTCGAGGATGACCTCGATCCCGGCCCGGTGCAGGGCTTTCACCATGTCCCGGAACTCGGCGACGTGCCTGCCGGCCTGCGGCTCCACGCAGTAGGCGGCGTGCGGGGCGAAGTAGCCGGCGGTGCTGTAGCCCCAGTAGTTGTTCACGGTCGCGTCGAAGTCGCACACCGGCAGCAGCTCCACGGCCGTGACGCCGAGCGCCGTGAGGTAGGGGATCTTGTCGATGATCGCGGCGAAGGTGCCGGGCCGGGCCACCCCGGAACCGGGCGACCGGGTGAAGCCGCCGACGTGTATCTCGTAGATCACCATCTCGGCGATCGGGCGGTTCAGCGGCCGGTCGCCCTCCCAGTCGTAGTACCGCTCGTCGATCACCGCGCATCGTAGTGAGGTGGCCGTCGTGTCGCCCGGCCCGCAGGCCGCCTCCCGGTCCCAACGGCCACGATCAAGACCGCGGGCGTACGGATCGGCGAGCACTTTGCCGGAGTCGAACCGCATGCCGAGCTCCCGAGCGCCGTCACCTTCCGGGCCGAACACCCGCAGGGCGTAGAACGACGGAGCGCGCTGGCCGCGCAGGTACACGTGCCAGACGGCGAAGCTGCGGTTGCGGTCCGGGTCGAGGGTGACCGTCTGCACGGGTTCGGCGTCGCCGGGCTGGTCGAAGATGAGCAGCTCGATGCCGGTGGCGTTTTCGGAGAAGAACGCGTAGTTCACGCCGTCGTCGTCCGGGGTGGCTCCGAGCGGGTGGCCGCGGCCGGGTTCGGGCTGAAAGTGGGCTTCGCCAGCGGCGTACGGCCGGCGGAGCTGGCTGACGCTCATGCCAGAAGCCTAGGGAGTAACGCGAACAATTTTCGTGTTACCGGGCAACCGGAACGGCCTCTCAGCCGCGGGACTCCAGAAGCTCCACGACGTGGCGGTAGCTGTCCGGATGGATGCTGACCCGGCCGTCGAACGGGTAGTTCAGCTCCACGGCCAGGAACACGTTGACCCCGATCGTGGCGGACACCCCGGCGACCAGGACGCGGCGCAGCAGGCCGTCCCGGACGCCGCAGGTCACGCACAACGACAGCACGACCACCGAGCCGGTGATCACGGAGATCCACACGACATCCGGCAGCTGCTGCTCATGAGCCAGGCGTACGGCGTCGGCCCGTAACTCGGTCGCCGCCGCCAGCCGCCGCACCGCGTCCAGCATGAACGCGCGCTCCGGCTCGGTGTGCGGCGTGATGGTGCTGATCGTCGACGCCAGCGAATCGAGCGTCTCACCGACCACCGGCGCGGCCTCGCCGTGGGTCCGGCTCGACCAGTTCTCCAGAACGTCCCGGTTGTACTCCAGCACGACCTTGCCGATCGCCGCCTGCACCTCCGGACTGGCCACCCGGCTCGCCTCGGCCATCGCGGCCAGATTCATCGCCTCCGCCTCGGTGGCCGCTCGGGCCTCGCTGCGTTTCTCCCACAACGTCACCACGCACAGGCCGATCGCCACCGAATACACCACCGCCGCCGCGGACAGCATGATCCCGGTCGCGTCGTTGTGCTCGCCGCGCCGCCAGTGCGGCACCCACCGGTGCACCAGCGACTCGAGCAACAGCATGAGCACCGGCAGCCCGATCACGAGCAGGATCAGGAGGAGCCACTCCGGCACCTCGGCCGCGAGCCACTTCGCCATCGTGCCGCATCCCTCCGATGAGGTTCCCCCTGGGCATTCTTGTCTCGTGGCCGCCCGCCGGACGCCTTTTCGCGATCTCCGTCGCCGGAGGGACACATCCCCGACAATGGACAAATGCGACGTGCCGTCCTGTCCGTGTTGGTAGCCGCCACCCTCGGCGTGGCCGCCCCGGCCTCCGCCGCGGAAGCCGGATGCGCACCGTCCGCGCGCCCGCACGGCACCGCCGCGACGATCGTGGACATCGCCCGCGCCGCCGGACGCGAACTCGGCCTCAGCGCGACGGTCGTCCGGGTCACCGTCGGCGGGCGGGAGATCGTGACCGCCGCCACCGGCCAGTCCATGGCCGGCGTCCCGGCCACCACCGCCATGCGGTTGCGTACCGGAGCGGTCGGCATCACCTACCTGACCGTGCTGCTCCTGCAACTGGCCGACCGGGGTGTCGTGGACCTCGACGAGCCGATCGCGCGCTGGTACCCGGACCTGCCGCGCGCCGACAAGGTCACCCTGCGCATGCTCGGCAGCAGCACCTCCGGCTACCCCGACTACGTCACCTACCAGCCGTTCGTCGACCGGCTCTACGCCGACCCGTTCCAGCGGTGGACCGAACAGCAGCTCATCGACCTCGCCCTGGCCCGGCCGCTCTGGTACGAACCCGGCACCAACTGGAGCTACTCACACGCCAACTTCGTCATCCTCGGCCGCATCCTGCAACGCGTCACCGGCACCCCACTGGACCGTCTGATCCACCGGAACATCGTCGAGCCGCTCGGCCTCACCAGCACCGTCAGCACCGACGACGCCGTCGTTCCCGGCCCGGTCCTGCACGCCTACACCACCGAACGCGGCCGGTTCGAGGAATCCACCTACTGGAACCCGTCCTGGACCACCGCCCACGGCGCCATCCTCACCTCCGACATCTGCGACCTCGCCACCTCGGCACGCGCCGTCGGCACCGGCCGGCTGCTGTCCGCCCGCGCCCAGCGCACCCTGCTCGACCCCGGCACCGTCGGCCTCGGCGGCCCCACCCGTACCTGCCCGGCGACGATCTGCGTCCACCAGACCGGGCGGCGCCACTACGGGCTCGGCGTGGTCGTCGAGGACGGCTGGATCAAGCAGACCCCGTCGTTCGCCGGCTACTCCGCGGTACAGGCCTACCTGCCCGGCCGGGACATCGTCATCGCGGTCGCCGCCACCCGCGGCCGTACCACCACCGGGGTGAACTCGGCCCGGACCGTCGCCGACCGGATCGCCGCGCTGCTCACCGCGCCGGATAACCCCTAAAGCCGGGGTATGCCGCGGCCGATTTACGGGTCGAAGCCGGAAAAGCCGGCTTGGCGCGAACAGGGGGAGTTCCGGTGGCACGATGGGTGGCATGGGCGGCGACGGCGGCGTTGCTGGCAACGACGGCAGCCTGCGGAAGCGAGTCCGGCACCACGGCCGCCGCCGCTGAACAGGGCGTGATCGGGCTGGCGATGCCGACGAAGGCGTCGGAGCGGTGGATCGGCGACGGTGAGAACATGGTCAAGCAGTTCCAGCTGCTCGGCTACCGCACCGACATGCAGTACGCCGACGACGACATTCAGCTGCAGGTCGACCAGATCGACGCGATGGTCGACGCGAAGGTCAGCGCCCTGGTGATCGGCGCCATCGACGGCACCGCCCTCAAGAGCGTGCTCTCCAAGGCGGCCCGCGCCGACATCCCGGTGATCGCCTACGACCGGCTGATCCGCGACAGCCCTGACATCGCCTACTACGCGACGTTCGACAACTTCAAGGTCGGCGTCCAGCAGGGCGGTGCGATCGTGAACGCGCTCAAGCTGCGTTCCGGCAAGGGCCCGTTCAACATCGAACTGTTCGCCGGGTCGGCGGACGACAACAACGCCACCTTCTTCTTCAACGGTGCGATGAGCGTGCTCAAGCCGTACATCTCCTCCGGCAAGCTGGTGGTCCGCAGCGGCCAGACGAAGTTCGCGGACGTCGCGACCCTGCGCTGGGACGGCGCCGTGGCGCAGAAGCGGATGACCGGGCTGCTGAAGTCCGAGTACGCCGGCACCCAGGTCGACGCGGTCCTGTCGCCCTACGACGGGATCACCCGCGGCATCCTGGCCGCCCTCAAGGAGGCCGGCTACGGCTCCAAGAGCCGCCCGCTGCCGGTGCTGACCGGTCAGGACGCCGAGCTGGACTCGGTGAAGCTGATCGCCGCCGGCGAGCAGACCGAGACCGTCTACAAGGACACCCGGGAACTGGCGAAGGTCGCCGTACAGATGACCGACTCCGTGCTCAGCGACGAGAAGCCGATGATCAACGACACCAAGCAGTACCACAACGGGGTCGAGATCGTGCCGACGTTCCTGTTGCAGCCGGTGAACGTGGACAAGTCCAACTACGAGCGCGTCCTCGTCGATGGCGGGTACTACACCGCCGAGCAGATCGCCGCGTGATGAGCACCACCGAAAGGAAGCCCGAGGTGCTGAAGAACAGCGCTCTCCGAGACGCCCCGGTCTGGGCAAAACTGACCGCCCTGGTCGGGGCCGGCGTGCTCGCCGTAGGCGCCTGCGTCGGTGTGACCCTCTACAACAACCACGTCGCCGACGACACCGCGGAACGCCTCAACGACCTCACCACCGCCAGCGCGATCGTGCTGCGCCTGGACCGGGTCGCCAGCGAGCTCAAGGTCAACGGCCTCCAGGCGATCACCCGCGACGACCCCAGCGAGCAGACCGCGCTCCTCAAGACCCGCCTCGACGAGGCGGAGAAGCTGCTGAAAGAACTCGGCGGCGTCAATCTCGACAGCGACCTGGACGCGGCCGTCGGCCGAATCGCCGCGGTCTACGGGGACTACACCCAGGTGATCGAGCGGTTCGTCGCCGGCTCGGCAGCCGACCAGGCCCAGGCCCGCCTGGCCTGGGAGCAGATCGACGTCGACAACTACCTGACGAGCGCGGTGCTGGAGAACGAGCGTTCGCTGTTCGCCGCCAGGGTCGCCGAGGCCACCGAGGAGGCCGACGCCACCCGGGACCGGGCACAGCTCGTCCTGATCGTCAGCGCCCTGGCCGGCACCTTCATCCTCATCCTGCTCGCGAGAATCATCGTCACCTCCATCACCCGGCCGCTGGAGCGCGTACGTACCGCGCTCAAGGCGATGGCCGACGGCGACCTGACGGTCTCCGCGGACGTCACGTCCAACGACGAGGTCGGCCAGATGGCGCAGGCTCTCGACGAGGCACAGCTCAACATGCGTACGGTCGTCGCCCAGGCCGCCGCCTCGGCACACACTCTGGCGGCCGCCGCCGAGGAGATGACCATGACGGCCGGGGCCATCGAGGAGACCGCAGCCGGCTCGTCCTCGCAGGCCCGTGACATGTCCGGCGCCGCCGCCTCGGTGTCGTCGAACGTCGGCGCGGTCGCCGCCGGCGCGCAGGAGATGGCCGAGTCGATCCGGGAGATCGCGCACAGCACCAGCCGGGCGGCCGACGTCGCCAACCAGGCCGTGGACGTGGCCCGTTCCACCAGCGTGCACATCGACAAGCTGGGCGCCTCGTCGGCGGAGATCGCCAGCGTGGTGCAGGCGATCACCGCGATCGCCGAGCAGACCAACCTGCTCGCCCTCAACGCCACCATCGAGGCGGCGCGTGCCGGCGAGGCCGGCAAGGGGTTCGCCGTGGTCGCGTCCGAGGTGAAGGACCTGGCGCAGGAGACCGCCCGGGCCACCGAGGACATCACCCGCCGGGTCGCGGCGATCCAGTCGGACACCGCCGGCGCGGTCGAGGCGATCAGCCAGATCACCTCGGTGATCGAGCAGATCAACAGCTTCCAGACCACCATCGCCTCGGCGGTGGAGGAGCAGACCGCCACCACCGCCGAGATGAACCGTGGCATCACCGCGGTCGCCGACGGCGCGGAGACCATCGCGGGTGGTGTGGCCGGGCTGGCGTCCGCCTCCGAGCGGACCACCGAGGGCGCCGCACAGTCCCGGCAGGCGGTCACCGAGCTGAGCACGATGGCCAACGAGTTGCAGACCCTGGTGGCCCGCTTCCGTACCTGACCGCTCCGATCGTGAAGTCGCCGTGACCGGCGAGGCCTAGCGAAGGCCTCGCCGGTCACGGCCGTATGCGGCCAGAGCGTGGAAGGCGGCCTTCGGGGTCCAGGAGCCGTCCGGCAGGACCCGGACGATGCCGCGGGCGGCCAGGTCGAAGTCGTGGGCCGGGTCGCCGGTGGTCGGCAGGTGACGGTTGGCGAAGGTGTAGACGAACGCCGCCTCCACGCCACCGGCCTCGTAGTCGTGCAGCAGGTCCATCACGTACCGGGCCTGCTCCTGCTCGTCGCGTTCCAGGCCGGCGGTGAGTTTCGCGGCACGGCCGTGCTCGTCGTACGTCACCGGCTCGCTCGCCCCCGCGACGGCGGCCGCGCCGCGGAACGTGCAGCAGCCGAATTCGGTGGCCGCGTAGGGCTTGCCCTGGCCCACGGCGGCCGCCAGGCTCTGCGGGAAGGTGGCGGCGTTGGTGGCGTCCCGGTAACCGGCGTCGCTGGCGATGATGTCGAACAGCGACCAGTCGACGTCCTCGAGGGGGATCGAGGCGTAGCCGATCGGGCCGCCGAACCGTTCGCGCACCGCGGGCACCGCCTCGGCCAGGAAATCGCGGACCGCGGCGCGGGCGGCCGGGATCGCCTCCCGCATCCGCATCGGGTCGGTGAACAGGGCCATGCGTTCGGTCAGGTCGCGGCCGGGCAGGAAGCCGCCGGTGAACATGGCGATCTCGGAGCCGGTGAGATAGACGACCGGGGCGCCGGTCTGCCGCAGCCGCTCGGCCCGCTCGGCGCCGTCGAGCAGGAACGCCATCAGCTGATCGCGGTCGAGGCCGTTGGTGAACGGGCAGTACCAGACCTCCAGGCCGGCTTCGGCTGCCAGGCGGGCGGTCAGTTCGAGCCGGTCCTGGATCCCGCCGCTGACCCGGACGGCGTCGCAGTGCAGTTCATCGCGGATGACGTGCAGGTCACGCCGTACCGTCTCGGGGTCGAACGGCTCGTGGGTGGTCGACCCGGCGCTGACGAAGCCGGTGTCGTAGTTCATGCCGAAGACGCGCATCAGCGGGTTCCCCTCGTTTTAAGGTACGGAGCGTACCGTATAGGGTACGTCCAGTACCCTGCAAGGCGTGACCACGAGGCGCCGGGGCGAGGAACTGGAGCAGGCGATCCTGCACGCGGCCGCGGAGGAACTGCGCGAATCCGGCTATCCGGGAATGACCATGGACCGGGTCGCCGCCCGGGCCGGGACCAACAAGAACGCGATCTACCGCAGATGGCCGCACCGGGCCGCGCTGGGCATCGCGGCATACCGTCACCTCACCGACGCCGTGATGCCCGACCCGGACACCGGCAGCCTGCGCGGTGACGCCCTGGAGATGCTGCGGCGGGCCAACCAGACGTGGTCCTCGCCGTACGGCGCGGTCCTGCGCGGGCTGCTCGCCGCCGCGGCCGACGACCCGCAACTGCTCACCCTCATGCGCGAGCGCTCCGGCGCCGACACCATGGACCGGGCCTGGCTCACCATGCTGCGACGGGCCGCCACGCGGGGCGAGGCGCCGGCCGCGGCCGTGCACGCTCGGGTCGCGACGACGCCGATGATGCTGCTGCGCGCCGAGTACGCGATGCGCGGCCTCCCCTCGGTGCCCGACGAGGTGCTGGTCGAGATCGTCGACGAGGTGTTCCTGCCCCTCGTCCACGGCCGGGGCTCAGCATGATCCAGAACATTGGTGACCGGCCCCTGTTACCTTTCCCCGGCGGCGTTCGTCATGGGGATATGCTGATCAACCTCATGTACGTGACGATCAACGTCACCGACCAGGACCGCGCGCTCGAGTTCTACACCGGGGGCCTCGGGCTGGAGAAGCGGATCGACCACCCGGGGCCCGAGGGCCGCTTCCTCACCGTCGGCGTCCCCGGCAGCCCGGTGCAGCTGCTGCTCTGGCCGTACCCGGCGGCCGCCGGCAACCCGGGCACGCCCAGCCCGGTGTTCCTCGAATCCGACGACCTGCGCAAGGATTTCGAGGCCATGCGGGGGCGCGGCGTCGCCTTCGAGGGCGAACCCGCGGACTATCCGTTCGGCATCCGCATCGAGGCCATCGACCCGGACGGCAACCGGATCGCGCTCCGGGAGCCGCGCTCGCGATGACCGATCAGCTGTCCGAGGTGTTCGAGGCCCAGCGTGACCGGTTGCGCGCCGTCGCGTACCGGATGCTGGGCTCGCACGCCGACGCCGAGGACGTGGTCCAGGAGGCGTGGATCCGCCTCGCCTGCCAGGACGCGACGGCCATCGACAACCTGGCCGGATGGCTGACCACGGTGGTCGGCCGCCTCAGCCTGGACCTGCTGCGATCCCGGCGGGCACACCCCGAGAGCGAGTACGGCCTCGTGGTGACGCCCGCCGACGAGCCGGCGCCCGACGAGCAGGCGATGCTCGCCGACGCGGTCGGTGTCGCCCTGCTCGTGGTGCTCGACTCGCTCACCCCGAGCGAACGGCTGGCGTTCGTCCTGCACGACACGTTCGGGGTGCCGTTCCAGGAGATCGGGCAGATCCTCGGCAAGTCGGCCGACGCCACCAAGATGATCGCCAGCCGCGCCCGCCGGAAGGTCCGTGCCACGGACCGGCCGGCGGGCCCCGGCCGCGAGCACCGGCAGGTGGTCGAGGCGTTCCGGGCCGCCGCCCTCGCCGGCGACTTCGAGGCGCTCCTGCGGGTCCTGCACCCGAACGTGAAACTGACCGTGGACACACCCGGCGGCATGATCGTCACCATCGGCGCCACCGAGGTCGCGGCCGGCGCCCGCAGGTTTTCCGGCGAAGTCGCCGGCCACCGTCCGGTGCTGCTTTCCGGCCGCCCCGGGCACATCTCCCTGCGTGCCGACGGAACGCCGCTCTCGGCCGTCTCCTTCGACGTCGCCGACGGCCGGATCACCGCCATCCACATCATCACCGACCCGGCGAAACTCGCCGCTCTCGACTAGAGCCAGCCCGCGAACCCCTCGGCTGGCTCTGAGCGCTTATCAACTGGGTTGAGACAGTTCTGGGAGCCAGCCGGACCACCGATCTGCGCCCGGCGCGGGCGGCACAGGCGGGAGTAGGCAGCTGGATCGCCGCCTGCCACGGGCGGCACACGTAGGCGTACCGGAAAGGAGGTTTTGGTTTGTGGCCTGGTAGCGTGCCGGCATGACATTGTTTGCCGCCAATCGCGCTCGCCTCGTCTGACCGGTCGCTGATCAGACGAGTTGCGGCTCGCTGCGTCGCGGCCGGTTGATGCCCATTTTTACTGGTATCAACTCCCCGAGAGGCAGACACATGTTCATTCGTTCCATGTCCGAAACTGATGTGACCACCGTCGTGGAGCTGGCCGTCGACGTGTTCGGGCCGTTCCATGAGGGGTCCTTCCGGCCCGCGGTCGGTGAGGAGATCTTCGCCAACCAGGACGCCGGGTGGTGGCAGGAGTACGCCGAGCAGATCCCGTGCCTGCACGCGCCTGAGGAGCACAAGCACGTCGCGGTCGCCGAGATCGACGGCCGGATCGGCGGGTTCGTCGCCTGGACGGTCGTGCCCGCTGCCCGCAACGGCGAGATCACCCACGTCGCGGTGTCCGCGGCCAGCCGCCGGACGGGCGTCGGCACGGCGCTGTGCGAGCACGCGTTCGCGCAGCTCAAGCAGGCCGGCGCCGAGGTCGTGACGATCGGCACCGGCGGGGACGACTTCCACGCGCCGGCCCGTGATCTCTACGCGAGCCTCGGATGCACGCCGTTCCCGGTGGTCACCTACTACCGCCGTCTGTAACCGGCATCGCCCGGGCGCGGACGGCGTCGACGCGATCCCAGTCCTCGCCGCTGAGAGTGGTCAGCGCGGCGGGGAAGACGCCGTCCTGCTCCTTGAGGATGTGGTCGCGCAGCAGGTCGAGGATCTCGATCAGCTGTCGCGGCCACGCGGCGTCGTGGGGTGTTTCCACGGCCGCCGCGGCGAGAACCTTCTCGATGCGGCGGTGTTCCTGTTCGAGGGCGGCGACGTGGTCCGGGAAGTCGTCGGCCAGCAGTGGGAACAGGCCGTGCTCCTCGACCTCGGTGTGCGGGCCGAGCACCGCGGAGATCCGGCGGGCGACTGCGGCCATCCGGTCCACGTCGCCGGCGATGTGTGCCGCCCGCACGTCGCCGATCATGTTCACGACCAGGTCGTGTTCGCGGGTGAGCTCGTCGATGGCGGCGACGGACCGGCAACCGCAGTATTCGCACATGTCTCCAGGCAACCACGAAGTTGGGCGCTTCCGTACCTGTCCGAAGCATGGCAAATGCCACGCGGCAGTCGGGACCAATGGCCGTTGACTCCGGCAGTCTCCGAAACCGCGGCATTCTCAGTGTCTACACAGGCCGGTGTAATGACATCGAGAATTTTAAGATCATGAAACTCTTGACGGGAGCTGTTCGGGGCGCGGAGACTTCCGCCTTGAATCATGATCAAATTCGGGGGAGTCATCGTGCTTCGCCTTTGGCGTACACAAATTTCTCGTTCTTTCCTACCAGATAGGTCCTCGCCCGCGGTTGTGCGCCGCTGGACGACCTTCGCGGCCGTATCGGCCATCATCGCTGCCAGCCTCGTCGGAATGCCCGCGAGTTCGGCGGCAGAACCATCCGCATCGGACACTCCGCAGCCCTCGTCTGCGACGCCCGAAGCCGAGCACACCGAGCTGACGCCCGCGGAGCAGACCGCCGCGCGGGAAGCCCGCGACAGCGGCCGGCGGGTGCTCGTGGACGAGCTCACCTCGGAGACCACCCAGGTGTGGGCGTTGCCGGAGGGCGGTTTCCAGGCAGAGATCGCCGCTGGTGTCGAGCGCTTCCAGCGGGACGGCGTCTGGACGCCGGTGGACCTCAATCTTCAGCGGACCGCGAGCGGCGCGATCGAGCCGGTGGCGCATCCGGCCGGGCTACGGATCTCGGGCGAGCGTGCCGCCGCGCCGGGCGCCGAGTTGGCGTCGGTGTCGGCCGGTTCGAGTCGTGTGGCGATGGGCTGGGCGGGATCGCTGCCGGAGCCGACTCTGGACGGTCCGAAGGCGACCTATTCGGAGGTGTTGCCGGGCATCGACCTGATCATGGAGGCCACGACCTCCGGGGTCGAGCAGTTCTTCGTCGTGAAGAACCGGGCCGCGGTGAGTCAGGTCGCGAACCTGAAGGTGCCGGTGACCGGTGCCGGCGTCGCATCGCAGCAGGTCAGTGCCGAAGGTGACGTCGCCGTGCGGGACTCCGGCGGCCGTGACCTCGCGTACGTGTCCGCTCCGGTGATGTGGGACGCACACCCGAAGCTGGCGTCCGGACAGCCGAGCCGGATGCGGCAGTTCCGTCCGGGCGTGTCCGCCAAGGCGAAGACAGCGACGTCCCAGCGGGGCGTCGAGCTGGATCTGGGCACCGATACCGCCTGGATGCTGGACTCGCAGACGGTCTTCCCGGTCACGATCGACCCGGTTCTGAGTCCCGCGCCGGCGGTCACCTTCGACACCTACGTGCACGAGGGCGACACGACGGTGAACAACGCGACCAACGACCTGTGGGTCGGTTCGGTGTCCGGGAAGAAGTCGCGCAGTTTCATCCACTGGAACACCTCGGCGCTGGTGGGCAAGCAGATCACGGCGTCGACGGTGTCGTTCTGGGACTGGTGGTCGCAGTCGTGTACCGCCACGTCGTGGGAGATCTGGCCGACTGCTCAGGCGACCACCGCGACCGTGTGGTCGAACCAGCCGGTCTGGTACGACGCCGATCCGAACGTCGCCGGTGATCAGCCGGCCGCGACGTCGACGCAGACCAAGGGTTTCGACTCGACGTGTGATGACGACTGGATCAACATCAGTGGTGTCAAGTTCTTCCAGTACGCCGCGAACAACTCGTGGACGGTCGCTCCGATGGGGATCCGGGCCACGAACGAGACCGACGCGGACAGCTTCAAGCAGTTGCGGTCGGTCGACAACACCACCACCACGGTCTATCCCAAGGCGACGGTCACCTACAACTCGTACCCGAAGGTGACCTCGCGGTCGACGACCCCGGCCACGTCCTGTGTGACCGGTGCGTCGCGGCCGGCGATCAAGACGACCACGCCGACGTTCGCGGCGGTGGTGTCGGACGGTGAGGCGACCGCGATGTCGGTCGTCTTCGAGTGGTGGGCGGTCGGCGGCACCGCCAAGATCGGGTCGGCGACGGTGAGTTCGGTGGCCAGTGGCGCCACGGCCTCGACGGTTGTTCCGGCCGGTCAGTTGCAGGAGGGCGGCAACTATCAGTGGCGGGCGACCGTGTCGGACGGCACCGGATCGTCGGCGACGTCGTGGTGTGAGTTCAGCAGCTATGTGACGCTGCCGCCGGTCGACGGCTGTCAGGGTGGTGTCGGCAACGACTTCAACGGTGACGGCCTGGTCGATTCGGTCGTGGCCGCTCCGCGGGCGACCGTCGACGGTTTGAGCGCGGCCGGCGCGGTGCACATCGTGGATGGTGTGGCCGGCACGGTCACGGTTCTGCGTGAGGGGGCCGGCGGGGTGCCGGACACGGCGGCCGCCGGTGACCAGTTCGGCCGGTCGATTGCGGTCTTCGACGCCAACAGCGACGGCTGCACCGATCTCGCGGTCGGGGCGCCGTTCGACGAGATCGGCACGACCGCCAACGCGGGACGGGTCTTCCTGATCTACGGGGCCCCGGGTGGTCTGGGTACCGGGCCGGCGACGCTGGTCGTCGAGCAGGGCCGGGCGCTGGAGCAGGGCCGGGGGACCGTGCCGGACGCGGCCGAGGCCGAGGACTGGTTCGGGTTCTCCCTCGCCGGTGGCCGGACCGCCGCCGGGGAGCCGTTCCTGGTGGTCGGCGTGCCCGGTGAGGACGTCGGCACCGCCATCGACGTCGGCAAGGTGCACTACCTGCGCGGCACGGTCAACATCGCGTTCGACGAGTCGAACGTCGGCGCCGGTGCGCTGGAGAACGACGACCGGTACGGGTACGCGCTCGCCGCCACCCAGTACCACTTCGCCGTGGCGCAGCCCGGTGAGGCGATCGGCGCCTCGGTGTTCAGCGGTTCCGTCTGCACCTACCAGCACACCATCACCAACTCGCTGCCGGTGATGATGAAGTGCGTCTACCAGGGCCTGACCGGTGTCGCCGGGACCTCGGACCCTGGTGACCAGTTCGGCAAGTCGATCGCCATGGTCCCGTACCGGCCGGTCGGAGCGGCCGCCGGAGTCGCGAACTCGCTGCTGGTGGTCGGTGCCCCCGGTGATGACGTCGGCGGGGTCGGCGACGCCGGAAGTGTCTACCAGTTCCTGGTCAGCTCGACCGACACCGCGCAGGTCGCCGCGCACAACCAGAACTCGGCCGGCATCGCGGGCGACAACGCCGAGGGCGACTACTTCGGTGAGCAGGTGACCGTGGTGAACACCAACCCGGCCGCGGAGGCCTCCGCGGCTACGGTGCAGGTCGCGGTCGGCGCCCCGGGCAAGGACCTGGGGGCGCTCGACGCCGGCCAGGTGCACGTCTTCGCGGGCGGCACGGCGACGGTCACCGTCGACACGGAGATCTACCGCAGGGCCGGCTCGGTGCCGAACACGCCGAGGACCCAGGAGCTGTTGGGCGCCTACGTGGGCGGCAACCCGCAGCGGTTGATGGTCGCCAGCCCGTACGGGGCGAAGGCGGTGTACGCGTTCGACTGGTCCTCGCTGGCCGGCGGTAGCGCCGTGCCCACCAGCACCTGGACGGCCGGTGCCGGCGGATTCCTCGCCGGTGTGGGCCTCGGCATGGTGACCGGGTGAGGCGGATGAAGAAACTCCGGAACCTCGTGAAGGAAACGACAGTGGCTACGCAGAACAGGCGCGGGCGGACCTGGGCGCGCCGAGCCGGCCTTGCCGCCGCGCTGGTGGGCCTGATCGGCGCGACCGCGTACGCGGTCAATCCGTTCGACTCGCCGAGCACCCCGATCGCCCTGCCCAACGGCGGTCTGGGCGCCGCCGACCCGCGGACCGAGCATGGGGCGTCGCGCATCGCGCGAGAATCCGGCAAGCAGGTCGAGGTCACCGGCATGCGTGCGGAGAACAGGCAGACGTACGCGAACCCGGACGGCAGTTTCACGCAGTTGATCCACCAACAGCCGGTGCAGGTGGTCAAGGACGGCAAATGGGTGCCGACCGATCCGAACCTGGAGCGCAACGCCGACGGCTCGGTAACCCCGAAGGCGTCGGTGGCCGACCTGAAGCTGTCCGGCGGCGGCGCCGACACCCCGTTCGTGACGATGGAGAAGGCCGGCCGCAGGTACTCGCTGACCTGGCCGGGCACTCTTCCGCCGCCACTGATCGAGGGCACGAAGGCGACCTACCAGAACGTGCTCCCGGACGTCGACCTGGTGGTGCACACCTCGGTCACCGGGTTCACCCACGTGCTGGTGCTCAAGACGCCGGCCGCGGCGAAGCTGGCGCAGGTGCGGGCCGTGCAGTTCGGCCTGGACCTGGAGCTGCTCAAGGTGGCCCGGTCCGCGACCGGCGGTCTGCGGATGGTGGACGCCGGGTCGGGCGGCACCGTCTTCGAGACCCCGAAGCCGCGGATGTGGGACTCGACCGGTCTCGCGCCGGGCGCCGACGGGTCGGCGAAGGCCGCGGACGGCGTCAAGAAGGCCGGCCTCGGCGTCACCGTCGACGCCACGTCGCTGACCCTGCGCCCGGACACCGGGATGCTGGATGCCGCGGACACCAAGTACCCGGTTTACGTGGACCCCTTCACGACATCGCCGGCGCGCGAGTCGTGGGCGATGGTCGACTCCGGCTACCCGAGCGAGGAGTACTGGAAGTTCGACGGGGAGGCCGACGAGCGGGTGGGTAAGTGCCCGGTCGGTATTCCCATCTACGACTGCCACAACTCGCTGGTCAAGCGCCTGTTCTACGTGCTGCCGACCAGCTTCCCCGCGGACGCGGTGGTCAGCAGCGCGAAGTTCCGGATCACCCAGTCGCACCGGTGGGACGACACGGCACACAACGTGTCGCTGTACCGGGCCGGCAGCAGTGGCGCACTGATCACCAGCGCCACGAACTGGGGCAACATGCCCGGTGGGGCGAGCATGTCCAAGTTCGTCAAGCAGCAGACCATCGCGCCGACCGGTGAGGCCGCGTGCGGGACCAGCGCGACCCGCAACGTCGAGTTCAACGTGAGCGAGGCGATCGGCAACGCGGTCAAGAACAGGTGGAGCAAAACCACGTTCATGATCCGGTCGGACAACGAGTCCGACCACGAGCACCTCAAGCGGTTCTGCAACAACGCCGTCGTCGCGGTGACCTACAACCGCCCGCCCAAACAACCGGCGATCTCCGGCCTCGCGATGAACCCGGGCGGCGCCTGCGTCAACACCGACGCCCGCCCGTACGTCAGCTCGCTGCCGGTCCTCAAAGCGGTGCTGTCCGACCCGGACACCATGGACGGCGAGCCGCTGATCGCCGAGTTCCAGGTCAGGTGGACCCCTCCCGGGGGCACCGTGCAGAGCCCGACGCCGTGGAAGTCGTCGGCGCTCGCCAACGGGTTGACCTTCTCCTACAACCTTGCGGACACCACGTCCGGTGTGCCGAACCTGCCGCAGAACGTGATCGTCCAGTGGAGGGTCCGCGCCTTCGACGGTGTGGCCTACAGTCCCTGGTCGTCGGAGGGCAGCGGGCACTACTGCGAGTTCATCCTCGACAAGACCAAACCCATCGGCCCGGACATCGACTCGCCGCAGTACATACCCGGTGATGCCACGGACACCACCCCGAACTGTCTCGATGACGACCCGACCTGGTTCCCCGGAGTCGGACGGTACGGAACGTTCACCTTCGATTCGTCCGCGACCGACGTCAACGCCTACTGGTACGGCTTCGACACCAACCCGTCGTCGGTCAACAAGCTGACCCCCTCCACCGACGGCGGCCCGGTCACCACGAAGTGGCAGCCGCTGACCGACGGCCCGCACACGATCAACGTGCTGGCCGTCGACCGGGCCGGCAAGACCTCCGACACCGCCAGCTGCACCTTCCGGGTGGCCGCCGGGTCCGACCCGGTGGCCGAATGGCGCCTGGACGACGCGGCCGGCTCCGGGCAGGCCGCCGACACCACCGGCACGTCCCCGGCGACCGTGCTGGCCTCGGCGCAGCTCGGCGTCGACGGACCGGGCGGCCCGGCGGACAAGGCGGTGCGCCTCACCGGCACCAGCAGCAGCGCCCTGGCCACCGGCAACCGCAAGGTGGTCGACACCGGCAACAGCTTCACCGTGAGCGCCTGGGCCAAGCTCGACGACACCACCCGCTGGCAGACCGTGGTGTCGCAGGACGGCACCGGCGAGCCCGGCTTCAACCTCGGGTACGTGCCGAACACCGGCAAATGGGCGATCACCTCACCGGTCACCGACGTCTGGTCGCTCGGCAGCTGGGGCGCCTACGGCACCGTCGCCGAGAAGGGCAGATGGACGCACCTGACGGCGACGTTCGACCGTGACGCGCAGCGCGTGACGTTGTACGTCAACGGCGTCTCCGTGGCGTCTTCGGCCTGGCGTTCCTCGTGGACGTCGCACGGCGCGGTGCAGATCGGCCGCCGGTACATCAGCACCGGTGTTTACGGCGACTCGTTCGTCGGCGACGTGGCCGACGTCCGGCTGTACGACCGGACCCTGGTGCCGTCCGAGATCCAGGGCCTGCCCACACAGCTGACCTCGCGGTTCGGTTACTGGGATCTGGACTCGGCGACCCCGGTCGAGGAGCAGGCGCCACTGATCGGCAAGAGCGCCGGCTACGGCGCGTCGGCGGCCGAACTGGAACCGGCACTGGAACTAGGCCTCTACACCGGCGCCAGCGTCTTCACCCGTGACCCGGAGGACCCGTTCCCGCTGGTGACGCCGCTGGTCGGCGACGGCCATCTGATCCTCGACGGCGCCACCGGATACGCCGCCACCGCCAGCCCGGTCGCGGTCACGCACAGCAGCTTCTCGGTGGTCGCCCGGGTGCGGCTGGCCACCGCCTGCACGCGTGAGACGGCCGTGCTGTCGCAGCCCGGCGCCCACGCCAGCGGATTCACGCTCGGCTGCGTGCCGGACGGCTCGGGCGACGCGAAGTGGCAGGTCACCCTGCCGGCCAGCGACGCAAACGGGGCTACCGGCGTGACCGTCACCGCGGACACGCTGCGGCCGGATCCGACCGCCACCACCGGCCAGATCCTGGCCGTCACGTACGACGCGGCGCAGCAGAAGCTGCGCCTGTACGTCGACGGGCAGCTCACCGGCACCGCGGCCGACGTACCGCCGACCTGGAACGCCACCGGTGGCGGCCTACAGATCGGACGGTCGCTCGACGACTCGGCATGGGGCCGCTACCTGCCCGGCGTCGTCGACGAGGTGCGCGTGTACAGCGGGGCGCTGGACCAGACCACGGTTCAGCAGCTCAACACCTTCACCGAGGTCGCGGACCTCTAGTTCGTACGGCGGGCCGGAGTCCACTCCGGCCCGCCGCCCCCTCCTTGATACGTGGAGTCGTCCATGCTTCCGGATGCCCGGACCCCATGGGTCCGTCGCAAGATCGTCCGAAGCTGGGTAGCCCGCCTCGCCCTGGGCCTGGTGCCTGTGGTCCTGGTGAGCGCGATCCAGCATCCTTCCTACGCCGCCCCGAAGAAGGGGCACGACCTTCCCGACCTGCCGAAGCAGAGCGCGCCCGCCAAGGGCAAGGCGCTCGAACTCAAGGCACGCAAGCAAGACAACCCGACCCGCGACGCGGCTCTCACCGCGCCGCCGACCGTACGCTGGCCCTCCGGCGGCGAGGCCGACCTGAGCCCGCAGAGCGCGGCCGCCACCGTCGGCGGCATGCGCGTCCGCGTCAAGCAGGCCCCCTCCGCCCGCACCGCCGCGGCAACGACCGGCAAGGTACGCGTCAAGGTCCTCGACCGCGCGGCGGCGGCCCGTCTGGGCACGTCCGGCCCGGTCGTCGCGGTCGGCGGCGGCGCCGGGCAGGCCGGTGTGGAACTGAGCTACGCCGACTTCGCCGGCTCCTACGGCGGCGACTACGGCGCCCGGCTGCGCCTGGTCAAGCTGCCCGACTGCGCGCTGACCACGCCGGACCTGCCGCGATGCCAGACCGCCACCCCGGTTCCGGCGGCGGTCAACGACACCGCCGCGCAGACGGTCACCGCCACTGTCGACGCGCCCGCCACCACCATGTCGGTCTTCGCCCTGGAAGCCGGCGACACCTCCGTGCAGGGCGACTACTCGGCCACCAAGCTGACGGCGTCGTCGAAGTGGGACGTCGCGCTCGCAACCGGCGGATTGACCTGGAACTATCCGATCCGCACGCCATCGACACCCGGCGGGCTGGCCCCGGAGATCGCGCTCGCCTACTCGTCACAGAGCGTCGACGGGCGAACCTCCAACACCAACAACCAGGGCTCCTGGATCGGTGAAGGCTTCACCTACGAGCCCGGCTACATCGAGCGCCGCTACAAGCCGTGCGCCGACGACGGCCACAAGAACGTCGGCGACCAGTGCTGGGCCCGCGAGAACGCCTCCATCGTGCTCGGCGGCATCTCCAGCGAACTGGTCAAGGTCAGCGACGACGTGTTCAAGCTGGCCAACGACGACGGCACCAAGATCGAACGCAAGGTTGGCGCCACGAACGGCGACGACGACGGCGAGCACTGGCTGGTCACCACCCCGAGCGGCACTCAGTTCTCGTTCGGCCTGAACCGGCTGCCCGGCTGGGCCGCCGGTAAGGACGAGACCAACTCGACCTGGACCGCCCCGGTCTCCGGCGACGACTCCGGCGAGCCCTGCTACAAGTCGTCCGGCTGGGAGGACTCCTTCTGCGACCAGGCGTGGCGCTGGAACCTCGACTACGTCAAGGACACCCACAACAACGTGATCTCCTACTTCTACAAGAAGGAGATCAACTACTACGCGAAGAAGGCCAAGACCGACGTCGACGGCACCAAGTACGTGCGCGGCGGCTACCTCTACCGCGCCGACTACGGGCAGGTCGACGGCCAGGTCTACACCACCAGCGCACCGGCCCGGGTGGTCTTCGACGTCGCCGAGCGGTGCATCCCCACCGGCACCATGACGTGCCAGGAGGCCGACCTCACCGACTCGACCGCGAGCTCGTGGCCGGACACCCCCTGGGACCTGAACTGCAAGGAATCCACCCACTGCAAGATCAGTGAGAGCGCCGAATCGTTCTGGACCCGCAAGCGGCTCAACACCATCACGACCGAGATCCGCACCGGTACGACGTGGACGCCGGTCGAGCGGTGGACGCTCAACCACTCGTTCACCGACAACGGTGACGGCTCCCGCTCGCTGTGGCTGAACAAGATCGATCACACCGGCCTGTACGGCGGCACGGTCACCACCCCGCCGGTGGAACTCGTCGGCATCCAGATGGACAACCGGGTCGACAGCGCCGACGACATGCTGTCCGAGCTCAAGCGTTACCGGTTGAACACCATCTACACCGAGACCGGCGGCGCGATCCAGATCAACTACACCCCGGCCGAGTGCTCGCCGGGCAACGTGCCGACCGAGGGCAGCAGCACCAAGCGCTGCTTCCCGGTCAAATGGAACCCGTTCGACCCGGAGAAGGTCCACACCGACTGGTTCCACAAGTACCTGGTCGCGCAGATCATCCAGGTCGACCGCACCGGCGGCAGCCCGGACCAGGTCACCCAGTACGAGTACCCGGCCGACAGCGCCGCCTGGCGCAAGACCCCGGCCGACGGCATCACCAAGGCCGAATACCGCACGTGGGGTGACTGGCGCGGCTACCCGAAGGTGACCGTCCGCACCGGCGACATGCAGACCCTGCCCACGAAGGTCGAGCACGTCTTCTTCCGCGGCATGGACGGCGACGACAAGCCCGGCGACGACACCGGCACCCGCTCGGTCAGCATCAAGGACTCCACCGGCGCCGAGCACACCGACGCCAATGAGCTCGCCGGCCAGGAACTGGAGACCATCACCTACGACGGGAACCGGATCGTCGCCAAGGCGATCAACGACCCGAAGTACTGGATCACCAAGACGCAGACCGAGAGCTGGGGCACCCGCAAGGCGTACATGGTCCGGCCCGAGATCTCGCGGAACCTGACCGCCCTGGCCCCGGACGCGCAGGGCGACCCGGTCTGGCGGGAGACGAAGAGCACCACGACCTACGACACCACGTGGGGCCGTCCAACGGTGGTCGACGACCTCGGCGACGTGAGCACCACCGCCGACGACACGTGCACCCGTACCACCTACGCCGACAACAGCGACCGGTACATGTACACGTACCCGAAGCTGGTCGAGACGTTCTCGGTGAAGTGCACGGTGACCCCGAACCGGGCCACGCAACTGCTGTCCAGCGACCGCACCTCCTACGACGGCCAGGACTACGGGGTCGCCCCGACCAAGGGTGACGGGACCCGGTCCGAGGCGCTCGAGACCGACAACGGGACCACCACCACGTATCTGGCGACGAACACGGTCGTGGACGGGTTCGGCCGTCCGACCAAGGTGACCGACCCGATGGGCTACGTCACCGACACGGCGTACACCGACGTCGACGGGTTCAACGTCCAGGTCAAGGAAACCAACGCGCTCACCCAGAGCACGACCACCGAGTACTCGCCCGCCTATGGGCAGAAGCTGGCGGTCACCGATGCCAACCTGAAGCGCACCGACCTGGAGTACGACGGCCTGGGGCGCCTCACCAAGGCGTGGCTGCCGACCCGGCCCAAGTCGGCCGGCAACACACCGGAACTGAAGTACACCTACACCGTCCGGACCGACAAGCCGGTCACCACCAAGACCGAGACGATCCGAAACGACGGCACCTACAAGGTCAGCTACCAGCTGTTCGACGGTTTCCTGCGGGACCGCCAGACGCAGAGCGAGGGCCCGAGCGGCGGCTGGATGCTGACCGACACCCTCTACACCAGCACCGGTCAGAAGGCGCAGACCAACAACACCTATTTCGCCACCGGTACGCCCGGTGACAAGGTGATCATCGTCCCCGAAGGCTCGGTCAACGGCCAGATCAAGTACCTGTACGACGGCGTCAACCGGGAGATCGCTGAGATCACCGCGGTCGCCGGCGACGAGAAGTGGCGGGAGACGACCCGGTACCACGGCGACCGTACCGACGTGATTCCTCCGGCCGGCGGCACACCGACCACCACGGTCGTCGACGCGAAGGGCCAGACCACCGCGCTTTACCAGTACAAGGGCAAGACCGCCAGCGGTGAAGCGGACATCACCGGTTACACCTACACGGCGGATGGCCAGCAGGAGACCGTCACCGGGCCGGACAAGGCGGTGTGGCGGTTCGAGTACTACCAGAACGGCCGGAAGAAGAAGAACATCGACCCGGACGCGGGCGAGTTGACGTTCTACTACGACAAGAACGGCAACGCGACGTCGACGGTCGACTCCCGCACCATCACCGTCTCCAGTGTCTATGACAAGCTCGACCGCAAGACGGAGACCTGGCAGGGCGCGCCGAACACCGGCACGAAACTCGCCGCCTGGGTGTACGACTCCTACTACAAGGGGCAGCTCACCGGCACCGCCCGGTACGTCAACGGCAAGACCTACGCCATCTCCTACCCACAGCGTGACGCCCAGTACCGGCCGCTGAAGACCAGCTACTCGATCCCGTCCGACGCCGGGACCGAGCTGGCCAAGGTCTACGACTTCAGCACCACGTACAACATCGACGGCACCACCCAGACGGTCGGCATGCCGGCGGCGGGTGACCTCGCCGGAGAATCCGTCACCATCGGGTACGACACCCTGCAACGGCCGACCACCCTCACCGGCGCCACCAGCTACGTTACCGCCAGCAACTACGCCAACACCGGCGAGCTGCTCCAGGCGACGCTGCAAACCGGGACCACCGGCAAGAAGGTGTGGCAGACCTACACCTACGAGCGTGGCACCAACCGGCTCACCGCCATCCGGCTCGACCGGCAGAACGCGCCCATCGTCGACATGGACGCGCACTACAACTACGACGCCGCCGGAAACGTCCTCTCCATCGCGGACACTCCGGCCGGCACCACCGCCGACATCCAGTGCTTCACCTACGACAACCTCCGTCGCCTGACCGAGGCCTGGAGCACCGCGAGTACCGCGACCGACCCGTGCGCCAACGGCGACGTGGCCGCGAGCGGCGTCGGTGGCAGCGCCCCGTACCACCAGAAGTGGTTCCTCTACGCGTCCGGCGACCGCAAATCGGAGACCACCTACTCCACGACCGGAGGCCCGGAGACCACCCGGACCTACCAGTACCCGCCGGCCGGTCAGCCTCAGCCGCACACGCTGCGACAGGTCGACGAGACGACGGGTACGGCGACCAAGACCTACACGTACACGCCGGACAGCACGGGCAACACGCAGACCCTGGACCGGGCCGGTCAGCAGCAGAGCCTCACCTGGGACGCCGAGGGACACCTGGCCACCAGCACCCGGGACGGCAAGACGACGAGTTACGTGTACGACGCCGACGGCAACCGCCTCGTCAGCAAGGAGCCGGCTGCCACCACCCTCTACCTGGACGGGATGGAGATCCGGCTCAACCTGACCAGCCGTCAGGTGAACGCCACCCGGTTCTACGAGTTCAGCGACCGTATGATCGCCGTCCGCACCGGCGCGGGCGTCAACTTCCAGACCGCCGACGCACACGGCACCACGGCCGCCTCGGTCGACGCGATGACCGGCGCGATCAACTGGCGGCGCACCACGCCGTACGGTGAAGCCCGCGGAGCCCAGCCGGCCACCTGGCCCGACCGCAAGGGCTTCGTCGGCGGGACGATCGACGACATCACCGGATTCACCCATCTCGGTGCACGCGAATACGACCCGACGATCGGCCGGTTCATCAGCCTGGACCCGGAATTCGATTCGAGCGACCCGCAGAGCCTCAGCGGCTACCTCTACTCGAACAACAGTCCGCTGACGTTCACCGACCCGACCGGCCGCTCCTGGGGCTGGGCTGCCGTCGCGGCGGTGGCCATTGTGGTCGTTGCCGTGGTCGTCGTGGTGGCCTTCCCAGCAGCGGCCCCGGCGTTGTACATGGCCGGCGCGGCGGCCGTGGAGGCGGCCACGATGACAGCCGCGACCGGAGCCACTGCCGGTGTCGTGGCCACCAGCGCTGCCGTGGCGGGGGCCGCCGAACTCTCCATCGCGGGCGGGGCGGCCCTCGGAGCGGGAGTCGCCGCTACCGGTCTCACCGTGGCAGGCGCCGGTGGCCGGATCTATTCCGGCACGGAGAACGGGCCGGCGATGAATTTCGGCCCCAAGAAGCCGCAGCTCCCGCCACTCGCCGCTGGCCAGGTCGACAAGAACGCGCCGTACCCCAAGGGCACCGGCTACGGGCCCAACGACGAACCCCAGAGAATCCAGGGACCGTGGACGGAACAAGATATCAGGGGCAAGGGCGCGTGGGGTTACCAACCAGAGCATCTGGCCGACGACCCGGAGATCCATCACGCCGATCAGATGCCCGGATCACCGATTCACGAACTCGACTGGCAGACCCACCGAGGCAAGGGTTCAGACCTGCACCGAAACAAGGTGAGCCAGGAGCCGCGGAAACGGGAGAAGACCATGAATGAATACCGCAAGGAGGATACGCAGCTTCACTGGTGGTATCGCTCGATGGAGATGGGCTGGGGGAACTTCTGGCCGACTAGGTGGTTCAGCAACTGGGACGAATACCATAGTCGTAACCTTTGAGGTTCGAAGGAGGAGAAACGGTGGACATGGAAGCCTTCGCGGCTGAGGTCAACAGTGTCCTTGAACAGCATGCAGCCAAGGGACTGCCTAGCCCGCCCTTCGATTCATGGATTGCCTCCGACGCTGAACTGGCCCGAGTGGAGAGTGAGCTGCGGGTCCGGCTGCCGGAGAAATACAAGCAGTTCATGGTGACTTTCGGCGCGGGCCAGTTCATGTACATGGGCCTTATTCCGCCAGCGTCTCCGAACGGGCAAACAAGGGATATGGTTGAAAAGAATTCGGGTGACCACGAGATTCCAGGATTTGTTTCCATCGCAGCGGTCGGAACCGGCGACCACTGGGGCTTCATCACGGAGGACGGTATCTGCTCGGAACAGGTGAGCCTGTACGACTTCGAGGAGTCGTGCTTCTACCCGGAGGCGGATGACTTCCTGGAGTTCGTGTCCTGGCAGGGCCTCCACGCGGGCCGGGAAGGGTACTGAGTCGATCATGCTGGCGGCGAGCATGTGCGAGAACCTGAACTGGGGGCTCGTCTTCATCACCGACTCCGCACTGGAGGACACCGGCCTTCCGGAGACCTTCGGCACGGAGCCCGACAGCCGGCAGGTGGATTTCATGAGCAATGAGACCGCCACGGTGCTCCGGGTCCAGCACGGCAGCGACGGCGACGTCGAGGTGCGGCTCTGGGTCGGCGAGGAGGACTGGGGCAACCAGGGCGAGTTCGAGATCGGCGTCACGACGATCTCCGTGCCATCGGGAATGATCAAGGTCAGTGATGTTCTGGAGCAGAAGTTCATCCAGGTCAAGGTCGATCCGGGTACCTACCGGCTGCAGATGAACGGGGACAGTCCGAGCGAGCCGGCCGTCGTCGATCTGGTTCTGTCGAAGTAGCCGGGCCGTAGGGAAGTGACGGGCCCGCGCCGGGTAACGGTGCGGGCCCGTCTTCACGCTCCGCGCAGCGAGGCAGGGCGCGTGGTTGATTTCGATGCCTTCACCTCTGAGATCGAGCAGGTGGGGACCAGAAGAAAGGCCGGGACCGCCGCGATGTTCACCAAGGACGGCGTTTTCGGGGCCCCGCTGGTCTCCTTCGGGAAGAGGCGCATGCGCGATCGAGTGCCGGTGGTGGGACCATTGCCGGCGTGGGATCCAAACGAGGGCTGTTCCTGTCCGCTCTTGCTCGGTCGATCGAGAGTGGAGCCGCGCCCTGCCCGATGTGCGGCAAGGACAACCTCAGGCTTCGCTATGTCGCCGACCCGGTGAGCAGGGTGGGATACCTGGACGCCTGGTGTGACGACTGTTTCCGGGGTGTCCATGTCTCCCGGGTGAGTGTTCCGGACGGAGTGCGTTTCACGCCCTTCGGTGAATGCGAAGAAGGCGACGTGCCGAACTACACGACCGTCAACTGAGGCTTCAGATGAACGGGAACAGCCCCACCGAACCGGCCGTCGTCGACCTGGTGCTGCGGGAGGTGGGCGATGGACTTCGACGCCTTCGTGGCTGAGGTCGAGCAGGTCCGGGCCGCCAAGGGTGTGCACCCTCCCTTCGAGGCGTGGATCGCCTCGGACGCCGACCTGGCGCGGGTGGAGGCCACCCTGCGGACCCGGCTGCCGGAGAAGTACAAGCAGTTCATGAAGGTCTTCGGCGCGGGCCAGTTCATGTATCTCGGTTTCATCCCGCCGGTGTCTCCCGATGGGCGGATCAGGGGCCTCATCGAAAAGAACACCGGAGAGCATGAGATCCCGGGATTCGTCGCGATCGCCGCTGTCGGCACCGGCGACCACTGGGGATTCGTGAACGTGGACGGTGTCTGCTCGGAGCAGGTCTACATGTACACATTCGAGGACGAGAGCCTCGAACTCGAGGCCGACGACTTCCTGGCGTTCGCGTCGTGGGAGGGCCTGCACGCGGGCCGGGAAGGGTACTGAGCGCTCGTCGCGGGCATCCGGCGCGGGATAGGGTGGAGAGTGGAGCTGACACACAAAGAGATCTTCGAACGGTACGTGTACGCCGGTGCGATCACCCGGAACCCGGACGCGATCGCCGAGATGTTCACCGAGGACGGCGTGTTCGAGGCGCCGCTGGTCCCCGTCGGCCATCCGTTGCACCGGCCCCTTGTGGGCCGAGACGCGATCCGCGCCGGAATCGCCGAGTATCACCGGCTTCCTGCTCACCCGGGCACGATGAACGCGGAACGGTCCGCCTACGTTCTGCACGAGACCGGCGATCCGGACGTCTTCATAGCCGAGATCGACGTCGTCTTCGACAACCCGGCCGGGAGCCGGACGATGTCCCTGGTCCAGATCTTCCGTCTCCGCGACGGCCGGATCGCCAGGCTCCGCGACTACTTCGCGGAGCCGCCATCCGGTCGAACGTAGATCCGTACGGCTTCGACGGCGACCCCGCGACCGCGGGCCCAGGGATGGACGGCGTAGCTGATGTAGACGTGATTATGCCCCGAGCCTCTTCCAACGGCCTTCCGAGATCACCTCGACGGCGCCGTCGACGACCTTGATGGCGGTCTGCTCGTCGATGACGTAGGACGGGACGTCGAGGTCGGCGGCCCACCGCTCGGCGTCTTCCATGGTGTTCGTCGGGAAGAGGTCCAGGTGCGGGAAGATCGAGAAGTCGACGACACCCAGGGTTCGGTCGTCGGGCGCGGACGGCCACTCGACGAAGTACCTTCCGATCCGGGGCGTCATCACCATGCTCCCGGCGCTCACCCCCACCCAGACCGTGTCGGGCAGCGACGGCAACAGATCGGCCAGCCCGGACTCCCGCATCCAGTGGTACAGGTAGGTCGCGTCACCGCCGTCGACCAGGAGTACGTCGGCCTCCCGGACCCACGGGACCCAGCGCTGTTCGCCGATGGTGGGCAGCGCGGTGAGTTCGAGGACCCCGACCGACGCCCAGCCCAGACCGGACAGGTGCTCGAAACCGGGGGCCGCGGCGACGAAACCTCGCACCGACCTGGGGCCGCACGCCGGATGCCCCCACTGTGCGGTCGGGATGCAGAGGGCGTGGCACTCGGCGATCGGCTTGCCGAGAAGTTCCACGAGCGCGGCCTCGATGCTCGGGTTGGTGACCCCACCCGAGGTGAGCAGGAGCTTCACAGTGCCTCCGGTTTCGCGCGAGGATCATGGATCGTGCCCGGAACCGATCGTAGTTCGGGGATCCATTTGGGCGTTGCGGTCGACCCGACGGCCGGGGATGCGGGTCAGGCGGCGGAGCGCCGGAAGCGGCCCCACAGCGACTTCCTGGGATTGGATGGCGGCTGTGTCAGCGCGGCGGCTGTCTCTCTGTCGATGACGATGCTGTTCTCCTCGATCGCGCTGTTGACGAGGATGCCCCGGCACTCCGGGTCGCTGGCGGCAATGCGCAGTAGGTCCTCGCCCGACACGCCCGCGTTGAACCGGGGGCCGTAGTTGCGGATGAACGCCTCCGGGTCGGCGAAGGTGAGGATCCGTGACTGTCCGTCGCCATAGGCGGTTCTGCCCACCCTGAGCGTGCCGTCGGACATCAGCCGGCCCTGGTTGTCCTGCACCGGTGTGCCGGCGACGACGACGCCGACAGTGGAGGTTCGGAATAGCGCGACGAATCGCCCGTACGTCGTCTGGTCTTGACCTTGAACGTGTTCGGCCATGACGTCGGACAGCGGGGTGTCGCTCATGGATGAACCGTACCGGTGATTCGTGTGGCGTCGATGCGTTAGAAACGTTTCGTGTTCGACTTCGAGGGGCCGCGGCAGCGTCGTTCCGTGGGACGCGGGATGTGGCCGTGGCTCGTCGGGCTGCTTCTTGGCGTGGGCGGGTTCCTGCTGGTGGCCAACCTGGTGGTGTCGGCGTTGCTGGGTGGGTCGACGGGTGCGGAGAACGCCCGCGACGAGATCCTCGGAACGGAGGCGCCGCAGGCCGTCCGTGAGTTCGCGGTGGCGAACCCGGGTTCGGGGCAGGCCTCGGTGGACTGGCTCACCGACTACTTCCGAATCCGGGGCGACACGGTTCTCGGCTCGGCCTCGGAAGCGGTGGACGTGCGGATGGTCCGGGTGGCGACCGGGGACGCGCTGGGTCAGCCGACCGAGTCGGAGACCGTCATGGTCTGTCTGCGTTTCGATACGTCCGCCGACGCCACCTGGTCCCGGACATCCGGCGTCCGGGCCAGGTTCCACGAGATCGAGTGCCCCTAACTACCCGGAATTTGTGCTAGCCCTGGTCCGAGGGGTCGGCGGCGGACTCGTTGAGGAGCCTGCTGGCGATGTTGGTCAGTGCCTGGTCGACGAGGGCTCGGTCGTCGGGGTCGGTCATGGTGATGTCGTCGAGGTGGGCGTCGAGCCACTGCCGCCAGGCGTGCTGGACGCGGTCGAGCTGCTCCTGCCCCGCTGGAGTGAGGTGGATGGTGCCGTCGGTCTGGTCGGCGTAGCCTGCCTGACACAGTTCGCTGAAGGCCGGTTGGATCACTTCGCGTGGCAGGCGGTAGACACGGGCGATGGCGGGCAGCTCGGCCCGACCTCGCGTGCTGGTGTGCAGGTGGGTCTGGTGCAACGCCCAGACCTGGGCGGCGGTCAACGTGCCGCCGGTGCTGGCGAGGACGTGTTCGAGCACCAGCCGCGCGCCAGCCTGGTGCATGATGTCGCTGACCTCCCGTTCCAGTTGGTCGATGCGGTCGGCGGAGGTGGGGGCGGAGAAGCCGTCGCCGACGTCGCTGGCGGCCGCGCGGGCACTGCCGCGCAGTGGTACCTCCTTGAGGAACCAGGCGACGACGAATCCGAGCAGCGCCACCGGCACGACCCAGCGGAAGACGTGCTGGATGCTGCTCTCGTACGCGGCGATGATCGGCGCGGCCTGTGCCGGCGGCAGCTGGTGCAGCAGCTGCGGGTCCTGCGCTGCCGCAGCGGCGCCAGCCGGGGCGCCGGCGAGCACCCCGGCCAGTTCGGACGCGAGGTGGTTGCCGTAGAGGGTGCCGAAGATAGCGGTACCGAAGGCGCTGCCCAGGGTGCGGAAGAAGGTGACCCCCGATGTCGCGGTGCCCAGGTCGGTGTAGGGGACGGTGTTCTGCACCACGATCGTGAGGACCTGCATGGACAGGCCGATGCCCAGGCCCAGCACCAGCATGAAGACCGACTCGATCCAGACGCTGGTGGCGTGATCCATGGTCGACATCAGGTACAGCCCGACGGCCATGACCGCGGTGCCGATGATCGGGAAGGCACGGTAGCGGCCGGTGCGTCCGACCACGCTGCCGGAGAGGATCGAGGTGGTGAACAGCCCGATCACCATCGGGAGAGTACGGATGCCGGAGCCGGTCGCGGAGACGCCCTTGACGTACTGGAGGTAGATGGGCAGGAACGTCATGGCGCCGAGCATGGCGAAGCCGACGATGAAGCTGAGAACGGAGCAGACGCTGAAGACGGAGTTGGCGAACAGGCGCATCGGGAGCATCGGTTCGCGGGCGTGCAGCTCCACGGCGACGAAGCCGGCCAGCAGCAGCGCCGAGGCGATGAACAGCCCGATGATGACCGGGGAGCTCCACGCGTACTCGTTGCCGCCCCAGGAGATGGCCAGGATCATCGCGGTGGTGCCGGAGGCTACCAGCGCGATGCCGAGGTAGTCGATGATCGGACGTCCGGGAGCGCGCAGCGAGGGCAGCGTGCGGGCGGCCATGATGAAGACCACGATGGCGATCGGGACGTTGATGTAGAACGCCCACCGCCAGCTCAGATGGTCGGTGAACAGCCCGCCCAGGGTGGGCCCGATGACCGTGGTGACGCCGAAGACCGCGCCGAGGGCGCCCTGATACCGGCCCCGGTCCCGCAATGGGATCACATCGGCAATCAACGCCATCGCCGTGACCATCAGCCCACCGGCGCCCGCGCCCTGAATGGCGCGGGCGCCGATCAGGAAGAGCATGTTTCCCGCCAGCCCGCACAGCGCCGAGCCGCCGACGAAAATGACCGTGCTGACCTGGAAGACCAGCTTGCGACCGAACAGGTCGCCGAACTTGCCGGCGAGCACCACGGCCACGGTATCGGCCAGCAGGTAGGCCGTGACGACCCAGGACAGGTGGGCGGCGCCGCCCAGGTCCGCGACGATGGTCGGCAGCGCGGTTGCCACGATCGTCTGATCGAGCGCTGCCAGCAGAATCCCAAGCAACACCGCCACGAAAATGGTGTTGATCTGCCGTTTACTCAGCACCGGCGCGGTGGGGGCGTCGGCCAGGGCGGTATTCGACATAACGGTAGTCTCACGCGTGCGGCCGGTGCGGCGCCGCCGGACGCGCAAACTGCGCGGTACCCGGGGCGGGCCCACTGCGTCCTTGCGTTGGTAGTGCAGCCTTGTCCGGGTTACCGGGACTGGTCTTGACCCCAATCCTCACAGATCGTGGACACGGGGTTTGTGCGGCGGGGGTCAGCGTCGCCTAACCGGCCCGGCTGAGGGCGGGGGAGTCGCCGCGGGTGCGTTTGACCGCGTACATGGCGGCGTCGGCCTGGGCCAGCAGTTCGTCGGAGTCGCCCGTGCCGTACGGGGACCAGGAGACGCCCAGGCTGGCGTGCGGCACCAGGGTGTGGCCGCCGATCTGAACCCGGGCGGCGCTGAGCGCGGTGAGCAGGTCGGCGCCGATCCGGTCGGCGTGTTCGCGGCCGGCCACGTCACGGCAGACGGCCACGAACTCGTCGCCGCCGATCCGGCCCACGATGGCGCCGGAGGGTACGGCACTGCGCAGACTCGCCGCCACGTGACTCAGCAGCAGGTCGCCGGCGGCGTGGCCGTACCGGTCGTTGATGGGTTTGAACGAATTGAGGTCGAGGAAGACCACCGCGGTGCCGGCGTGCGCGTCGGCCGTGTCGAGTGCGTCGTCCAGCGCGGCCACGGTGGCGGCCCGGTTGTGGCAGCCGGTCAGCGCGTCGAAGGTGGCCTGGCGCCACAGCCGTTCGCGTAGCAGAGCCTCCTCGGTGACGTCTGCCAGGCAGATGATCGCCCCGGTGACGCTGCCGGAGTCGTCGGTCAGCGCCCGCAGGTTGGCCCTGATCCGGCGGATGCCCGCGCCCGGTTTGCGGTGCCCGTACTCGATGTCGGTGTCCTCGCCGGTCAGGACGCCGGCGAGGGCGTCGCCGACGCGCGGGCGGTCCACCGGCTCGGCCAGCTCCAGGAGGGAATCCGTGAGGATGTCTCCGACCTGGGCTTTCACCTGTTGTGCGGCGCGTTCGTTGAGGAAGGTGATCCGGCCGTCGTGGGCGGTCTGGAGGATGGCCAGGGGGATCGTCTCGGTGAGCCGGCGCATCAGCTGCTCGGCGGCGCGGACCGCCTCCTGGGCCACCATCTCGTCGGAGATGTCGAGCATCTCGGCGACCACGCGGGGATGGCCGGGGTCGGCGAGGAAGTTGTGGTTGGTCACCTCGAACCAGACGGTGTGGCCGTCGCGGTGCAGGTGGCGCAGCCGGACCCGGCGGGCCGAGCCGTGCGGGGTGCTCAGCATGTCCATCCAGCTGGTGATGGCCCGCTGCTGGTCGTCGGGGTGGACGAGTTCGAGGGTGCGCTGCCCGACGAGTTCGGCGGGGGTCCAGCCGAGCAGGTCGATGATCTCCGGGCCGACCTCGGTGACCACGGAGACCGGGCTCTTGTGCATCGTGACCAGGCGGGGCCGGACGAGCTCGGGTTGCAGGGTGAGCTCGGCCTCGAGCCCCGATCCGCTGACGATCCCGAGGTAGACGCCGTACCGGTGGGTCATGTCGATGAAGTGCATCCGGGCCAGAAGGTCGGGTGCGGCGATCAGGTGGACCAGGCAGTTGGCCACGCCCGCGGTGACCGCCTCGGACCAGGCGTCGATGACCAGCCGGTGATCGTCGACGACGGCCAGCCCGAGCATGGAGGACGCGCTCTCGATCGGGCGCAGCCCGGTGTCGGTGACCTCCCGGGGGATCGGGAGGAACAGCCCGTTCGCCCCGATGGCCCCGATGAAGGCGTCCGGGTGCTGTGCCAGCACGGCTGTGAAAACGGCGTCCCGGTCGTCGGGCTTCAGTTGGATGTCGGCCACACGGCTCTACATCGACGGCCGGACCTACTTCTTCAGGGATTCCTGGTAGAGATCCGCGTAGGTGGGGGAGTCCTTGATCAGTTCGTCGCAGAAGGCGGCGACGTCCCGGCCGGTGACCTTCAGGACCGGCTGGCCGGCTGCGGCGCCCTCCTCGAAGAAGTCGACGATGCCGGGGAGCAGTGGTCCGTCGGTGAGGTCGACGGGCCCGACCTTGAACAGGTAGCGCTGCATCTCCTGGTAGACGATCTGATAGTCCGGCGGGAGGGCCTTGACCCGGGCCATGTGCGCCCGCCACTGCCGCTTGCCCTCGATGAGGTCGTGAATGCCCATGTCAGCCTCCCAGCCTGGCCAGTTTGCGTGCGACGTTGCGGTTCAGCTGCTCGCGCCACCGGTCGCGTTGGGTCCGGGCGCCCTCGCCGCCGGCCAGGGCCGCGCAGAAGCCCGGGATGTCATCGCCGAGCACCTCGCGGGTGCTCTGCCCGTCGGCGGCGGCCTCCTCGAGCAGGCCGAGGGCGGCGTCGACGATCGGCAGCAGGTTGCGGCCGGAGAAGTTCGTGTAGGGCGCGAGACCGTTCGTGATCTCCTGCCACGCTGCCTGATGGTCGGCCGGTAGCGCCTGTGCCCGGGTTTCGAACGCCTGCCATTCCCGGGTGAGGTCGCTGCCGGTGACGGTTTCCCAGAAGCTCATCCGCGGGCCTCCTTGAGCCTGTCGATGCGTGCGGAGACGTACTCCCACTTGGACCAGAACGTGGCGAGTTCCCGGCGGCCGGCTTCGTTGAGTGTGTAGAACTTGCGCGGCGGGCCCACCTCGGATCGCCGTTTCGTGACCTGGACCAGGCCGTTGCGCTCCAGGCGGAGCAGGATGGTGTAGACGGTTCCGTCGATGACGTCGGTGAAGCCGAGGTCGTTGAGCCGGCGGGTGATGGCGTACCCGTAGGTCTCCTCGCCGGCGATGATCTCAAGGACGCAGCCTTCGAGGGTGCCTTTCAGCATCTCGGTCAGGTCCTCCATGGCGGCTCCTCTACGGGTCGGTACCTCGTACTACCAAGTACCACTATACGGTAGCACCGAATACCGCGCGGCGCCCGCCGGGCCCTGTCCGTCAGGAATCAGGCGGAACCTCGTCAACGGAGTGGCCGCATGAAACCGCAGACCGCATTCGACTCCCTGCGTCAAGGGATCGAACGATACGTCGAGAAGGGTGATGCCGGCGGATTGCGGTCCGATGAGGCGAGGGCGGCGGCAGCGGTGCTGGCGAACGCGTTTCCCCGGATCGAGGCGGACGGTCTACCGCTTCCGGTCTGCAAGATTCTGGCCACCTACCACTGGCTTGCCTTCTACGTCGATCACCGGCTGACCGATGCCCAGCAGGCGGTACGGCTGTTCCATCACCTCGCCGAGATCGACATCGGCCACGTTCCACCCGAGTTGCACGTGCTTTTCCGCCGGGACGGCTCGGGGAACCGAGAGCCCGGGCAGATGCTCGCCGACGCCATCCGGATCCTCCAGATGATCGAACTCGTGCAGGCGCCGCACGCTCTCGACGAGGCGATCCGGCTGCTTCGGGCACTGGTCGCCGAGCACCTCGATCAGTTGCCGATGAAGACTCCGGCGCTGGCGAATCTCGGCATGGCGCTACTGAAGCGGCACGCCGGCATCGATGATCTGGACGAGGCGATCCGGCATCTGAACGCCGCCCTGGAGCTCGGCGAGGTCGAACCGGAGGCGCACGCCGCCCTCCGCAACAACCTGGCCGTCGCTCTGAGCAACCGGTACCGGGCCACGGGCGAGGTGGCGGACCTGCAAGTGGCGCTCCAGCACTGCCGGGCGGCCGTGCTGGAGGTCGACGTCGTGTCGGGCGTGTTCCCGCGGTTGCTGGGCACGATCGCCGACCTCCTGCTCCAGAGGCACGCCATGCTGGGCGGCACCGATGATCTTCGGGAAGCGGCCCTCTGGCAGCGGTGGGGCCTGGGCGCGCGAGACAGCGACGATCTGAGCCAGGCGGGCATGCATGAGGCGCTGAATCGGGTGTGCCGTGTGCTCTACCGGCACAGCGGATCCATCGCCGACCTCGACGAGGGCATCCGCGCCGGACAGGAGGCCCTGCGCTGTCAACCCGACGGTGGGGGTTCGGACAGCTGCCAGATCCTCACCGGCCTCGCCGAGGCGTTCCGGGAACGCCATCAGGCAACCGGTGAGCCCGCCGACCTGGCGAGCGCCGTCGGCCACTACCGGCACGCGCTGAAGCTGGTGGTGGGCGCTCACCTCACGGTCACGATCATGGTCGGCCTGGCGACGGGCCTCGCCGATCGCTTCGCGCGCTTCGGTGAGCCGGCGGATCTGGCGGATGCCATGCGGCTGTCGGCGTCGGCGATGGCCTTGAGCGCACAAACCGACCACGACCTCAGGAGCTTGGCGCTCGGGGCCCGTGCCCGGATCATGAGGGTCCACTTCGAGGTCACCGGCGACCTCGCCGTCCTCGACGAGTCGATCGCGATCCTGACCGCCGCCATCGAGGCGATGAAGGTGATCTCGCATCGCAGCGAACAGGAGCACGCGAGTCTCGGGATCGCCCTGCTGGCCCGGTACGGAGCGACGGGAGACATCCGGGATCTGGACCGTGCGGTCGAGGTGGCCGGCCAGGCGATGGACGCATCCGATCCGCAACGGACAGACACCGTCATCACGAAGTCGTATGTGGCGGAGGCGCTGCGTCTCCGCTTCCTGGCGACGGGATCGGACGAGGACATCACCAGGGCGGTCGAGTTGCTGGAGGAGATCGTCGACGTGCTGCCGCCATCGTTTCCGGGCCGGGCGGGCTACCTCGTCAATCTCGGTGTCACCCTGGAGCAGCGCGACCTCGGCGCGTCTCTCGCCGCCTTCGCCGGCGCGTCCGGAACACGCACCGCACCCGCTTCCACCCGCCTGATCGCCGAGTCCCGGGCCGGGGAGCTCCTCATGGGAGCCGACCGGCCGGCCGAGGCCGCCGAATCCTACCGGCGGGCGGTGGAACTGCTGTCGGTGGCGGCGTGGCGGGGTCTGGGCCGCCGGGGCGGCGAGGCGATGCTCGCCCGATGGAGCCATCTCGCGTCCGAGGCCGCCGCCACCCACCTCGGCGCGGCACCCCTGACGGCGATCCAGGTCCTGGAGCAGGGCCGCGGCGTCCTGTGGACGCAGTGGCTCGACATGAGAGGAGACCACGATCTCGTCCGGAGACGGGCGCCCGAACTCGGGCAGCGGCTGCTCGAGATCCGGTCCGCCCTGGACCGGTTGGACCGTGACCCGCTGTATCAGCCGGCGAGCCCGGCCCGGTAGGCGTAGACGGCCACCTGCACCCGGTTGGCCGGCCCGAGTTTGCCGAGCAGCGCGAGCACCTCGCATTCCCGCGGGGTAAGGACTCGCACGGCGGTCCGGGCGGTCAGCCGGTCTTGATGATCATGACGCGGCCGGCCGTGTGCCGTGCGCGGATCGACTCGGCCGCGGCCAGGCCGTCCATGCCGGGCATCCGGATGTCGAGAAGCGTCACGATTCATGCATTGTGTCCGTCTTCGGTCAGTTCCCACCAGCCCGGCTTGGTGCCCTGCTTGATGAGACCCTCTTTCGCCATCTGCATCCGCTCCCACTGAGGCGGGGCTGCGCGGATCTTGAGCGGACAGTAACCTGACGCGGCTTACAGGTTTTTCACAGCAACAGAGGTGTACATGTCTCAGCCGCAGCCGCCGGCTCACCCATATCCGGATCCCGTCCAGTCGTACCCGCCCGCCGGTCCGGGCTTCGGGCAACAGCCCGTCGTCGCCTGCCGGATGTGCGGATCGGTGCCGGCGAAGAAGACCACCTTCCGCGGGCACCAGGGAATGATCATCGTGATGCGGTTCCTCAGCGTCGAGGGGCCGTTCTGCCGGGACTGCGGTCTGGCCACGTACCGCCAGATGACGTCGAAGACCCTGGTGCAGGGCTGGTACGGCTACGGGTCGCTGGTGATCACGCCGATCACCGTTCTGATCAACCTGATCCGCCGCCGGCACGTCGCCGGGCTGGACGCGCCGCAGCCGAACCCGTACGGCCCCAGCCGGGAGCCGATGGACCCGGGCCCCCGCCTGCTCGAGCGCCCGATGACGTGGTTCGGCCTGACGATCGTCGCCGCCCTCATCGGGTTCGTGGTCTACGCCCTCTCGCAGGGCTGATCCGCATCGGGGCCGCCGTGCAGGCAGACGGCGGCCCCGGCGCCGATCGACGACCGGGCGCACACTGGCAGGATGGGGCGGATGGTGATTCGCGGTGCTCTGGGCGTACTCCTCTGTCTGGTTTTGATCCTGATCATCGTGTGGACCGCGCAGCGCAGGCTGATCTACTTCCCGGACCGTGGGCGGCCGCCGCTCGCGGCGGGCGCGCGCGAGGTCACCTTGCGCGCCGCGGATGGGCTGCGGCTCACCGCGTGGCTTTTCGAACCCCTTCCCGGTACGCCGAAGCGAGCCGTTTCCGTGCTGGTCACACCGGGCAACGGGGGAAACCGGGCGGGCCGGGCGCCGCTGGCCGCCGCCCTGACCGCCCGGGGCCTGACCGTGCTGCTGCTCGACTACCGCGGCTACGGCGGCAACCCGGGTAGCCCGTCGGAGTCCGGCCTGGCCCTGGACGCCGACGCCGCCCACGCCTACCTGACCGAGATCGGTCATCCGATCCTCTACTACGGAGAGAGTCTCGGCGCCGCTGTGGCGACCGCCCTGGCGATCCGTCATCCACCGGCCGGGCTGCTGCTGCGTTCCCCGTTCACCGACCTGGCCGCCGCCGGAAGCGCCCACTACCCGGTCCTGCCGGTCGGCCTGCTGCTGCGCGACCGTTTCCCGGTGGCGTCGCTGATCTCGCGGGTGACCGCCCCGACCGCGGTCGTCTACGGCACCGCGGACCAGGTGGTGCCGCCGGAGCAGAGCCGGGCCGTGGCCGGGGCCGCCGCCAACCTGACCCACCTGGCCGTGGTCGACGGCGCCGACCACAACGATCGCGTCCTGCTGGACGGCCCCCAGCTGATCGACGCCGTCGTCGCCCTCACCGCCGGTCAGAGGTAGTTGACGCCGGTCAGTTCCTCGGCCGCTGTCCAGAGCCGTTTGCCGACGGCTGGATCGGCCGCCTCCCGGCTGATTCGGGCTTCGGTGACCGGGCCGCGCGTTTCCCAGAGCCGGGACGGGCCGAAGAACTGGCCGCCCCGCACACCGGGCCCGGTCGCGGCGCGCAACTGCGGTAGCGCGCCCTGCTCCACCGACTGGGTGGCCGCCAGGCCGGCCCACGCGATCAACTGCCCGAGCCGGCCACGGTGCTCCCAGGCCCGTGGAGTCAGATTGGTGCGGGTCAGACCGGGATGGGCCAGCGCGCTGACGATCGGCGAGCCGGCGGCGCGCAGGCGGCGGTCCAGTTCGATGCCGAAAACCGTGGTGGCGAGCTTGGACCGGCCGTAGGCGCGAGCCGCCCGGTAGTCACGCTCGAACATGAGGTCGTCGAAGTCGAGATGCGCGTTCTTGTGGGTGATCGAACTGAGACTGACCACCCGGGATTTCCGCGCCGCGGCCAGGTTGGCGAGCAGCAGGCCGGTCAGCGCGAAATGGCCCAGCATGTTGGTGGCGAGTTGCCGCTCGAAACCGTCGGTGGAGACGCGGCGCGGACCGAGCAGCACCACGCCGGCGTTGTTGATCAGCACGTCGATCGCCGGATGGTCGGCGGCCAGCTTCGCCGCGAACGCGCGTACCGAAGCGAGCGAGGCCAGGTCCACCTCGCGCACCTCGACGTCGCCGCCGATCCGGTGGGCGGCCTCCTCGCCGGCCGCGGTGTCGCGGACGGCGAGCACCACGCGGGCGCCGTGGCGGGCCAGTTCGGTGGCGGTGACCAGGCCGAGGCCCGAGTTCGCGCCGGTCACGACGGCGACCCGGCCCCGCTGGTCGGGAATGCGGTCGGCGGTCCATCCGGTCATCAGGTGCTCCTGGGATCGTCGGGGCGGTAGACCGACGACGCTAGGAGCGACGCGAGCCGGTTCGGTCGTACTCGGTTGCCTGGGAATGTGGGACCTACCTTGGGCGCCCGGCGAGGCGGCACACTTGCGGCATGACCCATCCGTACGCCCGGGAGCTCGGTGACTTCCTGCGTGCCCGGCGCAGCCGACTGCATCCACACGACGTCGGCCTGGAGCCGGGTGGCCGGCGCAAGGTCACCGGCCTGCGACGTGAGGAACTGGCCCTGCTCGCCGGGCTGAGCACCGACTACTACCAGCGGATGGAACAGGGCCGGGAGGTGCGCCCGTCCGACGACGTCCTGGACGCGCTCGCCGCCGCGCTCGGCCTCGACGACGAGGAACGCCGGCACCTGTTCACCCTGGCCCGCGCCGCCCGCCGGCCGATGCCCGCCCGGATGGACCAGGAGCCGGAAAAGGTCCCCGACACAACGCGGCGACTGCTGCGGGTGATGGACACGCCGGCGGTCGTGCTCGGCCGGCACCTCGATCTGCTCGACTGGAACCCGATGGCGCAGGCGCTGCTCGGCGACCCGGACGCCTACCCGCCCGACCGGCTCAACATGCTCCTGCTGATGTTCGACGACACGCTGACCGGCGAGCGAAGCTGCCCGGACTGGGAGCGCCAGGCCCTGGACTACATCGGCATGATGCGCACCGCCGTCGCCACCGACCCGACCCATCCTCGCGCCACCGCGATCGTCGGTGAGCTGAGCATCCGCAGCGCCGAGTTCCGGCGGCTGTGGGCCCGGCACGACGTCCGCGCGTCGGTCAGCGGCACCAAGACCTTCCGGGTGCCCGAGGTCGGCGACATCGTCCTGGACTGGGACACCTATCCGTTGCCCGGCAACCCCGGCCCGATCATGCTGGTCTTCACCGCCGAGACGGGCAGCGCCGACGCGGACCGGCTGCGGCTCCTGGCGTCGTTGCACGCGACCCGCTTGATCAGCTGAAGACCTATGCCGCGGTGAGGCCCGCCGTCACGGCCGGAGGACGACTGGCCGCCAAACTTTTCACAGCAGGCGTTTCACCTGGGTGAGAGCGTTCCGGACCATCTTGTACGTGTCCTCGCGCCGCCGGTCGGCCGGTGGCAGCACGTCACCGCCGTCCAGGGTGCGGCTCGCCGCGAGCAGCAGTCCCGCGGCCGCGCCGGCGGCCTGCCGGGCCGACGCGCGCCGGGACTGGGTGCGTTTCTCCACGCGGGAGGTCAGCCGGTCGATCTCGCCGCGCAGCCCGGCCTGCTCCTTGCGGTACCTGTCCGCCCGCATCTGCGCGAAGAACCCGAGTGCCGACCCGGGCGTCCGCCGTTCGTGGCCGGCGGCGTTGCACGCCCGCACCTGACCGTCGAGGGTGTAGGTGAACAGTGCGATCCCGGTGGCGTTCGCCCACTCCAGAGCCGCGGGCGTGTAACCGGAGCGGCTGTAGAAGAACGCGGTCGCGGCGGCCGCCTGGGCCACCCCGAACAGGTCCCGCAGCGACGGCTGACCGACCGGCTTGGCCCAGTGCTTGACCTGCGCCACCACACCGGTCGCCACCACGTCCACGCCACCGTCGGCGCCGCCCGCGGTGGTCCGCGCGTCGTGGAAGCCGAGCTCCCGGAGATGCCGCACGGCCAGTTCCTCGGCGGCCCGCCAGTCGGCGGCCGGCTTCGCAGTGGCCTGCCAGTCGGCGGCCGGCTTCGCGGCGGCCTGCCAGGCACCGGCCGGTTCCGCAGCGGCCCGCCAGGCACCGGCCGGTTTCTCGGCGGCCTGCCAGCCGTTGGCCGGCTTCTTGGCCTGCCAGTCGCCGGCCGGGCTCTCGGCGGGCCGCCATTCGCCGACGATCGGATCCTCGGCCACCGCGAACGCCCGGGACAGGCCGGCGAGCGCCCGCTCGCGTACGTCGGAGATGTCGAAACGCCCGGTGCGGCTCTCCAGCACCACGGTCGGGCCGGCACTGAACCGGACGGCCTCGACCGGCTGGTCGAGCCGGACCGGACTGGTCTGCCGCGCGGCGTGCCCCATGTCGGAGAAGAACCCGACCGCGACCACGATGACCCGGCCGTCGGCGACGGCGATGACCACCGCGTCCCGCCCGTGCCGGCCCCGGGCCAGCGCGTTCACCCGTCGTGCCTTGCCGAGCGCCGCCAGCACCGCCGGACTGTCCGTCACATCCTTGCAGCCGGAATCGGGGTACACGGAAGCGGTCCGGCGATCCAGCGACAGCAATCCTCCCAGTGCCACCGCGTAGTTCTATCGCGGCGGCCCGGACACCGGCATCCGCCGACCCGGCGATGATCCCGTTGGCTTCTCCGTCAAGATCCACCTATGGTGGTCTGATGCCGGCAGCGACAGTGCGTCCGCTCGCCGCCACCGTGGTGGCGGCCGTTCGTGCTGTCCACCGGCCGATGGCCACGACGGCGACCAACGGGCTGCCCCGCCCGGTGACCGCCGGTCGTGGCCCACCGGCGGATCCGCATCCTCGATCCGCCGCCAGGGCGAAGCTCATCAGCTTCGGCCCTTTTTCTTTTTCCGGCTCATTCATCGAACAGGAGCGACCATGAGTCTCCAGATCGAACGTCCCGGCCAAGACCGGCTCAGCACCGTACGATCGTTGCTGAGTGAGGAGTTCGCCGCCCAGACGGCACGGCTCAAGGACCTCACCGAGATCAACGCCGACACCGGCGACCCGGCCCAGGCCCACGACCGGGCGGCCATGCTGGCGGCCACCCGGCAGAGCCTCGACCAGATCACCAGCGCGCTGAGGCGCATCGCGGAGGGCACCTACGGCAGCTGCGATCGCTGTTCGACCCCGATCCCGGCCGACCGCCTGGAAGTGCTGCCACACGCCCGCTACTGCGTACCCTGCCAGCAGAAACAGCACGGCTGAGCCGACCGGCTGCCGCGCCACCCGGTGCGGCAGCCCCCGCCCTCGTCGTACCCCAGAAAGGATCTGCATTGACCACCTCACCGGTAGCGCTCGCCGTCGACCTGGGCAGCAGTACGGCCTCGGTGTGGGCCACCGGCCGTGGCGTCGTCAGCGCCCCCACCGGCGTCGGCGCGCTGGTCCGGCGCGGCCGTGTCACCGACGTCGACGGCTGCGTCGCCCTGCTGACCCAGCTCGTCGACCGCTTCCCGCGGCCGGCGCCGGTCGCCGACGTCGTCGTGGCCTGCCGGCCGGTGCTGTCCACCGAAGCCGACCAGGAGTTGATGCGCCGCGTGATCGACGGCGCTTTCGCGCCCCGCCGGACACTGTTCATCGACACGGTCCGTGCCGCGGCCATCGGATCCGGCGCGACCGCCGGAAACCTGCTGGTCGTCGACATCGGCGCCCAGCTCACCGAGACCGCCCTGCTCGAACACGGCCGGGTCACCGCCGCCCAGCGCGCCGACTACGGTATCCGCGACGGCGCGACCGGGCTGCTCACCGACATCGTCGCCCAGCACGTCGCGAACCTGCGCGCCACCGGCCACGCCGAAGCCCTGGCCGAGGCCACCGCCCGCGGCATCCTGCTGACCGGCGACGGCGCCCTGCACCCCGGCCTGCCGGAAGCGCTGGCCACCACCCTCGACGTACACGTACACCGCGCCGCCGACCCCCGCACGGCCGCCCTCGACGGCGCCGGCCGGGCCGCCATGTCCGCCCTACGCCATCCCGGGTTCGCTTGACCTCCCTCTGGCTGTCGTTCGGCGCCGGCACGGACCTCGCCGGCCTGCGGGCGTCGGCCCGGACACATCTTGACGGCCAGCTCGGCAGCGGGCACCTCGACGAGGCCCTCACGGTGATCGCCGCGCTCGTCGACCACGCCGGCGGCGAGGGCGAGCTGATCGTGAGCCGCCGCGACAACAACCTGCTCATCGAACTCGTGACCCGAACGGTCCTCGGCGGCTCACCGCCGAGCCCGCCCACACCGTGCTGGACCTACGGCGCCCACTCCACCGGCACCGGCGGCGTCATCTGGGCAGAGCTGGCTGCCCGGCCCTGCTCCAGCGGGGTCACCGCCGGGTGGAGACGATAGATCGCGCTCTCACCCTCACCGTCGTCCAGCGGTGCGAGGCTGAGCTGCTCGGCGGGGACCCGTCGTACGTAGCCGTGGCCGGATCCGCTGTCGATCCACACGTCGGCCCAGCCGTCGGCCGGCAGCACGCGCGGCCCGACCACCAGGACCGTTCCCGGGGTCACGGCTGTGGACCGGCTGGGCTCTGCTCGGCCAGGCAGTGGCCGGCTCCGTAGTCGAGGATGCGGCGTATGGCCTCCGAACGCTCGGCGGCCTGGTGCCGCTCGGCGTCACGCCACGCGCGCGCCGCTCTCGCCCGCCGCCGCCACAGCAGGCGGCGCATCGCCTCAGTCAGCATCTTCGCCTCCCGGTAGTCGGGCGGCGGCGAGGGAAATGACAGCACTCTCGCCGCCGCTGCACTGATCGTGCAGGGACGGCGGGCCGCAATGCGGGGGAACGCGTCCGGACACTGTCCAGGCCGGAGACTACGGACGCGGACACTGTCCGTGGACAGCGTGGACAGCTACGAGTCGGCCCGCGCCGCCCGCACCGCCTCGGTGTACAACTCAGTGGTCAGCTGACCCTCGTCGACACCGAGGTCGGCCAGCACCGCACGGACCGCGTCGAGCGCTTCGGCGAGGTCCTCCTCAAGGGCTTGCGTCTCCACTTCCAGGAAAGTGCCGTCCAGTTCGGGGACGCGGACCACGGTCGCCAGAAAGCTCCGCCCGCCGGAATCGAAGCGGAAATTCTCGCAATCCTTCGTCAACATCGTCGCCGGCGGGTATCCCAGCGCTTCGATGATGTACGCCACGGCGGCCGGGTCGGCCAGCGTGGTCTCGTACTCCGGCTTCGAGCCTGACCCGGCGTCCACCGCCGGCTCCTTGTACGTCAGCAGGTGTCGCACGCCGGCCACCGTTTCGACCGTGCGCACCCGCAGCTCCCGTCCGGCGCGGTCCAGGCTCCCGTCGGCCGTGTCGTAGTAGGTGTCTCGGTAGGTCGCCATCTCCGGCTCGGCGAACTCGGCAAGGGCGTCCCGGACGGTGGCAGGGTCGGCAAGACGGGCTTTCAGCTCGGCTTCGATCACGAAGACTCCTCAGATGACGCGGCGGGCGTGGGCGAACAGATCGTCGATCTGGCGCCGGAAACCCTGCCACAGTGAGCCCCGCTCGCTGTAGACCAGCTCGTGCATCGTCGACTCGTGCCCTTCCCAAGCGGCGGCGAAGCTGCCGACCCACATCAGCTGGTCGACGCGCAGAATTCGCCACACCGGCAGGCGGGTGTAGAGCCGCACTTCCAGGTCGAGCCCCGTGGCGGCCGCCGCAACCTCCTCCAGCCGTGCCAGCGTGTACTTGATTCCTGCCGTGAATGTTGCCGGCGACTCGCCGATCTCGGCAGCACGCTGGCCGGCGGCGTCGCAGTCCGGGTCGAGAAGCAGGATCCGGGCCCGCAGCGGCTTATCGCGGGAGTCGAGCCAGGATCGCAGGAGGGAATCGTTGAGCGCGATGAGGCCGAGGCCTCGGACGGCGAGCAGGTCGAGTTCCTCACCGACCGCGGCCCGTCGTCGGATCTCGGCCGCGACCCGCGCCTGGCCGGCGAAGTGCCGAGATATCTCGGGCACGAGAGCCGCCGTCACGGCTGTCCCGCCTATCTCGGCGGCGGCCCGTAGAGCACCTCCACCATGTAGCAGCGTGTCCAGCCGTTGCACGGTATCCCTGTCAGGCGTGGGTTTCCGATCCCGCTCCCACTCGGAGAGGATCGTGCGCGAGTGCTGGGTCAGTTTCGCAAGGTCACGCAGAGAAAGGCCTTGGCGGTCGCGAAGTCTGCGGAGCTCCTCGCCGAAGGTAGACGGTCGATCCACGGTCCAATCCCCTGCTAGCCGGTCAGGGCCCGGTCCGGCTAGTGTCCGGCCGCCGACATCGACGGTACGCCATGCAAACGCTCCGGCGGGCCGGTGGCGAGGTCGGCCGATAGGGTGAATATCGAGCAGATAGCCGTGCCGGAAGGCCGGGTCAGATCTCCAGGCGGGAGAGGCCGAAGGCCAGCAGGAAGCCGGCCACGGTGATCAGGCCGACCAGCAGGTGGGCGTTCTCGAAGGCCTCCGGGATCATCGTGTCGGCGACCATCGCCAGGATCGCGCCACCGGCCAGGGCGGTGATGGATGCCATCAGGCCGTCGGAGGCGTCACCGAGGACGGTGTAGCCGGCGACCGCGGCCAGGCCGCTGATGACGGCGATGCCGGTCCACAGGCCGAAGACGTACCGGCGGCTTCGGCCCGCGGCGCGCATTCCGGCGGCGCTGGACAGGCCCTCGGGGACGTTGCTGATGAACACCGCGCCGACCGTCACCGCCCCCACCGTACCGCCGGTGAGCAGGGTCGATCCGATGACGATGGACTCCGGAACGCCGTCCAGCAACGCACCGAGCGCGATGGCCGTACCCGAGCCGCCCTGGTCTTGCTCTGAAGGTTGTTGATCGCCGGAGCGTTTGCGGTGGCGGGCGCCGCGCCGGGCCAGCAGGACGTTGCAGCCGGTGTAGATCAACGCGCCGGCGGCGGCGCCGAACGTGGTGGGCCGCATGCCGCCCTGCTCGTAGGCCTCCTCGAAGAGTTCGAAGGCGACGGTCGACAGCAGCACGCCGGCGCCGAACGCCATCACCGACGCCAGCAGCTTGCGCGGCACCTTGACCAGGTAGCCGATCGCCGCGCCGAGCAGCAGCGCCGACCCGGCGAACAGCCCCCACAATCCGGCCTGCAACCACATGGGCATCATGCAGCGAGCGTACGAGCTAAACGGTGATCAACAGCGGCGGCGCGGCGATCGCTCACGTGGGAGGGCGCCGCGGACATTGACAGGGCCCGCCTCGGAGAATCACGCTGGCCGATACGAGGATGCGACTCTTCGAGGTGAGAGCCAATGTCGGCTGAGACTCGGGAACAGGTGGGCCCGCGCCCCCTTCCGCGCCTGCGACGTGAGGATCGTGGTCTGCCCTGGGTGGGCAATCTCTTCAAGTACCAGCGGGATCCGGTCGCGCTCTACCGGCGTCACTGGGAGCATTACGGGCCGGTCGCGCCGTCGTACATGTTCGGGAAGATCACGGCGATGATGCTCGGGCCGGACGCCTGCGGTGAGGTGCTGCAGAACCGGGACAAGGCGTTCGCCAACGGGCCGGCCTGGTCGCAGCTGGTCGGGCCGTTCTTCCGCCGCGGTCTCATGCTGATCGACTTCGACGACCACCACGGCCATCGGCGGATCATGCAGGAGGCGTTCACCCCGCAGCGGCTGGACGGCTACACCCGCCGCCTGCATCCGGCCGTCGAACGCGCCTTGGCGAGATGGGAGGCCGGCACCGAGATTCCGGCCTACTGGCGGCTCAAGCAGCTCACCCTGGACATCGCCGCCGACCTGTTCATGGGCGGTGTGGGCGCCACGGACACGGACGAGATGGACCGGATCAACCGGGCGTTCATCGCCTGTGTGCAGGCCGCCGCCGGCATCGTCCGGGCGGATGTGCCGATGACCCGCTGGGGACGCGCCTACCGTGGCCGGCGGAAGCTGGAGAGGTTCCTGCGCGGCTACCTGCCGGCGAAGCGGGCCACGGTCAGCGACGACATCTTCTCGGTGCTCTGCCACATCGAGACCGAGGACGGCGACCGGTTCAGCGACGACGACGTCATCAACCACATGATCTTCCTGATGATGGCGGCGCACGACACGTCCACCATCACCACCACCGCGATCCTGCAATACCTCGGCCAGCATCCCGGCTGGCAGGAACGCTGCCGGTCCGAGGCGCTGGCCCTCGGACCGGCCCCGGACCGGGCCGGCCTGGACTCGCTGGTCTCGGCCGACCTGGTCATGCGGGAGGCGCTGCGGCTGCGGGCGCCGGTTCCGGTGCTGGTCCGCTACGCCGTCAAGGACACGGTCGTGCAGGGAGTGCGCATCCCGGCGGACACGTTCTGCTCGCTCGGCATCCAGTTCACCCATCTGATGCCGCGGTACTGGACCGATCCCGAGGTTTTCGACCCGGAACGGTTCGGCCCGGATCGCCGGGAGGACCGGTCGCACCGGTTCGCCTGGATGCCGTTCGGCGGCGGCGTCCACAAATGCATCGGCATGCACTTCGGCGGCCTCGAGGTGAAGGCGATCCTGCACCGGCTGCTGCGTGAGTACCACTGGAACGTCGACCCGGACTATGTGGCGCCGCTGGACCACCACGCGCTGCCGTTCCCGAAGGACGGCCAGCCGATCACCCTGATCAGGAACTGAAGGGGACCAGGATGGATTTCGACGACACCCCCGACGAGGCGGCCTGGCGGGCGGAGGTGCGTTCCTTCCTGGACCGGCACCCGTCCGCCCCGGAGCAGCCGCGGGCCTGGCAGGCCATCCTGTACGACGCCGGGTTCGTCGGCGTCACCTGGCCGGTCGAGGCCGGTGGACGTGGCGGCACACCGATGCAGCAGGCGATCGTCGACCAGGAGACGGCCCGGCACGGCCTGCCCCCGCTGATCAACCTGATCGGGATCGGGATGTGCGGGCCGACCGTGATCGTGCACGGCAGCGACTCGCAGAAGCAGCGCTACCTCAAGCGGCTGCTGCGGGCCGACGACCTGTGGTGTCAGCTGTTCAGTGAACCGTCGGCCGGCAGCGATCTGGCCGCGCTGCGCACGCGGGCGGTCCGCGACGGCGACGGGTGGCGGATCAGTGGGCAGAAGGTGTGGACGACGCTCGCCCACCTCGCGGACTTCGGGATCCTGCTCACCCGTACCGATCCGGATGTGCCGAAACACCGCGGCCTCACGATGTTCGTGGTCGACATGAAGGCCCCCGGCGTCACGGTCCGGCCGCTGCGGCAGATGAACGGCGACGCCCACTTCAACGAGGTGTTCTTCGACGACGTACGGATCCCCGACGAGGAGCGGCTCGGCGACGTCGGCGACGGCTGGCGGGTGGCACTGACGACGCTGATGAGCGAGCGGCTGTCGCTCGGCGGCGGTGGCACGTCGATCGGCCCGAAACCGGAGGCGGTGGCCAGGCACGTCGCCGCGCACATCGGCGCGCTCCCCGAGGACCGGCAGGTGCTGGCCCGTCAGGAACTCGGCCGGGGGTACGTGGCCGCGCTCGGCGCCCGCTACACCGGCTACCGGCAGCTGTCGAAGCTGAGCCGCGGTGAACTGCCCGGCCCGGAGGCGTCGGCGGGCAAGCTCAGCGGCACCCGGTCGGCGCGGGACCTGACCGACCTCGCCGTACGCGTGCTCGGCCCGGACGCGGCGACCGCCGACGCCGCATGGCAGGACATGCAGGCACTGCTGCCCGGCATGGCCATCGCCGGCGGCAGCGACCAGGTGCTGCGCAACATCATCGGCGAGCGGGTCCTCGGCCTGCCCGCCGAACCTCGTGCGGACAAGGGCGTCACGTTCAGGGAGAGCATCCGATGAACTTCGATCTGGATCAGGAGCACCTCGACCTCGCCGACGGCGCCCGTGACTTTCTGTCCGCCTCGGCCTCCCCGGCTGCCGCCCGGTCCGCGCTCGACGAGGGCGCCGGTGTGCGGCCGGGCCGCGCCGAGCTGATCAAAAGCGGCTACGCGACGATCACCATCCCGGAGAGCGCCGGTGGGGGAGGCGGCACCGTTCTCCAACTCGCCGTGGTCGCCGAGCAGGCCGGACGGGTCCTCGCGGGTCCATCCCTGGTGAACTTCGCGCGCGCCGCCGTACTCCTGGAAAATGATCCGGACCGGCTTGCCGGACTCGCCGACGGCAGCCTGGCCGTCGCGGTCATCGACGACCATGACCCGGTTCTCGACGCGATCGGCGCCGACACCTTCCTCACCTTGCGCGACGGCACGCTGGTCTGCGGGCCGGGCCGGGTGACGGCACGCCGGCCGGTCGACGCGACTCGCGGTCTCGGTGACGTCACCCTGGGCGAGACCACCGATCTGGTACGCGACGCGCGCCCACGGTGGGCGAAAGCGGAACGCGTCGGCCGTACCATTCTGGCGGCCGAAGGCCTGGGGGCCGCGTCCCGGCTGCTGGGCATGGGTGTCGGGTACGCGAAGGAGCGGCACACGTTCGGCCGCCCGATCGGCTCCTATCAGGCCGTCAAGCACATGCTCGTCGACGTCTACGTGGCGGTGGAGCAGCTGCGGTCGCTGGTCTGGTGGGCCGCCTGGGCCGCCGACCGGGCACCCGGCGAACTGCCGCTGGCCGCGGCCGCCGCGAAAGCCGCCGCCGCGACCACCCTGGAACTCGCGGCCGAGACGGTGATCCAGGTGCACGGCGGCATCGGGTACACCTGGGAACACGACGCCCACCTGTACTGGCGGCGCGCCAAGACCGACCGTTTCCTGCTCGGTGACGATGTGGCGGCCTTCGACGAGGTCGCCCGGCTCGCGATGGGGGAGGCGGCCCGATGAGTCACCACCTCGGACTTCTCGCCGAGCAGGCCTACCAGCGTCTCGGCCACTACGAGTCGCTGTTCTTCGAGGGCCGGTGGCTGACCTCCACGGAGATTTACGAACGGTCCACCCGGGTCGCCGCCGGGCTGCGCGCGCACGGGGTGCGGCCCGGGGACCGGGTGGTCGTGATGACGATGAACACGCCGGAGGTGTTCATCTCCTACCGGGCGATCTGGCGGGCCGGTGCGGTGGTGACGCCGGTGATCTTCCTGCAGAGCGAGCCGGAGCTGCGGCACATCCTCACCGACTCCGGCGCCACCGCGGCGATCATCAGCCCGGAGCTGGCCGGACTGTTCGGCAAGGCCGCCGACGGGCTGGGCATCACCACGTTCGTCATCGGCGGCAACTACGCCGACCTCGAAACCGGGGAACCCGCGGGGATCGAACCGCGTGCCGACGACGACCTCGCGGCACTGCTCTACACCGGCGGCACCACCGGACGGGCCAAAGGCGTCATGCTCAGCCACCGCGGCCTGTGGGAGAACGGCCGCGGTCTCGAACAGGTCGCCCGGTCGGCGAACACCACCAGGTCGCTGCTGCCGTTGCCGCTGTCGCACGCGTACGGCCTGATCGTCGTCATCGGCGGCCTGCACTCCGAACGGCGGCTCGTGTCGGTGCTGCAACGCTGGTTCGACCCGGTCGGCTGGCTGGAACTGGTCGCCGAACACCGCCTCGAATCCAGCCCGGTCGTGCCCACGATGCTCCAGATGCTGCTCGCCCAGCCGTACGGGGATTACGACCTGTCGTCGCTGCGATCCTTCGGCTCGGGCGGCGCCACCCTGCCGCCCGCCATCCGCGCCGCCGCCGAGAAGGCGTTCGGCGTGACCGAGACCAGCGCCGTCGTGTCGGCGGAGACCCTCACCGGGCATCGTCCCGGCAGCGTCGGCAAGCCGCTGCCGCACGCCGAGGTCGCGATCGTCGACAGCGAGATCTGCGTCCGCGGTCCCGGCGTGATGCTCGGCTACTGGAACGACCCGGACCTGACCGCGCAGACCATCCGGGACGGCTGGCTGCACACCGGCGACATCGGCCGGCTCGACGACGACGGCTACCTCTACGTCGTCGACCGGATGAAGGACCTCATCATCCGCGGCGGCTTCAACGTCTACCCCCGCGATGTCGAGGATGTGCTGCTGGAACATCCGGCCGTGCAGGTCGCGGCGTGCGTCGGTCGACCGGATGCGGAGAGCGGTGAGGAGGTGGTCGCCGTCGTCCAGTTGGCGCCCGGGGAGCAGGCGACCGGGGCGGAGCTGGTCGCTTTCACCCGCGAGCGGATGGCCAAATACAAATACCCCCGCGAAATCACCGTCCTCGACGCGGTCCCGCTCACCAGCGTCGGAAAAATCAACCGCAAGGCGGTACGCGACATGCTGGCTCCTGAAAGCTGAGCGGGGTCGATGCGTCGGGTGGTGGCGGTGGGGCAGCTCTGACGTCCACGTCTCGATCAGGGCCACCATTTTCCTCATCCCCGGGTGACAGCAGACGATCAACGATCACGACTGCCTTCACCCCAAGGAGTGATCATGTCCGTAGGTTCCATCGGACCCGTCGCGTTCAGCGTGATCGCACCGGGCCAACTGCAAGACCCGCAGGCCCGGCAGGACCAGGTCAACGCCCAGGCCGACCTGCTCCAGGCGATGGTCAGTTCCGACCTGCCCATGAAGATGGTGCAGACCCTCAGCGACGGCAAAGGCGTCGACCTGTACCTGTGACCGCGTCCATGTGGTCACCTGACGGCTCGCAGGCTCCGCGCCAGGCTGGGGATCATCACCGCCGCCGGCACCAGGTGCAGCCCGACGAGGGTGACGGCGGTGGTGGTGGCCGCCCCGGAGATCAGGGGCGGGATCAGCGAGATCGCGGTCAGCGACACGGCCGTCCACACGAACAGTTCGGCCGGGCGGGCGCTCCAGCGCCGAAACGCGACCGCGATGACCACGCCCACGGCCGAGAAGAAGCCGGTCACCGTGGCGAACCCGGCCAGCGGGATCGCCTCGCCGCCGTCGGGGATCTCGAAATCGACACCGGCGGCCAGGGCGAGCGCGGCCGCGGCGGTGGTCGCCACCACCGCCACGACCACGGCGAGCAGGCCGGCGCCGACGAGCCTGATCGTGCTGTTCATCGCCGAACCTGCTCGGTGCCGTCCGCGGGCAGGCGCTCCGGCAGCCCGAGCCGTGCGAACCGGTCGGCGTGGAACGTGATGATCTCGGTGATCCGGCCGCCGACGATGCGCAGGACGTCGATCGTCAACGGCAGGTACGCACCCTCCCGCTCATTCCAGTGGTAGAAGGCGACGGCGGGCTGCCGGTTCACGGCCGTGGGGACGGCACGCAGGCCCGTCATGCCCTCGAAGCCGCACCTGGCCCAGAACCGCACGACCGTGTCGCGGCCGACGTACAGGCCCGGGGTCGGAGGCATCGAGGTCCGTACGTCCTCGCGCACCATCGCGGCGAGCGCCGGAATGTCGGTGGCCACGCTGGCGTCGGTGTAGCGGCGCACCAGCTCGCGGGTGGCGGCGTCGTCCGCACCGCCGGTCCAGTCCTGCCGTTCGGCCGGCAGGTGCTCGCGCATGCCGGTGCGGGCCCGCTGGAGCGCGCTGTTCACCGAGTTGACCGAGTCGCCGAGCAACTCGGCGACCTCCTTGGCTGGCCAGCCGAGCACGTCGCGCAGGATCAGTACGGCCCGTGGGCGCGGCGCGAGATGCTGGACGGCGACCAGGTACGCCAGCTCGATCGTCTCCCGCGCCACGGCGAGGGCCTCCGGCTCGTCGGCGGACAGTTCGTCGAGCAGCCGGTCCGGGTAGGGCTGGAGCCACAAAACCTCACCGCCGGTCGCCGGTTCCGGCCGGCACTTGGCGAGCAGGTCCAGGCAGGCGTTGGTGGCGATCCGGTACAGCCAGGCCCGGAACGTCGACCGCCCCTGGAAGGTCTCCCGCCGCCGCCAGGCCCGCAGGAACGTCTCCTGCACGGTGTCCTCGGCGTCCTCGAACGATCCGAGCATCCGGTAGCAGTGCACGTGCAGCTCCCGCCGGTGCCGCTCGGCCAGCCCCGAGAACGCCGGCTCGTCGATCTCACCCAGGTCCGCCGGCTGCGTGTCCGTACCCATGACGTCATCCTCCCGCTCATCGTGTGCCGTCACAGATAAGACGGGTACGGGCGGGGAAACTCATCACCGGCGCCGGCCGATCACAGCAGAGATGTCAGCGGGGCATCGGGCCCGACGGTCTCCAGGCCGAAATCAAGTTCCTCCCGTACGTTCTCGACGGTGTCGTCGTGGCCCAGCACCTCAGGAACGTCGTTGCTGAGTTCCAGCTGCTCGAGCATGTCGTAGGCCTCGCCCAGCGTCGTCGCGCCCATCCCGTACGCCCAGCGCAGCGTGTTCAGCGCCCCGGCCGAAGGGGAGAACTCCTCGTCCCACGTGTCAGTCACCGTCTGAAGATAGCGCCGGCGCCGACCAGGATGCGGACCGGCAGCTGTAGCAGCTTTGACCTGCGAAAACGCGCCGTAGATGGCCACCAGGGCCGTTTCGGTCGACCGGCGTGTGTTGTCGCCGAACGCTAGGCTCCTGCGGTGATCACCTGCGTCGTGCATTACACGATCGACCCGTCGAAGATCGAGGCGTTCGAACGCTTCGCCCGCGAATGGATGCGGCTGGTGACCGCCCACGGCGGCATCCATCATGGATACTTTCTGCCGGCCGAGGGCGCGAGCGACAAGGCCGAGGCCCTTTTCAGCTTCGAGAGCATGGCCGCGTACGAGCGTTACCGCACCCTTTTCGGCGTCGACGCTGAGTTCGTCGCCGCCGACCGGATCCGTGAGGAGTCCGGTTGTGTCCTGCGCTACGACCGCACCTTCATGCGCCCGCTCCTGCCGAACGGCTGAGGTCGAGGGATCGGTCATCCCGCGCCGAACGGCGTCCCGTCGCCTGCGTCACGCGGCGGAGAGGATAGTTGATCAACCTCCAGGGCGGAAGGTTGAGTCAAGATCAGGAGTGCTCTCACGCTGCCGCAAGGACGATCGGCGCCTCAACTCGGGCGGCGGAAGTCGGTGACGTCCGGGAGTCTCCGGAAGTCGGCTCGGTCTGATCGGGCCGGGCGTCCAGTCCGGAATGCCCTGTTATCCAGGGCTGGGTTAGGGTCGGCGCGTGCAGCCGGTTCCGTACGACCTCGCCGACACACCGACGAACCGTGCCGTGGCCGCGGCCCGATCGGTGGTGTCGTCACTCGGCCTGGCGGTCGAGGACACGGTCGTTCTCCAGGAGTCGAACCGGATCACGCTGCGCCTGCTGCCGTGCGACGTGCTGTCCCGGGTGTCCCGGGTGGGGCTCCAGGCCGCCCGGTTCGAGATCGAGATCGCGCAGCGGCTGGCCGCCGCGGGCAGCCCGGTGGCGGCACTCGACCCTCGTGTGGAACCGCGCGTCCACCAGTGGGACGGCCACGAGGTCACGCTGTGGGCCTACCACGAGCCGTCGACCCGGGAGATCACGCCGGCCGACTACGCCGGGGCACTGCGGCGGCTGCACGCCGGCATGCGGGGCCTCGACATCCCGGCGCCGCACTACACCGACCGGGTCGAACAGGCACAGCGCCTCCTGGCCGACCGCGACCGTACGCCCGATCTGGCCGACGACGACCGCGAGTTCCTCGACTCCACGATGCGGCGGCTGCGCCGGAGCATCGGCGAACGCGCCCGCGCCGAGCAACTCCTGCACGGCGAGCCGCACCCCGGCAACGTGCTACGGACGGGGACCGGCCCGCTGTTCATCGACCTGGAGACGTGCTGCCGGGGCCCGGTCGAGTTCGATCTCGCACACGCGCCCGAGGAAGTCGGCGACCACTATCCCGGCGTCGACCACGCCCTCTTGCACGACTGCCGGCTGCTCACGCTGGCGATGGTCACCACCTGGCGCTGGGACCGCGACGACCGGCTCCCGAACGGCCGCCACCTCGCGGCCGAGTGGCTCAGCCGGCTCCGAACACCGGCGCCCCGATGAACGTGGCCTCCGATGGCCTCAGAATCGGAACCGCAGGATGCGGCTGGACCGCCTGAAGCTTGGAATCAGATTCAGCAGGCGATATATACGACGTATGGTCGCAGGCGCCCGGTCCATCAGGACCGGCGAGTCGTTCATGGGCGCCTCGTCGACGTATTCGAGCAGCGGGTGCCAACTGGCCAGCGCGGCCGGGTCGTCGAAGCCGCACCGGAACACGGCGTTGTACATACGCCCGATCGGATCCCATCGCGAGCCGCGCCATGCCGAGACCGACACCGTGTCGAACAGCATCCGGCCGGTAGGGAAGGCGTCGACGACGCTGGTCAGGAGCCGCCGGACATCATCCTCCGTCAGGTAGGGCACCAGGCCCTCGGCGACCACGAGTACCGGACGGCCGCGCGGAACCTGCTCCAGCCAGGCGAGGTCGGTGACGTCTGAACCGATCAAGGTGCAGTGTTCGCGCGGCGGCAGGTGTTGCCTTCGCAGGTCGATGACGGAGGGAAAGTCCAGGTCATACCACTCCACGGTGACCGGCGGATCGATCCGGTACACCCGGGCGTCGAGGCCGCAGCCCAGGTTCAGCACCACCGCGTCGCGATGATCGGCGAGGAAGTCTCGTGCCCAGTCGTCGAGGGCCTTGGCGCGCACCACGGCGGCGAGGCCCAACTGACTGGCACGGAATCTGCCCTTGTCGTAGCCGGGGTCGAGACGGCGCATCACCCGCTCGGCGTGCGGGTCGCCGAGGATGGGTACCGGCAGCCGGTTGTCCAGCGCTTTGGCCTTGAGGACGGGGTTGAGGGTCTTCTGCACCCCGACGAGATCCACGTCAACGACGATACCTCCGGCGAGTACGCGTCCGTCGACGTCGACGACCTGTCCCAATGAGTCCGGCGTCACCCGCCGCATCGTGATCGACATGCGCCGACCCAACCACATCACGGCGACGGCGCAACCGGGTTTCACCGCCGACCACGGAATCGGGGATCTTGGATATTGTCTGTCGCATGTCAGTGGATCTCGTTGATAAAGCGGTCGAGCTGCTCTGCGACAACTACATCTTTCCCGCCAAGGCTCAGGCGGCGGCCGCGGGCATCCGCCGACGGCGGGCGGCCGGCGAGTACGACGGCTTGGACGAGGCCGCTCTCGGCGAGCGGTTGACCGCCGAGCTGTTCGAGGTGTGCAAGGACAAACATCTTCGGGTACGGGTACGCGAGGAGGGAATGCGCGCTGCCCTCACCGAGCCCGAGCTGGAGGCGGCGTGGCGTGAACAGCTGCGGCTCACCAACTACGGCATCGCCCGGGTGGAACGCCTGGACGGAAACGTGGGCCTGGTGGATCTGCGGTCGGTGACCTCAGCGGACGTCGGAGGGCGTGCGATCGCCGCTGCGATGGAGCTGGTGTCACAGACCCACGCCCTGATCGTCGACCTGCGCAAGAACCGTGGTGGCGCTCCCGACGGGGCCATTTTCTGGACCAGCTACTTCTTCCCCGACGGGGAGACCCACCTCAACAGCGTCTACATCGGTGCGACCGGCCACACTCGCCAGTACTGGAGTCATTCCTGGCTGCCCGGCGAGCGGTATCTGGACCGGCCGGTGTATCTGCTGACCAGCGGAACCACTTTCTCCGGCGGTGAGGAGATCTGTTACAACCTCAAGGCGCAGGGTCGTGCGGTTCTGATCGGTGAGACGACGCGGGGAGGCGCCCATCCCACGCAGCCGTTCCCGATCACGCCCACCTTCGAGATCACCGTGCCGGTGGCCCGTTCGGTCAATCCGGTCACCGACGGCAACTGGGAGGGCGTCGGCGTCGAGCCGGACGTGCCGGTGCCCGCCACGGAGGCGCTCGACGTGGCCTACCGGCAGGCCCTACAGCACGTCCTGGCGACCAGCATCTCACCCACCGTCCTGGCCGAGGCGCGATCCGCACTGAGCTGACCGTCCTGAGCGGCGGCGTAGGGTGCCATCGTGATCAATGCTTCTCGTTTGGTGGTCGTGTCCGGTGGTGCGACGGGGATCGGTCGGGCGATCGCCGGCGCGTTCGCGACTGATGGCGACCGGGTGGTCATCATCGGCCGGCGGGAGGAACTGCTGCGCCAGGCGGCCGAGGAGATGAACCGGGCGGCCGGCTCGGCTTCCGTGATTCCGATCGGGGCGGATCTGACGGAGCCGTCCGAGGTCGAGCGTGCGGCGGATCGGATCGCCGAGCTGGGCACGGTCGACGTGCTCGTGAACAATGCGGGCGCGATCATCACGCCGCCGGCCGAGAGTGGTCTCGGCGCGCTGGCCGCGTCCTGGCGTCACGACCTGGAGATCAACCTGATCACGGCGGTGTTGCTCACGAACGCGCTGCTGGACCGGTTGACCCGGCCGGGTGGGCGGCTCGTCATGATCAGTTCGGCGGCGGCCCAGCGGGGCGGTGCGGGTTCGCACTCGGCCGGCTCGTACGCGGCGGCGAAGGCCGCCCTGCACGGGTGGGCTCTCGGCCTGGCCCGGCAGCTCGGCCCGGACGGCATCACGGTGAACATCCTGGCTCCCGGCTACATCCAGGACACCGACATCTTCCGAGGCCAGGACACCCCGGAGTTCGTAGCCGCGAAGATCGCCGACACGCTGGTCGGGCGCCCGGGGACACCGGCCGATGTGGCGGCCGCGGTCCGCTACATCGCCTCCGCCGACGCCGGCTACCTCACCGGCCAGATCATCGGCCTCAACGGCGGAGCGGTTCTCGGCCGTTAGAGACCCTCCACGGTCGAGGTCCGCGTTTCGCTCGGGAACGGACATGCTCAGTGGTGCCGGCGGCGACCCCGGGACAACCGAAATGCGTGACGGCCGGGACCGCGGGGGAGAACCCGCGACCCCGGCCGGGGATCAGGCGCTCGCGGTGGCGAGCTCGCGCTCGGTGGTGGCCAGGTGCCGGGCGAGGGCCGCACCCTCGACGTCGACGTTCGGCAGGATTCGCTGGAGGCCGGCCGGCAGCCACCACGCGGCCCGTCCCATCAGGGAGAGCACCGCGGGCACGATCGTCATCCGTACGATGAAGGCGTCGACCGCGACGCCGACGGCGAGCGCGAAACCGAGCGACTTGATGATCGCGTCGTCGGCCATGATGAAGCCGGCGAAGACGCTGATCATGATGAGCGCCGCGGCGGTGACGACCCGGCCGCCGTGCCTCATGCCGCTGATGATCGCCTCGTCCGGCGCCGCGCCGTGCACGAAGTCCTCGCGGGTCCGGGTGACCAGGAAGACCTCGTAGTCCATGGCCAGGCCGAACAGGATGCCGACCAGGAAGATCGGCATGACGCTGACGATCGGGCCGGTGGTGTCCAGGCCGATCAGGTCGGCGAGGTGACCGTTCTGGAACACGGCGACCAGGGCGCCGAACGCCGCCGCGACCGACAGCAGGAACCCGGCGGTCGCCTTCAGCGGCACCAGGATGCTGCGGAACACCAGCATGAGCAGGACAAGAGCCAAACCGACAACAATGATCAGGTACGGGATGAGCGCACCCGACAGCTTGGCCGAGATGTCGATGTTGACCGCCGTGCTGCCGGTCACCGACACCCGGGTCCCGGCGCTCTCCGGCAGGTCCCGGATCGCCTGGACCAGGTCCTGGGTGGCCTCGCTGGTCGGCGCGCTCTCCGGCAGCACGGTGAGCATCGCGGTGCCGCCCGCCTTGTCGACCGTGGCCGGCAGCACCATGGCGACGTCGTCCATGCCGGCGAGGGTCTTCTGCACCTGTGCGGCGGCGGTCGCCGCGTCGTCGCTCTCGACGACCACGACGAGCGGGCCGTTGAAGCCGGCGCCGAAGCCCTCGGCCAGCTGGTCGTAGGCCCTCCGTTGGGTGGAGGTGACGGCCGCGGAGCCGTCGTCGGGCAGCGCCAGGCGCAGGTCGGTGGCGGGCAGCGCGACCACGGCGAGGACCGCGGCGGAGACCAGCAGGGCCGCCCAGCGGTGCTTGACGACGATGCGGGCCCAGCGCTCCCCGAACGGCATCCTCGGCGTACGGTCCGCGTGCTGTCCGCCGTCGCGCAGCCGCTTGGCGATGACCCTGCGGCCGGCGAAGCCGAGGATCGCCGGTACCAGGGTGAGGGTGACCAGTACGGCGACGGCCACGGTGCCGGCGGCGGCGATACCCATCGCGGTCAGGAACGGGATGCCGGTGACCGCCAGCGCCGCCAGCGCGATGACCACGGTGAGGCCGGCGAAGACGACCGCGGACCCGGCGGTGCCGACCGCCCGTCCGGCGGCCTCCTCGGGGTCGCGGCCCACCGCGAGTTCGCCCCGGTAGCGGGAGACCACGAACAGGGCGTAGTCGATGCCGACGGCGAGGCCGAGCATGGTGGCCAGGGCGGGCGTGGCCGCGGACAGGTCGAAGAAGCCGGTGGCGATCTGGATGCCGAGCATGCCGATGCCGACGCCGATCAGGGCGGTGAGCAGCGGCAGGCCGGCCGCGACGAGGGAGCCGAAGGTGAGCAGCAGGACCAGGGCGGCGACGGCGATACCGAGCGTCTCGCTGGAGTGGCCACCCTCGGCGAGCTTGCTGGCCTCACCGGAGAACTCGACGCCGATGCCGGCGGCCCGGGCGGCGGCACCGGTGTCCAGCAGCGCCTCGCGCGCCTCGTCGGTGACGTCCGCCGCGGCTTCGGTGTAGGTGACCGTGGCGTACCCCGTCCGCAGGTCTTGCGAGATCGTCTTGCTCTCGTAGGGGCCGGCCACCGACGCGACCTGGGGCGCCTTCGCCAGTTCGGCGATGGTGGCCTCGACGGCCGCCTTCTGCGGAGTGCCGGTGAGGGTGGCGTCCCCGGTGACGGTGAAGACGACCTTGACGCTGGCGGTGCCGTCGCCGCTGCCGCCGAACTTCTCGGTGATGACGTCCATGGCACGCGACGACTCGGTGCCCGGAATGGAGAAGGCGCCGCTGGTCGGGCCGGAGAGCGTGGCCGCGCCGAGCCCGAACAGGGCGAGCACGGTCACCCAGATCGCGAGGGTGAGCCGGCGGCGCCGGAACGAGAACCGGCCGAGCCGGTAGAGCAGGGTGGCCATGAGAGGGGCCCTCCGACGGTCGTGAACTGGGGACGCTCTCAACGATCGCGATCGCGGGGCCTTCGGTCGTCGTGTCAGCGCGGGCATCGGTGTACCGCGGACGCGGTATCTTCGCCGGACCCCGGATACTGCGGGAACAGGACGATCCCGGGGCCGCGGCCGCCTACCGTCGGGGCCATGCACGTCAACGGCACCGGACGGATCCCTCCCTGGCTGGGTGACGCGGCCCTGGCCGGCGGCCTGGTGGTGACAGTGCTGACGCTGGCGCCCCCGGCCGACACCGGGCTGACCGTCACGCTCGCCGCCGTCGCCGCGGGCGCGGCCATGCTGCGCCGCCGGTACCCGGAGCAGGTGCTGACCGTGGCCACCGCCGTCGTGGTGCTCACCCTGCTGACCGGCACCCCCGCCGCCGGGCTGTTCATCGCGCTCGGTGCGCTGAACTACTCGACCGCCCTCTACAGCCGGCGCCGCCGGCCCTGGTTCTACGCGGCGACCGTGTGGGTCGCCATCGTGACCGCCGGCACGATCATGAGCGGCGCCGCCTGGTGGACGTCCGATCAGTGGGCCCTGTTCGCGTTCATCTTCGGCGGGGCCGGTGCCGGTGACTCGACACGGATGCGGCGGGCGTACATCGCCGAGGTGACCGAACGCGCCCGCCAGGCCGAACAGACCCGTGAGGAGGAGGCCCGGCGGCGGGTCATGGACGAGCGCCTGCGGATCGCCCGCGAACTGCACGACGTCGTCGCCCACCACATCGCGGTGATCAGCGTGCACGCCGGCGCGGCCGGGCACGTGCTGCGCAACGACCCGGAGAAGGTGTGGCCGGTGCTCGGGCACATCCGGCAGGCCGCCGACACCGTCCTCGACGAGATCAAATCCGTGATCGGCGTGCTCCGCGACCCCGGTGAGCTGCCGGCCACCGAACCCACCTCCGGCCTCGACCGGCTCCCCGGCATGCTCGCCGGGCTCGAGGCCATGGGCTTCGAGGTACGCCATCGGCAGACCGGAACGCCCCGGCCGCTGCCCGCGGTGGTGGACCTGGCCGCCTACCGGATCGTGCAGGAGGCGCTCACCAACGCCCACCGGTACGGCGACGGCAGCGCCGACCTCGACCTCACCTACACCGACGGCGAGGTGACGATCGAGGTCGTCAACCGGGTGGCCCGGTACCGCGGCCGCTCCGGCTCCGGGTTCGGCCTGCTCGGGATGCGTGAGCGGGCGGCCGTCGCGCACGGCGCCGTCACCGCCGGTCCGGTGTCCGGTGGCCGGTTCCGGGTGCACGCGGTGCTTCCCGCCGCCGAGAACGGGCTGAGCTGGAACGACGAACCCACCGAACTGACGCCCACCACCGCCGAAGGACGCTGACCACCGTGCCGATCCGTGTGCTGCTCGCCGACGACCAGGCCCTCATCCGCGCCGGCTTCAAAATGATCATCGACGCCGACCCGGACGTCGAGGTGGTCGCCGAGGCCTCCGACGGGCGGGAGGCGGTGGATCTCGCGCACACCGCCCGCATCGACGTCGTCCTGATGGACATCCGGATGCCGAACCTCGACGGCATCGAGGCCACCCGGCGCATCTGCGCCGACGACCGGCTTGCCGGGGTACGGGTGCTGGTGCTCACCACGTTCGACAACGACGAGAACGTGGTGCTCGCGTTGCAGGCCGGGGCCAGCGGCTTCCTCGGCAAGAACGTCCACCCCGCCGAACTGGTGAACGCCATTCGGGTGGTCGCGGCCGGTGACGCGCTGCTGTCACCGAAGGCCACCCGCGGTCTGATCGGCGCCTTCGTGAGCCGCACCCGCCCGGCGGTCACGACGCGACCGCCCACGCTGGACCTGCTCACCGACCGGGAGAAGGAGCTGATGATCCTGGTCGCGCACGGCCTGTCCAACGACGACATCGCCCAGCGGCTCCACCTCTCACCGCTCACGGTCAAGACCCATGTCAATCGTACGATGAGCAAACTCGCCGCCCGTGACCGCGCGCAGCTGGTGGTGATCGCCTACCAGAGCGGCATGGTCCTGCCGGGTGACGCGCTGCCAGCGCATTGACGTCAATCTTTCTCGAAAAGTGTGATCCCGGTCGTCGTCACGCATCTGCAACACGATGGGAACGCTCCCAGTAGGAAGGGTTCAGCATGTCCGTGACCAGATCCGTCCTGGCCGTCGCCGCCGCCGGAATCCTCGCCGCCGGTGCCGTGGTGCTGACCGGCCCGCCCGCCAGTGCCGCCACCGTGGCGGCCTTCCCGGGCGCCGCCGGCCCGGCGATGTACGCCACCGGTGGCCGGGGCGGCGACATCTACCACGTCACCAACCTCACCGACAACGCGAGCAGCCCGGCCGCCGGCTCCCTGCGGTACGGCATCACCACCGCGCCCGGCAGCGGCCGGACGATCGTCTTCGACGTCGCCGGAACGATCAGACTGTCCCCGGCCGGGCGGCAGGGCTGGCTCGGCATCGGCACGAGCAACCTGACCATCGCCGGGCAGACCGCGCCGAAACCGGGCATCACGATCATGGGCCAGGCCACCAAGGTGACCGGGAAGAACATCGTTCTGCGGCACCTCAGGTTCCGGCCCGGCAAGGACCAGGCCAACCCGGAGGTGGCCACCAACGACGGCCTCTGGATCACCGGTGACCAGGTCATCGCCGACCACGTCTCGGTCAGCTGGCACGACGACGAGGGCATCAGCACCAGCGACGGCGCCGGACAGGTGTCGGTGCAGTACGCCATCGTGTCCGACGGGCTCAACTACAACGGCCACAGCTACGGGGCGCTGATCGGCAGCGACGTGACCGGGTCGAACATCGCCTACCATCACAACCTGTTCGCCCACCACATCAGCCGGCTGCCCCGCCTCGGCAACGAGACCGGCGCGGTCAACAACGTGGAGTGGAGCAACAACGTCGTCTTCGAGGGCAAGGGCTACAGCGGCACCGACCAGCTCGCCAACGCCAACTTCGCCGGCAACACCTACCTACGGCACAACTCCGGCAACCCGGAGGTCTACACCGGGGCGACCGGCACCAGCGCCTACCTCTCCGGCAACCGCGCCGACTACGACGGCGACGCCAACCTGACCAACGGGGTGGACATCGCCTGGGACCGGTACACCGGCATCCCCACCCACAGGACGGCGCGATTCGACGTACCGAACATGACCACCGAATCCGCCGGCGCCGCCCTCACCCGGGTGCTGAACAACGCCGGCGCCTTCTGGTGGGCCCGCGACGCCGTGGACACGCGGGTCGTGACCGAGACCAGGAACACCAGCGGTGGCGTGATCAACGACCCGAACGCCACCGAGTGGAACAACCTGTGGAACGCCTCGCAGGTCAGCAGCCCCAGCGGCTGGGACACCGACCGGGACGGCATGCCGAACGCGTGGGAGAGCGCCAACGGCCTGAACCCGAACACCGCCGACCACAACGGCGACGCGGACGCCGACGGCTACCGCAACATCGAGGAGTACCTGGACTACGCCGCCCAGGGCAGCCCCGCCCTGCCCAGTTCGTCGCCGACCACCTCGACGCCGCCGGTGACCGGCGCTTGCGCCGCGACCTACCGGACGACCAACTCGTGGAGCGGCGGCTTCCAGGGCGAGGTCACCGTGACCGCCGGCAGGGCCATCAGCGGCTGGAGCACCGGCTGGACGCTGGGCAGCGGCCAGGCCGTCAGTCAGCTCTGGAACGGCACGCTCAGCACCAGCGGAAGCGCCGTCACGGTGACCAACGCGAGCTACAACGGCGCGCTCGCCGCCGGAGCGTCGACCACGTTCGGGTTCACCGCGACCGGTACGGCGACCACGCCCGCCATCAGCTGCACCGGAGCCTGACAGGCGTCTGAACCGGGCCCGCACGGGGTAAAACGGGACACCGGACCCGCCGCCGTGGAAGACCAGCGGCGACCGGTCCGGCGGCCTACCCGATCGTTGACACATTAACTATCGCGACATATCGTGACCGCACACTGAGGCCGCCGGTCGCATGGTTCCGGCCGTCTGCCGAACAGTGAGCACCGAGAAACCGGGAGGACAACCGTGAACGACAACCCCCGCCGCGGTGGTGGCCGACACCGGCCGCCGCCGCAGGTCGTCGAGGTGGTCCGAGTCGACCGGGTCACGCCGAGGCTCGTGTCGGTGCACCTCGGCGGGGCGGATCTGAGCCGCTTCCAGACCGCGGCGCCGACCTCGCACATCAAGGTGTTCCTGCCGGCTCCCGGCCAGGACGCGCCGGTGATGCCGACGGTGACACCGGAGGGACGGATGTGGCCGGAGGGCGTGGCGCGGCCGGCGATGCGGACCTACACCCCGCGGGCGTACGACGCGGCGGCCGGCACCCTGGAGGTGCAGTTCGTGCTGCACGGGGAAGGCCCGGCATCGGAGTGGGCGGCCCGGGCGAAGCCCGGAGACCGGATCGCGCTCGGCGGCCCGGGCGGCCGGTTCGCGGCCGACCTCGACGCCCCACGCTGGTGGATCGCCGGCGACGAGAGCGCCCTCCCGGCCATCGGCAGCCTGCTCGACGCCCTGCCCGCCTCCGCGAGCGCCCACGTACACGTCGAGGCGGCCGGTCCGGCCGACGAGATCCCGCTGCTCAGCAAGGCCGACCTGACGGTCGCCTGGCACCACCGGCCGACCGCGGACGGTTTCGGCGACGGCCTGCACGCGGCCGCCGAGCGGGCGCCGATCACCGGAGCCACCCGGTTCTGGGTCGCCTGCGAGGCATCGGCGATGCGCCGGATCCGCCGAACCCTGCTGGACCGCGGCGTCGCCCCATCCGCGCTGATCACCCGAGGCTATTGGCGGCTCGGCGCCGCCGACCACCCCGACCACGACTACGGCGACGACTGATCCCGCCGAGCCCCGGCCACCACGACGTGCCGCCCGCCTCGGCGAGGAATCTCCAGCTGTAGGCCGCCGCCGGCCGGTGTCCACCACCGCCTCCTCGGAGACCGCGATCGTCAAGAACGCGCGGCAGGCCCTCGTTCGAGGTTCGCGTTTCGCTTTCCTCGTGTGTCGCCGCCCTTGCTTTCGGTCACGCTGGGCGGTGGTCGCGGTGTTGCTTCCCAGGCACGGGGTTGCCTGCTCCCGGCCGTTGCGCCGGTCGGGCTGGGTGGGTGGTCGCGGTTTGGCTTCCCAGGCACGGGGCTGCCTGCTCCCGGCCGTTGCGCCGGTCGGGCTGGGTGGGTGGTCGCGGTTTGGCTTCCCAGGCACGGGGCTGCCTGCTCCCGGCCGTAGCGCCGGTCGCCCTGGGTGGGTGGGCGCGCTTTCGCGAGGGTGGGTGGGCGCGCACGGTGGTGGTGTCGTGGTCGCCTACGTGTCCTATCGGGGCGATGGCCGCACACGTGGCGGCGTTCGTGTGCGCTCACCTCCGAAAGCCCGGCCGGCCGGAACTCCGTGTGAGCGAGGGACCCGGTTCACCGGCTCTTGTGGAGGATCGAGGTAGTCAGGGAGTCTCTTTCTCGGTTGTTGCCGGGGTGGATGTGTCACATGTTGGCGTGTTTCCCGTCTTTGCCGCGAGGTTCGGCCGGTCGCCGTCGGCCGCGCGAGTCATCTGCAGGCATCGATGTAGATCTTGGGTGATCGTCACCGAACGCGCGATCTTGCGCCATTGTGGCCATTCGGGAGCATTCTTCTTGGTCGCCCACGGCCGAATCCGCATCCCTCGACAGCAGGACGCGTCACCCGGAGCGATCTTGAACGATTTACCACCCGAGGCGGTGGTAAATCGTTCAAGATCGCACAACGGCAGCGTGCAAAGCGGGCGAAACGGGCGCCTGTTTCCGGCGGAAGCCCCATTTCCGCCCAGCGCGGCGGACGGCGCCCCCATTTGGTGGTTCGCCCGACCGGGCGCTTGACGTAGAACCGCAAACACCCGAGAAGAAGACTCCCGGAGGTATCCGATAACCCAAGGTCTTCCAGCGGAAATGGATCATGGGTGATGATTGACCGCTGGACAACAGTCAGGAATCAAGATTGGCCGGACAGCCACCATCGCCCAAGATCGCCGGTGAGTCGGGGTGACGCCGCAGCCATCCGTGGCGGGACCGGCATGAAGCGCCGCCACCGACCCAGCGCCACCGACGTAACGGCCGCGAGCAGCACCCCGGGTGCCTGGCGACCGCCACCGCGACCGCCCACCCGGAGCGAGCGACAGCACATGCGGGAGTGTCCAATCGATCTCAGCCCGGCGGGGGCGGCACAGGCTGGGGTAGGCGGCGAGATCGCGCCGACCGGACGGGACGGCCCTGGTGAAGGCGGGGCGAGGAGTCGCGTACCGGAAGAAGGAGCTGGAAGCGAAATGCGGACCTTGACCACCTGGCGTCTTCTGACTGAGCGGTGGGACGAAGCGATCAGCGGGGGCCGCGGAGATGGAGGACGGCGAGGGCGGCGGTGGAGCAGACGACCATGGTGGCGCCCATGGCGGTGGCGGTGACGTGGCCGGACAGGTTCATGGCGGCGGCGGCCAGGCTGCCGACCAGGAACTGGAGCAGGCCCTGCAGCGAGGAGGCCGCCCCGGCTGCGGAGGCGTGGCCGGCCAGCGCCAGCGAGGTGGCGTCGGCGAGCACGATGCCCAGCATGGATACCAGCAGGAACAGGCAGATCAGCAGCAGCGCCAACGGCAGGTCGAACAGCGCGCACGCCAGGACCCCGGCGGAGCCGAGGACGGCTACCGCGAGGCTGATCCGCAGCAGCGTGTGCTCGTCGGCGACCCGGCCGACGAGCATCCGGTTGAGCTGGCCGCACAGGATGATGCCCAGTCCGTTGACGGCGAAGACGATGCTGAACTGCTGGGCGCTCAGCCCGTACGCCTCTTGGAGAACGAACGACGAGCCGGAGATGTACGCGAAGACGGCCGCGAACATGAGCGCGGCGGCCAGTACGTAGCGCAGGTAGTGCCGGTCGGTGCCGAGTGTGCGGAAGGTTCGCAGCGTCGCACCCGGATGAGCCGGTGCCCGCCGGTCGCCGGGCAGTGACTCGGGGAGGGTGAAGACGACCGCGATCAGCAGGACGGCGCCGATGGCGGCGAGGACTCCGAAGACGGCCCGCCACGTGGTGAACGTCAGCAGTTGGCCGCCGATGACCGGCGCCACGATCGGCGCGACCCCGTTGACGACCATCAGGGTGGAGAAGAAGCGGGTCATGGCGGTGCCCTCGTACAGGTCCCGGACGACGGCCCGGGCCAGGACCGTGCCCGCCGCCGCGCCCAGCGACTGCAGGACCCGGCCGGCGAGCAGCCAGCCGACACCGGGTGCCAGGGCGCACCAGAGTGAGCCCGCCACGTACAGGATCAGGCCCGCCAGCAGCGGGCGGCGCCGGCCCCAGGCGTCCGAGAGTGGTCCGACGATCACCTGGCCGAGGGCGAGCCCGACGACGAAGACGGTGAGGGTGAGCTGGACCTGCAACGGGCTGGTGTGCAGTTCGCCGGCCATGCCGGGCATCGCCGGCAGGTACATGTCGATCGTGAGCGCGCCGAAGGCGCTCAGCGAGCCGAGTACGAGGGCGAGCTGTGCCCGGCGTCCCGGCGGAACGACGTCCTGAGTTATGAGCACATAATTATGCTGTCATAATCCAATACGCTGTGACCATGCGCCGTGACGAAACCATCACCGCCGACTCCGAGCTGGCGGACCTGGCCGACCTGATCCTCAACGTCGGCCGGCTGGTGCGTGCCCGGACGCCCGACGACGGGCCGGATGTGGTGCCGCTGACCGAGACGGAGCGGCAGGTGATGCGGGTCGTGGATCTGTACCCGGGTGCGGCGCCCAGCGAGATCGCCCGCCGCACCCGGTTGCAGCGCACCAACGTCAGCACAGCCCTGCGCGCCCTGGAGGGCAAGGGCATGATTTCCCGCGCGGCGGCCGCCGGCCGGGGCGTCGCGGTGCATCCGACCGAGCTGGCCGCCTCCAACCTGCGGGTGCTGCGCAAGGGTTGGACCAGGGAGTTCGCGGGCGTCCTGGGCGACGACACCGAAGCGGTACGACAGTGCGTGCAACTGCTCAGCCGCCTCGAACGGCACCTCACCGCCGACGGCGAAGCTTGATCGTTGCTCAGTCGAGGCCGGCGCGGCCGGCGGCCCAGTACGCCTTGCCGGTGATCCTGGCCGGTGGTGTGGACCAGGTGCGTACCTCGCGCCGGACGGCGTGCACGGTGGCCGCGTCGCCGGTCACGATCAGCCGGTACGGGCGGGGCATGGCCGCCGCGAGGCCGCGCAACCGGTCGAGCAGGGCGGCCGGGTCGTCGTTGCCGCACACGTCGGCGTCCAGGGCCGGTGACAGGCCGGCCAGAGTGCCGGTGAGCGCGGCCGGGTGGGCTGCCTCGAACAGGTGCGTGACCGTGGCGCCCGTGGTGGCGAAGGCGCAGGCCAGCGCCACACTGGACTCGTCGCCGACGAACAGGACCGGCTCGCCGGTGGCGGGCGCGTCGATGGATCGGCGCGGGCCCATGAACCGGACGCTGTCACCGGACTCGACCTGCCCGGACCAGGTGCTGGCCGGGCCGTGGCCGTGCCGGTAGGCGAGGAGTTCGGTCCGCCCGTCCTCGGCGTCCCAGAACAGGGGCGTGTAGGTGCGCATGGTCCAGCCGTCGCCCGGCAGGCGGAGCTGCACCTTCGTCCCGGCGGTCCACCGCACCGACCGCAATGCGGGCGAGTGCAGGCTCATCCGTACGAAATCCTGGCCTTCGGGGTTGATCTCGGTTATCTCGGCCTCGGTCAGCAGGGCGGCTTCGGCCATGTCCTTCAAGCGCGTGGCTATCCCCATCGGGGCTCCTCCTGAGTAGGGGCGGGCGCGCGGCTGCGTTTGGCGGGGGAGCGCCGTCATGATCGGCCCGGTGGCAGGTTAGCGGTCAGGGCGCGGGCATCGCGAGCACCGCCATGGCGGCCGCTGTGACGAACCGCTTCTCCGGCTCGGTGAGCCGGCGGCCGGCGGGGCTGTCGTCGAGTCCCTTGTGCGGGGGCGGCCCGATGACGCTGGCGAAGATGAGGCCCACGGCGCACCGGCCGCGCAGCGCGTCGCCGTCGTCGGTCCCGCTCAGGAGCTGCGCCAACTCGGCGAACGGGGCGCCCGCTCCGCGTCCTTCCAGTTTGCTGCGGCTGACCGCGGGGTCGCTGGACAGCGACCGCACCAGGGGAGCGTTGGCGTCGAGGAGGTCGACGAGTTCCCGGACCAGTTCGGGCCGGACCGTGCCGGCGTCGCGCACGTCGCCGACGAAGGCGCGCAACCCGCTCAGCAGGGGCGCCACGATTGCGTGGAGCAGCTCTTCCTTCGAGGTGAAGTGGTAGTACAGCGCCCCTTTGGTCATGCCGAGGCGCTCACTGATGTCACGGATCGACGTGCTCGCATAGCCGCGTTCGATGAACAGCGCGGTCGTCTCGCCGAGGATGCGCCGCCGTGTGTCCTCCGCGTCGCTGCCGACGGTGCGAGCCAATTCCGTCCACCTCTTCCTGTGTGTCGTATCCCATCGTCTCAGCCGGCTCTCAGGGGCCGGGACCTACTCTCGCCATGGACCATACCGGCCGTTCAATTAAATCTCCGGAGGATTCCTCATGGCATCCCTGCTGTACCGGCTCGGCAAGACCGCCTACCGGCGATGGCCACTGGTGCTGGTCGCGTGGCTGGTCGCCCTGATCGGGGTCGGCGCGGTCGCCACCACCATGTCGCAGCCGATGTCGGACCAGTTCTCCATCCCCGGCATCCCGTCGGAGAAGGCTACCGACCTGCAGCAACAATTGTTCCCCGGTTCCGGTAGCGCCATCGACGAGGCGTCCGTCTCGATCGTGGTGGCCGCGCCCGAGGGCAGCAAGCTCGCCGGCGAGCCGTACGCGGGCCGGATCTCCGCCCTGCTCACCGAGCTGAAGTCGGCGCCGCAGATGCCGCGGGAGCCGCTGGCCGGGCCGGTGGAGACGGCCGCCGCCATGAAGCAGCGGATCGTCGCCGCCAGCGGCGACGCCGCCGCCGCGGAGAAGAACGCCGCAGCCGTCCTGCCGCTGTCGCCGGACGGCCGGGTCGGGATCATCGAGTTCGCCTTCGACGTCGCCACTCCCACCGACGTCGAACCCGGCACCCGCGACAAGGTGCTGGAAGCCATCGAGCACGCCCGCGGCGACGGCATGCAGGTCGAGGTGTCCGGCTCCGGCATGGAGGGCGGCGGCCCCGGCGACGAGGGTGGTGTCAGCGTCGAGCTGATCGGTGTCGGCGTCGCCCTGATCGTGCTCGCGTTCACCTTCGGGTCGCTGGTCGCCGCGGGCCTGCCGATCCTGACCGCCGGCATCGGTGTGGCCCTCGGGGTCACCGGCATCACCGCCATGACCGCCTTCGCCGAGCTGGACTCCAGCACCCCGCTGCTGGCCACCATGATCGGCCTCGGCGTGGGCATCGACTACGCCCTGTTCATCCTGGCCCGCTACCGCAACGAACTGGAACACACCGACGACCGCGTCGAGGCGATCGGCGTCGCGGTCGGCACCGCCGGCTCCGCGGTCGTCTTCGCCGGCCTCACCGTCGTCATCGCGCTGGCCGCGCTCAGCCTGACCGGGGTGCCGTTCCTGGCCGCCATGGGCTGGGGCGCCGCCGCCACCGTCGTCATCGCCGTCATGGTCGCGCTCACCCTGCTCCCCGCCGTGCTCGGGATCCTCAAGTCCAGGGCGTTCGCCGGACGGTTCCGCCGCTACACCCCGTCCCGCGACGACTCCGGGAAGATCAACAACGCGGGCGTACGCTGGGCGCGTCTCATCGGCCGCGCCCCGGCCGTGTTCGCCCTGCTGGTGGTCGTCGTCCTCGGCGCCATCGCGATCCCGTCGTCCCGGCTGCACCTGGCCTTCCCGTCGGACTCCACCGCACCCACCGACACCACCCGACGTAAAGCCGCCGATCTGATCAACGGCGCTTTCGGTGAGGGCCGCCTGGCCCCGATGCTGACCGTGGTCGACGGACGCGGGGTGCCCGAGCAGGAGCGGCCCGCCGCGTACCAGGAGGTGGTCGCCTGGGCCGCCGGGCACGCCGAGGTCGCCAACGCCCAGCTCGGCGGCATGAACGAGCAGGGGACCGGCGCGCTCATCCTGATCACCCCGAAACACGGGCCGAACGACACCGCCACCGAGGCCCTGCTCGACGACCTGCGCGACACCCAGACCGACATCGAGAAGCAGACCGGTACGAGCATCGGCATCACCGGCCTGACCGCCATCCAGACCGACACCTCCCAGCGGCTCGCCGACGCCCTGCCGCTCTACCTCGGCGTCGTCATCGGCCTGGCGTTCCTGATCCTGATGGTCGTCTTCCGGTCCATCCTGGTGCCGCTGACCGCCACCCTCGGCTTCCTGCTGTCGGTCGGGGCCACCCTCGGCGCCACCGTCCTGTTCTTCCAGGAAGGCGTGTTCGGGCTCTTCCCCGGCCAGCCGATCATCAGCTTCATCCCGATCTTCCTGATCGGCCTGGTCTTCGGGCTCGCCATGGACTATCAGGTCTTCCTGGTCACCCGCATCCGTGAGGCGCACATCCACGGCGCCTCCTACCGGGAGGCCGTCGTCGACGGGTTCCGCAACAGCGCCCGCGTCGTCACCGCCGCCGCACTGATCATGACCGCGGTGTTCAGCGGGTTCATGTTCATGGGCGAGCCGATCATCCAGTCGATGGGCTTCGCCCTCTCCGCCGCCGTCCTGTTCGACGCGTTCGTCGTACGCATGTGCCTGATCCCCGCCCTGATGTATCTGATGGGCGAGCGCGCCTGGTGGCTGCCGAAGTGGCTGGACCGCATCCTGCCGAACATCGACGTCGAGGGCGAAAGCCTCGACCGCCCGCACCTGGCCGACCAATACCGCCCCACCGACTCCGTCACCGAGCCGGTCCGCGTCTGAAATCCCACGGGAAGGGACCCCAGAGGATGACCACCATCGCTGCCCAGCTGGGCGGAAAGATCACCGGGGTACGGCGTACCCGGGTGGAGGCCTCCCCGCAGTTCGCCGACGGGAAGTTCCGCAACAGCGTGCCCACCAGCACCGCCATGGACTTCGCCGCCATCCGCAAAGCCACCGCCGACATGCTGACCGGCGGCCTGGCCCGGCGCCGGCCCCACCAGCCGGTTCCGCTGGTGACCGCGCCCGCCGCCGACGCTGACGGCCTGCACGTCACCTGGTACGGGCACTCCACCGTCCTGGTCGAGATCGAGGGGCACCGGATCCTGCTCGATCCGGTGTGGAGCGAACGCTGCTCGCCATCGTCGCTGGCCGGTCCCAAACGGCTGCACGAGCCACCGGTCCCGCTGCCTGAACTGCCCGCCCTGGACGCCGTCGTGATCTCCCACGACCACTACGACCACCTCGACATGGAGACCGTCCAGAACCTCGCCGGCCTCCAGGCCACCGTGCTGTTCGTGGTGCCGCTCGGGGTGGGCGCACACCTGGAACGCTGGGGCGTCCCGCAAACCCGCATCGTCGAGCTGGACTGGAACGAGTCGGCCCGCGTCGGTGACGTCGAACTGACCGCCACCCCGGCACGGCACTTCTCCGGCCGCGGCTTCACCCGCGACGAGACCCTCTGGGCGAGCTGGGTGATCAAAGGCCCGTCCCGCCGGGCGTTCTACTCCGGCGACACCGGCTACTTTCCCGGCTTCGCCGAGATCGGCGAGCGGCACGGTCCGTTCGACGTCACCATGGTGCAGATCGGGGCGTACGGCGACGCCTGGGCCGACATCCACATGGTGCCCGAGGACGGTGTCGCCACCCACCTCGACGTCCGCGGCGGCCTGATGATCCCGGTGCACTGGGCGACGTTCACCCTCGCGCCGCACGCCTGGTCCGAACCCGCCGACCGCACCTGGCGTGAGGCCAAGGCCCGCGACGTCACCCTGGCGATCCCCAAGCCGGGGGAGCGGATCGACGTGGACAATCCACCGGAGATCGACCCCTGGTGGCAGCAGATCGCCTGACCGCGCCTGGCGTAGTGAATCTGAGAACCGGCTGTGGTGGCCTCGGCGAGGGAGCGATTCTGTTTACCGTTCGAGGCCGCCACCGAAGGAACTCCTCATCATCATGGGCGACGTGGTCACCTCGGAACCCGGCCGGGTGCGCGACTCACTGCTGCCGCTGACCCGGATGCGCGGGCGGCACGGGGTCTTCACGAGTACTACGTCGGCGCCGAGAACTGGACCGAGGCGGCCGCCGAACTGGACCTGCGGGTGTTGCGCAACGAACGCGTCGAGATCGCCCACGGCGGCGGGGCCATCGATCTCGCCGGCGTCAACGACATCACCGGCGCCCAGTACGCGCATCCGCCGGACTACGAGAGGACGCTGGCCGGGCGGGACCAGAGCCGGCCGGTGGTGCTGATGGCGCACCAGCCGGTCGCCGTCCACGACGCCGCCCCGTACGGGGTCGATCTCCAGCTGTCCGGCCACACCCACGGTGGTCAGATGTTCCCGTTCGACTACCTGGTCGGGTTGCAACAGCCGGTGGTGTCCGGGTTCGGCGAGGTCGACGGCACACCGGTGTACGTCACCAACGGCGCCGGTTTCTGGGGGCCGCCGGTGCGGGTGGGCGCCGACCCCGACATCACCCTGCTCACCCTCCGGTCCACCGCATAGACACCCGGAACCGGGATTCGCGGCTGATCCCGGGCAGGCGGAACCGCGTGGATTCCCGCACGGCTCGGTATCCGCCGAATCGGCAATCAGCCGGCCGCGTCGAAGAAAAGCGCTCGCACGCGCCGTAGCCAGGCCTCCACGGCCGCGCGGTCCGGCTCGTTCGGCAGGGGCGTCGGGGTGGTGTCGAAACGGGACTCGTAGTCGGCCATCGTCCGGCTGGCCATGTCCACGTCGCCGGCGGCGACCCGCTCGCCGAAGTCGAGGAAGCGCTGCGGATCGTCGAGGCGGATCCGCAGATGGCCGGTGGTGTACAGGTCGAGGCCATGGACGCACAGGCGCAGAAGATGTCTGGCGTGCTTCGCGGTGCGTTTGCGGGTGTCGGCGGAGAACGAGCCGTCGCCGCGGGCTTCGAGTCGTTTGAACTGCTGGGTGGCGTACCCGAGATAGGAGTCGCGGACGCGTTTCGCGGACAGGAAGGCGGTGCGGATGCCGATGAGTTCGTCGCCGAGCGGGTGCCGGGTCTCGTACAGGTCCTCGGGCAGCCACATCAGCTCGGACACCGTCGGGTTGCCGCTGAGGGCGAGGTTGGCGTACCTGCGGGCCTCGTGGAAGGTGGCGTCCGGCTTCTTCGACACCACGGAATCCTCGGGGAAGGTGAGTCCGTGGAAGGCGGTGGTCGGGGCGGCGAACAGACCGAGCCGGTCGATGTCGGATCCGGGGCCGGCCAGGCCGTAGGCGGTGGATCCGACGATGCCGGACAACAGGACGTTCGCGGGCTCGATCATGACCGCATCCTTCCGCCCGAGCAGGTCATCGGGCAACGCGAATTCGCGGCTGATCAGCACTGACCGTCGGCGAGCACGTAATGGTTCGGGCCGGTTCGGCGCAACGTGTGGAAGACGAAGGTGTTCCACAGGCCCATCGCCTGGCCGGAGCCGTTGGCGAACGTGTTGCCACCGGACTGCGTGGCCCGCCCGGCGACCGTGTGCGCATAGTTGCTGGCGGTGAAACATGGCTGCGATGTGCTCGGCGACGTCGACACCGACGGTGTGGGTGACGGCGGTGTGGTGCCGCTGGGCAGGCCCCACGACTGGGCGATGTAGTACGACGAGCAGATCGAGGCGAGGTAGTACGAGCCGGTCGTGCCGCACTGGTTCTCGGCGCTGCCCGGAGCGACCGGCGTGCCGTGCCCGATGCCCTGCACCCGGTAGAGCGCCACGGCGTCCTGGTAGTACTCGACAGTGGTGGAGCCCGGCAGCGTCGCCGTCGAGGTCGCGGTCTGCGGGACGCCCCACACGTTCGTCCACTGGTCACGCAGTTCGGTGGCGTTCGCGGGCACTACGGTGGTGTCGACAGCGCGTTGTTCGACGAGGTCTGTTCGGGAAGACGACGGCCGCCCGGTAGAGGTCGGCGTACTTGGGCCAGCCGGAGTGGCTGTAGTAGTCCTGGGCGCTCTGGGTGCATCCGTGCAGCGCCACCACCAGCGGGCGGCCGGCGGGCAGCCCGGTCGGCACGTAGAAGTACATGCGCAGGGCGCCCGGGTTGCTGCCGAACGAGCCGACCTGGGTGAGCGTGGCGGCCGCGCTGGCGGGGGAGACGGGGGAGAGCGGAGACAGGGCGAAACTGGCGACGGTCAGCACCGCGACGAGCAGCACCGACCCCAATCTGCGGGGATTCATGCTCGCGAACGTTGCGATCCTGTGAACCAGGCCGGAACGTGTGCGATCGCCACAACCCGTCATTCATCTATGTTGATGCGCTATGGATGTGTACGAAGCGGTGCGCAGCCGCCGGTCGGTGCGGGCGTTCAGCGACGAGCCGGTGCCCAGGGACGTGCTTGTCCGGGTGCTGGCCGCGGCGGCGCGGGCACCGTCGAGCGGCAACCTCCAGCCGTGGCATCTGTACGTCCTGACCGGCGAGCCCCTGGCCGAGCTGAAACGGCGGGCGACAGCCCGGGCCCGGGCGGGGGATCCGGGCGATGAGCAGGACTACCCGATGTACCCGGCCGACATGGTGGCGCCGTACCGGGACCGGTTCGCGGCCGCCGCCGCCCAGCGCTATGAGGCGCTGGGCGTCGACCGCGACGACCCGGACCGCCCGATGCGGATCGCCGCGCTCAACACGGCGGCGTTCGGGGCTCCGGTCGTCCTGTTCTGCTATCTCGACCGCACGATGGGGCCGGGCCAGTGGGCGGACGCGGGAATGTACCTCCAGACGGTCATGCTGCTGCTGCGAGCCGAAGGGCTGCACAGCTGCCCGCAGGTGATGTGGACGATGTACCGCGAGACCGTCAGCCGGATCGTCGGCGCCCCGGACGGACTGTCACTGCTCTGCGGCGTCTCGGTGGGCTTCGAGGATCCCGGCGTGCCGCCCCTGCGCACGGGGCGGGCCGACATGGGCGAGACGGTCCGTTTCGTGGGCTGGTGATCAGGGCGGCTCAGTGGCAGTGGCCGTCGCGGCCGAGGGTGGCCTCCGCGGTCACGCCGGGCCGGGTCCACTGCGCCGTGGGACGGCTCGCCGGACCCCACGACGGCGTGCCGTCCTCCTCCGTGCGCCAGTACCAGCACGGATGACGCCCCTCGGGGCGGCCGTCGGGCTGGTCCTCCCACGCCTCGCCACGCCCGTACGCCGTCATGTCGAGCAGCGCGAACGTCGGATTCGTCACCTCGTTGCCGCGCCCGGTGGTGGCGTAGGTGAGGAACGTCCGGTCGCCGTCGCGCAGGTAGGCGGTGAGATAGCCCATCTCGCCGCCGGCCGGGCCGTCCACACCGCGCACCGAATACCACGGTTGCGTGTACCCCATGAACGCGGTGAACGCCGCCACCTCCGGCCAGCGCCCGGTGGTCACCACCGCGAACGAGACCCCGCGCGCGTTGAGGTAGGCCGCGTCCCGCAGATGCCAGGCGGCGTTCGTGCAGCCTTCGCACTGCCCCTGGTGCGGCGCGCCGTCGTACCACATGTGTTTGTAGACGACGAGTTCGTCGCGGCCCTGAAACAGATCGATGAACGGCATCGGTCCGCCGGGCCCGGTGACCTCGACCGTACCGTCGAATTCCACCATCGGAAGCCGGCGGCGGGCCGCCGCGATCGCGTCGCCCTCCCGGGTGTGCGCCTTCTCCCGGACCAGGAGCTCGTCGCGCGCGGCCTGCCAGGTGGCCAGGTCGGCGACGGCGGGAAAGCCGGGCTTGGTGTCGGTCACGGTTACCTCCAGAGTCAGTGGGTCACTCTGATAGACCGACGGTCGAACCCAAACTCATCGGTACGCGTGCCGCGCGCTTGCGGGGACCCCGGTCCCGCGAATCGTCACGGAGCATGGAAGATCGAATATGGATTGGTCGCTATTACGCGTGAACATGCGATCAAGGAATAGTGCGGACCGGCCGAATGAGTGAGCCGTCCGGGGACGGTTCCGGAGTGGACCCGGCCTGGCGCGATCTGATCAGTTCGCGGTCGGGACACATCGGACGGAGTGTGCTCGGCCGTGTCGGCGAGAGGGCCACCCGGTAGGGCGAGCCTGCTTCCGGCACGTTGTGCGCCGCTCCGGGGGGCCGCTAGCTTCCAGACTCAGTAACCGCGACTGGTGAAATGGGGCGGCCAGCGGAATGAGCAGATCCGGCGGTAAGGAATCCTCGATCAACAAGGTGATCCAGGAACTGGCGAAATGTGATGTCGCCGGACTTCGTGGCGATTCGCGGGACGCGGTCGCGGAGCTGAAAGACGTCGTCGACCGGATCTCCCGGATCCGGCGGGGCGAGATCCGGATCGTCGCCGCCGGGCGGTGGCGTCGATGAAGTCCACCACCTTGGCGTTGCTGTTGGGCCGCCGCTCCGTGTTGCGGATCGGGACGGGATCGGTGACCGCCGCCCCGACCGAGTTGCGGCTGGTCCAGGGCGACAGGCCGACCGGGGCCGGTAGCGTGCAGATGCTCACCGAGACCGAGGCCACCGCGCGGGCCCGCGACCTGCTCGGCCTCGGCGTGGACGACACACGGACCCTGACCGAACTGGCCACGGTGGACCACCGCAATCAGCCGCTCCTGGCCGGGATGGTGCACAGTGCGGAGCTCTTCGGGTTCGGGACCCGGCACGATCTGGAGACCTATCTGACCAGCTGCGAGAAGGCCGGCGGCGACCGGATCGGCGATTTCGGCGCTCCGCTGATCCAGCGGATCGAGATCGACGTTCCGGTCCCGGCCGAGGTCTGGGATCTGTCCTGGGCCAGGGGCCGGGCGGTGACGCTCGTGGATCTGCCCGGTACCGGTGAGGGCCGGGCGCTGGAGAACCTGTTCCGGGACCGGCAGCAGGAACTCGCCCACATCGCGCTGAACATCGTGGCGGTCACCGGCGGTTCGTCGTTCACCCCGCCGGTGTTGCGCGGCTCGCCGAACTGCGTGTTCGTCGCCACCAAGATCGACCGGGTGGAGCAGCCGGAGCACCCCAACGAGGTACGGACCATCGAGGCGGCCGTCGCGGAGTGTCTCGCCGAATGGCGGATCGGCTCCCGGCGGGCCAGGGTCGCCGCGGTCAGCGGCATGTGGGCGTTCGCCGACGAGGCGTCCTGGCGGGAGTTCGATCCGGAGAATCCCACATGGCACGAGGCGCAGGCCAAACGGGCGGCGTGGGCCGCGGCCGGATGGAGCGACCCGGGTGCGACCGCCGGAGAGTTCCGTGCGGCTGTCGAGGCGGCCCTGGCCGACGGCGGTTCCCGGCGTCTGCGCGACCTGATCGAGGAACTCGCCGATCCCGGCGACGCGCGGATCGACGAGATGGAGGAGCAGCGGCTGCTGGCCCGCGCCGACGAGCTGATCGAGCAGGTGCTCGCGGGGGACGCGGCGACGGTGATCGGCGACGTCGTGGTCCTGCTGGACCGGTCGGAGAAGGACCCCGAACCGGTCTACGACCTGCGCCGCGTCGCTGAGGAGCACGCCGTCACGGCGATCTACGACCGCCCGGAGTGGGAGACGATCCGCCGGTTGTTCCGTGCCGACGGATCGCTGCGGGTGCCGCTGGAGGATGTTCGCACGCTCCTCGCGGCCATTGACCTGGGCGAGGTCGCCGGCGCCGTGATCCGCGACGCGACCACCGAGATGGACGACGTCCTGCGTGACTGGGCACGGCCGTACCTCGATGCGGTGCACGCCGACGCCGGGCAGCTCAGCGGGACTCGGGCGGGGAAGACGACCGGTGACCCGGCCGGCCGTTTCGTGGAGCTGTCGCGGGGGCTGTTCCGGGTCCTGACCGACAGCAGACGGGTGGACCTCGGTGACGGCCGTGCCCCGGCCCCGTCGAGCTTCACCTTCCAGCAGGTCGCCAGGGTCCGTGACGAGCTGGCGTTGCTGCTGGCGCGGATTCTCATCGACCTGCTCAAACCGGCGACCGAACTCGCCCGCACCGAGGTGCACGACGCACTGAGCAAGCCGGCCGCCCGGGGCGCCGCCGACACGGTGCAGCGCCAGCTCCGCCGGGTCCAGACCACGCTGCGGACGATGGCCCCGAGGCGGGCGTCGACATGATCGCCGAGCCGCCAGGCCCGGAACTGCACCGTTCCGCCGAGGTGGCCCGGCTCGTCCTCAGGCCGGGGACCGTTCCCGGCGTCGTCGAACGCGTCGATCTGCTCGACGGCGCGTCGACCGTCTCCACCACCCGATTCGCGCCGGCCGTCGACGTGGGCGGGCGAGCCACCCGGCTGGACCTGACCCCCTGGACGGGCACACCGGGTGAACCGACGCTCGTCGTCTACCACCGCAGCCGCCAGCCGGGCTGCCGCGGCGTCCCGCCGCTGTCCCGGGCCGCTTTCCGCCTCGACCCGACCGATATCAAGGAGCCGGTGATGACCCACCCGGAAACACCCGAGGACCCGGCCGTCGCGCCCGAACGTGCCGTCGTCGGCGTCGCGGCGACGGTCGACTTCGGCAGCACCCGCACCGTCGGCGGCGTGCACGATCTCCGTTCGGTCTTCTACCGCCCCCGGCAGTTGCCGGAGGAGGCCCGGCGGCGGGCGGCCGAGGTGGGCGCCTTCACCTACGACGCCGACAGCGACCCGGCCCTGCAGATCGAGGCCAAGACCGACTTCGACCCGGCCGTACGGGCGCGAGCGTGGCGTGAGGTGCTCGGCTGGCCGCCGTTGGCCCGCAACCACCTCGCCGCCACCCGGGCGGTGAGCAGCGACATCGTCGTCACCGACGGGGTCGTCGGGTTCGCCGAGGAGACCGTCGGCGACGCGTCGCGGATCCGGGGCAGCAAGCGGTACCTCGCCGACCTCGACCGGGAGGTGCCGGGAACCGGGATGACCGGCCGCGACCTGTTCCCGCGCATCTACCGGCGGTTCCTGGAACTCGTCGTCGAGGAGCTCGACCTCCCCGCCGGGCCCCGGTGGCTGAGCGTCACGTTCCCGACCCGGCTGCCACCGGACCGTCGTGACGCGCTTCTCGAACTGCTCGAGAAGGACCAGATCGCGTCGCAGATCGACATGCGCATCGACGAGGCGGCCGCCGCGGCCAGCTTCTACCTGCTCAAACGGTTCGGCAACGACGCGGTCCTGGGCGTCGAGGCGTTCCGTCTGCACGCCCGGTGCCCGCAGGGATTCCGGGCCTGGGACGAGCCGGAGACCTGGGACGCGGCCCGCGAATGGCACGAGAACCTGCTGGTGATCGACGTCGGTGGCGGCACCACCGACTGTGCGCTGGTCAAGGTGGCGGTCGCGGACGTCGGCCCGCCCGGAGCCGGCAACAACAGCCCAGGCCGTTACTACCGGCTCCAGCCGCAGGTGACCGCCTCCGGCGGCCGGCTGCATCTCGGTGGCGACCTGCTGACCCTCTCCATCTACACGCTGCTCAAGCAGCGGTACGGGCTACCCGACAGCGCCACGAAGTTCGCGGGCGTGGAGGAACAGATCGGCGCCGAGCGCCGGACCGCCTTCGAGACCCTGTGGAAAGCCGCCGAGCAGGTCAAGAAGATCGGACTGGGGGACGAGGAGCCGCGCCGTGTCGACGTCGTCTTCGGCACCGGCACGGGCGGCGACCGCAACACCGTGCACGTCGCGGTCGACAAGCTCGGGAAAGGACACGGCGACGGCAAGGCCGACCGGCTGATCGCGATCACCGCGGAGGACCTGGCCGCGATCGTCGACGACGTGGCGCTGCGGGTCGCCACGCTCGCCACCGGTATCGCCGCCGGCGGCCTGCACACGCTGCGGCCGACGGGCGACAAGACCCCGTACGCCGAGCAGGCGGTCGACGCGGTGCTGCTGTCCGGCGGGTCGATGCTGGGCACGGCCCTGCGTCTGCGGCTCGAGGACGCGCTGCGGGAACGGTTCGCCGGCGACGGACTGGACCCGGGTTTCGAGCTGCACTTCGACGAGACCTACTGCAAGGTCGGCACGGTGCTCGGCGGCATGTACCTCAACGCGGTCAGCCGGTTCAGCCCGCACCCGGAGGACCCCAAGGTGGTCGCCGGCCTCCTGAACGGCCGCTCCTTCTTCGGCGTGGACGTGACCCGGCTGCACACCAACCTGGCCGCCGACTTCTTCGTCCAGCACGACGCCGAGGGCGCGGACTGGTCGGAGCCGATCTTCCGGCGCGGCGACGCGCTGACCGGTCACGGCTCGGCCGCCTACGCCGTCAGCGGCTCCTACCCGCTGATCCCGCACATCCTGGTGCACCGCTTCGACGTGAGCCCGGGCGCGGACGCCGACCAGCACAGCGGTACGGGCACCGCGGTGACCGTGTGGGCCGAGGACGATCTGCAGTACCAGCTCGCCGGCACGCTGGCCGGGCGGGGGATCAACATGCGTTTCGAGATCGACCAGGACGAACGGATCACCCTGCAGATCGGCCGGGGAACCCCGCGCCCGGTGCTCGACGGCGAACCGGCCGTCACGGCCCCGGACGCGCCCACCGACCTGGTCCGGGACCGGACGCTCGTCCGTGACCTGTGCCTGGACGTCGTCAACGCCGGTATCGGCGTCCTGGACCTGGAACCGGGCGACTACCTGATGAGCGCGGGCACCCGGGTCAATCCCGGCGGCACCGTGCTGGCCGTCGACGGCCGGCTGCTGTACGCCGCCACCCCGGCCGGGACCCCGGACCTGCGGTTCGACCTGCTCCTGGAGATACCGGCCGGGCACCGCTGGTTGTCCATCGACGAGGGCGGCGTGCTGCGTACGCATGAGAAGCGGCCGCGACTGCAGACCGTCGACCGCCTGGAGGAACTGCTGACCGCGGACGAGGGCACCGTGTTCCAGCGGCGGCTCAACTCGCCGTCGCACTTCGACGAGGAGAAGGACCCGTTCAATGGCACGCGGTGAATCGCTCGCCGACGACCTGGCCCGCGACCTCGGCGAGGTGCTCGGGCAGCCGGTCGCGGCGGCCGGGTTCACCGGTCGCCGCGACGGTGCGGTCGCCCCGCTGATCGGCCTGCTCGCCGAGGCCGACCCGCTGACCCGGTCGATGGCGGCCCGGCTGGCCGCCGAATGGACCGCGGCCGGCAGCGTCGACAGCGTCCGCCCGGCGGAGTTCACCGCACCGTCCGGCTACGAGTTCCCGACGCTGCGTGCCGGTGAGACCACCCTGCTCACCGGGCTGCGAACGGTTCCCCCCACCGACGGCGACGGCGCGGCCGGTACGGTCGGCCGGCTCGCTGACACCGCCGCGATGCTGCTCGGCGGTGTCGCCGAGGTGGTGCTCATCGAGCCCGGCCGGCCCGCCACCCAACGGGTGCCCGGGTGGCTGGCCCGATTGCGCCTGCTCACCATCCGTGACGAGGTGAAGGCGGAGCCGGCCGACCAGTGGGCGGTGGCGACCCATGAGGCGGTCTCGTCGGTGTACCTGCCGTCGGCGCGGCACGGTTCGCTGTGGCGTGATCTTCTGGGTGCGCTCACCGCGTACACGATGAGGGTTTTGATCGAGAACGGCAGTGACGTGCAGGCCGACCTGTTCCGCCGCGACGACCCGAGCTTCCGCAAGTACATCGATCTCGCGCGATGTTCGGTGCTGTCCGGCCATCCTCAGGCCAACGGGCATGTGCTCCAGGTGGTGCGACCGCCGCGCATGGCCGGTGGCGACCTCACCCCCGGCTACGCGCTGCTGGCGCCGGAAGGAAACTGAGATGCCGGTCTTCCCGATCTACATCCTGGCCGACCGGTCCGCGTCGATGGCCCACGCCGCCGGGCCGGTCACCGCGATCACCGTCGTCAACGAGGTGATCCGGGACCTGCTCGCCAGCCTGTCCCGCGACCCGACCATCCGGCATCAGACCCGGATCTGCCTGGTCTCCTTCGCCGACGACGCCACCGTCGACCTGCCGCTGACCCGGCTGCACTCGACGACCGCCGTACCCGAGCTGAAGGCGAGCGGGCCCACCTCGTTCGCCGCGGCGTTCGACCGGCTCGCTGCCGCGCTCCGGGCGGACCTGCCGGTTCTCGGCCCGCACACCGACACGATGGTCTTCATGCTCACCGACGGGCAGGCCAACTCGTCGCGCGACGTGCGGTGCGGCTGGCAGAGCGAGTACGACGCCATGCTCGCCGCGGCCGGCGGTGCGGGCCGGTTGCGGCTGATCCCGTTCGGCTTCGGCCAGGTCCACACGGCCACCCTCACCCGGCTCGCCTCCGACCCGGCCGCCGCCTACATCTCCGCGCACGCCGCCCAGCCGAGCGAGGCCATCCGGCGGTTCGGTGAGCTGATCCTCAAATCGGTGGTGTCGAGTGTGGTGCACGGAGAACCGCGTACCGTCGCGCCGCCCGGCAGCCAGGTTCTCGGCGAGCCGGTGGAGCCGTGATGTCGGACCTGCCCAACCTCGGCGTCACCGACCGGCCCTGGCTGGAACCGCAGCTCTACCGGGGACCGGTGAACACCGTCCCGCCGGCGCTCGCCTACGACGGCGGCCAGGCCGGAGCACTCACCGTCCGGGCCGGCACGGTCGCCGGTGAACAGCGGCGGCCCTGGCACACCGGCAACGACGCGTTCGCCGTCTGGACCGACCCGCACGCTCGGATCTGCCTGCTCGCCGTCGCCGACGGGGTCGGCACCGACGAGGCGGCCGGCCGCGCCGCCCGGTGGGCCACCGGGTACGCCGTGAAATCCTGCCGGACCCGCCACACCCCCGGCGCCGACCTGCCCACCCTGCTGCGCGGCATCTTCGGCGACATCGACGCCAGCCTCGCCACCCACGTCGCCGAGCCGATGACCACGCTGACCATCGCCCTCGTCCCCACCGCCGTACCGGCCGGCGGCGCGGTCACCGCCGCCGTCGCCGCGGTCGGCGACTCCACCGCCTGGCTGATGCGCGGCGGCCGGGTCACCCCGCTGTTCGGCACGCGCGCGGCGAGCCGGCCGGCCCCACCCACCTTCGCCCTGCCCGGGCACGGCCACCGGCTCACCCTGCGGGAACCGGTGCTGCACGACGGCGAGACGCTGATCCTCGCCACCGACGGGCTGCTGAGCGGCGATCCGGACGAACGGGCGACCGGATTCCTCGCCCGGATGTGGGCCGTGCCGCCGACCCCGCTGGACTTCCTCGCCGCGCTCGGCGTACGCCGGCCCGACCGTGACGACGATCGCGCCGCCGCGGTGGCCTGGATCGGCCACCACGACCTGCCCGTCGGCGCCACGTGATCGAACCGGGCTGGTGGCTGATGGCCCTGATCGTGGCCGGCCAGATCCTCACCGCTCCGGTCCGGCGACTGATCGGCCGCCGCCGCGACGAGGCCGGCCACCTCTACCAGGCGGCCGCCGAACTGCGCCGCCGCGCCGCCGCCAGACGTGCCGGACACTCCGGCGCCCGTCGCGCCGACCCGGCGGCCGCCGCCGCCCGCAAGCTGCGGCGGCGGGCACGGCAGGCCCGGTCCGACGGGGTCACCGCCCTGTGCGGGCTGATCATCATCTGGCTCGGCGCCCAGATCACCGTGTGGCGTGCCGAGGTCAACGCGGACTGGGACGGGCTACCGCTCGACACCGACCGGGTGGCGACCGTCCTGACGGCCACCCTGCTGACCGGGCTGCTGTGGCTGTGGTGGGCGTTGCGCCGCGCCGGGGACCCGGCGGCCCGCGACCGGGCGCTGGCCCACACCCTGTCGCTCGCCGTGGCCGGCGCGGTCCTGGCGCTGATGTTCGGGCCCGCGCCCGAGACGACCGTGCTCAGCGCCGCCGCCGTCGCGCTGTCCCCCATCTTCCGGCGGGCCGTCGAACTCACCAGCGCACCCCGCGTTGCCGTACCGCTCTCCGACCGGGCGCGGGAGCTGGCGGACGGGTCCACCACCAGCGGCCGCACCGAACTCCTCGACGTGGTGGCCGCCGAACGGGTCCGGCACCAGGAAGCCATCGGCTGGCACGAGCACATCCGGGCCGCCACCATCGACGGGGACCCTCGATCGTTCGTTTACAAACAGTTCAGCGCCGACGGACGGCGGGAGCTCAAGCCGTACCTCAAGATGTTGTCCCGGATCAACCGGCTGCAACCGGACCGGCGGGATCTCGCCGCACGGATCCTGCTCTGGCCGGTCGCGGTCGTCGCCGACGGCGACACCGCCACCGGAGTCCTCTACGAACGGATCACCGCACCGTTCCTGCTGGTCGGCGGCGATCTGCAGACCGGTGACTACCTGTGCGACGAGGAGCCTGACTACACCGGCAGCCGCCGCACGACCGTCCGGCAGCGCGCCGAGATCGCCCGCGACGTGGCGGCCGCGCACGAGTTGCTGCACTCGCTCGGGCTGGCGCACGGCGACACGGCCTGGAAGAACTTCGCCTACGGGGTACGCGGCGACACCGGTGTCGGTCTGCTGATCGACACCGACGGGGTGGTGGCCGCGGGGGACCGGGAGGCGCCGCGGATCCACCAACCGCTGTGGGAGACCCCCGACGGGTTGACGCCGGCACAGCGCGACCTGGTACGGGTCGCGCTGCTGACCGCCCGGCTGGCCCATCCGGAACCCGACCTGTCCGCGGCGGGACCACCGGCGAAAGTGGTGCCGTGGTTCACGCCCGAACTGCGCGCCCTGGTCGAACGGATCCTGGCCGCCCCGACGCAGGGTTCGATCGGCGACCTCACGGACGCGCTGCGCGGCGCGGTCGCGGTGTCCGACCGCCGGAGCCCGGCGCGACCATGATCACGTCGGGACGGCGGGCGGCTTCGCCTTCTGTGGGTAGACGGTCTCGTGGCGGGCCAGCATCGCGACGAACTCGGCGATCTTGCGTTCGCGGGTCTCGGCCCGTTTGACGGCGTTGACCCGGTGGATGAGGGCGAACCGGTTGGCCTTGGTGAGGACCTCGAACATGGCCTGCGCGGCCGGGACGGCGGCGATCGCGGCCAGCAGGTCGGCCGGCACCTCGGCCTCCGACGGCGGGGCGTAGGCCGCCGCCCACCGGCCGTCCGCCCGGGCGGCCTCCACCGCGGCCCGGCCGGCGGGCAGCATCCGGCCCTCCGCCTCCAGCCGGGCGACATGGCCGACGTTGCGCTGCGACCAGGAGCTACGGGCCGTACGCGGGGTGAACCGGATCCACGACGAGTGCTCGTCCCGCTTGCGGGCCTGCCCGTCGATCCAGCCGGCGCACAGGCCCTCGTCGACGGCCTGCTGCCAGGTGAGCGTGGTGACCGTGCCGCCCTTCCTGGTCAGGGCGAGCCACACCCCGGGCGACGTGGTGTGGTGCTCGGCCAGCCAGGCCCGCAGCTCCGTGGCGTCCGCGACGATCAACTCTTCCAGCTCCGCTTTCCCCATGGCGGCAGGGTAGTCGAGCGGATGCCGGCGTCACCGCGGTGGCGAACCGGGCCCGGCGTCGTGGGTGCGGTACCGGCCGGAGAAGGAGACCGGTGCCGCCGCGGTGACGGTGAACTGCTCCCCGTAGTGCCGGGCGGTCAGCGGCTCACCGTCGCGTATCGAGTAGGTGACCCGCTCCTCCTCGATGTCGACCTCGAGTACCGACCCGCGGATCCGCAGCGGAAACCGCAGCCGGCGGGCCCGGGTCGGCAGCATCGGGGAGAACTCGGGTTCCGGTGAGCGCCAGCGGTACCCGGCGAACGCGTAGACGAGCGCCATCCAGGTGCCGCCGGCCGACGCGATGTGGACGCCGTCGCGCAGGTTGCCGGCGGTGTCGGCCATGTCGACGGCCGCGGCGTCGACCAGGTACTCCTCCGCGGTCCGGTACTTGCCCACGTCGGCGGCCGCGATCGCCTGTACGCATTCGGACAGCGAGGAGTCGCCGGTGGTCAGCGGGTCGTAGTGCTCGAAGATCCGGCGGCGCTGCTCGGCGGTGAAGCGTTCCGGGAGCAGGACCGTGGCGAAGACGACGTCGGCCTGCTTGATCACCCGGTGCCGGTAGATGACGAGCGGGTGGAAGTGCAGCAGCAGCGGGTACCGGTCGCGCGGTGTGCCGGCGAAGTCCCACGGCGCCTGGTCCATGAAGCCGTCGTCCTGCAGGTGCACACCGGCCTGCTCGTCGTAGGGGATGTAGATCTCGTCCGCGGCCCGCCGCCAGACCCGCACCTCCTCGTCGACCAGGCCGGTGCGGTCGACGAGCCGGTGGTGATCCGGCGGCGACTCCACCCGCAGACGGTCCACCACGTCCGCGGCGAGCCGTAGGTTCTCGGCGGCCATCATGTTGGTGAACAGGTTGTTGTCGACGACCGTGGTGTACTCGTCCGGCCCGGTCACCTTGTGGATCACGAACCTGCCGTCCCGGCGTTCCGAGAAGAAGCCGAGGTGCGCCCACATCCGGGCGGTCTCCACCAGCAGTTCGGCGCCGTGCCGCATCAGCAGGTCGGTGTCGCCGGTGATCCGGACGTACTGGTCGAGCGCGTAGGCGATGTCCGCGTCGATGTGGTACTGGGCCGTCCCCGCCGCGTAGTACGCCGACGCCTCGTCGCCGCCGATGGTGCGCCACGGGAACAGCGCGCCGGCGCAACCCACCTCGCGGGCCCGGCGCCGGGCGTCCGGCAGCATCCGCACCCGGTGCATGAGCAGGCTGCGCGCCACCTCGGGGCAGGTGTGCACCAGGAACGGCAGGACGTACACCTCGGTGTCCCAGAAGTAGTGGCCCTCGTACCCGGTCCCGGTCAGGCCCTTGGCCGGCATCCCGTGCCCCTCGGCGCGCAGCGTGGCCTGCATGACGCTGAACAGGCTGAAACGCAGCGCCTGCTGGGCGGCCGGCCCGCCCTCCCAGACCACGTCGCTGCGATCCCAGAAGGCGCGGACCTGATCCTGGTGCGCGGCCAGCGTGGCCGGATAGCCGGTGCTCCGCGCCCGGTGCAGGGTCACCGCGGCGCGTTCGATCAGGTCCGTGTCGGTCGCCGGGCCGTAGTGATAGGCGAGCCATTTGGTGAGCGTGACCGTACGGCCGGCCGGCACCTCCCCCGCGAACCCCACGATGGCACGGTCGTCATCGATCTTCGTGCGGAGGTGGGCGAGCACCTCGGTGTCGAACTCGTGATCCATTCCGGCCGCCACCCGCAGCGCGCTGCGCGCCGTCCGGTAGGTGCGGATCACCCGGGCGCCGTCGGTTCGGTCGCCGTCGGGCACCAGGGCCCGGTCGTCCAGCGCCCGGGTCTGCCGCGGGTCGAAGGCCGCCGTCTCCGTCGCCGGACGGGGCAGGATCATCTCCGAGGAGATGACGACACGTCCGGGGGCGTCGAGTGCGGTCAGCTCGAAGCGGATGCCGGCCAGGTGGCGCTGGGCGAGGGACACGAACCGGGTGGTCACCAGCCGGAACCGCCGCCCGTCGGCCAACTGGTAGACCACCGTGCGGTCCAGGACGCCGCGGCGCATGTCCAGGGCCCGTTCGAACTCCCGGACCTCGGTCGTCTCACAGGTCACCGGATCGTCGTCGATGTACAGCCGCAGGGCGGTGCCGTCCGGGACCGGCGCGATGGTCTGCCCGGTGGTGGCGAATCCGTGCGCGTTCTCCGGATAGACGATCGGCCAGGTCTCGTGGAAGCCGTTGAGCAGCGTGGCGGGCCGGAAGGACGGCTGGCCCTCCTCGAAGGCGCCGCGAATGCCCAGGAAGCCGTTGGCCACCGCGAACAACGTCTCGGTCTGCTCGACATAGCCGGGGTTGTACATGCGCTCGACGATGCGCCAGGGATCGGTCGGATAGTCCCCGGCCGCGGCCAGCAGGCGGCGGCTGGCGGCCAGGAGGCGGTGCTCCTTCGGCCCGGCCCGGTGCACGTCGTCGGTCGCCGCGACGAGCAGCTCACCGAGGTCGGCGACCACGAGGTCGGCTCCGTTCCGGGTGAGTGCCGCCGCGGCCCCGTCCCGGTCGACCCCGATGACCAGGCCGAACCCTCCCGCCCCGCCGGCCGCTACGCCTGCGGCCGTGTCCTCGACCACCACCGTGCGTGCCGGCGCGGCACCGAGCCAGCGGGCGGCCTCCAGGAGCATGCCGGGGCCCGGTTCACCCGAGAGCCCCAGCTCATGTGCCGCCCGGCCGTCGACGCCGGTGTCGAACAGGTTGGTCAGGCCCGCGACGGCCAGAACGGCGGTGCGGTCGGAGCGGTCGGTGACCACGGCGGTCCGGAGACCGGCCTCGCGTAACTCACGGACCCAGGCGATGGATCCCGGGAACGCCTCGATCTCGGCGCCCGGCCCGTCCGCCGTGCCCGGCGTGCGCGGGATCAGGACTCCGTCGAGGCCGAAGAGCACCGCGTCGAAGTCCCGACCGGTCACCGGCGTACCACCCATGAACGACAGGATGGGCCCTCATGATCGCGGTGCCATCACCCCCAGCGGATGGCATCGCCGCTGGTCAGGTGGTGAAGATGGTGAAGGCCACCTGGTGGGTGGCGCCGCCGGCCCGGAACTGCAGGAACAGGCGTTTGTCGCCGCGTTCGGCGAAGGCGGCGTGGAACGCGAGGACGGCGTCGGGCGGGGCGGCGCCGTCCGGGCCGGCCGGGATCGGGTGCAGATGCTTGAGGCCCTGGGTGCGCACCTCGAAGTTCGACAGGTGGGCGTAGGCGCCGAGATACGGTTCGAGCACCGCGGGGCGGCCGTCGCGCAACACCTGGAACCGCAACGCCGTCTGGGTGCCGGAGACCAGGTCGGCGGTGCCGTCGAGACGGCGTACGACGTAGGGCCCCGAGCGTGCCTCCGCCCGCGGGGCCGGGACGGGCACCATGCTGGTGTCGCCGGCGATGACGAACGGGACCCCGAGAACGGTGGGGTCGGCGCCCGCCGGACGGCCGTGCGGGACGAACTCGATGTACACCCGGTAGGCGCCGCCGTCGGAGATGGACACCGGGGCGGTCCAGGCGCCGTCGGCCACCTCCGGGTGCAGGTGCTGATATGCGGAGAGGTCGTCGCGGAGCACGTACATGTGCATGGGTTTGGTGTGCACCTGCTGGAAGTCGGTGGCGGCGCCACCGGGCCCGGTGACCCGCAGCGACACCCGGCCCGGGCCGCGGCCGGTGGGCAGGGCCAGCGGCTCCACCCGGAAGCCGTCGTAGCTGTCGGAGAGCCCGTCGCTGTGATAGGCGACCGCCGAGGCGGCCGGCGCCGGAACCGTCGCCGGGGACGGGCCGCGGCTGTCGGCGAAAAGGTAGGCGGCCGCCACGAAACCCGCCAGCGTCACCGCCGCCGAGAGGCGGCGGTGACGCGATCCGGCGCCGGTCAGCTGACCGCCGCCGTTCCGGTCGGCCGGACCAGGAACAACCCGACGCCGATGCTCTGCACGGCGACGACACCGTTCTTCAGGTACGGCAGTGCCATCCAGCTGCCGCTGTACCCGCTGGCGTTGGAGCTGGGGTCGACGTCGAAGTAGCCGACCTCGGGCAGCGAGGCCGAGGCGGCGTTCGTGGTGTCGAGGATGCGCAGGCCACCGCGGTACGAGGCCTGGAAGTGCCGGTTGCCGACGGTGTACCCGTTGTGGTTGACGAACGTGCCACGCGTGCCGTTGTCCCTGCCCACGTACCGGGCGGCGTCGAGCTTCTCGATGTTGTAGACGAAGTCCGGGCTGCCGGAGGCGGTGCTGATCGTCTCGTCGTTGACGATCATGTGCTTGTAGTCGCTGGTGGCGAAGCCCTGGTGGATGAAGCTGGCGCCCGGGTGGGTCACGCTGGACAGCACGACGATGTTCGACTTGTTCGTCACGTCGAGGATCTGGAACCGCTTGCCCTGGCCGGTGTAGTTGAAGGCGATCTCCCGGCCGGTGTAGCGGGTGTCCGGGCCGGCGTAGGTCACCACGATCGACTCGTGCGAGTAGACCTCACGGCTGTAGCACGCCGCCAGTGTCAGGGTGAGCGGCGTCTTGATGTCGTAGATCGTCAGGCCCTTGCTGCACGTGTTCGCGCCGGAGACGTACAGGAAACCGGTGTTCTGATTGATCTGCAGCGTGTGGCTGTTGGTCAGGCCGGTGAACCGCGCGTCCGCGGTGAACGTCTGGGTGGTCGTCACGCCCTGGAGCTTGTTGAGGTTGAAGATCTGGATGCCGTGCGACACCGAGTCCTTGCCGATGTAGGCGTAGTTCTTGTACGTGCGGACGTCGCACCAGGACGAGCTGACCCCGTTCGACGACGGCAGGTTGCCCAGGTAGCGCGGGTTCGACGGGTCTGTCACGTTGACGAACGAGACGCCGTTGGACCGGCAGTACAGGATGTACTCGTTGCTGTCGCGGGTGTCGGTCCAGTACCACATGCTCGACGAGCCGCCGCCGCCCAGCGCCGACTGCGGCAGGAAGCTGAGCAGGTCGACGTTCTTGCACGGGTACTTGTCGGCCATCCCGTTGACGCAGGTGATCGGCGCGCCGGCGAGGAGTTCGCCGCTGCGCCAGGTGGGCTGGTAGATGCGCAGCATCTCCGCCTGCTCGGCTCGGCCCTCCGGGGTGTCCGGGTCGTGCGCGGTGGCCGGTGGGCCGGCGACGGCGAGCAGCAGCAGGAATCCGGTGACGGCAAGGATGGTGCGACGTACGCCTCGGAGCATGTCGACGCCCTTTCGCGCGGGGGAGCCGGCGCGCGCGGGGGTGTGGCACGCACCGGATGCGTGCCTGAACGCTAAGCGGCACTTCGACAGCAGTCAATGTCTTGGCGGTTTGGCAGGCGCACATGCGGAAGCGGCGCCCGGTGGTCACCGGGCGCCGCTTCTCTGGGATTCTCAAATGTCAGGCAAGGGGAGCCGGGTCGGTGGCGGGGCGCCGGCCGATCAGGAACAGCGCGTAGCCGGCCAGCGAGATCACGAAGCCCAGGCCGACGACCATCGCGGCGATGCCGAACGAGACGACCGAGGTGAACAGCGAGGCACGCAGGAAGGAGCCGTTCATCACGGTGGCCCGGACCGGGTCCTCCTTGTCGAGCTCGGCGTAGGTCTTGCCGCCGCTCGCCTTGAGGGCGTGCTTCTCGATGATCTGGGCCTCGGAGTAGGCGGTCAGCGGGCCGTCGATCTTCTCACCGGCGAACCAGTCGGCGTCGGCGGAGACGGTGATCCGCTCGTCCGCGAGCTGCGACTGCACGGTGAACCAGGTGGTGGCTCCGGCGGCCACCATGACCAGGCCGGCGAGCGACAGCAGGATGCCGATCCAGCGCACAGGACTCATCGAACCGCGAGCGGCCTTACGCGAACTGCGAACAGCACTACCAGAAACGGTCCGCCCGACCTCGTGGGTCATTGCGCTCATGACTAACTCCCCGTTAAGTAATCGTTCTATTCCTCGTCGGTCCCTCCGGCCTGCTGTTCGGCCGGGGTTCGATCGTCGGCTTACGCAAATAAGAATGCGGTCCCGGGGCACTCGGCAGTAGGGCCGACAGGTCCGGGCCTAAGGTCCTAACCTGGGAAAGGATCCGCCGGCGGCCCATTTCGAGGAGTGGCCATGTCGATCACCGTCGAAACGCTCGCCGGGCAGCCGTTCCTGGACGGCCTGACCGGGCATCAGCTGAGTCTGCTGGTCCCGCTGGCCGGCCGGTCGACGTTCCACGCCGGGGACCGGATCTTCCGGGAGGGCGCCACGGCCGATCAGTTCTGGCTGCTCACCTCGGGCCATGTCTATCTCGACAGCGAGGTGCCGGGGTACGGCTACTTCGTGCTGGAGAAGCTGCGGTCGCCGGCGGTGCTGGGCTGTTCCTGGCTGTTCCCGCCGTACCGGTGGCAGTTCGGTGCGGTCTCGGTCGACACGACGCACGCGCTCACCTTCGACGGGCCGCCGGTCCGGGCGCTGCTGCAGAGCGATCCGGGGCTGGGCTACCAGCTCACCACCCGATTCCTGCACGTCATGGGGGACCGGTTGCATGCGGCACGGCGGCGGCTGGCCGACTGTCAGCGGGCGGCCGGGCACCGTACCGAGCTGTGACCGGCCGTGCTCCTGCCGGGCGCTGAACGCCGCTTCCGGAAGAAGACTTGCCGAACTCTCGATGAATCTCACCGCCTGTCCGTCCCGGTGCCCCCGTCCCGGAGTTAGCTTCCAGACATGCGGCTCGGCGTACTGGATGTCGGATCGAACACCGTGCATCTCCTCGTCGTGGACGCCCACCGGGGCGGCCATCCCGACCCCATGCGGTCCGAGAAGACGCAACTACGGCTCGCGGAACAGGTCGACGCGGGACGGCTGACCGACGCGGGCGCCGGCCGGCTGGTGCGCGCCGTGGCGCGGGCCAGAGCGACCGCGACCATCGCGGGATGCGAGGAACTGCTCGCCTTCGCGACCTCCGCCCTGCGCGAGGCGGACAACTCGGCGGCCGTGCTGGCCCGGGTGCGGGCCGAGACCGGCGTCGACCTCCAGGTGCTGTCCGGCGAGGACGAGGCACGCTACACCTTCCTCGCCGTCCGCCGGTGGTACGGCTGGTCCGCCGGACGGCTGCTGGTGCTGGACATCGGCGGCGGATCCCTGGAACTGGCGGTCGGCCGCGACGAGGACCCCGACGTGGCACTGTCACTGCCCCTCGGCGCCGGACGGCTCACCCGGCAGCGGCTACCCGGCGACCCGCCCGCCCGCACCGTCGTCGAGGCACTCACCGCGGACCTCGACGCCGCCCTCACCCCGGTCGCCCGCAGGATCCGCGAGGCCGGACCGTACGACCTCGCCGTCGGCACCTCGAAGACGTTCCGCTCGCTGGCCCGGCTCGCCGGAGCCGCCCCGTCCAGCAGCGGACCGCGGACCCGCCGCTCCCTCACCGATGTGGGGCTGCGGCAGGTGTTCGGCTTCATCAGCCGGATGGCGTCACCCGACCTGGCCGACCTGGACGGCGTGAGCCCCGGCCGCGCCCACCAACTCGTGGCCGGCGCGCTGGTGGCCGGGGCCGCGATGCGGGCACTGGAGATCAGTGACCTGCAGATCTGCCCCTGGGCGCTGCGCGAAGGGGTGATCCTGCACCGGCTGGACACCCTCGGCGTACCGACCCCGTCCCACCGGCGGTGGCCCCTCACCGACCGGAAGCCACGACCCGTACTGAAGATCATGGATGGCCTACGTTGACGGAGCCGTCGATACTCTAAGCATGGATGTGAATACGGGGGGCAATCCCGCCGGCGGTCCCGCGCCCGTCGTCGTCGAGCTGACCGCGGCCGAGGCCGCGAGCGGTGCGACGAAGGCGGTCGCCGCACCCCCGGACGGTCAGCCCACAATGATCTATTTTCCGCCGGGCGCCACGGACGGCGTGATGCTGAACGTCGACCTGCCCTGGGTCGACCCGGCCACCGGCACAGCCTCCACAAGAACCGTGCCCGTGCTCATCCGGGTGCTTCCCGCCGGCGCCTTCCCCGGGTACGGTCCGCCGCCCGGTTTCCCGCCGGGTGGCCCGCCGCCCGGCTTCGCCGCTCCCGCCCGGTCGCGGTTCAGCACGCGGACCCGGATCCTCGCCGTCGCCGCGGGAATGGTCCTGCTCAGCGCCATCCTCCTGGCGCCGAGCGTCTTCGGAGCGAGCGACACCGAGACCACCGGCGGCACCACCACGACGTCCACCACCACCGCGACCCTGCCGACCGAGGAAGCCGCCGCCGTGGCGACGCCGCTCGACCCGGTCGCCTTCCAGGCCTCACTGGACGCCGCCGACAAGGAGCTGGCCGCGGGCGTCAACACCCTGCGGGCAGCCACCACGCCCCGCGCGGTGGCCGGCGCTGCCGACGCCCTGGCTGAGACAGCCCGTACCCAGGAATCCGCGCTGTCCGCGTTGACGGCGCCGGCCGCGGCCAGCACCGCGCACGGTGACCTCGTCTCCGCGCTCTCCGCACTGGCGGACGAACTGTCCTCGGTGTCCGGGGCCGCGGAAGGCCGCAGCGTCTGCACCGGCGGCTCCGCCGCCGCCGCGCTCGGCCGCGCCGATGCCGCGACCGACCTGAGGACCGCGATCGCCGCGCTCGCCGCCTCCGACCCGGCCGCGAAGTACCGGTTCGGCTCCTTCGTGCCCGCCGTGGCGAAGGATCAGAACCGCCGCAAGCCCAACGCGACCTACCTGACCCGCATCACCGGTGGCAGCGGCCAACTCAAAGTCGACAACGGCAACGCGGTGGACACCGTGGTCAAACTGGTGAAGGTGGGCGCCAAGAAGCCGACCGTCGCCGTCTACATCCGGGGCAACAAGAAGGTCACGACCGGCCGCATCAAAGACGGCACCTACCAGGTCTACCTGGCCAGCGGCGTGGACTGGGACGGCAAACGCTTCACCCGCGATTGCGCGTTCAGCAAATTCGACGACAGCCTCAAATTCACCACCACCTCCCGCCAGTACACGATCTGGGAGCTCAGCCTGAAAGAGGTCTTCGGCGGCAACGCCTCCTCATCCGACGTCGACCCCGACGAGTTCCCGGCCTGACCCCATCGCGGCCTAGACTCCGCGCGTGACGACTACCCCCGCACCCGCCGACATCGCCTTCTCGCTGCTGCGGGAGGGGCGATTCGGCGACGCCGAGAACGTGATGGCCCGCGAGGTTCAGACCGTCACCGACAAACACGGGTACGGCAGCCCGGAGTGGGCCTCGGCCCAGTGCGACCTCGGCAACGTGCTTCTCAACGCGGACCAGCTGGCCCGCGCCATCGAGTGCTTCCGGCAGGCCGCGTCGGTGACGCCGGTCGACCAGGAGTCCCGTAAGGACCAGCTGACCTATCGGCTCAACGTCGCCATGGCGCTGCGGATGGCGGGGCGGCTGGAGGAGGCCGAGGAGCAGCTGCGCCAGGGTGTGCAGGAGCGGCTGGCGTTCTACGGCCGCGAGCACGCCGGGTACGCCTTCGGCCTGGAGCCGCTGGCGTCGCTGCTGCTGGAGCGCGGCGACGTCGGCGGGGCCCGGCAGGTGGTCGAGGAGACGGTGGCGATCTTCTGGAACAACGGGCACGAGCGGGTCGCCTCAGCGCTGGCGCTGCGGGCCGCCGTGGTGCAGGCCGGCGGTACGGGGGAGCCGCTGTTCATCGGCCTGGAGCAGCTGCCCGACCAGGTCGTCGAGCAGATCGGCCGGGTCGTCACGCAGATGCCGGTGGCGGGCGCCGCAGCCCGCAAGGAGCTGCTCACCACGGTGGCCGCGGTGCTGGAGCAGCGGCTCGGGGCGGACCATCAGGGCACGATCAACGCGCTGTCCGCGCTGGCGAACCTGGGCCGCGACATCGGGGACCAGGCCGGCCGGGTGGAGGCGATCGAGCGGGTGCTGGCCTCCTACGAGCGGCAGGGCCGTACCGAGGAGGCGCTGATGGCGGAGCTGGGCCTGGCGATGGCGCGCGACGACGCCGGCGACACCGGGGGTTCGCTGCGCGCGTACGCATCGGCGTTTGAACGTTCGCAGGTCATCGGGCGTCCCGAGGTGATCAGTCAGGTACTGCGCAACTGGGGCCTGGCTCTGCGGGAGGCCGGGCAGGCCGGCCCGGCCGAGGAACGGCTGACCCAGGCGCTGGAGCAGGCCCGCCGCGGTGCCGACCACGACACGGTCGGCCGGGCGGGGGTGGCGCTGGGCCTGTTCCTGCAGCACGAGGGCCGGCTCGGCGAGGCCCGCGCGATCCTGGAGGAGGGCCTGGCCGTGATGGACCCGGTGCATCCGGACGCGCTGGTCGGGCGCAGCCACCTCAGTGCGGTACGCGATGGGCGTACCTGTGGTTGTGGTGACATGCCGTCGACGATCGCCGAGGCGTTCCGCGAGTTCGTGATCACCCGGCTGCCGTCCGACCTGCTCGACCGGCTCGAGGTCGAGATCGTCGACAACGACTTCAAGATCGACGTGCATCTGCTGCGGGAGCCGGCGGAGGCCGAGATCGGGCGGCTCAACGAGGTCTTCGCCACCGCCCAGGCCGAGTTCCGCCACCGCATCACCGACCGGCGCTGAGCTTGGACCCGGGCGGCCTGACCGGCCCGGACGCATATTCGAAGCGGGCTCACCGGAGGCACACCATGCGAGAAGATCATCCGGTCGACCGGCTTGTCGTCGCGCTGGAAGGGGACGCGACGGCATCGATGGTTCAGGTGATGCGCGCCTCGGCTCAGCGGTTTGCTGATCGGCGGGCCTGGGTCCTCGGCCCGCCCAGCTTCCTTGACCGATCGGATGAGCCTGGTGATCGCTGGGTCGGGTTCGGGTTGCGGATCTATACGGCTCTGCCACCATGGGGCGACGAGATCGACCCGCAGGTGGACCGGGCTCACCTGGAGGAAGTCAAGGAGCTGGTCGCCGAGATCTGTCGAATCTCGGAGGAGCATTGTGCTTCGTTCCAAGTCGAGTACGCGGGCGAGTTCATCGGCATGGTGGAGTCCGGTCGAATGGATTCCGGGCTTGCGGACAACCTGATCGGTGAGTGGGAGCGGGTTATCGATGCCGCGAGATCCGCGGAGTGACTGCCGACAGGGAGGCGCTCCCCGTCTCCGGCTGGTCCTACTTCCGGCGTACTCGCCGAGCATCCCTTCCGCCTTCCGCCAGGCCGCGCGAGTTTCATGCCGAAATGCCGCCAAGGAGAATCGCGGCGACGGCAGCGTCGACACGATTCCCACCGCCCAGCATCGTCACTGCGCCCAGTGGCTCTGGTGGTGACATATAACGCCCGCCTTCCAGACTGGTGACCGCAGGGAGAAGTCGATGCCGGTGGCCACCTCTGCGGCTCGTTCCGCGCCGAGCTCCCGCTCAGTCAGCCACAGGCCCAGATCCATTCCAGCGCTCAACGCGCCTGCGGTGACTCGATCACCGTCGTCGACCACCCGTTGCTCGATCACGTTGACGCCGTAGGCGCGTAGTTCGTTGTACGCGTTGCGGTTCGTCGTAGCGCTGCGTCCGGTCAGCAGACCCGCTGCGGCGAGCAGCATCCCGCCTGTGCACACCGACGCCGTCCACCGCGCGGAACCGGCCGCATCAGCCAGCCGCTCGGGCAGGACGCCGCGCTGCGCCTGCGCCCAGGCGCCTTCCTCAGCCCGGTTCACCCATCCACCGCCAACCACGATCACCCCGTCCGGGCGGCCCAGCACGCCGGGAATATCCAACCGGATGCCCCGCATGCTGCGCACCGGACCAGGCTTTCGCACGGCTACCAACTCCACGTCGAACCCGGCGCTGGACAGCACCTCGAACGGGCCGAAGGCGTCAAGCTCGTCGAAGCCGTCGAACACGATGATCTCTATTCGCACCTGCCCAGGCTCGTCGGTCGCGCCCTGGTGTGCCAGTGGCATCCTTGCCGTCATGCGTGAGGAATCGGCCATCCACCGTGTCGCCGTCCTGGCCCTGCCGCCGGTGGTGGCGTTCGACGCCGCCATCGCCACGCAGGTCTTCGGCCACGAGGGTTACGGCCGCTACGAGGCCGTGTTGTGCTCCCTGCAGGCGGGGCCGGTGCCGACCACCACGCCGGGATTCGGTATCACCGTCGCCGCGGGCCTTGAAGCCGTCGCGGCCGCCGACACCGTTATCGTGCCCGGCTTCCGGCGTGGACCGGCGCCGGCGGCCGCGCTCGACGCCCTGCGCGCTGCGCACCAGCGCGGAGCCCGGATCGTCTCCATCTGCAGCGGTGCCTTCGCCTTGGCCCAGGCCGGCCTGCTCGACGGCCGCCGGGCCACCACCCACTGGGCTCACGCCGGCGACCTCGCCCGCGAACACCCCGCCGTGTACGTCGACCCGGCCGTCCTCTACGTCGACGAAGGCACCGTGTTGACCAGCGCCGGGCTCGCCGCCGGCCTCGACCTGTGCCTCTACCTCATCGGTCTCGACCATGGGCAATCGGCAGCGATCCAGCGCGCCCGGCAGATGGTCACCGCACTGCACCGCACCGGTGGGCAAGCCCAATACAGCCTCGCCGGCGCGACCGCGGCAGGCGAGCGGCTCACGAGTGTGACGCAATGGGCGCTGGCCAACCTGCACCAGTCCATCACCGTGGCCGACCTTGCCCGGCAAGCGATGCAATCCACCCGAACGCTCAGCCGCGCCTTCGCGACAGAGCTAGGCACCAGTCCGCGCGCCTGGCTGATCGCCGCCCGGCTGCGCAAAGCCTGCACCCTACTGGAGACCGGCGACCTGACCGTCGAAGAAATCGCCCGGCGCACCGGACTGGGCAGCGCCGCCAACCTTCGACTGCAGTTCCGCCGAACCTACGCCACCACCCCGCTCGCCTATCGAAGCGCATTCCAACGACGCTGAGCGCTCGACCGACGGCATCCGGATCCAGCCGCGATCCAGGCGTCGACCCGGCCCGCTGCATCGCGACGCGACCCAGGGGTGATGGGTCGGCTCGCCGACGGCCGGCATCGGCCGGTAGTTTGCGTCCTCGTGAGGGATTTGACGCGCTTGGAAACGCCTCGGCTCGTGCTGCGCCACTGGACCGACGACGACCTGGATCCGATGGCCGCCATCAACGCCGATCCGGAGGTGATGCGCTGGATCCGCAACGGGCAGCCCCTCGACCGCGACGGCACCGCGGAACGTCTCGCCACCTGGCGCAGGCACTGGGACGAGCACGGTTTCGGCCTGTTCGCGCTCACCCTGCGCGACACCGGCGAGCTGGCCGGCTTCACCGGGCTGGCGGTTCCCACCTTCCTGCCGGAGATCCTGCCGAACGTGGAGATCGGCTGGCGCCTGGCCCGCCGGCACTGGGGCCGCGGCCTCGCCACCGAGGCGGCCCGGGCGGTGCTCGGGCACGCCCGCGACGACCTGGGCATGAAACACCTGGTCAGCATCCATCAGGTCGGCAACGAGGCGTCCGCCCGCGTCATGCTCAAGATCGGCATGCGCCTGGACCGGGAGACCAACGACCCGACCCACGGCACACCGCTGCGCGTCTACGCCATCGACCTGGCCGAGTAGCCGTCGAGGCCCCGGCGGACGCGGACCAGTTCGGCGGCGAGGTCCGGCGCCCGGCCGGCCAGATCCTCCAGCGAGGACCGGGTGTCCAGCAGACCGGTCCAGAGCACGCCGCGGCCACGTTCCAGCAGTTCCACGGCGCCGCCCGGATCCTGATTGGCCAGCGCGGCCGCGCTCGCCTGCGGGGCGGCGCCGGACCAGTTGCCCAGGGCCGTCTCCTGGCTGATCCGGCTGATGCCCCGCCAGGCCAGCGGGGCGAGCAGGCCGACCGCGTACGCGAACGCCGTCTGCACCTCGGGCAGGTCATCGAGCCATCGCGCCGCGTTCCCCCAGGTGGCGGCACCCTCGATGCGGGATTGCGCCGGCACCGCCGGGTGGTGTGCGGCCTCGCGGCCGTGGTCGCGGGCGACGGCCACCGTCGACGGGTCTCCGCGGTGCAGGCCGTCGGTCAGTAGCACCCCGGCCAGCACCGCGCGGAGCTGGGCGTGGTCGGGGGACGCCGGCTCCTCCCCGGCCAGGGCGTCCCGCAGGGCCGTGACCGCGGCGCGCAGATCCGCGTCGTCGTGGTACTCCCGCCAGCGCCGTTCCAGTGCCTGCCCCAGCGTGGTGAGAAACGACGACCGATACAGATCGTCGGCTGACGACACCTCGATCGCCTCACGGATCCGGTCGATCGCCTCCTCGAGGTGGGCGCGCTGTCCGGTGTGCTCGAACGCCGCGATCAGCGTGGCCGCCAGGTCGGTACGGAGCCGGCCGCCTTCGAAGTGACCGAGGTCCGGTCCGTCCATCGCCGCCGCGCGCCGCCCCACCGTGACGGCCTCGTCCAGGTCGCCCCGGGCCATCAGCAGTCGGCCGAGCCGGGAGAGCAGGCCGGCACGAGCGGTGTGGCCGTTGGCCCGTTCGACGGCGGTTCTCGACGCCTCGATCGCGTCGTCGAGGTCCGGCAGGTGACCGTGCAGGTCGTACCGGTTCTTGAGATGGGCGGACAGGTTGGCGGCGAACCGTGGATCCGGCTCGTCGTCGCCGGCCAGGGTGCGCCCGATGGCGATGGCCCGGTCGAGGTCCTCGGCCCGGCCGTCGCGGTGGAACCGCAGGACGAGAGCGGTGGCGAGATTGGCCGCGGCCACGCCGTACTCGATATGGGTTCGGGGAATCGCGTCGAGGATGTCGCGGAGCAGGCCGATGCCCTCGTCGAGGCCGTCCTCGCCGCCGGGCCGCTGCAACCTGGTGCGCAGGGTGATCTCCAGGAGGATGCTGCCGTACGAGCGGGTCAGCCCGGCCTTGGCGGTGACCGTGCGCATCAGGTCGGCCGCCGTCTCGATGTCGGCGGGGTCGCCGTACTGTTCGAAGCGCGCCGACAGGGCCATGGCCAGCTCCATCTGCGTGATCCAGCGGCCGATGCCCTCGACGGTCATCTGTGCCAGGGCCTGCCGGAGATTCACGATTCCCTCGGTGAGGTCCTCCGGTCGACCGTACGCATGGAATCTGAGCGTCAAGGCCGAGCCGAGCCGGCCGATCGCCTGCGCCCGGGTGACCAGCAGCGGATCGGGCCCGCGCAGCACCGCCCGCAGCAGGCCGACGGCCTCGTCCAACCGGCCGGCGTCCCGGAAACCGGCGGTCGCCAGGGCGTTCCCGAGCTGGTAGCGCAGCGCCGCCGCCTGGGTGGCGCGGCCGTCGACCATGCTCTCGGCCCGCCGTAGGACCGTGATCGCCTCGTGGATGCCGGCACCGCCGAGGTATCTCGCGGACGCCGTCAGGGTGGTGCCCAGCAGCAGGAGCCGCTCCACCACGTCACGGCGTGCGGGCTCGGCCGGATCCTCGCGGCGCAGCGCCCGGATCGCGTGGTCCAGGTCCTCCGGATCGCCGCCGATCTGGTAGGCGGCCAGGTAGGCGGCGCCGGTCGCGGTGGCGTGCACGGTCGCGGCGGCCGGACTCGGGCGGGTGCCGTCGAGCAGTGCCAGGGCCCGGCGGGCGTCGCCGAGATCGCCGCTGTGGTGGGTGGCCCGCACCGAGAGGATCATCGCGAGGATGATCCGGGGCTGCTCCTCGTCCTTCACCCCGGCGAGCAGTTCCACGGCCGCGTCGAGGTCGGCCCGGTCGCCGCGCTGGCGCAGCGCCTGCGCGCAGGCGGCGGCCAAACCGATCTCCAGGCCCGTCGGTGACGCCCGCAGCTCCGCGAACATGGCGAGGGACCGGTCCAGGTCGATGCGGTCGCCGTTGGCGAGAAACCGTCGCAGGTACGCCTGCCCGCCGGCCGCCAGCGCGCCGAGCCGGGCCACACCCCGGGTGGCCGCGGCGGCCTGCTCCGCCAGCGCCGCGGCCCGGTCGACGTCGGCGCGGCTGTCGGTCCGCGCCGACCGCAGCAGCAGGGCCTCGGCGAGAACCTGCAGCACGTCGGGATGTCGTTCCTCCGCGCTCAGCTCGTGGATCGCCAGCTCGACGTCGCCGGGATCCTCCGTGGCGATCAGGCATCGGGCGTACGCCGGAACGAGCTGCGCCCGCTCCCGGTGACCGGCCGGGATCGTGGCCAGCACGCTCGCGAGCAGCTCCCGCGCCTCGCCGACGGCCGCGGGGTCGCCGGTGGCCTCGGACAGCGACGCCAGCGAGAGCCCGAGCATGCTCGCCAGCGACGGCCGCTGCGGCGACCCGGGCGGCACCACGGCCAGGCATTCGCGCAGCAGGCCGATCTGTTCGCCGAGCTGTTCCGCGCTGGTCACCCCGACCGCCGTCCCGCGCAGGAACAGGGCGGTGGCGAGAAGATGCAGCACCGCCGGCGTACGCGGCTCGACCGGCCGCAGCAGGTCGACGGCGCGATCCAGCACGCCGATGTTCTGGCTGACGTAGTAGGCCGACACGTACGTCATGGCCGACGCGAGCGCCCATTCCGCATGATCCGGATCCGCCGGATCCGCCGCACCGAGGTCACCGGCCCGCCGCAGCACGCCGAGCGCCTCCCGCAGATCCCGCTCGTCGCCGGCGAGCATGAAACGGCCGGCAAGCAGATTCGCGATCAACAGCAAAACCTCGACCGACGGGGTACGCCCATCGCCGCCGATCGACCGCAGCCGCATCAGCAGCCGGTCCACCACGTGCCGGTCGCCGCGCCCGATCCCGTCCATGTACTCCCGGCGGATCTCAGCGAGGTCGATGTCCGGCGCCGGCATCGTTCCACTGTGCACATCCGCCGACCCGTCCGCCAGCCCCGCGGACGGGCTTGAGGGCCTCCGGTGCGGCGATGCAAGATCAACCGATCAGCCGTCTTCCGGGTGAGGTGCGGAGCCGGTGCCCCGCAGAAGCTCACCGATCTGCTGAGCGAGAGGTGTGAGCCCGACCTTGGTCGCTGCCGCGAGGCTCTTCTCCCATACCTTTCGGGCATCGTCCGGTTTTCCATAGGCGGTGAGAAGCACACCGAGGTTGGCTCCCACGACAGCAAGCCCGTCGGGCCGTCGCAAGCGATCGAAGATCTCGAACGCCTTGAGCATGTTGGACAACGCTGAGGGGAAGTCCTGGCGTTGCACCTGGATCTGCGATATGCCCCAGGTGGTGGTGGCGATGCCCTCCATGTCGTTCAGCCGTTCGGCCGCCGGCAGCACCATTTCGAGGCGGATACGGAGTGCTTCGTCGTAGTCGCCACGCTCGAAGAGGATCTCGGCGATTCTTTCCCAGTTGAGAGCGATGGCGCGGGTGTCGCCGAGTCGCTGGTAGACGGGTAGCTGGACCTCTTGGCGGATGCGGAGCGCATCATCGGACTCGCCACGCTGGTAGCGGATGTCGGCGATCTTTCCCCAGGTGACAGCGATGGCGCGGGTGTCGCCGAGTCGTTGGTAGACGGGGAGTTCGATTTCGTGGCGGATGCGGAATGCTTCGTCGAAGTCGCGGCGCTGGTAGCGGATGTCGGCGATCTTTCCCCACGTTATGGCGGTTTCGCGGGTGTCGCCGAGCCGTTGGTAGACGGGTAGCTCGATTTCGTGGCGGATGCGGAGCGCTTCGTCGTACTCGCCACGCTGGTAGCGGATGTCGGCGACAGCGCCCCAGGCGATGGCGGTGGAGCGGGTGTCGCCGAGTCGTTGGTAGACGGGTAGTTGGACCTCTTGGCGGATGCGGAGTGCTTCGTCGTACTCGCCACGCTGGTAGTGGATGTCGGCGATTCGTCCCCAGGCGATGGCGATGGCGCGGGTGTCGCCGAGTCGTTGGTAGACGGGGAGTTCGATTTCGTGGCGGATGCGGAGCGCTTCGTCGTAGCCGCCACGGAGGAAGAGGATCTCGGCCAGATCCCCCCACGCCGTTGCCGCCTCACGTTCGGATCCCGCGGTGGTGAACATTTCGCGGGCCTGGTTCAGCAACTGTTCGGCCTGTTCCAGCGCACCCCGGGTGATCAGGAGCTTGGCGTGTTCGCCAGTGACTCTGGCGTGGGTCAACGGGTCGGCCGCTTCACCTTGGGCCGTGACCTGCTGGACCGCCTGCTCGGAAAGCGCGACCGCCGTGTCACCGTCGCCGCTGATCTGTGCCGCGTCAGCAACATTGCGCAACAACCAGACCGGCGCAGACCTGGCGCACCGGTCGAGCACGGCGAGAGCCTGCTGCCCGAGCGCAAGCGCCTGCTCCGCCGGGCCCGCAAGCAGAGCCCGCACCGCGTCCCCGGAGCACAGCGCGACCACCGTCGGGTCCTCAGCCATCACCGCCAGCCGGGTGAGTTGTAGATCCAAGGCGGCGTTCCAGGTTGGTTGCTCGTCGGTGCCACCCCACGCGGTCAGCAGAGGCCGGACCACCGCAGTCGCGAGTTCGACCTGTTCAGCATCCGTCAGCGGGGTGAGCCGGCCGGCGGCCAGGGCGTTGACCGCGGCAGCGGTCGCCCGCTGATCGCGGGCGTCGGAGAAGGTGTCGGCCAGCCCGAGACCGCAGAGCCGCCGCACCGACCCGAGGGTGCGGCTTTCCAGCAGGTCGGTGACGGCCGCGGGCATCGGCAGTTCGAAGAGGGTCAGCGCTCGCAGCAGGGCGATGTGGGCGGCCCCGGCCTGCTCGATCAGCGCATCCAGAGCCAGGTTCTCCACGAATGCGCGGATCTCGGTGTCCGCCGGTAGATCGCCACGATCGAGGTAGCTCTCGATGTCGGTGACCGCCTGTTCGGCCCGGGCCAGGTCGACCTGCGGGCTGTAGACCAGCCGCAACACGACCAGATCCTGTAGGCCGGGGTTGCCCCGGCTCACCGCCACCGCCCGTGCCGCCAATGCGGTCCGCGTCAGCCGCAATCGTTCGGACGGCACGGCCTGCTGCCGCACCGCCAGCTTCCGTCGCGCCACCTCGGTCAACGGCGCCAACTGCACTCGCTCCAAACGATCCGGCAGTCCGTCGAGCGTGAACACGAACCGGCTGGTCAGGATCAATCGGCTGTCACCCCGTTCCGGGTCGAACGCCCGCAGTACCGCCGCCAGCACCGGCGCATGGCGGCCGGACACCCGGTGCGGGCCTTCCTCCTGTGGCTCGAGGACTTGTTCGAGGTCGTCGATGATCAGCAGTAGCGGCCGTTGCCCGTCGCTGCCGGGCTGGGAACAGGGGCCGGACAGCAGATCCACCAGCAGCCACCGCAACGCCTCCGGCTGGTCGCGCACCTCGGCCCGTTTCGCCTCGATCAACGACCGGGCCGCCGCGTTGTCCTCCACCGCTGCCGCGATCGCCTCCAGAATCCCCATCGCGGTGTAGTCGCCGAACACCACCGCCACCGCGCGGTCGCCGAACCGGTCCGCCAACCGTGCCGCCAGACTCGACTTGCCCAACCGGCCCTGGCCGTGCAGCAGCACCCCGGCGTGCTCGTTGCCGCGCAGCGCTCGCAACGCCCGCCGCATCTCCCGGCGCCGGCCGACGAACATCTCCGCCGTGGCCACCGGCACGTGCCGGCGCTTGAGGTCCAGGAACGTCTTCGTGCCGTGCAACGCCGACGTCCACTGCCGCTTGCGTGTTCCGGCGACCACCGGCCCGCCGCCGGCCGGGCCCAGCCAGATCCGGGCCAGGTGCCAATCCGCCCGCAATCGCGGCTGCTCACAGGCCAGCAGTTTGCGGCGAGCGTCACCGACCGCCGTGGCCAGGTCCAGCCGTCGCCCCAGGCGCTCGTAGAGATGTCGCGCGAACAGGGTCGCGGCGCCGTCGGTGACCGACCCGTCCCAGCCGACCACGGCGGGCACCCCGGCGCGCACCAGGCTGGTGGACAGCGAATGCGCCACCGGCACCACCTCGATGGTGCCGGCATCGCTGTCGGGCGGCTTGCCGGGGGAGCGGTGATCCTCGCCGGGAGGCAGGTAGCCTTCCGCGTCCGCCGGGGTCGCGGTCAGGCACGCCGAGACGAACATCAACCGTGGCATCACCGACAACCGGCCGATGAGATCGGGCGCCGTCACCGGCAGGCCGTCGCCGACCTCGTCCTCCATCATCAGCACCGGCACCCGAGGTCCGTCCGGAGACGTCGGCCAGCTGTTCACACCGTGGCAGGACAGATGCAGCACCGGAAGCCCGCCGAGGTCGGCCCACCGCAGGCCCAGCTGCTCCGGATCGCCGGTGTCCTCCACCACCAGGTCTGCCCGGGTATCGCCGACCGCGGTGAGGATGGCCGACTCCTCGGCCTCGAAGTCGAGTTCCCGCTGCCGGTGCGGGGCCGAGGCCATGAACATCAACCCCAGCCGGTACTCGTCAAGCGGTGTAGCGTCCGTCGGCGTCCCCAGGCGGCGAACCACCTCGAACCGGCGTATCCCGTCGGCAGCCAGGAATCCGGTCTGGTCGGCCAGTACCTCCCACGGCGCGCGTAGCACCGCCCACCCGGCCGTCGACGGCGACTGCGGCGCCCGAACCTCGAACACGAGCGGTGCCGTCACCTGTTCCAAACAGGTGCTCAACCGTCCTCGGCCGCCGTCGATCCAGTCGAACAGCTCCCGGCCCAGCTCTACGAGAACCGCATCGTCGGAGCCCGCATGCACCGCGTCCACATACCGGCCGGCGACATCGAGCAGCAACTTGACGTCAGGGGCGCCCAGTGGCCGTCGGGCACCCACCGGCACGCCGTCGACCAGCACTTCGAAGCCGGCGTCATCCAGAACCAGACCGGTAGTCACTCCGCGTAGTCCTCCTCACCCGACGCGGTCAGCACGGTGGGCCCACCGGGTCGTCACCTTTACCTGGCGAACAGACGTGAGCCGGGCTGTTCGGCGCCTCGCCGGGTGTGGCGGCCGGAGTGAGGATGTCGCTGGGATCGAACCGCTGGCCAGCGGCGTACGTAGACGCCTTCTGTTCGGGTCCATGTGACGAAAGGATTGCTGTGAACACGGTGGTTCTGGTGTTCGATCGCACTGATGTCGGATTGCGTCACATCGCGGGCGCGTTCGGTGAAGCGGCCTTCGTCGCCGGCAAAGTGGCCACAATCGAGCCGCCCGGAGGGCGGATGTACGTCTGTGAGATGTCCCCGATCGAGGAGGGGATCTTCGATGAATGGCCGCCGGAGAGGATTCCTGCCGTCCCGAAGGTCTTCTCGGTCGATTATCGGGAGACCGAGGCCGTGGAGGACCTGGTCAAAGGGCTCGCACCGCATCACGAATTCTGGATCGACAGCAATTTCGGCCGAGTTTATTCGCGGGATGAATTCCTGTCCGTGGCCGCCGATCCGGCCCAGCATTGGTGGAGTTACGACGACGAATCGTCGACGTGACTCTCTGTCAGGACTCCGGCGATCGCGTTTGCGGTCAGCGCGACGGATTCGAGGCGGTCGGCGATCCTCGTCGACTGGTGAGCGACGATCAGCTCATCGGCCCGCGCCTGCTCGGCGAACGCGGTGAGGTACTCCCGGACCTCGTCCGGGGTGCCCACCGCCGTGTAGGTCAGCATCGAGGCGAGCTGCCGGCCGTTCGGCGTCGTCAGGAAGGCGTCGATCTCCTCGTCGGAGTAGTCCCCTTTGACCAGGCCCCGGACCAGGATGCGGCGGGTGGCCTCGAACCGCTGCCGCGCCTCCTCGGACGAGGGGGCGGCCACCACGTTCACCCCGGCTATGACGTACGGCTCCGCCAGCTGCGCCGACGGGGTGAACTCGCTGCGGTAGAGCGCGACCGCCTCATGCAGCAGACCGGGCGAGAAGTGCGAGGCGAAGGCGTACGGCAGACCGTACGCGGCGGCGAGCCGGGCGCCGAACAGCGACGAGCCCAGGATGTACAGCGGCACGTTCGTCCCGGCGCCCGGCGTGGCCCGTACGCCCTCGACCGCTGACTCGTCGCCGAGATAGCCCTGCAACTCGCGAATGTCCTGCGGGAAGCTCTCCGCCGACATCGGGGTCCGGCGCATCGCCCGCATCGTGACCTGGTCGCTGCCGGGGGCACGGCCGAGGCCCAGGTCGATCCGGCCCGGGTGGAGCGAGGCCAGGGTGCCGAACTGCTCGGCGATCACCAGCGGGGAGTGGTTGGGCAGCATGATGCCGCCCGCACCGAGACGGATCGTGGAGGTGTGGCCGGCGACGTGCCCGATCAGCAGACTCGTGGCACTCGAGGCGATCCGGGCCATGTTGTGATGCTCGGCGTACCAGACCCGCTCGTAACCGGACCTCTCGGCAGCCTGCGCGAGGGCGACGGAATTCGCGATGGCCTGCGCCACCGTTTCACCGGGAGCGATCGGTGCGAGATCCAGGATCGAAAGGCGCAGGCCGGCCTGGGCGGTACGTGTCATACGCGCGGTAACACCCGGCCCGCGGTGATCGTTCCCGCCGGTGCGCCAGAACACAGCCGCCGGCCAGCGGTCTTCGCCGAGACACGGCATCGTAGTGGCTATGACCGATGAGTTGACCGCTCAGGCCCGTGCCATCCTCGCCGCCAACCGATACGCGGTACTCGGCACCGCCACCCCCACCGGGGAACCCTGGGTGAGCCCCGTCTACTTCGTCAACCTGGACTTCAGCAGGATGCTGTGGCTCTCCCGCCCCTCCGCGCGGCACTCGGAACTCATCGCCGACAACCCCCGGATAGCGGTCACCGTCTTCGATTCGGCGGTTCCGATGGGCGGCGCCACGGCCTTCTACGCCCGCGCCACCGCCGCGCCCTGCCCGGACAGCGACCTCGCCCTCCAGCTGCAGATCTTCTCCACCCGGTCGGTCGCCGAAGGCTTCCCCGCCTGGCGCCTGAACCAGGTCACCGGCGAGGCCCCGCTGCGCCTCTACCGCGCCGACATCACCGACGCCTGGCTGCTCCCCGCCGACGACGGCCCCGAACGCCGCATCCCACTCCCGCTGTGAACCCTCAGGGCTGAGGTGACTCGGCCGGGGACGGGAACACGGCACGCGGCTGCCCGCCCGCGAACCACAACCCGATCGCGAACGCCGCCGTGGCCTCCAGGTATCCGGCGCGGGCCAGGCCACCGCACGGTGCCGGTGTGCAGCCGATCGAGCTGATCAGCGTCTGCGTGACCACGATCGCGGTGGGGTGGTCGGCGCAGTAGGGCACCGACAGGGCGACGTCCTCGAAAACGGGCGGCCGCATGCTCCAGATGCTGACATGGCACATGTTGAAGGCCTTGACCACGTGTGCGCCGGGTGCGGCCATCGCGAGCCGGCCGGCCAGGGACGTCCCGTCGGAGGTGGCCAGCATCAGGCCTTCGCCGGTGGGCGCCAGCGGGTTGGTGCAGTCGACGACCGTACGCCCGGCGAGGTGTTCGGCGAGGCCGCCGACCACCGCGGGCGCCTGCGCCGCGGGGATCGCCACCAGTACGGCGTCGCCGTGTCCCGCCGCATCCGTGAGAGTGCCGTGCCCGGAGGCGCTGATGCGTTCGGCCGTTTGACGTGCACGTACCCGATCGCGGCCGCCGATCATCACGTGGTGTCCGGCCGCGGTCCAGGCGCTGCCGAGTGCCGCCGCCATGCCGCCCGTACCAAGGATGCCGATTCTCATCGGCTGAAAATACGGCCGCCGATACGCACGAAACGGTGTGTATCACGTCGGGCAGGATGGGCCGATGGATTTCACCTCCGACTGCCGCGCCCGCGTCGCTTTCGAGGTACTCGCCCATCGCTGGGACAGTGTCGTCGTGTTCACCATCGCCGCGTACGGTCCGCTGCGGCCGGCGGCGCTGCTGACCCGGATCGGCGGGATCAGCCCCAAGGCGCTCAACGACGCGTTGCGCCGGCTGGAGTACAACGGCCTGGTGGAACGGCGGCCGTTCCGGGAGACGCCACCCCGGGTGGACTACGCGCTCACCGAAGCGGGCGGGGCGCTGCTGGAGCCGATGCGCATGATGGGCGCGTGGGCCACCCGTTACGCCGACGCGGTCATCGACGCTCAGGAACGGTTCGGGGCGCGCTCAACCTGAGCCAGCGTCGCGGGCGGGAACCGTGTCACCCACCTGGGCGCCCGGCGGTAGCCCGCCAGGCTGGTACCAGGAGGAATCCCGGGCAACCCCTACGATGGTCGATGCATGTCCGCCTGGGGGAGGCACTACGCATGGCGCTGTTCGACGACGCATATCCGGCGAATCCGCATCCGGCGCTGGCCGAGCTGCGGCAGGCCGGGCCGGCACACCGGGTGACGTCGCCCGCGGGGATCCCGTTCTGGCTGGTCACCCGCTGGGACGAGGCCCGCCTGGTGCTGACCGATCCGTCGCTGTCCAAACAGCAGCCCATGGACGGCCTGCCCCCGCACCTGAGCTCGGCGCTGACGACGCAGATGCTGCTGCGCGACCCGCCGGACCACACCCGGCTGCGGCGGCTCGTCTCGGCCGGCTTCACCCCACGCCGTACCGAAGCGCTGCGACCGAGGATCGAGCGGCTCACCGACCAGCTGATCGACGGGTTCGCCGCGGATGCCGAGGTGGACGTGATCGACCGGCTCGCCGTGCCGCTGCCGTTCGAGGTGATCTGCGAACTGCTCGGCATCCCGGCGGCCGAACGCGGGCCGTTCCGGGCCTGGTCCGACACGATCATCGTGGGCGGCGCCGACATGGTCGAGGCCCTGTCGCAGAGCGTCGCCTACTTCCGTGACCTGCTCGCCCGCAAACGCGCCCAGCCGGCGGACGATCTTCTCAGCGCGCTCGCCGGGATCGTCGACGACGGTGACCGGCTCAGCGACGACGAGCTGGTCGGCATGGCGCTCCTGCTGGTGGTGGCCGGCCACGAGACCACGGCGAACCTGATCGGCAACACCGTCCACCTGCTGAGCCGCCACCCGTCGCAGCGCTCGCGGCTGCGCGACGATCCGGGCCTGGTGCCGGCCGTGGTCGAGGAGGTGCTGCGGATGGCCAGCCCGTCGGCGACCAGCACCTACCGGGTCACCACCCGCCCTCTCACCCTCGGCGACACCACCATCCCGGCCGGCGAGCAGGTGCTCGTCTCCCTGCTCGCGGCGAACCGGGACCCGCGACGATTCACCGGCCCGGACACGTTCGACCCCGGCCGGCCCGACGCCGGGCACCTCGCCTTCGGTCACGGCATCCACTTCTGCCTGGGCGCGCCGCTGGCCCGGATGGAAGCACAGATCGCCGTTCGCCGGTTGTTCGCCCGCCACCCCGATCTCGAGGTCACCGTGGCGCCGTCGGAGCTGCGCTGGCGTACCGGATTGTTGATGCACGGCCTGCGGTCCCTGCCGGTCCGCCTTCGGCCGGGCGGGTGTTTCTCAACATCGTTTTCGCAGGTAGCGTGAGCAGCGGCCGACGGGCCGGGGTCCCCCTGCGTTCGTACTTCCGTCACGGTGACGCCGGTACGAGCGACGGCCGCCTCTTCACCACGAAGGAGACCGCCGATGTCCGAGACCGGCGTCATTCATGACATCGGGTACCAGCGGTACTCCGGACCCCGGCTGGGCCGTGTCGCGATGCAGCGGGCCCTCTTCGTGCACGGGTTGCGCGCCGCCTTCGGGTTCGGCCGCTCCGCCAAGGCGAAGACCTTCCCCTGGCTCGTGGCCTGCATCATGCTGCTGGTCGCCGTCATCGTGGCGGCCGCGCGCTCGATCACCGGAGAGGTGTTCTTCACCTACCTCCAGTACGCCGACCAGATGAGCCTCCTGATCATCTTCTTCGCGGCGATCGTCGCGCCGCAGCTGGTCTCCCGCGACCTGCGGGCCGGGGTGCTGCCGCTCTACTTCAGCCGTCCGTTGCGGGCCGCCGACTACGTGATCGCCAAGTTCGCCGCCATGACGGCCGCGACCTGGCTGCTGCTCGGCGTGCCGCAGTTCATCATGTTCCTCGGCGCCGCGTTCACCACCAAGAGCGGCGTCAGCGGGGTGTTCAGCGAGCTCGGGGATCTGCTGCCCGGTTGGGCCTACAGCCTGCTCTGGGCGGTGATGTTCGCCGGTGTCAGCCTGCTGATCGCGTCGCTGACCGGAAAGCAGGCGTTCGCCGCCGGCGGCATCGTGGCGGTCTTCATGATGACCGTCCCGGTCGTCGGCGTGCTCGCCTCGCTGCCGAACACCACCGCCAACAGCCTGTCCGGGCTGGCCAGCCCGACCTTCCTGATCGGAGGCGTCGGCGAGTGGCTCACCGGGAGGACGAGCGAGCTCGACGTGGGCGTGGGCAGGTTCGGCCCGATCTACGGCATCGAGGCGGTGTGCCTGCTCGCCGCGTGCCTCCTGCTCCTGCTCGCCCGTTACCGGAAGGTGGCCTCGCTGTGACCACGCAGACCCTCGTGCCCGAGCCGGCCGGCCGAACCGGCGTGGCCTGAGGGCACCCCACGCGGCCGCTCGGCAGCGGTCATGGTTTCCAGCGCCGGTTCCAGGACTCGATGATCTGGTGCACGGTGGAGGCGTCGCTCGGCACGATCCGGGCCCAGATGTTGCTGCCGCGTTCGATGTTCAGGCGTACGTTGCTGCTCGTCCACTCGCCCTCGCGGTTGTACGTCTCCGCGTACAGGCCACTGCCGCCCGATGGCTCCCACTCGCGCAGGACTCCTACCGGTGTGTCGGTCGGGTCGTCGTCCCGTACCAGAAGAAAGAACTTGAAGTTGATCCTTCTTTCTCGCCGTTTCCGGATGCGGGCGGCCGCGCGAGGCGAAATGGACCGGAGCCGGTAGGGCGTCTCGCCGGCTTCGATGCGAGCCAGAAGCGCCGAGCGCACCCATGCGGCATCGTCGTTGAGCTGCAGAGCAACGGACGACCCGTCGATCACCCGCAGCACGGTGACCGGATCCTTGACGTCGTGCCCGTCGCCGACGACGGCGAGATAGCGATACGCCAGACTCATTCGTACCGGTATTTCAGCGCGTCCGCCTCGGTCTGCTCGATCTCGGCGATCGTCAGGTCCGGCATCCGCAACTGGGCCTGCGTCACCTCGGCCGAGGTCGGCTGGGCGTCCGCCGCGAGCCACTCCTCGGGCTTCCAGACCGAGCCGCGCAGGAACGACTTGGGGCAGTGCGGGTAGACCTCGTCGATGCCCACCACCAGCGCGCTGGCCGGCGGCTTACCCACTGCGGTCAGCTGCGACAGCAGGTCGGGGCGGGTGGAGACGCAGGCCCGGCCGTTCATGCGCAGCGTCGTGGCGCGCCCCGGGATGACGAACAGCAGCCCGGCCCGTCCGGTGGCGATGACGTTCTGCAGGGTGTCCAGCCGCTTGTTGCCGGTCGCGTCCGGAATCGCCACGGTCCGCGAGTCCAGGACGGTGACGAACCCGGCGGGGCCACCGCGCGGCGAGACGTCGTGGTTGCCGTCGGCGTCCGCACTGGCGATGAGGACCAGCGAGGAACAGGCGATCAACTGCCGGGTCTGGTCGGTGAGCTCGGTCATCTGCTTGCGCACGGCCGCGTCGCCGGGCATCGCATAGGTCCGGCGCAGCGTCTCCTGGTCGGGCACGGCGTCGAGGAGCAACGAGTCGAAGGCGCTGGTGGCGAGATCTGGTCGCATGCATAGACCTTAATAAAACCCTTCGGTGTACGGGGGGCGCGCGGCCGATGGCATCCTGGGCGGCATGACTGATCCGGACGCCAAGGCGAATCTTGTCCGCTACCTGCGGGAGGCCCGCGAGTCGCTGCTCGGGAAGCTCGACGGACTGTCGGAGTACGACATGCGACGGCCCCTCGTACCGACCGGAACGAACCTGCTCGGACTGGTCAAACACGTGGCCGTGGTGACCGCCGCCTACTTCGGAGAGGTGTTCGACCGGCCGTTCCCCAGGCCCCTGCTCAGCCTGACCGAGGGCGCCGAACCCAACGCGGACATGTGGGCCGGCGACAACGTCCACGAGGCCGACGAGGCGTGGTGGGCCGCCTACCGGGACAGGCTGGAAGCCACCGCGCGTTCCTTCGCCTGACCCGTCATCCGCGCGTGCGCCGACTTCCCGCCGATCGCCGGTACACTCCCGGCGGCGCAATTGTCCATTCCGGACTGTCGTGCTGCTCTCGACGCGCCGTTTCTGGGAATCCCCATCGAAGAGGACGGGACACGCGTATGAAGTCGTCGCTCTATTCCGTATCGATCCGATGCTCGCTGTCCGCCCGCCGTGCCCTGCGGCGGCTCATGTCGGCCCTGCTCGTGACCATGCTGGTCACGCTGGGCCTGCACGTTGCGCCCGGCGCCGCGGTCGCGGCCACTCCCAAGAAGATCAAGGTAACGAACGCCGGGCCCGCCAAGTTCTGGACCGGCTCCGTGCGGGTGGACGGCCCGGTCAACCCGGCCGTTCCCGAATGCCAGGCCGTCCATTGCGACCGGCTTGACCTCGCCGTCTCGCTGCCGCCGGGCATCTGGCGTCACCCCGGCGGCGTGCAGGTCGCGATCCGCTGGGACGGCGCCACCGAGGCCGCCCTCGGCCTTTACGTCTATCGCGGCCGGACCCTGGTGGCCAGCTCGGCGGCGGGGGTGGGCTTGGCCCAGTCGGTGCTGATCCCGTCGGCGGCCAACGGCATGTACACGGTCTATGTCTCGTACGGCGTCACCTACGGCGCCGTGGACCCGGACCCCGTCATCGCGTACGAGGGCCTCGCCGAGGTGGAGTTCAACCCGCCCAAGTATCCGATCCGCGACCTGCTGCCCGACCTCAAATCCATGCCGCAGGAGAACGTCACCTACGACAACCCGGGCACGATCTTCGACGACACGGCCCAGCCCGGACAGTCCTGCTTCGACAGTGAGCGGGGCGAGCAGGGCGCCGTCCAGTGCCTGCGCTTCGACCAGGTGTTGCAGAACGTCGGCGCCGGCCCGCTCGAGCTGCGGTTCAGCCGGCAGGCCGGGGTGTTGCAGGACGAGCCGGTGGTGCAGCGGGTCTACCGTTCCGACGGCACGTACACCGACCGCGATGCCGGCTTCGTCGAGTTCCACCCGGTGCACGGCCACTACCATTTCGAGGGCTTCGCCCAGTCCGAGTTGTGGCTGGCCGACGCGTCCGGCAGCCCGGTGGGCACCGCTCCGGCCGCGACCGGTGACAAGGTCAGCTTCTGCGTGGCCGATACCGACCTGGTCACGTTCGGCCAGAAGGGTGATGCCCCGATGTCGTACCCGGCGCCTGACTGTCTTGAACCGAAGCTGGTCGAGGGCGCCACCGAGTACTTCTGGTACGGCATGTCCCGGGGATGGGCCGACCGGTACAACTGGTACCTGCCGGGCCAGTTCATCGACACCCAGGGCCTGACCGACGGCACATACGTGCTCTACACCCGGGTCGACCCGGACGACAAGTTGCAGGAGGTCACCGAGACCGACAACTGCGGCAGCGTGGTGGTCCGGTTGACCGGGCTGGCCACCGCCGGCCCGCACGCCGACCTTCTCGGCACCGGCCCGGCCTGCGTCTGACCGCACGGCCTCCGCGGGCGTGTCCCGCGGAGGCCGCCGTCAGGTATGCCGCCTGGCGGTGGCTGCCTGCTGTCCACGGACAAGAGCCGCACTGTCACAGCAGGTCAGAACGGATCTCCTGCTGGAGTACTTGGGGGAACGGCCGCCAACGCCGGGCGGGCATCCGGTTGCGACCCGGGCTGGACAGGCGGTGGGATCCCTTCACGTTCGCGCGCAAGAAGTGGTGGCCCATCAACGGCGCCAACGTCTCCGCCGGCGCCGCCTACCAGGCAGCAGTACATGCGAGGTCGCTGCGCCGCGCGAGCGGCTGATCTCGTCGGCGGAGGCTTGGTACAGTCCCCGGCCGGGACGGCGATCATCGATCTATCGCGGAGGCTGCGGTGCGTGGAGTCAGAGTCGGTATTCCACTTCTCGTGTTGCTGGGTTCGGTGGCGCTCGCGGCGTGCGGCAGTGCGGATGCGGATGCGGGCGCGGCGCAGGCCGGAACAACGCCATCTCTTGGTCCGGGAAAGTACGCGGGGGACGACCTGACGCGGCCCACGCTTCCCGCGGCTCGTGGGCCCGTGCTGCACGTGGAAAACACGTACACATACACGGTGCAGGTGCTCGACGCCATGACGACGCTGTCCATGCCGTCCGACCCGCCGCCGCCGGCCGGCACGACGGCGCTGGTGCTGCTGCTGCGGGTGGAGGCCGATCCGCCGGAACGCCGGATCACCGCACCGATCCAGCACCTGAGCATCGACTACCCCAGCCGCAGGCAGGACCTGAACCAGTACATCGGGACCGTGTTCGACGGCCGCGAGCCCTATCTCACCGAGGACCAGGTGCTGTTCGGGGGTGACGGGGCAGAGGGTGTCGACGTCCTGGAAGCGAACACGGTGTACTACACCTGGGCCTGGCAGTTGGTCTCCGAGAAGGCCGATCTCGAGGGTGCGTCCCTATGCGATGTCAGTATCGCGGGCAAGGAGAACTGCATCCCCGTCGGAACGATCCGAGCCGACTGAGCGGAAGCGGACACCGACCTTTTCTCAGCCGGCCGCTCGCCGTACCAGATCGGTGATCTTCCGCTCGGTGCCGGCGGCCAATGCGGTGATCGCGAAGTAGGCGTGGGGCGTTGTTTCCGGCTTGACGCATTCCGTTATGGGAATATGATGGCTGTCATGGCACGAGCAGCGACGACGTCGGACGCGTTCAACGCGATCGCCGAGCCGCAGCGCCGGGACATCCTGGCGCTGCTGCGGGCGGGGGAGTGGCCGGTCACCGACCTGGCCCAGGAGCTGGGGATGAGCCAGCCGCGGGCGTCGAAGCACCTGCGAGTGCTCCGGGAGGTGGGGCTGGTGCGCGTCCGTGAGGTGGGCAAGCAGCGCCTCTACGGCCTGGATGCCCGCGGGTTGCAGCCGATCCACGAGTGGGTGGGCGGATTCGAACGGTTCTGGGCCGGCGGTTTCGACCGGCTGGAAACGTACGTGCAGGAGCTCAAGCAGACACGGCAGGAGGACTGACCGATGGCGGTAGAAGAGCGGGAGATCGTGATCTCCCGGGTCATCGACGCCCCACGGGAGCTGGTGTTCGAGGCGTTCACCGAGGTCCGTCACCTGTCGCGGTGGTGGGGGCCGGAGGGTTTCAGCACCACCACGCGGTCCTTCGAGTTCCGCGAGGGCGAGGTGTGGGATTTCGTGATGCACGGGCCGGACGGGACCGACTACTCCGAATGGATCACCTGGACCGAGATCGTCCCGCCCGAGCGGATCGCGCTGCTGCACGGGGAGTTCCACGACGATCCGAACGCGTTCGAGTCGGTCCTGACGTTCACACCGGACGGCGTGGCGACCCGGATCGAGATGCGCACGGTGTTCCCCACGAAACAGCTGCGCGACGAGGCGGTCGAGAAATACCACGCTGTCGAGGGTGGCCGGCAGACCCTGGGCAACCTGTCGGCGTACGTCATCGAGGTCTTGCTGAAGGAAGGGGCGAGCTGATGGCCGGAAAGGTGTTCTTCAGCGTGTCGATGTCGCTGGACGGCTTCGTCGCGCCCGAGCCGCCGTCCGTCGCCGATTTCCTCACGCCCGGGAAGCAGGACGATCCGGACGTGCGGCGCTGGATGAAGCAGTGGGGGGAGTTGCAGCAGTGGATGTTCCCGCTGCGGTTCTTCCGGGAGAGCCTCAAGATGGGCGAGGGCGGCGAGGAGGGGCGCGACAACGAGATCGCGCGGGAGACGTACGAGCGGATCGGCGCGAACGTCATGGGAAAGCGCATGTTCGACCTCGGCGAGCAGTCATGGCCGGAGGAGGCGCCCTTCCACACGCCGGTCTTCGTCGTGACGCACACCGAGCGGGAGCCGTGGGAGCGGCCCGGCGGGACTACCTTCCACTTCGTCAACGACGGCATCAAGTCCGCGCTCGACCAGGCCCGCGAGGCCGCCGGTGATCGTGACGTCCGCATCTCGGGCGGCGGGACGACGATCCTGGAGTACGTGAACGCCGGCCTGGTCGACGAGTTCACGATCGCGCTGGCACCCGTGCTCCTGGGATCGGGCACCCGGCTGTTCGACGGCGTGGACGCCTCCCGGATCAGGCTGGAGCCGGTCCGCTCCGAGCCGTCACCGCGGGTGACGCACCTGACCTACGCCGTGCGTCCTCGCTGACCGGACAGGCCCAGCCGTTCGACGACGTCGATCACCTCGGCGCGGTCGGCGCCGGACAGTCCGCGGATCGGGCGGGGCAGGGCCGGCGCCGTCACCAGTCCCAGGTGCTCGGCGACCACCGCGATCACCCGCAGGCTGCCGCGATGCCGGGCGAACAGGTCCCACAACGGTTGCAGCCGCGCCGACTCGGCCAACGCGGTGGCGGTGTCACCGGCCCGCACCGCACGGGTGATCGTCAGCGCCGGCCCGGGCAGGGTGCCGCCGATGACGCTGTACCAGGCGTCGCAGCCGGCGATCAGCCCGGCGGCGCCGTACGCGTCACCGGACACTCCGAGCGTGACGTGCGCGGGCAGCAGCCCGCGCAGCCGGGCGACGTGGGCGTTCGCCGCGGCCGGGTCGGCGGGGACTCCCGGGATCTTGATCGACGCCACGTTCGGCAGCGCGGCGACGGCCTGGTAGAGCTGGTCGGTGAAGGTGAAGTGGGTGGTTCCCGGATTGTCGTAGACGGTCAGCGGCACGGACAGTTCCCGGGTGACGTCCTCGTACAGGCCGTAGACGTCGTCGGCGGTCAGCGGCTGATAGGACACCGGCGCGAGCAGCACCGCCGACACGCCGGCCTTCTGCGCATCCTCGGCAAGATCGAGAACATCACGGGTACGGGTCGCGCCGATGCTCACCATCACCGGGATCCCGGCGGCGTGCTCCACCGCGAGACGCGCCAGCCGGGCACGTTCCCGCGGGCGCAGATAGGCGTACGACCCGGTCGAACCGAGCGGTGAGATCGAGTCGACCCCGGCCGCGACGAGCCGGTCGATCAGGCCGGTGAAGGCCCGCTCGTCAACGGTGCCGTCCCCGGCGAACGGGGTGAGAGGAAAGGCGCTGAGCACGTCGCCACCCTACTGTTGGGCTCATTCCCCCAGCAGGCCGGTGAGAACCCGCGACACCGTGTCCTCGAAACGTGGTGCGGGCGTCGCCGGGCCGCCGGCCAGCGCCGCCGCCAGGTGGGGGTGCCGTCCCGCCGCGATCGCGTGGGCCAGGTAGGCGCCCTGCCTCTGCGGGGCGCCGGAGCTCGCGTTGAGCTCGTGCAAGGTGAGGGCGGCGGTGAGCGTGGTCATCACGGCGAACGCCTCCAGCTTGCGGCCCGCGCCCGCCGGGTGCGCGGCGAGGATCGCCAGCACGTGTTCCAGCAGTTCGGTGGAGTGCGGGCCGAGCGTGGAGCGGGCGAGCAGCAGTTCCGGCAGCCAACTGTGCCGCAACATCACCGCGCGGCCCTGCCGGTACACCTCCAGCAGTGCCGGCAGCCAGGGGCCGCCCGGTTCGGGCAGTTGGTACTCGGTGGCCATCTCGTCGGTCATCAGATCGAGCAGGTCGTCCCGGCTGTCGACATAGCGGTAGAGCGACGCCGGGCCGGTGCCCAGTTCGGCGGCGACGCGGCGCATCGACACGGCGGCCAGGCCCTCCCGGTCGGCCAGGGCGATCGCCGCGGCGGTCACCTCCGCGCGGGATCGTTCGGCGGGCCGGCCCACTCCCGTACGCCGCTCCCGAAGCCACACCGGCACCGTCTCCATGCCACCCCTCTCCCGTTGTGCCCACCCTATCGTTCCGAGTACAGTGTTCGCGAACGCTGTTCCCGAATGAGTGAGGCAACGATGACCAGGACCCCGTACACCGCGCGCAACGGCGACGTACGCCTCGCGGTCGACGACCTCGGCGGCGCCGGCGGCGAGCCGCTGCTGCTGCTCATGGGACTCGGCGTCTCCCGCCTCTGGTGGCCCGACGGCATGGTCGCCGCGCTGATCGACGCCGGATTCAGCGTCGTCTCGTTCGACGGCCGCGACGCCGGCGGCTCCACCCGCTTCGACGACGCTCCGGCCGGCAACCCGGTCACCGCCCTGCTGCGCCGCCGCCCGCCCGCCTACACCGCCGAGGACATGGCCGACGACACGGTCGCCGTCCTCGACGCGCTCGGCTGGCAGCGCGCCCACCTGTTCGGCGTCTCCCAGGGCGGCCTGGTCGCCCAGCGCACCGCACTACGCCACCCCGGCCGGGTGCACACCCTGACCTCGTACGCCGCCGTACCCAGCGACGTTCGCGGCGCCGCCGTCCTCCGCTACGTGCGCCTGCCGTTCCTGGCGCGCCTGACCCGGATGCGCCACCCCGCCGGCCGCGACGGAGACGTGGCCGCGGGCCTGGACCTGTTACGGGCGGTCGCCTCGCCCGGCTATCCGTTCGACGAGCAGGACGCCCGCCTGCGCGTCGAACGCGAACTCGACGCCGGGCTGCCCAGCGGCGTCCGCGACAGCCGCGCCCAGGCCCGGCAGACCAGCGCCACCTGGCGCGGCCCGCGCCTGCGCGACCTCCGCGTCCCCACCCTCGTGTTGCACGGCGAGCAGGACCCGCTGATCCGCCCCGCCGCCGGCCGCCGCATCGCCGCATCGGTGCCGAATGCCCGCTACGTCGAACTGCCCGGCACCGGCCACGACCTCCCCCGGGAGATCTGGCCCACCGTGGCCCGCGAGATCCGAGCCCACGCCGACGAGACCGCCCAGATTTGAAAGACCCATCCGGGGTACGCGCGCCGAGGCGCTGATGAGAGTGCTCCGGCGGTAACACCTGATCAGTAGTCGGTCGCCTCGCAGTCCTGTTCGGCGACGAGCTTGATCAGGCTGGCCGGGGCGGTGCGGGCAGGCGTCGCAACGGCGTGGAACGGATGCGTGAGGGCGCACGTCACCACGCAGTTGCCGGGCCGGATCTCCCATGCGACGACCGTCAGCCCGCCGCCGACGACCTCGATCGTATTGATCAGGACTTGATAGCCGCCGCTCGGGCGCGTCCCGAGCGCGGCGACCACGCACATCTCGGTCTGCCAGTCCACTGCCGCCGCCGGGGGCCCGAACGACGAACCAGAGGATGATTTCGCCCAGTGCCGGGCCCACTCGTCCGCGTCGCGGACGACATGCAGGCCTTCCGAGAGGTCCTGCCTCGGCCGCACGAGGCTGCCGATGTCCCGGAACGGAAGCAGGCCCTCGACCATTCGGTCACTGTAACCGCGTTCGCGACAGTCCGAACAGTACGTCGCGTCGTCGGCCCTACGCCGTGGGCGCGCCGCGGCGGGCGAAGACGGTGTCGAACAGCGCCCATCCGTCGAGTTCGACCGGATCCGGCCGGTCCGGCCGCCACCCACCGTCCAGCGCCTCGTCCAGCAACGCCCGCACCGTACCGGGCTCGTGAAGGTTCAACCACCGGCCGGCGCCGCCCATCACCGCGCCGCTTTCCACCATCCCGTCCGGGACGAGGCGACCAGGGCCGGCGCGGAAGACGATCTCGAGCCGTCCCCGTGACCGGTGGCGGCGGATCACGACGATCTCACGGCAATGCGCGTACTTCGACGGGTCGTCGACCTCCTCGTGCTGGTGCCCGATGTTCCACAGGAACCGGTCTTCACCGACGGTCAGGAACCGCACCCCGCGTCGACGTGGCATCCCGCGACCCTACGGGACCAGCTGAGTTCTTGATACGGGTGAGCGGGAAGCGGCACTCTCGACACCGAAACCGTCATGTAACCCCCGCATGGTCGATCGTGGCCAATATGGTCCACCGTCTCACCGCAAATTATGCAGAGAATGAAATCGCCACGGACGGCTGGACAGATTTGCCCGCCCCGATTCCCGGTGCAGGCTCTTGACCAGTCCAAAGTCCAGGCCCGTGGGCGTCGGGGCCGCGAAATTCATCCGCTCCGGACGAAGTGAGGCGGGGGGATCGGCCGCCATCGTTCAGGTGTGGTTCGCCTCTGAGCGCGCGCCCCCACGGGCGCCGGGTGAATCGAGAGGCAACGGTAGTCGAAACGCAAGGTTAACGAACGTCAATAGTCATTCATGCGATGTCCACCCAGCATTGCGGGGAGAGCCATGGCAGAGGTCAGAGAAGCGTCGTCGAAGCCCGAGGCCGCCGCCAGCCTGGGGCTCCCGCAGGCCACGGCGCTCATTCTGGGCAGCATCATCGGGGTCGGCATCTTCAACCTGCCGTACTCCCTGGCATCCATCGGTCCGATCAGTATCGTCGCGATGGTCCTGACCACGCTGGGCGCGGTCGCGCTGGCGCTGATGTTCGCGTCGCTGTCGCGGCGGCTGCCCGCCGACGGCGGCCCGTACGCGTACGCCCGCGCCGGCTTCGGCAACGGCACGGGTTTCATGAACGCGTGGTCGTACTGGATCACGGCATGGGCCGGCAACGCGGCGATCGTCACGGGATGGGTCTTCTACGTCGAGAAGTTCGTCAACACGGGTCATGCGGCCGGCTGGTCGATCGTCATCGCCCTCGTCGGCCTGTGGATTCCGGCGGCCGTGAACCTCAGCGGCGTCAAGAACACCGGGGTCGTCCAACTGTGGACGTCGATCATCAAGTACGTGCCGCTGGCGCTGATGTCGACCGTCGGCCTGTTCGCCATCAGTTCCGGCAACTTCTCACCGTGGAACGTCAGCGGCGAGTCCGATCTGAGCGCGATCGGCAGCGCGATGGCGATCTGCCTCTTCAGCTATCTCGGGGTGGAGGCGGCCGCGGTCGCCGCGGCGAAGGTTCGCGACCCCGAACGCAACATTCCCAAGGCCACCCTGCTGGGCACATTGGGCTCCTCGGTGGTCTACCTGCTCTCGATGATCGCCGTGTTCGGCACGGTGCCCACCACGGAACTCGCCAAGGACGAGAACAAGGCGTCGTACTCGGTGGCGGCCGACGCGATGGTCGGCGGCGGCACCTGGGCGGGCTCGCTGGTGGCCATCGCCGTGATCGTCTCCGGCATCGGCGCTCTCAACGGCTGGATCATGATCTGCGCCGAGATGCCGCTCGCGGCCGCGAAGGACGGCCTGTTCCCGGAGGTGTTCGGCCGGCTCTCGAACCGTGGGGTCCCGGCGGTCAGCATCATCGCCTCGACCGTGCTGGGCAGCGTCGCCATGGCGGTGAGCTTCATGGGCACCAGCGGCGCCACCGTCTTCAACACCCTGGTGCTGATGACCGGCATCACCGCCGCGATCCCGTACGCGTTCTCCGCGCTCGCCCAGTTGAAGTGGCGGCTGCGTGACCGCCGGGAACTGCACACGCCCCGCTTCGCCCGCGATGCGACGGTGGCGGTCCTCGCCCTGGTCTTCTCGGTCCTGTTCATCGTGTGCTCCCGCAACACCGGTGCGGACAAATGGTACGAGGTGTGGAGCCCGTTCCTGATGGCGGGCGCGGCCATGCTCATCGGCATACCCGTCTACCTGCGCATGCGTACCCGGATGACCGAACCGCCGCCGGTCCCGCCCTACCACTGACCCGGAAGGATCCCCATGCGCATCGTGATCGCCATCGGCGGCAACGCGCTGCTGCAACGCGGCCAGAAGCCCGACGCCGCGATCCAGCAGGAGAATGCCCGCCGAGCCGTCGAAGCCCTGGCCCCGCTGGCCGCCCGCCACGAGCTGGTCATCACCCACGGCAACGGCCCGCAGGTGGGCATGCTCGCCCTGGAGAGCGCGAACGACCCCGAGCTGGAACGGCCCTATCCGCTGGACGTCCTCGGCGCGCAGACCCAGGGAATGATCGGCTACTGGCTGCTCCAGGGTCTGCAGAACGCCCTGCCCGGGCGGCAGGTCGCGGCGATCGTCAACCAGACCCTGGTGTCCGCCGCCGACCCGGCGTTCGCGTCGCCGACCAAGTTCGTCGGGCAGGTGTACGACGAGGCGACGGCGCGTCGGCTGGCAGCCGTTCGGGGCTGGGACGTGAAACCGGACGGGCCGCACTGGCGCCGGGTCGTCCCGTCACCGGCGCCCGAGCGGATCGTCGAGACCCGCATCATCCGCCAGCTGCTGTCCGCCGGCACGGTGGTGGTCTGCGCCGGCGGGGGAGGCGTACCGGTGGTCCGCAACGAGGCGGGCCGGCTGGAGGGTGTCGAGGCGGTCGTCGACAAGGATCTGGCCACCGCGGTCCTGGCCGAGTCGCTCGAGGCGGATGCGCTGCTGCTGCTCACCGACGTGCCCGCGGTGTACTGCGGCTTCGGCACCAGCCAGGCCGAGGTCGTGTCCCGGGCCACCCCGGCCGCGCTGCGCCGCGAGGAGTTCCCGGCCGGCTCGATGGGGCCGAAGGTCGAGGCCGTCTGCCGGTTCGTGGAGCTGACCGGTGACCTGGCCGCCATCGGGGCGCTCGACGAGGCCGAGCAGATCCTCGCCGGCAAGGCCGGCACGGTCGTGACCCCCGGCGGCGACTACGGCGGCCCGCACGATCTCAAACCTCAGTCCGTCCCCACCAACGCTCTCTAAAGAGGTGATCGGAATGCCTTTCGGGGTTCACTCAGAGGTCGGCAAGCTACGCAAGGTCATGGTGCACCGGCCCGGTCTCGAGCACACCCGCCTGACCCCGTCGAACGCCGAGGAACTGCTCTTCGACGACGTGCTGTGGGTCGAGCGGGCCGAGGCCGAGCACGACGCGTTCTGCGAGGTGATGCGCGGCCGCGGCGTCGAGGTGTTCGAGGTGGAGACCCTGCTCACCGAGGCGCTCGCCGACCCGGCCGCCAAGCAGTGGGTCGGCGAGCACATCCTCAACGAACGCGAAGTGGGGATCACCGCCGCCGACCGGGCCCGCGAGTGGGTCGGCGGCGCCGAGCCGGCACAGGTCGCGGACTTCCTGATCGGCGGGATCACCAAGGCCGACGTGGCCAACCCGCTCGGGCTCATGTGGGAGTCGGCGTCGGCCACGACGATGCTGCTGCCGCCGCTGCCCAACTTCCTGTTCCAGCGTGACCCGTCCTGCTGGATCTACGACGGCGTCACGCTCAACCCGATGACGAAACCGGCCCGCAAACCGGAAACCATGATCATGGAGACGGTCTACCGGTTCCATCCGATGTTCACCGCCGAGAAGTTCCCGATCTGGCTCGGCGGCGCCGACGAGGACTGGGGCCGCGCGAACGTCGAAGGCGGCGACGTCCAGCCGATCGGCAACGGCGCGGTGATGATCGGCATGGGTGAGCGCACCACCCCGCAGGCCGTGCTGTGGATCGCGCGCTCGCTGTTCCGGGCCAACTCGGCGCGGGTCGTACTGGCCGTGCTGCTGCCGAAGTCACGTAGCTACATGCATCTCGACACGGTGATCACCATGTGCGACCGGGACGTGGTCACCGCGTTCCCGCAGGTCGTCGATGGCGCCCGGATCTGGGCCATCCGCCCGGGCGACGACGCCGACGACCTCGTCGTCGAAGAAGCAGACGGTTCGCTGCCCCAGGTCATGGCGCGGGTTCTCGGGATCGGTGAGATGCGGGTCATCGAGACCGGCGGCGACAGCTTCGGCGCTGAACGCGAACAGTGGGACGACGGCAACAACGTGGTCGCCCTCGAACCCGGTGTCGTCGTCGGGTACGAGCGCAACACCAGCACCAACGCCGCACTGCGCAAGGCCGGCATCGAGGTGCTGCCGATCGCCGGCTTCGAGCTCGGCCGCGGCCGCGGCGGCTCCCACTGCATGACCTGTCCCATCCAGCGCGACCCCGCGTTCTGATCGGAGACCTTCCATGGCGTTCAACCTCAGAAACCGCCACTTCCTCAAAGAGATCGACTTCAGCCCACAGGAGCTGCGGCACCTGTTGCGGCTCGCCGAGGCGCTGAAACTGGCCAAGTACGCCGGCACCGAGGTCAAGCACCTCGAGGGCAAGGAGATCGCCCTGATCTTCGAGAAGACCTCCACCCGTACGCGGTCGGCGTTCGAGGTCTCGGCCTTCGACCAGGGTGCGCACGTCACCTACCTCGACCCGTCCGGGTCGCAGCTGGGTCACAAGGAGTCGATCGCCGACACCGCCGCCGTCCTCGGCCGCATGTACGACGCCATCGAGTTCCGCGGCAGCGCCCAGACCGACGTCGAGGAACTGGCCGCGCACGCCGGTGTGCCGGTCTACAACGGGCTGACCAACGAGTGGCACCCCACCCAGATGCTGGCCGACTTCCTGACCATGCACGAGGCGAGCAACAAACCCTACGACGGCCTGACGTACGCCTACCTCGGCGACTGCCGCTTCAACATGGGCCGCTCACTGCTGATCATGGGGGCGCTGATGGGCAGCGACGTCCGGCTCGCCGGGCCCGCCGACCTGCACCCGCCGAAGGACGTCGTCCAGCTCGCCCAGGAGATCGCCGGGCGTACCGGTGCCCGGATCACCATCACCGACAACCCGGACGAGGCGGTCGCCGGCGTCGACTTCGTCCACACCGACGTCTGGGTGTCGATGGGCGAGGCCAAGAGCGTGTGGACCGACCGGGTCCGGCAGCTCACGCCGTACCAGGTGAACAGCGACCTGCTGGCGAGGACCGGGAACCCGCTCGTCAAGTTCATGCACTGCCTGCCGGCCTTCCACGACAGCAACACCGTGGTCGGCGCCGAGATCATGGAACACACCGGCATGACCTCCGGCCTCGAGGTCACCGGCGAGGTCTTCAACTCACCGGCCAGCATCGTCTTCGATCAGGCCGAGAACCGTCTGCACACCATCAAAGCGGTTCTGGTCGCGACTCTGGGCTGACCGCCGGGTACCGGTTCGGCTGCGGCCGGGCCGGTACCCGGACATCGGGGACGCCGTACCGTGCGTTCAGGACCTGCATCGCGGCGCCCGCCGCGATCGTGTCGGTGCCGAGGCCGGCCAGGGTGACCTCGACGGACAGCCAGTCGGCGCGGGGGACCTGGGTGCGGACCGCGTGCTCGACGGCCCCGCGGTAGATCTCGCCGTGTTCGAGCAGGTCGGCTCCGGCGAGGACGATGTGCCCCAGATCGAGGGTCTGCAACAGGTTGACCACGCCGACACCGAGGACGGCCGCGGCCGCCGCGGGATCGCCGGCCCGATCGTGGACGGCCTCCAGGCAGCCGCGGCGGCCGCACACGCACGGCGGCCCGTCGAGCTGGACGACGGTGTGCCCGAACTCCCCGGCGTTGGTGTGCGCGCCACGGTGGGCGGCGCCGCCGAGCCAGAGCCCGGCGCCGACGCCGCTCTCGACCATGATCAGGGCGGCGTCGCGGAACCCGGCGCCGTGGCGCCACGCTTCGGCGGTCACCGCGGCGGTGACGTCCTTGTCGACGTGGACCGGCAGCCCGAGCCGTTCGGTGGCGAGGTCAGCCAGCGGGATGTCGTGCCAGTGGCGGAGCCGGTGCGCGTCGCGGACGGTGCCGGTGGCCTGGTCGAGCGGCCCGATCATGCCGATGCCGACCCCGGCCAGGTGCCGGGGCGCGCCTCCGGGCCCTGGGGCGGCGAGCAGTCCGGTGACCCCGGCGGACAGTTCGCTCAGCAGCTGCTCCGGGGTGAAGTCGGGTGGCAGGGCGGTCGTGACGCCGGCCCGGACGGTGCCGGCCAGGTCGGTCAGGGCCAGGCGCAGGGCGCGGCGGGTGACGTGTGCGCCGATCGCCCACCGGCTGTCGGGCACGAGCCGGTAGATGGCGGCCGGTTTGCCCATCGCGGCCCGGCGCACCCCGGCCGGTGCGATCAGGCCCTCCTCCAGCAGCCGGGCGAGGACCTTGGAGACGGCCTGTGGGGTCAGGCCGGTGACCTCGGCGACCGTGCCGCGCTCGATGGTCGGCCGGGTGCGGGCCAGCGTGAGGACCAGGGCCTCGTGGTAGTCGCGGAGGAAGGCGAGGTGCACGGGCTCACACTACAACTAACGCAACAGCGTTGCTAAAGTCCGGGTCATGACCGACATACGCAACAGCGTTGCAGAACTCGACGCTGTGGCTCCCCACCCCGGCGCCGACCGCCGCTGGCCGGCCCTGCTCGCCCTCGCCTTCGGCGCCGTCGCCATCGGCCTCACCGAGTTCGTCCCCGCGGGCCTGCTGCCCCAGATCGCCCAGGACCTGCTCGGCGCCGAGTACACCCGATCCCCGTCCGACGCCGTCGCGCACGCCGGCTGGATGGTCACCGCGTACGCCCTCGGGGTCGTCGTCGGCGCGCCCCTGATCGCCGCCGCGACCGCCCGCGTGCCGCGCCGCCGGCTGGTCCTCGCCCTGCTCGTGCTTTTCGTGGCCGGCACCGTCGCGTCCGCGCTCGCCCCCGGATTCACCCTCGTCCTGGTCGCCCGGTTCGTGGCCGGGCTGCCGCACGGCGCCTATTTCGGCGCCGCCGGCCTGCTGGCCGCCAAACTGATGGGCCCCGGCAACGAGGGCCGCGGCTTCGCCGCCGTGCTCAGCGGCCTGACCATCGCCAACGTCGTCGGCGTGCCGGCCGTCACCTGGCTCGGCCAGCAGTCCGGCTGGCGGATCGCCTACCTGGTCATCGCCGGTGTCTTCGCCCTCGCGCTGCTGGCCGTGGCCGCCACCGTGCCGGACGCGCCCGCCGCCGACGGTTCCCCCGCCGCCGAACTGCGCTCGCTGCGCCACCCGCTGGTCTGGCTGACCGCCGCCACCGCCGCCATCGGTTTCGCCGGCTTCTTCGCCATCAACAGCTACATCGCCCCGGTCACCACCGAGGTCACCGGCCTGTCCACCGGCACCGTGCCGTGGGTGCTGGTCGCCATGGGCCTGGGCATGACCGTCGGCAACGCGCTCGGCGGCTGGTACGCCGACCGCGACCTGCACCGCGCCACCCTGCTCGGCTTCACCGCGATGATCGCCACCGCGGTGCTCTTCGCCCTGACCGCCGGCACCACGGCCGGCCTGTTCACCGGCGCCTTCCTGATCGGCGCGACCAGCCTCTTCCTCGGTCCCGCCCTGCAGTCCCGGCTGATCACGGTCGCCCCCGGGGCGCAGCTGATGGGCGCTGCGGTCAACCAGTCCGCCATGAACATCGCCAACAGCCTCGGCGCGGCCCTCGGCGGCGCGGTCATCGCCGCCGGCCTCGGCTACCGCGCCCCCGCCTGGGCCGGCGTCGCCCTCGGTCTGGCTGGCCTCGCCCTGGCCGCCACCGGGTTCGCGCTCGACCGACGGCGGGCCGTTTGAAAGATTCTCCGGCGATGGTGTCGTATCAAGGGGCCGCCGTTCGTGGAACCGGTGTGCGGCGTCCGCCGGACCGGTATCAGAGGGAGACGACCATGCCGGAGTACCTGATCACCTTCAACGACGAGTGGGTGCCCCACCACACCGAGGAGCAGATCCGCGCGAAGTCCGAGGCGGTCCGCCCGGTGATCGACGAGATGCTGGCCGAGGGCGTGCTGATCTTCAGTAACGGCGGCCTCGACCGGTCCACCGCGGTGTGCAGCGTCGAGGCCGTCGACGGCGAGGCCGTCTTCACCGACGGCCCGTTCGTCGAGACCAAGGAGCACCTCGGCGGGTTCGCCGCGGTGGAGGTGCCCGACGACGCGACGGCGCGGTACTGGGCCGGCCGGCTCGCGACCGCGCTCGAGTGGCCCCAGGAGGTGCACCGGTTCCGCGGTCCCGGAGCCGACCGCGCCGGCCGCCTCGGGAACAAATGAGCGCTGGCACCACCGAGCAGGCGATCACCCGCGCCCACCGTCAGGAGTGGGCGCGGCTGGTCGCCGGCCTCGCCCGCCGTTTCGGTGATCTCGACATCGCCGAGGAGGCGACGGCCGAGGCGTTCGCGGCCGCCGCACAGCGGTGGCCGCGCGAAGGCGTACCGCCGAATCCCGGCGGGTGGCTCGCCACCACCGCATCCCGCAAGGCGATCGACTGGCTGCGGCGCGAGGCCCAGCGCGACGCCAAACACCAGGCGGCCCTCATCGTGTACGACGACAGCGCACCCGAACCCACCGGCCCCGTCGAGGACGACCGGCTCCGGCTCGTCTTCACCTGTTGTCATCCGGCGCTCGCCATGGACGCCCGGGTGGCGCTCACCCTGCGCCTGCTCGGCGGCCTCACCGTCGCCGAGATCGCCCGCGCCTTCCTGGTACGGGAGACCGCTATGGCGCAACGCATCACCCGTGCCAAGACGAAGATCAGGGCGGCCGGCATTCCGTACCGGGTGCCGTCGGCCGGTGACATCCGCGAGCGGCTCGCCGGCGTGCTCGCGGTCGTCTACCTGATCTTCAACGAGGGCTATCTCGCCGGTGAGGGTGACGATCCGGTCCGCGCCGACCTCACCGACGAGGCGATCCGTCTCGGCCGCCTGCTGCGTGACCTGTTGCCCGGCGACGGCGAGGTGGCCGGGCTGCTCGCGCTGATGCTGTTCACCGACGCCCGGCGGCGGGCTCGCGTGTCCGGCAGCGGGGAACTGGTGATCCTCGCCGAACAGGACCGCGGGCTCTGGGACCGCCACCTCATCGCCGAGGGCGCCGCGCTGGTCCGGGAGCGGATCGCGGCGGTGGCGGCCGGCGGCCCACCGGCCGGGCGCTACCAGCTCCTGGCCGCGATCAACGCCGTCCACACCGAGGCCCCGTCGGCCCGGGAGACCCGCTGGCCGACGATCATCGCCCTGTACGACCGGATGGCACGGCTCGACCCGTCCCCGATCGTGCGGCTGAACCGGGCGGTCGCGGTCGCCGAGGTCGACGGCCCGGCCGCCGGGCTCGCCGAGATCGACCGGCTCGCCGACGTCCTCGACGGCTATCACGCCTTCCACGCCGCCCGCGCCGACCTGCTGCGACGTCTCGATGACGGTGCCGCGGCGGCCGCCTACGACCGGGCCGTCGCCCGCACCGACAACGCCGCCGAACGGGCGTACCTCATCCGCCGCCGCGACCAGCTCCGGCGCCCGGACGATCGCGAAGCGCCTTGATTCGGCGTCCTTCGGGGCAGAACGGACGCGGACCGGGATAGCGTTGGTCCTCAGGGTTACGTTCCTGCCCGGCCCGAAAGGGTGCTCGCGGAGGGGCTTCCGATGACCTCGACGAAGAAGGCGCCGAAGCTGGCCGATCTGCTCGCCTGGCTTGAGCGGTTGCGCGGCCGGGGACAGGTCGTCCATGACGACAAGCAACGCTGTTGGCATGTGCTGGGTCACCCGGAAACCAGCGCCGTGCTCTCCGACCCCGGCGCCTTCTCCTCGGATCTGAGCGAACTGGTGCCGCGGCAGGAGGACTTCGCGCTCTTCGAGCAGGGCAACTTCGTCCGGATGGATCCGCCCCGGCACCGAAAGCTGCGCGGCCTGGTCAACCAGGCGTTCACGCCACGGGTCGTGGCCCTGCTGGAACCCCGGATCGCGCGGGTCACGAACGAATTGCTCGACGGCGCGGGCGGCGAGACCCGGGTGGACATCATCGAGCGGTTGGCCTACCCCCTGCCGGTGATCGTCATCGCGGAACTGCTCGGCATTCCGGCATCGGACCGGCCGATCTTCCACCGATGGGCCGACGACCTGTTCAACCAGCAGAACATCGATCCCGAACAGTCGCTCCTCGCCACCGCCACGGAGTCGATGGACACGGCCGTACCGACCATCCGGGAGATGAACACCTACCTGCTGCAACGCATCCGGGCGCGGCGCGCCGACCTCGCCGATGACCTGATGAGCAAACTGATTCTGGCCGAGGTCGACGGGGAGCACCTCGCCGACGAGGAGATCATCGGGTTCGTCGGCCTGCTGCTGCTCGCCGGGCACATCACCACGACAGCGACGCTCGGCAACGCGATTCTCTGCTTCGAGGAGAACCCCGAGGCCGCGGCGGCGGTACGCGACGACCCGGGACTGCTACCCGACACCATCGAGGAAGTGCTGCGATACCGTACGCCGTTTCCTCGCCTGGCCCGCCTGACCACCCGTGGCGTCGGGATCGGCGAGGTGGACGTTCCGGCCGGTGCCGTCGTCATGCCGTGGCTCGCGGCCGCCAACCGTGACGAACGGGTGTTCACCGAACCCGACCGGTTCGATGTCCACCGCACCCGCAATCCGCACCTCGCCTTCGGGCACGGCATCCACTTCTGCATCGGAGCGCCCCTGGCGAGGCTGGAGGCCCGGGTCGCTCTGGGCATCATGTTCCAGCGGTACGCGGACATCTCGGTCGCGGCCGACGAGCCGGTCGACGAGGTGAACCCGTGGCTGATGACCAGCGTGAACCGGCTGCCGCTGGACCTGCGACCGAACTGACAGCGCAGATCCGTGTGCCATTCGGTAATACCCTAGGGGGGTACCGGTATCATCGTGGGGAGGCGGCGGCGCCCTGTCCGCCGGAATTCGCCAACGACGAGGAGACCGTGATGGCCGCCAAGACCTACACCGTGACCGGCATGACCTGCTCGCACTGCGTCAACTCGGTGACCGAGGAGGTCGGCAGGATCCCCGGCGTCACCGGTGTCCAGGTCGACCTGACCTCCGGCGCGGTCACCGTCACCAGCGCCCAGCCCGTCGACGACACCGCGGTGGCCGCGGCCGTCGACGAGGCCGGTTACGAACGGGCGAGGTAGCCGTAGACGCCGACTGCCCGCACCCTGTGGTGGGTGCGGGCAGTGTCGTCATCAGGCCAGGCGCCGGACGACGTAGTTCGAGCTCCAGATCTTCTGCTTGCTGACCGGCTTGCCGGTCCGCGGCGCCGACCACATCATGCCGTTGCCCGCGTAGATGGCGGCGTGGATGCCGTACGAGCCCCTGCGGATGATGATGAGGTCACCGGGACGGGCGTCGGCCTTGCTGACCTTCTTGCCGTACTTCTGCTGCAGGTTCGCCTTGTGCGGCAGCTTCTTGCCCACCGTCTTCTTGTAGACGTAGAGGGTGAAGCCCGAGCAGTCGAATCGCTTCGGCCCGACGGCGCCGAACAGGTAGAGCTTGCCCTTGTGCGAGGCCGCCTCGGTCACGACCCGGGCGCCGATCGGCTGCGCCGCGGTCACGACCTTGGTGCTGGCAGTGGCGCCGGCCGCGGCCTCGACGGTGACGGTGCGGCTCACCGCCACGTTCGTCCGGACGGTGGCGACACTCGGCGCCTGTGGGGCGGCGGAGGCGGCGTGCGGTGTGCCGAGTCCTCCAGCGAGAAGACCGAGACCCACGGACAGGGCGATGGTGCCGGTTCCCAGGGTGCGGAAGTGCCGGCTCGAAGTACGTACGTGCACGGTGAAGGAATCCCTCCGGCACGCCTGCGAGGTTAGCTGTCGGGTTCGGGCGCGAAGGAATGCCCGGCCGCACGGTGGCGGCTTCACCCCAAGATCCGTCACCTGGCGGTGCCGGATCGATATGTGGTTCCCCCGTCCCTGCCCCCGATTGCCTCATGCTCGCCAAGTGGCTCGTGTCGCCGGACCGGGGCAGGGCTCGGCGTGGTCCGTGCTGACACGACCGGCGAGCAGGTGCCCGCCGCCCTTCCTTGATATCCCAGGTCCAGGGGCTGCCAACCCGCCGCGACATCCACGGGTGCCGATCGATCTGGCGAGTAGCGTCCCGGTTGCGGGACGGGTGCGAAGTTTTCCGACACGCTGTGTTCATGGGTGGTGACGGCGCGGTGATGATCTTGTGTGAAACTGATCACGATAAATCCGGATCGTCATCTCCGCGGCTACGCCGGCAGTCATCCGCTCCGTCGAGGGCGAGCCGACTCACCGGCCCGCCGGGCATGGCCGAGCGGCCGAATGCCGCAACCACCGGGCCGGGGCGTCAACAGCCGGGCGTTCACCGCACTCGCCTCCTCCGCCTCCGCATCAAGATCCCTCCGGCCGGTTGCGCTCGCACCCCCGGTGACCTCGGCCCGACGCCGGGCATCCGCGGTTCCAGGCCCTCAAGACCGATTTCGTACGGACGGAGCACCCGCCAACCGCAAGACGACCGCGAACGCCACCGGGACCCGGGCTCGATCGCGGCAACCATTCGGAAACCGGCAAACACCGATTCTGTGATCGTCGCGCCCGGCGCCTCGTCGAAGTGACTGGTGAGCCCGCAGACAGCGGGTGGAACATTCCGAAAGGGTCTGCTCTTGCGCCAGCTTCTTCGCCGCTTCGCCGTGACCGCTCTCCTCACCCCGGTCGCCGCGATCGGTGCCACCACGATGATCGCGAGTTCGGCCGAGGCTGCGCCGGCGAAGCCTGGCCCGACGCAGCCCGACTACGGGCAGTACGGCTCCTGGTACGGCTCGGGCAACTACGACTCGGGCCGGTACGGCTCCGGGAACTACGACTCCGGCCGCTACGGCTCCTGGAACCCCGGTCCGGTCAAGCGCAGCCCGTCGTGGCCGGCTCCGACCAAGCCGGCCCCGACCAAGCCGGCCCCGAGCCAGCCCGCCCCGAGCCAGCCCGCGCCGACGACGCCCGCCCCGGGCAACACCACGCCGGCCAAGTCGTCCGAGCAGGCCCTCCAGGACGAGATCAACCGCCTGATCAACGTCGAGCGTGGCAAGAACGGCTGCTCCGCCCTGACGGTCAACGCGCAGCTCACCCAGGCCGCCCGTGACCACAGCGCCTGGATGGCCCAGACTGGCACGTTCTCGCACACCGGCAGCGGCGGGTCCAGCTTCGTCGACCGCGCCAAGGCGGCCGGCTACGCCCAGCCGTCGGCCGAGAACATCGCCTACGGCTACCGCACCGCCTCCGAGGTGGTCAACGGCTGGATGAACAGCTCCGGCCACCGCGCCAACATCGTCAACTGCAAGTCCAAGACGGTCGGTGTCGGCGTGGTCCTCAAGGCCGACGGCACCCCGTACTACACCCAGGACTTCGGTTACTGACGCCTGACGCCTGATGCCCCAGCCGCCCCGTGCGGCTGGGGCATCTCGCTTCAGCCCTCGGTGACGGATCAGTTCGGTAGGATGATCCACTATGGAACATCGTCGCCTCGGTCGTAGCGGCCTCTACGTCAGCGAGATCACGTACGGCAACTGGTTGACCCACGGTGAGCTGGTCGCGCGGGACACCGCGCTCGCCTGCATCCAGGCCGCGCTGGACGCCGGTGTCACCACCTTCGACACCGCCGACGTGTACGCCCAGGGCGCGGCCGAACAGGTGCTCGGCGACGCGCTGCGCACCGTCCGCCGGTCCTCGGTCGAGATCGCCACGAAGGTCTGCCTGCCCACCGGCGACGGCCCCAACGACCGCGGCCTGTCCCGCAAGCACATCATCGAGTCCTGCCACGCCTCGCTGCGGCGGCTCGGCACCGACTACGTCGACCTCTACCAGGCGCACCGCTTCGACGAGCGCACCCCGATCGAGGAGTCCCTGATCGCCTTCGACGATCTGGTACGCCAGGGCAAGGTGCTCTACCTCGGCGTCTCGGAATGGACCGCCCCACAGATCGAGGCCGCCCTGCGGATCGCCGCCGACCTCGGGCTGCGCAGCCGGATCGTCGCCAACCAGCCGCAGTACAACATGCTGTGGCGCGTGATCGAACCGCAGGTGCTGCCGCTGTGCGAGCGTGAAGGCATCGGACAGGTGGTCTTCCAGCCGCTGGCCCAGGGCGTGCTCACCGGCAAGTACCAGCCCGGCCGTCCGCTGCCGGAGAACTCCCGCGCCACCAGCGGCGGGCGTGCGCCCCAGTTCATCAGCCGGGTGCTCGGCCCGGTGTTGCTCGACCGCGTGCAGCGGCTGCGCCCGCTCGCCGACGAGGCCGGCCTCACGATGGCCCAGCTCGCCGTCGCCTGGACCCTGCAACCCGGCAGCGTCAGCTCGGCGATCATCGGCGCCTCCCGGCCCGAGCAGGTCACCGAGAACGCCGTCGCCGCCGGGGTGCGGCTGCCCACCGATCTACTGTCGAAGATCGACGAGGTGCTGGGCGACCTGATCGACCGCGACCCCACCAAGACCGCCCAGATGATGTCCGTCAAGCCCGACTGGAATCGCCCGAAGCCCTGATCACCGCAGCCGTCCGGTAAACCACATCCGCCCAGGTCATGAGAGGCCGTGACGCCGGCCGTCGGTAGGATCCAGCGACAGTTCGAGAACTGGAGCGTTGATGACCTACCCGCCGCCGCCCGGACAGCCACCCTATCCGCCGTCGCCCGGTGAACCGCTCCCGCCGCCCGTCGACCCGTATGAGACGCCGCAGCACACCGCGCCGCTCTACGAACAGCCGAACTACGGTCAGCCCACCTATGCGCAGCCGGGCTACAGCCACCCCGGCTACGGCCGGCCCGGCATGCCGGCTGTCCCGTCTCAGCCGCGGGGACAGTCGCGAACGGTCGTGATCACCCTGTTGTCGGTGGCGATCGCGCTCGTCGTACTCGTCGGTGGTGGAATCGTCTTTTATCTGGTCGGTGAGACGTTCTCCCAGAACGGGAACGGTGGAACCGCGCAGGACAAGAAGGCGAGCCCCAGCCCGAGCGAAACGGCGAAGGCCGACATCAGCATCCGTGAGCCGAACACGCTGAACGGTCATTCCAAGATCGAGGCCGAGGAACTGTCCTCGCTCACCATGGACCTGGCGAAGGAACTGGACGGCTACCCGGGCGCCGCGAACGCGTTCGGTGCCTTCTACGGGTCCCTGGCCGACAAGAAGATGATCGCCGTCATCGCGGCCGAGGTCGACATCGACGATCCGCAGCGCATGCTCGACACCATGTTCCAGTCGTTCAGTGGCGAGAACCAGCTGACCCAGGTCTCCGCTGCCAGTACCGGCTCACTCGGCGGGGTGGCGCAGTGCGGCAACAGCGTCGTCGGCCAGGAGGACGTGGCCATCTGCGGGTGGGCCGACGAAGGTAGCGTCGGCATGTTTCTGCACTTCTACGAGACCGCGGTGGACGTGAAGGGCGACTTCCCCGACATGCGCGCGGAGATCGAGACCAAGAGCTGAACCCTTGGTATCGGCGGCGTGGCAACGCGGCTCGTACAGATCAATATGAAGGCGCACGACGGTGCCGGTGGCCGTGCCGTCGCGGCGATCGGCGAGTGGCGCTCCGCTACCGTGCTGCCGTGATGTTCATTGCCGCGTACGACCCGGATTGGCGACACCAGGGAGCGGCTCTGGCCGGCGAGTTGCAGGCCGCGTTGGCGCCGTCGGCGCTGCGGGTCGATCACATCGGCAGCACCTCGATCCCCGGGATGGCGGCCAAGCCGGTGTTCGACGTACAGGTCAGTGTCGTTGATCTCGACGATGCCGCGGCCGCGTTCGATGGACCGTTGGCCGCGCTCGGATTCTGTCGGCGACCGTACGAGCAGGATCATGTGCCGGCCGGTCGTGCGGATCCACCGCACCTGTGGGCCAAGCGGTACTGGAACCGGCGTGTACCCGGTGAGCAGCAGGTCAACCTGCATTGCCGGGTCGCCGGAGCCCCGAACGAGCGGCTCGCCCTGCTGTTCCGGGACTGGTTCCGGGCGCATCCGCACGCGGTGCCGGCGTATGCGCGGTTCAAGGGTGTTCTGGCCGAGGCGGTCGGTGATCGGGAGGTCTACACGCATGTCAAGGACCCGGTGGTCGACCTCGTTGTGACCGTCGCGGAGGAGTGGGCGGCCGCCACCGGTTGGTCTCCTTCGGTACCGACACCGGCATGAGTCTCGACTCGATACGTGCGGACGTCGCCGTACTCGACGCGCACCTCGACCACGAACGATCTCCAGAGTGCCGTGGCGGTAACCGCGCTGGCTAGATTCGGTGGTATGCGCACGATCATGAGCGGCCGGCTTCTGCTGCGTCCCTGGCAAGACGGCGACGCCGGCTTCCTCCTGGATCTGGAGTCGCGCTGGGAGGTCGTGCGTTTTCTCGGCGCGCATCCGGCGATCATGCGAACGA